>NZ_BSUM01000001.1:0-1224235 GCF_030161595.1 Litorihabitans aurantiacus
CGCGCGCACGCCGCGCGGCCGGCGCCGCTGCCACCGTCGCCGTCGTCGTCGCCGTCGTCGTCGTCCACGTGCGGCGTGCCCCCCGACCACGTCGTCGTCGACGGCGTCGCGCACGAGGTGCTGCGCGGCTGGCCGCGCGGCCCGGGTCGAGCCCTGCTCGAGCTCGCGGCCGCCGACGGCTCGCGCCGGGGCGCCGAGGTGCAGCTCGACGACGGCGCCGCCCGTGTCACCGTCCACCCTCGCGGCGTCGACGCGCGCCTGCCTGCCCTCGCGGACCGGCTGGCGCTCGGCGAGAAGGTCGTGGTGCACCGGCCAGGCCGCCGCGCCGTGCTGCGCGGCAGCGGTCCCGACGCACCGTTCGTCAAGGTGACGCGGCGCGGTCGCGCCGCCGACGCCGCGCGACGGCACCACGCGCTCGCCGGCCTCCTCGACGGCGCCGCGCGCACCCGCGACTGCTGTGGTCGACCGACGACGCGCTCGCCACCGCGCCGCTGCCCGGTCTGACCCTGCTGGCACTCGGTCGGGACGAGACCGCCGACGAGGAGGCGCTCGCGGCGGCGTGGTCCGGCGTCGGGCGCGTGCTTGCGACGCTGGCGGCGCACGGGACCGTGGGCGGCGAGGCCGAGGGCACCGACGGCACCGGCCCGGCGCCGCACCCCGGCACCCCTGCGCTCCTCGAGCTTCCCGGCCACGACGCCGCAGCCGAGCACGCCACGACCCTCGCCTGGCTCGACCCGGTGCGTGCCTGGGGGCTGCTGCCCGCCGTCGGCGACGACGTCGTCCGCGACGCGCTCGCGCCGCTCCTGACGGACCCGCCCGGCCCGCGTGGCGTGCTGCACCGCGACCTGCACGAGGCGCAGGTGCTCGTCGCCCCCGACGGCGGGCTCGGCCTCCTCGACCTCGACACCCTTGCGCGCGGCGAGAGCGCGCTCGACCTCGCGAACCTGCTCGCGCACCTCGACCTGCGCGAGCGCCAGGGACTGCTGACCCCGCGTCGTCGGGCCCGCGCGGAGGAGGCGCTGCTCGGCGCCGCGGCTCCGGCTCCCGGCACGCTCGCACGGGTGCCGGCGCACCTCGTGGCGGCCCGTCTGCGGCTCGCGGGCGTCTACGCGATGCGGCCGCGGTGGCGCACGACGGCGGTGGGTCTGCTGCGCGCGGCGCTCGCGAGCGCGTAGCCGGCGGCGCCCCTACTGCGTGTAGACGTCGTAGTGGTTGCCGTTCGTGCCCCGGTCGTAGACCTTGCCCTGGTGGCCGAAGGGCGTGTCGATGACCGAGCCGCGAGGGGAGTCGTTCGCCAGCACGATGTAGCCGTCGGCGTCGGCCACGTAGCCGTCCGCGTTCACGTGCCGGCCGGGGATGCTCAGGCCCCCGCCCGGCAGCACCGCTTGCGAGTAGTACGTGAACCGGTAGCCGCCCCAGTTCACGACGCCGGCGCTCATGAACTGGCGCAGCGTGTACAGCTTCACCGAGGTCGGCAGCTCGTTCGTCCCGACCTCCACGACCTCCGTCACGGGCGCGGTGACCTGCGTGGACAGCAGCGTGGCCCGCGCGACCTCGGTCTCGCCCGCGAGCGTGACCTCGCTCGTGGTGCGGGCGACGCCGTCGACACCCTCGGTGACCACCCGGGTCTCGCCGAGCGGCAGCTCGTCGGTCTCGCGCTGCTCGACGGCGTGCGGGACCGCCTCGTCCCGCGTCTCGTAGCGCGTGGTGCCGCGCTCGACGGTGACCACGGCACCCGCCTCGGGTGCCGCCGCGAGGTCGGCGGAGACGGTGTCGTCCCACCCGAGCTCGACCCCCGCCTCGGCGAGGGCGTCGGCGAGGGTGGGGGCCGCCGTCGTGATCTCGCGCGTCCCGCCGTCCACCACGACGGCGAGGCTCACCCCGGGCGCGTCGCTCAGCGCCGCACGGGCCTGGCTGCGCGAGGCCGGGGTGACGTGCACGAGGTCGGTGGCGGCGAGGTCGAGGTTCACGAGGGGGACGTCGGCGCTCGCGACGTGGGTGGCCGTGTCGGCTGCCGCCACGGCCGGGGTGCGGCCCAGCTCGCTCACGACGACGGCGCCGGTCCCGCCCACGAGGACGGCCAGCACGCCCGCGCCCGCGACCGCGCGCAGCACGGGACGACGGCGGGGCACGTCCGGTGCGGCCGGCAGCGGTGTCACGGCGTCAGGCGTGGGGGAGGGCGAGGGCATGGTGGCGTCCGTCTCGGGAGGGGTCACCCGAACGGTAGCCGAGGCCGCGGGCCCGGGGCGAGGGCGCGTGAGGACGGCCACGCACGCCGTCGTTCGCTCCTCGGGGGCGACGTCAGTCCCGGAAGAACGGCAGCGCGGGGACGCGGAACTCCCGGCCGGCCCCGGCGCGGACGCCACCGACGATGCAGACGACGACGTGCGCCAGGCTGATCAGCAGCCACAGCGTCATGAGGATGCCGAGCGGGAAGAAGCCGTCGACGGGTCCCTCGCGCGTGGCGAGGAACAGCAGCACGAAGTGCCCCGCCACGAGCAGCACGGTCAGGAGCGCGTAGGTCAGTCCCCAGTTGGCGGCGTGCCGGCCGTTGACCGCGTCGACGCCGCCGTAGCGGCGCCGGCTCCGGCCGACCCCGGCCATCACGATCCCGGAACCCACCTGCGCGAGGAACGGGATCGGCACGAGCGCGAGGACGCCGAGCGCCCACGGGGCGCCGCTCGGCGGCGCGGGCGGCGGCTGCCACGAGGGCGGCGGGCCGTACGGCGAGGCGAACGGCTCGGCGGGACGGTCGGGGTCGTGGGGCGTCACGGCCACAGCCTGCCAGGCCGCGCGGGGCGGTGCGGTGTCAGGTCGCTGGGCGGTCCCCGGGCCCCACGCGCGGTCGAACCTCCCTAGGGTGGTGGCAATGACGAGCGCGCAGCCACCGCAGACGCCCCCGATGCCGCGGATGCCACCGATGGCGACGCCGCCGGTCGCCCCGCCGGTCGCCGCCCCGGCCGCCGCACCCCCGACCGGGGCCGCAGGCCCGACCGCCATGACGGGCCGGAGCCTGGCACCCGACCTCGCCCGCGGCACGATGCTGCTGCTGATCGTGCTGGCGAACATCCCCTGGTACCTGTACGCGGCCACGAAGCGCGACATCTCGGAGCACCCGGTCGACGGTTCCGTGATCGACCGCGTGGTCCAGACCGTGATGCTGGTGGCCGTCGACGCGCGCTCCTACCCGATGTTCGCCGCGCTGTTCGGCTACGGCATCTGGCAGCTCTACACGCGCCAGGCGGCGGCCGGCACCGAGCACCGCGCCGCCCGCCGACTCCTACGACGCCGGAACTGGTGGCTCGTGGCGTTCGGGGCGGTGCACGCCGTGCTGCTGTGGTCCGGCGACGTGCTGGGTGCCTACGGGCTGGCCGGCGTCATCCTCGTGGCCCTGTTCATCGACCGCGCGAGCGCCGTGCTCCGCATCTGGGCGATCGTGATCGCCGGCCTGCTGACGGTGGTGTCGGCGCTGACGCTCGCCGTCTCGATCGCCCTCGCCGACACCGACCTCTTCGCGGCCGGTGGATCCGTCGAGGACCCCATCGAGACCGGGGTCGCCGAACCCGGCTACCTCGCCTCGATCGTCGACCGCTCCCTCATGTGGGTGGTCGCCGTGCCCTCGCAGGTGTTCCTGTCCGGCGTCATCCCGGTCGTGATCCTGGTCGGCATCCTGGCGGCGCGCCACCGCGTGCTCGAGGAGCCCGAGCGGCACCTGCCGCTGCTGCGCCGCACGGCCGTGGTCGGGCTCGCGATCGGCTGGACGGGGGCGCCGCCACCGCCGCGCAGCACCTCGACCTGTGGGGTGTGCCCGAGACGGCGGACCTGGGCTTCGTGATGCTGCAGACGGTCACGGGCATGTGCGCGGGGCTCGGGTACGTCGCCCTGTTCGGCCTGCTCACCGTGCGCATCCAACGGAGGGGTCGCGCGCCCGGGCGGGTCGTGTGGGCGCTGCAGGCCGTCGGCAAGCGATCCCTGAGCTGCTACCTCGCGCAGTCCGTGCTCGTCGCGCCGCTGCTCAGCGCGTGGGGTCTGGGGCTCGGCGCGCACCTCGGGTCGGCGGGTGCGGCGGCGATCGCCGTCGCCGTCTGGCTCGTCATCCTCGTCGGCGCGTGCGCGCTCGAGCGCGCCGGTCGGCGCGGTCCGGCGGAGGTGCTGCTGCGTCGCCTGTCCTACCCCCGCGCCCGGGTGGGCGCTACCGCCTGACGCGCGCCGTCGTCACCCCCGGGAGCGGCGCTCGCGCACGTCCCACCAGTGGGCGACGACGGGCAGCGCCACCTCCTCGCCCGCGGCGATCCGCCCGAGGGCGAGCCGCCGCAGGCGCAGCAGCGAGAGCACCATCGCGCACGTCGAGAAGGTCGAGATGACCACGATCGCGCTCAGCGCCCAGCGGTAGTCCGTCGGCGACGGCGAGCCGTCCGGCGCCAGCACGTCCAGGATCAGCCCGACGACGACCGCGCCCACCATCGCCGCGGAGAACCCGCCGATGTTGACGAGGCCGGTCGCCGTCGAGATCCGGCGGCGCGGGTTGTAGTCGCGTGCCAGGTGGAAACCGACCTGCGAGGCGGGACCGCCGGCCGCCAGGACGAGGAACGCGAGGGTCACCGCCCACCGCGGCGGCCCGCCCGGCCAGGCCACCAGCGTCAGCAGGGCCGCGATGCCCGCGCTCGACGTGACGATCGCGATGGGCATGCGCCAGCCGCGGCGCCGCCCGGCGAGCGGTCCGATGAGGAAGCTGAAGGCGAGGGTGGCGACGATGAACAGCGACAGGGTGCCGGCGGCGGCGTCGGGGGTGTAGCCGAGCGCGTCGGTGAGGTACGGGAAGCCCCACACCATCGCGAGGACGGTCCCGCCCGCCATCGTCGCCTGGTGCGTCCAGAACCCCACCTGGGTGCCGCGGCCGAGCTCGGTGCCGCGCCACGCGGAGCGCACGTCGTCGACCACGCCGGCGAAGCGGCGCGGCCGGTGGTGCGCGACGTCGTCGGCCACCTCGGCGCGGTGCGCCTCCGCGCTGCGGAACGGCGCGGTGACGGCCGGGCGCAGCAGCAGCACCGTCGCGGCGAGCGAGGTCAGGCCGGTGAGGAGGAACGTCCGCACCCAGCCGAGCTCGCCCAGGGCCCAGGTCAGGGGCACGGTCGCCACGAGGTTGCCGGCCATCCCGAACAGGCCGGTCCACATCGTCAGGACGGCGTAGCGCCGCTGCGGGAACCACTCCGCGACCAGCCGCAGGCACGAGAGGTAGACGGCGGAGTCCCCGAGGCCGAGCAGCGCCCTCGCCCCGAGCGCGAGGCCGTAGGAGTCGGCGAAGGCGAACGCGACCTGACCGCTCGCCATCACCAGAGCGGCGACGAGCAGCACGCGGCGCGGGCCGAGGCGGTCGATGAGCAGGCCGGCCGGCACCTGCATCGCGGCGTAGATGCCGAGCTGGACGGTGACGAACGTGCCGAGCTGCGCCGCGGAGATGTCCAGGCGCTCGACGGCGGCCGGTCCGGCCACCCCGAGCGAGGAGCGGTGCAGGAGGGCGAGGAAGTACACCGAGCAGCCAGCGAGCCAGACGGCCCACGGGTTGCGCCGCGCGGCGTCGTCGATCCGGCGGACCAGCGACGTCATCGTGCCCCCACCCCCGCCGGGGGCGCGGCGGGGGTGCTCGGGTGCGTCAGTTCCAGACGACGGTCCTCGGTTCCGTGGAGAAGTCGACGGTCGGGGCGCCGAGGCTCGGGCCGAACAGGACGTCGCACGTCCCGACCTGGCCGTCCTTCGTGCACTCGGCGGTCGTCGAGACCCCGCCGATCGAGCGGCCGCGCACGAAGTTCGGGTTGTCGTAGCCGGCCGTGGGGTCGAGGTCGCCGATCCGCAGCTCGGCGTCGCCCGAGAGCGTGCGGGTCAGGGTGCCGTCGGTGAGCTGGGTGCCGTCGCTGAGGGTGGCCGGGACCGCCAGGCCGCACCCGGCCTCGAGCGTGGTCGAGGCGAGGCACTCGTCGACGGCGGCGCGCACCGACTCGTGGAAGGCCGCGACGGACTCCTCGGTCAGGTCCACGGTGAGACCGCTGAAGGATGCGGACTCGAACCGCTCGGTGATCGCGGCCTGCGTCTCGCCGGTGATGCCGAAGACGGTCGAGGTCGTGGCGATCTCGTAGGTGCCGATGAAGGCGTCGTAGTCCTCGCCCGCGGTCACGGGCACGCCGTTCACGGTGACGTCGACGCCGGAGACGCTGCCGGGCACGTACACCGACCCGCCCGCCGAGGTGAGGGTGTAGGCGCCGTCGCCGTCGCCCGTGAGTCGCACGGTCGTGCTGACGGGGGTGTCGCCGAGCTGGTAGGCGACCTCCACCTCCACGCCGTAGGGGTTGTCGTCCGTCGGCGGGGTCACGACGATGTCGGTGATCGGCGCGATCGCGGCCGACGCGGCGAGCACCTCGTCGGTCAGCAGGGTCTCGTCGAGGCCGGTGGAGGAGTCGACGAGATCGAGGGCCGTCTGGGCGTCGCCCGCGGCGATGGCGTCGAGGAAGGTCTGGACGATCTCCTCGGGGACGTCACCCGCGGCCTCGGCCTCCGTGCCCGTGCCGGTCGAGGTCGGCTCGGCGTCGTCGTCGTCCGAGCCTCCGCCGAGCACGAGGAGCAGAGAGACCACGACGATCAGCGCCACGACCCCGACGACGATGCCGATGATCGCCGCGAGCGGGAGCTTCCGGGAGCCGCCGGACCCGCCGGGGCCGTTCGGGCCACCGGGGCCGCCGGGTCCGCCGAAGGGCAAGGTCCGGTACGGCTGGGCCGGGTCCCCGCCCGGCTGCGCAGCGCCGTAGGCGGGCTGGCCGTACTGCTGGGTGGCGGGCTGCTGGTCGTAGGTCGGCTGACCGCCGTACTGACCCGCCTGCGGCTGGGATCCGTACTGACCGGGCTGCGACTGGCCGTACTGCTGGCCCCCGTGCTGCTGACCGCCGTACTGCTGACCGCCCTGCGCCTGGCCCCACTGCTCACCGCCGGGCCGGGCCTGGCCGGAGGGCTGACCGTGCTGCGGTGCGGAGCCCTGCGACCAGCCACCCTGGTCGGCCGGGGCACCCCACGACCCCGCCGGAGCCGCGGGTGGTGTCGCGCCCGACGATCCCGCGGGCGCACCCCACCCGTCGTAGGCGGTGCCGGGACCCTGCGATCCGCCATCGGTCCCGGGTGCCGGGGTCGCGCCGGACGCGGGGTCGTGCTGCGCGTCGTCGTTCGGGGGTGCGGCGTGCGGCCGTCGTTGCTCATGTCTGGTCCCTGGTCGAGGTGTGGTCCGAGGCTATCGGTCGCCAACCCGGGACGGGTGAGCTGTCCGGTCCCCGGGTCCGCCGGTGTCCCGACGGTGCGCCGCGCCGGTGCTCAGCGCGCCCCCGCCACCACCGCCCGCGCCACCGGCGTGCTCGCCGCGGCCCCCAGCAGCACCAGCCCGGCGGCCGCCGCCACGCTCAGGACGTACCGCACGAGCACGGTCGGGTCCGCGAACGTCCCCACCCCCACCAGCGGCCCGAGGATCAGCAGCATCGACCCGGCGGCCGTCCCGGTCGCGACCAGCAGCGGCACGAGCGTCTCGCGGAACCGCGCGGCGTCGAGCGTGCGGGCGTCGGTCCCCACGAGCGCGAGGTCGCGGTACGTGCGCCGCTGGTCGATGACCCGCCCGGCCTGCAGCACCCCGGTCGAGACGGCGGCGAGCAGGCCCGCGATCGCGAGCGTGAGGAGGCCGCCGGTCCCGACGTCGTGCGCCAGCGCGTCCGCCGCCGGATCGCCCCCGTCGGTGGGCGTCAGCAGCGCCGCGACGGCCGTGATCCCCGCGATGAACGTCGCGAGCGCGACGCCGCCGACGCTGCGCCACGCGGTCCGGGGTCGTCCGCGATCCGCCGCCCCGCCAGGAGCGTCGCGGCGCTGCGGGCGCGCGCCGCCGTCACCCGCCCGACGAGGCCGAGCACGAACGGACCCACGAGGTTCAGCGTCGCCATGCCGCCGGCCACGAGGAGCATCGTGACGGCGATCCCGACGGCGGCCGGCGCCCCCGCCAGCGCCGAGCTCACCGATGCCGCACCGACGGCGGCGAGGACGAGGGCGAT
The DNA here is from genome assembly GCF_030161595.1 of Litorihabitans aurantiacus. NCBI lineage: Bacteria > Bacillati > Actinomycetota > Actinomycetes > Micrococcales > Beutenbergiaceae > Litorihabitans > Litorihabitans aurantiacus. Next base: position 8,076 of record NZ_BSUM01000001.1, read on the forward strand.
CAGCCGGGCGGCGCGCATCCCCGGCGGGGTGGTGCGCGCGGCCACCCCGAGCGGCGAGATCGCGACGCGCCCGAGGCTCGAGGTCGCCGAGGCGAGTGCGACGAGGACGACGGCGACGATCGCCGCGGCCAGCCCGGGCACCCCCACCCACAGCTCGCCCACCTCGAACGCGCGGCCCTGGAACCGCAGGCGGGCGACGAGCGGCAGCAGCGCGAGGTAGCCCGCGACCCCCGCCAGCGCACCGGTCAGCGCCTGGACGGCCGCGTCCAGCACCGTCAGCGTGGCGACCCGCCCGGTGCTCGCACCGACGAGGCGCAGGGTGGCCAGGCGGGCGTCGCGCCGCGCGACCGCCAGTCGTGCCGCGGCGCCGCCGAGGGTCGACAGCGGCACGAGCAGCAGCAGGGTGGCGAACGCGGCGAGCACGACGTAGGCACCGCTCTCGTCCCCGCCCGTGCCGGTCAGCTGCCGCTGCACGAACGCGGTCAGGCCGCCGACGACGACGAGCGCGACCGCCGTCGTCACGCCGAACGCGACGACGGCGAGCGCGCTGGTCAGGCGCGCGGGGTCGCGCGGGCCCGACGCCGTCCGCCGGCGCAGGAGGAGCCAGAGCCGCAGCGTGGTCACGACGCCACCTGAGCGAGCTCGCGCACGATGCGGCCGTCGCGCATCTCCACCGTGCGGCTGCACCACCGCGCCACCTCGGGGTCGTGGGTCACGACGACGAGCGCCGCACCCTGGGCGCGCGCCGCCGTCGTGAGCGCCCGCATGACCTCCCAGCCGGTGCCGCGGTCGAGCGCGCCGGTCGGCTCGTCGGCGAAGATCACGCCGGGAGCCCCCACCAGCGCCCGCGCGATCGCGACGCGCTGCGCCTGGCCGCCGGACAGCTCACCCGGGCGGCGCGCCTCCATCCCCGCCAGCCCGAGGTGCGTGAGCCACTGGCGGGCGCGACCGACCGCCTCGGAGCGGCTGCGGCCCGCGAGCAGCAGCGGGAGCGCCACGTTCTCCTGCGCGGGGAGCTCCGGGAGCAGCTGTCCCTGCTGGAAGACGAAGCCGAACGCGGTGCGGCGCAGCGCCGTGCGCTCGCGGTCGCGCATCGTGCTGAGCGGGCGGCCGTCCCAGACGACCTCGCCCGACGTCGGCGCGAGGACGCCGGCCAGCAGGTGGAGCAGCGTGGTCTTGCCGGATCCGGAGGGGCCGGTGACGGCGAGCGACGACCCGGCCGCGAGCGTCAGGTCGACGCCCGCGAGGGCGGTGGTGGTGGACTCGCGCGTGCCGTAGGTCCGGTGCAGGGCGCGCGCCTCGAGCGTGCGTGGAGTGGTCATGCCTCGAGCCTGCGCGCCCGGGGGCCCCGCCGCGTCGGGCCACGGTCGGCGTCCCGCGCGACGGCGTGCGCCCGCGGACGGGCGGGCCCCTCCTCCCGGGGTCGGACCCTCAGCGACGGCGGGAGAACGTGGCGGTGTAGTAGGTCTGCACGTCGACCTCGTCGGCGGTGAGGTCGCTCACGCGCCGCGCCCGCCGGAACAGGTGGTCGGCGAAGTGGTGCGAGAGGTCGTTGAACCGGGACACGTCGTACCCGACCGTGACGCGTCCGTCCGCGAGCATGTCGATGAGTGCGTCGAGCATGTCGACGAACGCGGTCGTCCGACGTTCCGACGGGTGCGCGAGGGTGTACCCGACGTACCAGAGAGCGTTCCTCGCGAGCGCCTCGGGATGCTTGGCACGGTAGTAGTCCGGGCTGATCCACGGGACGGCCGAGACGTCCGTGGCGATCGTGGTCATGGCGACGGCGCGCCCCTCGTCCCGCGCGAGGAGCTTGAGGATGCGGTCGTCGCCCATCTCCTCGGCGAACTCGTCCCGGGTGAGGAGGTGGCGAGCCGCCGCCCGCGTCGCCATCGGCGCGAACGCTGCCTCGTACACGGGCCACCACGCCTCGACGTCGTCGGGCCCGAGGTGTCGGACGGTGCTGACGGCGGTGCGGCCCGTCACGACCAGCCCTGCGCACGGTAGGTGGCCACCACCAGGGCGCAGACCGGCTCGGTCTCGCAGACGGCGCTGGTCATCAGCGTGCCCGCCGGGTGGTAGCCGCCCCCGCGCCCGACGATCAGGTCGTCGAGGCTGGACTGCAGGTCGCGCTCCACCTGCTCGCGCGAGGGGCCCTCGTGCTCGACGAAGAGGCCCCCGCCCGAACCGTCGTCCGCCAGTGCCCAGGCCACACCGGCCCAGGCCTCGTGGGAGGGCAGCTCGGCGTGGGCCTCCGCGTACACGCAGAAGAGGAGGTCGCCGTGGTCCCCGACGATCTGGTCGGTCCCCGCGACGGTCTCCACGAGCGAGTTCGGGGGGATGACCGAGCTGAGCCGCACCAGGTTGAAGTCAGCGACACCCGCCTCGCGCAGCGCGGCGTCGAAGGCCGACAGCGGCGTCCGACCCGACCCTGCACCGGCGCTCACACGGATCACAGGGAAAGGTGAAGGTGTCGTCAAATCTTCGTTCGGCACCCTGCGATCGTAGGGCCCGCCGGGAGGTGGGCCGTCATCCCACGCGGGTCGACGACGGGGGCTTGTCGGCGGTGTCCGCACCCGCGTCGGCGCTGCGGAGCGTGAAGAGGAACGTGGAGCCCACCCCCGGTTCCGACTCGGCCCAGATCCTCCCGCCGTGCCGCGAGACGATGCCGCGCGATATCGCGAGACCGAGTCCGGTTCCACCCTTCTCGCGCGCATCGGAGGAGTCGACCTGCTCGAAGCGCCCGAAGATCGACTCGAGCCGGTCGGCGGGGATGCCGCGCCCCGTGTCCCGGACGGCGACCTCGAAGAACATCCCCGCGGGTCTCGCGGACACGTCCACGCGCCCACCGGTGCCCGTGAACTTGACGGCGTTCCCGAGCAGGTTCACGAGCGTCTGCACGATCCGGTCGACGTCGGCGTTCACGGTGCCGGGGACGTCACCGACCACGAGTGCGATCCCGGACTGGGTCGCGAGCGCCTCGGTCTGGTCGACCGCGGCCCGGACGACCTGCTCGAGGGGGACGTCGACCAGCTCGAGGGGTCGGCACCGGACCCCAGACGCTCGACCTCGAGGATGTCGTTGATGAGGCGCGTCAACCGGTCCACGCTGCCGCCCGCGATGCCGAGCAGTCGTGCGGACTCCGGGGCGACCTCGCCCGTGGCGCCGCCGGCCACCAGGCCGATCGCCCCCTTGATCGAGGTCAGCGGGGTCCGCAGCTCGTGGCTGATGACCGAGAGAAACTCGCTCTTCATGCGATCGATCTCGCGGCGCTGCGTGACGTCGCGGAAGACGACCACGGCCCCGGTGACGTGACCGTCGTCGATCACGGGGCTGGCCGTGACCTCGACGGGAACCAGCGCCCCGTCCGCCCGGCGGTAGAAGTCCTCCTCGGAGTTGATCGTCACGCCCTGGGTGACGGCCTCGTGGATGTAGCAGCCCGAGTACGGGAAGGGTGTGCCGTCCTCGCGGGCGGCGTGCAGCTCGTCGTGGGCGTGCCGCCCGACGAGCGACTCGGAGCGCATCCCCAGGGTGCGGGCGCCCGCCGGGTTCACGAAGGTCACGATGCCGTCGGGATCGACGCCGTAGATGCCCTCGCCGACGGAGGTCAGCGTGAGCTGCGTCGTGCGCGTGAGGTCGGCGAGCTCCTGGGTGCGCTCCTGCACGCGGATCTCGAGCCGCCGTCGCAGGCGCTCGTTCGTGACGACGAGGGAGATCTGGCGGAGCGCGACCGCGCCGATCACGATGAACCAGAGCGCGACGGCGAGCCCGGAGATCGCCCCGAGGCTCTCCTGGATCTGCACGACAGCGGCAGCGATGAACAGGCAGAACGTGACGACGGTGCCCGCCACCGCCGAACCCTCCCGCTCGGTGCCGTCGGTGGCGGGGGCGTCCTGCGCCGGACCGGCTCCCGCGGGGTGGCACGCCGCGATGCCACCGAGCGCGTACCCGACCACCCACCCCAGGTCCGCGACCGTGCCGAACTGGAAGCCGACGGAGGAGTCGACGACGGCGTAGGTGAGGTCGGCGACGGCGTACATCGTGAAGCTCAGACCCACGAGCGCGAGCGGTACGCGGTCCGTCCCGGTGCTGCGCATGATGAGCAGCACGGCGAACGTCGCCAGGACGGCGTCCATCACGGGCAGGGCGATCGTGATGACCCGCGTCAGGTCCCAGCCGCCGTTGCTGGTGGTCAGTGCGGGGAAGATGACCAGGGCCGAGACGAAGAGCACCGACCCGCCGACCACCACGCCGTCGAGCAGCATGCGCAGCACCTGCGGTCGCTTCAGCTCCCGGTCGGGGAACGACCGCAGGGCGGCCACGCCGATGACCAGCGCCAGCAGGAGGGCCAGCTCCGAGACGTTCTCCGCACCCGTGAACGCCGCCAGCACGTTCCCGGTCAGCCCTGTGAAACCCGCGGCTCCGAGCAGGAGCCACGCGCGCGCGCGACGCCCGGAGCTGCGCCTCGCGCGCAGGCAGCACAGCACGGTGGACACGAGAGCGGTGACGATGATCGCCACCTGGGAGATCGCGGAGCGGGTCTCGCGGTCGAGGCCCGACAGCGTGACGGCGAGGAGGCCCAGCGTCCATGCGACGGTGACGATCGTCGCGATCGTCTGCGGTTCCCTGAGTCCGCGTGTGGTGATCACGAGCACGAGCCTAATGTTCGGTGCGCTCCAGCAGCGGTGACCGACGTCGTTGATGCGCCGCCGTGGCGTGCCCACTACCGTTGCCCTCGTCGGGCCACCCCGGGTCCGACCGGTACGGGCCGGCCCCTCGCCCGATTCTCCGTGACGGAGGACGACATGACCGACACCCGCGGTCACGTCATGGTCGTGGACGACGACGACTCCATCCGCGAGGTCGCCACGCTCGCGCTCGAGCTCGTGGGTGGGTGGCGCGTCACGACGGCGGGCGACGGCCCGGCGGCGATCGACGCCGTCCGCGACGCGCGCCCCGACGTCGTCCTCCTCGACGTGATGATGCCCGGGATGGACGGGATCACGACGCTCGCGCGGCTGCGCGAGGTGCCGGGTGCGGCGGAGGTCCCCGTCGTGCTCATGACGGCGAAGGCCGCGACGGGCGAGGAGCCCGAGTGGCAGGGGCTCGACATCCTGGGCGTCATCGCCAAGCCGTTCGACCCGATGACCCTGGCGGCCCGCGTCGCGGAGCTCCTCGACGCGCGGGGTGCCGACCGCTGAGGCTGCACTAGTTTGGAGGGGTGAGCGAGCTCGGTCCCGACGGGGACGCCCTCCTGGCGGCGATCGCCTCCCGCGCCCTCGAGCGCAACCAGGAGCGCGCCGACCGCCTCGTGACGCTCCTCGCCGCGGGTGCCGACCCCCTGGCCGACGCGGTGCGGGAGGACGCCACCACCCTCGCCCATCAGATCGCGGGATCGGCGGGGACCTTCGGCTACGAGGCCGCCTCCGCTCTCGCCCGGACCGTCATGGACGGCCTGGCGGCGGGGGCGCTGCCGCCACGGTGCGTCCCGCCGCGCTGCGCGTCGTCGAGCTCCTCACCCTCGGCCCGGACTCGACCGAGGACGACGACACCCCGACCCCAGGAGCGACGTGACCACCATCCGTGACCAGGACCGCACCGTCGTGCTGTTCGTGTGCGTGCGCAACAGCGGGAAGTCGCAGATCGCGGCCGCCCTGGCGCGCCGGGACGCCCCCGCCGCCGTCGAGATCCGCTCGGCGGGCACGGCGCCGGCGCCCGACGTGAGCGCCGAGGCCGCGGCCGTCGTCGAGCAGGTCGGCGCCACCTGCCGCGGGGAGTACCCCAAGGAGCTGCTCGCGGCCGACCTCGGCGAGGCCGGCCGTGTGGTGCTGCTCGGCGGCGAGGTCGACGTCGAGCCCCTCCTCGAGGAGCTCGACCGCTCCGGTGCGTCGCGCCCGGCCGTGGAGCGGTGGGAGCTCGACGAGCCCTCCGAGCGCGGCGTCGAGGGGCTGGAGCGGCTCGTGCTCCTGCGCGACGACATCGCCGCGCGCGTCGAGGCCCTCCTGGCGGACGTCGCGCCGCGCTGACTCCGGCCGTCGGGACGGCGGCGCATCCGCCGTCGTGCGCGCGTTCCGTGGGAAGGTGTGACGGCGCCGCCCCGCGGCGCCGCCCGCCGTCGTCCGACGAGCGGGAGACGTCCCGGAGGTAGCGATGCCGAACCCGTCCACCCGCCGACGCCCCACCACGGCCGAGACGCCGCGCGAGGGCGTGGCGCGCCTGTGGTCCGACGGCGTGGGCACGATCGGGACGCGCGCGCTGCAGTGGCTCGCGATCCTCGCGGTCGTCGCGGTGTTCGGCCTGCTCGTGACGCAGCTGACCCTGGTGGCCATCCCCGTGCTGGTCGCGCTGGTGCTCGCGTCCGCGATCTCACCGGTCGTGCGGTGGCTCCGCGACCACGGCTGGCCCTCGATCCTCGCGACGTGGACCGCGCTGCTCGGTCTGGTCGCGCTGCTCGCCGGGATCGTCTGGGGCGTGGTCGAGACGGTCGCGCGCCAGTGGAGCGACCTCCAGGACTCCGCCGTCGAGGGCATCGGGAAGCTCCAGGACCAGTTCTCCGGCCTCCCGTTCGAGATCACCGATCAGCAGATCCAGGAGGCTCAGTCAACCGTCACCGGTCTGCTGTCCTCGAGCGGCTTCTCCTCCGGCGTCGTGGCCGGCGTCTCGGCCACCGCCAACTTCGTCACCGGCCTCGTGCTCGTGATTGTCGTGCTGTTCTTCTTCCTCAAGGACGGCCCGCGCATCTGGGAGTTCCTGCTGCGCCCGTTCGAGGGTGAGGCCTACGAGCGCGGCCGCCGCGTCGGGGACAAGACGGTGCAGACCCTCGGCGGCTACGTGCGGGGGACCGCGACCGTCGCCGCCGTCGACGCGATCGGCATCGGCATCGGTCTCGCCATCCTCGGCGTGCCGCTGGCGATCCCGCTGGCCGTGCTCACGTTCCTGCTCGCGTTCATCCCGCTCGTCGGGGCGACGCTCGCGGGGGTGCTGGCGGCGCTGGTCGCGCTCGTCACCGACGGGCTGGGCGCGGCGATCATCGTCGTCGCCATCGTGGTCGGCGTGAATCAGCTCGAGGGGAACCTCCTGCAGCCGATCATCATGGCGCGCTCGCTGCGCCTGCACCCGCTCGTGATCCTCGTGGCCCTGACCGCGGGCACCGTGACCGCCGGCATCACCGGTGCCGTGCTCGCGGTGCCGATCGCCGCCGCGATCTGGGGCGCCGTCACCGTCTGGGACGGGCCCGGGACACCGGCGCGGTTCGCGCGGAAGAAGCGCGAGGAGGTGGTGCCGGTGCGACGGCGACGGCGCGCCGCGGCCGCCGACGAGGAGGCGCACGAGGGCGAGGCGCACGACGGCGAGTCGCACGAGTCGTACGGCGATCACGACGGTCGCGACCGTGCCCACCCCGCTGCCGCCGCCCCCGTGCACGAGGACCTCGCCGCGCCGACGTCCACCCGCGACGAGGCCCCGCCGCGACCGTGACGACGTGAGCGCGATCGGGACCGGTCCCGCCGCCGGGACGTCCCGCCCGCGGCGCGCCACCGTCAAGGACGTCGCCCGCGCCGCCGGCGTCGGGATCGGGACCGTCTCGCGCGTGCTCAACGACGACACGGCGGTCTCCGACGCGGCGCGGGACCGGGTGCGGGCCGCGATCGAGGCGCTGGGCTACGTGCGCGACCACGCGGCGCGCGATCTGCGCGCGGGGCGCTCGCGCACCGTCGGCCTCCTCGTCGAGAACGTCGCCGACCCGTTCTACTCCCACCTCCAGCGGGCGCTCGAGCACGCGCTCGAGGGCGGTGACCGGGCCCTCCTCGCCGCGTCCGCGGGCGGCTCCGCGACTCGGCGCCGTCGCCTGCTGGAGGAGTTCGCCTCCCGCCGGATCGAGGGGCTCGTCGTCACGATGCCGCTGGACGCGGACGAGTCCGGCATCGCGGCGCTCGCCCGCGAGGGCGTGCACGTCGTCCTGGTCGACCGGCCGGCGCTGACCTTCGAGGCCGACAGCGTGATGACGGACAGCCGGTCCGGGGCGCGCGCCGCCGTCGCCCACCTCCTCGCGCGCGGGCATCGGCGCGTCGTGGCGATGCTCGACGACGACCGCCACTTCACGGCCCGCGAGCGGCGGCGCGGGGCGCAGGACGCGGTCGACGCCGCGGACGACGCGGCGCTGCTGGCCTACCACGACGGTGCGGACGACGCCGTCGTGCTCGACCGGCTGCGCGGCGAGCTCGCCTCGCCCCACCCGCCCACCGCGGTGTTCTCGGGCAACAGCCGCACCACGGTCGCCACGCTGCGCGCCCTGCGGCGGCTCGGGTCCCGGCTCGACCACGTCGGATTCGACGACCTCGAGCTCGCCGACCTCCTCGACCCGCCGCTGACGGTCGTCGCGCAGGACCCCGCGGCGATCGGACGCAGCGCGGCGCGCATGCTGCTGGACCGCGTCGGCGGGTGGGACGGACCGGCCCGCGCGGAGCTGATCGACGCCCGGCTCGTCGTGCGCAGCTGACCCTTGTGTGAGATCTGGATCACCTCTACGGTGGCTCTGGAATCGATTCCAAGCCATGCCACCGCAGTCATGTCGAGGGGGACCCATGCAGCCACGTCCGCACATCCGTCACGCCGAGGGCCGCCGGCGGGGACCCGTCCCGCGCCGCGCCGTCGCGGTCCTCACCTCGGTCGGTCTCGGCGGCGCCCTGCTCGCCGGGCTGCCCGCCGCCGCGTCCGCCGAGCCCGCGCAGGCGGCCGCACCGGCCGACGCCGCCGCCGCGCAGCCCGCCCCGGAGAACCTCGCCGCCCTCGTGAACCCGTTCGTCGGCACCGAGAGCGAGGGCAACGCCTACCCGGGCGCCACCGTCCCCTTCGGGATGGTGCAGCCGAGCCCGGACAACACCAACAGCTACGCCTCGACGTCGTACTCCTTCGACGCGCGCCGCACGTGGGGCTTCAGCCAGCGGCACGTGAACAGCGCGGGCTGCCCGGCGGCCGGCGAGCTCCTGGTGACCCCGACGACGACGCCGCAGCCGGTCACCGCGCGGCAGTTCATCCCGATCACGGGCGAGGAGAGCGCGGAGGCCGGCTACTACTCGGTCGGGCTCGGCAACCAGGTCACCGCCGAGCTGACGGCGTCCGAGCGCACCGCCGTCCACCGCTACACCTTCCCGGCGACGCAGACCGCCAACCTCTCCTTCAACCTGGGGCAGACGCTGCGGGACGCGGGCGCCAGCTCCTACGCGTGGACCGACGCGCGCACGCTCGAGGGCTGGATCGACAACTCCGGGTTCTGCGGCGGCGGCGCGATGCAGCGCTACTTCTTCAGCCTCGAGCTCGACCGCGACCCGACCTCGCGCGGCGGGTGGAGCGGTTCGGCGACCTACGAGGCCGACCGCGCGCAGGGTGAGGTCGCGGGCGGCCAGAACGGCGCCGCCGTCGTGCTCGACACCCGCGAGGACGCCACGCTCGAGGTCAGCATCGGCGTCTCGTTCGTCGACGTCGAGGGGGCGCGCGCCAACCGCGAGGCCGAGGTCCCGGCCGGCACCACCTTCGACGTCGTGCGCGACGCCGCGCGCGAGCGCTGGAACGAGGCGCTCGGCCGCATCGCCGTCACGGCCTCGCCGCAGGAGCAGCGGGTCTTCTACACCCAGCTCTACAAGACGCTCCTGTCCCCGACCATCGGGAGCGACGTCGACGGCCGCTACCGGGGGATGGACGGCGAGGTCCACACCGCGGACGGCTGGACCTACCACCAGACGTTCTCGCTCTGGGACACCTACCGCACCCAGGCCACGCTGCACGCCCTGATCGAGCCCGAGCGGGCGCAGGACGTCGTGCGCTCCATGTACCGCCACCGCGTCGAGGGCGGGTGGCTGCCGCGCTGGAGCCTCGGGAACGTCGAGACCAACATCATGGCCGGCGACCCCGTCTCGGCGTGGCTGGCCGAGAACTTCACGCTCGGCACGGTGCCCGAGGACATCCACGACGAGCTGTGGGACTTCCTGGTGGAGAACGCGACCACCGCGCCGCCCGAGGGCGTCGCGAGCGTCGGGCGCCAGAGTGCGGAGTTCTACCTCGAGAACGGCCACATCCCCTTCTACCCGGAGACGCAGCCAGGTCTCGGGCAGCAGTTCGAGGAGTACCGCCACGGCGGTTCCTCGAGCATGGAGTTCGCCATCTCCGACGCCGCGATCGGCGCGGCGGCGCAGCGGATGGGCGAGGACGAGACCGCCCGCGAGTTCCTGCGCCGCGGCCAGAGCTGGCAGCGGCTGTGGAACCCCGACGTCGAGCTCACGGGTGGGTTCCGTGGCATGGTCAACGCCGTGCGCCCCGACGGCACCTTCGTCACGACGCCGGAGATCTCACCCGTCCAGCAGACCGGTTTCCACGAGGCCGTGCCGTGGCAGTACCAGTGGATGGCGGGCCAGGACGTCGCCGGCCTGCAGCGCGCGATGGGCGGCACCGAGGCCTTCCTCGACCGCCTCGACACCTACGTGAACCTGCCCGCGCTGCAGAGCAGCCCGGGCGCCCGGCCGTCGTCGTGGGACCCCGGCGGCAGCCGGTACTACCAGAGCCGCGGCTTCAACCCGGGCAACGAGCCGACCATCATGAACCCCTGGCTCTACAGCGCCGCGGGTGAGCCCGAGCACGTCAACGACGTCCTGGCGGCCGCGATGAACCTCTACCCGGACTCCCCGGGCGGCGGCGTCGGCAACGACGACCTCGGCACGCTCTCGGCCTGGTACGTCATGGCCGCGATCGGCGTCCAGCCGGTCGTCCCGGGCTCCGGGATGATGGCGCTCAACGCCCCCGCGTGCAGGAGGCCGTGGTCTCCTTCGGTGACGACTCCGGGCATCTGACCATCGCGGCCGAGGGTGCCACGGAGCGGACCCCGAGCTACATCGCGTCGGTGGCGCTCGACGGCGAGGACCACTCCGCCACCTGGGTCGACGTCGAGGACCTGCGCGCGGCCGGCGACCTGACCTTCGACCTCGTGCAGGACCGCACCACCACCTCCTGGGGGAAGGCGGAGGCCGACCGCCTGCCGAGCGTGGCGTGGCCGGACCGCGTCGCACCCGAGCTCACGACGGTGGAGGTCGCCGCGACCGCCGGCGTCGCGAGCCCCGTGACCCTCGGCTCGCTCGCGCTGACCGACGACCGCCCGGACGCACCGGGCGACGTGCCGGTCGACGAGCTGCTCGCGCGGGACGTCCCCGTCTCGGCGTCGCTCGAGATCGACGGCGCCACCGTCCCGGTCGAGGCGACCGCGACGGACGACGGCACCGCCTGGGAGCTGGCCGCCGTCCTCGATCTCCCGGAGACCGGCACCGTCACCGGGACGCTGACGGTGGCACCCGCCGGGGAGCGCCCCCGGTTCGCGCCGGAGCCGTTCGCGCCCGTGACCGCCGAGGTGACGGTGCAGGTGCGGCAGGTGCCGCTCGAGTTCGTCGACGTCGCCCCCGACCAGCAGTTCGCCGCGGACATCGCGTGGCTCGCGGAGCGTGGCATCACCACCGGGTGGGAGAACCCCGACGGCACCCGCGAGTTCCGCCCGCTGACACCGATCGCGCGCGACGCGATGGCGGCGTTCCTGTACCGCCTCGCCGGGCGCCCGGAGGTCGCGCTGCCCCCGGCCTCGCCCTTCACCGACGTGACGCCGGAGAACCAGTTCTACACGGAGATCGTGTGGCTCTCGCAGGCCGGCATCTCGACCGGGTGGGGATCCGGGGACGGCACGGCGGAGTTCCGCCCGCTGGAGCCGATCGGCCGCGACGCGATGGCGGCGTTCCTGTACCGGATGGCGCAGGAGCCCGACACCACGCCGCCGGCGGTCTCACCGTTCACGGACGTGACGCCGCAGACGCAGTTCTACCGGGAGATCACGTGGCTGCACGGGACGGAGATCGCGACCGGCTGGGTCGGCAACGACGGCACCGCGCTGTACCGTCCGACGTCGCCGATCAACCGCGACGCCATGGCGGCGTTCCTGCACCGCTTCGACGAGCGGGAGCAGCGGTGAGCGCGGCGGTGGCGACGCGAGCCGTCCGGCGCGCGCGGCGGGCGCGTCTCGCCGTCGCCCCAATCGCGGCGCTCGCGGTGGGGGCGACGCTCGCGCTCGTCCCGACCGGGGCGGCGACGGCGGAGCCGGCGCCCGAGAACCCGTCGGCGCTGGTGAACACCTTCATCGGCAGCCGCGGGGAGGGCAACACCTTCCCGGGCGCGACCGCCCCGTTCGGGATGACGCAGGTCAGCCCGACGACGGCGTGGTTCTCCGGCTACGCCTACGACGACCCGACGATCTACGGCTTCAGCACGCAGAACCTCTCGGGCGCGGGCTGCTGGGAGCAGGGCGGCGTGCTGCCGATCCAGCCGACCACCGGGTCGGTCGGCCCCGGCGCGACGTTCGACACCGGGGACGCCGCGACCTTCGACTACCGCAGCTACGGCTCGGGCTACACGCACGAGGGCGAGGTCGGCGAGGCCGGGTACTACCGGACGATGCTGACCTCGTTCGGCGGGATCGACGTCGAGACCACCGCCACGACGCGCGTCGGGCTGCAGCGCTACACGTTCCCGGCCACCCCCGAGGCGAACCTCTTCCTCAACGTCGGGCAGGCCAACGGCGTCGCCGGCCGCGCCGACGCGCAGATGAAGATCCGGTCGTCCTCCATCGAGATCGGTGACGACGGCGTGATCACGGGCGAGGCGGAGGCGCAGGGCTTCTGCTCCGGCCAGGGCTACACCTACACGCAGTACTTCGCGCTGCGCGTGGACGGCGACGTCACCGGCTCCGGCACGTGGGACGCCCGGGGCGCACAGGCCGGCCGCCCCGCCGTCGCGAACGACGCGCAGGGTCTGGCGGGCGCCTGGCTCACGCTCGACACGACGACCGACCGCACGGTCCAGGTCTCGACGGCGATCTCCTACACCTCGGTCGAGGGGGCGCGGCGCAACCTCGCGGCCGAGGGTGAGACCGCCGACGGCGCGCTGGTGCCGTTCGACGAGGTCCGCGAGCGGACGCAGGCCGACTGGGACGCGGAGCTGAGCCGCATCCGGGTGCACGGCGGCTCCGACGACGACCGGACCGTCTTCTACACGGCGCTCTACCACGCGCTCACGCAGCCCTCGATCGGCACGGACGTCGACGGCCGTTACGTCGGCCTCGACGGTCGCGAGCACGTGGCCGACGGCTGGGAGTACTACCAGTACTTCTCGCTGTGGGACACCTACCGCACGCAGAACCAGCTGCTCGCGGCGTTCTGGCCCGAGCGGGCGCGCGACCTCGGGCGATCGGTCCTGGCGATCGACGCCCAGGCGGGCTGGCTGCCCCGCTGGTCCTACGCCAGCTACGAGACCAACACCATGACGGGTGACCCGGCCGGGCCCTACCTCGCGGACCTGTGGCGCTACGGCGCGATCGACGCCGAGGGCGACCCGGGCGCCGTCGTGCTCCCCGCCGCCGAGACGCTGGCCGGTGAGGACGTGGCGCTCGACGCCGCCACCGCCTACGCGGCGATGGTGAGGAACGCGACCGAGCTGCCGCCGGCGGACTCGCAGTTCGCGGGCCGCTCGGGCAACGCGAGCTTCATCGCCGACGGGTTCATCCGGCACGAGCCGGGCGTGGCCAAGAAGGGGATGTCGGACGACCGGCAGCGCGCCGGGTCGGCCACCCTCGAGTACGCGGTGGGCGAGTGCGCCGTCGCCGTCGTGGCCGACGACCTCGGGATCGAGGCGGACGCGCGCCGGCACGCCGACCGGGCCGGGAACTGGCGGAACGTCTGGGACCCGAGCGTCACGCACGGGGGCTTCACCGGCTTCCCGCGCGCCCGGGTCTCGCCGACGCAGTGGAGCCCGTCCGCCCCGGAGGCCTCGGGCTCGGACTCCAACGGCTTCGAGGAGGGCACGCCGTGGCAGTACCAGTTCTCCACGATGCAGGACCCCGAGGGGTTCGCGGCGCAGGTCGGCGGGCGTGAGCAGGCGCTGGAGCGCCTCGACACGTTCTTCGAGACGCCCGGGATCCTCGACGGCAGCGACGGCTGGCTCACGCACGCGCGCTCGAGCTGGGTGACCGGGGCGCTGGACTACTCCGGCTCGAAGTACAACCCCAACAACGAGCCCGACCTGCACGCGCCGCTGTACTACTCCTACCTCGGCGAGCCCGCGAAGGCCTCCGCCGTGGTGCGCACCGCGCAGCGCCTGTTCACCAACGGCCCGGCCGGGGTCACGGGCAACGACGACCTCGGCACGATGTCGGCCTGGTACGTGCTGACGTCGCTCGGCCTCTACCCGGGGCTGCCCGGCACGGGCGAGCTGCTCGTGACGAGCCCGCGGTTCGAGCGCATCGAGATCACGCTGCCGGACGCCCCCGACCTCGTGATCGTGGCCGACGGCGCCTCGGGGGACGAGCTGCAGATGGTCGACGGCGTCTCGCTGGGGGGCGACGCCGTCACGCGCAGCCACCTGACCATCGAGGAGGTGCTCGCCGGCGGTGAGGTGCGCGTCGACCTCACGTCGGAGACCACCTCGCCGTGGGGCACGGGACCGGGCGACGCGCCCGTGTCTCGCTGCTCGACCGTGGCGCAGCTGCGGGCCGCCGAGGGCCGGGTCGTGGGCGTCGAGGGGCTGACCGGGGCGGTCGGCACCCTGACCGGTGCGGAGGCGGCCGTGCCGGCCGATGCCACGGCGCGGCTGGACTGGGAGGACGGGACGAGCACCGCCGTCGCGATCGGCGACGGTCTCGCGCGTCCGCTCGAGGTCACGACGCCGGTCCTCGCCGGGCCGGGGGAGCGGCGCGGCGAGCTCGTGGTGACGCGTGCCGACGGCGGTGAGATCGCTCGCACACCGTTCGCGTACACGGTCTCGCTGGTCTCGCCGTTCAGCGACGTGGCCACCGGTGACCAGTTCGCGAGCGACATCATCTGGGCGCACGACCGGGGCATCACGCGCGGGTGGGCGGAGTCGGACGGCACGGCGACCTACCGGCCGCTCGCCCCGATCGCGCGCGACGTGATGGCCGCGTTCCTCTTCCGCCTCGCGGACGAGAGCGACTACGTGGAGCCCGCGGTGTCGCCGTTCGTCGACGTCGCCACGACCGACCAGTTCTACCGGGAGATCGCGTGGCTCGCCGAGCGCGGGATCTCGACCGGGTGGGAGCGGGCCGACGGCGCGCGCGAGTTCCGGCCGCTCGAGCCGATCGCCCGCGACGCGATGGCGGCGTTCCTGTACCGGCTCGCCGGCTCGAGCGGGGACGACGGGGACGGCGGGGGCGACGCCGCAGGGGTCTCGCCGTTCGTCGACGTCGCGGTCACGGACCGGTTCGCCACCGAGATGATCTGGCTGCACGACACCGGCATCGCGACCGGCTGGGAGGGCAACGACGGCACCCGGCGGTACGAGCCGCTGCGCCCGATCGCCCGCGACGCGATGGCCGCGTTCCTGCACCGTTTCGACGAGCGGGAGCGTGACTGACCCGTCGTAGGTTTTGTCGGACTGTCGACCTAGTGTGGCGCTCGGAGCGGGGTCCCGGATCGGGACCCCGCTCCGACGGCGCCGCCCGCCCCGGTGCCGCTCGACGATCGGAGCCACCGTGTCCCTCACCATCCCCTCGCGCCGCGGGTTCCTCCTCGGGCTCGGCGCCGTCGCCGTCCCGGTGGTCCTGGCCGGCTGCGGGTTCACGCAGCAGTCCTCGCCGTCGGGCCGCACCGACACCCTGACCTTCACCACCTGGGGCACCGACGCCGAGCTCGCCGGCTTCCGCGCCGCGATCGCGGCGTTCGAGGAGGCCAACCCGGGCTCGACCGTCGAGCTCAACGCCGTCCCGTACGAGCAGATGTTCACCAACATCGACGCCCAGCTGCAGGCCGGGAACCCGCCGGACATCTTCCGCGTGCCGTACTACACGTTCGGCGCGTACGCCGGCCGCGGTCAGCTGCTCGACCTGTCCCCGCACCTCACCTCCGGCCGCCAGGACGCGTTCACGCCCCAGGCGTGGGCGGCGGTCCAGAACGGGGAGGGCACCTACGGTCTGCCGCACCACACCGACACCTCCGCGATCCTCGTCAACCGCGACCTCATGACCGCCGCCGGCGTCACCGAGATCCCGGAGCGGATCGAGGACGCGTGGACGTGGGAGGAGCTGGCGGCCATCGGCGACCGCCTGAAGGCGGGGCTGCCCGCCGGCACGAGCCCGTGGGCCTACAACTGGCAGGGCAACGGCGTCACGCGCTGGCTCAGCCTGCTGTTCCAGGCCGACGGCGCGTTCCTCGACGCCGACCAGGTCACGCCGCTGATCGACTCCGACGCCGGCCGCGCCGCCGTCGAGTTCTCCTCCTCGTTCTTCTCCTCGGGCTACGTGCCCGCCAACAACACGATCGCCTCCTCCAGCTACGCGAGCGAGTCGTGGTTCTCGCAGTCGGTCGCGATGGTCTGGTCGGGGGCGTTCCAGCTGCCCGACGCGCAGGACACCGCCTCGTTCGACTGGACCGCCACCTACGCGCCCCGCGGCGTGCGCGGCGGCGGCGACTTCGGCGGCAACGCGCTCGTGGCGACGGCGGACACCGCCCAGCCCGAGCTCGCCGCGGCGTTCCTCGAGTTCGTCACCGACGCCGACCCGATGCGCGACTTCTGCCGCGCCGCGTCGCTGCTGCCCACGCGGGGCGATCTCCTCAACGACGATCTCGAGTTCGACGTGCGCAGTGAACTCGCCCCGATCTTCGCGGCGCAGGCCGGGGTCGTGCAGGCGCAGGACGTGGCGCAGGTCGCGAGCCCGTCGATGTCGGCCATCATCCCGGTGCTCAAGGAGCAGCTCGACCTCGCCTTCGCCGGGTCGCAGGACGCGGCGACGACGGTGGCGAACCTCAGCAGCGGGATCGCGGCCGCCACCGGTGCCTGAGGCGACCGCGACGGGCGTGCCGACCACCGCCGTCGCGTCCGCACCGGCGCCGGTGCGATCCCGCGCCCGGCGCCCCGGCGCCCGTGCCGAGGCGCTCGCGGCCTACGGCTTCCTGACGCCGAGCTACGTGCTGCTCGGCATCTTCGTGCTGCTCCCGCTCGCCGGTGCGCTGCTCGTCAGCCTGCAGCGGACCGACGGGTTCGGCACGGGGGAGTTCGTCGGCCTCGCGAACTACTCGCGGCTGCTGGGGGACGCGCTGTTCTGGCGCTCGCTCGGCAACACCGTGCTGTTCACCGCGATCGTCACCCCGGCCTCGATGCTGCTGGGTCTGCTGATCGCGGTGCTGCTCAACACGGCGCTGCCCGCACGGGGGATCTTCCGCTCGCTCATCATCCTGCCGATGGCGGTCTCGGGAGTGGCGACCGGCCTCATCGGGGTCCTCGTGTTCGACCAGAACTCCGGCATCCTCAACCGCCTGCTCGGCACGGTCGGGATCGACCCGATCACGTGGCAGTCCGACGCCGTGCCCGCCTTCGTGACGATCGTGGTGGCCACCGTGTGGTGGCGCACGGGGTTCACCATGCTCATCTACCTCGCGGGGCTGCAGGGCATCGGGCCCGACCTTTACGAGGCCGCGCGCCTCGACGGCGCGAACGCGGTGCAGCGGTTCCGCAACGTGACCGTTCCCCTGCTGGGGCCCACCACGTTCTTCCTCGGCGTCCTCAACGTCATCTACTCCTTCCAGGTGTTCGACATCGTGTTCGTCCTCACCGGTGGCGGGCCGGCCGGGGCGACGTCGGTCCTGGTGACCTACGCCTACGAGACCGGGTTCGTCACGCGCGACCAGGGCTACGCCGCGGCGATCGGCTTCGTGCTGCTGCTGTTCGCGATGATGTTCGCCGCCGCGCAGTGGCGCGCGAGCCGGACCCGGGAGGTGACCGAGTGAACGCCCGGCGCGGGATCGTGTGGCGGACGGTGGTGATCGCCGTCGTCGGACTCGTGACGATCTCCCCGCTGTACTGGATGCTGGCGGTCGCGTTCTCCACGCGGGCGGAGCTGCTGGGGGCGGGGCGCTGCGGCTGTGGCCGCGCGAGGTGACGCTGGAGAACTTCGAGCGCGTCTTCTCCTCGTTCCCGGTGGCGACCTGGTTCAGCAACTCCGTCGCGATCTCGCTCGTGGTGATGGTGCTGTCGGTCAGCACGAGCCTGCTCGCCGGGTATGCGTTCTCGCACCTGCGCTTCCGCGGGTCGACGGCGCTGTTCTTCGTCGCGCTCGCCACGATCGTGCTCCCGGTGCAGGTGATCATGGTCGGCCTGTTCCGGATCATCACCGAGACGAACCTCTACGGCACGTACTGGGCCGTGATCCTGCCGACGACGGCGAACGCGTTCGGCCTGTTCCTGGCCCGCCAGTTCCTCCAGGGCATCCCGCGCGAGCTGATCGAGGCGGCGCGGCTCGACGGCGCGGGTCACCTCACGACGTTCGTGCGGATCGTGCTGCCGCTCGCCCGGCCGCTGATCGCGGTGCTCGCGTTCATGAGCCTGCTGTCCTCGTGGAACGACTTCGCCTGGCCGCTGATCGCGCTGCGCGAGAACCGGCTGTTCACCCTGCCGATCGGACTGCTCTACCTGCAGGGGCAGGCGAACAGCGACTACGGCGCCACGATGGCGTTCGCGCTGGTCAACATCGTCCCGATCGCGCTGGTCTTCCTGCTGTTCCAGCGCTACTTCATCGCGGGGTTCGCGCGCAGCGGCATCCGCTGAGGATGGTTCGGCGGGCGCCTCAGCGGCCCTGGCGGTCGTGCTTGACCCGACGGCGCAGCTGACCGATCCGCAGCGCACCGACCACGAGGACCACGAGACCCACGCCGATCCCGGCGATCAGGCAGACGACGGCGAGCGGCGCCGTCCCGGTCGCGCCCAGGAAGTTGACCTCGACCATCTCGGTGTTCTGCAGCAGAAAGATCACCAGGGCGATCAGCACGAGCACGCCGACGATGAGGCCCACCCAGACCGAGGCGGTCCGGGTGTGCAGGGCGTCGTCGGTGCGCTTGCCGGCCGCGGGGCGTCCGTCCCGGCCGCCCTTGCCGGTCGGCTTGGCCGAAGTCTTGTCGCTGCCGGCTCCCGGGGCGGTCGTGCCCGCGCCCGTGCGGGGCGAGGACGTCGTACCCGACGGCGTGGTGCCCGGGGTCCCGGTCGATCGCGGCGACGGTTCGACGTCGGGTGCCGCGACCGTGGGCGGGAGCGGCGTGCGGTCGGGCTGCGGCTGCGGGCTGGTGGGGGTCGTCATACCGGCGAACCTACGCCTGCCCGCGACCGCCGTACAGGTTCCTGCTCGCGGGCGCGTCAGCCCGCCAGCGCGCGGACCTTCTCCAGGAGTGGCCCGGCCGCCTCGTCCAGGAAGCGCTGCTGGGCGACGTCGCCGATCTGGACGAGCGCGACGTCGGTGAAACCCGCCTCGAGGAACGGGACCACGCTCGCCGCGAGCTCGTCGAGGTCCGGTCCGCACGCGATGCTGTGCGCGACGTCCTCGGGTCGCACGAACTGGGTCGCCCCCGCGAAGCCCGCCGGCGTCGGCAGGTCGGCGTTCACGCTCCAGCCGCCCGCGAACCAGCGGAACTGCTCGTGCGCGCGCTCGATCGCGACGTCGCGGTCGGGGTCCCAGCTGATCGGCACCTGGCCGATCTTGCGGGAGGCGCCGCCGGGGTGGCGCGCGTCCCAGTCGGCGACGAGCTCGGCGTCGGGCTCGACGGCCACGAGGTGGTCGCCCAGGGGCGCGAAGCGCTCCACGGACTGCTCGCCCGAGACCGCCAGGGCGATCGGGACACCGCCGTCGGGCACGTCCCAGACCCGGGCCGAGTCGACGCGGAAGTGGTCGCCCTCCCAGGTCACGAGCTCGCCGGTGTGCAGCTCGCGGATGATCGTCACGGCCTCCTCGAGCATGTCCTGGCGCTCGTGCACCGAGGGCCACCCGTCGCCGACCACGTGCTCGTTCAGGCTCTCGCCCGAACCGAGACCGAGGGTGAAGCGGCCCTCGCTCAGCAGCTGCAGGGTCGCGGCCTTCTGCGCCACGACGGCGGGGTGGTACCGGATCGTCGGGCACGTCACGTACGTCATGAGCTCGACGCGCTCGGTCGCCTGCGCGACGGCGCCGAGCACCGTCCACGCGTAGGGCGCGTGGCCCTGGCTCGTGAGCCAGGGGGAGTAGTGGTCGCTGGAGACCTCGAAGTCGAAGCCGATCCGCTCGGCGGCGGTGGCGTAGCGGACCAGGTCGAGCGGACCGCTCTGCTCGGTCATGAGGGTGTAGCCGAATCGTGCGGACATCGTCGTCTCCTGACGTCGTGGTGCCGGCTGGCCTGATTCTCCACCCTCCGGCGGGGCGGCGGGGATGTCCAGGACGGCGATGGTCAGGAGCGCGTGGGCGGGGAGAGACTGGGGCATGCGCAGCATCCACGTCAGCAGGGTCGTCGCCGCCTCGGCCGAGGAGGTCTACGCGGTCGCGTCCGATCCGGACCGCCTCCCGGCATGGGCGTCGGGCCTGGCGAGCGCCGACGTCGTGCGCGAGGGCGACCTTCTGCATGTGGCCTCCCCGATGGGAAAGGTCACGGTGCGCTTCGTTTCACGCAACGACCTGGGGGTGCTCGACCACGACGTGACGCTGCCGGACGGCACGGTCGTCACGAACCCGATGCGGGTCGTGGCGCACCCCGACGGCGCCGAGGTCCTGTTCACGGTGCGCCAGCTCGCGATGTCCGACGCCGAGCTCGAGCGGGACGCGGGAGTCGTCGCGGCGGACCTCGAGCGGCTCGCCGCGCTCGTGGAGCGGCGCGCCTGAGCGACGCCCCACCGGAGCGCGACGGCGAGAGGCCCCGCCGGCTAGCTGCCGGCGGGGCCTCTCGCGTGCGGGTGGTGCTCAGTCGCCCTGCGACTGCTCCGCCCGGCGGCGTCGCGTGACGACGACGCCGGTGCCCGCGGCCACGAGGAGCGCCGCGGCGGCGAGGCCCCACATCACGTCCGCACCCGTGATCGCGAGCGGCGGTCGCGGGGGAGCGGGCGCCACCGGCGGGGACGACGGCGACGGCGGGGTGGGCGTCGGCGTCGGCGTCGGCGTCGGGGTGGGGGTGGGCGTCGGGCTCGGGGGAGCGTCGGGTGCCGGCGGCACCTCGTGCTCGGTCGAGACCGGGGGCGGGGTGAGCGGCGGGACCGGCCGGTCCGGGTTCTCCGGATCGATCGGGGGCTGGGCCACGCCCGTGACCGTGTTGGTCAGGACGGTGGCGGCGGCGACGTCCGCGTTCACGGTGACCGAGTAGGTCAGGGTGACCTCCTGGTCGACGGCGAGCGCGCCGGTCCAGGTGAGCGTGGTCCCGTCGAGGGTGACGGTGCCCGCCTCCGCGCCGCCGATGGTGGCGACGGCGTCGCCGTCGTAGGTGGCGGCGTTCAGGACGGCGGCCATGTCGTCGGTCAGGGTGACCGGGTCGAGCACGGTGGCGCCGGTGTTGGTGCCCGTGACGGTGTAGGTGATCGTGTCACCGGCTCGGACGGTGGAGCCGCTGGCCGGGTCGGAGGTCTTGGTGATCTCGAAGCCGG
Organism: Litorihabitans aurantiacus; assembly: GCF_030161595.1. NCBI lineage: Bacteria > Bacillati > Actinomycetota > Actinomycetes > Micrococcales > Beutenbergiaceae > Litorihabitans > Litorihabitans aurantiacus. The sequence goes on from NZ_BSUM01000001.1 coordinate 29,535, forward strand.
GCACGGGGTGCTCGGTGGTGACCGGGGGCGGGGTGATCGGCGGCACCGGGTTGTCCGGGTCCTCCGGGTCGCCCGGGGGCTGCGCCTCTCCCGTGACGCTGTTGGTCAGGACGGTGCCGGCGGCGACGTCGTCGTTCACGGTGACCGAGTAGGTCAGGGTGACGCTCTGGTCGACGGCGAGGGCGCCGGTCCAGGTGAGGGTGGTCCCGTCGAGGGCGACGGTTCCGGTCTCGGTGTCACCGACGAGGGCGACGGCGTCGCCGTTGTAGGCGGCGGCGTCCAGCACGGCGGCCATGTCGTCGGTCAGCGTGACCGGGTCCAGGACCGTGGCGCCGGTGTTGGTGCCGGTGACGGTGTAGGTGATGGTGTCGCCGCCGTTGACGGTCGAGCCGGAGGCCGGGCTGGAGGTCTTGGTGATCTCGAAGCCGGGCACGGGGTGCTCGGTGCTGACCGGGGGCGGGGTGATCGGCGGGACCGGGTTGTCCGGGTCCTCCGGGTCACCCGGGGGCTGGGCCGAGCCCTCGACCGCGTTCACCAGGATCGTGCCGGCCGCGACGTCCTCGTTCACGGTGACCGTGTAGGTCAGGGTGACGGACTCGCCGACGGCGAGGGCGCCGGTCCACGTGAGCGTGGTGCCGGTGAGCTCCGGGGCGTCGCCGGTCGAGGCCGTCGGTGCGCCCGTGAGGGTCGCGCCGGTGAGCACGTCGGACAGGTCGTCCGTGATCACGACCGGGTCGAGCTCGGTGGCGCCGGTGTTGGTGCCGGTGACGGTGTACGTGATGGTGTCGCCACCCTGCACCGTGGAGCCGGTGGTCGGGTTCGAGGTCTTGGTGATCTCGAAGCCGGGCACGGGGTGCTGCGTGGTGACGGGGGGCGGGGTGATCGGCGGGACCGGGTTGTCCGGGTCCTCCGGGTCGCCGGGGGCTGCGCGGAGCCCTGGACCGTGTTGGTCAGGATCGTGCCGGCCGCGACGTCCTCGTTCACGGTGACCGTGTAGGTCAGGGTGACGGACTCGCCGACGGCGAGGGCGCCGGTCCACGTGAGCGTGGTGCCGGTGAGCTCCGGGGCGTCGCCGGTCGAGGCCGTCGGTGCGCCCGTGAGGGTCGCGCCGGTGAGCACGTCGGACAGGTCGTCCGTGATCACGACCGGGTCGAGCGCGGTGGCGCCGGTGTTGGTGCCGGTCACCGTGTACGTGATGGTGTCGCCGGCGTCGACGGTCGAGCCGGAGACCGGGCTGGAGGCCTTGGTGATCTCGAAGCCGGGCACGGGGTGCTCGGTGGTGACGGGGGCGGGGTGATCGGGGGCACCGGGTTGTCCGGGTCCTCCGGGTCCCCCGGGGCTGCGCCACACCGGTGACCGTGTTGGTCAGGATCGTGCCGGCCGCGACGTCCTCGTTCACGGTGACCGTGTAGGTCAGGGTGACGGACTCGCCGACCGCGAGCGACCCGGTCCAGCTCAGCGTGGTCCCGTCGAGCTCGACGGTTCCGGCCTCGGTGTCGCCGACGAGGGCGACGACGTCGCCGTTGTACGCGGCGGCGTCGAGCACGTCGGAGAGGTCGTCGGTCAGCGTGACCGGGTCCAGGATCGTGGCGCCGGTGTTGGTGCCGGTGACGGTGTAGGTGATCGTGTCACCGCCCTCGACGAGGGTGCCGGAGGCGGGGTCGGACGCCTTCGCGACGGTGAAACCGGGCACCGGGTGCTCGGTCGAGACCGGGGGCGGGGTGATCGGGGGCACCGGGTTGTCCGGGTCCTCCGGGTCCCCCGGGGCTGCGCCACACCGGTGACCGTGTTGGTCAGGATCGTGCCGGCCGCGACGTCGTCGTCCACCGTGACCGTGTAGGTCAGGGTGACGGACTCGTCGACGGCGAGCGATCCGGTCCAGGTCAGCGTCGTCCCGGCCAGGACCGGGGCGTCGCCGAGCGAGGCGGTCGGTGCGCCCGTGAGGGTGGCACCCGTCAGCACGGCGGAGAGGTCGTCGGTGAGGGTGACCGGGTCCAGGACCGTGGCGCCGGTGTTCGTGCCGGTCACGGTGTACGTGATCGTGTCGCCCGCCCGGACCGTGGAACCGGTGGTGGGGTCCGAGGACTTGGTGACCTCGAAGCCCGGCACGGGGTGCTCGGTCGAGACCGGCGGCGGTGTGAGGGGCGGAACCGGTCGGTCCGGGTCCTCCGGGTCGACCGGCGGCTGCGCGGAGCCGGTGACCGTGTTGGTCAGGACGGTCCCGGCGGCGACGTCGTCGTCCACCGTGACCGTGTAGGTGAGCGTGACGGACCCGCCGACGGCGAGAGCGCCCGTCCAGGTCAGCGTCGTGCCCGCGAGCGTGGGGGCGTCGCCCACCGTCGCCGTCGGGGTACCCGTGAGCTCGGCGTCGGACAGCACCGCGGAGAGGTCGTCCGTGATGGTGACCGGGTCGAGCACGGTCGCCCCGGTGTTGGTGCCCGTCACGGTGTACGTGATCGTGTCGCCACCGTTCACCGTGGACCCCGAGGCGGGGTCGGCCGTCTTCGTCAGCTCGAAGCCGGGCACGGGGTGCTGCGTCGAGACCGGGGGCGGCGTGAGCGGCGGGACGGGTCCCGGCGGCTGCGCCGAACCGTTGACGGTGTTGGTCAGGATCGTGGCGGCCGCGACGTCGTCGTCCACCGTGACCGTGTACGTCAGGGTGACGGACTGGCCGACGGCGAGCGCACCCGTCCAGTTGAGGGTCGTCCCGTCCAGGGTCGGTGCGTCACCGACGGTCGCGGCGGGGGTGCCGGTCGGCGTCGCGCCGACCAGCACGTCGGACAGGTCGTCGGTGATCGTGACCGGGTCGAGCGCGGTGGCGCCGGTGTTGGTGCCGGTCACGGTGTAGGTGATGGTGTCGCCCGCCTGGACGGTCGAGCCGGACGGCGGGCTCGCGGTCTTCGCGAGCTCGAAGCCGGGGACCGGGTGCTCGGTCGTGACCGGTGGCGGCGTGATCGGGGGCCGACCGGCGGTGTGCCGGAGCCCTGCGCCACGTTGGCGACCACCGTGCCGGGGGCGACGTCGTCGTCCAGCGTCACGGTGTAGGTGAGCGAGACCGACGTGCCGGGGGCGAGCGTGCCGTTCCAGGCCAGGGACGTCCCCGTGAGGACGGGCGCGGCCCCGGCGGACGCGGTGGGTCCGGCGGTGATCGTGGCGTGCTCGAGCACGCCCGAGAGGTCGTCCGTGAGCGAGACGGGGTCGAGCGTCGTGTTGCCCGTGTTGCTGCCCGTCACCGTGTAGGTGATGGTGTCGCCGCCGCGGACGCTGGTGCCGGAGGCGGGGTCGGCGGTCTTGGTGACCTCGAAGCCCGGGGCGGGCGTCAGGAGGTTGTAGACCGTGCAGCTCACCTGCACGTCACGGGCGCCGACCACCGAGAAGCCGGGGGTGGTCGCCGTCCCGGCGTTGGTCACCGGCACCTGCGCACCGGACTCGTCGAGGCAGACGGCGTTGGCCCCGTCCACCGGCACGAGCTCGTAGCCCGGCTGCTGGGTCTCGAGGATCTGCACGGCACCGGAGTCGGCCGGGCTGACGAAGTTGAGGCCGAACGTGACGCGACCGTCACCGCCCTCCTGCGTCGTCACGGTCGTGGGGTCGGTGACCTGCGTACCGGGCGCCGTCGAGGAGCCCGTGAACTCCCAGCCGGCGGGGGCGGGGGTCGCCTGGTCGATCGTGCCGCCCTGCGGGACGATCATCTTGCGCACCTCGATGCTGCCCTGGCAGTCGCCCTGCGCGAGCGCCTCGAGCGCGGCGGCCGCCTGGTCGAAGTCCGAGAAACGCAGGTAGTCGGTGCCGCGGGTCGTGCCCGAGATGGCACGCAGGTTGAGCTCGCTGTTGGCGGTGAGACCCGGCCCGACGCCGACGGCCAGCACCATGGCGCCGGTGGCCTTCACCGCGTTGGCGGACGCGATGCCGCCGTCGATGTCCTGGTAGCTGTTGTACGTGCTCGAGCTCGAGGGCGGGTTGGGTCCGACCATGGTCGGGTTACCGTCCGTCAGCAGCACGACCAGGTCGTAGTCCGTCGCCGCGGACGCCGCCTCGAAGAAGCCACGTCCCCAGTTCGTCCCGCCCTGCGACTGCCATCCCGCGTACTGGGCCTTGGCAGTCGCGGCCTCCGCCTCGGTGGTGACGCGGAGCGGGGCGGGGTGGTTGCTCGCGAGGGTTCCCGGGCTGGTGGTCGAGAAGGAGAAGAAGGACATCCGCGTGGGCGTCCCGCGGAACCCGTCGACGAAGGCGTCCATCGCGGCCTTCGCATCGGCGATCCCGCCCGGGCCGAGCGAGCCCGAGGTGTCGGTCACGACGGCGACGTCGATGCCGCACTGGCGCGCAGGCGTCGGGTTGACGCGCGACTGGCTCCACACGCCGGTGGTACGGCCGATGTTCGAGCGCTCCTGGCCCTCCGCGCTCGCATCGGTCCGGTTCCGCATGAAGCCGCGATCGCCCTCGTTCGCGTCGGTCCACGACGCGTCCGGCAGGAGAGGGTCGGTCGAGCGGTAGGTGGCACCGGCACGCAGCTCCGTCCCGGTCCGGAAGCGGTAGCCCCACGCGAACTCCGGGGTTGCGAGGAATCCGCCGAGACGGACGGTCGGGTTGCTGTAGTAGTTCGCGGGCGAGGCCCCGACCTGCTGCACCCAGAACCGCGTGTCCTGGGGCACGCCGGTGGCAGACGGTGCCCCGGGGCGGATCGGGATGACGAAGTTGCAGTCACCGTCGGCGTCCGAGGTGCAGCGGCTCCACGCCCAGCTCGGGTCGTACGCCGGGCCGGGGGTCCCCTGCGTCGGTGCCGTCAGCGAGCCGGCGTTGGGGGTCCCGGCTCCGAACAGAGCCAGCGTCACCCCGGGTAGGCCGGCCACCGAGGTGTCGGGCTGGCGGTCGCCGCCCACACGGACGGAGATGACCGCGCTCCCGGCAGGCGGAACCGGGACGGACATCGGGCTCACCGCGCCGTCGGTGTCGGACGGTGCGCTCGTGGCGGCCGGAACGTCCGCGGGCGTCGGCGCGCCGGAGCGGGCGGCATCCGTCGACGGCGCGGCCGCGTCGGGCGCGACGGCGTCCGAGCCGGTGTCGTCCGAGCCGGTGTCGGACGTGGCGGCGCCGGACGATGTGGTGCCGGTGGCCGGTGCGTCCGCGGGCGCACCCGTGGAGCCGTCACCGGGGGCGGTGGCCGCGTCCGGGGAGGACGCCGACGCGGGCGTCGGCGAGGAACCGTCCGTCGGTGCGGCGGCCGGTGCCGTGGTGGTGCCGGCGACCTGCGGCTCGGCGACGGCGGGGGCCACTCCCGCGAGGAGCGGGAATGCGATCAGCGCTGCGGACAACGCACCGCCGAGGCGACGCCTCCTCGTCCTGACAATGTCGTCGCGCACCGGGCGTACTGCTCGTCCCACGTTCCCCACCACCATTTCCGACCGGGCCCCCGAGCCCGACGCATCGTCGTCGACAGCAGTCGCGCGGGACGGCACCCGCGCGTCGGAACACCGCCTCGCCGCCGATGGCGTCGAGACGTGAGCCTGGTCGTGGCTCGGTGGATCCCCCTGCCGGACGCCGGGTGCGAGCCCGGCGTTGGCAGCACAGTAGTGCCTGGTTTTCGCACCCCGCTCGGGTAGGGAATCGGGTGATCGACCGAACCTCAAGAATTCATGCAGGTGCTGTGGAAGTGAGCGTTCACTTCCTGAGCTAATCTCGAATCGACGTGAGTTTAAACGTAAGGGAATATCAGGCTCGCGCTTGTTCCAGCACAGGGCGCGATGAGCTGATGAAGCGTCTCGGCGATCGTGGTAGCGCTGTTGGGCGTGGTGTCGGGCGATCGAGCGTTCGGCCGCCGACGGAGACACTCAGGGTTCTCTGAGGTTCCGCCTAAGGATCGTGTGATCCCCCTCACGGGTGCCTCGCCCGGTCGTGTGCAGGGAACGCAGAAGCCCCGCCAGCCGTGGGCTGGCGGGGCTTCCGCGTCGCTGTCTCAACGAGCGCGCCCGGAGGGACTCGAACCCCCAACCTTCTGATCCGTAGTCAGATGCTCTATCCATTGAGCTACGGGCGCGTGGCCCTGAGGCCGGAAAAGAGCATACCCCGCGACGGCGCGCGTGGGAAATCGGCTGGGTCCCGGGCCTCAGGGCGGGTCTCGAGACCCGTCAGGCCTCGCGCTGCGGGTGCACGCCCTCGGCGATCTCCTCCACCAGCTTGTCGTTGAACGCGGGCAGGTCCTTCGGCGTCCGGCTGGAGACGAGCCCCTGGTCGCAGACCACCTCCTCGTCGACCCAGGTCGCACCGGCGTTCGTCAGATCAGTGCGCAGGGTCGGGAAGGAGGTGATCGTGCGGCCGCGCAGGACGTCGGCGTCGGCCAGGATCCACGCGCCGTGGCAGATGACCCCGACCGGCTTCGCGGCGGTCACGAGCGCCTTCACGAGCGCGACGGCGTCGGCGTCGAGCCGGATGTCGTCGCTGTTCACCACGCCGCCCGGCAGCACCAGGGCGTCGTAGTCGCCGGCGTCGGCCTCCGCCGTCGTGACCCCCACCTCGGCCTCGCCGCCGTTCTTGCCGGTGATCGTGCCCGCCTCGGTCGAGACGAGCACCGCCGTCGCGCCGCTGGAGGTGACGGCGGTCCAGGGGTCGAAGAGCTCGGAGTCCTCGAAGCCGTTCGTGGCGACGAACGCCACGCGCTTGCCGGTGAGATCAGTCATGTTCTTCTCCTTCTCGTGTGTGCGTGCGTGTGTCGGTGCGCTCAGAAGACCGGTCGGCCGCCGGTCACGCCGAGCACCGTCCCGCTCACGTAGGACGCCTCGTCGCTCGCGAGGTACACGAACGCGGAGGCGACCTCGACGGGCTGCCCGGGGCGGCCGAGCGGGGTGTCGGCGCCGAAGCCGTCGACCTTCTCGGCGTCGAACGTCGCGGGGATGAGCGGGGTCCAGATCGGACCGGGGGCGACGGCGTTGACGCGGATGCCCCGCGGCCCCAGCTCCTCGGCCAGGTTCACCACGAGGTTGTTCAGCGCGGCCTTGGTGGAGGCGTAGTCGAGCAGCGGGCCCGAGGGCTGGTAGGCCTGGATCGACGTCGTGACGATGATCGACGAGCCGGCGCCGAGGTGCGGCGAGGCGGCCTTGACCAGCCAGAACGTCGCGAACACGTTGGTCTCGTAGACCTGACGCAGCTGGTCGTCGGGGAAGTCCTCGATCCCGCCGGGCCGCGCCATCTGGTAGGCGGCGTTGGAGATCACGACGTCGAGCCCGCCGAGCGCCTCGACGGTCGTGGCGACGAGGTCGATGTTGGCCTGCTCGGTGCGCTGATCGGTGGGCACGAGCACGCAGGTGCCGCCGGCGGCCTCGACCGCGGCGCGGGTGGCCTCGGCGTCGTCGGACTCCTGCGGCAGGTAGGCGATGGCGACGGCGGCCCCCTCGTGGGCGAAGGTGATCGCGACGGCGCGGCCGATGCCGGAGTCGCCCCCGGTCACGAGGACACGCTTGCCGGTCAGGCGGTCGCGACCCTTCCAGCCGGTCTCACCGTGGTCGGGCGCCGGCGTCATGTCGGCGACGGTGCCGGGCCACTCCTGGGTCTGGCCGGGCAGGTGGGTGGGGCGGTCGGGGGTCGTGGTCACGTGTGCTCCCGGTGGTTCGGCAGTGGTTCGGCAGTGGTTCGGCGGCGGAACGGGGCCGGAACGGCGACGGCGCCGGTCGCGACGGGTGTCGCGGCCGGCGCCGTGCGCTCGGGTGGATCTACTTGAAGGCGTCCTTGACGCTGTCCGCGGCCTTGCCGAGGGCGTCCTTGGCCTTCTCGGCCGCGCCCTGCGCGCCGCCCTTGGCCTGGTCGGCGCGACCCTCGGCCTCGAGCTGCTCGTTGCCGGTGGCCTGACCTGCGGTCTTCTTCAGCGCGCCGCCGGTCTCGGTGGCCTTCGCGTCCAGCTTGTCGTCGAGTCCCATGGGTCTCTCCTTCGGTCGGGTAGGACTACGGTAGGCACGTCACCGCCACCCTGACCAGGATCTTGTCGACGGCCGGCTCAGGGGTCGTTGCGCGTCACGGGGATGCCGAGGATCGTGAACGGCTTCGGGGCGATGGCGTCGTCGGGCGGGCCGGCGTCGCGCGGGCGCGGCCGCGGGCCGACCCAGACCCGCCAGCTGCCCTCGAGGCGGAACACCTCGCCGTCGGCCTCGACCCGCGCCCCGCGCGCCGCGACGATCTGCTCGCTGATCGAGGTGTGGTGCGAGGCGGGCACGAATCCGACGTTGCGGTTGTGCCAGGCGATCACGACGGCGCCGCCCGTCTCGGCGTGCAGCGTGAACCGGGCGGGCAGCTCCTGCGCGGCGCCGCGGGCCCGCCCCGACCCGGCGCTCGTCTCCAGGGCGGGCTGGTGCGCCGTCGTCTCGATCGCGAGGAAGCCCTCGCCGACGTCGGCGAGGACGGGGCTGCGCCGCCACCGGACCACGTCACTCGCCCCGCTGCGCGAGCGCCTCGTCGACGGCGGGCCACACGGCCTCCGCGAGCGCCGCCTGCCCCAGGGGCGAGGGGTGGAAGTGGTCGACGTCGGAGAGCCACGCCGGCGTCAGGGCGACGGCGGCCACCGCGCCGTCGTCGGTGCGGCACGCGGGGTGCTGCTGGCACGTGGCGGTGGCGGCCTCGTCGAGCTCGACCAGGCGCTGGGCGGCAGCGGCGCGGGCGGTGTCGTCACCGCCCAGGACGGTCGCGCACAGCCCGTTGTCCCAGACCGCGCGCGCCTCGGGGTCGTCGTTCGCGGCGTCCCACACCGACGTGACGGCCGGGATGCTCGCGAGCACGACGGCGGCGTCCGGCGCGCGGGTGGCGAGGTCGCTCAGCAGGGCGTCGAGCTGGGCGGTGTAGTCCGCCGTGCTCGTCATGGCCGCGACGTCGGGAGCACACACATCGTTGGCGCCGAGCAGCACGGTGACGAGGTCGACGTCGGCGGCTCCGGGGGCACCCGGTGCCTCGAACGCGGCGTCGACGAGCGGCCGCGCGTCGGCCATGCGTGCACCCTCGCGCGCGGCGGGGACGGCCGTGACGGCCCAGCCCGCCTCGCCCAGCCGGGTGTCGAGCGAGTCGATCGCGGGGTCGGTCCCGATCGCCCACGAGGCACCCTGGCACACGAACACCGCGGCGCAGGAGGCGAAGCCGGTGGTCAGGCTGTCACCGACGGCGAGGTGGACGAGCGGTTCGCCCGTGGCGGTCGCGGCGGTCGCAGGTCCACCGGGCTCCGCCGCGCCGCCGGTGGTCGTCGGGTCGCTCGAGGTCGGTGAGGTCGGTGAGGTCTCCGGGGTGGCGGTCCCGGGCGTCGACGGACCCGGCGCGGGGCCTCACCGCCGCAGCCGGCGACGAGGGCGAGGAGGGCCGCAGCGGTGCCGGCGGCGAGGGGGCGGCCGACTCGTGCGGGGCGGCGTCGGAGGGTCACGGGGTCACGGTAGTGCGCGAGGGGTTCTTCCGCACCGGATCGTCGTCGACCCGCGTGACCGGAGATGAGATGGAGGCTGGCCCGTCGGCAGGGGGCGGTCGACGGGCCAGCTGTGCACAACTGTAGCGCCCCGGAGCCGGGGTGGTAGACCGATCGGGGTGGTTTCGGCCCTCGGGACCGCTTTCTTGATCGAATCGTGATGAACGTTCACATGCATGGACCGCCGCGGGCCCGCGCACCCGGGTCCCCGGTCGCTACGATCGGCCCCATGACGACCCCTCCGCCCGCACCGCCGCCCGCGGGCGGTCCGTCGCACCTCGTGCGGCGCGGGCTGCGCTCGGTGTGGACGTGGGCCGCGGTGGCGGGTCTCGTGGCCGTGACGTCCGGGGCCTGGGCCGCCGGAGGGTTCGCCCAGGTGCCCGAGGAGGGTCTGCCCCGCGTCCCGGCCGACGCCCGCGTCGCGCTCGGCCCCTACGACGTCGCCATCGAGGGCTGGTCGATCTCGCGCGAGTACGACCCGAGTCTGCTCGAGATCGTCGACGGCGACGCCTGGCTCGTCATCGGTGCGGACCTCACCGGGGCCCCGCCGCGATCGACCACCTACAAGTCGGACTCGATCGAGGTGAGCAGCCTCGAGCCGACCGCCTACCCCCGTGCGGTCTCTCCCGTGGACGGGAGCTACGTCTCCTACATCCACCCCGGTGTGACGACGCCGGCGCTCATCCTCATCCCGGTCACGGAGGAGGACGCGCGCACGCTGGAGAGCCTCAGCACCCTGCCCGTGCTCCTGACGTCCTACACCTACACGCAGCACGTCCTGTCGGGCGAGGAGACCTGGTTGCGGCCGCAGCCCCGCGCCACCGCGCAGGTCCCGCGCGTCGACTCGATCGTCCCCGAGGTCGAGCCCGAGGACGACCGGTGAGCCGCTACAGCCTCGGTGCGACGGCGACCGGCGGGGTCCTCCTGGTCGCCGCGCTCGGCCTCGGGGTGCACGAGGCGAACCGCCCGGTCGTCCCCACGGTCGCGACGACGGTGCGCGGCGACGTCGGCGAGGAGGTCGCCGTCGGGGGCACCGTGGTCGAGGTGGGGCGGGCGCGGTCCGCGCCGCTCATCGAGGTGCCCGAGTCCTACGGCGACGAGGTGCTCGAGTACGAGAGCGCGGGGCGCTTCCTCGTGGTGCGCGTCGCCTACTCGGGCAAGCGCGAGCCCGACCTCGTCCGAACCCTCGCCTGGCGCGGTGCCAACGGCGCGGAGTACGCCCCGAGCGACGTCTTCGACGCGGGCTACACCGAGGCGCAGCCGGGCGAGTGGTGGCACCTCGACGTCATCTTCGAGATGCCGGCGGACGCGGCCGAGAGCGGCACGCTGCGCGTGCTCCCCGAGGGTTCCGACTGGGCGCTGCCCATGGAGATCGGCGAGGTGCGGGTGGACGAGGTCGAGCAGGTCGAGGAGATCGCCGCCGTGCTGCTGACGGCGGGGCGGGGATGACCCTCTCGGTGCGCGGCGCGATCGCCGGAGCGGTGTCCGTGCTGGCGGTGGCCGGCATGCTCGCGAGCGTCGGCTACCGCGAGGCCTCGCGCTGGAGCGGGTCGCACCCGGTCGCGCCGGCCTCCGCCGAGGTCGGCGGTGAGGCGAGGACGCGCGGTGTGACGATCGGGTTCCGCGGCATCGAGGAGGTCGATCGTCTGAACGGCAGCTACGGCGACCCGTTCCTGCCGCCGGACGGCTGGCAGCTCTGGGAGGCGGACTTCACCGTGGACGGTGCTCCGCCGTCGGACGACGGCGGCTTCGGCGTCGACCTCGTGGTGCTCGCCGACGACGGCGCGACCTACACCCGGTCGCGGCTGATCAGCACGAGCGTCGAGCCCGAGGGCGGGTGGCTCGGGTCCATCTTCCTCGTGGACGGTTCGCGCTCGGACGTCGTGCTGCTGCCCGACGGTGTCGAGCCGCGGTCGGTGCGCGTGGTGCCGACCGACACCCCTCGCCGCTACTGGTCCTTCGACTTGTGAGGTAGCCGCAGGATGCTCGGCAGGCCGAGCCGCCGCATCGTCAGCTCGGTGCCGGCGGCCACCAGCGCGAGCGTCAGCACCTGGACGAGCACCGTCCCGACGGCGGCGACGAGCGGGTAGATCGCCCGCCAGTCGTTGGCGGCGACGGTCGGCAGGAGCAGGTCGGCCAGCCACCACACGAGGTAGTCCGCCTGCGCGAGGATCGTGAACAGGATGCAGAACACGCCGATCGGGAGCCACCCGCGGGCGAGCACGAGACCGGCGGCGCCGCCGAGCGGACCCCACCGGCTCGTGGGCCGCACGAGCGATGACCAGGAGCGCTGCAGGCGCGCGACGTCGGTGAGGGCGTCGGCGGCGCGGGGTACCGCCACCCGGCTGCCCAGGCTCGCCGTGACCTCCGCCGCGCGGGAGGCGAGCGCCGCCGTCGCCCCGCGGCGCGTGCCGTAGAGGACCGTGCCGAACGCGAGCCACCCGGCCGGCACGAGCACACCGGCGACGGCGAACTCCACCAGGGTTCCGACGACGCCGCCGACGGCGCCGATCGCCGGCGCGACCTGCGGCCAGTCGAGCCTGGCCCAGGCGTCGCTGACGGCGTGCACCGCGCTGCGGCTGCTCCACCAGTTCCGCAGCGCGTTGCCGACGGCGACGGCGGCGAGCACCGACAGCACGAGCCACACGAGCTCGGAGTAGGTCACGACGACGCGCAGCGCCCCGGTGCCGATCGTGGCGCCGCGGCCGCGCGTGCGGTGCTGCTCGCGCGCGATCTCGTCGCGGCGCTCCTGGCGGTCGAGGAAGGCGGCGCCGAGGCTGCGCAGCACGAGCGCCACGACGAGGATGCCGAGCACAGAAACCGACAGCACCTCGGGGATGCGGTCGAGGGCGGAAGGGGCGTCGTCGTTGAACGCCGACTCGTAGACCGCCTCCATCGTCGTCTCGTAGAGGTAGACCCGGCGGTCCTCGGTCAGCTGCCCGTTCTGCTCGTACAGCACGAGGTAGAGCAGCAGGGCGCTCGCGAACGTCGCCAGCGCGCTCGCGGCGCTGCGCTGCGTGGCGTCGGTGAGGCGGCCCATGAGCACGAGCATCCCGACGGCGGTGACGAACGCGGCGCCCGGCACGAGCGCGAACACGAGGATGCCCGCCGTCGCGCTGCCGCGGGAGGCGATGACCGCGAGCACCGAGATCCAGTGCGCGGCGATGATGCCGAGCGCCGCGATCCCGGTGAGCACGAGCGAGTACCGGCGCAGGAGCCGCCCCGTGATCGTCAGGAGGCTGAGGGCCTCCTGCCCGACGGCGCGCCAGGCGACCGACGCCGTGATGCGCGGGCCGGGGGACGAGGACGGCGACGTGGTGGGCTCCGTCGTGCGCGCCGTCGTGCTGGTCGGCACCGGCCGGGCGGGCGGCGTCGTCACAGCCGGTCGCTGATCCAGGAGGTCACCGCGCGCTCGTAGTCGGTGCGCGCGGCCGGGGCCGACAGGGCGAGGTCGTGCAGACCGCCGGGCACGGTGCGCAGCGTGACGTCGTCACCCAGGCGCGCGACGGCGTCCCACATGTGCTTCACGTCGAGCAGGACGTCGCTGGAGCGCACCTGGGCCGGGGTGACGGCGGTCCCGCCGGCGCCGCCCGAGCGGCTCGAGGTGCACATGAGGACGGGGACGCGGATGTCGAGACCCTCGGCCACGCGACGCTGCGCGCGGCGGATCGCGCTGAGCCAGGAGGCGCGCACGGGGAAGCCCTCGATCGGCTTCCACGCGAGGTCGAAGTCCCACTCGCCGCCGGTGCTGGCGTGGATGGACGAGCCGTAGGTCCCCGAGAGGCGGGAGATGACGGCGTCGGGATCGCGCCAGGCGGCGACGGCGGCGACCGTGCCGCTGAGGCTGCGGCGCAGCGGGGTGTCGTTGATGTCGTACCAGGGGCTGTTGAGCACCACGGCCTGCAGCGCGCGCGGGTGGTGGTGCGCGAACAGCGTGGCGATCAGGCCGCCCGTCGAGTGGCCGAGCAGCACGACCTGGCGGTGGCCCTCGGCGCGGACGACGGCGAGCGCCGCGAGGATCTCCTCGTCGTACTCCGCGAGGTCGCGCACGAGGCCGGGGACCTGACCCTCGCGCAGCGAGCGCCCGTAGCGACGCAGGTCGAGCGCGTAGACGTCCTGGCCGCCCGCGGCCAGCGTGCGCGCGTGCTCGGCCTGGAAGAAGTAGTCGGAGAAGCCGTGGACGTAGAGGATCGCGCGCTCGTGCGTCGGCTCGCCGAGCCGGACGAGGGTCGCGACGGCGCCGTCGCCGTCGTCGCCCAGCTCGATGGTGCGCGCCACGAAGTCGCCGCCCAGCACGTCCGGCGCCCACGCCGTCGTCACCTCATGCATGACCCGGAGCCTAGTGCGTCCCCTCCCGCGAGGGGTTTGTGGGAGCCCGCGAGGTACTTGTGGGGGAGCGGCTCGCGGTCGCCGCCGGACCGGTGAGCCGCTTTTCATCACACCGACTTCCCGTAAATCGGGCTCGGTGAGGCATTCCTGAATTCAGGTGAGGCGACCCTCAATAAGTGCACCCTGAATTCTTCTCGAAAGTGGCGAGAACGCTATTTCGGGTTTATCGTTCTAGCATCAGGTCGCCCCCGAGGAGGAACTCATGTCGTCTCTCGCCGAGATGCCCCAGGTCGTCGAGTGTGCCGTCGCCGGCTGCTCCTACAACCACGACGGCTGCCACGCCTTCGCCGTCACGGTCGACGACGACGCGGACTGCGCGACGTTCATCGACGTCGGCACGCGCGGCGGTCTCGACCGCGTGGTCGCCCAGGTCGGCGCGTGCCAACGCAGCGCCTGCCGCTTCAACAGCAACCTCGAGTGCACGGCGACGGCCGTGCGCATCGGCCCGGGCGGCGGTGGCACGGCCAACTGCCTGACGTACGCCGAGGCCTGAGCCCCGCGGCCGCCCGGCCCCACGAACCCAGTACCGCCCGTCGGCCCGAGCCGGCGGGCGCTGCTGTGCCCGGTCTCGACATGTGAGAAGGATCGTGGCGCGACGACGAGGAGCGCCGCGGGTTCCTAGAGTGGCGCCATCCGCACCGGAGCTCCGGTGCTCACCGCGAGGAGAGGAGCAGGCCATGACGACGACCGTCCCGCCGCTCCTGGTCCCCGCCCGCGGGTGTCGGTCCCTGTGTATGCACGGGCCCGACTCCGCCGTCGCCATCTGACGCCGGACGAGTCGGGCCTTCCCGCCCACACACGACTCGACCCGGAGCTCCCCGTGACCACCACCCTTCTCGCTCGTCCCGCCCGTCCGCTCGGCACGGTCCGCCTGACCCTGCCGGCGGGGGCGCGCCCCGTGCGGAGTCCCTCGGTCGCCGTCGGCGGCGCCCGGGGAGTCCCCTCCTCGTCGCCCGCGGTCGAGGTCCGCGCCGACCTCCCGTTCCCGGTTCTCGTGGCCCGCGCGCAGCAGGCCGAGCGCGACGGCACCCCGCTGCTGTGGCTCACGGGTGCCGGCGCTGCGGCCGTCGCGTCACGGCTGCTGCGCCTGACGCGGGTCCTCGCCGTCGGGGCAGAGCTCGACCTCGGCCAGGGCGCCCGCGGTGCGGCGCTCGACGCCGTCGCCCTCACCCAGATCGGTGGCGCGCGGGCGCACGTGCGGGTCGCCGACGCCAGGCTGCTGGGCGCCCTCGCGCGTGAGCTGGGGCTGCGTCCCCGGGCCCGTGCCACGCGGTTCGGCGGCGACGCGTTCACCGCCACGCTGCCGCCGGCGGGTCACCAGGAGGTGCAGGTGACCGCCGTCGTGACGCACCAGGGCGACCTGGTCGCGGCGTTCCCGGTCGCGAGCACGGTGGTCGTGACCGCGCCGTCCGGGGTCGACGCTCACGTGCTGGTGCGCCGCGCGCGCGCCGCGGGGAGGGGTGGCCCGACGTCGCCGTCCACGTCGCGGTGCCCGCGGGTCAGCGTCCGGCCGCCTGGCCGCACGCGGACGGCCTGGTGCTGGCGGACGCGCCGGTAGCGGTGCCGGCGGCGTCGGCTGCTGCGGCGGGCGCTCCCGCCCGCCCCGCAGCCTGACCCGGCTGGAGATCGACCAGGCACGAGGATCCTCGCTCACCAGCTCGAGAATGCGTCTGGCTGCTCTACCGGCGCGATACAGCTCGCGTGCACATGGTCGCGGTCGGTTCGATCGCGAGGGGCCGCGCGAGCAGGCGGATGACTGCTGAATCGGTGGGACAGAGCAGTCGTACGCATGGTGGCGGCCCCGGGTGTCGCTCGAACGCACGCGTGCCTGCGTGAGCATGCAGGTAACTGCTCTGTCGCCGCGATTCAGCAGTCCTGCGCATTCTCGGCCCCGAGGGATCGTCACCCGGGCCCGGCCGATCGGCGGGCCGCGCGGCATCATGGGGGCATGAGCGAGCAGCGCAGCCTCCGCTGGGGAGTCCTGGGCCCCGGACGCATCGCCGCGGAGATCGCCCGGGACCTCGACCACGTCGCGCACGCCGAGATCGTCGCCGTCGGATCGCGGGACGAGGGCCGCGCCCGCGCGTTCGCCGCCGAGCACGCCCCGCGCGCCCGCGCCCACGGCTCCTACGCCGCGCTGCTCGCCGACGACGAGGTCGACGTCGTCCACATCGCCACCCCGCACGCCCAGCACGCCCGCCACGCCTGCGCGGCGATCGCGGCGGGCCGCGGCGTCCTCGTCGAGAAGGCCTTCGCCGCGACCGCCGCCGGCGCGCACCGCGTGGCGGACGAGGCGCGCGCGGCCGGGACCTTCGCGATGGAGGCGATGTGGACGAGGTTCCTCCCCGCCGTCGTGCGCCTGCGCGACCTCGTGGCGGACGGCGCGATCGGCGAGGTCCGCGCCGTCACGAGCGAGATGGGCTGGCCGCTGCCGGGCTCGAGCGTCGACGACGAGCCGGCCGCCGGCCGAGGCGCGCTCCTCGACCTCGCGGTCTACGGCATCTCCCTCGCGCAGATGCTGCTCGGTGCGCCCACGCAGGTGCGTGCGACGGGGACGCTGACCGCGGGTGGCACGGACTCCCACGTGGGTGCGGTCGTCGGATTCGCGGGCGGGTCGACGGCGTCCGTGCTCGCCTCGCGCACGACACCGATGCCCGGGGTGGCGAGGGTCTACGGCAGCCGCGGCTGGATCGACCTCGACGCGCCCTTCCACGGCACCGACGGTTTCGTGCTGCACCGCGACGGCGCAGACCCGGTCCGCGAGCACCACCCCGCACGCGGGCGCGGGTACGCCCACGAGCTCGAGGAGGTCGCCGCGTGCGTGCGCGCCGGTCGCACCGAGTCGAGCGTGATGCCGCTCGCCGACACCCTCGCCGTGCAGGGTGTCCTGCAGGACGTCGCCGACCAGATCGGTCTGGTCCTCCGCGACGAGGACGACGACGGCGTCGCCTCCGCCCCCGACCATCCCGCCGACGCCCAGGAGACGCGATGACCCTCCCGCTCACACCCCCGATCGCGCCGATGCTCGCGAAGAGCGTCGCGGCAATCCCCGGCCCCGACGCCGCGGGCGGCCCGTTCGCCTACGAGCCCAAGTGGGACGGGTTCCGCGCGATCGTGCTGGTCGACGACGGCGACGTCGAGATCCTCTCCCGCAGCGGCAAGTCGATGACGCGATACTTCCCCGACGTCGTCGAGGCGGCGCGTGCGGAGCTGCCGGACCGCGTCGTGGTCGACGGCGAGATCGTGCTCGCGCGCGGGTCGCGCCTCGACTTCGAGCTGCTCGGTCAGCGGATCCACCCGGCCGCCTCGCGCGTGGCGATGCTCGCCGAGCACGCGCCCGCGAACCTCGTCGTCTTCGACGTGCTGGCCCTGGGCGACGACGTCGTGATGGACCGGCCGCTCGCCGAGCGGATCGAGGTGCTCGACGGACTGGGCCTGTCCGGCCCGCGCGTCCACCCGACGCCTCGCACGCGCGACGCCGCGCTCGCTCAGGAGTGGCTCGGGATCTTCGAGGGCGCCGGGCTCGACGGCGTGATGGCCAAACCGCTCGCGGACCCCTACGCGCCGGGGAGGCGCACGATGCTGAAGATCAAGCACGCGCGCACGGCCGACGTCGTGCTCGCCGGGTACCGCGAGCACAAGGCGTCGACGCCGGAGCAGCCGCTGGTCGGTTCGCTCCTGCTCGGCCTCTACGACGGCGACGGCGAGAGTGCGGCCCTGCAGTTCGTCGGCGTCTCCGCCTCGTTCCCGATGGCGCGGCGCGCGGAGCTCGTGGGCGAGCTGGCGCCGCTCGTCGTCGACGTCTCCGACGAGGCCGCCGCCGAGGCGCACCCGTGGGCGACCTGGTCCGACCCCGCCGCCGGTGACGACGCGAAGCGGCAGCCGGGGGCGCAGTCGCGCTGGTCGGCGGGCAAGGACCTGAGCTTCACGCCGCTGCGCCCCGAGCGCGTGCTCGAGGTCGGCTACGACCACATGGAGGGCACCCGGTTCCGGCACACCACGCAGCTGAAGCGCTGGCGGCCCGACCGCGAGCCGCGCTCGTGCACGTACGACCAGCTCGAGGAGCCGGTCGGCTACGACCTGGCGCAGCTGCTGCCGGGCGCGCCCGCCGCGCCGGAGTCGTTCACCGGGTCGGTGGCGCAGTGAGGCGGGTCGCGACGACCGCCGCCGAGCTCGCGGAGATCGACGAGTCCGGTCTCGCGCTCTGCTGGGAGGGACTGCCCGAGGGTGAGGAGAGCGCGTTCCTCGAGGGGCTCGCCGTCATGCTCGACGTGCCGGCCCTGCGCGAGGCCGAGGTGCTGATCGTGCCGGGTGCGCTGATGAACGCGACCTACGGGCTGACCGGTGACAACGCCTACCCCGGCGACCTGCGCATCGCCGCGGTGACCGTGCCGC
The DNA here is from genome assembly GCF_030161595.1 of Litorihabitans aurantiacus. Lineage (NCBI taxonomy): Bacteria > Bacillati > Actinomycetota > Actinomycetes > Micrococcales > Beutenbergiaceae > Litorihabitans > Litorihabitans aurantiacus. Next base: position 47,746 of record NZ_BSUM01000001.1, read on the forward strand.
CCGAGGTTCGATCGCTCGTGCCGGTCCTGACGCCGCGCGGGCTGCGCTTCTTCGACAACCTCGTCACGAACAACGCGCGCGAGCAGCACCGGCTCGACGGCGAGCCGCCGTCGGTCTGAGGTCCGGCCGCTCTGCGGAAGATCGGCGGCGTGTGGCGCCGCCGATCTTCCGCGATCAGCCCTCGAGCGCCTCGCGCAGCTGCTCCAGCAGCCACTTGACCTCGTCGGCCGAGACCACGAGCGGCGGCGCGAGCCGCAGCGTGCGGGTGTGGGTGTCCTTCGCGAGCACGCCTCGAGCCATGAGCCGCAGCGCGACGTCGCGCGCCGTGCCCACCGCCGGGTCGATGTCGACGCCGGCCCACAGCCCGCGGCCGCGCACCGCGCTCACGCCGTGCCCGACCAGCGCGTGCAGCCCCGTGTGCAGCTGCTCGCCGAGCACGCGCGAGCGCTCCTGGTACTCACCGGTGCGCAGGAGGCGCACGACGGCGGTCGCCACGGCCGCGGCCAGCGGGTTGCCACCGAAGGTGGACCCGTGGGTCCCGGGTGTGAGGACGCCCAGCACGTCGGCGTCGCCCACGACGGCGGAGACCGGCACGATGCCCCCACCCAGCGCCTTGCCGAGGAGGTACATGTCCGGTTCGACGCCGTCGTGAGAGATCGCGAACGTCTCGCCCGTGCGCGCGAGGCCCGACTGGATCTCGTCCGCGATCAGCAGCACGCCGCGCTCGGCGGTCACCGCGCGCACGCGCGCGAAGTAGTCCGGGGGCGGCACGACGACGCCCGCCTCGCCCTGGATCGACTCCAGCAGCACCGCGGCGGTGTTCTCGGTCAGTGCGGCTGCCAGCGCATCGGCGTCGCCGTAGGGCACGGTCACGAACCCGGGGGTGAAGGGGCCGTACCCCTCGCGCGCCAGGGCGTCGTCGGAGAAGCTGACGATCGTCGTCGTGCGCCCGTGGAAGTTGCCGCTCGCGACGACGATCTCCGGCACCGCGATGCCCCGGACCTGCGACGCGTGCTTGCGCGCGACCTTGATCGCGGTCTCGACAGCCTCCGCCCCGGTGTTCATCGGTACCACGACGTCCTTGCCCGCGAGCGCGGCGAGCTCGGTCACGAACTCCGCCATCCGGTCGTGGTGGAACGCGCGCGAGGTGAGCGTGAGCCGGTCGAGCTGCTCGTGCGCCGCGGCGAGGAGCGCCGGGTGGCCGTGGCCGAAGTTCACCGCCGAGTAGGCGGCGAGGCAGTCGAGGTACCGGCGCCCGTCGACGTCCGTCACCCACGCGCCCTCGCCACGCGCGATCACCACCTCGAGCGGGTGGTAGTTGTGCGCGGCGTGGGCCTCGATCGCGGCGATCTGCTCGGCGGCGCTCGCGGTGCCCGTGGTGGGAGCGGTCACGGTGCTCACGGGTGCCTCAGCCGGCGTCGGGCGCGGGGCGCAGCTCGAGCGTGCAGCACTTGATGCCGCCGCCGCCCTTGAGCAGCTCGGACAGGTCGACCGGGACGGGCTGGTAGCCGGCGGCCTCGAGCGCGGCGATGAAGCCGGTGGCCTGGGCGGCGACGACGACGTTGCGGCCGTCCGAGACGGCGTTCAGCCCGAAGACCTGCGCGTCGGCGAGGCTGACGTGGATCGCGTCCGGGAACAGCTCCTGCAGGCGCTCGCGGCTCGCGGGGGAAGGCCTCGGGCAGGTAGGCGACCGTGCGCTCGTCGAGCACGGTCAGCGCCGTGTCGACGTGGTAGAACCGCGGGTCCACGAGCTCGAGCGAGACGACCTCGAGGCCCGTGACGGCGGCGAGCTCGGCGTGCGAGGCGGGGTCCGAGCGGAAGCCGGTCGCCGCGATCATCCGGCGGCCGACCGTGAGGAAGTCGCCCTCACCCTCGTTGATGGCGACGGCGTCGGTCACCTCGAAGCCGTCGGCGCGCAGCCAGTCGGCGTACAGCTGAGCCTCGCCGCGGCGCTGCGGGTAGTGGAAGCTGACCGCGAGCGCCTTCCCGTCCACGACCGTGGCGCCGTTGGCCGCGAACACCATGTCCGGCAGGCCGGGGGCGCCCTCGATGACCTCGACCTCGTGGCCGAGCTCGAGGTAGGTGCGGCGCAGCGTCTCCCACTGGCTCATGACGAGCTCGTGGTCGACCGGCACCTCGGGGTGCATCCACGGGTTGATCGTGTAGACGACGTCGAAGTGGGTCGGGCGGCACATCAGGTAGCGGCGGGTCGTGGCCGTGCGGCCGTCGGCCGGGGCGGCGGGGACGGTGCCGGTGGCGGGTGCGGGTGCGGCGGTGGTCGCTGCGACGTCGGTGGTCATGCGGTGGGGGCTCCCTCGGGGCGAACGCCGGATGTCTCTCTACGGTGGCACCTCGGGGGCGGGTGCGGCAACGGCCGGGGGTTGCGTGTCGGCGCAACGATTCGACGATAAGGGGCGTCCGTACGGCGATTCGTTGTGCGACCGCCGCTAGTCTCGACGGATGGACGCACTCGACGCGCAGATCCTCACCGAGCTCACGGCCGACGGCCGCGCCACGTACGCGGCGGTGGGCGACGTCGTCGGGCTCTCCGCGCCGGCCGTGAAGCGGCGGGTGGACCGGATGCTCGACGACGGCGTTATCGGGCATTTCACCGCCGTCGTCGACCCCGCCGCGCTCGGGTGGGGGATCGAGGCGATGATCGACGTCTGGTGCGCCGGGCGCATCTCCCCGGGGAGCTGCGCGCCGCGTGGGAGCCGATCAGCGAGGTGGTGCAGGCGAGCACGGTCGCGGGCGGGGCGGACGCGGTGCTGCGCGTGCGGGCGCGCGACGTCGCGCACCTCGAGGAGACGCTCGAGCGGATCCGGGAGTCGGCCGACATCGAGCGGACCGAGTCCACGATCGTCCTCTCGCGCCTCATCGAGCGCGGCTGACCCGCCGCACCGCTTTGCTCCGCCCCGCACGTTCCCCGCCCCGCCGTCGAGATGCGACATCTGCGCCGAGACATCCCGTCACGGTTCGCATCTCGACGCGAATGTCGCATCTCGGCGGCTGCTGGGGGCGGTGCGCGGTGCGGGCGCGCCCGGGACGCACGACGACGCCCGACCAGTCTCCCGGTCGGGCGCCGTGGCGGTGGTGCGGGTCGGCTCAGATGCTGTAGCCGATGGTGCTGGTGCCGTGGTTGCTGTCGCTGGCCTCCGGGTTCACGGGGTCCACCGGGGTCACGGGGACTTCGGGCTCGGCGGCGTGCTTGCCCTCGCCCCTGGTCTCGCCGCGCTCGACGGCGACGGTCACCGACGTCACGAGCGCCGCGATCGCGCCGACGGCCACGAGGACCGGGGCGAACACCGCGGCCGCGGCCGTCACGGCCAGGCCCGCGTTCAGCGGGACCTCGAGCAGCGTGCGGTTCTCGTTCTTGATGATGATGCGGCGGACGTTGCCCTCGCCGATGAGCTGCTTGACCTTCGCCAGCAGGTTCTCGCCCGAGACCTTGAACTCCTCGGTCCAGGTGCGGCCGTCGGCCTTGGTCTTCTCGCTGCCGGCCGTGCTGCCGGTCTCGGTGCCGGCGGGCTGCTCGGAGGTGGGCTCGCTGGTTCCGTACTCGTTCGTCATGTCGTCTCTCCCTCTCCTCGGCACGACCCCCGCGCCGATCTGGGTTCCATCCTGCGCTCCCGTACCGCGGCGTGGGTATCCGGATCTCCCCCGAGACGACCCTGATCTTGGGCCCGCCGCACGACGTCCGCGCGATGCCCGCACGACGCCCGCTCCTCACCCGCACGGCCGAGCCGGGTGCGCCGGGCCGAGCCGGCCGAGCCGGCCGAGCCGGGTGCGCCGGGTGCGCCTCCCCGGGTCGACTCAGCCCTCGTCGTCGTGACGCGCCCGGCTCGGCTGCACCCGCTTGGGCTCGCCCGGCATCTTGGGGTACTCCGGCGGGTAGGGCGCCTCACCGAGGCCGTGGTCGCGCTCGTCGCGCGCGGCCCACTCCAGCAGCGTCTCCAGTCCGCCGACGCTGCCGTCGGCCAGCCCCTGCGGCGAGGTGTTGGCGCCCGCGAACAGGTCGCCCACCTCGGTGAACCGCGCCGGCATGGTGCGCACGGTGAAGTCGTCCGGCGTCACGTCGGGGATCTCCTCCCACCGCAGCGGCGCCGACACGGTGGCCCGGACGTTGGCGCGCACCGAGTAGGCCGAGGCGATCGTGCGGTCCCGCGCCATCTGGTTGTAGTCGATGAACACTCGTCTGCCGCGCTCCTCCTTCCACCACTTCGTGGTGACGGCGCCGGGCGCGCGCCGCTCGATCTCGCGGGCGAGTGCGATGGTGGCGCGGCGCGCGGGGCTGAACTCCCACTCGGGCCGGATGGGCGCGAACAGGTGCAGGCCGCGGCCGCCGGAGGTCTTGGGGTACAGCGTCAGGCCGGCCTCGGCGGCGACCTCGCGCACGAGCGGGGCGATCGCCGCGGCGTCGTGGTAGTCCGTCCCGGGCTGGGGGTCGAGGTCGATCCGCAGCTGGTCGGGGCGGTCGACGTCGTCGCGCCGCACCGGCCACGGGTGGAACGTCAGGGTGTTCTGCTGCACCGCCCAGACCACGACGGCGAGCTCGGTCGGGCACACCTCGTCCGCGTACCGCCCGCTCGGGAACCCGATGCGCACGCTCTCGACCCAGTCGGGCGCACCCTTCGGCACCCGCTTGGAGTAGAAGCCGTCGCCCTGCGCGCCGGTGCGCTGCGTCAGCACCATGCCCTCGCGGTAGCCGCTCGGCCAGCGCTCCAGCGCGGTGGGCCGGTCGGCGAGCGCGGCGAGGATCCCGTCACCCACCGCGATCACGTACTCGGCGACGTCCCGCTTCGTGATGCCCGAGGCGAAGAGCACCTTGTCGGGCGAGCTCAGGCGCACCTGACGACCGCGGACATCGAGCTGGACTGCCTCCGAGGCTGGCATGCCGTCACCCTAGTGCGGCGGTGCGACATCGCAGCGGACCGGTACCGGGGGCGGTGCCCGCCGTGCCTACGCCTCGAGGTCGGCCGACACCGTCACGGTGAGCTCGACGTCCTGCGGCTGCAGCTCGAGCCCGCCCCCGCCGTCGTGAGCGACGGCGCGCATCGCCATCATCGGTACCGGGCCGCCGCCGGGTCCGCCCGGCCGCAGGCCGTCCTCGTAGACGGCGGTCAGACGCGGCGTCGTGAGGCCGAGCGCACCCGCGTAGGTCGCGGCGCGCGCGACGGCGTCGCGCACCGCCCGCACGCGCAGGTTCTCGACGGCGGCGGTGCGCGTGACCTCGGTCAGGTCCCAGGAGACGTGGTCGACGGCGACGTCCTCCTGCGCGCCGACCTCCAGCAGCCAGGATCCCAGGACGGCGACGTCGACGACGTGGACGCGCACGTTCGCGGTCGCTCGGAAGAGGCGCTGCCGGTGGCGGTCGCCGTCGCCCTCCACCCACTCGTGCACGGTGCCGGTGGTGACGTCCTGCGCCTCCCAGCCCGTCGCGGCGCCCGAGGCGACGTGGGTGCGGGCCTGGTCGAGCAGCTCGGCGTGGCGGTGGGCGGCCCGGGCGACGACGTCGGCACGGTCCGCCCCGGTCGCCTCGACCCTCAGGTGCGCGGTGGCGCGCTCGGCGGCGAGGCTGGTCGACGCCTCGCCGGTGACGGCTATCAGGACCACGGTGACCTCCGGTCGACGGCGGGGTGGAGGGCTCCAGCATCGCACCGCGCCCCACCTTCTTAACCGCGATCAAGTTCGTACGGGGTGGCCTGAACCCGGATCAAGAGGCGGTTTGGTGGGTGTCAGAGGCGCTCCTTAAGTTCGTGATGATATTCGGCGGCCCCGCAGGGGAGGCCGTCCGGATGTCGGGCGGTAACCGGCGGCCGGGTCCCTCACCTCCAGGGGCCCGGCCGTCTCGCTGCGCCCGGGGCGCGACCGGTCCACACCGCGACCGGTCCGCACGACGACGGCGCCGCACCCCGGGAGGAGCGGCGCCGTCGTGGTGCTGCTGCGCGGGACGCGCGTGTGTCAGAAGTTGATCATGTGGCCCGAGATGCCGTGCAGGGCCTCCTTGACAGCCTCGCCCAGCGTCGGGTGGGCGAAGATGACGCGCGACATCTCGTCGGCGGTGAGGTCCCAGGTCTGCGCGGTGTTGAGCGCCGGGAGGAGCTCGGTGACGTCCGGGCCGATCATGTGGGCGCCGAGGATCTCGTTGCGCTCGGCGTCGGCGACGATCTTGACGAAGCCGACGGCGTCGCCCAGACCCTGCGCCTTGCCGTTCGCGCTGAACGGGAATGTCGAGGTCTTGACGTCGTGGCCGGCGTCCTTCGCCTGCTGCTCGGACAGGCCCATCGAGCCGATCTGCGGGTGGCAGTAGGTGGCGCGCGGGATGAAGGCGTAGTCGATGGACATGGTCTCGGCGCCCGCGAGGGTCTCGGCCGCGACGATGCCCTGGGCCTCGGCGACGTGCGCGAGCATCATCTTCGCCGTCACGTCACCGATCGCGTAGATGTTCGGGACGTTGGTGCGCATGTAGTCGTCGATCGCGATGGCGCCGCGGTCGGTGAGCTGCACGCCCGCCGCCTCGAGACCGAAGCCCTCCGTGCGCGGGGCGAAGCCGATGGCCGAGAGCAGGCGGTCGGCCTCCAGGACGCGCTCCTCGCCGTTGCTGGAGACGGTGACCTTGACGCCGCTGCCGGTGTCCTCGACGCGCTCGACCTTGGTGCTGGTGAGCACGTTCACGCCGAGCTTCTTGTAGTGCTTGAGGAGCTCCTTGGAGACGTCGACGTCCTCCGTGGGGACCATGCGGTCGAGGAACTCCACGATCGTGACGTCGACGCCGAAGTTCTTCATGACGTAGGCGAACTCGACGCCGATCGCGCCGGAGCCGGCGATGATGAGCGAACCGGGGAGCTCGGCGTCGAGGATCTGCTCCTCGTAGGTGACGACGTTCTTGCTCACCTCGACGCCCGGGAGCATCCGGGTGACGGAGCCGGTGGCGATGATGAGGTCGTCGAAGGTGACCTTCTCGGTCTCCCCGCCCTCGCGGGCGACGTCCATCGAGGTCGTGCCGGTGAGGGTGCCCCAGCCGTCGATCTCGGTGATCTTGTTCTTCTTCATGAGGAAGTGGACGCCCTTGACGATGCCGGCCGAGACCTGGCGGCTGCGGGCGTGCGTCGGGCCGTAGGACATCGTGGCGTCGCCCTCGATGCCGTACTTCTTCTTGTCGTGCGTGAGGGTGTGCGCGAGCTCCGCGTTCTTCAGGAGCGCCTTGGACGGGATGCACCCGACGTTGAGGCAGACACCGCCCCAGTACTTCTTCTCGACCACGGCGACGGACTTGCCGAGCTGGGCGGCGCGGATGGCGGCGACGTAGCCACCGGGGCCCGCACCGAGGACGACGACATCAAAGTGGGAAGCCATGCCGCCAGCCTAGTTCGGCGGGGCCGTCGGGCGGGTCGGCGGGTGGCCGCACTCACATGCGCCTGCACATAGCGTGCAGTTAGGAATGTTCATTCCACCCTTGTATGTGTTCTTACTCACGTTTAGCGTGAAGGAGCGGTCCGGACCGTTCGGGCTGCGTGTGCGTGACGGACTGATCAGTTCAACGAGGCCAGGAGCCGAGACGATGACGACGCCGGAGCAGCAGCGGGTGCAGCGGGGATCCTCCGCGCGCCGCTGGCTCCTGCGCGGTCTGCTCGCCGGCGCCGGCGCGGCGGGGGCTCTCGGCCTCGGTGCCGCGGGTGCGTCGGCGCTCGACCTGCTGGGCGGCGACGGTGCCGTGAGCGGGATCGTGTCCGAGGTGGGCGACCGTGTCGTCGCTCCCGTGGTGGACGGGGTGGTCGACGGTGTCGTGACCCCCGTCGTGGACGAGGTGGTTGCGCCGGCGGTCGAGACCGCGGTGGTGCCGGTGGTCGAGCCCGTGGCGCAGGACGTCGCAGCGCCGGTGGCGCAGGATCTCGCCGCACCCGTGGTCGAGGCGGCTGCCCTTCCGGTGGTGGACGACGTGGTCGCCCCCTCGTGGAGGAGGTCGCAGCACCGGTGGTCGACGACGTCGTCGCCCCCGTGCTGGACGAGGTGGCAGCTCCCGCGATCGAGGAGGTCGTGGCTCCCGTCGTCGACGGGGTCGTGGCGCCGGTGGTCGAGGAGGTCGCGGCTCCGGTGGTCGACGGCGTGGTCGCGCCGGTGGTGGACGAGGTCGTGACCCCCGTGGTCGACGACGTGGTCGCCCCCGTCGTCGAGCAGGTCGCGGACGGCGTCGTGACACCGGTCGTCGCTGCGATCGAGCCGGTTCTCACCCCCGTGGTCGACGCGGTCGAGCCGGTCCTGACCCCGGTGGTCGAGGGTGTCGGTGGCGTGGTCGACCCCGTGCTCGAGCCGCTCGTGCCCGCGCTGCCGGGTGGGCTCGAGGAGGAGGTCGCGCCCGTCGTGCCGGTGCCCGCTCCCGGCCTCCCCGGGATGCCCGGGACGCCCGCCGACTCCGGCGCACCGCTGCCCGCGCCTGTGCTCCCCTCCATCCCGGCGCAGCCGGACGCCGGCCAGGTGGCGCTCGCGGACGCCGGCGCCGCGTCGACGGCCGGCGACGCCTCGTCGTCGCGCGACTCCGCCACCGCGCCGCGTACCGCGATCTCGACGCCGGTCGCCGCGCCGTCGGGCCCCGGGGGTGTCGAAGCACTTCCGCAGGCGTCCACCGCCACGCAGGACGGCGGAAGCGGTGCCGACGAGCGCGAAGGCAGCCCCTGGGGTGGTGCCGCCACGGTCGCCGTGATCGGTGGTGCGGCCACCGCCGTCGGCTCCGCGGGACCGACCCTGCTGCGCGAGGCGGCCCCGGCCGGCGGCGTCGCCCTCTCCGCCCTTCTTCTCGTGGGCGTGGCCCGGCGTCACCAGGACGCGCTGCCGCCCGCCCCCGCCCTGCGCATCCCCGTCTCTCCCGCCTGAGGGTCGTCGCGACCGGACCACGTCCGGCAGACGACATCGCGCCACGTGGCGCACCCACCCTCAGTCAAGGAGAAGGATCGATGCACGTAGTCATGCGTCGAGCACTGCAGACGGTGCTCGTGTCAGGCGGCCTGGTGGCCGCAGCTGCGGGGGCGGCTCACGCCTCCGACGGGTTGCTGGGAGACGTCGGGATCGACGTCCCGGTGACCGTTCCGGTGGAGGTCAGCGACGTCGCCGTCGGCCTCCTCGGTGACGCCGCCGTGGTGTCGCCGCCGGCGGCCCCGGCCGAGGCCCCGCCCCAGGCGCCGGTCGGCGGCGGTGGTGAGGTCGAGCGTCCGGTGGAGGCGCCGCAGGCGGCGGTCGAGGGCGACGGGCTCGCCGGGGACGTCTCGGTCGAGGCGCCCGTGACCGTCCCCGTCGACGTCGAGTCGATCGCGGTCGGGGACGCGACGGTCGTCTCGCACGAGGAGCCCGCGGCTCCGGCGCCGGCAGCTCCCGCCGAGGCGGCTCCGGCCGCTGTGGCGGAGGAGTCGTCGCACTCGGACGACGGTCTGGTCGGTGACGTCTCGGTGGTGGCGCCGGTGACGGTGCCGGTGGAGGTGTCCGACGTGGCCGCGGGTGTCCTGGGTGATGCCGCGGTGGTCTCGCACGAGACTCCGGCTGCTGCTCCGGCTGCCCCGGTCGAGGCGGCTCCTGTCGCTGTGGCGGAGGACTCGTCGCACTCGGACGACGGTCTGGTCGGTGACGTCTCGGTGGTGGCGCCGGTGACGGTGCCGGTGGAGGTGTCCGACGTCGCAGCAGGTGTCCTGGGTGACGCTGCGGTGGTCTCGAACGAGACGCCCGCGGCTGCCTCGGCCGCTCCGGTGGCAGTGGCGCCGTTGGGCTCGGGCTCGGGCTCGGACTCGGACTCGGACGACGGTCTGATCGGTGATGTCTCGGTGGTGGCGCCGGTGACGGTGCCCGTGGAGGTGTCCGACGTCGCTGCTGGTGTCCTGGGTGACGCCGCGGTGGTGTCCAACGAGTCGCCCGCTGCTCCGGCCGCTCCGGTGGCGGCTGCGCCGTCGTCGTCGGGCTCGGGCTCGGACGACGGCCTCGTCGGTGACATCTCGGTGGTGGCGCCGGTGACGGCGCCCGTGGACGTGTCCGACATCGCCGCAGGTGTCCTGGGTGACGCTGCGGTGGTCTCGAACGAGACCTCGGCTGCTGCTCCCGCGGCTCCGGTGGCGGCTGCGCCGTCGTCGTCGGGCTCGGGCTCGGACGACGGCCTCGTCGGTGACATCTCGGTGGTGGCGCCGGTGACGGCGCCCGTGGACGTGTCCGACATCGCCGCAGGTGTCCTGGGTGACGCCGCGGTGGTGTCCAACGAGTCGCCCGCTGCTCCGGCCGATCCGGTGGCGGCTGCGCCGTCGTCGTCGGGCTCGGGCTCGGACGACGGCCTCATCGGTGACATCTCGGTGCTGGCACCGGTCACGGTGCCCGTCGACGTGAGCTGCATCGCCGCCGGAGTCCTCGGCGACGCCGCGGTTGACTGCACCACGACGCCCGCGCAGCCGGTCGACACCACCCCGGGCGCCGAGGCTCCCGGCGGCGGTACGGGCGGTGGCGGTCTCATCGGCGACATCGGGATCGAGCTGCCGGTGACCGTCCCTGTCGACGTCGGCTGCATCGCGGTCGGTCTCCTGGGTGACGCCACGGCCGAGTGCACGACGGCCGCCGTCGACCCGGTGGACCCGGTGGACCCGGTGGACCCGACCGACCCGGTGGACCCGACCGACCCGGTCGACCCGGTTGACCCGACGGATCCGACGGACCCGGTCGACCCGACGGACCCGGTCGACCCGACGGACCCGGTGGACCCGGTTGACCCGACGGACCCGGTCGACCCGACGGACCCGGTCGACTCGACGGACCCGGTCGACCCGACCGACCCGACCGACCCGACGGACCCGACGGACCCGACCACGCCCGTCACCCCGGTGACGCCGGTGACCCCGGTGACGCCGATCGACGTCACGACCCCGGGGACCACCCCCGGCGGCTTCATCAGTGACGACGGCCGCGTGATCACCGCGACCGGCACCACCGGTGCCGGCACGACCATGCAGGTCGCGAGCCAGCAGTCCTCCCTCCCGACCACGGGCGTCACTCCGTTCGCGGCCGGGATCGCAGGGCTCCTGCTCCTCCTGGGGGCGGCTGCGCTGCGGTACTCGCGTCGGTCGACCTCGGCGGTGTGAGGCTGCGTCGACCACCGACGCGTCGCACCTGCTGACGCACGCCACGACGTCTCCCGGGCGGGCCGCCCGCCCGGGAGGCGCCGTCGTGCGCCGGAGCGGGACGGGATGCGGACCGATGTCGGACCCTCGTGACACCTTCGCTACCATCGGCGGGACCATCCAGAGCAGCTGAGAGACCTGGCTCGACGACGCTGCAGCAACCCCCGTCACGGGTGCGGGTGCTACCGCCAGGCCCGATGGAGGAGTGAGCATGACCGATTCCGCATCGTCCGACTGTCGTCACGACGGCGGCACCCACGGCTACGCGGGCGATCTCACGCCCGCCGAGGCGTGGGAGGCGCTGGAGCAGGACGGCGAGGCCGTCCTCGTCGACGTCCGCACCCCCAGGAGTGGCAGCACACCGGGGTGCCGGACCTGACGTCGCTCCACCGTGACGCCGTCCTCGACCCGCTGCAGACGTTCCAGGGGCCGAACCCGGACTTCCTCGAGGCGCTGACGCGCGCCGGTCTCACCCCCGGCGACAACCGGACCGTCCTGTTCGTGTGCAAGTCGGGCGGTCGTTCGATCGCCGCGGCCCAGCTCGCGACGTCGGCCGGGTTCGGCCCGGCGTACAACGTGCTCGAGGGCGTCGAGGGTCACGCCGGCCCCGGCTGGGCGGGTCAGGGCCTGCCGCTGCGCGCGTGGGAGGGCGAGCGATGACCGACCCGCAGCCGCGCTCGCACCTGCCCGAGGGACTCCGTCCGGCGACGCTCGCCGTCCGCGGCGGCCAGGAGCGCACCGGCTTCATGGAGATCTCGGAGCCGCTGTTCCTCACGCAGGGCTACGCCTACCCGCGTGCGGCCGACGCCGAGGCCGCCTTCCTCGGCGAGCTCGACCGCTTCACGTACACGCGCTACTCGAACCCGACCACCTCGGCGTTCGAGGAGCGGCTCCGGCTCATCGAGGGGGCGGAGGCGTGCTTCGCGACCGCGACCGGGATGGCCGCGGTCTTCGCATCGATGGCGTGCCTCGTGCGCCAGGGCTCGCGCATCGTGGCCGGGCGCGCGATGTTCGGATCCACGCTCCTCGTGCTGGACGAGCTGTTCACCGGGTGGGGCGTCGAGACCGTCTACGTCGACGCGCACGACACCGCGCAGTGGGCTGAGGCGCTGGCGAGGCCGACCGACGTCGTGTTCTTCGAGACGCCGTCGAACCCGATGCAGGACATCGTGGACGTGCCCGAGGTGAGCCGCCTCGCCCACGCGGCGGGCGCCGTCGTGATCGTCGACAACGTCTTCGCGACGCCGGCGCTCCAGCGGCCGCTCGCGCTCGGCGCCGACGTCGTCGTCTACTCCGCCACGAAGCACATCGACGGCCAGGGGCGCGTGATGGGTGGGGCCGTGCTCGGTCCGCGCGACTACGTCACCGGGCCGCTGCAGACCTTCATCCGCAACACCGGCCCCACGATGAGCCCGTTCAACGCGTGGACGCTGCTCAAGGGCCTCGAGACGATGGACCTGCGCATCGCCCGGCAGTGCGAGAGCGCGCTGCGGGTCGCGCAGTGGCTCGAGACGCAGTCGGCCGTGACCGAGGTCCGCTACCCCTACCTGCCTTCGCACCCCCAGCACGAGCTCGCGAAGGCGCAGCAGAGCGCGGGCGGCACGGTCGTCGCGTTCACGCTCGACGGGCCGCAGGATCCCGACGGCGGGAAGCACCGCTCGTTCGCGTTCCTGGACGCGCTGCGGATGATCGACATCTCGAACAACCTCGGGGACGCCAAGTCGCTCGTCACGCACCCCGCGACGACGACGCACATGAAGACCGGCTACGACGGGCGCCAGCGCGTCGGCCTCTCGGAGACGACGATCCGGTTGTCGGTCGGGCTCGAGGACCCGGACGACCTGCTCGACGACCTCGCGCGGGGGCTCGCCGCCGGGTTCTGAGGGGTTGGTGGACGTCAGGCGTCAGGCGGCGCCGCGCGGCCGGGTGGCGGGCCGCGTCGTGTCGGGTGTCTCGACCAGCGTGCTCACTCCGCCGATCTCGCGCCGGTAGCGGTGCCCCTCGGGCGTGCGCCACAGCGCGGCACCCGTGGCGTCGAGGGTCAGCTCGTGACCGAGGTGCGTCTTCACCAGGTGGTGGTGGCGGCACAGCGGCCGGAGGTTCGCCGCGGTCGTGTGCCCCGCGGGCCAGGGCGTGACGTGGTCCAGGTCGCACGCCGAGGCGAGCACGGTGCACGACGGCGCGACGCACGTCGGGTGCATCACGCGCACCTCCCGCGCGAGGGCCGCACCGGGGACGTACCCGGCCCGGCCTGCGGCTGACCCGCCGCCGTCGGTCACCTCGACGGTGCGGCCGTCGGTCACCTCGACGGTGCGGCCGTCGTCGTGATCGGGACCGGCGGCGACCGGCGTGACGCTCACGGTGAGGTGCGACGGCGGGTCCACGGCAAGCGCCCGCGCCGTCACCGGATCGAGGGGGCCCAGTCCGAGGACCGCCGGCACGTCGACGCCGAGGCGGCAGCTGGTCGGTGCCTCGAAGGTGTCGTAGGGGTTGGCGGCGTCGTCGACGAGCGCCGCCGGGGAGAACTCCCACGCGTAGGCGTCGGCGGCGCACGGGTGCGCGTCCGGGGTCGCGAGGTGGGCGTCGCTCAGCTGCAGGGTCAGCCGGGACGTGGTTCCGCCGAACGGGACGAACGGCGGTGGTGCCTCGAGTCGCGGGTCGAGGATCGACTCGGCGAGGCTGCGGGCCGGCGGAGGTGGTGGTGGTTGCGCCGCCGTCGGTGACCCGGACGCCGGCGGGGGAGCGCCGCGCTCCGACGCCACGTCGCGCGATCGTCGACGCGAACGCCTCCGGGCGTCGCGCGCCAGGCGCCGCACGGCGGGGAGCGCCTGCGACGGAACAGTGAAGAGTTCTGGTTCCGGCGTCGACGCCCACGCGGGTGCCGATGCCGGGTCTGGTGCAGACACCAGGGTCGATCCCGACGCAGGCACAGACCCGAACGCCGACCGCGACGACGACGCGGGGGCTGGGTCGGCTTCGTCGGGCGTTGGAGGCACGGTCGGCGTCGCGGGTCGAACGAGCGGCGGCTCAGCGGAGGCCCCGGCCGTCGCGCCGCCGGGGGATGACGCCGTTACCCCGAGTGCCGGTGCCCGGAGCGCCGGCGACCCGAGTGCCGGTGCCCCGGGCGCCGGCGACCCGAGCGTGGGGGCCTGACCAACGTGAGCAGCGCCGTCGTCACCTTGGCCACCCGCCCGCCCGCACACGTCGATCCGCCCCGCCGCGAGCGCGTCGGCCGCGACCGCCACGACGGCGTCGGCACGGAGCTGGTCCAGCGTCCGGGCGTCGCCAGCGGCACGTGCCGCTCGCGCGGCCGCCTCGGCCATCGCGTGGACAGAGGCCACGTCCATCAACGGGGCCACGAGGCGGACGGACGCCTGCCCGTCGGGCAGCAGCCGCACGGACTCGAGACGCCGACGAGCGGTCGCCCGCACGGCGCGCTCACGTGCAGCACCGGGATCGACCTGCACCACCACCGCCTGCACCCGCGCGCGCAGCTCCTGGTGCGCGAGCCCGGGCGCGTCGGGCAGCACCTGCTCGCAGACCGCGAACGAGACCTCCGGCTCGGCGTCCACGAGCACCTCGGCGAAGACGCTCGCCTTCCCGGCGTCGATCCGCCCCTGCGCCAGGGCGGTGCCGACGGGGTGCAGGACGTCCTCGTACAACCGCCCCTCGCCGACCAGGCGCGCCGCCCGGTGCCGGGAGATGCCGAGCCGCATCGCGATCGAGTCCGCGGCGCTCCCCCTCATCTCGACGCGACCCGACCGGCGGCGCTCCCGCTCCACGACCGGCTGCCGGGCCTCGAGGGCCGCCGCGGCGTCGCGCTGGGCGGCGGCCGCCCACGCCTCGACGCCCGCGAGGGCGGCGATGGTCTCGACGAGCGCCGCGGAGTCGAGCGAACGCAGCCGCGCGTACTCGGTGAGCTGGGCGAGACGTTCGAGGAGCTCCTGCGGCGCGCCACCATCGTCAGGAGCACCGAGCCCGAGGTGCTCGCGCACGGCAGCGGGACTCTCGGCCCTCCGGCCGAGATCCCACGCTGCGACGCCCCCATCGAACATGCGTCCAGTTTACCGGCTACACATGCAAAAATATAGGGGGTCGGAAGAATCTGTGGACAGACGTTCCGTCCGGCGGACCGCCGCCACCGTCACTCCTCCTCGACCTCCCCGTCCCGCCAGTGCTCGACCGTCTGCAGGATCCAGAACGCCGTGTAGAGCAGGAGCAGCACGACCTCGATCCAGAACACGAGCGGGAACGCGTCGTCGTCGCCCACCGCGAGCCACACCACGAGACCCGCCACCACAGACGCACCCATCGCGACCCCTATCGCGAGGTACGAGCGGCGGTAACCGCGCTCGCCCATCCGCCGGGGCCGCGGCGGTGGCGACGCCCGCCGCGCGTTGATCCACACGACCGCCACGAGCAGCGCGAAGAACGTGATCGCGCTCGCGTAGTGCGCGTACGCGAGGAACGACGCACGCCCGAGCAGGAACCACGCCGTCGTGATCGCCCACAGGCCCACCGCGATCGCGACGGCACGTTCGGAGCCCGCCCGCCACGCGCGGCCCCGCGCTCGCGCGCGCACCGCTCGCACGCCCACGAGCACAAGGGTCGCGAGGCCCACCAGGAGGTAGGCGGAGACGTTGTTGGCGACGTCGGGCTCCACCTCGACCGGGACGCACGCCACCTCCACGTCCGGGCACGAGACGGGCAGCCACTCGCCGCCGGGGATCGAGGCGAGCACCACCGGCGTCGGCACGAGCCCGACCAGCGGGACGAGCATGCCGGCGACGTCGAGGAGCCCGTCCTCCCATCCGGGCCGCCCCTTGATGGCGAGCAGCGCGAGCCCGACGGCGATCAGCGAGCCCACCAGCACGCCCCGGACGGGGGAGTAGAAGGTCGCGCTGATCGATCCCGGGATGACGCCGACGCGTGCGATCTCCACCCCGACCCCGGTCAGCAGCAGCAGGCCCGCGCCGACGAGGCCGACGCGCAGCGCCCGGTAGGTGTCGAGCGTCGGGGGCGCCGAGCTCGCCGTCGTGGAGGAGGCCGCGCGTCGGTCCGGCGAGTCCGCCGCCCCCGAACCAGCCCCCGACCGCGTCGCCCCGTTCATCGTCCCCGGGTCCTTCCGCCCGGTCGCCCCGGTCGCACCCGCCGCCCCAGCGGCGCGAGCAGCGACGGCGAGAGCCCCGCGCCGCCGTCGTACGCCGCCCAGGCGAGCCACGCCATCGGCGACATCTCCGAGGCCTGCGTGTGCACGTCCTCGGGGAGGTAGCGGGTCATGCCGCGCAGCTCGTCCTCCCAGGCGCGAGCCGCGGCGCGCCGTCGCTCGCCGTCCTGGGGCAGTCGCTCGAGCGCCCGCGCCTCGCGCAGGGTGATCCGCTCGAGGTGGTGGGCGTTCGCGTTCTCGTGCCGGGTCCGCGCGTCCGGCCGGTGCCGCGACGGGCCCGGGGCGAGCAGGTCGAGCGCGAGGGCCGCCGCGAGCAGGGCGTCGACACCGCCCAGCACCCACCACCACACCGGTGGTCCGGTGCCGAGGCCCCGCCCGGCGGTCAGTCCGGTCACGACGGCGAGCACCAGGCCGAGCGTCACCACCACCCCGGCAGCGGTGCGGCCCGGGCGATCGCGGTGCGCACCGGGCCCGCGCCGACGACGCTCCACCGCGAGCTCCGCGCCGGCGGCGAGGGCGAGCCCGAGCATCGAGCCCGTCAGGACGAGTGTCCCGGCGGCGATGGTCCGGGTGTCGATGCGTTCGCCGAGCACGACGATCGCCGCAACGGCCGGCGCGAGCGCGAGCACCAGCACCAGGGCCCACCACAGGGCACCGTGCAGCTGCCCCGGGCCCGCCGCGGCTCCCGAGAGCGCCGGGTCTCCGGTCGAGCCCGCCGAGCCCGCCGAGCCCGCTGAGCCCGCCGCCCCGGCCGAGCCCCGGCGCGACCGCCACCGGGCGAGCTGCCGTCGCCGACCCTCGAGCGTCACCAGCCGCGTCACGACGTCCCGCGGCAGCCCACCGCCCGCGGCCGAGGCGGTCACCGCGGCCCGCGCGGCGGCACGGATCTGCTCCTGGGTGCCGAGGACCTGCACACTCACGACCCCGCCACCTCCGTCACCCTCGCCCCGACCCGCGCGGGCTCAGACCCGCAGGCTGCCGTAGGACGCGAACACGGTGTCGCTCGGCACGATCTGCCGCCCGAGCGGCGTGAGCGTGATGGGGATGATCTTCAGCTCGGCGATCGCGAGCGGGATCCCGATGATCGTCACGGCCAGCGCGACGGCGCTCACGACGTGCCCGATCGCGAGCCAGATCCCCGCCACCACGATCCAGATCACGTTGCCGACGGCGGAGGCCGTCCCCGCCGTCGGGCGCTGCACCGCGGTGCGTCCGAACGGCCACAGCACGTACCCGGCGATGCGGAACGAGGCGATGCCCCACGGGATCGTGATCACCAGGACGAAGCAGATCAGGCCGGCGACGGCGTAGGCGAGCGCCAGCGGGAGGCCGGCGAGCACCAGCCAGATCACGTTGAGGACGAACCGCAGGAGTGCGCGCATGCGTCCATCCTGCCCGGTGCGTCCGACACCGAGGGTGGGCGCCGCCGTCGCCCTCGTCGGCTGTGGACGTGCACGAACCGGAACAGAACTGGAAACCCGCCGTCATCGCGCGGAAACCGCGCGTTCCTAGGTTGACGACGCGGCCACCCTGACCGGCCGCGCCTCGCCCCTTTCCTCCCTTGGAGCTGCCGTGAAGGCATCCGGTTCCGCACGCGCCCGTGCGCTCGCCGTCGTCCCCCTGCTCGCCGCCCTCGTCGTCCCGCTCGCGGCCCTGCCCGCGCAGGGCGCGCCACCCGACACGCCCCCGCCGCCCACGAGTGAGGAGGCGACGGCGCCGGCCCCGGGCGAGGTCGTCACCGCCGACTACTCCACCCTCCCCGACCCCACGGAGCGCGGCCCCTTCACGCCGGCCACGATCCAGGAGACGAAGCTCGGCCTCGTCGACCTGCAGGAGCCGGCCTCGGCCGGAAACGCCCCCACGCCGCGGACCGCGCAGAGCCCCGAGCGCATGCAGATCCGCGGCGCGCTCTACCACCCGCAGGACCGTACGCAGCCGTCGCCCGTGATCGTGCTCGTGCACGGCAACCACGGCTCGTGCGACACGGGGACGAACAGCGCGGACCTCACCTGCGCCGAGTTCAAGCGCAACGAGGCCGGGTACGCCTACCTCGGCGAGAACCTCGCGACCTGGGGCTACACCGTCTTCTCGGTGTCGCAGGACCAGCTGATGATGCGCCAGGACAACCCCAAGGGGAAGGGCATGCACCAGCGCCGCCTCCTCATCGCCGCGACGCTCGACGCCCTGACCGCGGCCAACGCCCCCGGCGGACTCCCGCTCGACGCGAACACCACGATCGGTGACACGCTCGCGGGCCGCCTCGACATGACGCGCATCGGCCTCATGGGCCACTCGCGCGGTGGCGACGCCGTCACCAGCTTCATCGACTACAACCGCATCCGCACCGACGGCCCGCGCTACCCCCTGCGCGGCGTCATCTCGCTCGCGCCGGTCGACTACGAGCGCAAGGCCCCCTACGGGACGCCGTACATGTCGATCCTGCCGTGGTGCGACGGCGACGTCTCCAACCTCCAGGGCGCCCGCTTCTTCGAGCGCGGCCAGTACGTCAACGGCACCGACCCCTTCCCGCTGATCCAGTCCTCGCAGCTCGGTGCGAACCACAACTGGTACAACACCGTCTGGTTCGCCGACGGCCAGGACGGCGGGAACGTCGCCGACGCGGCGTGCGGCAACTCCGCCCCCACGAACGGCAACAACGTCCAGCCGAACAACCTCCGCCTCTCGGGCGCCGCGAGCCTGGACCCCTGGTCCTACCTCATCGACAACTCCGACACCTTCAACCCGCTGGTCAACACGAAGATCTCTGGCGACCCCGCGCGGATGGGCGACCAGGAGAAGGTCGGCCTCGCCAGCATGGCCGCGTTCTTCCGACGCTACGTCGGTGGTGAGGGCGCGTTCGAGCCGTACATGACGGGTGAGCTGTCCACGACGGAGGACCACCTCCAGATCCCGGCCTCGGCCTGCCCCACGAGCGAGTCCGGTGCGCGGATCGACTGCGCCGAGCGCGTCTCGACGTCGTACTTCCCGGCGGGTGACGAGCGCGTCGACGTGATCCGGCCCGAGATCGAGAACCCGCTGACGCTCAACGCGCTGGGCGGCTCGCTCACCGGCACCGGATTCGCCTACCCCTACCTCGACAACGGCGGCGTCACGCTCCCGGCCGCCACCGCGCAGGGCTTCGACTGGTGCAACCCCGAGCCCGACCACTTCGCGCCGAGCCAGCTCGGGCTCCGCACGCAGCCGACCGCAGCCAAGGCCTGCCCGCTGCCGGGCAAGGCCGAGCTCGGCGGCCAGAACGGGATGCGCGAGAACTCCCCGTCAACCACTCCTACGGCCGCCAGCTCGCGCTCGCGTGGGAGGAGGGGGCGCCCGCCACCCTCACGGCCGACGTCCCGGCCGCCTCGGCCGACGTCAGCGGCCTGAAGGCGCTGGCGCTCGCGGCCGACGTCAACTACTTCGACCCGCGCAACCCCGGCTCGGTCCGCTTCGACGACTCCGGCACGCCACTCCCGGTCACCTACGACCCCGCCGCCACGAGCCAGGACTTCGTCATCGCGCTGACCGACACCGCCGGCACCGAGGGCACCGTGCTGGCCGGTGACGAGCGCTGGGGCAACGCGCTGCACATGTCCACGGGCACCCAGACCTCGCGCATGCACATCGTGCTCGAGCAGGTGCGCGTGCCGCTGGCCGAGTTCGCCGCCCAGGGCGTCGACCTCACCGCCATCGACAGCGTCGAGCTCCGCTTCGGCGCCGAGGGCACGCCGGCCTCCGGCTCGATCCAGCTCGCGGACGTCCGCTTCCAGGAGGCCGCGACCTCCGAGCCGCTGGTGCTGTCCGACGGCGTCGCGCCCGACCAGGGCGCCGGGTACGGCCCGCCGGCCACCGGTCCGGACCCGGCCACGTTCCTGGAGGACTACGACAACACCCCCGGCAGCGTCACGCTGGTGGACACCGTCGGCCAGGAGGCCTCCAACGTCTCGTGGGTGGTGGACGACGACCGGGTGCAGTGCCCGAACGCGTCCTTCACCTCGATCCAGGCGGCCGTCGACCACGCCTCGCCCTGGGACACGATCGTGGTGTGCGACGGCACCTACGTGGAGCGCTCAGCGCCGGTGAACGGGGCGGGCAACCCCGTCGCCACCGGGGCGCTCAACGGTCTGACGATCACCAAGCCGCTGCGCATCAAGGGTGCGGGTGCCGAGAAGGTCACGATCATGCCGGACCAGTCGCTGACGACGCTGGCGGGCGAGACGCCCTACCTGCGCGACGGCGGCGGGAACGTCGTGACGATCTCGCGCCAGTCGCTCGGGTCGACCGACACCAACGAGATGTTCGTCGACATCTCGGGCGTGACGGTGACCTCGGGCGACGTGTTCGCCGAGGCGGGCATCGCCTACCTGAACGCCGCCGGTCGGATCTCCGAGAGCGTCGTGGGTCCGCTGCGCACCGCCACCAGCCCCGAGGAGCTCGCCGCCCACCCGCACGGCTGGGGTGTCGTGCGCACCGGCAGCATCCAGGGCGCGGGCCCCGGCACGGTCGAGACCGAGCTGACCGTGACCGGCAGCCAGATCACGGGCTACCAGAGCGGCGGCGTGCTGATCGACGGCGGCTGGGGCACGGACGACTCCGTCACGACCGCCCAGACCTCCGGCATCCGCATCCACGGCTACGTCTCCGACACGGTCGTGACCGGCACCCGCAACGCCGCCTTCCCCCAGACCGGGGTCGCCTTCACGGGCGGCGCCGACGGCTTCGTCGAGGACAGCCGGGTCACCGGGCACTACTACCAGGCCGATCCGGCCCGCTCCTTCGGCGTGCTGCTGCGCGACGCGGGCACCGGTGCGCTCGCCGTGCGCGGCAGCGTCCTGGAGGGCAACGGGTTCTCGGTCTTCAACGCGGCGGGCGACGGCGCGGCGGTGCGCGAGGGCGCACCGGTCACCGTCTCGAGCAGCTACCTCGGCCGCGGGGCACTCGTGGTCGGTGGGCCCGCCAACCCGTCCCAGGGTCGCGAGGCGATCTCGGGCAACGACGGCGCCGGTGCCGCCTCGGTTCGCGTGCAGCAGCGGGTCACCACCCCGCCGTCGGGCGTGCCGACCACGGTGGGCGCGACGCCGGACGCCGCCCCGCGCGGCAGCGTCGTCGACCCGCTCGACGGACTCGTGATCGAGGCCGGCGAGACGGTGACACCGGTGGTGCGCGCGGCGGACGACCTCGCCGTCGCGAGCGTGACGCTGCTCGCGAACGGCGTGGAGGTCGGTTCCTCGCAGGTCTCGCCGTACACGTTCACCTGGACGGCGCAGGAGGCCGACAAGGGCACCGAGATCGTGCTCACGGCGAGGGTGACCGACTCGGCCGGGAACGTCACGACCACGGCGCCGGTCACCCTCGCGGTCGCCGACGACGCCCCGCCCGCGATCTCGTTCGTGGACGTGCCCGAGGGCACGATGTTCTACGACGAGATCTCGTGGCTGGCCCGGGCCGGGATCTCGACCGGTTGGGAGCTGCCCGACGGCACGCGGGAGTTCCGCCCCGTCACGCCGATCGCGCGTGACGCGATGGCCGCCTTCCTGTTCCGGATGCGCGCCCCGGCCGGCTACGTCGCCCCCGACGTCTCGCCGTTCGTCGACGTGCCCACGACGAGCCAGTTCTACCGCGAGATCGCCTGGCTGTCGGAGGCGGGCATCTCCACGGGCTGGGAGCGGGCCGACGGCACGCGGGAGTTCCGGCCGCTGGAGAACATCGCGCGCGACGCGATGGCGGCGTTCCTCTACCGGCTGGCCGACTCGCCGGAGGTCGACGTGCCGAGCGCGTCGCCGTTCGCCGACGTCGCGGTGGGCAACCAGTTCTTCACCGAGATCGCGTGGGTCGCGCAGAGCGGCGTGGCGACCGGGTGGCGGGGCAACGACGGGTCGGCGCCCGAGTACCGCCCGCTCAACCCGGTCAACCGCGACGCGATGGCGGCGTTCCTGTCACGGTTCGACCAGCTGCCGTGACCGGTGGGTGACGCACGCGTGAGTCACGTGTGATCGGCGGCGGGGTCGGGCGCGAGCCCGGCCCCGCCGTCGTCGCGTGGGGGTGGAGTCACCCGGCGCGAGAATGGCGGGGTGTCCGCGCCTCGCCCGACCCCCGCACCCACCACCAGCAGCCCCGCCACCCGCAGCACCCCCACCACCGCCCTGACCACCGGCGCGATCGCCGGCGGCTCGCTCCTGCTCGGCTTCGCCGCCGCCCAGGTGACGGGCCTGCGGTGGGCGGGCGCCGCCGTCGTGCTCGCGGGGGCGGTGTGGTGCGTGCTGCGCGAGCGCCGCCGGACCGCCGCGTGGCGGATCGGCGCGGTGCTGGCGATCGGGGTGGCCTGCTTCGTCGCGGCGCACCTGCTGAGCGACCCGCTCGGGCCGTGGGTCGCCGTCGCCCTCGTCAGCCTCGTGCTCGCGGGGACGACGACGGCGCTCGTCCGGGTCCCGAGGAACCGGACGAGCGCCGCGTAGGAGCTGCTGGGAGCCGCGCCGGGCTACAGCTCGACGGTCTCGTTGTCACCCGGGTCGGGCTGCTGGCCCCGCAGACGCTTGGTGGCCAGCTCGATCAGCGTGGCGACCTTGCCGGGGGAGTCCCAGTACTCGGCGCTCTCGCCCTCGATCACGACGGCGACCAGGCCGGGCGTGTCGATGCCCTGCGGGAACCACGCCTCGGCGGACGGGGTCCAGACCCGCTCGAGGTCGGCGCGGTCGCGCGAGGTGCGGGCGCTCCCGGTGACCGAGAGCCAGGATCCCTTGCCGGCGAACGAGGCGTTCACGCCGGGGTGGGCCTCGATCTCGGCGACGATGTCGGCGTCGCCGGCGGCGACGTACCAGAAGGCGCCGTCCTCGGTCGCCTCCTGCAGGGACAGGGGGCGGGAGCGCAGCGACCCGTCGGGGGCGTGCGTGGTGACCATCGTGATGTCGACGTCCTGGGCGATCTCCCGGACGGTGCGGCGGGCGTCAGCGTTCTCGTGAGTGCTCATGCTCCATTGAAGGCACTCCGGGCGGCGCTTGGCCAGGATCTCGTCGTCGGGATCAGCCCTCGGACCGGGGCTCAGACCACGCCGTAGAGGCGGTCGCCGGCGTCGCC
This sequence comes from Litorihabitans aurantiacus, assembly GCF_030161595.1. Taxonomy (NCBI): domain Bacteria; kingdom Bacillati; phylum Actinomycetota; class Actinomycetes; order Micrococcales; family Beutenbergiaceae; genus Litorihabitans; species Litorihabitans aurantiacus. The sequence goes on from NZ_BSUM01000001.1 coordinate 71,128, forward strand.
GAGGCCCGGGACGATGTACCCCTTCTCGTTCAGCTTCTCGTCGATCGAGGCGGTGACGATGGTGACGTCGGCGCGGTCGCCGATCGCGTCCTCGACGGCCTTGAGGCCCTCGGGAGCGCACAGCAGCGTGATGCACGTGACGTGGCGCGCCCCGCGCTCGAACAGGTACTCGATGGCGGCGACGAGAGTGCCGCCCGTCGCGAGCATCGGGTCGAGCACGTAGCACTGGCGGCCGGCGAGGTCGTCGGGCAGGCGGTTGGCGTACGTGACCGCCTCGAAGGTCTCCTCGTTGCGCTGCAGACCGAGGAAGCCGACCTCCGCCGTCGGCAGCAGACGGGTCATGCCCTCGAGCATGCCGAGACCTGCGCGCAGGATCGGCACCACGATCGCGTTCGGGCTCGCCAGGTGGGTGCCGACGGCGGTCGCCACCGGCGTGGTGATCTCCACCTCCTCGACGGCGATCTCCCGCGTGGCCTCGTAGGCGAGCAGCGTCACCAGCTCCTCGGTGAGCTGACGGAAGGTCGGCGACGGCGTCCCCGTCTCCCGCAGCACGGTGAGCTTGTGGGCGACGAGCGGGTGGTTGGCCACGTGGACGCGCATACTGCCAGGTTAGTGGGTCGGCTCCTCCTGCCGGACGATGCGCAGGGGGCCCTCGTCCGCCGTCGGCGGCTCGAAGGTGTCGAGGTGCTCGCGGATCTGCTCCGGCGTGAGGGCGACGTCGTCCGCACCGGCGCCGCCGCGCCGCGCGAGGCGGCGCTCCAGCTCCGGCCGCGGGACCTCGAGGTAGACCGTCACGGGCTCGACGCCGGTGGTCCGGATCAGCGCGCGCCACTCCGCGCGCATCGCGCGCGTGCTGAACGTGAGGTCGAGCACGACGTCGCGTCCCCCTGCCACGAGGTCGGCGAGCCGTGTGCGCAGGTCGGCGTCGACCTCCGCCATGACGTCCGGGGGAGTGGTGAGGGGCGTGAGGCCACGCTCGTGGAGGGCCACGTCGAAGGAGAGTCGGACCGCGCCGTCGCGCTCGAGGGTGCGGGCGAAGGTCGACTTGCCGGAGCCGGAGGGGCCGCACATCATCACCACGCTCACCCGGCCATCATGGACGGGGAGGGGTCGGATCGCGAGGTGGCGGTCACGCCACGGCCCAGCGGGGGCGAGCGCCGGGGGCCGGCTCGCCCGCACAGGGCGTCCCGGCGTCACCGAGCCGGGTGCTCTCGCAGCCGACCCCGACGGTCACCCCCGCGGAACCGGGCGACCTAACAATCACGGAGCCTACGTTTGGGTCAACACAGGGTCAATGATGGGTTCGCTCAAGGCCATCCTGGACGGGGGGCCGATGCCGTCGGGCGCGCGCCGTAGGATCGGGCGCGTCCACGGCTCGACCGCAGCGACCGACCGCAGGGAGCACCCGATGGCCACCGCGCCCACCTCGTCCGCCACCACCGACGACGCCGGCGCCGCCGACGCCCCGGCCACCGCGGGGCCCTCCGCCATCACCGCCGAGCTCGTGGCCGACTCGGTATCCCCGGCGGGCGTGCGGCTCAGCACGATGGTCGTGACGGTGCCGCGCTCGGCGCTCGCGGAGCTCAACACGCACCGCGTCTTCTCGCGCAACTCTTCATCCTCCCGCGCCGTCCCGATCCAGCGGATGATCGACTACGTCGCCACCACGCCGTACGTGCCGCGCGCGTTCTCGCTGCACAAGCCGGGCATGAACGCGCACGAGTTCGTCGAGCCGGGCTCGGAGCGCTGGGACGAGGTGCTGCGCTGGTGGCTCGACAGCGCCGACCAGGCGCTCGAGCGGGCCCGCGAGGGCATCGCCCTCGGCCTGCACAAGCAGGACGTCAACCGCATCCTCGAGCCCTACCTGATGCACACGGTGGTCGTCTCCAGCACCGACTGGGACAACTTCTTCGAGCAGCGCCTCGCCACGGACGAGCAGGGTCAGCCGCTCGCCTACCTCCCCATCTACGACGCCGCGCTCGCCATGCGCGAGGCCCTCGCCGCCTCCACGCCGCGCGAGACGCCCGACGGCGCCTGGCACACCCCGTTCGTCACCGACGACGAGGCCGCCACGCTGGGGCCCGACGGCGCCCGCGCCGTCGCCGCCGCCCGCTGCGCCCGCGTCTCCTACTTCACCCCCACGGGCGACCGCGTGGTCGGCGCCGGCCCGTCGCTCGAGGCCGACCTGGCGCTCAGCGAGCGGCTCATCGAGCCCAGCCCCGGCACCGCGCCGCACATGTCGCCGTTCGAGCACGTCGCGACGCCGCAGGAGCCCGGCACCGGGAACTTCCGCGGGTGGCGGCAGTGGCGCGCGGAGATCGAGCAGCGGTGGCAGGTCCGGGCCTGAGCGGCGAGCGCGCGGCGTCCGACGCGCAGACGCCCGACGCGGTTGCGCGCGACGAGGCGGCGCCCGACGCGCCGACGCGCGAGCACGACGAGGCGATGGGCCTCGCCCTGGCCGAGGCCCGCGCCGCACTGGCGACGCAGGACGTGCCGGTCGGCGCCGTCGTGCTCGACGCGAGCGGCGCCGTCGTGGGCCGAGGCCGCAACCGCCGCGAGGCCGACGGCGACCCGGTGGCCCACGCCGAGATCCTCGCGATCCGCGAGGCGGCCGCTGCACTGGGGCAGTGGCGGCTCGAGGGTTGCACCCTCGTGGTGACGCTGGAGCCCTGCACGATGTGCGCGGGCGCGATGGTCCTGGCGCGCCTGCCGCACCTGGTGTTCGGCGCGTACGACCCGAAGGCGGGTGCGGCTGGCTCGGTCACCGACGTCGTGCGCGACCCGCGCCTCAACCACGCGGTCGACGTCGTCGGCGGCGTGCGAGCCCAGGAGTGCGGCGAGGAGCTGCGTGCGTTCTTCCGTGCCCGACGGCGCGCGCGTCCGCCTGCCGCCGCCCCGGTCACCCCAGCGAGCTGAGCACGAGCCCGGCCGCGCAGGCGAGGCACGCCAGCACCGGGACGGCGAACGCCCGGCGGAGCGCCACGACCCGCCCGTGCCGCTCGCTCTCCTCGACGACGTCGAGGCTCGCCGCCGAGAACGTCGTGAAGCCGCCCAGCACGCCCGTCGCCAGCACCGTGCGCACCTCGGGCGCCACCACGCCGCGCAGCGCGAGGCCGGCGATGACGCCGATGAGGAGGGACCCGAGCACGTTGATGCACGCGAGCGCGATCCCCGGGCGCAGGCGCGGCCCGACGGTGCGGTCCAGGGCGTAGCGCAGCATCGCCCCGACCCCGCCGGCGAGCGCCACCAGGGCGATCACACCGGCCCCGGTTCCGTGTCGAGAGCGGGGCGTGCGGAGTCGCGGTCGGCGACCGTGCGGTGTCCGGTCGCGCCGGCGACCTCGGACGTCTCGTGGGTGCCGTTCCCGGCGCGCGCGGGGATCTCGCCAGTCGAAGCGCCGGTGTCGGCGTCGTCGTCGCGCTCGTCGGGGTCGCTGCCGCGCCCGTCGCCGAGCCGCAGCCCCACCCGGGCCAGCGTGACACCACCCACCACGCTCAGGACGAGGTAGGCAGCAGCGAGGGCGACGTCCGCACCCGACCCCGTCCGCGCCGTCGTGACGGTGTCGAGCGCGTAGGCGGAGTAGGTGGTGAAGCCGCCGAGCACGCCGGTGCCGAGCAGGAGCCGCAGGCGTGCGGCGCGCGCGGGGAGGTGCGACCGGTGCGTGTGACCGCGCCGAGGCGGCCGACGAGCGCACCGAGGAGGAACGAGCCCAGGAGGTTGATGGCGAACGTGACGAGCAGCGCAGGCGCGGCCGGGGCGCCGGTGGCCGACGCCGGAGGGGCCAGCAGGCCCGCCGCGTACCGCACCGCGGTGCCGAGCACGCCGCCGAGCCCGACCAGGACGAATGCTGCCGCGGCCGGGGGCGCTCCGGCGTTCGACCTCGGCGCGGCCGTCACGACAGCCGGGCGAGCAGGTGCTCGAGGGCCTCGGTGGAGCCGGCGTTGAGCCGGAGGTCGGCGAGCTCGTCGCCCCGCGTCACACCCCGGTTGACGATGACGACGGGCTTGCCGTCGCGGGCCGCGCGCTTGACCAGGCGCAGTCCCGACTGCACGGCCAGCGAGGTGCCGACGGCGAGGAGCGCGTCCGCGTCGTCGACCATCGCGTAGGCGCGGGCCACACGATCCTTGGGGACGTTCTCGCCGAAGTAGACGATGTTCGGCTTGAGGATGCCGCCGCACCGCTCGCACGGTGCCGTGCGGAAGTGCGCGGTCCGCTCGATGACGGCGTCGGCGTCGGGCGCGATCTCGACGTCGCCGACCTCGGCGATCTCCTCGAGGAAGCCGGGATTGAGGTCGAGGAGGCGACGGTCCAGCTCCGCGCGCGAGATGACGGTCCCGCACGAGAGGCAGACGACCTCGTTGTAGTGGCCGTGCAGGTCGATGACCGCATGCGATCCCGCGACGGTGTGGAGCCGGTCGACGTTCTGGGTGATCACGCCGCTGACCACCCCGGCGCGCTCGAGCGCGGCGAGCGCGCGGTGGCCGTCGTTGGGGGAGGTGGCGACCATGTGGTGCCAGCCGACGTGGTTGCGGGCCCAGTAGTGGCGGCGGAACCCGGGGTCGCCGACGAACTGCTGGTAGGTCATGGGTGAGCGGGGGACGGCGTTCGGCCCGCGGTAGTCCGGGATGCCCGAGTCGGTCGAGATGCCCGCGCCCGTCAGGGTCACGACGCGGTGTCCGCGCAGGAGGTCGACGGCGGCGTCGAGCTCCGCCGTCGTGGCCGGCGGGCGCACGTCGGCGTACCCGGGCGCCCAGGTCGAGTGGAGCGGGCGCGGGGCCGAGGTGGGGATCGAGGGAGTGGTCATCGCACCTGGGGGAACGCTCGGGTCCGGGTCGGCATTCCGCGCCGGCGGCCGCGGGAGGGGCGTCGGTTTGGGCGCACGGCACGCTCATGGGTAGAGTGGCGCGGCCAGGTAGCGTGTCCGAGCGGCCTAAGGAGCACGCCTCGAAAGCGTGTGTGGGTGAAAGTCCACCGTGGGTTCAAATCCCACCGCTACCGCGCTGTGATGTCTCAGGACATCGGAGAACGTCGGGCCCCGCCGAGAGGCGGGGCCCGACGTGTTTCCGCCGCCCTCAGCCCCGCGCCCGCCCGAACAGGTGCAGCCCCAGCTCGTCGCTGAGGACCTCGCTCGCCACGCGTCCGCGCACGCTCGTGCCCTGCGCGTCCAGCGGCGGACTGATGACGGCGGCGCCCAGCTCGCCCGGCGCCGCGAGCACGAGTCCGCCCGAGACGCTCGACTTCGCTGGGACGCCCACGCGCCGCATCCAGCGCCCGGACCCGTCGTAGACGCCGCACGTGGCCATCACGGCGACCACGTCACGCGCCACGATCGGAGGCACCACGCGCTCACCGGTCACGGGGTTCACGCCGCCGCACGCGAGGGTCGCGCCCATCACCGCCAGCGCCCGGGCGTCCACGAGCACGGCGCAGGCGCGGGCGTAGGCGGCGACGGCGTCGTCCGCCCCGACGTCCAGCGTCCCCTCGGCGCGCATCAGGTGGGCGAGGGCGTGGTTGCGGTCGCCGAGCAGGTGCTCGCTGGCGGCGACGTCGTCGTCGACCTCCAGCTCCCGCCCGGCGAACGCCGAGAGCCCGGCGAGGATCCGCGCGGACCGGGCGTCGGCGTCGTCGCCGTCCACGAGCGCCGCCGTCAGGAGCGCGCCGGCGTTGACCATGGGGTTGGGCGGCCGGCCGGTGCCGCTCTCGAGCTTGATCGCGTCGAACGCCTCACCGGTCGGCTCGATCCCGATGAGGTCCATCGCCTCGCCGTCCGTGTCCAGGAGCGCGATCGCGAACAGGAACGGCTTGACCGCCGACTGGATGCTGACGGCGACGTCGGCCTGCGCGCTCCCGCGCACCGTGCCGCCGGGCAGGGCGAGCGCGAGGGCCGTGAGGTCGGGATCGGCTTCCGCGAGCTGCGGGATGCTGGTGCTCACCTCGCCGTCGCGCGAGCTCAGGACGCGCTCGCGGAGGGCATCGAGGTCGAACGAGCGGGCGGCGTCGGAGGCGGCGTCGGCGTCGGCGTCGGGGGAGTGCACCCACCCACTGTGCCAGGACCCACCGGGCGTCCGGCGCCCGGGGACGACGAACGCCCGCGGGGCGGCCCGAGCAGGCCGCCCCACAGGCGTCGAGGAGGTGGTGTCAGCCGACGTTGCCCATCCCGGGCATCTCGGTGATCTGGTCGGCCGGCGGGGCCTCGATCGTGACGTCGTCGCCGAAGTTGCTCAGCACGATCTCGGTGCTCGTGGCCTGACCACCGACCTCCATCTCCATGAGGGTCTTGACCGGGCGGCCCTCGCCGTCGAGCCAGATGTCGTAGGTGATCGCGTCCGGCAGGCCGGCGGTGCCCATGTCGGTGCCCATGCCCGAGGCCATCGCGGTCGTGTCGACGGTCACGGAGTAGCGGTCGGCGGGGGCGCCGTTGACGTCCTCCTCGCCCACCAGGTCGGCGCCGGTGATGGCGTCGGCGAGCAGACGCATCTGGGCGACGGGGTCGCTGGACTGGGCACCAGCGGCGCCGGCCATCGCCGGGTCCATCTCGGCCCACATGTTCTGGGTCATCTCGCCCATGTTCATGTACGTGACGCCGTCGACCATCCGCATCTGCAGCGACTGGCCCATCATGTCCATCGTCATCTCGGTGGACGGCGGCGTCGTGGTGTAGTCGAGGACGCCGTTGCTGGTGGTCTGCTGACCCATCAGGTCCATCGTCATCGAGAACGACGCCGTCGTGAGGTCCTCGAGACCCTGCGCGTAGGCGTCCAGGAAGTCGGAGGGGTCACCGGTCGCCTCGGAGCCGGCGTCCTGCGAGACGTCGTCGGAGGCGGTGTCGTCGGACGAGGCGCTCTCCGACGGCGAGCTCGAGGCCTCGGAGGAGGTCGTCTCGGGGGCCGCGGCCTCGTCCGAGTCGGACCCGCACGCGGCGAGACCGAGGCTCAGGGCAGATGCGGCGGCGATCGTCAACAGGGTGCGTGAAGTTCTCATACCCCGAACGTAACCGAGCGCGCGCGGCGCCGGGGAAACGATTCACGCAGCGGTCGTCAGTACTGCCAGAACGCCGCGAGGAACGTGAGGAGGAAGACGAAGTACGCGACGATGACCGCCACGAGGACGTACCCGATCCACAGCGCCGCGACGGCGAAGCCGCGGCCGGTCTGCTGCGGGTTGCTCCGGAGCTGCCCCAGGGCGATGTGCCCGCACACGATCCCGGCGACGGCCGAGAGCCCCGTCACGAGGCCCGCCAACGAGCAGATGAACGCGATGAGCGCGAGCTGGTTCTGCACCGGGTAGGGCTGGGTCGCGTACGGCGAGGGGCCGTAGGGCGAGGCCTGGAAGGGCGACGCCTGGTACGGCGAGGCCGAGGGGGCGTGCGGCGGCCCCGACGGCGAGCCGTACGCGGGTGCGTCCTGGACGGACGGCGGGGCGTCGTGCGACGAGCCGCCCCGGTAGGAGCCGTCCTGGTACGAGCCGTCCTGGTCCGGGCGGTAGGGGTTGCTCACGGGGAACCTCGCTCAGGCGGCGTCGGGGGCGTCGTTCTCGGTCGGGAGTCGGCATCCTTCCAGACCCACGAGGGGAGTGGCGGGATCGAGAGTGGAGGTCGCCGGGTCGTTCATGGCCTCGTAGCCGTCGCCCAGCACGAGGTCGATCACCGCGTCGGTGCGGGCGGGGTCGAACAGGATCTCGGTGTTCGGGAAGAGTGCGGCGAGCGTGTACGCCTGCGAGACCCCGCCGTTCCCGGTGACGATGAGTGTCGACCCGGGGTAGGTGCCGCCCGCGTAGTTCGCCGTCGTGCCGATCAGCACGCCCACGCCCGAGATGGACTGTGTGACGGCGCCGGCCAGGCCGCGCGCGCCGTGCCGTTGTACACGTTGGCGGTGATCTGGTCGTAGGTGACCGGGAGGGCGCCCTCGGCCGGGCAGGGGGTGAACTGGGCCGCCTCCTCCTGCGCCTCGAGGTCCGTGAACTCCGAGGTCACGGGCGAGGGCAGGATCCCGAGGTGGACGCCGAGCCCGGCCAGTCCGGCGCCGACCAGGAGTACGGACAGGGTGCCGAAGACGATGGTCTGGCGCTGGAGCAGGTGCCGTCGCCGTAGCGCCCGGCCGGTGCGCGCCGGAGCCTGGTCCTGGGTGGGCGTGGTGGTCACGACGTCACCGTAGTCGAGGTGGTGGTGCGGGCCGCGCCGCCGTCCGTCGCGGTCATCAGCCGAGCTCCAGGACGCGTGCGTGGATGCTGGTGCGCTGCTGCAGCGCCGACCGCAGGGCTCGCTGCAGGCCGTCCTCGAGGTAGAGCTCGCCGCGCCAGCCGACCACGTGCGCGAACAGGTCGCCGTAGAAGGTCGAGTCCTCCGCGAGCAGGACGCGCAGGTCGAGCTGGGTCCGCACGGTCGTGAGCTGGTCCAGGCGCAGCTGCCGGGGCGGCAGGTGGGACCAGTCGCGGGTGCTGACGAGGCCGTGGTCGGGATACGGCTTGCTCTCGCCGACGGCCTTGAAGATCACCCCGGCAGCCTACCGAGCCTCGTCGGGCGAGGACGGGCCGTGGGCCTGCGGGGACGTGGAGGTTTCGCGAAGGTGGTGCTCACGTCCGGCGGCGTCGTCGGCGACGGCGTCGGACCCGTCCTCCCCGTCGGCGTCGCGGGTCGGGTCCCACCCGGGCACGCGCACGAAGCGCGAGACCAGCGTGCCGATCATCAGCAGGGCCGCGGGGTAGATCGACAGGTAGACGCGGAAGGTGGTGGCCGGGTCCTCGCCCGGGTCGGCGCCGCTGCGGTAGCCGAAGACCACCGTGAGGGAGGCGAGGGCGCCCGCGACGATGAGCCCGTTGAGCCGCCCGAGCACCCCGAAGGCCGACAGGAAGATGCCCTCGCGGTGCACGCCGTGGCGGCGCGCGTCGTCGTCGAGCACGCGCGCCATGATGAGGTCGTTCGTCGCCAGCACGCCGGAGTAGCCGACGGCGATGCACAGGCCCGCGAGCACGGCCGTCAGCAGCGAGTCGGCCAGGTAGATGGGCAGGAAGGCGACGGCGGCGATCGGCAGCGCCGTCTTCCACACCCGCTCGGCGCCGAACCGGCGCACGGCCCTGGCCCACAGGGCCAGCATCCCGATCGCGCCCACGACGACGGCGACCTGGAGGATCGTGGCGTCCACGCCGTCGCCCCCGAGGGTGTAGCGCACGTACAGCTGGAGGCCGTTGAGGACGATCGCGATCGCCGAGCCGTAGCAGGCGTTCACGACGCCGATCGTCCAGAAGTAGCGGTTCGTCACGATCTGCTTGATCGAGGTGAGGAACGCGGGCCGCTCCTCGCCGGAGATGCGCGGGTTCTCGCGCACCCCGAACGCCATGTAGAGGATGACGCCGACGCCGAGGATCGCGAAGATGACCGCCAGGCGGGAGTAGCCGATCGTGGGGTCGTCGCAGGTGGCGGAGTCGACGGGGCAGCCCAGCACGTTCTGCGCCAGGATCGGCGTGAGGCCGAGCGCGAGGATCATCGCCACGAGCTGCGCGCCCTGGCGGATCCCGTTCGCGTTCGCGCGGACACGCTCGGCCGGGAAGAGCTCGGGCAGCAGGGCGCCGTAGTTGGCGTTGATCACCGAGTCGGCCATCTCGCTCAGGATCGCGAAGGTCGCGAACCAGATGACGAGCGCGGTGGCGGACGCGGCGACCGGACCGGGCACGGAGAACAGGGCGATCGTTCCGCCCAGCAGCACCAGCGAGCCGACGACGAGGTACGGCTTGCGGCGGCCCCAGCGCGAGCGGGTGCGGTCGGAGAGGTAGCCGAAGACCGGGTTGTCGATCGCGTCGAGGATCCCGTAGACGGCGTAGACCGCCGCGTAGATCGCGGCGTCCATCCCGAGGAGGTCGACGTAGAAGTACAGCATCGAGCCCTTGATCAGGTTGATCGGGATCGAGGTGCCGAACATGCCGACGCCGTAGCGCAGCGGGGTGGTGCGGCGGGGTGGCGTGGAGGGGGTGGTGCTCGTGGTCAGGAGAGTCCTCCGGGTGAGGGCGCGCTGGGGGTGGTGCGGCGGGCCGCGGGGGCCTCTGCGATCAGCCGCTGGGCGTGTAGGTGATGCCGGTGTCGCGCTTCGCCGAACCCGACCAGAAATCGCTCGTGATCTCGAGGCGGAAGCGGTGGATGGTGTTCCGGTCGGCCGGCACCGGTGCCCTGTCGGTGGCGATCCGGAACCTGCCGTCCGAGCCCGCCACGAGGTCACGGACACCGCCGTTCGTGACGAGAAGCGACTCGCCCAGTGCGTCGCAGTAACCCGCCGGGTTGACCTCGACATCGCTGCTGGCCCCGCTGATGCACTCGGCGCGGAACGTCACGGTCGTCGCGTCGGTTCCGGACAACCCGAAGGTCAGGACGCCGTCGATGAGCGCGACGTCGCGGAACCCAGGAACCACCTCGATCGTCCGCGTCTCGGGGAGGCGGTTCGCTGCGGTGGAGGTGACCGTGTAGGTGCCGGCGGTCGTGACGAGGTTCGCGGGCAGGGTGAGGGTGACGCCCTCGCCGAGCGGGACCGCTGCCGCACCGCACGCCCCGGGCAGGCTCGGGAACTCGCACCGGCCGTCCTCGGCCGGGCGGATCTCGGTGGTCACCTCCTGTCCCGGCCCCGCGATCGTCACGACGAGGTCGTCGAGCTGGCTGTCCTGGGCAGTCACCGAGAGCTCCAGGGCGTCCCCGGCACGGCCCTCCGCGGGCACGACGATCTCGTCGGCGCCGAACGAGGGGATGGGCGCCGGGATGACGGTGATCGTGCGCGTCGTCGGCAGCCGATTCGCCGCCGTCAGGCTCATCTCGTACACACCTGGCGCGAGGTCGGTCAATCTGATGGTGCCGGCGGTGCCGACCGGGATCAGTGCGACCTTGCAGTCGCGGAGCGTCGCCCCGAGGAGGCACTCGAGGCGAGGATCGACCGCGTCGTCGGGCAGCGGCAGGGTCGACGCGGGCGCCGTCGGGCCGTCGGCGGCCGCTGTCCTCGCCGTTGCGCGGTTGCTCGCGGCAGCGGCACCGTTTTCCGCCGGACCGGTGAGGGCGATGTCGAGGTCCTCGATGTCGGTACCCGTCGGCACCACCCTGACGGACTGCGGCTGTCCGGCGACGAACGTCTCGGGCAGCTCGATCTCCGAGTCCGCGAAGGGCGGCGGCTCGACGGGGGCGGTTTCGCCGTCGTCCGTGTCGTCCCCGCCGGGGTCCGCCGGAGGAGTGGTGGGTGCCTCCTCGGCACCCTGGTCGTCCTCCCTCGACGGAGCCGACGGCTCCTGCGTCGGTGCAGGCGGTGCAGGCGGTGCAGGCTCGGGCTCCGGCTCGACCGGCGGCTCGACCGTCGGGGGCGTCGCCGTCGGCAGGTCCGACGGCGTCAGCGGCGCGCTCGGCACCGGGAGCGGCGCCCGCGCCGCCGCACGCCCACCCGGGTCGACGACGGCCGGTCCGGCCCGCCCCGCGGGGCCGCCCGGATCGGCGGGATCCGCCGTGGGGAGGTCGGTCGGCGCCGGTGTCGGCGCGGCCGGCGGCACAGGTGCGCCGCCGTCGTCGTCCACCGTGCTCTGGCCCGCCGACGCCGCACCCGCCTGCGCGTCGCCGTCGCCCGGGTCGCTCAGGGTGAACGCGGCGGTGATGGCCACGACCGCGACGGTCGCCACCGCGGCCGAACCCGCGACGAGCCCACCCTTCGCCGCGCCGTCGCCACCACGCCCCCGATCCCGAGGAACGCGAGGAAGCCGCCGGCGGTCAGTGCCGCGAGGGCGCCGGGCGCGAGCGCCGAGGCCGCCGCGCTCCGTGCGGTGAGCAGGAACGCGTACTGCGACTCGCAGTCCTCGCACGAGCGGCGGTGGTTGCGCACCACCACCTCGTGCTCCGACGACGTCGAGAGCGCCGTGTCGACCATGAGGGCGCGCACCGCGGCGCAGCGCTCGTCGTCCGTCGGGAGCACGTGCGAGCGGACGTAGCGGTCGCGGAACGCGCGCCGCGCGCGGTAGAGCATCGCCGAGCACGCGTTCGAGCTGATCCCGAGCTCGCCCGAGATCTCCGACAGCGACCGGCCCTCGATGTGGCTCTTGACCAGGATGCTCCGGGCGGACGCGGGCATCGCGGCCAGCACCTGGCGCACGAGGATGCGCTGCTCGTGCCGCTCCGAGCGCGACTGCCCGGGCATCTCGTCCGGCTCGGGCAGCTCGGTCTCGCGCCCACGCTTGCGCAGCAGGTCGATGCACAGGTGGCGCACGGTCGAGTCGAAGTAGGACTCGTACCGCCGCGGCGCACCATCGCCGTCGGTCGGCACCCGCAGCATGCGCACCAGCGCGTCCTGCACCACGTCCTCGACGTCCGCCTCCGCCAGCCGGAACGACCGCGCGATCGCGGTGCCACGACGGCGCAGCGTGCGGTACCGGTCCAGGTCGACCGCGGGTGCGGGCGCGCCGGAGGGCGGGCTCGACGGCGCGGGCGGCGTGGACATGGGCTGCGGACTTCCTGGGCGGGACCTGTGCGGTTGCGCGCAGTCTACGACGCGGTCGGCCCCCCGTCAGGGGCCTGGGCGGTCGCGGTGGACCCGCCGCTCAACCGCGTCCACAGGAACGTGTAGGCCAGCGCCTGCATGTGGGCGGCCTGCGCGTTCGTCGCCGCGCCACCGTGACCGCCCTCGATGTTCTCGTAGGAGGTCACGTCCTTGCCCGCGGCGATCATCCGCGCGGCGAGCTTGCGCGCGTGGCCGGGGTGGACGCGGTCGTCCTTCGTCGAGGTCGTGAACAGCACCGGCGGGTAGGTGCGTCCGGCGTCGAACAGGTGGTACGGCGAGAACGTCCGCAGCGCCGCGAGCTCCTCCGGGACCTCCGGATCGCCGTACTCCGCGACCCAGGACGCCCCCGCGAGCAGCAGGTGGTAGCGCTCCATGTCCAGGAGGGGGACCTGGACCACGACGGCGCCGAACAGCTCCGGGTACTGCGTCAGCATGTTGCCCGTCAGCAGACCGCCGTTCGACCCGCCCTGCACGCCGAGGCGCTCGTGGGAGGTGATGCCGCGGGCCACGAGGTCGCGCGCGACGGCGGCGAGGTCCTCGTACGCGCGGTGGCGCTCACCCTTCAGCGCCGCCTGGTGCCAGGCCGGTCCGTACTCGCCGCCGCCGCGGATGTTCGCGACGACGTAGACCCCGCCCCGGGCGAGCCACGCCCGGCCGAGGCCGCCCGAGTAGCCCGGCGTCAGCGAGATCTCGAAGCCGCCGTAGGCGTACAGGAGGGTCGGCGCGGTCCCGTCGAGGGCGAGGTCCGCGCGGCGGACCAGGAAGTACGGCACTCGCGTGCCGTCCTGCGACGTCGCGAAGTGCTGCTCGGCCACGAGGCCCTCGCTGTCGAAGAACGCCGGCGCCGCCTTGAGCGCCTCGGCCGAGACCTCGGCACCCTCGGCGTCGAGCTGCACGAGCGACAGGGTGGTCGGCGTGAGGTAGCCGGTCGCCGTCATCCACAGGGCGTCGCCCAGCTCGCCCTCGTCGTCGCCGTCGACGGCGGCCACGCCCACCGTGCCGATCGCGGGGGCGGCGGTGAAGGGGCGACGGCGCCACGCGGCACCCGGGACGGTCGCGTCCGCCGGGGGCGTGAGCACCTCGAGGCGGTTCTTCACGTCGTCGAGCACGTTGAGGACCAGGTGGTGGCGCGTCCAGGACAGTCCAGCCAGCGACGTCGACGGCGTGGGGGCCACCAGCGTCGTGAACTCGCGCGCCCCCGCGCGGAAGGCCTCGAAGTCGATCGCGAGCAGGGAACCCGCGGCGTGCACCGCGCCGCCGACCTCCCAGTCGTCGCGGAGCTCGACCATCAGCCACTCGCGGTGGACCCCCGCCTCGGCCGAGGCGGGGACGTCGACGAGCTCGAGCTCGCCGTCGGGCCGCACGAGGTGCAGCTCGTCGGTGTAGAAGGTCGTGGCCCGCGAGACCCAGTCGCGCTCGAAACCGGGCGTGCGGTCGTGGTGCGCAGAGATGTAGAGGTCCGTGACCTCGCCCTCGTAGACCAGCTCGGCCTGCTCCAGGCTCTGCCCGCGGCGCAGGCGGCGCGCGCGGCGCGGATACCCGGAGGAGGTCGGCTCGCCGTCGGCCGCGGACTGGGCGAACACGGTGTCGGCGTCGATCCAGCCGAGGCTGCCCTTGGACTCGGCGCGGAAGAACCCGCCGTCCTGCGGCGCGATGAACTGCTTGCTGGTGAGGTCGAACTCGCGCGTGACGTCGGCGTCGCTGCCGCCGTGCGAGAGGTCGACGAGCGCGCGGGTGAACGCGAGCGGACCGGTGCGCAGCACGCGCGCGCCGTGCCAGACCCAGTCCTCGCCCTCGGCCTCGTTGAGCGCGTCGACGTCGAGCAGCAGCTCCCACTCCGGGGTCTCGGTGCGGTAGCTCTCGAGCGTGGTGCGGCGCCAGAGGCCGCGCTCGTGCTCGGCGTCGACCCACACGTTGTAGAGGTGGTCGCCCGCGCGTCCGACGCCCGGGATCTTGTCGGTGGAGTCGAGGACCTCGAGGATCGCCGCCTTCGTCTGCGTGAACCGGCGGGTGCCCGTCAGCGCCCCCTCGGCGTGCGCGTTGCGCTCGCGGACCCACGCCAGCGCCTCCTCGCCCTCGACGTCCTCGAGCCAGAGGAACTCGTCGGGGGTGGGGGTGGGGTGCTCGGTGGTGGCGTGCTCGGTCGGCTGCGCGGCGGTGCCGGTGGCGTCACTCGTCATGCCCCCGACCCTACGACCCGACCCGAGCGGCCTCGGAACAGCCGCTGGCGCCACCCGGCCCAGGAGCCACGCGCTCGCGCCGCCCTCGGGCATGGCGCCCGACGCCGAGAACGCTCTCTGCTGCTCCTCGCAGCATCACGAGCAGCACAGAGCGTTCTCGGCGAGGCGCGGTGGTGGTGAGAACGGCCGGTGCTGCGGGGCAGGCGGCCTGGCCGCCGGGGCCGGCGCGGCCGGGTCGGCCCCGGCCCGGTCAGTCGCCGTTCGGGTGCGAGGGGACCGTCGCGGTGAGCAGCGAGCCGTCCTCGCGGAGCGAGCCCTCGATGTCGCGCACGCTGGGGCGTCCGGTGCGCTGCTCGATGCGCGTCACCGGCACTCGCGTCACACCTCCGCGCCCGACGGCGACCTCCGCGCCCTGCACCACGAGCGTCAGCTCCGGCGCGTCGCCCGTCTCCAGCTCGAAGAGCATCTCCTCGGGCAGCACGGTGACCTTCACACGGCTCCCCCGAGCGTGAGCCGGTACGTCAGCGACTCCCAGTCCGCCGGGAGGCGGGGGTCGAACGTCCACGACCCGCGGTAGTCGCGCATCCCGCCGAAACCGCTGACCAGCGCGTTCCACACCCCGCCGAGCGAGGCCACGTGGACCCCGGCGTCGGCGTTGCGGTGCAGGTCTGCGAGGTCCACGTAGACGGCGGAGGTGAAGTACCCCTCCGCGAGCTCGCCGTAGCCGACCTCGGCCGCGATGATCGACTGCACCACGGCCGAGAGCGTCGAGTCGCCGGTCGTCAGCGGGTCGTAGTACTCGAAGTTCGCGAGCTTCTCCTCCAGCGTGAACTCGTCGCCCTGCAGGAACAGCGCCAGCACGACGTCGGCCTGCTTCAGCACCTGGTGGCGGTAGATCACCAGCGGGTGGTAGTTCAGCAGCAGCGGCCGCTTGTCCGGCGGGGTGTTCGCGAGGTCCCAGATCTCCTTGGACAGGAAGTCGTCGTCCTGCGGGTGGATCCCGAGGTTGTCGTCGAACGGCACGTGCATGCCCTCGGCCACGCGCGACAGCTCGTCGATCTCCGCCTCGTCCAGCTCGAGGCGTGTCAGTACGCGGGCGTACGCCTCGCCGTCGCGCTCCTGCAGCGCCCGCAGGTGCCGGACGGCGGAGCGCAGGTTCGCGCGCGCCATCACGTTCGTGAACAGGTTGTCGTTCACGACGGCGGTGTACTCGTCCGGCCCCGTCACCCCGTGGATGTGGAACACCTCGCCGGCACCGGCCGTCTCGCGCCAGAACCCGAGGTCGGCCCAGAGCCGCGCCGTCTCGACCAGGATGTCGATCGCCTCGCGCCCGAGGAACGCGGTGTCGCCCGTGGCCGTGACGTACTGCGTCAGGGCGTGGGAGATGTCGGCGTCGATGTGGTACTGCGCCGTGCCGGCCGCGTAGTAGGCCGAGGCCTCCTCGCCGTTGATGGTGCGCCACGGGTAGAGCGCCCCGTGCTGGTTCAGCTCCTTCGCGCGGGCGCGCGCGTGGTCGAGCATCGTGTGGCGGAACCGCAGCGCGTTGCGGGCGAAGGACGGTGAGGTGTACGTGAGGAACGGCAGCACGTAGATCTCGGTGTCCCAGAAGTAGTGCCCGTCGTAGCCCGAGCCCGTCACACCCTTCGCCGGGATGCCCGCACCCTCCGCGCGCGCCGACGCCTGGATGAGCTGGAACAGGTTCCAGCGCACGGCCTGCTGCAGCGCCGCGTTGGCCTCGCCGCCGATCTCGACGTCGCTGCGCGCCCAGAAGTCGTCGAGCCACGCGCGCTGCTCCTGCAGGACCGGCTCGATGCCGGTGTCGCGCACGCGGTCCAGCGTGCGGCGGCAGCGGTCCACGAGCTCGACCGCGGGAACGCCGCGCGAGGTGTGGTAGCTGACGACCTTGGTGATGCGCGTCGTCGTGCCCCGCGTCCCGGAGATGCGGAAGACGTGCTTGGCGAGGTCGTCCTCGACCGAGGTGAGCTCCTCGTGGGCGTCCGTGGTCTCGATCGAGTGGTCGGCGGCGACGGCGAGCGTCATGCCCGACGTCGCGACGCGGTACCCGAGGACGGTGCGGCCGTCGCCCTCCCACGCCACCGAGGGCTGCAGCACGCGACCCGAGAGGTTCGCGGCCCGGCGCGGGTCGAACCCGGACCCCATGGCGGCGTCCTTGACGTGGTACTCGTCCTGCCCGTCCTGGCGGTTGAGGAGCTGGCAGGAGACGGCGATCGGGGCGTCGGCGTCGAGCAGCGTGATCTCGTAGTCCATGACCGCGAGGTGGCGCTCGGCGAGGCTCACCATGCGGCGGCTGCGCAGGTGCACGCGCTTGCCCGACGGCGTGCGCCAGACCAGCTCGCGCGTCAGCACCCCGCTGCGGAAGTCGAGCGAGCGCTCGTACTCCTCGAGGTCGGCGACGCTCAGCAGCAGCGGCTCGTCGTCGACGTACAGGCGCATGATCTTCGCGTCCGGCGCGTTGACGATGGTCTGGCCGACCTTCGCGAACCCGAACGCCTCCTCGGCGTGCCGGATCGGCCAGGTCTCGTGGAAGCCGTTGATGAAGGTGCCGTGCGCGTAGGAGTCGCGGCCCTCCTCGACGTTCCCGCGCAGTCCGAGGTAGCCGTTGCCCACCGAGAACAGCGTCTCCGTGGTGCCGAGGTCGGCGGCCTCGTAGCGCCGCTCGCGCAGCGCCCAGGGATCGACCGGGAACCGCGAGCGGTCGAGCGGGTCGCCCGTGACCGGACCCCTCACGCGAGGGAGCCGCTCTGGACGAGGTCGCCGAGGTCGTCCACGACGGCGTCGGCACCATTCGCGATGAGGTCGTCCCGCCCCGCGCCGCGGTCGACGCCGAGCACGAGGCCGAAGTCGCCGGCACGGCCTGCGGCGACGCCGGAGGTCGCGTCCTCCACGACGACCGCGCGGTCCGCGCTCACCCCGAGCTGCGCCGCGGCGTCGAGATAGGTGTCGGGCGCGGGCTTCCCGGCGATGCCGCGCTCGGCCGCCACCTGTCCGTCGACGACCACCGCGAACCGGTCGATCAGCCCCGCGGCGGTCAGCACCGCGCGGGCGTTGCGGGAGGAGGACACGACGGCGACGGCGACGGCATCGTCCCCCGTGCGCGCCGCGAGCGCGTCCAGGAAGGCGACGGAGCCGGGGTAGGGGGCCACGCCGTCGTCGTCGAGGACCGAGGTGAAGACGGCGTTCTTGCGGTTGCCGAGACCGCACACGGACTCGGTCTCGGGCGCGTCGGTCGGGTCACCCTCGGGCAGGACGATGCCGCGCGAGGCGAGGAGCGATCGGACGCCGTCGTAGCGCGGCTTCCCGTCGATGTGGTCGAAGTAGTCCTGGTCGGTGTACGGGGCGGCGCCCCGCTGGGCGAGGTAGGCCTCGAAGAGGCGGGCCCAGGCGAGCTGGTGGACCTCGGCGGTCGGCGTCAGCACGCCGTCGAGGTCGAACAGGACGGCGTCAAGCGGATCGAAACGGCTCACGGTTTCCTTCGAGGGCGTCGGATCGGGGCGTATCGAGCCTATCGGCGCGGCGGCCCGCCCGACCACGGGCGTGCCCCCTGTGCCAGAGTGGACGTGACGCGCTAGCGAAGGGAGCGTCGTGACCCAGCAGCCCCGGGCCGCCCTCGTCTACAACCCCGTGAAGATCGACCTCCCGCGCGTCCGCCGCGCGCTCGAGACGCTCGAGGCGGAGCTCGGGTACGGCGAGACCCTCCTGCTCGAGACCTCGGTGGAGGACCCCGGCCAGGGCCCGGCGCGCGAGGCGCTGGAGGCGGGGGTCGACGTCGTGATCGCCGCCGGGGGTGACGGCACCGTGCGCGCCGTGGCCGAGGCGCTGCGCGGGTCCGGAACGTCGCTGGGTCTCCTGCCCTCCGGCACCGGCAACCTGCTCGCGCGCAACCTCGGGCTCGGGCTCGCCGACGTCACGCGCGCCCTGCGCATCGCGCTCACCGGCACCGACCGCGCGATCGACGCAGCCGTGATGGAGCTGCGCGCGGCCGACGGCGGGTCGAGCGAGCACACGTTCGTCGTCATGGCCGGCATGGGTCTGGACGCCCGCATGCTCTCGGAGACCGACGACGACCTCAAGAAGCGCGCCGGCTGGCTCGCCTACGTCCAGGCCATCGTGCGCGTGGTCAAGGACCCCAACGTGCTGCGGTTCTCCTTCCGGCTCGACGACAACGAGCCGCGCCGAGTCAAGGCCCACACGATCATCGTCGGCAACTGCGGCACCCTGCCCGCCAACATCCTGCTGCTCCCCGACGCGGCGGTGGACGACGGCGTGCTCGACATCGTGGTGCTGCGCCCCGAGACGGCGCTGGGCTGGGTGCAGGCGCTGACGAAGATCATCTGGGAGAACGGCATCGTGCGGCGGCTGCCCCGGGGCGATCGCGCGCCGCGGGCGAAGGTCGACGCGCTCGTCTACTCCACCGGCACCGACCTCGACCTGCGCCTGACCGAGCCGGCCGACGTCGAGCTCGACGGCGACCCCTTCGGTCGGGCGGTCGGGTTCCGGGTGCGGGTCGACCCCGGGTCCCTGCTGGTGCGCGTGCCCGAGTGAGCCGGCCCCGGCGGGGCGCTCTCGGGCGCGCCGCTCACGCCAGCAGCGCCCGCAGCTCGCTCTCGACCGAGTCCGCGCGCCGCGGATCCATCGTGACGCCGTCGGCGTACAGGTCGACCAGCCGCGGGTCGACGTAGCTCGCGCGCGCGATGCTCGGCGTGTTGCCGAGCTCGGCGGCCGCGGCCTCCATCGCGCGGGCGACGGCGCGGCGGCGCGCCACCTGCGTCGGCTGCACACCCTGGCGCGCGAGCTCGACGGCGGCCGCCGCCGTCCCGTGCAGCGTGCGGAAGTCCTTGGCGGTGAAGTCGCCGCCGGTGCGGTCCCGCACGTCCGCGTTGATCTCCTCCGCGGCGAGCGGGTGCCAGTCCCCGCCGTCGTCGTGCCACGCGATCAGCCGCGCGCGCGGGCCGCGGCGCTTGAGGCGCGAGACGAGGGCCGCGAGGTCGGGGTCGCGGGTCTCGCTCGACCACTCCTGCCCGCTCTTCGCGGGGAACTCCAGCAGCACCGTGTCACCGCCGGTGACGCTCGCGTGCGCGCCCAGCAGCGTCGTCAGGCCGAAGGAGCCGTGCTTCTTCACGTACCGCTCGGAGCCCACCCGCAGGTTGGCGCTGTCGAGGATGCGGAACGCGCCGGCGAGCACGCGCTCGCGCCCGAGGCCGTCGCGCCGCAGGTCGAGCGTGACGCTGCGCCGGGCGGCCGGCAGCGTGGCGGCCAGCTCGAGCGCGCGCTCGTACTTCACGCGGTCGCGGCGCTCGCGCCAGGCGGAGTGGTAGAGGTACTGGCGGCGGCCGGCGTCGTCGATCCCCGTGGCCTGGACGTGGCCGTTCGGGTAGGGGCAGATCCACACGTCGCGCCACGCGGGCGGGATCGCGAGCGTGCGGATGCGCTCGCGCGTCTCGGTGTCGCCCACGACGGCGCCGCTCGCGTCGCGGAAGCTCCAGCCGCGCCCGGAGCGCACGCGCGTGAGACCGCGGCCGTTCGTGACGCTGCGCCGCAACCTGACCATCTGTCGAGCGTAGGACGGGGTGGGCGGTGGCGGTGCAACCGCGTGCGAGGGACGGTGGGGTCGGCCCCGGGTGGCCCGTGGTGTCGGCCCCGTGTGTTCGCCGCGGCGTCGCCCGCCGGACGCCGGGGCGTCACACGGCGCGCCTAGCCTCGCGCCGTGATGACTCCGCAGCGTCGTTCGCCCGCCCCCGCACCCGCCCCGCTCGCCACCCCGCGGGTCCGCCGCGCCGGCGCGGCCGCCCTCGCCTGCGCCGGCCTCGCCGGTGCGTTCCTCACCGCGCCCGCAGCCGTCGGTGCACCCGAGTCGGCGCCCGCGGCCGCCGTCGAGCCGATCGTGCTCTCGGCACCCGGGGCCGCGCTCGGCCTCACCCCGGTCGCCACGCACCTCGACGGCGCGTTCGAGGAGAGCGCCGCCGAGATCGTCGCCTTCCACGCCCCCACGCAGCAGGCGTTCGTCGTGAACGCGCGCGCCGGCGTCGTCGACGTCCTGTCGACGGCCACGCCGGGCGACCTGACGCGCGTGGCCAGCCTCGACGCGACGTCCGCGCCCGGGGTGCCCGACGGCGCCGTCGCCAACTCCCTCGCGGTGCGGGCGGACGGACTCGTCGTGGTCGCCGTGGAGAACCCCGTGAAGACCGAGCCCGGCTGGCTCGTGTTCTTCGACGCGGCGACGGCGGCCGTCGACGGCGACGGAGGTACCGCCCTCGGATCCGTCCCGGTCGGCGCGCTGCCCGACATGGTGACGCTGACGCCGGACGGGCGCACCGCCGTCGTGGCCAACGAGGGCGAGCCCGCGGAGGACTACTCGGTCGATCCCGAGGGCTCGATCGGCGTCGTGGCGCTGCCCGCGGGCGTGGCGGCCCCGACCGCGGCCGACGTGCGCACCGCGACCTTCCACGCGTGGGAGGCCGACGGGAGCCGCGAGCTCCCCGACGGCGTGCGCGTCTTCGGCGAGCAGCCGCACGGCGCGGACCGGCCGGTCTCGCGCAACCTCGAGCCGGAGTACATCACCGTGGCCGGCGACGGCCGCACCGCCTGGGCCTCGCTCCAGGAGGCGAACGCTCTGGCCGTGATCGACCTCGACTCCGCCGAGATCACCGACCTGCTCCCGCTCGGGACCGTCGACCACTCCGTCGCGGGCTCGGGCATCGACCCGAGCGACCGCGACGGCCGCGTCGACATCCGCACCGTCCCCGTGCACGGCCTGCCGATGCCCGACGCCATCGAGTCCTACGAGGTCGACGGCGAGACCTTCATCGTGACCGCGAACGAGGGTGACGCTCGCGAGTGGGGCGACTACGTCGAGGCTGTGCGGGCCAAGGCGCTCGGCCGGAACGGTGTGGCGCCGGTCTGTGCCGACAGCCCCGCCGCCTCGCAGCTGGGTGACGCCGACCTGGGTCGCCTCGAGGTCACCATCGCCTCCGGCCTGAACGCGGAGGGGACCTGCTACGAGCAGCTGCACTCCTTCGGCACGCGCTCCTTCTCGATCTACGGCGCCGACGGCGAGCGCGTCTTCGACTCCGGGCAGCAGCTCGAGGAGATCGTCGCCGAGGCGATCCCGGAGTTCTTCAACAGCAATCACGCCTCGAGCGACCTGGAGTCGCGCAGCGACGCGAAGGGTCCGGAGCCGGAGGGTGTGGCGCTCGGCGTCGTGGACGGCCGCACCTATGCCTTCGTCGGGCTGGAGCGCGTGGGCGGCATCGCCGTCTTCGACGTCACCGTGCCCGCCGACGCGACCTTCGTGACGTACATCAACAATCGCGACTTCTCGGTCTCGGCGGAGAACGCGATCGCCGACCGGGGCGACCCCGCCCAGGTGCTGACCGCCGCGGGCGACCTCGGACCCGAGGGCCTCGCCTTCATCCCGGCCGAGGGCTCGCCCACGGGAGGCCCGGCGCTCCTGGTGGGCAACGAGGTCTCCGGCACCACCACCCTGTTCGCGATCGACGCGCCGATCCGATTCTCCGACGTCGAGGGCAGCCAGTTCGCCACGGAGATCGCCTGGCTGGCGCAGCAGCGCATCTCGACCGGCTGGGTCGGCGCCGACGGCACGCGCGAGTTCCGGCCGCTCGCCCCGATCGCGCGCGACGCGATGGCCGCGTTCCTGTACCGCTGGGCCGGCTCGCCCGCCGTCGTGCTGCCGGAGACCTCGCCGTTCGCGGACGTGACGCCGACGAACCAGTTCTACCGGGAGATCGTCTGGATGCAGCAGCAGGGCTACGCGACGGGGTGGACCGAGGCCGACGGCACCGCGACGTTCCGGCCGCTCGAGCCGATCGCCCGCGACGCTATGGCGGCCTTCCTGTTCCGGGCGGCCGGATCGCCGTCGGACGAGGTGCCCGCGGGCTCGCCGTTCACCGACGTCGCCCCCGGGGACGCGTTCGCCGACGAGATCGCGTGGCTGCAGGCCACCGGGATCGCGACCGGCTGGATCGGCAACGACGGGCGGGACGTCTACCAGCCGCTCAACCCCGTGGCGCGCGACGCCATGGCCGCGTTCCTGTTCCGGTTCGACGAGCGGCTCGGGGCGCCCGGGCAGGCTGACGGCTCGAGCTGACGGGTTGGGCTGACGGCAAGGGCTGACGCCTAGGGTCGGAGCATGGAGACCGCGCTCGAGATCGCCGCCGCCGTCCGTCGCCGTGAGGTGAGCGCGGTCGAGGTGACGACGGCGGCGCTCGAGCGAGCGGAGCGGGTCGGGCCGGTGGTCGGGGCGTTCGCGGAGGTGACGCCGGAGCTGGCACTCGGGCAGGCGCGGGCGGTGGACGAGGCGGTCGCGGGTGGCGGCGGTGGTGTCGATGCCGCGAACCTTCCGCTCGCGGGTGTCCCGCTCCCGGTCAAGGACCTCAACCAGGTCGCGGGCGTCCCGCTGCGCGCGGGTTCGCGCGTGCTCGCGGCGCAGCCGCTCGTCCCCGAGGTCGACGACGGCACGGTGACCCGGCTGCGCGAGGCCGGCACGAGCATGATCGGTAAGACGGCGACGCCGGAGTTCGGCTTCCCGCCCTACACGGAGCCGCGCACGGGCCCGGGCGGGGAGATCGTGGCGGCGCGGACGCCGTGGGACCTGCGGCGGGGCGCCGGCGGGTCCAGCGGTGGAGCGGCGGCGGCCGTCGCGGCCGGGATCGTGTCGGTGGCGCACGCGTCCGACGGCGGGGGTCCATCCGGATCCCGGCCGCGAGCTGCGGGATCGTCGGGTTCAAGCCGTCGCGCGGTCTCGTCAGCCCCGGGCCGTGGGGCGTGGAGGGCAACGGGCTCGCGACGCAGGGCGTGGTCTCGCGCACGGTGCTCGACACGGCGCTCGCGCTCGGGGTGCTGGCCCACGGGTGGCCGGGGGACTCGCCGCGGGCCGAACCGGGGGATCTTCTCGCGGCGGCCCGTGCAGGCGAGGCGGGCGACGTCGCGCGCGGCCTGCGCGTGGGAGTGCTGACGACGCCGGTGGTGGCGGGCGACGCGGTCGTGCACCCCGAGGCGGTGCGCGCCGCCGAGCGGGCGGCGGGGACGCTCGAGGCGGCGGGCGCCGTCGTCGAGGACGCGCCGGTGCCGTTCGCGCCGGAGGACTGGCTCGCGTTCATGCCGCTGTGGTCGGTCGGCGCGCTGACGCTGCCCGTGCCGGACGAGGCCGAGGAGCTGCTCGAGCCGCTGACGCGCTGGCTGCGCGAGGTGGGGCGCTCGGTGGACGGGGCCGCGTACGCACGGGCCGTGGCGGATGCGCAGCGGGTCGCGCGCCGGGTGGCGACGGCGTGGGGCGGCTTCGACGTGGTGGTGACGCCGTCGCTGGCGGGGCCGCCCGCGCCGGTGGGATCGATCCGGGACGACGCCGACCCCGCGCGCGACTTCGAGGACCAGAAGCGGTTCACGCCGTGGACGTCGA
Source organism: Litorihabitans aurantiacus (assembly GCF_030161595.1). Lineage (NCBI taxonomy): Bacteria > Bacillati > Actinomycetota > Actinomycetes > Micrococcales > Beutenbergiaceae > Litorihabitans > Litorihabitans aurantiacus. The sequence goes on from NZ_BSUM01000001.1 coordinate 95,253, forward strand.
TCGCGAACATCGCGGGCCTGCCGTCGGTGTCGCTGCCGGTGCACCGGGCGGAGGTCGACGGCGCCCGGCTGCCGTTCGGCGCGATGCTCACCGGCCGCGCGGGCCGCGACGGCGCGCTGCTGGGCGTGGCGCGCCTGCTGGAGCTGGCCGACCCGTGGCCGGCCCCGCCGTCGCCCTCGCCCCTCTGACCTCCGCGAGGTACTTGTGGGAGCCCGCGAGGGGTCTGTGGGGCTCCGCGAGGGACTTCTGGGCGATCGCGAGAGACTTCGGGGCGTTCGCGAGAGACTTCTGGGGCACCCCGCGGGGGAGGATGGCGGCATGGAGATCCCCGCCACCGACCGGCTGCTGCACGCCCACGGATTCGCGACCGACACACCCGCCCATCTGCGCGCTCTCACGGGTGACGACGCCGCGGCGCGTGAGGCCGCCGTCGACCACCTCGCGACCTCGGTCATCCACGAGGGGACGCCGTGGCCGGCGACGGGACCGGTGGCCGCCTACGTGGCGCACCTCGTCGAGACGCGCGCGACCGACGAGGACGTGCACGAGGCGCTCCTCGACTTCCTCGCCGAGGTCGCCGACGCCGTCGAGATCGCCGAGGAGGACGGCGGTGAGACCCAGCAGCGCGCCGACCTGGCCGAGCTCGGGCGCGATCTCGACGCCGAGCTCGCGCTCGTGCACAGCGCGAAGGACCTCGAGCTGCAGTTCGTGGACGAGGAGTTCGCCGACCTCGTGCTGACGCACGCGTACCTCGGGGTCCTCTCGGCCGCGCCGTCCGTCCGACGCGCCCTCGGCAACTAGTCCGCTCCAAGCAACCACTTGCACATCTGCAAGTAGCGACCTACCGTGGTCGCATGGACAACGCACACGTGCCGGAAGAGAAGGTCGCCATCACCGCTGACGTCCCTGCCGCGCCCGCGTGGCGCTGGTCGGGCAACGATCTCGTGCTCGTCGCCGGGGTGCCGCTGACGCTGTACGTCGGGGGGCTAGGAGCGGGCGCGGGGAGCGTCTGGGGATTCGTCATCGCATGCTTCGGCGCGCTGGCCATGGTCACGCTCGTGGCCCAGCGTCGGGGGCGCCGCAACCAGCCCCGTGTCGCGACGTGGGTGCCTCTCGCCTCGGTCGGAGCCGCCGCCGTCGTCGTCGTTCTCGCCTGGGGGCTGTGGCGGGGTGAAGCGCTCGAGGGGGCCGCCCTCGTCCTGGCGCCGCTCGTGCTCGTGGCGGTGGCGCTGGGGACGGTCGCCGCCCTGCGGTGGGCGCGGTGAGCGCCGCGGCTCCCGGGGGTGGGGCGTCGCCGGTCGACGGCGCGGTCGGCGGCGGAGCGACGGGTGAGGTCCCGGCGACTCGGGGTGCGGTGGACCGCGAGCGAGAGCTCCTCGTGCTCCCGCGGTTCAAGGTGCTGGGCTTCCTCGCCCAGGTCGAGGAGTCCGACTACGCCTCGATCGCCGACTTCACGGGCCTGAGCGTGCCCGACATCTCGCGCGCCGTCGGGTTCCTCGACGACCGCGCCCTCGTGGACGTCCGCAAGGACCGCAACGGGCGGTACGCCCGCACCCAGGTCAGGGCGACGGACGACGGCGTGCGCGAGTTCCGCGCCCTGCTCGCCACGCTGCGGCGCTACGGGCTCTGAGGGGCGCCCGGAAAGTCTCTCGCGGGTGCCCCACAAGTACCTCGCGAGTGCCCCAGAAGTACCTCGCGGCGTCCCGGAAACCCCTCGCGGAGGTCAGAGGCGGAGGAGGGCCAGGTCGACGCGTTCGGCGACGTACGGGGCCAGCGGCACCGGCGCCGCGCCCGGGCTCCACGTGAAGAGCACCTCGCCGTCACGCCGCACCAGCGGGTGCTCGCCGACGACGGCGGGGCGCCAGCCCAGGTGCACCACGCACCCGGGCGGGATGCCCCCGCGGCGCGCCTCGATGCGCAGATCCGCGCGGTGGCGCGCCGAGTCGGCCGTGTAACCGCGTGTGGTCTCGGCCTCGGTCCGCACGACCTCGCCCGGGAGGGCGAGCTCGCCGTCGGGCAGGAGCAGCAGCGCACCGATGCGCCAGGCCTCGCCGACGGCGATGATCCGGGGCGCCCGCCCGACGCCGGCCACCCGGCGCGGCACGCGCCGCAGCCCGAGCACCTCCGACGGGACGCCGCCCGCCCGGAGGCGGGCGACGGCGTCCGTCACGAGGTCACTCACCCCCGCATCGTGTCACGCGGGCCAGGCCGACGACCGTCAGGCCGCGCGCCGGCCACCGTCAGCCGGTGATCGCGCGAGCGAACACCACCCGGTTCTGGTCGTGCCGCTGCGAGCGGGTGTCGAACTCGCCGGTGCAGGTGACGAGGCGGAGCTCGTCGGTCGCGAGGGCACCGAAGACCTCCCGGGTGGGGTAGTCGTCCTTCAGGAAGTTCTCCACCCGGTAGACCTCGTAGGCGTGGGTCGTGCCGTCGGCGTCGTCCACCTCGACGCGGTCGCCGACCTCCAGCTCGGTCAGGCGGAAGAACACCGCCGGTCCCGTGGGGGAGTCGACGTGGCCCGCGATCACCGTCGGTCCGCGGCCGCCGGGCCTGCCGCCGCCCGTGAACCAGCCGACGCGGTCCCAGTCGTCGGGCACCTCCATCTTGCCGTCGTCGGCGATCCCGAGCTCCATCATCTGCTCGTCGACCTCGATGTCCGCGATCCGCAGCGCGACCGGGTCGACACCGACGCCGAGGCTCGCGACGGGCTCCGGCTCCGGCTCCGGGGCAGGAGCGGGCGCCTCCTCCGACGGCGGGGCCTCGGGCTCGGGCACGCTCGACACCGGCGCCTTCGTGTGCGCCGGATCGGTCGGTGCCGCCGAGGCGTCCGACAGCGTCGCGGCGTCCGCGGGAGCGTCGTCGCCCCCGGAGCACCCCGCGAGCAGGAGGACGGCGGCGAGCGCGGCGCCCGCCGTCGTCCGCACCCCGCGCACGGGGAGCGGGACGCGAACCCGCCGCGCCTCCGCACCCCGGGCGGCGCGGCGGGTCGCTCTCATGCCCGGCTGCGCCGGGTGCGGAAGGCGATGAGCCCCGCTGCACCCACCGCCGCGATGGCCCCGACCCCCGCGAGCGGGGCCATCGACGTACCGGAGTCGGCGGTGCCGCCGCCGCCGGTCTCCAGGCCGCCGAGCGGCACCTGGGAGAGCTGACCGCGCACCACGCCGGCGGCGTAGTCGACGGTGTGGGAGTCGCCGACGAAGCCGGCGGGGTTGGCCTCGATCTGCGCGAGCGTGAAGCCCTCGCCGGTGTCGGCGCCCGCATCGTTCGTGATGCCTGTGGTGAAGGGTCCCTGCAGGCAGCCGGAGCTCGTGCGCGGGCCGTCGCCGACCGGCTCGGGGTTGGGGAACGCGATGCGCGGCGGTCCGGCCTGGCCGACGGCGGCCTCGTGGATGTGCGTGGCCGTCTTCGCGGGGCTCTGGTAGTCGCCCGTGACGCCCTCGAGGGTGATGTCGTAGCAGATGATCTCGAGGTCGGAGTTGATCCGGAACGTGAACTCGCCCATCGCGCCGGGCTCGCCCGGAGTGGCGACGCCGTCGTTGTTGATGACCGCGTCGGGCGTGGCCCACACGGTGTAGGCGCTGGTGAAGCTGTCGGGCTCGGCGACCTCGGTGTCGGCGTTCGCGGGCGCGGCGGCCATCATGAGGCCGACGGCGCCGGCGCTCGCGATGCCGATGAGCGCGGCGCGGCGGGGTGCGCGGCGGGGGGTGGGGGTCTGCGTCGTCATGCTCGTACCTCTCGTGGCGGGGAGGGCGACGGTGCGCCTGGAACACCAGGTGTTACGCAGGTCACGCCCGCCGTGTTCATCCCGTTCAGAAAAAAGTGCGAGAAAAATTTCCGACGGCGATCCGGGCCGGGCGATGAACGGGTCGCGGCCGCGCTCCGTAGACCCTGGTGGACGCCGAGGGGCGGCGTCGGTGAGCGGGGAGGTGGAGCATGCTTACGATGACGCGACCGGTGCCGGTGCCAGCGACCAGGAGCGTGATCCCCCTGAGCGACCCACGTGAGGCCGCCCTGCCCGACGGCGTGGCACCCGGCCACTTCGACGTCGCCGACGCGTACGACCGGCACGGGGCCGAGCTGTTCGGGTTCACGCTGAACGCGGTGCGCGACCGCGGCACCGCCGAGGAGTGCGTGCAGGAGACGTTCCTGCGCGCGTGGCGCGCCCGGGACTCCTTCGACGCCGGCCGGGGCAGCCTGCGGACCTGGTTGTTCGCGATCGCGCGCAACGTCATCACCGACAGCTACCGCCGTGGCGCGCGTGTGCCCGTCCCGGTGGCGGACGAGGCGGTACCGGAGGTCGTCGCCCCCGGGCCGCACGACCCGGTCGAGCAGCTCGCGATGCTCCAGGCACTGGCGACGCTGACGCCGGAGCACCGCCGCGTCGTCGTCGCCATCCACGTGGTGGGCACGAGCTACGGCGACCTGTCGCAGGAGCTCGGCGTGCCCGTGGCGACACTGCGGACCCGGGCGTTCTACGGGCTCCGGGCGCTGCGGAAGCACCTCGAGGAGCAGGAGCGGTACGAGCAGCAGGAGCGGGAGGATGAGCGATGAGCCAGGACCGGGAGATCGACGCGCGGACCGCCGCGCTGATCGCCGGTGCCCTCGCCGGCGACCTGGACGAGTCCGAGCGGGAGGCCCTGGCGGCACTCGCGGCGGCCGACCCCGCGGTCGGTGCCGAGCTCGAGGCGCTCGGGGGTGTCGCGGACGCGCTCGGGCGCGACGTGCCCGCCTGGCGCGAGCAGGCGCCGTCGGGCGACCTTCGTGAGCGGGTGGTGGGTGTCGGTGCGGTACCTGCCGAGGGGGCGACGGCGGTCGCGGCACGACCGGTGGCCGGGCGGGCGCGGCGCCGCACCGGCCCGTGGGCGCTCGCGGCCTGCGTCGCGGCGGGTGCCGCGCTCGCCGTCGGCGGCCTGCTGGGCGCCGGTTTCCGCGCCCCCGCCCCGGAGGCCTCACCGCCGCAGGGCCCGCCCGGGACGCTCGGCGCGGTCGAGGACGTCGATCTCGACGGCGGTCCCGCCGCCGTCGACGGCGCCAGCATCGACGCCGTGCTCGTGGCGCACACGTGGGGCACCGAGACGGTGCTCGAGGTCGAGGGGCTGCCGCCGGGGGAGGGCTACGACGTCGTCCTCATCGGGGACGACGGGCGCGAGTACGACTCCGGCTCGTTCCTCGGATCCGCCGTCGCGATCGACTGCCGGATGAACGCCGCCGTGATGCGGGCCGAGGTGGACCGGCTCGAGATCCGCCAGGCCGACGGCGGCGTGGTGACCGCGGCGGCGCTGCCCGAGGCGGTCGACGACCGCGGGTGAGTCGCGGCGTCCGGCCGGCTGTGTCGGCCGAGGGGATCAGCCCAGGTAGATCGGTCCGCTGAAGCCGCCACTGCCGTCGCGCTCGTCCGCGCCCCCGGACGGGGTGCGGGGCGGCTCAGGCGCCTCCTCGGGGTCGGCCGTGCCGGACCAGTCCTGCAGCCGCTGGACGATCTCGGCCATGGTCGGCTCGTCGAACCGGGGCAGCTCGATCGTGCCGTCGGTCGTGTCGATGAGTACCTGGCTGGACCAGGTGGGGCGACCGGGGACGTCGGTGCGGACGGCGAGGATCGCGGTGCGGTCGATCGTGCGCGGGCGGAGGCGACGTCGCAGGACCATCGCGTCGGGGGTGACGACGAGGGCCGTGGTGGTGCGGGCGTGGACGAGCCACGTGCCGGAGGCCATGACCACGGCGGCGACCGCCGCCGCCCAGTACCAGGGGAGGTCGAAGAAGGCACCGACCCATCGCGCGAGGATCGCGGTGTAGAGGAACAGCATCACGTACAGCCACCGGGGCTGTGGCTGCTGCCGCGCGATCACCTCGCTCATCCGCCCACGCTAGGGGGCTCCGGCCGGGCGCGCGAGACGTGGGACGCACCGCGCCGGACTCTGGTTCACTCGACGGATGCGACGGGTCCTGGTGCTGGGTGGAACGGCATGGCTCGGTCGGGCGATCGTCCGCCAGCTGGTGGCCGGGGGTGACGACGTGGTCTGCCTGGCCCGGGGTGAGTCGGGCGAGGTGCCGGACGGTGCCCGGCTCGTGGCGGCCGACCGGCGATCACCGGGCGCCTACGACGACGTGCGCGGCGACTGGGACGAGGTCGTCGAGCTGGCCTACGAGCCCGATCTCGTGGGTCCGGCGGTCGAGGCGCTCGCCGAGCGGGCCGCGCACTGGACCCTCGTCTCCTCGGTCTCGGTCTACCGGGGTCACGGCACGGTCGGCGCCGACGAGTCGGCGGACGTCGTCGAACCCGCCGACCTGGCGGCCTACCCCGACGCCAAGGTCGCCGCCGAGCGCGTCACCGCGCGCCACCTCGACGGGCGCCTCCTCGTCGCGCGTCCCGGCCTGATCGTCGGCCCCGGCGATCCGAGCGACCGGTTCGGGTACTGGTCGGCGCGCCTGGCCCGCGGCGGCGACGTCCTCGTCCCGCGGATGTCGGGGCGTCACGTCCAGGTGATCGACGTCTCCGACCTCGCCGCCTGGCTCGCCGACGCCGGGCGCACAGGCCTGGCGGGGGTGGTCGACGCCGTCGGGCACGCCGACCCGATGGCCGACCTCCTGCGCGTGGTGAGTGAGGCGACCGGGCACCGCGGGGCGCTGGTCGAGGCGGACGACGAGGCGCTGCTCGCGCACGACGTGCGGTACTGGGCCGGTCCGCGCTCGCTCCCGCTGTGGCTGCCGCTCGCGGACGCCGGCTTCGCCCGGCGGTCCGGCGCGAGGTTCCGCGCCTCCGGCGGGAGGCTGCGGCCGCTGGGCGAGACCGTGCGGCGCACCCTCGCGGACGAGGTCGCCCGCGGGATCGATCGCGACCGACGCTCCGGGCTGACTCCGGCGCAGGAGGCGGAGGTCCTCAGCGCCCTGGGGTGAGGGGCACCAGCGCGAGCAGGTGCAGCGCCGTCAGCGGCGCGAGCGGCAGCTCGTGGGCCTGCGCGGGCGTGACCCACACGGCGTCGTCGATCTCGGCGGCCGGGGCGACGGCGTCGACCTCCTGCGGCGTCAGGCGGACCGCCCACGCGTGGGCGAGCACACCGTGCCCGGGCTCGTTCGCGGCGTCGGCCGTGAACGAGCCGAGCGGCGCCAACCGGTCGACGTCGACCGTCAGCCCCAGCTCCTCCGCGACCTCCCGCACGAGCGCGCGGTCCGGGCGCTCGCCGTCGTCCGGCTTGCCTCCCGGCTGCATGTAGGCGGTGGTGCCGCGCTTACGCACGAGCAGGACGCGGCCGGCGCCGTCGTGCAGCACGCCGGCGGCCACGACGATCGTGCGCGCCGGGGTGCTCACCCGTCGTGACGGCTGCGGATCCCGACCGTGATCAGGCCGGCGACGGCGAGCGCCACGAGGATCCCGGCGCCCCACGCCAGGCCGGTCCAGATCCAGTCGGGGAACGCCGAGGAGGTCGCCGAGGCGGTCGCGTCCAACGTCAGCGGGGTGTCGTAGGTGGTGGTCCAGGTGACGGTCGTGCCGTCGACCTCGGCGAGCTCGGCGCTCCCGCGCACCTCCTCGATCACGCCGGGGAACGTCAGGGAGACGCGCACGGTGGACTCGGGAGCGCCGGGTCGCGGCTCGCCCTCGGCGGCGGGGGCCGGGACGTCGGACTGCGTGCTCACGTCGATCACGCCGGAGACGACGAAGTCGTCGCCGTCGCGCGTGATGAGCGGGGTGCCGCCGAGCGCGAGGTCGGTGATCGGGACGGCGTCGAGCTCGAGCGACGTGCCGTACCAGCCGGGCTCGGGGCTGACCGCTGCGGCGGTGACGCCGGTGCGGTCGCGCAGGCCGGGGAGCGCCCGCGTCTCGATGGCCGTGACCTGCCCGACCACGGCCTGCTGGGCGGCCTCGCTCTCGTCGGCGAGCTGACCGAGGATCAGGATGTCGCCGGTCACGGTGTTGGCGCGCGAGACGGTCAGATCGGCGTCCGTGCGGACGCATCCGGTCAGCGCGACGAGGGCGACGACGGCGGCCAGGGCGGCGGTGATCCCACGGATCCGAGGCCTGTGCATGACCGAATCGTGACACAACGGTGGGACGCCGGGCACGTCCACACGCGGGCTGGGACGCCTGCCGTCGGGGTCGAGCAGGGTTGAGCGGAATAGACTCAACTTCGACCCGGTTGACCTGAGCACCAGACGATCCGTGCCGGGAGGACACCGTGAACGACAAGCTGACGACCAGGTCGCAGGAGGCGGTGGCCGCCGCGCTCGGCCGTGCCACGCGGGCGGGCAACCCCCATCTCGAACCCGTCCACCTGCTGTCCGCGCTGCTGGAGCAGGCCGACGGGATCGCCGTCGCGCTCCTGACCGCGCAGGGGACCGATCTGGGGGAGGTCGCCCGCCGGGCCGACGGCGTCGCGGCGACCCTGCCCGGGGCGCGCGGCGCCACGACGGCGCAGCCGCAGCCCTCGCGCGCTCTCCTCGCCGTCGTCTCCCAGGCGGGCGAGGAGGCCCGTGCGCTCGGCGACGACTACGTCTCGACCGAGCACCTGCTGCTCGCGCTGGCCGCCGACACCGGCAGCGCGGGCGAGATCCTGCGCTCGGCCGGGACGTCGCGCGACGCGCTCGTCGCCGCGCTGCCGTCGGTGCGTCAGGGGCGCGTCACGTCACCCGACCCCGAGGGGACGTTCCAGGCGCTCGACAAGTACGGCCAGGACCTCACCGCCCGCGCCCGCGAGGGGCGCATCGACCCCGTGATCGGGCGCGACTCCGAGATCCGGCGCGTGGTGCAGGTGCTCTCGCGCCGCACCAAGAACAACCCGGTGCTCATCGGTGAGCCGGGCGTCGGCAAGACGGCGGTCGTCGAGGGGCTGGCGCAGCGGATCGTCGACGGCGACGTGCCCGAGTCCCTGCGCGGCAAGCGCCTGATCTCGCTCGACCTCGGCTCGATGATCGCCGGCGCGAAGTACCGCGGCGAGTTCGAGGAGCGGCTCAAGGCCGTGCTCGAGGAGATCCGGGGGAGCGACGGCGAGGTCGTCACGTTCATCGACGAGCTGCACACGGTCGTGGGCGCCGGCGCGAGCGAGGGCGCGATGGACGCCTCCAACATGCTCAAGCCGATGCTCGCGCGCGGTGAGCTGCGCATGATCGGTGCCACGACTCTCGACGAGTTCCGCGAGAACATCGAGAAGGACCCCGCGCTCGAGCGGCGCTTCCAGCAGGTGTTCGTGGGGGAGCCCTCGGTCGAGGACACGGTGGCGATCCTGCGCGGGATCGCGCCGCGCTACGAGGCGCACCACAAGGTCACGATCTCCGACGGCGCGCTCGTGGCCGCCGCGACGCTGTCCGACCGCTACATCACCGGCCGGCAGCTGCCCGACAAGGCGATCGACCTCGTGGACGAGGCCGCCTCGCGCCTGCGGATGGAGCTCGACTCCTCGCCGGTGGAGATCGACGTGCTGCGCCGCGCCGTCGACCGCCTGCGGATGGAGGAGGCCTACCTGTCCGAGGGTGGCGACAGCGACTCCCGGGACGAGGCGACCCTCGAGCGACTGGAGAAGCTGCGCCGCGACATCGCGGACCGTTCGGAGGAGCTCGCGGGCCTGACCGCGCGCTGGGAGGCGGAGAAGGCCGGGACGAACCGGGTCGGGGACCTGCGCGTGCGGCTCGACGAGCTGCGCACGGCCTACGACCGGGCGGTGCGCGAGGGCGACTACGACGCGGCGGGGCGACTCGCGAACGGGGAGATCCCCGCCGTCGAGCGGGAGATCGCCGACGCGGAGCTCGAGGAGGGGGCGGAGGTGCCCTCCGCCGTCGCGCCGATGATCGCGGACAAGGTCGGCACGGACGAGATCGCCGAGGTCGTGGCGATGTGGACCGGCATCCCGGCCGGCCGGCTGCTCGAGGGCGAGACCGCGAAGCTCCTGCGGATGGAGGACGTGCTCGGCGAGCGGCTGATCGGCCAGCGCGCCGCCGTCGCCGCCGTGTCCGACGCCGTGCGGCGCTCGCGGGCGGGCATCGCCGATCCCGACCGGCCGACCGGGTCGTTCCTGTTCCTCGGGCCGACGGGTGTCGGCAAGACCGAGCTCGCGAAGTCGCTCGCGGACTTCCTGTTCGACGACGAGCGCGCGATGGTGCGGATCGACATGTCGGAGTACGGCGAGAAGCACTCGGTGGCGCGGCTGGTCGGGGCGCCTCCGGGGTACGTGGGGTACGAGGAGGGCGGGCAGCTCACCGAGGCCGTGCGGCGCCGGCCGTACTCGGTCGTGCTGCTGGACGAGGTCGAGAAGGCGCACCCGGAGGTCTTCGACGTGCTGCTGCAGGTGCTCGACGACGGGCGGCTCACCGACGGGCAGGGGCGCACGGTCGACTTCCGCAACGTGATCCTCGTGCTGACGTCCAACCTCGGGTCGCACGCCCTCGTGGACCCGACGCTGGAGGAGGAGGCGAGGCGCGCCGTCGTGATGGACGCGGTGCGACTCGCGTTCCGGCCGGAGTTCCTCAACCGGCTGGACGACGTCGTGATCTTCGACGCACTCTCGCTGGAGGAGCTCGGCTCGATCGTGGACCTGCAGCTGGACCGGCTCGGGGCGCGGCTGGCGGACCGCCGGCTGCGCCTGGAGGTCACGCCCGCGGCGCGCGAGTGGCTGGCGCTCGAGGGCTACGACCCGGCGTACGGGGCGCGGCCGCTGCGCCGGCTGGTGCAGCGCTCGATCGGCGACCCGCTGGCCCGGATGCTGCTGGGCGGGCAGGTGCTCGACGGTGGCGCGGTGCGCGTGGACCGTGCGCCCGACGACGCCGAGGGCCTCACCCTGACGCCCGCCTGAGCGGCGCCCCCGCGAGGACCCACCCCTTCGCGAGAGCTTTGCTGACGTACCGCGAGAGGATTGCCGACCCTCCCCGAGAGGACTGGTGACGTACCGCGAGAGGATTGCCGACCCTTCCCGAGAGGACTGCTGACGTACCCCGAGAGCATTGGCGACCTACCGCGAGAGGTCTGGCGACGTCCGCGGCGGCCCTCGCTGACAGCGGCTGCGTCTCGCTGTGAGCGGCCAGCGGCGCACAGGCGGCTTCGCGTCAGGTATAGCCGCAGGTCAGGGGGTCGGACATATCGGACCAGGTGCCGCCAGCCGCTGTGGGCGAGGGCCAGCCGCTCCGAGCGAGATCGAGGGCGCGGTGTGCGCCCGGCCGGACCGCCTCGTCGCCCCTCCCCGGGTGCGTCCTCGAGGGACTGGGGCAGCTCGGCGGCTACCTCGAGGTATGTCGGTAATCCGCTCGCGGAGGGGCAGTAGAGCTCTCGCGGTAGGTCGGCGATCCTCTCGCGATACGTCAGCGATCCACTCGGGGTACGTCGGCAATCTTCTCGGGGAGGGTCGGCAATCCTCTCGGGGTACGTCGACAATCCTCTCGGGGAGGGTCCGCAAAGCTCTCGCGGTAGGTTCGCTGGATGCGTCTGAGCACCGTCATCCTGCCCGTGCACGCCCGCGCCGAGGCCGTCGCCCGCTGGCGCCGGGCCGAGGACCTCGGGTTCGCGACGGCCTACACCTACGACCACCTCTCCTGGCGCACCTTCCGCGACGGACCCTGGTACGACGCGCTCCTCACCCTGGCGCAGGCGGCCGCCGTGACCGAGCGGATGCGCCTCGGCACCCTCGTCACGACGCCGAACTTCCGCCACCCCGTCACCCTCGCCAAGGACGTCATGACGCTCGACGACGTCTCGGGCGGACGCGTCACGCTCGGCCTCGGCGCGGGCACGGACGGGTTCGACGCCGCCGCGCTCGGCCTGCCGGCCCTCACCCCGCGACAGCGCGCCGACCGGTTCGCCGAGCTGGTCGACCACCTCGACCGCCTGCTGACCACGCCGGACGTCACGGTCGACGGCGAGTACTTCTCGGCGCACGAAGCGCGCACGATCCCGGGGTGCGTGCAGCGCCCGCGGGTGCCGTTCGCCGTCGCCGCGACCGGGCCGCGCGGCCTGAAGCTCGCCGCCCGGTACGGCCAGGCGTGGGTCACGACCGGCGACCCGGCCACCTTCGAGGACGGCACCGCCGCGCAGTCGCGTGCGGCGATCGCGCGGCAGATGGAACGGCTGGAGGCGGCCTGCGCCGCCGAGAACCGCGATCCCGCGAGCATCGAACGGGTGCTGCTCACGGGATTCCTGCCCGAGGACGCGTTCGCCTCGGTCGACGCCTTCGAGGACTTCGCGCACGCGCACGCCGCGCTCGGCATCACCGAGATCGTGGTCCACGACCCGATCCCCGACACGCAGTTCGCCCTCGACGAGACGATCTACGCAGGGATCGCGGAGCTCGCCCCGACGCTCGCCGCGCTCGACTGAGGTCGACCTCTCGCCGGCCGACGTCGGCCCGGTACGGGTCTGGGTCGGTCACGTGCCGACCCCGGACCGTGCCCGCCCGAGGACACGGATCCCAGGTGTGCTCAGCCGACCGTGAGGTCCCCCGCGATCGCGCTCCCGGTGAGCTCGACGTCCTCCCCGTACAGGACGCAGGAGACCTGCCGGTCGCCGTCGTCCCAGTCGGAGATGTCGGGGAACCAGCCACCGAAGCTCAGGTCGTCGGTGATGGTCCCCGCGGGGATCTCGGAGACGACCGCCTCGTAGCAGACGTCGTTCGCCTCGGTGATGATCGCGTCCTCACCGGGGTAGGCGCCGCCGTCGGGCACGTAGGTGTGGACGACCTCGGCCGCGTGGGGCTCCGAGCACGGCACCTGCGTGTACTCGCTCGCCAGGTCGTCGAACGCCTCCAGGCAGTTGCCCGGGGCGAGGTCGGCGGCCTCGACGCTGCGCTCCGAGTCGACGTCGCCCGGGTTGTCGCTCAGCACCGGCGGTCCGAAGACGCCGCTGAACAGGCGCAGCAGGACGAACGCGACGATCGCCAGGATCGACACCGAACCGACCACGACGGCGACCGTTCCCGGCACGCGCGAGGCGCGGGCCCGCTTGGCGCGGGTCAGGGAGATGACTCCGAGGACGATGCCGAGCGGTCCGAGCACGACCCCGAGACCGGCGCCCAGCCACCCCATCCCCGCACCGGTGCTCGGCGTCGGTCGCGGCGGCTGCTGCGGCGGCGGGCCCTGCGGCGGCGCGCCCTGCGGCGAGTAGCCCGGCTGCGCGTAGCCCTGCTGGGCGGCGGGCTGCTGGTACGCGTAGCCCTGCGCGGCCGCACCCGGCTGCGGCTGGGACGGCTGGCCGTACGGCTGTGCCGGGGGCTGCTGGGGGTACCCCTGCGCGGGCGCCCCCTGCTGCGGGTGGGACGGCTGGCCGTACGGCTGTGCTCGGGGCTGCTGGGGCTGCTGGGGCTGCTGGGGCTGCTGGGGCTGCTGGGGGTAGCTCTGCGCGGGAGCGCCCTGCTGCGGATACCCCGGACCGGACCCGCCCGGCTGCCCGTACCCGGGGTGCGGCTCACCGCCCGGCTGCGCCGCGGACGGCCCCGGACGCGACGGGTCGGGCGGGCCCCAGGGGTCGGTCATGCCCCGAAACTACACGGATCGCGACGGCGAGCGCCGGGTCAGCCCAGCAGGTCCTCCGTGAGCGGGGCGCCGGCCGAGCGGACGAGGCAGCTCGCGGTGCGCTGACCCTCGTCCCAGCCGCCCGGTGCCGGCACGAGGGGCCAGGCGAGGTGGGCGGCGTCGTCGAGGCCGCGGTCGGCGAGCTCGCCGTCGCAGCGCTCGGTCGCATCGGCCAGGATCGCCTCCGGGCCGGGGTAGGTCGCGTCCTCGACCTCCCAGGTCGTGAGCACCTGCGCGGCGTGCGGGGTCGCGCACGGCACGAGCGTGAGCTCGCCGACCTCCTGCTGCACGGGCAGCGCCTCGACGCAGTTGCCCGCCGCCGTGAGCGACGGGTGCACGACCCGAGGCTCGGCGACGTCGCCCGGCTCCGCCACACCCCCGGACGCGCCGAACCCACCGAGGGCAGCCACGATCGCGACCACCACCCACGCGATGCTGCCGACCGCGCCGAGCACGATTCCGGTCACGGCGATCCGCGGGCTCCGCAGCCACGACCGCGTGGTCCGTCGGAGCCCGACGAGTCCCAGCACGAGCGCCACCGGGCCCGTGGCGAGCACACCGGTCACGACGGCGGCCACGGAGACCGCGTCGAGCGGCGCCTGCGTGAGCTGCGGCATCGCGAACGACGGGCCCGCCCCGGCCGACTGCCCCGCCATCTCCGACGGTGGCGACGAGAACGCCCCGGCCGGCTGCCCCGGTGACGACGGCGGCGCACCCGCCCCGGTCGGACCGCTCCCGTACGGCGACGGCGCCGGCCACGCAGGCTGCTGCGGCCCGGCCGGCGGCACGGCACCCGGCGCCGAGGGCGGGGCCGCGCCCGGCGCCGAGGGCGGGGGCGCCGCGGCGTACGGGCTGCGCGAGGACCCCGGGTCCCACGCCGTGGGGGCGGGGCCACCGCCCGCACCGGGCCCGGCCTGGGGGATGGTCGGGACGGCGGGCACCTCCGGCGTGCCGGACGCGCCCGGGTCGCCCGAGGAGCCGTGTCCGCCCGGTGGCCGCGCCATCAGTCGGCCAGCTCCACGATCACGGGGGCGTGGTCGCTCGCGCCCTTGCCCTTGCGCTCCTCGCGGTCGATGCGCGCACCGGCGAGCCGCGCCGTCGCGCTCTCGTTGCCGAGGGCGAGGTCGATGCGCATGCCCTGGCGCTTCGGGAACCGCAGCTGCGTGTAGTCCCAGTACGTGTACTCGCCGGGCGTGAACTGCCGCGTCAGCTCGGTGAAACCGGTGTCCTCGATCGCGGTCAGCGCGTCGCGCTCCGGCTCCGTCACGTGCGTGGAGCCCTCGAAGAACGCGCGGTCCCACACGTCCTCGTCGCGCGGGGCGATGTTCCAGTCACCGGTGAGCAGGGTGGGGGTCGACGACGTCGCCCACTCCTGCGCACTGTCGCGGAGCGCGCCGAGCCAGTCGAGCTTGTAGGTGTAGTGCGGGTCCTCGATCGTGCGGCCGTTCGGGACGTACAGGCTCCAGACCCGCACCCCGCCGCAGGTCGCCCCGATCGCGCGCGCCTCGGCCGCGAGCGGCTCGCCCCAGCCGGGCTGCTGCGGGAAGGAGGCCGCCACGTCCTCGAGCCCCACGCGGGAGGCGATCGCGACGCCGTTCCACTGGCTGAGACCGTGGTGCGCGACCTCGTACCCGATCGCCTCGAACGGCATCACGGGGAACTGCTCGTCCTTGCACTTGGTCTCCTGCATCGCCAGCACGTCCACGCCGCTGCGCTCCAGGAACGCCGTCACGCGATCGACGCGGGCGCGGACGGAGTTGACGTTCCAGGTGGCGATCAGCATGGCTCCAACGTACCGGCGTGCACCGACTTGACGGCGGGCGCGACGGCGGACCCGCCCCGCCCGCCACCTCGTGCGCCGCGCGATGATGGGGCGATGGGAACCGCTCTGATCACCGGTGCCAGCGCCGGGCTGGGCCGCGAGCTCGCGTGGCAGCTCGCGGAGGACGGCGAGGACCTCGTGCTCGTCGCGCGCGACGAGGCGCGGCTCGAGACGCTCGCGGCGCAGCTGCGGGCGAGCGCGGGGGTCGAGGTCGAGGTGCTGCCGGCCGACCTCTCGGTGGACGACGACGTCGCGCGCGTGGCCGCCCGCCTGCGCGAGGGCGGCGAGGGCAGCGAGGGCAGCGAGGACAGGGCCGTCGACCTCCTCGTGAACAACGCGGGCTTCGGCGTCGCGCGCCCGTTCGTGCGCAGCGACCTCGACTCGGAGATCGCGGCGCTCGACGTCATGGTCCGCGCGGTGCTCGTGCTGACGCGGGCCGCCGTCGACTCGATGGTCCCGCGCGGTCACGGCGCGATCCTCAACGTCGGATCGGTCGCGGCGCTCACGCTGTCCGGCACCTACGCCGCGCACAAGGCGTGGCTGAACACCTTCACGCAGGGGCTCGCGCACCAGCTGCGCAGCACCGGCGTGACGGCGACCGTCGTGAACCCCGGGTTCACCCGGACCGAGTTCCACGCCCGGCTCGGGATGGCGAAGCGCCCGTACCCGGCCGCGGCCTGGCTCGAGGCGGACAGCGTGGTCGCGGACGCCCTCGAGGCGGTGCGTCGGGGTCGCGTGGAGGTCACGCCGTCGCTGCGCTACCGCGCGATCTCGGCGCTCCTGCGGGCCCTGCCCACCGCCGTCGTGCGCGGGCTGGGGAGCCACCGGCGATGACGGGTCCGAGCGAGGATCGCGACGGCGAGCGCTGCCCCTGCCGCAGCCGTCGCTCGTTCGCGGTGTGCTGCGCTCCGTACCTGGCGGGGGAGGCGACGCCGTCGACCGCCGAGGCGCTCATGCGCTCGCGCTTCGCCGCGTACGCGCGCCGCGACGTCGCGCACCTGACGCGCACCTGGCACCCGAGCACGCGGCCGGCCGAGCTCGACCTGGACGACGACGTCGCGTGGGTCGGGCTGCAGGTCGTCGACACCGCCGGGGGCGGGCCGGACGACGTGACGGGCACCGTGCACTTCCGGGCGAGCTGGCGCGGTCGCGCCGAGCGCGGGGTGCTGGAGGAGGTCAGCACCTTCGTGCGGCCGGGCGGGACGTGGCTGTACGTCGACGGCGACGTCCGCCGCCGCTGACCGCACGCGTCGCCCCGCGCCCGCCACGATCCTCGGCAGGCCCCGCCGAGAACGCCGGGTGCTGCTCGGACGCGTCTGGCGAGCAGCAGGGAGCGTTCTCGACGGACCGGCCGCCTCGTGAGAACGCCCGGTGCTGCTTCGGAAGCGTCTCCGAGCAGCGCCGAGCGTTCTCGACCAGGGGGAGGGTGCGCAACGTGGCGCGGGGAGCAGAACGGGCGGGCTGGGGAGGGGTGGGTCGCGGCGGGCCGATACGCTCGGGTTCCGTGAGCGCCACTGCCGACACCCCCAAGTCCCGACTCGCCGCCCTCGTGGCCGACCTCGCCGTCGTGCACGGCCGGGTCACCCTCGCCTCCGGGCGCGAGGCCGACTACTACGTCGACATGCGTCGCGCCACGCTGCACCACGAGGCGGCGCCGCTCATCGGCCACCTGCTGCTGGACCGTCTCGAGGAGGAGGGCTTCGGGCCCCAGGAGATCGACGCCGTCGGCGGCCTCACGATGGGCGCCGACCCCGTCGCCGCCGCGATGCTGCACGCCGCCGCCTCGCGCGGGCTCGAGCTCGACGCGTTCGTGGTCCGCAAGTCCGCCAAGACGCACGGCATGGGCCGCCAGGTCGAGGGCCCCGACGTCGCGGGGAAGAAGGTCGTCGCGCTCGACGACACCTCGACCACCGGCGGCAGCGTGCTCCAGGCCGTGGAGGCGCTGCGGGCCGCGGGCGCCGAGGTCGTGGCGTGCGCCGTCGTCGTCGACCGCGACACGGGGGCGCGCGAGGCCGTGGCGCAGACCGGCCTGCCCTACCTGTGGATCCTCGACACCGCCGACCTCGGGCTGCCCGCCACGCGCTGACGAGCCCGACCACCGCACGACGACACCGCGCCGCACCACCCGCCCGAGCGCACCGCACCACCCGCCCGACCCCGACCGAAGGCCCTCGTGACCTCCTCCTCGATCGACCGCTCCACCGACGCCGACCCCACCACGGCCAGCACGTCGCCCACACCCCCGCACGGGACCGCGACGGAGGCGGTCGACGAGGCCCCCGCCGTCGCCCGCGCCCGCTGGCGCGACGCGCCCGGCCTGGCCCTGCGGGGCGGCTTCGTCGGAGCCGCCGAGGGCGTGCCCGGCATCTCGGGCGGCACGGTCGCCCTCGTCGTGGGGCTCTTCGACCGGCTGATCGACGCGGCCGGGGCGCTCGTGCACGTGGCGCGCATCGCCGTCGGCGTCGTGCTGCGCCGGCGCAGCGGGGCCGACCTGCGCTCTGCGCTGGGCGAGATCGACTGGCGCTTCCTCGCCCCGGTCCTGGGCGGGATGGCGGTCGTGCTGCTGGCGACGCTCAGCGTCGTCGCGCCCCTTCTCGAGGCGCACCCGGTGCAGGTCAGCGCCGTCTTCTTCGGGATGATCGCCGTGTCGGTCCTCGTGCCGCTGGGCCTCGCGCCGCACCGGTTCCGCGTGCGTGACTACGCGCTGGCCGCGGTTGGCGCCGTCGCGGCGTTCACGCTGACCGGCCTGCCCGCGCTCGAGCTCGAGAGCCCGCCGCTGTGGCTGGTGTTCGTGGGCGCCGCCGTCGCCATCAACGCGCTCGTGGTTCCCGGTGTCTCGGGCTCGTTCGTGCTCCTCGCGCTCGGCCTGTACGTCCCGATCCAGCAGGCGCTCGCCTCGCGGGACCTCGCCTTCATCGGGGTGTTCATGCTGGGGGCCGCCGTCGGGCTCGGCTCGTTCGTGAAGGTGCTGCGCTGGCTGCTGCACCACCGCCGTCAGGCCACCATGGCCGTGCTGACGGGTCTCATGGTGGGATCGCTGCGCGCGCTGTGGCCGTGGCAGGACGGCACCGCGGTCGTCGCGCCTCCGAGCGGTGGCGAGCTCGCCGTCGCGATCGCCCTCGCGGTCGGGGGCGGCGCCGTCGTCGCCCTCGCGCTGTGGTGGGAGCACCGCCACGACAGCCCCGTTGTCGTGACCCCCTGACCGGGCTCGCAGTGGACGGCGACATCGACGGCGAGCACGACGGCGGGCCCACGCCCGAGCGCGAGGTCGGGGTCGGCCCGTGGCCGGGCGGGCGCGAGGCCTGGCCCGAGGACGAGCGCTACGACCCCGAGCTGCTCGAGCACGGCGACCGGCGCAACGTCGTCGACGGCTACCGCTACTGGCGGCTCGAGGCGATCGTCGCCGACCTCGACACCCGACGTGCACCCCTGCACGTCGCTATCGAGAACCTCGAGCACGATGCGAACATCGGCTCGATCGTGCGCACCGCCAACGCCTACAACGTCGCGGGCGTGCACGTCGTCGGGCGACGGCGGTGGAACCGGCGCGGCGCGATGGTCACCGACCGCTACCTCCACGTCCACCACCACCCCGACGTCGCGGCCTTCGCCGCCTGGGCCGAGAGTGAGGGCGTGGTTGTCGTCGGCATCGACAACGTGCCGGGATCCACCCCCATCGAGACGTTTCGTCTTCCCATGCGGACAGTTCTCGTGTTCGGGTCGGAGGGCCCCGGGCTGAGCGAGGAGATGCAGCGGGCGTGCGCCGAGATCCGCCACATCACGCAGCACGGCTCGACCCGGTCGATCAATGCCGGAGCCGCCGCGGCCGTCGCGATGTTCGCCTGGGCCACCCAGCATCTCGCTCGCTGAGACGCCGGGGGTGGAGGTTCGGACGGCGACCTCGCTACGGTCGACGGGCACGAACACCTCCGATCCACACGTGGGCGGGGATCGAAGGGGAAGCCGGGTGACCGGCCGCAGGATGACCGTGCCGCCTGCACGAGGAGAGGTCCCATGACGAACCGTCGACCGAACCACGTCCGGAACATCACGACCACCACCGGCGCCGCCGCCGTCGCGGCCGCCGCCGCGCTCGTGCTGAGCGCCTGCACCGCGTCCGAGGCCGACGCCGGGACCGAGGCGTCCGACGCGAGCCCGACCGTGACCGAGACCGTGTCGGTCGAGCCGGCCGAGACGGCCACCTCGGCCCCGGCCGACGACGCCGGCACCGCTGACCCCGCTGCGAGCGAGGCTCCTGCGGCCGACGGGGCTGACACCACCTCGGCGTTCATCCGGGCCGACGACGGCAGCGCGACCGGCGCCGTCGGCGGGACCGCAGCGCTCGCCGACGACGCCCTGCCGGCCCCGGTGGGTCAGCCGGTTTTCGGCGGTGAGGGAACGCTGCTCGACGTCGTGGGGGTCGACCACGGCCAGGTGCTCGTCGTGCGCGGCGAGCCGTCCACCGAGTCCGCCGAGGTCGCCGCCCTCGACCCGCTCAACGACGTGGCGCTGACCGGGCGCGAGGTCGTCGCGGGCGACACGGCCTGGTGGGAGGTCACGCTGAGCGACGGCGTGGGTTGGGTCCCGAGCATGCACCTCGGCGCTCTGACCACCGAGCCGCGTGACGTCACCGACCAGGTGGGAGACATCGAGTCCTCGACGGCGCCGGAGACGCTGGCCGCGATCGGTAGCAGCTGGGCGACCGCCAACTCCCGCGACCCCGAGGCCTACGCGATCCCGTCCGAGTTCGACCCCAAGAGCAGCGACCTGACGTTCGTGATCGACGTCTGGGACTACGCGGACGACTCGGTGCGGGGTGAGCGGCTCGTGGTGGAGCTCATCCCGACCGATGCCGGGAACCCCGTCGAGCGGGTCGACAGCTACTCGATCTGCGCCCGCGGCGTGCCGGAGGGCGACCTCTGCCCGTGACCGGGTGACGCCCACCCACACCCACCCACGCCCCGGCCCGCCCCGTCCGTGCGCCACGCACCGGACGGGGCGGGCGGCGTGTCGGCGGCATCTGACAGACTTGGGCGGTACCGGAGTCGACGAGAAATCCGAGGAGCACCCATGCCTATCGCAACCCCCGAGTCCTACGCCGAGATGATCGACCGCGCCCGGGCCGGCTCGTTCGCCTACCCCGCGGTCAACATCACCTCCTCGCAGACCGTCACCGCCGCGATCCAGGGCTTCGCCGAGGCGGAGAGCGACGGCATCATCCAGGTCTCGGTCGGTGGCGCGGAGTACGCGTCCGGCTCGACGATCAAGGACCGCGTCTCCGGCTCGCTCGCCCTGGCCGCGTACGCGACCGAGGTCGCGAAGAACTACGGCGTCACCATCGCGCTGCACACCGACCACTGCGTCAAGAAGAACCTCGACTCCTGGGTCCGCCCGCTCCTGGCCCACGAGGCCGAGCAGGTCAAGCGCGGCGAGAACCCGCTGTTCCAGTCGCACATGTTCGACGGCAGCGACATCCCGCTGGACGAGAACCTCGTCATCGCCGCCGAGCTGCTCGAGCTGAGCCAGGCCGCGCGCACCATCCTCGAGATCGAGGTCGGCGTCGTGGGTGGCGAGGAGGACGGCCACGAGGCCGAGATCAACGACAAGCTGTACACCACGGTCGAGGACGGTCTCGCGACGGTCCGCGCGCTCGGCTCGGGCGAGAAGGGCCGCTACCTGACCGCCCTGACGTTCGGCAACGTGCACGGCGTCTACAAGCCGGGTGCGGTCAAGCTCCGCCCGGCGATCCTCAAGGAGATCCAGGACGCGGTCGGCGCCGAGCTCGGCAAGACCAACCCGTTCGACCTGGTCTTCCACGGCGGTTCGGGTTCGACGGCCCAGGAGATCTCCGAGGCCGTCGACAACGGCGTCATCAAGATGAACATCGACACGGACACGCAGTACGCGTTCACGCGCCCCGTCGTCGGGCACATCTTCAGCAACTACGACGGCGTGCTGAAGGTCGACGGCGAGGTCGGCAACAAGAAGGCCTACGACCCGCGCGCGTGGGGCAAGCTGGCCGAGGCCGGCATGGCCGCCCGCATCGTCGAGGCCGCGCAGCAGCTGCGCAGCGCCGGGCACAAGATCTCCTGATCGCGCCCGTCGCGCGGTGCGGGCGGGTGGCCCCGAGGTCACAGGGCCACCCGCCCGCCCGCGCGCCCCGGAGAGGATGAACACGTGAGCCACGAGAACCTGGGCCTCGGCGTCAGCGTCGGCCCGCCGTCGACCCGCCTGCCCGACAGCCACCCCGACCTCGTCGTCATGGCCGAGCTCGGCGCGCGCGACGGCGTCGTGGACGGCAGCGACGTCGGCGCCCTGCGCGCCGCCGCGGCAGCCCACCCCGACTCGAGCCTCGCGTGGGCGCTGCTGGCCCGGCTCGAGCTCGACGCGCTGGAGGCGCTCGACGCACCCGCGGCCGCGGACGACGTCGCGCACGCCGTCGCCGCCTACGCCTACGCGCGCGTCGGCTACCACCGCGGGCTCGACGCGCTGCGCCGCGCCGGGTGGCGCGGCCAGGGCCCCGTGCCCGTCGACCACCTCGCCAACCGCGGCTTCCTCGCCGCGCTGCTCGCGCTCGGTGACGCCGCGCGCGCCATCGGCGAGGTCGAGGAGAGCGCGCGCATCACGGAGTTCGTGCACGGTTCGGACCCGACCGCCCCCGCCGTCCTGGCGCAGGGCGTCCCGGTGGGCGACCTGCCCGCCGCCACGGAACAGGAGTAGGTCGCATGCCAGCAGTCGTCGTCGTCGGAGCCCAGTGGGGGGACGAGGGCAAGGGGAAGGCGACCGACCAGCTCGGGTCGCGCGTGGACTACGTCGTGAAGTTCAACGGCGGGAACAACGCGGGGCACACCGTGGTGATCGGTGACGAGAAGTACGCCCTCCACCTCCTGCCCTCCGGCATCCTCAGCCCCGGCGTCACGCCGGTCATCGGCAACGGTGTCGTGGTCGACATCGAGGTGCTGTTCTCGGAGATCGACCACCTCGACGCGCGCGGCGTCGACACCTCGCGGCTGCTGGTCAGCTCGAGCGCGCACGTCATCGCGCCGTACAACCGCACCCTGGACAAGGTGACCGAGCGCTTCCTCGGCAAGCGCCAGATCGGCACCACCGGGCGCGGCATCGGCCCGACGTACGCGGACAAGATGAACCGCGTCGGCATCCGCGTGCAGGACCTGTACGACGAGAAGATCCTGCGCGAGAAGATCGAGGGCGCCCTCGAGCTCAAGAACCAGATCCTTCTCAAGGTCTACAACCGGCGCGCGGTGACGATCGACGAGACGGTCGACGCGCTGCTGGCGTGGTCCGACCGGCTGAAGCCGATGGTGGCCGACACCTCGCTCGTGCTGAACGAGGCGCTCGACCGCGGCGAGATCGTCCTGTTCGAGGCCGGCCAGGCCACGATGCTCGACGTCGACCACGGCACCTACCCGTTCGTCACCTCCTCCTCGGCCACGGCCGCGGGCGCGTGCACCGGTTCGGGCATCGGTCCGACGCGGATCGACCGGGTGGTCGGCGTCATCAAGGCGTACACCACGCGCGTGGGCGAGGGCCCGTTCCCGACCGAGCTGTTCGACGACATGGGCGAGTACCTGCGCAAGACCGGCGGCGAGTTCGGCGTCACCACGGGCCGCTCGCGCCGCTGCGGCTGGTACGACGCGGTGATCGCGCGCTACGCGTCGCGCGTCAACGGGCTGACCGACCTCGTGCTGACCAAGCTCGACGTGCTCACCGGCATCGAAAAGATCCCGGTCTGCGTGGCCTACGACGTCGACGGCGTGCGGCACGAGGAGATGCCGGTCGACCAGACCGCGTTCCACCACGCCACGCCGATCTACGAGCACCTCGACGGCTGGTGGGAGGACATCTCGGGCGCCCGCACGTTCGAGGACCTGCCGCTCAACGCGCAGCGCTACGTCGAGCACCTCGAGCGCATCTCGGGCACGCGGATCTCGGCGATCGGCGTCGGCCCGCAGCGCGAGGCGACCATCGCCCGCCACGACCTGCTGGGCTGAGACCAGGCCACCACGGGACCGTCCGACGGCGTCACTCGCCGTCGGGCGGTCCCGTCGTCTCCGGGAGCGCCGGGCGCTCGGGGCGAAGCGGTAGCGCGACGGCGGGACCGGGCGTCCTGAGCCCCTCAGCGCCCGGCCGGCTCGCGGGTCTCTGCATCTGGACGCCACGACGCCAGCCCTGGAAGGGTGGGCCTCATGGACGGTGCGAGCACGCCTCGGGTCTGGACGAATCTCGATGTGGAGGTGCGTTCCGGGCGCATCGCCGCGCAGAGTCTGGGTGACCTCGCAGACCCGTCGCTGATCCTTCTCGGCGGGGCCACCTGGTCACGCGACTGGTGGTCCGACGACTTCTGCGACCGGATAGCAGGCCTCGGGGTGCATGTGATGCGGTACGACCCGCGCGACACGGGTGAGTCGACCACGAGCCCGCCCGGCAAGCCGGACTATACGGCCGACGACCTCGCCGATGACGCGATCGCCGTGCTCGATGCGTTCGGCGTCCGCGCGACCACCGTCGCGGGCCTCTCGATGGGTGGCGGGCTGGCGCAGCGCGTCGCGGCACGGCACCCCGACCGCGTGGACGCGCTCGTGCTGCTCTCAACCAGCCCCGCGGGGGACATCGGGCGCGAGCTGCCGCCACCCACCCCCACCATCCTGGCCACGTTCGAGGAGACCGTCCCCGACCCCCAGTGGGGAGATCGGCGAAGCGTCGTCGACTGGCTCGTCGCCGGCGAGCGGCCCTATGCCGGCCCGGAAGGTTTCGACGAGGAGACTCTGCGCGACCTCGCCGGCCGCGTGTGGGACCGCAGCGCCTCGATGGCGTCGGCCTCGAACCACTTCGTCGTCGCGGAGAGCGCGACGCCGCTCGACCTCTCGGCGCTGCGCGGGATCCCCACGCTCGTCGTCCACGGCTCGGCCGACCCCCTCTTCCCGCCGGCGCACGGCGAGGCCCTCGCTGAGGCGCTCGACGCACGTCTCGTCGTGCTGGACGGAGTCGGCCACCAAGCACCACCGCCCGCGACCTGGACCGAGCTCGTCCCGGCGATCGCCGATCACGCTCGCGGAGCGGCCGGCCGAGCCTGAGGCCGGCGCGGGCGCTGGCCGCGGGCTCAGCGAGCGGCGCCGGCGGTGCCGCTCGGGCGGCCCAGCTCTCGTCGCAGCGGTCCACGTGACGTGCGTGCCAGGTGACTTCGGCACGCGCCAGGTCATCTCCCGCTCCCCTCACGGGGACCTGACAGGAATCCGAGGTCGACTGCCGCCAATGCTACTGTACTAACACGTTTGTATAGTATGAGAGCGGCAGGAGAGAGCTAGGAGATGGAGAGCGTGACTGCGTCCGAGCGGCGCTGGTGGTTGTTGGTGACGGTGGGCGCGGGGCTGTTGCTGATCACGCTGGACAACTCGATCCTGTACACCGCACTGCCCACGCTGACCGAGGAGCTGGGCGCCTCGGGGTCGGCGGCGTTGTGGATCATCAACGCCTACCCGGTGGTGATGGCGGGTCTGCTGCTGGGCGCCGGGACGTTGGGTGACCGGATCGGTCATCGCCGGATGTTCGTGGTGGGCCTGGTGATCTTCGGTGCGGCGTCGGCGGCGGCAGCGTTCTCGGTGAGCCCGGGGATGCTGATCGCCTCCCGGGCCCTTCTGGCGGTGGGTGCCGCCTCGATGATGCCGGCGACGCTGGCGCTGATCCGGTTGACGTTCGATGACGCGAAGGAGCGCAACATAGCGATCGCGATCTGGGGCAGCCTCTCGGTCATCGGGGCCGCCATGGGTCCGATCCTGGGCGGACTGCTGCTGGAGCGGTTCTGGTGGGGGTCGGTGTTCCTGATCAACGTGCCCGTCGTGGTCGTCGCACTGATCGCAACCACGATCATCGCGCCTCGCAACGACGCCGACCCGACGAAGAAGTGGGACCTGCTGTCCTCGATCCAGGCGATGGTGGGCCTGGTGGGAACGGTGCTGTTCATCAAGGAGCTGGCTCACGTCCCGCAGAACTGGCCCCTGGTCGCGGCCGCTGCCGTGGCCGCCGTCGTCGGGTTCACCGCGTTCGTCCGGCGCCAGCGGCGGATGGCTGAGCCGCTGCTGGACTTCTCGATCTTCCGCAACCGGGCTTTCAGCGGTGGTGTGCTGGCGGCGGCGTTCGCGATGTTCACCATCGCCGGCGCGCAGCTCATCACGACCCAGCGCTTCCAGCTCGTGGAGGGGTTCAGTCCGTTGCAGGCAGGTCTCCTGGTGGCCGCGATCGCTCTCGGCGCGCTGCCCTCGGGCATGCTCGGCGCCGCGTTCCTGGACGTGCTCGGCCTCCGGCTCATCATCTCCGGTGGCCTGGGAGTAGGAGCGCTGGGCCTGGTGCTGTCGATCACCGCTGCCGCCACCGACACTTTCATGCTGCTCGTGGCCGGATTCATCGTGACCGGCATGGGTCTGGGCGGAGCGTTCTCGGTCGCCTCGGCCGCGATCATGGGCAACGCCCACCCCGCAAGGCCGGTATGGCTGCGTCCGTGGAAGAGGTCTCCTACGAGATGGGGTCACTCTCGGCGGTCGCCGTGCTGGGAAGCCTGCTGACGTTCGTCTACGCCTCCACCGTGCGCCTGCCCACCGGCTCGCCGGACGTGGCCAGCGAGAGCCTGGCCGATGCGCTGGCCGCCGCCGACGGGAACGCCGACGTGATCGCGGCCGCAACCACGGCGTTCGACACCGCCTACCTGGTCACGATGATCGTCCTGGGTGCGATGCTGGCGATCGGGGCCGTGGTCACCAACCGTCTCCTGCGCGCCTACGGCCGCCGCAGTCAGGCGATGGAGTTCGCCGAGAACCACTGACCAGACGTCCCCGCGAGAGAGGGAAGCTCCGTGCGAGAGAGCAAACGGACCGTGATCCTGGACGCCGCGGCCGGCGTGATCGAGTCCGAGGGGATCACCGCCGTCACCTTCGACTCCGTCGCGGCCGCCGCCGGCATCACCCGCGGCGGGATCATCTACCACTTCCCCTCCCGTGAGGAGCTGATCGCGGCCATCCACGAGCACATGGCCCGCCGCTGGGAGGACCAGCTCGAAGCGGCCTGCGGCAAGCCCGCTGATCAGAGCACCGCGACCGAACGCCTCATCGCCTACATCAGCATGGCGGCCACGCCAGCCACCCGCGCCGAGGTCCAGATGATCCTCGACAGCCACCACACCGAGAACCAGGACGTCTGGGACCAGGTGCTGCAACGCTGGGCACCCCGCCCGCAGCCGAGCGACGGTCCCTCCTACACGCTCGCGCTCCTGGCCGCCGACGGGCTCTGGGTCAACGACGTCATCGGCAGCACACGCATTCCTCCCGAGCAGCGCCACGACACCGCCGAACGCATCATCGACCTCATTCGCGACACCGACCGGAGCGCGCCGTGAACGACACGATCCTGGTCACCGGTGCCACCGGCAAGACCGGAGGACGCATCACCGACCTCCTGCGCTCCCAGGGCCAAGAGGTGCGCGCAGTCTCACGCTCCACCAGCCTGCCGTTCGACTGGCGGGACCCCGACACCTGGCCCGGCGCCCTGGACGGGGTGAAGGCCGTCTACGTCGTCCCCGCCTCGCTGCACGACCCCGACACCCTGGACCAGCTGCGCGACTTCGGGAAGCTCGCCATCCAGCACGGTGCAACTCGCGCCGTGCTGGCCTCGGTGCCCGATGACGGCAGCGAGGCGTTCCAGGCCGTCCGCGACGCGGAGCAGGCCCTGGCCAGCTCCGGTCTGGACCTGACGGTCCTGCGGTTCCGCTGGTTCATGCAGACCTTCTCGGAGGACTTCCTGGCCTCCTACGTCACCTCAGGAGAGCTGCGCCTGCCCGCGGGCGAGGGAGGCGAGGCGTTCATCGACGCCGACGACATCGCCGCCGTCGCAGCCACCGCACTCACCCAGGACGGCCACGCCGGCCGGGAGTACGAGCTCACCGGCCCCCGCGCCCTGACCTTCCAGGACGCCGCGCGCGAGCTGAGCGCGGCCACCGGCAGAACCATCACCTACACCGCCGTGTCCGCCGAGGACTACGAGAAGGAGCAGGAGGAGCGGGGCGAGCCCAAGGAGGGCGTCGACCTGCTCGTCGACCTGTACGCCGCCATCGCCACCGGCGACCTCGGAAACACCACCACCCACGTCCACGACGTCCTCGCCCGCGCCCCGCACGACTTCCACGACTTCGCGAACCGCGCCGCCCACGACGGTGCGTGGAACGGCAGGTAGATCCCCGAGCAGAGCCGTTCGGATGGTCGACGACGTCTGTCGTGGCGCGCGGAGATAGAGCGTCGCCAGGCCGTCGACGAGCTCCGAGACTCGTGCGGGTGCGGGTGCGGGTGCGGGTGCGGGTGCGGGTGCGGTCAGATCGGAGACGGGTCGGGGGAGGCTGTTCGGGCCGACGACGCCGGCGTGCTCTGATCGACCGCTCAGGTGTCGACGTCCACCCCGTCCCACAGGTCGCCGCACTCCACCGCGAGCGTGTCGTGAGCGGTGAGGTAGCCGCGCGCGCCGGCGTCGCCGTCGGCTTCGACCAGGACACCCGGGACGTGGTCGCGGCCGATCAGCACCGGGTGGCCCGGGGCGCCGTGGTAGGTCGCACGGGCGAGCGCGGCACGCGGCTCGGGGGCGGCGTCGATGCCGGAGCCCAGCACCCGGCGGACGGCGGACGGCGGCAGGCTCGGCGTGTCCACCGTGACGACCACGACGGCGTCGGCCCGCCCTCCGCCGTCGCCGTCGAGCGCGATCGGTAGCCCCGCCCGCAGGCTCGCGGACAGCCCGCGCGCGAAGTCGGGCACGACGACGACGCCCGCCCCCTCCGGCACCAACGCCCGCGCCGCATCGGCACCGGCACCCAGGGCGACGACGACGCCCGCGCATCCGCCCGATCGCAGCGCCGCGACCGCCAGGTGCAGCCAGGGGGTGCCGTCGGCGGTCGCGGCGAGGGCCTTGGGGCCGCCGAACCGGCGCCCCTGCCCGGCCGCCAGCACCAGGCCGGTCACGAGGGGAGCGCCGCCGTCATCGGCCATCGGGGGACCTCCGGAACGGGGGCGGGCGCCGCGGGCGGAAAGCGACACGTGAGCGTAGCGCGGGCGTTACAGACGCTGCGTACCGTCGGCGCATGTTCGCCCTCGCCCCCGATCTCGCGCCGCTGCTGCGGTCGGGGCACGACGTCGCGCTGGTGACCGTCGTCGCCGCTCGCGGGCGGGGGCCGCTTCGGGTGGGCGACGGGATGGCCGTCACCGCCGGCGCCCGGGTGGTCGGTGCGCTGTCCGGCGGCTGCGTGGAGGCGGACGCCGTCCTGCTCGGGCTCGACGTGCTGGCCACGGGCGCCGCGCGGCGGGCGACGTTCGTCCTCGACTGCGGCGGGACGATCGACGTCCTCGTGCACCGGGTCCGTGGCTCAGGGGGCGCCGACGCCGTTGCGATCGAGGCGCTCGAGCGGGCCGCGCGTGGCGAGCGCGCCGAGCTCGCGCTGCTGCGGCGCGGACCGCGCGCGGGCGCCCTCGTCGAACCCCGCTGCGCCGCCGAGGACGAGGACCCGCTCGTGCTGCAGCACCGCCGTCGCCCGCATCTCACGATCCTCGGCGCCGGGCGGTACGCCCCCGCGCTCTGCCGCCTCGCCGCCGCCGCGGGGCACACCGTGACCGTCGTCGACCCCTCCGCGCTCCTGGCGACCCCCGCCCGCTTCCCGGACGCGACCCGCGTCGTCGTTGCCGATCTCGCGGCGCACCTCGCGACCCGCGACGGTGCCGACGAAGGCGCGGCCGACGCCGTCGTCGTCCTCGCCCACGACGACCGCGTCGCCGTCCCCGCCCTCGCCACCGCCCTGACCACCGCGCTCGCGCGGGACGGCTACGTCGGTGCGACGGCGTCGCGCGCCACCGCCGCCCGCCGCCGCACCGCCCTGCGCGCCGCCGGTGTCCCCGGCGCCGCGATCGCCCGGCTGCGGTCCCCGATCGGGCTCGACCTCGGAGGCGAGGACGAGACCGCCACCGCGCTCGCGATCGTGGCGGAGCTCGCCGCGGTGCGGCACGCCGCCTCGGCGCGCCCCCTGCGCGAGGGCCGCGGTCCGGTGCGCGCGAGGAGCACTGGCGGGCACGCACGGATCGATCAGCAGCGAAGTGGAGCAGTCGCATGACCAGCACGACCAGCAGCACCAGCACGACCCGCACGACCCGCACGGTGATCGAGAACGGCTACGTCGCCACGGTCGACGCCTCGGGCAGCGAGCACGCGCGCGGCCACGTCGTGCTCGAGGCGGGGCGGATCCTCGCCGTCGGCGACGGCCCCGCCCCGGCGCACCTGCGCGAGGGCGCGCACGTCGTCGACGCCACCGGCTGCCTCGTCACGCCCGGGCTGATCAACACGCACCACCACCTGTACCAGTGGCTCACGCGTGGCTACGCGCAGGACGCGATCCTGTTCGACTGGCTCACGGCCCTGTACCCGCTGTGGTCCCGCATCGACGCGGACCTCACCGGCGCGGGCGCGGCCGGCGCGATGGCGGTGCTGGCCCGCTCGGGCTGCACCACCGTGGGCGACCACCACTACATCTTCCCGGCCGGGTCGGGCGACATCATGGGCGCCCTCGTGCACGCCGCCGCGCGCGTCGGGGTCCGCCTGCACGCCACGCGCGGGTCCATGGACCTGGGCGCCTCGCAGGGTGGACTGCCGCCGGACTTCGCCGTCGAGACCACCGCGGCGGCCCTCGCGGCCTCGCACGACGCCGTCGTCACGCATCACGACGACGCGCCCGACGCGATGGTCAAGATCGCGATCGCCCCGTGCTCGCCGTTCTCCGTGACCGCCGACCTGCTGCGCGAGGCCGCCGTCCTCGCGCGCGACCTCGAGGTGCGGCTGCACACGCACGCCTCCGAGACGATCGAGGAGGACGCCTACTGCGCCGAGCACTTCGGCCGCACCCCGACGCAGTACCTCGAGGACCTCGGCTGGCTCGGGCCGGACGTGTGGATGGCGCACTGCGTGCACCTCGACGCGCCCGCGATCGAGCGCTACGCGGCCACCGGGACCGGCGTCGCGCACTGCCCGTCCTCCAACGGGCGCCTGGCCGCGGGGATCGCGCCGGTGCGCGACCTGCTGGCGGCGGGCGTCGCCGTCGGGCTCGGGGTCGACGGCGCGGCCTCCAACGAGTCGGGCCAGCTCGGCGTCGAGATCCGCGAGTCCGTGCTCATGAACCGCCTGCGCACCGGCGCCGACTCGCTCGGCGTGCGCGCCGCGCTGCGGATGGCGACGGCGGGCGGCGCCCGCGTGCTCGGCCGCGCCGACCACCTGGGCTCGCTCGAGGTCGGCAAGCTCGCCGACCTCGTGGTCTGGCGCGTGGACGGCGTGGAGCACGCCGGCATCCTCGACCCGGTCGCCGCGCTCGGGCTCGGGGCACTCCCGCCGATCGCGCTCAGCCTCGTGGGCGGTGCGCCCGTGGTGGTCGACGGCGCGCTCGCGACCGGCGAGCAGGACGTGATCGCGCGCGAGGTGGCGGCCGCCTCGCGCGCCCTGGCGGAGCGGGCCTAGGCGTGGACGTCGTCACGATCACGTCCTTCCGACGTGCCCGCACGCGCGAGGACCTCGCACTCGCACCCGGCGAGGCCGTGATGGCGGGCGGCACGTGGCTCATGAGCGAGCCGCAGCCGCGCACCACCGGCTTCGTGGACCTCACCACGATGGGCTGGCCCGACGTCGAGGTGAGCGAGGCGGGCCTCCGGATCGGTGCGACGTGCACGATCGAGACCCTGGTGGAGTGGGCGCGCGGGGCGGCGACGCCGCGCACCGCGGCGCTCCCGCCGGCGCCCGCCGACTGGTGCGCGCTCGACCTCGCCTCCCGCGCCGCGAACGCTCTGCTGG
Source organism: Litorihabitans aurantiacus (assembly GCF_030161595.1). Taxonomy (NCBI): domain Bacteria; kingdom Bacillati; phylum Actinomycetota; class Actinomycetes; order Micrococcales; family Beutenbergiaceae; genus Litorihabitans; species Litorihabitans aurantiacus. The sequence continues at coordinate 126,430 of NZ_BSUM01000001.1, forward strand.
CCTCGTTCAAGATCTGGGCGACGGCGACCGTCGGCGGCAACGTGTGCCAGTCGTTCGCGGCGGCCGCGATGGTCTCGTTCGCGGCGGGGCTCGACGGTGTCGCCCACTGCTGGGCCGCCGACGGCACCGACCGGCGTCTCCCGGTCGCCGACCTGATCACCGGGAACGCGCGCAACGCGCTGCGACCGGGCGAGGTGCTGCGCGCCGTCGAGATCCCCGCGATCGCGCTGCGCGCCCGCACGAGCCTGCACAAGATCGCGCTCGCCGAGCTCGGCCGCTCCGGCGCGGTGGTGACCGGACGGCTCGAGACGCCGGCCGACGGGGGCGGCGTCGTCATCGGCATCACGGCGGCGACCCGGACGCCCGTGCTGCTGCGCTACGACGCCCTGCCGTCGGCGGACGCGCTGCGGCGCGACGTCGAGGCGGCGCCGGGCTACTACAGCGACCCGCTCGGGCCCGCGGACTGGCGCCGCGCCGTCAGCGCCGTGCTCGCCCTGCGGGTGCGCGAGGACCTCGCGGGCGGCCCGGGTAGTTCGGGCGGGGCTGTCGGGTCGGGGACGAGGGTCGCGGCATGAGGCTCACGGTCAACGACTCCGAGGTCGAGACGCCGCCGCCCGCGCCCGGCCAGTGCCTGCGCACGCTGCTGCGCGCCAGCGGTCACACCGAGGTCAAGAAGGGGTGCGACGCCGGGGACTGCGGCGCCTGCTCGGTGCTGCTCGACGGCCGGCCCGTGCACTCCTGCCTCATCCCGGCCGTGCGGGCCGAGGGGCGCAGCGTCACGACGGCGGCCGGGCTCGCCCCCGGGGACGAGCTGCACCCCGTGCAGGAGGAGCTCGTCGAGCGGTTCGGGTTCCAGTGCGGCTTCTGCACGCCCGGGATGAGCGTGACGGCGGCGTCGCTGGCGCCGTCGGACCTGCCCGACCTCGAACGACGGATGAAGGGCAACCTGTGCCGGTGCACGGGGTACCGGCCGGTCCGCGAGTCGATCTGCGCGGGGGTGCGGCGGGCGGGCGGCGCCGAGGTGACGGAGGGCGACGGCGGAGGTGAGCCTGCGCCGTCGGGCTGCGGGGGTGGGGGAGTCGCGGGAGGCTGCGGCGGGTGTGCGCTGGGGGAGGCCGCGCCGTCGCGCGCGTCGGTCGAGGCCGAGCCCGAGTCGGACTCGATGGAAGAGGGGGTCGGCGTCTCGGTCCGGCCGCCGCGCGGACGAGCGATCGTGCAGGGCCTCGAGCCGTACACGTTCGACACGGTCGTGCCCGGGGCGCTGACGCTGCGCGTGGTCGGCTCGCCGCACGCGCACGCGCGGGTGGTCGGCATCGACGCGGCGGCGGCGCGGGCGGTCCCCGGCGTCGTCGCGATCCTCACCCACGAGGACACCCCGGCGCGCCGCTACTCCACGGCCCGGCACCAGTTCCGCGACGACGACCCCGACGACACGCGGATGCTCGACGACGTCGTGCGGCACGTCGGGCAGCGCGTGGTCGCCGTCGTGGCCGAGAGCGCCGAGGCGGCCGCGCGGGCGTGCGCGCTCGTGGAGGTGACCTACGAGGTGCTGCCCGCGGTGCTCGACCCGGAGGCGGCGCGCGGGCCGGGGGCACCGCTGATCCACCCCGACCTCGACGAGCGCGACCGCGTGCACGACAGCTCGCGGAACGTCGTCGCCGCGCTGCACGGTGGTTACGGGGGCGACGTCGACGAGGCGCTCGCGGCCAGCGCCGTCACGGTGGGTGGGACGTGGCGCACCAGCCGGGTGAGCCACTCCCAGCTCGAGACCCACGGGTCGATCGGCTGGCTGGAGGACGACGGGCGCCTCGTGATCCGCTCCAGCACGCAGGTGCCGTTCCTCGTGCGCGACGAGCTGGCGCTCATTCTGGACCGGCCGCGCGAGAGCGTGCGCGTGTTCGCGGCGCGCGTGGGCGGCGGGTTCGGCGGCAAGCAGGAGATCTTCACCGAGGACCTCGTGGCCCTCGCGGTGCTGCGTACCGGGCGGCCGGTGGCCTACGAGTTCACGCGGCACGACGAGTTCGTGCGGTCCTCCGTGCGGCACCCGATGCGGGTGGCGGTCACGCTCGGCGCCGACGAGAGCGGCGTGCTCACCGCGATGAAGGTCGACGTGCTCAGCGACACCGGCGCCTACGGCAACCACGCGATCGGCGTGATGTTCCACGGCTGCTCGGAGTCGATCGCGGTCTACCGGTCGCCGGTCGTGCGGGTGGACGCCGAGGCCGTCTACACCAACAACATCCCCTCGGGCGCGTTCCGCGGGTACGGCCTGGGGCAGGTGATCCTCGGCGTCGAGTCGGCGATGGACCTGCTCGCGCAGCGGCTCGGGATGGACCCGTTCGAGCTGCGGCGGCGCAACGTCGTCGCGCACGGGGATCCGGTGCACGTGACGCACGAGCACCACGAGGAGGACATCGTCTGGGGCAGCTACGGGCTGGACCAGTGCCTCGACCTCGCGCAGGCCGCGCTGGCGCGGGGCAACGGCGTCGAGGCGCCGGCCGGATGGGCCGTGGGGGAGGGGATGGCGCTGTCGATGCTGTCCACGATGGCGCCGCGCGGGCACTTCTCGGACGCGAACGTGACGCTGCGGCCGGACGGCGTGCTGGTGTGCGACGTCGGATCGGCCGAGTTCGGCAACGGCAGCGCGACCGCGCACCGGCAGATCGCGGCGAGCGTGCTCGGTGTGGGGGGCGACCGGCTCGAGCTCCGGCGCTCCGACACGGATCTGGTGGGGCACGACACGGGGGCGTTCGCGTCGTCGGGCATCACCGTGGCGGGGCGGGCGCTGCACGCGGCGTGCCTGCGGATGCGGGAGCTCGTGGCGCGGGTCGCGCGGGAGGTGGTGGCGGGCGACGGCGCGGGGGCGGGCGGCGGTGGCGACGTGCCCGCGGAGGTGGGCGACGCCGTCGTGCTCGGGAGGGAGGGTGCCGTGATCGGCGGGACGACCGTGGCGTGGGCAGACCTGATCGCGGCGGCCGCCCCCGAGGATCTCGTGACCGAGGGACTGCGGGTGAGCGTGGAGGAGCGGGCGTACGTGCGGTCGCTGGCGTTCAACGTGCACGCGGCGCGGGTGGCGGTCGACGTCGAGACGGGTGCCGTGAAGGTGCTGCAGTCGATCCAGTCGGCCGATGCCGGGACGCTGATCAACCCGGCGCAGGTGCGCGGGCAGGTCGAGGGCGGGGCGGCGCAGGGGCTCGGGAGCGCGTTGCTCGAGGAGGTGATGGTGGACGAGACGGGCACGGTGACGTCGCCGGTGTTCCGGTTCTACCGGGTGCCGCAGATGGCCGACGTGCCGCTGACCGAGGTCTACCTCGCCGAGACGCGCGACGAGCTGGGGCCGTTCGGTGCCAAGTCGATGAGCGAGTCGCCGTACAACCCGGTGGCGCCGGCGATCGGGAACGCGATCGCGCGGGCGACCGGGGCGCGGGTCTACACGCAGCCGTTCTCCCGGGACCGGGTGTGGCGGGCGGCGGCCGGGCGGGACTGACGCCGGGCGGTGGTGACGCCGGGCGGTGCTGACGCCGGGCGGTGCTGACGCCGGGCGCCGGCCAATCCCTGGGCGAACGGCGTCGGCGGTGGCTTGCACCGCCGGCGCCGCAGCCGTCGGCCGCCGCCATCGCTGGCGTTGCCGGCTCCACCGGTGTCAGCGGGGTCACTGGCGCCGCCGGCCGAGCCCGCGCTGCCGCGTAGCTCACGCCGTGCGCAATTCTTGCTGCTTCGTGGGTGCTGAAGCAGCACAAACTGCGCACGGCGTGAGTGGGCCGGGTGGCGTCGGTCGTGGGCCACGCGGGCATCGGGGCGGGCGTCCCGGGCTTGGGTGCGCACAGATGGGGTCTTCTGCGGCTCTGATGAACCGATTCGTGCGCAGCGAACGGTGTCGGCGGTCCGCCGCTCCGCAGGCCCGCCTCACCCGCGAAACTCACGCCGTGCGCAGTTTCTGCTGCTTCGTGGGTGCTGAAGCAGCAGAAACTGCGCACGGGGTGGGTGGGCCGGGTCAGACGCCCTTGCGGGGCGTCATCCCCATCCGGGCCAGCACCACGTTCTCCGCGATCTGCACCACGTTGTAGAGCACCAGCGAGACGGCCGTGATGCCCGCCACGGACGCCCACAGCGCCGTGAACTGCGCCTGCGGGATGAAGCCGCCGATGGACCCGCCGACGCCGCCGCCCGTCGCCAGCCACTCGGCCAGCAGGGCGCCGGTGATCGCACCCGGCACCGAGATCCGCACGGCCGCGAAGAACGCCGGGAGCGAGGACGGGACGGCGACCAGCCGCAGCCTCGTCAGCGTGCCGCCGCCGTAGACGGCGATCAGGTCGTTCATCTGGGTGGCGGCCGAGCGCAGCCCGAAGGAGATCGTCACCAGCGCGGGGAACAGCACGACGATCCCGCCGATGACGGCGATCGTGGCGTTCCCGCGACCGAAGATCAGGATGATCACGGGCGCCATCGCGATGAGCGGCACGGAGCGCAGGAGCATGGCCGCGGGCATGATCGAGTGTTCGACGCCCTTGCTGAGCTGGAACGACAGCGCGCCGACCGTCGCGGCCACGAGGCCCGAGATGAAACCGATGCCGGCGTGCCCGAGCGTCACCATCACGTTGCCGCCGATGAGCGCCCGGTTGTCCGCGGCGGCCGGGACGGTGGTGAAGTAGTTCCACACGTCGACCGGGTTCTTGGCGATCAGCGGCGAGATGTCGAAGACCGCGAGCACCCCGAACCACAGCACGACGACCGCCACGATCGTCAGGGCGAACGTCGACACCGAGCGCGTCAGCGCGGCGGTCACCGCGCGGCGCGCCTCGCGGCTGACGCGCGAGGTCACGACCTCGGGCTCGTCCGCGGAACCGGGCCGGTCGGTGGATCCGGGCGGGGCGGCCGTCACGTCGGTGCTCACTCCTCCGCCCCCTCGACCACGGTGCGACGAACCGGGCGACAAGACCGACGAGCGCGAAGCCCGCCAGCGCGACGAGCCCGCTCGCCAGTGCCAGGGCCCACACCCGCGGGGCGTCGGAGTTCTGCATCGCGAGCGTCATCGCCAGGCCGACGCCCGCCTCGATCTTGCCGAAGAACTCGCCGAGCACCGCGCCGAGGAAGGCGGCCGGGACGGCGATCTGCAGGCCGTTGAGGATGGCGGGCAGCGCCGCCACGAGGCGCACCTTGATCAGCTGGGTGAACCGGCTGCCGCCGTAGACGGCGACGAGGTCGAGCGCCGAGCCGTCGGCGGACTTCAGGCCCAGGAGGGTCGCGACGACGGTGGTGAAGAAGACCGACAGGGCTGCCAGCAGGACGGCCACCCCCGAGGGGTCACCCGCCCCGGGCGGCTGGATGAGCACGACGGCGAGCAGGCCGACCGCGACGATCGGGATGCAGTAGGTGATGATCGCGAGCTGCGTGATCAGCGCCTCGAGCTGCGGGATGACGAGCACCAGGCCCGAGAGCACGAGCGCCAGCAGGTTCCCCCAGAGGTAACCCATCCCCGCCGCGCCCAGCGTCACCGAGAAGTTGCGCCAGAAGTAGGCCCACCCCGCCTCGCCGAACTCGGCGAGGACCTGCGGCGGCGTCGGGATCGCTTGGACGTTCCCGGTGCCCACGCTCGACAGGACGGTCGCGGCCAGGAGCCACCAGAGTCCGATCAGGGCGACGCCGCCGAGCACGCCGACCGCCCACGGCGGGAGCCCGGAACGGGGTCCGGTCCGCCCGGAACCCGAACCCGACCCCGCACCCGCCGCCGGATCCGAGGACCCGGGTGCGGGGGCGCCGCCGGGCCCGAACGCCGGCGCGGCGGGCGTGGAGTCCGTCGCGCTAGTGGTCATCGGTGCCACTCCTGCCCGATCCGAAGAGGATCTCCGAGGCGGCGTCGACGTACCCGTGGAACTCGGGCGTCCGCATCATCTCGGGCGTGCGCGGGCGAGGGAGGTCGATGTCGAGGACCTCCTTGACCCGGCCGGGCCGCGGACTCATCACCGCGACCCGGTCGGACAGGAAGATCGCCTCCGAGATGCCGTGCGTGACCAGCAGCGTGGTGGCCGGGCGCTCGGTCCAGATGCGCAGCAGCTCGAGGTTGAGGCGCTGCCGCGTCATGTCGTCGAGCGCGCCGAACGGCTCGTCGAACAGCAGCACGCCGGGGCGCAGGATCAGCGAGCGCGCGATCGACACGCGCTGCCGCATGCCGCCCGAGAGCTGCGCCGGCCTGGCCTTCTCGAACCCGGTGAGACCGACGAGGTCGATCATCTCCTTCACGTAGGCGTGGTCCACGCTGCGCCCGGCGACCTCGAACGGGAGGCGGACGTTGGACAGGACGCTGCGCCACGGCAGCAGCGCCGAGTCCTGGAACGCGATCCCCAGGTGGTTCCCCTTGCGCAGCTCGTACGGCGACATCCCGTCCACGAGCGCGGTGCCGCCCGTGGGCTGCTCGAGTCCCGCGAGGATCCGCAGGATCGTCGACTTCCCGCACCCCGAGGGGCCGAGCAGCGACAGGAACGTGCCCTGGTCGGTGAACAGGTCGGTGTCCTGGAGCGCCGTGACGCTCCGACGGCCCGACGTGAAGACCTTCGACAGGCCCTCCAGCCGCAGGCCGGTGCCGAGGCTCGCCGTCGTGCGCGAGCCCTGCGACGGTGAGCCGGACGTGTCGAAGGCGTCCGCCGTCGTGGTCGTGCCGCCGGTGGTCGTGGTGCCGCCCGTGTCCACGCCGCCCACCTCAGCCCGCGTAGTCGACGAGGTCGGGGTTCTCCTCGTAGACCTCGGCCAGGAGCGAGAGGTCGAACAGGTCGCTCGCCTCGAGGTCGATGCCGGCGCCGGCCAGGCTCTCGATGGTCGAGTCCTGGAGCTCCTGGGAGATCGTGAAGAGCCCGTTGGTCTCGGTGTCGGGAGAGACGATGAGCTCGTTCTGCGCCATGGCGCCCGCGACGGTCTTCTCGGGGTCGAGGTCGAGGTCGGCGCCGTAGACCTCGTAGGCCAGGCGCGCGCCCTCCTCGGGGTCGTTGACGGCGTCGGTCCAGCCGCGGATCTCCGCGACGAGGAACGCCTTGAGCTTCTCGCGGTCGGACTCGATCATCTCGTCGGTCACCGTGACCGTCTCGGCCACGAACGGGAGGCCGTTGTCGGCGAAGGCGAGGTTCGTCGTCGCGGTGCCGTCGGCCGCCACGGTGATGGCCTCGTTGGTGAGGTAGGCGATGAACCCGTCGACCTCGCCCGAGACGAGGGGGCGGGGTCGTACTGGACCGGGACGACCTCGACGTCGGCCGGGTCGATGTCGTTCGCCGCGAGAAGCGCCTGGAAGAGCGCGGTGTTGGAGTCCTGGACGCCGATGCGCTTGCCGACGAGGTCGGCCGGCGTGGCGATGTCTCCGCCGTCGGTCAGCGAGAGGACCGTGAACGGGTTCTTCTGGAACGTGGTGCCGATGATCTTCAGCGGGGCGCCCTCGCTCGCGACGACCGAACCGATCGAGACGGCGTCGGACAGGGCGACGTCGGTGGTGCCGGAGATGAGCTCGGCGGCACCGGTCGAGGGGCCGGCGGTCAGCGTGACCTCGCCGAGGCCGGCGTCGGTGTAGTAGCCGTTCTCGAGGGCGAAGAACTCGCCGGCGAACTCCTCGTTCTTGATCCAGCTCAGCTGGACGCTGATGTCGCCGAACGACTCGTCGTCGCCGGAGACGGCGGCGTCGCCGTCGGAGTCGCCGGAGCAGGCGGTCAGCGTCAGGGCGGCGATGGCGAGCGTGGCGGCCGCGAGGCGGCGGCGGGAGGGGTGGGTCATGGTCAGCTCCGTCGGGGAGGCGCTCCGCCCCGCCTCGGCGTGGCCGGGTCGGGCGGGAAGCGGTCTGGTGTCGTGCCGCGACGGTAGGGGTGCCACGTTTCTGGCACGGGAGCGCTCCGGTTTCCGGGGCGTAACGGGCGACGGCGAGGGTCGCCAATCCTCTCGGGGAGGGTCGGCAATCCTCTCGGGGAGGGTCGGCAATCCTCTCGGGGAGGGTCGGCAATCCTCTCGGGGAGGGTCGGCAATCCTCTCGGGGAGGGTCGGCAATCCTCTCGGGGAGGGTCAGCAATCCTCTCGGGGAGGGTCAGGAAAGCTCTCGCGAAGGGGGCGGGGTGAGGTGCGCGGGTGAGGGGGTCAGGGGCGGGGTTCCGCCGCCAGGCGCAGGACCGACTCCGCCAGCGCGCGGATGCCGAGCGCGACGTCGGCCTCCGAGACGGACTCCGCCGGGTGGTGGCTCACGCCGTCGGGATTGCGGAGGAACAGCATCCCGACGTCGGTCACGGCACCGATCGCCATCGCGTCGTGCCCGGCCCGGCTGAACAGCCGCACGGGGTCGTCGGCGCCGCGCCGCAGCGTCGTCGTGATCCCGGCTCCCACCACGTCCTGCAGCAGCGGCGCGCACATCACGGCGGGCGCGTCGTGCACCTCCTGCCAGCCCCAGCGCAGCCCCCGCGCGCGCGTGATCCCGTCGAGCTCGAGCGCGACGGCGTCCCACACCCGGTCCCGCTCGGCGTCCAGCTCGCCGCGCAGGTCGAGCGAGAACCGCACCTGCCCCGGAACGACGTTCACCGCACCCGGGAACGCCTCGAACTGCCCGACCGTCCCGACGACGTGGTGCTCCGCCCGGCACAGCCGCTCGACGGCCAGCGCCGCCTCGCTGGCGCCCAGGAGCGCGTCGCGCCGCATGTCGTAGGGCGTGCCGCCCGCGTGCCGCGCCTCGCCGTCGACCACGACCTGGAAGCGCCGGGCGCTCGCGATCGAGGACACGATCGCGAGCGACTCCCCGCGCCGGTCCAGCTCGGGCCCCTGCTCGATGTGCGCCTCGAGATAACCGACCAGCTCCTCGGGCCGCCGCGCGGCCTCGCCGATGCGGCCCGGGTCGAGGCCGAACTCGAGCGCCGCCTCGCGCAGGGTCGTCCCCTCGGCGTCGGTCAGCGCCCACCACCGCTCGTCCCACGTGCCCGCGACCGCGCTGGAGCCGAGCAGCGCCTTGCCGAACCGCGTCCCCTCCTCGTCGGAGAACGCGATCACCTCGAGCGCGAACGGGAAAGGCGACCACGCGCGTTCGCCGTCGCCGTCACCCTCCACCACCCGCAGCAGCCGCACGACCTCGAGCGCCATGAGGACGCCGAGCACGCCGTCGTAGCGCCCCGCGTCCAGCACGGTGTCGAGGTGCGAGCCGAGCAGGAGCGCGGGGGCGTCGTCGCGCCGCGCGTGCTCGGCCACCGCCGCGGATGGGAGCGCACCGGCTGGCCGCGGTGCCAGCCGCCCGACCTGGTTCCCGGCCGCGTCCTGCCACGTCGTCATGCCGAGCTCGCGCATCCAGCGCGCCGCGATGCGGTTCGCGCGCGCGTGCTCGGGCGAGAGGTGCACGCGCTCGACCGTTCCCGCGCTCGCAGTCACCGCGGCCAGCTCGTCGCAGCGCGCCATCGTGCGGCGGGCCGCCTGGGCGACGACGTCGGGTGCGGCCCCCAGCAGCGAGCGCTCGGTCACGCCGTGGCCTCCCGGCCGTCGACGGCGGAGCCCCGGTAGTGGTCCGCCGCGGCCTCGTGCGCCGCGCCCGCGCGCACCGGGTGGCCGAACCGCGCCAGCACCTGCTCGAGCGCGGCGAGGGTGGCGAGCACGGCGTCGCGCCGCGCGTTGTAGCCCATCGTCCCGATGCGCCACACGCGCCCGTGCAGGGGGCCGAAGGACGTGCCGATCTCGATGCCGAAGTCCTCGAGCATCGCGGCGCGCGCGACGTCGCCGGGCACGCCGTCGGGGATCTTGACGGCGACGACGTTGCTCATCTTGTGCGCCACGTCGCCGAACACCGTCAGGCCGAGCGCTCGCACCCCGGCGAGCATCGCCTCGCCCGCGCGCACGTGGCGCGCGATCACCGCCGCGCGCCCCTCGAGCGCGATGAGCCGCGCGCACTCGCGCGCCGCGTACAGCATCGAGGTGGCCTCGGTGTGGTGGTTGAGCCGGCGCGGACCCCAGTAGTCCAGGATCATGCCGAGGTCGAAGTAGTTGGAGCGCACGAAGTCGCCCGCGACAGGGTCGCCCGCCTCGCGGATGCCCGCCTCGATGCGGGCGCGGCTGCGCACGACGGCGACGGCGCGGTCCGACAGCACGGTCGGCGAGGATCCCGAGGGCCCGCCCAGGCACTTCTGCAGGCCGGCGGTCGCGGCGTCGAGCCCCCACGCGTCGAACTCGAACGGGTTCCCGCCGAGCGAGGCGGTCGCATCGGTGTAGAACAGCACGCCGTGGCGCTCGCAGATGTCGCCGATCTCGTCCAGCGGCTGCAGCATCGTGGTGGAGGTGTCACCCTGCACGAGCGCGAGCAGCGTCGGGCGCACCCGCACGACCGCCTCCTCGATCGCCGACGGCGTCACGACCTGCCCCCACGGCACCTCGATCGTGTGGACCTCGGCCATCGCGCGCTCGGCGATCTCGGCCAGCAGGTGCCCGAACCGGCCGAAGATCGGCACCAGGACGCGTTCGCCCGGGCGCACCAGCGACGTGATGGCCGCCTCGATCCCCGCGCGCGAGGTGCCGTCCACGAGGACGGACGCCTCCGCCGTCGTGCCCCAGACGTGGCGGTAGAGCTCCTGCGTCTCGACCATCGACCGCGTCATGAACGGGTCGTACTGGCCCACGAGGCGCGCGGACATCGCGGACAGCACGCTCGGGTAGGCGTCGACCGGACCGGGGCCCATGAGGAGGCGGTGCGGCGGCGAGATGGGGCCGGGGACGGTGATCGGGGCGGTCTCGGGCACGGGGATCCTTCGGTGGTGCGGGCGTGTGGTGCGGGGGTGCGGCGGGGATCGGGCGGGCGCGGGCGCCGACTCCTAGGGTCCCAGCAGATCGGCCAGGCGTCGGGCGAGCTGGACCAGGGCGAGGTCGCTGCCGGAGGCCGCCGTGAGGCACAGCCCGACCGGGGCCGGTGCTCCCGAGGCCCCGGTGACCCGCACCAGCGGCACCGAGATCGACGGCAGACCGGCGGCGGAGGCCGGCGTGGTCGTCCGCAGCGTCCGCACGCGCAGGTCGTCGGCCGCCGCTGCGGCTCCGTCACCGCCGCTCGTGGCGCGGGACGGCGCCGGGCCCGGCACGGTCGGCATCAGCAGCACGCGATCGGTCACGACGGCGCGCAGGTGCTCGCGCCGCAGCGCCAGCTCCTCGCGAGCAGCGGCCTCCTGCGCCGCCGTGACGGTGCTCGCCTGCTGCATGCGGTGGGCGACCGGCGCGCCGAGCGCGCCCGGGTTCGCCGTGACCCACGCGCCGTGGTTGCGCCAGGCCTCGGCGGCCTGCACGACGCGGAACGGTTCGGCGTACGCGGCGAGGTCGCCGATGTCGACCTCCTCGACCGCCGGGGCGTCGTCGACGCCGCGCAGCCGCGCCACGAGCGCGGCCAGGGCCGCGGCGGTCCCCGGCTCGGCGACGGCGAGCACCTCGCGCGGGATCGCGAGGTGCCACGGGAGCGAGGCCGCGCCGTCGGGCCCCGCGCCGCCGTCGAGGTCGGGATCGCCGTCCGCACCCAGCGCCGCCGCGACGACGCGCTCGAGGGTCGCGCCGTCGCGCGTCAGCCACCCGACGGTGTCGAAGGACTGCGCGAGCGGCAGCAGGCCCTGGCGCGGGACGAGCCCGTGCGTCGTCCGCAGCCCCCACAGCCCCTGGTAGGAGGCGGGGACGCGGATCGATCCGGCGGTGTCGGTGGCGAGCGCGACGTCGGCCTGACCGGTCGCGACGGCGGAGGCCGGGCCGCTCGAGGAGCCGCCCGGCAGCGCGCCGGGGACGGCGCCGTTGGGCGGCGTGCCGTAGTGCGCGTTGGCGCCCGCGACCGAGTAGGCGAGCTCGTCCGTGCGCGCGATGCCACGAAGCGACGCCCCGGCGCGCAGGAGGTCGGCGACGGCGGGCGCGCTCGTCGTCTCCGGGCGCGACTGCTCCAGCCAGGTCGGGTTGCCCGCGCCGATGCGGTAGCCGCGGATCGCGAACAGGTCCTTGACCGCGACGGTGAGCCCGGCGAGCGGGCCCTCCCACGCTCCCTGGTAGAGCGGGTCGCCGACGGTGCGCCAGATCGAGCGGTCGAACGCCTGCGCGCGCGGGGTGACGTGGGCCGCGGTGATCACCCAGCGGCCGGCGTCGGTGTCCGCTGAGCCCGTGGTGACGCGCTGCCACACCTGGGTCTGCACGCCGGTGCCCCCGGCGGCGTAGCGCGACGTCGCCACGAGCAGCCACGTCTGCGGCGCGAGGCGGCGCGCCTCGAGCCGCTCGATCACGCGCGGCGCGACGCCCCCGCGCGAGCCACGGAAGCGGGAGATCGCGTCGTGGCCGACCAGGACGCCGGTACCGTCGGCGCGGATCGTGCCCGGACCCGGGGCGAAGGCGGCGTCGAGCGCGGCGAGGTCGTCGACCGCGAGGGCGCGCTCGTAGGCGTCGAACGCCGCGCGCAGGTCGGCGGGCAGCGCCTCGCCGTCGTCCGCGTACACCGCCTCCGGCTCGATCGGCTCAGCCACGCTCCACCTCCGCGAAGTCCGCCTTCCGGATCCGCGCGTGCACGCCGCACACGAGGTCGACCACCTGCGAGATGTCGAGGTCCGTGGCGGCCGAGAGGTAGGCGTAGGCGAGGTGCTCCGCCATGCCCCAACGGGCCTGGATCAGGCGGAGCGACGCGCGCACGCACCGGCGCACCGCCTCGTCGAGGTCCGCGCTGAGCCCGGTCGGCACGAGGTGCTCGGGCGTCTCCACCAGCGGGCCGTCGAGCTCGCCGAACCGCGCGCGGGCCTCGGCGGCGGGCACGACGTCGAGGCGCACCGTCGCGCGCAGCGACGCCTCGAGCGCGGTGAGCGCGACCTCGCCGTCGCCCTGCGCGAAGTGCGGGTCGCCGACGTAGGCGAGCGCCCCCGCCACCTGGACCGGGAGGTGCAGCTGCGTCCCCTCGACCAGCAGCTTCACGTCGATGTTGCCGCCGTGCGCCCCGGGCGGGACGGAGTGCGCGCGGTGATCGCCCGCCGTCGCGACGCCCATCGTGCCCAGGAACGGGGCGAGGGGGTAGGCGACGACGTGCGCGCCGCCGTCGTGCAGCGGGAGGGTGGCGACGGCGCCGTCCGCCCGCTCCTGCACCGGCGAGAACACGCTCACCGTGGCGCCGCCGCGGGGCAGCTCGCCCGGGAGCGCGCCGCGGCCGTGCCGGTTGGAGATGACGCCGTAGGGCACGCGCGGCTGGAGGCGCTCGACGGTGAGGCTCAGGACGTCGCCGGGCTGGGCGCCCTCGACCAGGATCGGGCCGGTGACGACGTGCGGGCCGTCGTGATCGCCGTCGCGCGAGACCTGGTCCACGATCGCGATCGCGTCGGTGAGGACGTCCTCGCGCGCCACGCCGTGCCCCGCGAAGAACGCGACGGGGTCGGAGCCCTGGTCGGGCAGCAGGCCCTCGTGGCTGACGGTGTCGATCGTGACGCTCGCACCGGATCGGACGCGGAGGACCGGGGTGTCGGCGCCGCACGGGAGCCGGCCCCACAGCACGTGCTCGGGGGTGGCGGGGAGGTAGTGCTCTCCGGGGATCTCGCCCTCGTGCGGCTGCAGGACGCTCACCGCGGTCCCTCCGTCAGGTCGCGGCCGGCCCGGGTCAGGAGGCCGGCGCCGGCGTCCCACACCTGCTCGCCGTTGACCCAGGTCGCGGCCACGAGACCCTGCAGCTCCTGCCCGTGCCACGGGCTCAGCTTGGTGCGGTACTCCAGCCGCGCGGCGTCGACCGTCCAGGCCGTATCCGGCTCGAATGCCACGAGGTGCGCGGGGGCGCCGACGGCGAGGCGGCCCGCGCGGGACAGGCCCGCGATCCCGGCCGGCCCGGTCGTGAGGAGGGGCAGGACGTCCGCGAGGTCGAGGCCGCGCTGCCGGGCGCGGGTCCAGACCGTGGCGAGACCGGTCTGAAGGCCCGAGATGCCGCCCCACGCGAGGCCGAGGTCGCCGTCGCCCTGCTCCTTCAGCGCGTGCGTGGAGGGTGAGTGGTCGCTGACGACGGCGTCGATGGTGCCGTCGGCGACGCCCTCCCACAGGAGGTCCTGGTTCGCGCGATCGCGCACGGGCGGGCAGCACTTGTAGGCGGGAGCGGCGTCGGGCACGTCCTCGGCCTGCAGCGTGAGGTAGTGCGGGCAGGTCTCGACCGTGAGGCGCACGCCCTGGGCCTTCGCGGTGCGCACGGCGTCCAGGCTCGCACCGTCCGAGAGATGGACGACGTGCGCGCGGGCGCCGGTGCGGCGGGCCGCCTCGATCACGGCGGCGACGGCGACGGCCTCGCTCGCGGCCGGTCGCGAGGCGAGGAAGTCGGCGTAGCGCGGGCCCAGCGGCCCGGGCGGGTGCAGGTGGACGGGGTCCTCGGCGTGGACGACGAGCACGCCGTCGAACGCGGCGATCTCGGCCAGGGCCGCCTCGAGCTGCGCGGCGTCGAGGTGGCCGAACTCGTCGATCCCGGAGGGGGCGAGGAAGCACTTGAAGCCGGTGACGCCGGCCTCGTGCAGCGCGCGCAGGCGCCCGAGATTCTCCGGCACGGCGCCGCCCCAGCACGCGAGGTCGACGGCGAGGTTGCCGACGGCGGCCGCGCGCTTGGCCGCGAGCGCCTCGGGGGTGGTGGTGACGGGGAGGCTGTTGAGCGGCATGTCGACGACGGTCGTGACGCCGCCCGCCGCGGCCGCCGCCGTGCCGGTGGTGAAGCCCTCCCAGTCGGTGCGGCCGGGGTCGTTGAGGTGCACGTGGGAGTCGACCAGGCCGGGCAGGAGCACCTGGTCGGGGCCGAGCACGACGTCGGCGCGGGCGTCGAAGTCCTCGACCGCGGTGATGACGCCGGCCTCGATGCGGATGGTGGCGGGGCGCTCGGCGCCGCCGAGGTGGGTGCGCATCGCGGCCACGGAGCGCGGGGGCGGGTGGGCCGCGGGGCGGCGGTGGCCGGGGGCGTCATGCGGTGACCCTAGGCAGCCCGGGTTTCCCGGGCGTTACCTCGGCGTGGCGCGTGCGATGTCGGTGCGCGCGCCTACGGTGTCCCCGTGAGGATCGAGGAGTTCGACGCGCAGTCGCCGTCCGACGCCGCCGCGGTGGTGGCCGTGTGGGCGGCCGTCCCGGCGTGGGTCGAGGAGGTCGTGGCGGGGAGGCCGTACGGCACGCGGGCGGCGCTGCTCGCGCGCGCCGACGCGGTGGCGAGGACGTGGGGGGAGGCGGAGCTCGACGTCGCCCTCGCCGACCACCCGCGCATCGGGGACCGGCACCCCGGCGAGGGGGCGAGCGCGCAGGCCTCGCGGGGTGAGCAGGCATCGGTGGCCGGGGCGGGCGACGACGTCGCCGCGTCGATCGCGGAGGCCAACGCCGCGTACGAGGCTCGCTTCGGTCGCGTCTTCCTCGTGCGTGCCGCCGGCCGGACGCCGGAGGAGATCCTGGCGCAGGCGCGGCAGCGCCTGGCCAACGACGACGCAGCCGAGGTGGCCGAGGCCCTGGACCAGCTGCGGGAGATCGCCCTGCTCCGACTGACGTCCGCGATCGAGGAGGACCGGTGAGACCCCACCTGACCATGCACGTGCTGGACGCCGCGACGGGGCGGCCGGCCTCCGGCGTCGCCGTCGTGCTGACCGACGAGGGCGGCGCGGAGATCGCGCGGGGCGAGACCGATGCCGACGGGCGTGCGGGGCTCGGTCCGGCGCGGCTCGCGGCGGGCACGTACGAGCTGGCGTTCGCGACCGGGGCGTACTTCGCCGCGCGCGGGGTCGCGGCGTTCCACCCGCGGGTGCGGGTGACGTTCGCGCTGGCCGACGAGGCCGACGGCTCGCCGCGGCACCACCACGTGCCGCTGCTGCTGAGCCCGTTCTCGTACACGACCTACCGGGGGAGCTGAGGCGGAGCTGAGGGCGGGACCGGCGGCGTCGCCTGCGCGAAACGAGCGCGTGACACCCGGGGCCTACCGTCCCGGGCATGAGGATCATCATCGTGGGAGCCGGCGTCGGCGGGGCGAGCGCGGCGATCGCGCTGCAGCGCCTGGGGCACGACGTCGTGGTGTACGACCGGATGCGCGAGAACCGGCCCGTCGGGGCGGCGCTCTCGCTGTGGTCCAACGGCGTCAAGGTGCTGAACTGGCTCGGGCTCGGCGCGGAGGTCGCGGCGCTCGGCGGGCGCATGGACACGATGGCGTACGCGGCCGGGTCCGACGGCGAGACCTGGTGCGACTTCTCGCTCGCGCCGGTCACGGCCGCGACCGGGCAGCGCCCCTACCCCGTGGCGCGCGCGGACCTGCAGGCGCTGCTCATGGACAGGGTCGGGCCTGCGCACCTGCACCTGGGGCGCGAGGTGGTCGCCGTCGCGGACGACGGCGAGCGCGTCACCGTGACGTTCGCGGACGGATCGGTGGACTCGGGCGATCTCCTGCTCGGTGCCGACGGCGCGCGCTCGCTCGTGCGCGAGCACGTCACAGCGGGCGGGGTGCGGCCCGAGCGGGTGTCGAGCGGGTACACGAACGTCAACGGTCTCGTGACGGCTGATCCGGCGATCGCGCCGCTGACGCGGTGGACGACCTGGGTGGGCGAGGGGAAGCGCTGCGCCGTCATGCCCGTGGCCGGTGAGCGGTTCTACTTCTGGTTCGACGTGCCGCAGGCCCGGGGCTCGGTGGTGCGGAGCGACCCGACCCGGCTGCGGTGATGGCCGAGCTGGACGCCGCGTTCGGGCACTGGGAGGCGCCGGGCGTGCGGGCGCTGCTCGGGGCGATCGAGCCCGAGCGGTCCCTGAACCGGGTGGACATCTTCGACATCGACCCGTTCCACACCTGGGTCCGCGGCCGCGTGGCGATCCTCGGCGACGCCGCGCACAACACCTCGCCCGACATCGGTCAGGGGGCGTGCCTGGCGCTGGAGGACGCGTTCGCGCTCGGGATCCTGTTCGCCAGCACCACGGGGGTGTCGAGGACACGCTGCTGCGCTACCAGCAGGTGCGCAGCGAGCGGGCCGGGGACCTGGTGCTGCGGGCGCGGCGGCGCAGCGAGGAGACTCACGCCTTCGACCCCGCGGCCACCCAGGCCTGGTACGACGGGCTGCGCGGAACCGACGGCGCGGGCATCCTGCGCGGCATCGTCGGGAACATCACGGGGAGCCCGGTGGACCTCGGGGGCCGGCCGCTCTGAGGCGGCGGCGGGCCGCGGGGCGGCGGTCTTGCCCACCCCTCGCTCACAGCGGCTGGATCTCGCGGAGAGCGGCTGGCGTGGTGACGACGCGGCGTGTCGGCCCGGACACGCCGTCGGCCGACGCTCCGCCCGACCGTCAGCCGCTGTGAGCGAGGGGCCAGCCGCTGTGAGCGAGGGGCCCGGACCGCCGGGGCCCGCCTCGCGGTGGCTGCGCCGTCGGCGGCATCGCCCGCGTCCGCGGGGTGTCCGCCCGCGGCGGGGGCGCGCCGCCGCCTGCCACCATGGGCGCATGCCCACCACCGCGCCACCCTCGTCAGCCGCGCCCCGCACCGGCCTCGCCGGGACGATCGACCGCTACTTCCTGATCTCCGAGCGGGGCTCGACCATCGCTCGCGAGGTCCGCGGCGGCATCGTGACCTTCGTCGCGATGAGCTACATCATCGTGCTGAACCCGATCATCCTCGGGGGGACCGATGCGACCGGCGCCTTCCTCGGCGGCGGGGACGCGGCGTCGGCACAGGTGCGCATCGCCGCGACCACCGCGCTGATCGCCGGGCTGCTCTCCATCGCGATGGGGGCGATCTCGAAGATGCCGATCGCGATGGCCGCGGGACTCGGGCTGAACGCCGTCGTGGCCTACGGGATCGCGCTGATGCCCGAGATGACCTGGGCCGACGCCATGGGCATCGTGCTGCTCGAGGGCGTGCTCATCCTCGCGCTCGTGCTGACCGGGGTGCGGCAGGCGGTCTTCAACGCGGTCCCGGCGGAGCTGAAGGTCTCCATCAGCGTCGGCATCGGGCTGTTCATCGCATTCATCGGCGTCGTCAACGCCGGCTTCGTCCGCACGGGGGCCGGCACGCCGGTGGAGCTCGGCATCGAGGGGTCGATCGCCAGCTGGCCGCTCGTGGTCTTCGTCGTCGGGCTCGTGACCTCGATCGTGCTGTGGATCCGGCGCACGCGCGGCGCGCTGCTCATCTCGATCGTGGCGACGACGGTGCTCGCCTTCCTCATCGAGACCTTCGGGCACGTCCAGGGCGACGGCGACGACGCGACCGGCTGGGCGAGCAACGTTCCGGTCTGGCCCGGCTCGCCCGTCGCGACGCCGGACTTCTCCCTGCTCGGGCAGGTCTCGGTCTTCGGGTCGTTCGAGAAGCTCACGTTCATCACCGTGGTGCTGCTCGTCTTCACGCTGCTGCTGGCCGACTTCTTCGACACGATGGGCACGATGGTCGCGATCGGCGGCGCCGCCGGCCTGCTCGACGAGAAGGGCAACCCGCCACGCACCAAGCAGATCCTCGTGGTCGACTCGTTCGGCGCGATCGTCGGGGGTGCCGGGTCGGTCAGCTCGAACACCGCCTACATCGAGTCCTCGGCCGGGGTGGCCGACGGCGCCCGCACCGGGCTCGCCTCGGTCGTGACCGGTGTCGCGTTCCTGCTCTCGACGTTCCTGTCCCCGCTCGTGCTGATGGTGCCCGCGGAGGCCGCGGCGCCCGCGCTCGTGGTGGTCGGGTTCCTGATGATGACCCAGATCACCGGGATCGACTGGAAGAACCTCGAGGTCGCGATCCCGGCGTTCCTGGTGATCGCGCTCATGCCGTTCACCTACTCGATCACCGTGGGTCTCGGTGCCGGGTTCGTGATGTTCGTGCTGATCAAGGTGCTGCTCGGCAAGGGCCGCCAGGTGCACCCGCTGATGTGGGTGGCCGCGGTGATGTTCGTGGCGTACTTCGCGCGCGGACCGATCCAGGCGCTGGTGGGCTGAGGCGGGGGCCGACGACGTCGTCGCGCTCCGTCGTCAGCGAGGAACCGGAGCGGCGGCCGGCTGCTCGGCGTCCGCGAGCAGGCGCGCCACCCCGGCCGGGCGGACCGTCGCGGCCAGGTAAGTGCACGCCGCGAGGCTGATGACGACGGCGCCGACGAATGTCGCCTCGAGCGACCACCGCTCGGCGACCGTGCCGCCCAGCAGCGCCCCGACCGGCATCAGCCCGTACGCCAGCGTGCGTCCCGCACCGCCCACCCGACCCAGCATCGACCGGGGGACCAGCCGCTGCCGCAGCGACATCGAGATGACGTTGCCCGCGGTGGTCAGCAGGCCCATCACGAACAGGGCGACGGCGATCGCCGGGCCGGCCGGCCACACCAGCGGCACGAGCATGAGCACGACCGTCGCGGTCAGCGTGGTGCGCATCGTCCGCACCGCCCCGAACCGGCGCTCCGCCCGCTCCGCCAGGAGCGATCCGAGCACGGCCCCGGTCGCCAGGGTCACGAGGAGCAGCGGGTAGTGGCTTTCGCGGAGCCCGACGGCCGAACCCGGCCCGACCACCCAGAGCACGAACACGGCGAAGTAGCCGGTGCTCGCCATGTTCAGCACCCCCGCGGTGAGGACGAGCGGCCGGAGCGCGCGGTGGCGGACGAGGAAGGCGAGCCCCTCCCGGACCTCCGCGAGGGCCGACGTCGTGGGCGTGGCGGAGGTGGCTGCGCCGTCGGGAACCGACGCCCGACCGAAGCGCCCGCGCAGACCCAGCGCGAGCGTCAGCGCGGCGAGCGCCGCCAGGGCCGCTGCGACCCCGAATCCCACCCCCGCGCCGACGACCAGCAGCGCACCGGCGAGCGGTGACCCGAGGAAGCTGTTCGCGACCTGCTGCGCGCCGAGCACCCGACCGTTCGCGGCGGCGAGCCGGTCCGAGGGCACGAGGTCGGGCAGGATCGCGCTCGCGCCGAGGTCGGCGAGCACCTCCGTGACTCCGTGGGCGAGCACCAGCGCGACGAGCACCGGCACGGTGAGGTGGCCGGTCGCCACGACGAGGGCGGCGACGGCGAGCAGCACCGCCCGCGCGAGGAGCGCACCGATCTGCGCCCGCCGGCGGTCGACGCGGTCGATCACGACGCCGGCGGTGATCCCGAGCAGGAGCCACGGCAGCCACGTCGCGGCGGCGAGCAGGCTGATCTGGAACGGCGAGGAGGTCAGGCCCAGGGCGACGAGCGGGACCAGGGTGACCAGGACGCCGTCGCCCAGGTTCGCGAGGGAGGTGGACCCGAGCTGGGCGGCGAAGGGGCGACCGAGCGGACGCCGCGGCGAGCGGTCGGCGGATCCGGGGTGCGTCGCGGCGGGTGCGGTCATGTCCGGCGTCCTTCTCGTAGTCTGGAGTCGCAGAGGGATCTCTGCAAAGAAACCTATGCAAAGGTAACTCTGCACATGGACGATGGCAAGACCGTGCCCGCGGACCCGCCGACGATGGGCCCCGGCGCCCTCAAGGCGTTCGCCCACCCGCTGCGGATGGCGATGTACTCGCACCTGCAGAACGAGGGTCCGGCGACGGCGAGCGGGCTCGGGCGGGCGCTCGGCGAGAGCAGCGGGCAGACGAGCTACCACCTGCGCCAGCTCGAGCGGCACGGCCTGGTGGAGGACGACCCCGGTCACAGCGGGGGGCGGGAGCGGTGGTGGCGCGCCGTCGGGTTCTCCATGGAGTCCCTGGACCTGCTGCGCGACCCGGCGACCTCCGGGTCGGCGCGCGTCGTCCTCGCCCAGACCGTCGCCGAGCGCACCGCGGCGCTGACCTCGTGGGCGGCCTCCCTCGACCTCGACGACGAGGCGTGGACCGGCGCGCTCACCTCGACGACCGCGGTGCTCACCGCGTCGGAGTTCGCCGAGATCGGGCAGGCGCTGCGCGACCTCCTGCGGGAGCGGCTGGCGCCCGTGCTCGATCGCGACGACCGCGGCGGCGCGCCCGAGGGCGCGCGACGGGTGCGGTTCCACCTCGACGCCTTCCCGCTCGCCGGCGGCGCCGCTGGGGTCGAGGGGGTGGGACGCCCGGCGCCGGAGCGCGGTTGACGTCGCTTCGCTCGATGGCGGCCTCGCTGACGACGGCAGTGCCCTCGCTGACGACGGCAGTGCCCTCGCTGACGACGGCAGTGCCCTCGCCCACGACGGCAGTCCCGACGCCTGGACGGCGTGTCGCGGGGGACTCGCCGACGGCGGCGGCTCGGGGCCTGCGGACTGCCGTCGTGGGCGAGGGTGGGTCGGCGGACTGCCGTCGTGGGGGAGGGCGGCCGGACGAGACGCCGTGGTGGGCGCGGGCTGACGGCTCGCGCCCACGCCCCTCGCTGTCAGCGGCTGCGTCTCGCTCACAGCGGCTGGGTCTGGCGGCCGACGGCGTGTCGGCCGCGACACGCCGCGCTGCGGCACCCGCCGTCGCCACCAGCCGCTCCCAGCGAGACCCAGCCGCTGTGGGCGAGGGCGGTCGAGCGGGTTGCCGTCGCGGGCGGGTCGGCCGGCGGAGGACCGGCGCGGCGAGCCCGCCCGACGTCCACCCACCGTCCGCACGGGAGGGCGCACTCGCGCGGCCGATAGGCTCGTGGCCCGTGAAGATCCTCGTCGTGGGCTCCGGCGCCCGTGAGCACGCCCTCGCCCGTCACCTCGCCCTCGCCGGTGCCGATCTGGTCATCGCCCCGGGCAACCCCGGCACCGCCGCGTGCGGCGAGAACCGCGCCGTCGAGGCGAACGATCCGGCCGCCGTCGCCGCCCTCGCCACCGAGATCGCGGCCGACCTCGTCGTCGTCGGCCCGGAGGCCCCGCTCGTGGCCGGTGTCGCCGACGCCGTGCGCGCCGCCGGCATCCCCGTCTTCGGTCCCGACGCCGCCGCTGCGCAGCTCGAGGGCTCGAAGGCGTTCGCCAAGGACGTGATGGCGGCCGCCGAGGTCCCCACGGCGCTGGCCCACGTGTGCACCACGATCGCGGAGGTGGCCGCGGCGCTCGACGCGTTCGGCGCCCCCCACGTGGTGAAGGACGACGGGCTCGCGGCCGGCAAGGGCGTCGTCGTCACCGACGACCGCGCGGCCGCGCTCGCGCACGCCGCCGAGTGCCTGAACAAGGCGAGCCGGCCCGGCGTGGTCAACCAGGTGGTCGTCGAGGAGTTCCTCGACGGCCCCGAGGTCTCGCTGTTCTGCCTCAGCGACGGCACCGACGTCGTCGCGCTCGCGCCCGCGCAGGACTTCAAGCGCATCCACGACGGCGACGCTGGCCCCAACACCGGCGGCATGGGCGCCTACACGCCGCTCGCCTGGGCGCCCGACGACCTCACCGCGGAGGTGCTCGAGCGCGTCGCGCGGCCCACGATCGCCGAGCTCGCCCGCCGCGGCACCCCCTTCGTCGGGCTGCTCTACTGCGGCCTCGCGCTCACGAGCCGCGGCCTGCGCGTGATCGAGTTCAACGCGCGGTTCGGCGACCCCGAGACGCAGGTGGTGCTCGCCCGCCTCGCCACGCCGCTCGACGTCGCGCTGCACGCCGCCGCCACGGGCGACCTCGCCGCGCTCGGCGACCTGCGCTGGCACGACGACGCCGCCGTCACCGTCGTGCTCGCCACGCCCGGCTACCCCGAGAGCGCCCGCACGGGCGGCGTCATCACGGGCGTCGAGGACGCCGAGGCGGTCGACGGCGCGTGGGTGCTGCACGCCGGTACGGCGCGCGACGGCGAGGGTCGCCTCGTGGCCGCGGGCGGCCGTGTGCTCTCGGTCGTCGGCACGGGGAGACCCTCGCGCAGGCGCGCGCGGTGGCCTACGACGCCGTCGGCCGCATCGCGCTCGAGGGCGGTCAGGTGCGCTCCGACATCGCGCTGCGGGCCGAGCGTGGCGAGGTCACGCTCCCGGGCGCGCCCGCGTGAGACGCGCGTGAGTCACGCATGAGGGATCCCGGAGGGCTGCTGCTCGGGCTCGCGGTGCTGCTCGCCGTCGTCGTCGGCGGACTGCGCATGGCGCGCGCGGCCGTGCTGCGCGGCGGCGGCGACCGCCGCTCGATCGCGCTGGACACCGACGTCGGGCTCGAGCGCCGCGCGTGGGCGCGGGAGCGCGGCTGGCAGTACGTGCCCGGTCCGGTTGCGGTGGCCACCGACGGGCTCGAGCCGCCCGGGACGCTGCCGCCGGTGCAGGCCACCCACGTGGTCGTGGGGGCGTTCGAGGGCCGGCGCACCGTCATCGCGACCCGGTCGGGCGAGCGCGTCCCGCAGGGTGGCGGCCGCACGATCGACTGGCGCACGCCGTCGGTCCGGCTCGAGCTGCGGTCCGACGGCGTCTCGCGCCCGCACCCCACGGTCCTCCTCCTGCACGGCGCGCAGGACACCACCGGCGCGCTGCCGGCCCTCGTGCGCCGGCGCGAGCTCGCCACGGTGCGCGCCCCGCAGGGGCTGCCCTGGCTCGTCGCGACCCCGGCGGGGGTGAGCGCGGACGTCCTGGCGGTGCTCGACGGTGTGTTCCGCTCCGACGTGCCGCGCGGGGTGGCGGTGCTGGTCGACGGCGACGGGGTCGCCGTCGCCGTCCCCGGTTCCGGCGCGCGCTCGCAGGTCACCGGACTGATCCGGCTCGCCCAGCGGGTGGCGGAGGCGGTCGAGCGGCTCGACTGACACGCGGTGGCGGCGACGGGCGTCACCCGACCTCACCCCCGCGGCGCGTGCCGCTCCAGGAACGCGTACACCTCGGCGTCGTCCACCCCGGGGAAGGTGCCCGAGGGGAGCGGGCGCAGCACCTGGGCGTGCACCTGCGCGCTCGGCCACGCCTTCTCCTCCCACCGCCCGGCGAGCTCGGCCGCGGGGCGGCGGCAGCACGACGCGTCGGGGCAGCGCGACGCGGTCCGCACGCTCGTGTCCCGCCCGCGGAACCACTTGGCGTGGTTGAACGGGACGCCCACGGTGATCGAGAACCGCGACGTCGCACCCGCGGCGCCGACCGACCCCGGCACGATCGACCCGGTCTGGCTGGCCTCGAAGAACGTGCCGGCCGGGGTGTCGGTGTACTGGTGGTACTCGGTGGTGCGGTCGCGCTGGGCCAGCACCTGCCGTGCCGCCCAGAACCTGCACACGCTCTGCCCCTCGATCGCGCCGGTCGCGTCCTGCGGCAGGTCGAACCCGTCGTTCTCCCAGCCACGCACGAGGGTGCCGTCGCCGTCGACCCACACGAGGTGCACCGGGATGCCGAGCTGGCTCGTGGCGAGGTTGATGAAGCGCTGCGACGCGAACTGGTGCGTGATCCCGAACGCGTCGCGGAAGTCCTCGATCGCGAGGTCCCTGCGAGCCTTGGCCGCCTCGAGGAACGGCACGGCGGCGCCGCGCGGCACCAGCGCGGCAGCCGCGAAGTAGGTGATCTCGAGGCGCTGGCGCAGGAACTCGGGGTAGGAGCCCGGGCGCGGGTGCTCGAGGATGCGGTGCGCCATCGCCTGCAGCGCGAGCGAGCGCAGCCCGTGCCCGCCGGGGATCGAGGCGGGCGGGAGGTAGATGCGGCCGTTCGCGAGGTCGGTGACCGTGCGGGTGGAGTGCGGCAGGTCGGGCACGTGGATGATGTCGAAGCCCAGGCTCTCGGCCATCCGCGCGACGGTCCGGTGGGTCACGGCCCCCTGCTCGTACCCGGCCCGCCGGATGGCCGCCTCCGCGAGCTCCTCGAGCTCGGGCACATAGTTGTCGATGCGCTGCATGGTCAGGCGGAGGTCGGTCGTGGCGCGGCGCGCGGCCTCGGGGGTCGCGACCGACTCGCGGGCACGGCGGGCGATCTCGCCGTGCAGGGCGGTCAGGGACTCGAGCACCGCGAGCGGGGTCGTGCGCCCGGGGCGGACCACCGGAGCGCCGAGCGCGCGGTAGAGCGGCGAGCGCTGCGCGTGCTCGAGTGCGATCTCGAGCTGGGCGCGGCGGTCGGGCGGGGGTTCGTCGGCGACGAGGTCGGCGGCGGTGACCTCCAGCGCGCGGGCGAGCTGCTGCAGGAGCGAGAGCCGCGGTTCGCGCCGGCCGTTCTCGATGTGGGACAGCTGCGCCGTCGTCGTCCCCGCCCGCTCGGCGAGCTGCGCGAGCGTGAGGCCCGCCGCGGTGCGGAAGTGGCGCAGGCGGCGGCCGAGCGTGAAGGCGTCCGACGCCGTCGCCTCGTCCGCGGGCGTCTCACCGAGGCCGATGTAGGCCGGGTGCGGGGTGTCGGGCGTCATGAGTTGACGATAGGGCAACTTTGGCCGAAGTTGCGCGGTTTTGGGTCTGCAACTCGGCGCTTCGGCGAGTCAGGCTGAACCCATGACCGCGACCATCATCCCCCCGAGCCCCACCCGCCCCGGCGACGAGCGCGACGGCGCCGCCTCCGCGACCCGCCCGGTCCACGGCACGCCGTCGACCCGCCCGGACGTCCTCGCCTGGGTCGAGCGCGTCGCCGACCTCACGCAGCCCGACCGCGTCGTGTGGACCGACGGCGGGGAGGAGGAGAACCGCGACCTGCTGGCGAGCATGGTGCGGGCCGGCACGCTGCTGCCCCTGGACCCCGAGCTGCGGCCGGGCTCCTACCTCGCGCGGTCGGCACCCTCCGACGTCGCCCGCGTGGAGAGCCGCACCTTCATCTGCTCAGCCACGCAGGCCGAGGCCGGACCGACGAACCACTGGCGCGACCCGGTCGAGATGCGCACCACGCTGGAGGGCGTCTTCGCCGGCGCGATGCGCGGCCGCACGATGTACGTCGCGCCGTTCGCGATGGGTCCGCTCGACTCGCCCCTGGCGCGGTTCGGGATCGAGATCACGGACTCGCCCTACGTCGTCGCGAGCATGCGGATCATGACGCGGATGGGCGCCGGGGCGCTCGAGCGGATCGACGGCGGCGCCGCCTGGGTCCCCGCCGTGCACAGCGTCGGCGCGCCGCTCGGGCCCGACGAGGCGGACGTCGCCTGGCCCTGCAACGACGAGAAGTACATCGTCCACTTCCCGGAGTCCCGCGAGATCTGGAGCTACGGCTCGGGCTACGGCGGCAACGCGCTGCTGGGCAAGAAGTGCTTCGCGCTGCGGATCGCGTCGGTGATCGCGCGCGACGAGGGGTGGCTGGCCGAGCACATGCTGCTGATCCGCGCGACGTCGCCGGAGGGTCGGCGCCTGCACCTGGCGGCGGCGTTCCCCTCGGCGTGCGGCAAGACGAACCTCGCGATGCTGCAGCCGACGCTCCCGGGCTGGAGCGTGGAGACGCTCGGCGACGACATCGTGTGGATGGCGCCGCGCACGGGCGACGACGGCGTCACGCGCCTGCGGGCGATCAACCCCGAGGCGGGCTTCTTCGGCGTCGCGCCCGGGACCGGCTGGGCGACGAACCCGGTCGCGATGGAGACGATGGCGGCGAACACGATCTTCACCAACGTGGCGCTGACCGACGGCGGCGACGTGTGGTGGGAGGGGATGACCGACGAGCCGCCGGCGCACCTGCTCGACTGGCAGGGGCGCGACTGGACGCCGGACTCGGGCCGGCCGGCGGCGCACCCGAACGCGCGCTTCACCGTGTCCGCCGCGCAGTGCCCGACGATGGCGGCCGACTGGGAGGACCCCGACGGCGTGGCGCTCGACGCGATCGCGTTCGGCGGCCGCCGCCCCTCCACCGTGCCGCTCGTGACACACGCCGACAGCTGGACGCAGGGCGTGCTCATGGGCGCGACGGTCGCCTCGGAACGGACGGCCGCGGCCGAGGGCACGGTCGGCGAGCTGCGCCGGGACCCGTTCGCGATGCTGCCGTTCACCGGCTACGCGCTGCCCGACTACCTGGCGCACTGGCTCGCCGTGGGGGCGTCGCTGGGGGAGGGCGCGCCGGAGGTGTTCGGCGTGAACTGGTTCCGGCGCGATGCGAGCGGGCGTTTCCTGTGGCCCGGGTTCGGCGAGAACGCGCGGGTGCTGGCGTGGATCGCCGGGCGGGTGGCCGGGACGGCGGGCGGGCGTGCGACGGCGATCGGTCACGTCCCGACTCCGAGCGACCTCGACGTCGCGGGCCTCGGGCTGAGCGAGGCGACGCTGGACGAGCTGGTCGACGTCGACCCGGTGGCGTGGCGGCGCGAGCTGACCCGGTCGGCGGGCTACCTGGAGGCGATCGGTGCGCCGGTGGCCCTGCGCCACGCGCTGGTCGGCCAGCTCGACCGGCTCTGACGCGGGACGCCTGGCCGCCCGACCTCGGGCCGCCGTGTCCTGGGCCCACCCGTTCATCGAGAATGCGCGGGAGTGCTGAATCGTGTCGGTTCAGCAGTCCCCCGCATTCTCGGCGAGAAGGCGGTGGGAGGCAGCGACGGGGTGGGCCGCCATCAGGTCGCGTTCCACAGGTCGCGGTAGTAGGCCTGCCGCACCGGATCGGGGTCGACGCCGTAGGCCGCCACGAGCTCGTCCGCCCACCCCGGCCCGTAGTTCCACTCCGTGCTCATCGCCGCGACGGCGAGGTCCGCCCACCGGTCGGCGACCCCGAGCGCCCCGAGGTCGACGTGCCCGACCCAGGCTCCGCCGTCGTCGAGCAGGGTGTTGGGCACGCACGCGTCGCCGTGGCACACCACGAGTCGGTCGATCGGCGGCGGCTCGCGCAGCTCGGTCGGCACCTGTCGGCCCCGCCGCTGCGCGTGCGCGATCCGCGCGGCCACGTCCCAGTCGAACGGGCATTCCGCCACGGGCAGCGCGTCGTGCAGCGCCCGCAGTCCCCGCCCGACGGCGCGCACCGCCGTCGCCGGATCGGCGATCCACCGTGGGTCGACGGCGGAGCGTCCCGCCAGCGCGCGCGTCACCAGCCACTCGTGCGAGGCGTCGGCGCCGTGCTCCACGACCGCTGGCACGGGGGTGTGCGGCGCCGCCCAGGCGAGTCGCTCGGCCTCGTCGGCCATCGTCGTCTCCGTGTTCAGCGGCCCCCACTTCACGTAGTGGTCGCCCGCCCGGAACGTGAGCCCACCGATGCCGTTGCGCCACACGGGCACGAGCTCGGCGTCCCCGGCGAGCCGTCGCACGAGGGCGGGGACCTCGACGTCGCCCGCGGGGATGCTCACCGCCCCAGTCTGCCCGGGCGCGGCGAGGTGGCTGTCCGAGCATGCGCAGGAGCGCTGTATCGCACCGGTAGAGCAGTCCAGCGCATGCTCGGCGTGGAGATCGAGGGCCCGTGCCCGCCGAGCATGCGTGAGGGTGCTGTATCGCACCGGTAGAGCAGTACGGCGCATGCTCGGCGTGGAGATCGAGGGCCCGTGCCCGCCGAGCATGCGTGAGGGTGCTGTATCGCACCGGTAGAGCAGTACGGCGCATGCTCGGCGTGGAGATCGAGGGCCCGTGCCCGCCGAGCATGCGTGAGAGCGCCCTATCGCGGGCTTCGAGCAGCGGACCGCATTCTCGGCGAGGTGGTCCGCACGCGAGAACGCCCGGTGCGGCTCGGACCGGCCGGCGAGGCAGCACCCGCCGTTCTCGACGAGGTGGTCCGCACGCGAGAACGCCCGGTGCTGCTCGGACCCGAGGGTCGAGCAGCACCGGGCGTTCTCGGTGGGTGGGGCAGGGGCGGGCGGCCGGGGTGCGGGGCCCGCGCGCCGCCCGGCCCCGCGCCGCCCGGCCCCGCGACCTCGGCCCCGCGACCTCAGCCCTGCGGGGTCTCGCTGCGGTCGGCGCTCCACTCGGTGTGGAACACGCCGTCCTTGTCCACGCGGTGGTAGGTGTGCGCCCCGAAGAAGTCGCGCTGCGCCTGGATCAGCGCCGCCGGCAGGCGCTCGGCCCGCACGCCGTCGTAGTAGGACAGCGAGCTGGAGAAGGCCGGCACCGGGATGCCGTTCAGCGCGGCGCCGGCGACGACGCGGCGCCAGGAGGCGACGCCGTCGCCCACCGCCGAGGCGAAGTACGGGTCCGAGATGAGGAGCGGCAGCTCGGCGTCGCGCTCGTAGGCCTCGGTGATGCGGTTGAGGAACCGGGCGCGGATGATGCAGCCGCCACGCCAGATGCGCGCGCACGCGCCACGGTCGATGTTCCAGCCGTTCTCGAGCGACGCCGCGGCGATCTGGTCGAAGCCCTGGCTGTAGGCCACGACCTTGGAGGCGTACAGGGCGCGCCGCACGTCCTCGATGAACGCGTCCTTGTCGGCCACCGACCAGCCGGCCGTCTCGGCGGCGAGCCCGGCGGCGCGCGCCGCCTCACGCTGCGGCAGGGAGCCGGACAGCGCGCGGGCGAACGTCGCCTCGGCGATGCCCGTGATCGGCACGCCGAGGTCGAGCGCGGACTGCACGGTCCAGCGGCCGGTTCCCTTCTGCTCGGCCTGGTCGAGCACGACGTCGACGAACGCCTTCCCGGTCTCGGCGTCGGTGTGCTGCAGCACGTCCGCCGTGATCTCGATGAGGTAGGACTCGAGGTCCCCGGTGTTCCACTCCTCGAAGACCTTGCCGATCTCCGCGGCGGACAGGCCGAGCGCCGAGCGCAGGAGGTCGTAGGCCTCCGCGATGAGCTGCATGTCGGCGTACTCGATGCCGTTGTGGACCATCTTGACGTAGTGACCCGCGCCGTCCGGGCCGATGTAGGTGCTGCAGGGGACGCCGTCGACCTTGGCGGAGATCTTCTCCAGCATCGGGCCGAGGGTGGCGTAGGCCTCCTTGGTGCCGCCCGGCATGATCGAGGGGCCGTTCAGCGCACCCTCCTCACCACCCGAGACGCCGGTGCCCACGAAGTGGAAGCCGCGCTCGCGCAGCGCCTTCTCGCGACGGATCGTGTCGGGGAAGTGGGCGTTGCCGCCGTCGACGATGATGTCGCCCGGCTCCATGTGCGACGCGAGGTCCTCGATGACCGCGTCGGTCGGGCCGCCGGCCTTGACCATGATGATGACGGTGCGCGGCGCCTTGAGCGAGGCGACGAAGTCGGCGGTGGACTCGCTGGGGACGAACTCGCCGTCGCCACCGTGCGCGTCGATCAGGGCCTGGGTCTTGCCGTAGGAGCGGTTGTGCACCGCCACCGTGTAGCCGTTGCGCGCGAAGTTGCGCGCGAGGTTGCTGCCCATGACCGCCAGGCCGGTCACGCCGATGTCTGCCACGCCGTTGTTCGTCATGGCGCCATTCTGCCAAGGGGCGCGCGCCGCGCAGGTCGTGTCTGCCCCTCGGGCGGCCGCGGGGCGCGGTGGGGGCACGATGGGGGCGTGACGACGACGGCGGCCCCCACCTCGATCGTCGACCCCCGCCTGCGCTGGACCACGATCGGGGCGCTCGCGATGGTGCTCCTGGCGGCGTTCGAGGCCATGGCCGTCACCACGATCATGCCCGCCGTCAGCCGCGACCTCGACGGGCAGGCGCTCTACTCCGTCGCGTTCTCGGCCACGCTGGCGGCCAGCATCGTCGGCATGGTGCTCGCGGGGAGGGCCTCCGACCGGCACGGTCCCGCGCTCCCGCTCACGACGGCGATCGGCACCTTCCTCCTCGGCCTCCTGGTCGCGGGGCTCGCGCAGGCGATGGAGGTCTTCGTCGTCGGGCGCTTCCTCCAGGGGCTCGGGGGCGGTGCGCTGACGGTGTGCCTCTACGTCGTCGTCGCGCGCCTGTATCCGCCGGCGCTGCACCCGCGGGTGTTCGGTGCGTTCGCCGCCGCGTGGATCGTGCCGTCGATGGTCGGTCCGTTCGTCGCGGGCGTCGTGGCCGACACGCTGAGCTGGCACTGGGTGTTTCTTGGTGTGGCGGCCCTCGTGCTCCTCGCGCTCGCCGCGCTCGTACCGGCGCTGCGGGCGATGCTCGGCGCGGACCGTGCGGTGGAGGGGGACACCGACGCGGTCGTCCCCGCGGACGCCGACGCCGACGCCGCCCCGTCCACCCCCGGCCGACGGCGGGTGGGCGCGGGCGTCGCCGTCGCGCTGGCCGTGGCGGTGACGGCGGGGCTGCTGATCCTCGGGACCTCCGCCGAGCTCGTCCCGCCGCCGTGGACCTGGGCGCCGGCCGGCGCGGCGGTGGTGGTCGTGCTGGTCGCGGCGCGACCCCTGCTGCCCCGCGGCACGCTCCTGGCCGCGCCGGGGCTGCCGGCGACGGTGCTGATCCGCGGCACGATCGCGGCGGCGTACTTCGGGACGGAGGTGTACCTGCCGCTCATGCTGCAGACGTCCTACGGCCTGAGCTCATCGGGTGCGGGACTGATCCTCACGGTCGGTGCGCTGGCCTGGGCGACCGGGTCGAACCTGCAGGCGCGCCTCGTGCGCGTCCCGCCCGGGCGCATCCTGCAGGTCGGTGCCGGGATGGTGCTCGCGGGGGTGGGCATCCAGATCGCGACGGCGGCGTTCGACCTCGGCCCGTGGGTCGCGGGCGGCGGCTGGCTCGTCGCCGGGCTCGGCATGGGCACGTCCTACCCGCGCATCACCACGCTCGTGCTGGCCCGCTCCACGCGCGCCGACCAGGGCGCCAACTCCTCCGCGCTGTCCATCTCCGACGCCATCGGCGGGGCGGCCGCGACGGCGGTCGCCGGGCTCGTGCTCGGTGCGCTGGCCGGGGTGGGCGGCACCCGCCAGTTCCTGGGCGGCTTCGCGGTCGCGCTGACGGCGGCGGTGTGCTCCGTGCTGGTCGCGGCTCGGGCGGGGCGCAGCGCGACGACGACGGCGCAGCAGGCGGCCGGGGCCCCGGGTGAGACGCCGGGTGCGTCTCCGACGTCGTCCGACGCGTGACGCCGCGCTCTGGGAGACTGGCCGTCGTGACCGCCCAGGCTGACAGTGCTCCCGCCCCGCTGACGATCCCCGGCTGGCGCTTCGTCGCCGCCGGCAAGGTGCGTGAGCTCTACGTGCCGCAGGAGGGGCACCCGACCTGGGGCTCCGACGTCGTGCTCGTGGTGGCGAGCGACCGCATCAGCGCCTACGACCACGTCCTGGCGACGCCGATCCCGGACAAGGGCGCGATCCTCACCGCGCTCAGCGCGTGGTGGTTCGAGCAGCTCGCCGACGTCGTGGACCACCACCTCGTCTCGCTGGACGTCCCGGCGGAGGTCGCGGGGCGCGCGATGATCTGCCGGCGCCTGGAGATGTACCCCGTCGAGTGCGTGGCGCGCGGCTACCTCACGGGGTCCGGGCTCGAGGAGTACCGGGTGAGCCGGACGGTGTGCGGCGTGCCGCTGCCCGAGGGTCTCGTGGACGCCTCGCGCCTGCCCGAGCCGATCTTCACGCCGGCCGCCAAGGCCGCCGTCGGCGACCACGACGAGAACGTGACCTACGAGCGCGTCGCGGAGATGGTGGGGCCCGACGTCGCGGCCGCCCTGCGCGGCACCACGCTCGCGGTGTACCGCCGCGCGCTGGAGATCGCGGGCGAGCGGGGCATCCTGCTGGCCGACACCAAGCTCGAGCTCGGCGCCGACCCCGCGCTCGGCGCGTCCTCGATCGTGCTGGGGGACGAGGTGCTCACCCCCGACTCCTCGCGGTTCTGGGACAGCTCGCTGTGGGCGCCCGGGGAGCGCAGCCGAGCTTCGACAAGCAGTTCGTGCGCGACTGGCTCACCTCGGACGCCTCGGGGTGGGACCGCTCGGGCGACGCCCCGCCGCCGGAGCTGCCGGACGCCGTCGTCGAGCGCACGCGCGAGCGCTACGTGGAGGCGTTCGAGCGGCTCACGGGCCGCGCCTTCGGCTGACCAGGGGCGTTCGCGAGCGCTCGCTGCGCACGAATGGGGTCGTCACGCGGCGTGACGACCCCATTCGTGCGCACCGAAGGCCGGGCGGCGTGAGCCGTGTCAGGCGACGCGGACCTCCAGCAGTGCGCGCGAGGTGACGAGCTGGCGCACGCCCACGCCGTCGGCCGCGATGCGGAACCGCAGCGATCCGCCGGGCTGGCCGAACCACGGCGGAACGATCTCGGCCTCGACGTGCAGCGGCGCCGTCGTGACGAACTGGTACAGCCGGGTGTTCGGACCGCTCGCCGAGGCGGGCAGCGAGCGGTTCGGGATCGGCGTCGCCCACGGGAACAGGAAGATCCCGTCGATCGAACCGAGGCGGTCGAGCGCGACGCCGGGCGGCAGCGTCGTCAGCAGCGCACCACCGCCGGCCTGGAGCTGCGCGAAGATCTGCGCGTACGCGCCCTGGTAGGCGTGGCTGCGGTGCTGCAGGTCCTGGGCCGCCACGGGCGTGGCCGCGGGCAGCGGCGCCACGAGGAGGTCCCACAGCCAGTCGGCGGCCTCACGCTCGCTACCCGCGCTGTGGAACGACTCGAACACGCCGTAGTCGCGCACGCCGACGGCGAAGCGCTGCGGCCCGGTCTGGCGCAGCTCGAGCGCGCCCTCGAGCGGGGTCGCGCCCGCCGGGTCCCCGATGAGCACGACGGCGTCACCCGGGTACTGCGCCTGCGTCAGACGCTCGCGCAGCGCGGCGCTCGCGGCCCCGGGGCCGGCACTCGCGGAGCGCAGCCAGTCCGGCACGTGCTCGGGTGCGCGCGGGAAGGTCGCGAGGTCGGCGACCCACTGCTCGTCGCTCGGGAACGGCTGGTCCGGCACGGGCGCACCGTCGTCGATCAGCATGCGCGTCTGCGGGGTGTTCCAGTAGGGGCGGCGCGCGTGCTCGACGACGAGGTGCGGCTCGCCCGTCGTGTCGGGGGTGAGCGCGAGGTGGGCCGAGAGCCAGGTGCCGGTGCCGGGGGCCGCGTCGCGCGAGCGGAGCTCGGCGAGGGCGTTGACGGCGGGGTCGGGCAGCGACAGGCGCGTGAGGGCGCCGGCGGCGTCGTAGACGTAGGCGCGGCCGGAGTGCTGCGTGCCGGCCTGCGACCACTCGAGGTGGGCCGAGGCCCAGGGGGTGCCGGTCTGCTCGGCCGCCGCGCGCAGCGCGTCGGCCACCGTGGTCACGAGGGCGGCGCGCTCGGGATAGGTGGGTGCAGGCACGGCGGCCGATGCCGTGGCGACCGGCGAGAGCGGGGCCGGAGGCGCGGTCGAGGGCTCCTGCGGCGGTGCGGCACTCGGGCCGGCGGAGTGCTGCGGCTCACCGGGCGCGGGGCGACGCACGTGCGTCTGGTCGAGATCCGGCTCGCTGAAGGGCGGTCGGACCTCCGGCGCGGGCGGGGGGCCCGGGGGTGTCGGGACCGAGGTGGCCGGGGTCGCGGGAGGTGTCACCGGAGCCGAGGGGGCGGCCGCAGCCGCCATCGGGGCCGGCGTTGCCCCAGCCGGCGGGGCGTCGGGCGCGACCGGCGCCGTGCCGGGCGCGGTGGCCGGCACGGCAGGCGGGATGGCCGCGCCGCCGTCGGGAGCGGGGGCCGACGCAGCAGGCGGGACGGGGGCACCGCCGTCGGGACCGGACGCGACCGGCGGCGTGGGCTGGGGCCACGGGGGAGGAGCCGGGGCGACGGCGGACCCCTCCACCGGGGCCGCCCCCTCAGGCTCCGGAGCGGTGACGGGTTCGCCCGGCCGTGCTGCGCCGTCGGGCGCCGCTGCGGCCGCGGACTCCCGCAGTGCCGCCTCGCCGTCGGGCGCCTCGTCCTGGGGCGCCCCCTCCCGCTCCGCCCCGGCACGCTCGTGCTCGGCGGGTGCGGGCAGCGGCGCGGGGTGCGTGGCGGCCCGGGCCTCCTCGGCGCCGTCCGGCGAGGCATCGGCCGGGAACGCCGGACGGGTCGGTGGGGGCGGGATCGCGCCCGCGACCGGGGTGCTGCGCGCGCTGTCGTGACGGGGGTCCTGCTCCATGCGGCCATCCTCGCACCCCCGGCTAGACTCGTGGGGGAGCGTGCCGCCCCGGTGAACGACCGTGTGAACGAGCGTGCACCAGTCCCGCCCCGCCACCCGTCCGCACCAGCCACCATCGGAGCCTTGCCATGGGACGCGTCGTCGTCGAGGTCATGCCCAAGCCGGAGATCCTGGACCCGCAGGGGAAGGCCGTCAACGGCGCCCTTCCTCGCCTCGGGTACACCGGCATCACCCAGGTCCGCCAGGGCAAGCGGTTCGAGATCACCGTGGACGGTCCGGTCACCGACGAGGTCCTCGCCCAGGTGCGCAGCGCCGCGGAGACGCTGCTGTCGAACCCCGTGATCGAGGACGTCGTCAAGGTCGAGGCGGACGACACCGCCGACGCCACCGACACCGAGACCGCCTGATGGGCGAGTCGGCGCAGGGCGCACGCATCGGCGTCGTCACCTTCCCTGGCACCTTGGACGACCGCGACGCGCAGCGCGCGGTCCGCCTCGCCGGCGCGACCCCCGTGCCGCTGTGGCACGGCGACGCGGATGTGTCGGGCGTCGACGCCGTCGTGCTCCCCGGTGGTTTCTCCTACGGCGACTACCTGCGCGCGGGCGCCATCGCGCGCTTCGCCCCGGTGATGACCGCTCTCGTGGACGCCGCGA
Organism: Litorihabitans aurantiacus; assembly: GCF_030161595.1. Classification (NCBI taxonomy): domain Bacteria; kingdom Bacillati; phylum Actinomycetota; class Actinomycetes; order Micrococcales; family Beutenbergiaceae; genus Litorihabitans; species Litorihabitans aurantiacus. The sequence continues at coordinate 161,561 of NZ_BSUM01000001.1, forward strand.
ACGGCGGGCTGCCCGTGCTCGGCATCTGCAACGGCTTCCAGATGCTGACCGAGTCGCACCTGCTGCCCGGGTCGATGATCAAGAACGAGCGGCTCACGTTCGTCTGCCGCGACCAGGTGCTGCGCGTCGAGAACGCCGCGACCGCCTGGACCAGCGCGTTCACGGCGGGCGAGGAGATCACGATCCCGCTGAAGAACCAGGACGGCCAGTACGTCGCCGACGAGCGCACGCTGGACGAGCTCGAGGGCGAGGGGCGCGTCGCGTTCCGCTACGTCGGCGGCAATCCGAACGGATCCCGCCGCGACATCGCCGGGATCACGAACGCGCGCGGCAACGTCGTCGGGCTCATGCCGCACCCCGAGCACGCGGTCGAGGCGGGTTTCGGGCCCGACGGCGCGGCCGGTCCGCGCACCGGCATCGACGGTCTGCGCTTCTTCACCTCGGCGCTGACCTCGCTGCTCGCGACGGCGTAGCGGGGCCCGGAGTCGGGAAACCTCTCGGGGAGGGTCGACAAGACTCTCGCGGGGAACCTACGGTCCCGTAAGTTACGGTGGCGTAGTGAACGACGCCGTGGCTCGCCCCACCCCTGACTCCCCCGACGAGGCGACCCCGATCCCCGCCACGATCGACGTCCCCGACGAGTCCCTGCCGCACGGCCTGAGCGCCGCGGCCGCGGCGTGGCCCGACCGGGTCGCCGTCGACTTCCTCCGCTCGACGCTCACCTATGCCGAGCTCGACGCCGCGGTCGCGCGCGCCGCCCAGGCCCTGCTCGACCTCGGCGTCGAGCCGGGCGACCGGGTCGCGATCGCCCTGCCGAACTGCACCACGCACGTCGTGGCCTTCTCCGCCGTGCTCCGGATCGGCGGCGTCGTCGTCGAGCACAACCCCACCTACACCGCGCCGCAGCTGCGCCACCAGCTCGCCGACTCCGGCGCGCGCGTCGCGATCGTGTGGGAGAAGGCGGCGCGCGCGGCCCTCGGCGCCCGTGAGGGCACCGCGCTGGAGACCGTGGTCGCGGTCGACGTCTCGCGCGACCTGCCGACGACGTCCCGGCTGGCGCTGCGGCTGCCCGTCCGCGCGGCGCGCGCCACGCGGGCCGCGCTGCGCGACGCCGTCCCCGACGGCGCCCTGCGCTGGGAGCGTCTCGTGCGCCGCCGCGGCCCGCAGCTCCCCGCCTCCCACCCGTACCCGGCGAGCGACGCCGTCGCGCTCCTGCAGTACACCGGCGGCACGACGGGCACGCCGAAGGGCGCCGTCCTGACCCACCGCAACCTCGTCGCCAACGCCGTGCAGTGCGAGGTCTGGACGCGCACGGTGCGCGCCAGCGAGACCCTCTACGGCGCCCTCCCGTTCTTCCACGCCTTCGGTCTGACGCTCTGCCTCGGCTACGGCCTGCGGACCGGGGCGACGCTCGTGGTCTTCCCCCGGTTCGACCCCGCCGCGATGGTGGCGGCGCAGCGCCGTCGACCCGGGACGTTCCTCCCGGCCGTCCCGCCCATGATCGAGCGGTTCACGACGGCGGCGCGCGAGGCCGGCGTCGACCTCACCTCGTTCCGGTTCGCCTTCAGCGGCGCGATGGCGCTGCCCGCCTCCACGGCGCGCGCGTGGGAGGAGGCGACCGGCGGCTACGCGATCGAGGGGTACGGCATGACCGAGACCTCGCCCGTCGCGCTCGGCAACCCGGTCTCGCCGGAGCGCCGGCCCGGTGCGCTCGGGCTGGCGTTCCCGAGCACGCAGGTGCGCGTCGTCGACGCCGAGACGCTTCAGGACGTGCCCGACGGCGCCCGCGGCGAGCTGCTGCTGCGCGGCCCGCAGGTGTTCTCCGGCTACTGGAACCGCCCCGAGGAGTCCGCCGAGCAGCTGCTCCCCGACGGCTGGCTCCGCACCGGCGACGTCGTCGTGCGCGACGAGGACGGCTTCGTGACGCTGGTCGACCGCATCAAGGAGATGATCGTGACGGGCGGGTTCAAGGTCTACCCGTCCCAGGTGGAGGACCTGCTGCGCGAGATGCCGGGGGTCGCGGACGTCGCCGTCGTCGGGACGCCCGGGGGCGACCTCGGGGAGAAGGTCGTGGCCGCGATCGTCCTCGACGGGTCGGTGCCCACGATCTCGCTGGCTGAGCTGCGGGCGTGGGCGAGCGAGCGCGTGGCGTCCTACGCCGTGCCGCGCGAGCTCGTGGTGGTGACGGAGCTGCCGCGCTCGATCATCGGCAAGGTGCTGCGCCGCGTCGTGCGCGACGACCTCGTGGGTCGGCGCCCGGAGTAGGTACCGGTCGCGCTCAGGCGCGGACGTCGTGCAGGTGGTGCGCGACGTCGTGCCAGAAGTACTGCGCGAGCGTGGTCACCGTGAACTCCGAGCCGTTGGACCGGAGGCCGCGGCGGCCGTGCGCGGCGGCCGGGACGGCGTCGAACCGGTCGGCGATTGCCCGCGCCGCGGCGGCCAGCTCGTCCGCGACGACGGCCGGATCCTGCTCGTCGTAGCGCTCCGCGACCGCCGTGGCGTCCTGGTCCCAGTTCGCGAACGTGGGCGCGTCTCGCTCGAGCACCAGCGCGAGCCGCTCGTCGAAGATGCGGAACACGTCGCGCACGTGCGCGCCGTACTCCAGCACCGACCAGGTGGCGGGGTCGGGGCGCGTCCGGGCATCCGGGCGGGCGAGGGCGGCGCGCCAGCGCGGGACGCTCGCCCGCACGAGGTCGCCGACCTCCAGGACGGTGACGGCGGAGGAGTCCAGCCCGCACTGCGGGCACCGCTCGCGCAGCACCCAGGTCCAGTCCTTCGTGTCCGGCTCGATCGCTCTCACGGCGCCATCATGGCGGACCGGCGGACGCTAGGGTCGCCAGGCATGGGCTTCTTCACCTCGCGCGCGAATCGCGCTGCCGCCGCCGACCCCGCCGTCGCAGCCGAGGACGCCGCGATCAGCGAGTTCTGGTCGTGGTGGCGTGAGGGCGGAGGAGCCGAGACGACGAGAGCCTTCGACTCGCACGGCGAGGATCCGGAGGCGACACGTCGCGTCGCGGAGCAGCTGGGGATGCGGGCGCAGGCCGTCGGGCTGGGCTTCGAGACCGGCGCCGGGCGTACCGCTCGGCACGTGCTCGTCCTGACCCCGGAGGGCTCGGCCGAAGCGGCCGCCGTCGCCGACCGTTGGCTCGCCGCGGCCCCGCCCGCCGACGAGGCGTTCGAGTTCGACAGCAGGCGGCGGGCCGCCGAGGACCCGACCGTCGTCGGTATCGAGTACGACGGTCACAGCTTCGCGCTCACCGACCTCGTGGTGCTCGCGCAGCCGGACGGGCCGACCGTTCACGTCGCCGTGTGGCACCCGGCGTTCGCCGACGTCGAGCGGTCCGTCTCGGGCAACGTCACCTTCCTCATGCTCGACGCCCTGCTGGGGAGCGGACGGTCGAAGAGCGCATCGGCGAGGTCCGGTTCGATCTCGATCCGGCCGAGCGCGGACGTCCGTTCCTCGAGCTGCGCGGCCTCGTGCGCTGACGCGCGGCTCGCGGCTCAGGCGTGCGCGAGCACCGACGTCAGGTGCGGTTTCCCGCGCTTCGGGTCCCACACCGTCAGCGCGTACCCACCCCGGACCCCGCCCGAGGTGTCGACGTCGTCGCGCCGCTCGACGGCGAGCGCCACCCGCCCCGGCACGAGCACGGGGGAGGCGAATTCCACCGTCCACGTGAACGCGTCACCGCGCACCGGGCCGAGGGCGGCGAGTGCCCGCGCGGCCGTGTCCATGCCGTGCGCGATCGTCGAGCGGTAGCCGAACCCGCGCGCGGCGAGCCGCGAGGTGTGGATCGGGTTGCGATCGCCCGAGACGGCGGCGTACGCCTTCGAGTCGGCGAGCGACGTGCTCCAGCCCCCGGTTGGCGACGGCGCGGCGAACGCCCCGTGCTCGACGCGCTCCAGCACCGGCAGACCCGAGATCTGCGTGCTGCGCGCGAGGTAGGTCGAGACGCCCTGCCACACCAGCTCGGGTCCGCTGCGGACCTCGGTGACCAGGTCGACCTGCGCGCCCATCCGCTCGCCGACGGGGCGGGAGACCAGGTTGCGCGCCCACGTCGTCGCCGTCAGCGCCTCCCTGACTGCTACGGGCCGGAGCTGTTCGATCCGGTTCGCGACGTGGACCATCCCGAGCATCGGGAGGGGAAGTCGGCGCGCGCCATCAGCGAGAGCTGGAGCCCGAACACGCTGACGTGCACGAAGGCGGGGGAGCGGTGTCGAGCGCGCGCTCGCCGAGGAGGTGCGCGTACGCGTCGAGCGCCGCACGGTCCAGCGTGAGGTCGGCGCGCAGCGCGAGGTCGGGCAGCGACGTCGTCAGACGCGTCGTCGAGACGACGGCGCGGCCGGCGCGAGCGAGCGCGGCGAGGTAGATCGTGCGCGGTTCGGGCACCCGGGGGAGCTGCTCGACGTGCTCGGGCACACCGCCGTCGCCGCGCGGGGCGGCGGCCGCAGCCTCGTCGCCCTCGAGCCAGTCGCCGATCCACTCGCCCGCGTCGGCGCCGTCGGGCCCGGAGGCGCCGGGGCGCTCGCCGCGGCTCATCGCCCCACCAGGTTCTGACCGCAGACCCGGAGCACGGCCCCGTTGATGCCGCCCGCCTGCGGCGAGGCGAGGAACGCGACCGCCTCCGCGACGTCGACCGGCTTGCCGCCCTGCCCGAGCGAGGACACGCGGCGGCTGATCTCGCGCTGCGCGAGCGGGATCGAGGCCGTCATCTCCGTCTCGATGAAACCGGGGGCGACGGCGTTGGCCCGTCCACCGCCGGCCGCGAGGACGGGTGCCCACGCCTGGGTCGCGCCGATGACGCCCGACTTGGAGAAGCCGTAGTTCGTCTGCCCGCGGTTGCCGGCGATGCCGCTCGTGGAGGCCAGCGAGATCTGCACGAGGCCCGGGTGGGCCTGCGCGACCGCCGTCGTGATCGCGACCTGCGCCGCGAGGTTGACCGCGATCACGGACTCCCACTGCTCCGGCTTCATGTTGGCGAGCAGCTTGTCGCGCAGGATGCCCGCGTTGTGCACGAGCACGTCGAGGCGGCCCTGGAACGGTCCGCGCGCGACGCGCTCGAGGATCCGGGCACCGGCGTCGGGCGCGGTGATGTCGAGCTGGAGCGCCACGCCGCCGACCTCGTTCATCACGGCCGCCAGGGACTCGCCCGCGGCGGGGACGTCGACGCCGAGCACGTGCGCGCCGTCGCGTGCCAGCACGCGGACCGTCTCGGCGCCGATGCCGCGCGCGGCTCCGGTCACGACGGCGACCGTGCCGGTCAGCGGACGCGTCCAGTCCGCGGGTGCCTGGGCGGCGGCCGTGACCGGGAGCAGCTGGCCGTCGACGAACGCCGAGCGGGCCGACAGCAGGAAGCGGAGCGTGCCGATCGTGGCGGGGTCGGTCACGGCGACGTCGGCGCCCAGCTCGATGCCGTTCGCCGTCGCCCCCTGGCGCAGCTCCTTGCCGAGCGAGCGCACGAGGCCCGCGACGCCGCCGCGCGCCGCGGCCAGGGCCGGGGCGTCGCCGTCGGCGACCGCGCGGGAGATCGTGACGACGCGGGCGCTGCGGGCGAGCTCGCGCAGCGTCCCGCCGAGCGCGAGGACGCGCTCGGCCTCCTGACCGGGTGCCTCGAGATCGGTGAGGACCACGACGACGGCGCCCCACCGCTGCTGCGTGGGTGCGGCCAGGTTGCGGCGCACGTCCAGGTGCCACTCGTGCAGCTGGTGCGCGACGGCGTCGGCGTCAGGCCCGGAGCCGATGACGAGCACGGGGCCCGCCGTGAGCGGCTGGTCGACCGAGGCGGGGTCGGTGCGGCGCAGCGTGACGGCCTCGGTGAGGCCGAGCGCCTGCGTGATGGTGCGGTTGAGCTGCTTGGTGAGCCCGCGCAGCGGGGCGGGCAGCGACGAGGTGGGCACGGCTCAGGCCTCCAGGAGCATCGCGACGGCCTGACCGCCGGCGGCGCAGACGGAGATGAGGCCCCGCACGGGGGTGTCGGGACTGCCGCCCTCGGCGACCAGCGCGGCCTTGCGGCCGGCGAGGAGGGTCGCGAGCGTGGCGACGATGCGGGCGCCGGTGGCGGCGAAGGGGTGCCCAGCGGCGAGCGAGGAGCCCGCGACGTTGAGGCGAGCGGGGTCGAGGGTGCCGAGCGCCGGCAGGCCCAGCTTCTCCGCGGCGAAAGTCTCGTCGGCCCACGCGGCCGTGGTGGCGGCCACGACGCCGGCGAACGCCTCGTGGATCTCGACGAGGTCGATGTCCTCGAGCGCGAGGCCCTGGCGGGCGAGCAGGCGCGGCACGGCGTAGGCGCCGCCCATGAGCAGCCCCTCCTCGCCGTGGACGAAGTCGACGGCGGCGGCCTCGGCGTCGACCACGCGCGCCAGCGCCGGCAGACCGTGCTCGGCCGCCCACTGCGGCGAGGCGAGCAGGACGGCGGCCGCGCCGTCGGACAGCGGGGTGGAGTTGCCGGCGGTCATCGTGGGATCGGGGTGATCGTTGCCGAACACGGTGCGCAGCTTCGCGAGCGCCTCGGCGGTGGTGTCGGCGCGCAGCGCGGCATCGCGCGTCAGGCCGCGGAACGGGGTGACGAGGTCGTCGAAAAGACCCTCCTCCCACGCCTGCGCGAGGTGGGTGTGCGACGCCAGCGCGATGGCGTCCTGCGCCTCGCGCGTCACCTGCCAGCGCAGGTTGGTCAGCGCCTGGTGCTCACCCATCGAGAGCCCGGTGCGGGGCTCGTTGACGTTCGGCGCGACGGGAGCGAGGTCGGCCGGGCGCAGCTGCCCCACGAGCTTCAGCCTGTCCGGCACCGAGCGGGCCCGGTTGAGCTTGAGCAGGATGCCGCGCAGTCGCTCGGACACGACGATGGGCGCGTCGGAGGTGGAGTCGGCGCCGCCGGCGATCCCCGAGGAGATCTGCCCGAGCGTGATCTTGTTCGCGAGGTCCCAGGCGGCCTCGATGCTCGTGGCGCACGCGCGCTGGATCGTGACCGCCGACGTCGTCGGCGCGAGGGCGGTCCCGAGGACCGCCTCGCGCGCCAGGTTGAAGTCCTTGGAGTGGTTGAGGACGGCGCCTGCGCGCACCTCGCCGATCGTCTCGCCCGCGAGGCCGAGGCGGGCGACGAGACCGTCGAGCACCGCCGTCAGCATGTCGAGGTTGCTCGCGCCGGCGTAGTGCCCGCCCGCCTTCGCGAACGGGATCCGGTTCCCGCCGACGACGACGGCGGTGCCGGAGGGCCGCGCGGCGGACCCGGTGTCGACGGCGGGGGAGGGGGTCTCGGGTGTGCTCGTCATCGCTGACCTCTCGTGTGCGGGGGACCGGGCCGAAAGTTTCTAGGACTCACCGTACCGGATACCTGGCCGTCGGTGGGGTGCGGACGCGACCCGCTGCGGCGTGCGTGCCCCGGATATCCTGCGACCGACCCGTCGATCGACCCCGAGGACGTCGCCCCGTGCGCCTGCACCTGCCTGAGAAGTACGAACCGCTGCTGGGCACGGCGGACCACCTCGACGTCGTCGGCGCGGTGGCGCCCTGGCTGCTCCCGGACGGCTGGCTCGCGGAGACGCACTCCGCGATCGAGCGACTCGCGCGTGACGAGGCGACCGGGTCGCCCGTGACCGGGGGCGCGACGTACGTCGCCGGCACGTCGCGCGCCGTGCCGACCGTGTGGGAGGCCGCCGCGTGGCTCGCGGGGCCGACGCCGATCTTCGCCGGACCGCACTCGCGACTGCCGTGGGAGCTCGTCGAGCGGCACCTGCAGCCGGGGAAGATGCTGGACCCGCAGAGTGCCTGGCGCTACGCCGGCGCCGGGACGGAATGGCCGACCAACATGCTCTCGTGGGCCGCGACGAAGGGGTGGGACCGGCTCCACGCGCTCGAGACCACGCGCGCGATCCTCGACCTGTTCACCGGCGTCCCCCAGCTGGAGCAGCGGCGCGCGGCGCTCGCGGGGGTGTTCGCGGCGATCCTCGACGGCGACGACGCCGAGCTCGGTGCGCTGCACGAGCAGGGCTCCATGGACGAGATCCGCCGCTACTGGCGCAACGACCTCTCGGACGAGGTCTACTCGGTGCTGCCCGAGCTGGCGGGGCCGCTCGACGTCGTGGCCTGGGCCTACCCGGCGTTCGAGACGCTGACGTCGCTGCTGGAGGGGGTGACGGGGCGGAAGGCTCCCACGACCGGCTTCCTCGCGGACGCGTGCCTCGGCCGCAGCGTCGGCGTTCCGCCGATGCTGGCCGCCGCCATCGGTGCGGAGGCGGCGGCCGAGGTGCAGCAGCGCTGGAACGCGGGCCGGCCGGGCTTCCAGGCCGAGCTGTCCAACACGGCGACCCGGGCGTTCCTCGCTCGCGGCATGCAGGCGGGCGAGCTCGAGCTGGTCCGCCTCTACATGGCGATGGGGAGCGTGCTGGCCTCCTACGTGCCGTCGCTGCCGGGCGTGCCGACGACGACCTCGCCCGTCATCAACCCGCTGCACCACGCCGAGGACCTCGAGGAGCTCTTCACGGTGCGTCGCGGGGTCAACCCGCTGCTGGCGCAGCTCGCCACGCACGTGGTCCAGGCGCCCACGGCCGACGACGGCGGTGCGCGCGACGAGCACGGACGCCCGCTCGGGCTGCGCGACGGGGAGGGCGGCGACGTCGTCGCCCTCGAGGTCGAGGAGGTCGAGATCGGTGAGCCGCTCGAGGACCTGCGAGAGCTCATCGGGCTCGGGCCGATCAAGGAGCAGGTGGTGCGGCTTCAGGCGGAGGCGAAGGCCGAGATCCTGCGCGTGCGCGCCGGGATGCCGCCCAGCGAACGCTCGCGGCACCTGCTGTTCCTCGGCAACCCCGGGACGGCGAAGACGACGGTCGCGCGCATCCTCGCGCGGATCTACGCGCAGCAGGGCCTGCTCTCGCGCGGCCACCTGGTCGAGGTCAGCCGCGGTGACCTCATCGGGGAGTTCATCGGACAGACCGCGCCGAAGGTGCGCGCCGTCGTCGAGAAGGCCCTGGGTGGGGTGCTGTTCATCGACGAGGCGTACGCGCTCGTGCCGCGCGACTCCTTCCGCGACTTCGGGCACGAGGCCGTGGCGACGCTCGTGAAGCTGATGGAGGACATGCGTGAGGACCTCGTCGTGGTGGCGGCCGGCTACCCCGAGGAGATGGCGCGGTTCGTCGACGCCAACCCGGGTCTCGCCTCGCGCTTCCCGACCACCCTCGACTTCGCCGACTACGCCGACGACGACCTGTGGGCGATCTTCCGGCTCGTCGCGACGCATGCGGGCTACACGCTCGCGTGGGGGGTGGAGCTCGCGGTGCGCTCGCTGATCCCGCGCGTGCGGCCGCGCAACTTCGGCAACGGGCGGTTCATGCGGAACGTCTTCGAGGAGGCGACGGCGCTCCAGGCCGTGCGCATCGTGGCGATGACCGACCCGAGCACGAGCGACATCCGCACGCTGCTGCCGCAGGACGTGCCCGCGCGGGGTGTGGTGGCCGAGGTCAGTGCGCCGGGGATGTACCTGTAGGTCGGAGATCCTCTCGGGGAGGGTCCGTAAACCTCTCGGGGAGGGTCAGGAAAGCTCTCGCGAAGGAGGGGGCGGGGGTCAGGCGGTCTCGTAGAGGCGCTGGTGCGCCTGCATCCCGGCGAACCGGAACGGGGCCGTCGTCTCGCGCGCCGTGCGGTACTCGCGCCCGTCCTCGGGCAGCGTCGTCTTGTGCAGCACCTCGTAGGCGGTGTGGTCCAGCGGCGTGCGGCGCTCGATCATCGCCGCGTGCTCGGCGCCCCGCAGGCGCTCGCGGTAGCCGGGCTGCACGACGCCCCCGAAGAACTCCGCGACCGAACCCGAGCCGTAGCTCGCGAGACCGATGCGCGCACCCGTGAGGTCGCCGTCGTGGTGCTCGAGGAGCGAGGCGAGGGCCACGTAGACCGACGCCGTGTAGGAGTTCCCGATGAGGCGGTTGTAGCGCATCGTCTCGTCGAGGTCAGCGGCCACCTCCGCGGGCGTGGGGTTGCCGCCGGCGAGCACCGCCAGGTGCCGGTGCGCCTTGGTCGCCATCTTCGTGAACGGCTGGTGGTAGCAGATCGCGGCGAAGTCCTCGAAGGCCGCACCGCCCTGCGCGCGGTAGTCCTCCCACGCGCCGCCGATCGCGTTGAGGTAGGCCTTGATCGAGCCCTTGCCGTCCACGAGGGCGGTCGAGCGGTAGTTCGGGCGCCAGAAGTCCATGACGTCGTCGGTGAACACGCCCGCGGCGTTCTCGACCTCGAGGATCGCGGGGTCGGCCTGCACGAGCATCGCGGCGGCCGCGGCACCCTGCGTCGACTCGCCCGAGGAGCCGAGGTCGTAGCGCGCGACGTCGCTCGCCACGACCAGGACCTTCTGCGACGGGTCGCGGGCGATCAGCCCGACCGCGAACTGCAGCGCCGCCGTCGCCGAGTAGCACGCCTGCTTGAGCTCGACCACGCGCACGGTGGCGGGCAGGCCGACGAGCTTGTGCACGTAGACGCCGGCCGACTTGCTCTGGTCGATGCCGCTCTCCGTGGCGAACAGGAGGGTGCGGATCCCGTCGGTGCCGTTGCGCTCGAGGATGCGGGCCGTCGCGTCGGCCGCCATCGTCACGATGTCCTCGTCGCCCGCGAGCACGCTCATGACGTCCTGGCCGATGCCCACGCTGAACTTCGCGGGGTCGATCCCGTAGTGGTCGGCGAGGTCCGTCAGGGACAGGCTGTGCTGCGAGGTCGCCAGGGCGAGGTCGTGGATGCCGATCGCGACCGGCTTGCCCGACTCGTGTCGAACCATCTGGCGGAACTCCTTCGCATCGGCACCTGCGGCGTCCCCGGGGATCTCCCGGGGCCGGGTGCCTGAGGGTGGGCGCCCGCGAGCGCCCGCCTTCGATTATGGACCTGGGGACCCTCAGATCACGACACCGGGTCCTGCGCGGGCGGAGCCTGCACCCGATCTCCACGACCGGCGCCGCGCTCGAGCACGACGTGCGAGCGCATGAGCTCGCCCTGGTTGGTCTGCGCCGCAAGCAGGGAGAGCTCGCCGCACAGCACCGTGGCGGCCGCGAGCACCGCGAGGCGCCGCCCGTTCTCGCCAGGCTCGCGCTCCTCCCGGCAGCCGAGGAGCCGCAGGGCCTCGTCGACCTCCGGCAGGCCCTTGCCGTTGCCGACCGAGCCGACGATCACGTTGGGGAGCGTGCAGGAGAAGTAGAGGTCGCCGTCGCGGTCCTCGGCGCGCGTGACACCCTGCGAGCCCTCGACGATGTTCGCGGCGTCCTGGCCGGTGGCCAGGTAGAAGCCGAGCAGCATGTTGGCGTAGTGCGCGTTGGCCGAGCGCAGCGACCCGGCGAGGATCGAACCGATGAGGTTCTTGCGCACGTTGAGCTTCTCGACGGCGGCCGCGCTCGTGCGCAGGCGCCGCTCGACGACCTCGCGGGGCAGCAGGATCTCGGTGACGACGTTCTTGCCGCGGCCCAGGATGCCGTTGACGGCGGAGGCCTTCTTGTCGATGCAGTAGTTGCCCGACGGCGAGACGTACCGCACGCCCGGGATCGTCGCGAGGATGTGGTCCATCAGGCGCTCACCCGCGAGCGTCACCATGTTGTGGCCCGAGGCGTCGCCGGTGGTGAGCTCCAGGCGCAGGAACAGCAGGTCGCCGACGATCTGCACGTGCATGTCGATCAGCCGCGCGAAGCGGCTGCTCGTGGCGACGACGGCCTGCAGCTTCTCGCGCGAGTCCTCCAGCCGGCGCCAGGCCGCGAGGGCGGTCGCCGCGTCGTCGGCCTCCAGCAGGATCGAGCGCGTCATGCGCTCGTCGACCACGACGGCGCGGATCCCCTCCTCGACCATCGTCGAGACGCGTGCGCCGCGCCCCACCGACGGCCACAGCGGGGTCTCGTAGGTCGCGAGCGGGACGCTGATCTCCTGCGTGCCGCCGAGCGCCGGGCTGCTGATCCGCAGCGGGCCGACCCACTTCAGGGGGACGGGGGTGCTGGAGGTGCCGGTCGGGCGGGCGGGAGCGGAGGAGGCCACCGCACGACGCTACCCCGTGGCGGGTCGCGCTCCCCCGCGACCACCTCGAACCGGAAGTACCTGATACTCTGAGTTTCATGAGTCGTGTCGTCGAGGATGTGGCCACCCGGACCGACGTCGCCGAGGGCGACGCCCGGCCCGACGGCCGCTCGCGCCGCTGGGACACCCACCGCGCCGCCCGGCTCGACGAGCTCACCCGCGCCGCCCGCCGCGCCATCCACCACGGCGGCCCCGACCTCTCGATGGACGAGATCGCGACGGCGATCGGCACCTCCAAGTCGATCGTCTACCGCTACTTCAGCGATCGCAGCGGGCTGCAGACCGCCGTCGGCGAGGCCGTCCTTCGCGACATGGGATCGGCGCTCGCGGACGCGACGCACCGCGCGCACGGGCCGCACGCCGTCATCCGCGCGATGGTCGGCGTCTACCTCGAGATGATCTCGACCTCGCCGTCGGTCTACGCGTTCGTCACGCGCGGCGGCGACTCCGCCCCGAGCAGCGGGCCGCTGCGCACGCTCGCCGACGACGCCGCGGCGCTGCTCGTCCCGGTCCTGGCCGACGTCGTCGCCGACCAGGGTGGCGACCCGGCGCGGGCCCGCATGTGGTCGGCCGGGGTCATCGGGTTCGTGCGAGGTTCCGCCGAGGTCTGGCTCGCGGACCGCGAGGGCGCGGGGTCGGCCGCCGGCGCCCACGACGTCGACGCAGCCGAGCTGCACGAGCTGGCCGACACCCTCGCCGACTGGATCTGCGTCGGCACCCCCGCCGTCACCTCACCACACCCCACCCGCTGATCAGCACGAGAAGTCGAAGGAGCCCGCATGTCCGCCGAGAAGACCGAGCGCCAGCTCGCCGTCGCCACGATCGCCGATCTCCTGGACGGCCGCTGGGCGCAGCGCCGCCGCCACACGCGCGACCTGTGCACCGACCTCGACCTCGTCAGCCTGCCCGGTCAGCCCTACCCCGAGCACCGCGCCCGGGTGCTCACCTCGCTGCAGAAGCTCGCCGACCTCGGCGAGGTCCAGCGCGCGTTCCCGGCCGCGCTCGGCGGCGCCGACGACCCTGGCGGCAACATCGCCGGGTTCGAGGAGCTGATCGTGGCCGACCCCTCGCTGCAGATCAAGGCGGGCGTGCAGTGGGGCCTGTTCGGTGCGGCGGTCCTGCACCTCGGCACGGAGCACAACCACACCGAGTTCCTGCCCGACATCATGAGCCTGGCCGTCCCGGGCGCCTTCGCGATGACGGAGACGGGCCACGGCAGCGACGTCGCCTCCATCGCCACCACCGCGACCTACGACCCGGACGCGCAGGAGTTCGTCATCCACACGCCCTACCGGGCGGCGTGGAAGGACTACCTCGGCAACGCCGCTCTGCACGGCACGGCCGCCGTCGTCTTCGCGCAGCTGATCACGCGCGGCGTGAACCACGGCGTGCACGCCTTCTACGTGCCGATCCGGGACGCGTCCGCCGAGCGCGACGACTCCGGCGCCCACCCGATGCTGCCGGGCGTCACGAGCCAGGACGACGGTCACAAGGGCGGGCTCAACGGCATCGACAACGGCCGGCTCGCGTTCGACCACGTGCGCGTCCCGCGCACGAACATGCTGGACCGCTACGGAAGCGTCGCGGTCGACGGCGAGTACAGCTCCCCGATCGCCTCACCCGGTCGGCGGTTCTTCACCATGCTCTCGACCCTCGTCCAGGGGCGGGTCTCGCTCGACGGCGCGAGCACCGGCGTCGCGAAGATGGCGCTCGCGATCGCGTGGCGCTACGCCGAGGAGCGGCGCCAGTTCACCGGTGCCGACCCCGAGGTCGAGACCGTGCTGGCGGACTACGGCACGCACCGCCGTCGCCTCCTGCCGCTGCTCGCGCGGACCTACGCGGCGCAGTTCCTGCACAACGACCTGCTCGAGCGGTTCCACGGCATCTTCTCGGGCGAGCACGACACCGACGAGGACCGCCAGGACCTCGAGACGCTGGCGGCCGCGGCGAAGCCCCTGTCGACCTGGCTCGCGCTGGAGACGCTGCAGACCGCGCGCGAGGCGTGCGGCGGGCAGGGGTTCCTCTCGGAGAACCGGCTCGTGGGGCTGCGCGCCGACTGGGACGTCTACGCGACGTTCGAGGGAGACAACACGGTGCTGCTGCAGCTCGTCGGCAAGCGCCTGCTGACGGACTACGGGCGCTCGACGGCGAAGATGGACGTCGCCGGGCAGGCCCGGTGGGTCGCCGAGCGAGCCGGCGACATGGCGCTGCACCGCACGCCGCTGCGCCGCGCGTCGCAGTCGATCCGCGACTGGGGTTCGCGCGCCCGCTCCGCCGAGGAGCTGCGCGACCCGGCCGTGCAGCGCGAGCTGCTCGAGGACCGCGTGGAGACGATGGTCGAGGAGATCGCGCTGCGGATGCGACCCTCGCTCAAGGGCACGGCGGCGGAGCGGGCCGCGGCGTTCGACGCCGACCAGGCGGAGCTCGTCGAGGCGGCCCGGGCGCACGGCGAGCTGCTGCGGTGGGAGTCCTTCACCGCCGCGCTCGCCGAGGTCCGCGACCCCGACACCGCCAAGGTCCTGCGGTGGCTGCGCGACTTGTTCGCTCTCACGACCATCGAGAAGAACCTCGCGTGGTACCTCGTGAACGGTCGGCTGTCGGCCCAGCGCGCGCGGACGGTCACGTCCTACGTCGAGCGGCTGCTGCTGCGGCTGCGCCCGCACGCGCTCGAGCTCGTGGAGGCGTTCGGGTACGGACCGGAGCACCTGCGCGCCGAGATCGCGACGGGCGTCGAGGCAGAGCGTCAGGCCGAGGCGATGGCGTACGTGCGGCGTCAGCGCGCCACGGGCGAGGCGCCGATCAGCGAGAAGCACCTGCCGGCGGTGACCGACGGGTCCACGGGGCCGAAGGTCGCGCAGCCGGTCTGACGCACCGCCACGGGGGCTGCCCACCTGGTGAGGAAGAAGCAACGGTCGCGAGGAAGATCCGCTGAGGATCGTCCTCGCGACCGTTGCTTCTTCCTCGTGGATCGGCCGGGGACGGCGGGGTGGGGGCGCGGGGAACGGCGAGGGCGCTCGCTCCCGTGCCTGAGTTAGGGTTGCCTCACCTAGACGAGGAGAGTGGCGTGGGACGCGGAGTGGTGACGCAGCTGGAGGTCGTGGCGCGGGAGTGGGTGACGCCGCACCTGGTGCGCCTGGAGTTCGGCGGTGTCGACGGCGCCTCGCTGGCGTCCTTCCCGATGAACGAGTTCGCCGACGCGTACGTGAAGCTCGAGCTGCCGCCGCGCGGCGTCGAGCTCGGCTTCCCCTACGACGTCGAGCAGATCCGCGAGACGCGCCCCGCGCACGAGTGGCCCGTGCTGCGGACCTACACGATCCGCTGGTTCGACGCCGCGCGCGACCGGCTCGCGATGGACTTCGTCGTGCACGGCGACGACGGCGTCGCCGGCCCCTGGGCGCGCGACGTCGAGCCCTACGGTCCCGGTGCGAAGGTCCAGGTCCGCGGTCCCGGCGGCGCGTACTCGCCCGACCTCGAGGCGGACCACCACCTTCTCGTGGGCGACGCGAGCGCGCTGCCCGCGATCGCCGCCGCCGTGGAGCGGCTGCCGCTCGGGGCGAGCGCCGACGTCGTGATCGGCGTCGAGAACTCCGGCGACGAGATCGCGCTGCCCAGCGAGGCCGACGTGTCCCTCCGGTGGATCCACGCGGCGTGCAACGACACCGACCCGGGCGAGGCGATCGTGGCCGCGACGACGGCGCTGGAGCTGCCCGACGGCGACGTCCACGCGTTCGTGCACGGCGAGGCCGGCTGGGTGAAGGCGCTGCGCAGCCACCTGCGCTTCGAGCGACAGATCCCGCGCGAGCGGCTGTCGATCTCCGGCTACTGGCGGCTCGGCGCGAACGACGAGCAGTGGCGCGAGGGCAAGCGCGCCTGGAACGAGGCCGTCGAGGCCGAGGAGCAGGCCCGCGCCAGCTGAGACCGTCGCCGAGATGCGACATCGGCACCGAGATGCGACCTCCGGGGTCGTGCCTCGGTGCCGATGTCGCATCTCGACGGTGTGGGTCAGAGGCCGCGGGCGACCTCCGCGGCAGCGCGGAGCCACGCGCGCTGCGTCGCGCCCTTGAGGGCGTCGAACCGCAGCACGCCACCGACCATAGCCGGGTCGTAGGGGATCACGACGGCGGAGCGCACCATCGTGCGGAAGCCGCTCGCGATGGTCTGGGCCTTCGCGCTCGCGTCTGTCCGCGCCTCCGAGACGATCGCGACGGCGCCGCTCGCCAGCCGCGCCGAGTGCTCGTCGCGCGCGGCGAGCTCCTCCAGCAGCAGCGCGGCGGCCTCGGCGTGCTCGTCCTCGGCGCGCAGCGGCACGACGAGCTGGTGCGCGTGGTCGATCATCCGCAGCCAGTGCTCGGCCGCCTCGTCGTTGCCCGAGTCGATGAGCAGCATCCGGAAGTACTTCGAGGCGACGTCGTGCACCGCGTCGAAGTCGTCACCGCTGATGCGCTGGTGCGCGGAGAGCAGGTGGGGCGCCGAGCGCAGCACGTCGTACTTGTCGCGCGTCTGGTGGTGCACGTACGAGGCGACCTCCGCAGCGCGGGCGCTGGGGGCGAGCAGGTCATCGGTGCGGGGCAGCAGGTCCCGGACGGTCGACTCGTGCGACCCCTGCTCGGTGCGCCACCCGAGGGTCCCGCGCGTCTCGTTGTTGTCCCACGCGAGCACGCCGCCACCGCCCTGACGTGCGAAGACGGCCGCGAGCATAGCCGTGCTCGGGGTCTTGCCCGCGCCCCCTTTCCGTTGACGACGGCGATCGTGCGGGTGCCCGGCCAGTGCTGCGCGACGGCGGACTCGTCCGACCGCTGGTTGCGCTCGGCCTGGGAGGGGGCGACCTTGATGCCGATGCGCTGCAGCGCGCCGCGCAGGCCCTGCGTCGCCGGGGCCTCGTGGTCGCCGGCCTGGAGGAAGGAGGAGCGCGCCTCGCGCCGGGTCGCGGGGGACGGCTGGGCCTCGGACTGGCCGTAGGCCCCGGTCGGGGCGTTCTGGTCGGGTCCGCCGTGCTGCTGCGGCTGGCCGAACGGCTGGGTCGGCGGCTGCGGCTGCGGCTGCGGGTGCTGGGGCTGGCCGAACGCCGAGGGCGGCTGCTGGCCCCACTGCTGTGCGGGGGCCGACGCCGGGTCCGTAGCCGGAGCCGGAGCGTTCGGGGCGGGTTCGGCGTTCGGCTGGACGACGGGCTGCGCCTGCACCGAAGGCGCCGGAGCCTGCACCGGGGGCACGGGCGCCGGCGTCGGTGCCGCCCAGGGCGCGGCGCTCGTGGTCCGCGGCATCTCCCACGTGGTGGGCCCGGCTGTGCCGGTTGCGTCCTCCGGCGCCGTCCCGGTGGGCTCGTCAGGTGCGTCGACGGGGGCGACCGCCCCGACGTCGGACCGGCCCTCGGTGGCGGGCTCGGCGACGACCGCGGCGTCGTCCGCCGCATCGTCCCCGACCGCGTCGTGCTGCTCCGCCGGCGAAGCAGCCGCTTCGTCGTGACCGATCTGCTCAAGCTCGACCGGCGGGAGGTCCGACGACGTCGCCCCGGCGGCGGGCGGGGCCGGCGCCGAGAACGGTGCGCGGTCGACCAGTCCGCCCGCGGGCTCCGGCGGCGCTGCGGGCGCTGCGGGCGCCGGCGTCGCGGGCGGGGCGAACGCCAACCCCGACGGCAGGCCGGAGGACGCCGGCAGCGTCACGTCCTCGATGTCCTGACCGTTCGCGGCGGCGGCCTCGCGCGCCGCCGCGTAGTCGCGACGGCGCACGCGGGTCGGGGGAGCGACGCGGGTCTCGTCGATCGGTCGGTCGTCCCAGTTCTCGACGGCTCCGCCACCAGCCGCCGGAGCGGCGAACGGGTCCTCGTGGCTCCCGGCCGCGGCGGGAGGTGCGGCGGGTGCGGAGGGCGACGCCCCGCCGTCGGGCGCGGAGGTCTGGTCCACCGACAGGTAGGAGACCGTGCCGTCCGGGTGGACCATGAGCTGCACGCGCACCTCGGGGTCGGTGACCTCGACCGTGACCGGACCGGTGGCCGCAGCGCGCCGCGCCAGGTAGGTCGTGATCGCCGCGCGGGCCTCGAGGAGGTCGGTGCCGGCCGGTGCGACCGGGACGGCGATGCCGTCCGCGACGATCTCGGAGGAGCCGTCGGGAGCGATCGTGCCGGTGACGCTCGGGTTGGCGTGAGTCATGTCCACTGTTCTGCCATCTCTGCCGCGACGCGGCAACTACCGGGGTCTCGCGCGAGCTGGTGCTCGTGCGGAGCCTACGAGGAACGCGCCTACTCGCGGGTGAACACCTGCGTGAGGGCGTCGGCGACGCCGACGGGCGCGATGGTCAGCTCGTCGCCGTCGCAGGTCAGCACGGACTCCTGGCCCTCGAGCCCGGTCGCGACGTCCTCGAACTGCTGCGGCTGCGCCTGCCCACCCTGCGTGGTGTTGACGATCCCACCCGAGGCGTCCACGAGGTCCCCGTAGACCATGCGGTCGCCGTCGATGCTGTACTCCGCCTCGTAGCTCCCGTCCGCCACCGAGGACCCCTCCAGGTCCGGGCCCGTCGCCCCGGCGGGGGCGGGGATCGAGAACGTGGAGGTGAAGTCCATCGTCACGACCATCGTGTCGGGCCCGAAGGTCACGAGCGAGTCGCCCTCGGCGGTGAACTCGGCGTCCTCCGGCGCGTCCGCGGCGAGGCCGTCCGTGATCGAGGCGGTGTCCATGGCCCAGTCGCCGAGCACGCACTCGGCCAGGTCCTGCGCGTCAGCCGTCGAGGACGACGGCGAGGAGGACGTCGGTGACGAGGACGAGGACGAGGACGAGGAGGACGAGGGCGTGGCGTCGGACGACGGCGTCGCGTCGTCTCCCCTCCGGGCGGCGAGCACGCGGTGATCGTGAGCGCTCCACCGAGCGTGAGGGCGGAGAGGGTCGTGAGGCGTCGTGCGGCTCGGGTGGTGATGATGGCTCCCGTCGTCGTGTCCGGCGTCGTTCCGTTCGTCCCACCCACCCTGCCCGATCGAGGGGGCGCAGCGGGGGACGGGTCCGGGGGCAGGACGGGTGCCGCCGGACGGGCACGTGGCGTCGTCGTCGCCCGACTATCCTGTGACCGGCCACTCCACTGACGTGACAGGACCTCATGAGCACCCCCGACACCGTCGCGCACGCCGCCGAGACCCCCGAGCTGGAGCTCCCCTTCCGCTCGCTCGGCCTGAAGGACAACGAGTACGCGGACATCGTCGGCATCCTCGGGCGGCGCCCGACGGCCGCCGAGCTGGCGATGTACTCGGTGATGTGGTCGGAGCACTGCTCCTACAAGTCGAGCAAGAAGCACCTGCGCCAGTTCGGTGAGAAGACGACCGAGTCGATGCGCGAGCACCTGCTGGTCGGCATCGGTGAGAACGCGGGCGTCGTCGACATCGGTGGCGGCTGGGCCGTGACGTTCAAGGTCGAGTCGCACAACCACCCCAGCTACGTCGAGCCCTACCAGGGCGCGGCGACCGGCGTCGGCGGCATCGTGCGCGACATCATCTCGATGGGCGCGCGCCCCGTGGCCGTGATGGACCAGCTGCGCTTCGGCGCGATCGACCACCCCGACACGGCGCGCGTGGTGCACGGCGTGGTCGGCGGCGTCGGCGGCTACGGCAACTCGCTCGGCCTGCCGAACATCGGCGGCGAGACCGAGTTCGACCCCTGCTACCAGGGCAACCCGCTCGTCAACGCGCTGTGCGTCGGCGTGCTGCGGCACGAGGACATCCACCTGGCCAACGCCTCCGGCGTCGGCAACAAGGTCGTCCTGTTCGGCGCCCGCACGGGCGGCGACGGCATCGGCGGCGCCTCGATCCTCGCGTCCGAGACGTTCGAGGGAGGCGTCCCCACCAAGCGGCCCAGCGTCCAGGTCGGCGACCCCTTCATGGAGAAGGTGCTCATCGAGTGCTGCCTCGAGCTGTTCCACGGCGGCCTCGTCGAGGGCATCCAGGACCTCGGCGCCGCGGGCATCTCGTGCGCGACGTCGGAGCTCGCCTCCAACGGTGACGGCGGAATGCACGTCGAGCTCGACTCCGTGCTGCTGCGCGACCCCTCGCTGACCGCGGGCGAGATCCTGATGTCGGAGTCCCAGGAGCGCATGATGGCGGTCGTGACGCCGGAGAAGCTCGAGGCGTTCCTCGCCGTCACGGCGAAGTGGGACGTGGAGACCGCCGTCATCGGCGAGGTCAACGACTCCGGCCGCCTCACGATCGACCACCACGGGCACCGCATCGTCGACGTCGACCCCCGCACCGTCGCGCACGAGGGTCCGGTCTACGACCGCCCGTACGCCCGCCCGGCCTGGCAGGACGCGCTCAACGCCGACTCGGTCGCCGCGGCCGGCCTCGCGCTGCCGAGCACGCCCGAGCAGGTGCGCGAGCAGCTGCTCGCGCTGGTCGCGAGCCCGAACCTCGCCTCGGCGTCGTGGATCACGGACCAGTACGACCGCTACGTGCAGGGCAACACCGCGCTGGCGATGCCCGACGACGCCGGCGTGGTCCGCGTCGACGAGGCGAGCGGGCTCGGCGTCGCGATCGCGACCGACGCCAACGGCCGGTTCGCGAAGCTCGACCCGCGGCTCGGGGCGCAGCACGCGCTCGCCGAGGCCTACCGCAACGTGGCGACGACGGGCGCGCGGCCCCTCGCCGTCACCGACTGCCTCAACTTCGGCAGCCCCGAGGACCCCGACTCGATGTGGCAGCTCGTCGAGGCCATCACCGGCCTCGCGGACGCGTGCCAGACGCTCGGCGTGCCCGTGACCGGCGGCAACGTCTCCCTCTACAACGGCACCGGCGAGCCGGGGCGGATCGACTCCTCGATCAACCCCACGCCCGTCGTCGGGGTGCTCGGCGTTCTCGACGATGTCGCGCACGCCACGCCGTCGGGCTGGCGCGGGGCCGGCGAGACGATCGTGCTGCTCGGGACCACGCGCGCCGAGCTCGACGGGTCCGTGTGGTCCGACGTCGTGCACGGTCACCTCGGTGGTCTGCCGCCGCGGCTGGACCTCGCGGCCGAGAAGGCGCTCGCGGCCGTGCTCGTCAACGCCTCGCGCGACGACCTCGTGCTGGCCGCGCACGACCTCTCGAAGGGTGGCCTCGGCCAGGCGCTCGTGGACGCGACGCTGCGGTTCGGCGTCGGCGCCCGCATCGACCTCGAGGGGCTGCGCACGCGCGACGGCGTCGACCTCGCCACGGCCCTGTTCTCGGAGTCGACGGCGCGCGCGGTGGTCGCCGTGCCGCGCGGCAGCGAGGTGGCGCTGGCCGACCTCTGCTCGGCACGGGGAGTGCCGCTGGTGGTGCTGGGCGAGACGACCGAGGACGGTGCGCTCGAGATCGACGGGATCGAGCTCGGCGTCGAGGAGCTGCGCGCAGCCAGCACGGGGACGCTGGCGCGCCACTTCGGCTGAGGGTCAGTCCTCGATCGGCGTGATCTCGACGGTGGGGGGCTCGTTGCCGAGGCGGACGGTGGCCCCGAGCTGGACGACGGCCGGGGGCGGACCTGTGACGCCCGGCGAGGTGATCGAGCCGAGGAGCTGGAGGACGACGACAGGGGCGCTGCCGTCGGTGAACACGCTCGACCCGATCTGGGTCCAGGTGGTGTCGTAGCGGGGCAGGTCCGCCCAGGCGGTCCCGGCGGCGACGGGGTCGGGACAGGGCGGGTCGGCCGGCTCGCCCGCGATGCAGGCGTCGACGAAGGACGTCGCGTCGGCGAGCGCTGCGCCGACCGCCGCTTCGCCCGGGATCACGTCGAGGGACGCGATGACCGACCAGGTCTGCGGGTCCACGCTGCTGCCCGCCGGGGCGACGCGCCGCTCGACGTCCTGGGCGAGCAGGTACTCGCCGCCGTCGAACGCGACCGTGTGGACGCCCGGGTAGACCATCGTCGCGGCGTCGCCGTCCTCCGGCGCGGTTCCTGTCACGGGCACGCTGTCGACGGTGACCTCTACCAGTCCCTTGTTCGGCACCCGCACCACGAGCGGGACGGCGAGGGAGTCCAGGACGCGCCACGACGGCAGCCCGGGGGAGGAGTCGGGGCGGCGCTCGACGCGCAGGACGCTCGACGTCGGACGGCCGTCCGTCTCGGACCGCACCGTGACCTCCACGGTCTCCCCGACGGGCGGGATCGTCTCGTCCTCGCGCGTCACCTCGACCAGGGTGAAGTCGCCGTTCGCCGAGGCCTCGTCGGACACGAGCTCGGGGACGACCTCGCGCGGCGCCGACGACACCGCCGGGCCCTCCCAGCTCCCCAGCACGGGCACGATCGCCGACGCGGCCTCGTACTCGCCGTCGGCCACGAGCTGCGCGTACCGCTCGACGCTCGCCTCGGGTGTACGGCGTTCGCGCTCCTGAGCGAGGAGGACACCGGCGGTCACGACGGCGAGCACGGCCACGGCAGTGAGCGTCGTCAGCACGGGGCGTCGCCTGCGGTGAGGTCGGGGCTCGACGGAATCTGCAGCGTCGCCGGCCCCGGTGTCGCTGTCGTCCCACGCGTCGTCGCCGGCGGTCGCATCCTCGTCCCCGTGGTCGAGGGGACCGCCCCGCCACCGGTGCATCCCGGCGGCTGCGACGTCGTCGTCGACCGCCGAGGGATCGCTGAACTCGTCGTCCGGTCGTCGCCCCATCGCCGTGCCCCCTCCTTCGATGTCCGTCAACCGTAGGGCGTCCGCGTCGTGACCACGGGGTCGAGCGAGTCGTCGAGCGGCACCAGGACGGTCAGCCAGAACGACTCGTCCCGCGCGCCCTGCTCCGTCCGCACGACGACCGTGACCTGCAGGGAGGCCTGCACGACGGGCGCCGTGCCCTCGCCGTCGGGCTCGAGCGCGAGGGCGAGCGCGATGCCGGTGAACCCCGAGGTGAAGCCGATCGGTTCTGGTTCGCCCGGGGCTTGGAGATAGGGCGCGGGGCACGACGGCGAGGGTGGCACCGTCCGGTCGGCGCAGGCCGCGAGGAACGCGTTCGCCGCCTCGGTGGCTGCGTCCTGGGCCGTCTGCGTCGGGGTCACCTGGAGGTCGACGCGCACGACGGCGTCGCGCTCGCTCGTCCGCCCGGAGCCCACCCGCAGGTCCGCCGGCGACGCGGAGAGGTGGGACCCGCCGTCGAACGCCACCTCGTAGAGCCCGGGGTAGAGCATCGTGGCGAGCTGGGGCGCGCCGACGCCCGGGCTGCCGCTCGTGAGGACCGGGACGCCGTCGATCGACGCCGTGCCCAGGTCGGTGTCGAAGATGTCGACGACGGCGGGGCGCGCGAGCGAGTCCAGCACACGGTAGGAGGGGAGGCCGGGGAAGGAGTCGGGACGGCGCTCCACGCGCAGCACCGCCGTGCTCGGGACGTCCGACACCAGGTAGGAGACCTCGACCTCGACCACACCTCCCACAGGTGGTGTCCCGGCGCGTTCGAGGGATACCACCTCGACGTCCGCGATGCCGCCGCCCGCGGCGTAGACCGCGTCGGTGAGGAGCGCGGGGTCCAGCACCTGTGCGGGCGCGTCGACGGTGACGGTGATCGGGGTGCTCCCGGTGGTCGGGCCGGTGGGGGTGGGGGTGTCGTCGGCGTCGGCGTCGGCGAGCGGGGTGCCCGGCACCGGGACCAGAGCGGTCGCGGCCTCGACCTCACCCCGCTCGACGAGGCCGACGTACTCGGCCACCGCAGCCTCGGGCGTGCGCCGCTCCCGCTCCTGCGTCCAGAGCAGGCCGCCGGTCGCGGCCGCCAGGACGACCAGGGCGCCCGCCGTCGCGATCACACGGGTGCGGCGCCGGGAGCGGGTGCGGGGCCCGCGCCGGGTGGGGCCGGGGGCGTCGCCCTCGCCCGCTGGGTCGGGCGCGTCGTCGCCGAGGACCGCGAACCCCGCGCGCTCGACCGCCACGGTCCGGCCGCCGGGCCCGTGGCGCGGCGGCAAGGGGTTCCCGACGGCGTGGTCCGCCGCATCATCATCGGGGGTGGGCGCGCCGAACTCGTCCGGCGGAACGTGACCCATGCGGCACCTCCTCGTGGACGCGGTTCGATCCTGCCACCGGCGGGGAGGAAGATGGGCCCCGTGACGCGCTCCCGACTCCTCACCCTGCTCCTCGTCGGCCTCGGCGCGGGATACCTGTCCGGCCTGTTCGGCGTCGGCGGCGGGACCGTGATCGTCCCGGCACTGGTGGCGTTCCTGGCGTTCGACCGTCGCCTCGCGGCGGGGACCTCGCTCCTGGCGATCGTCCCCACGTCGGCGGTCGGTGTGGTGGCCTACGGGATCGGGGGGAACGTCCACTGGCCGACGGCGGGCATCCTCGCCATCGGCACCGTGGTCGGTGCGCAGATCGGCACGTGGCTCCTGGCCCGGCTCTCGCAGCAGGTGCTCCGGTGGGCGTTCGTGGTGTTCCTGCTCGTCGTGGCGGTGCAGCTCGTCCTGACGGTCCCGGTGCGCGGCGAGGACGTGGTGCTCACCTGGCCGCTGGCGCTCGGTCTCGTGGCGGTCGGCCTGGTGACCGGGGTGCTGAGCGGTCTGCTCGGGGTCGGCGGCGGCGTCATCGTGGTGCCGGCGATGATCCTGCTGTTCGGCTACAGCGACCTCATCGCGAAGGGGACGTCGCTGCTGATGATGATCCCGACGGCGATCTCGGGGACCATCGGCAACGCCCGACGTCGCAACGTGGACGTGCGTTCCGGACTCCTGATCGGTGTGGCCGCGTGCGTGACGGTCACGCTCGGCACGCTGACCGCGGGCGCCATCCCGCCGCAGCTGGCCAACGTCCTGTTCGTCGCCTTCCTGGCGTTCCTCGTGGTCAAGACCGTGCTCGAGGCGCTGAAGGCGCGGCGGAAGGCGCGGGGCGAGGGCGCCTGAGTCGGACCGTTCGGGCGGTCCACCGATTCGTTCGGGCGGTCAGCCGGAGGTCGCGTCCTCGTGCTTGGCGGAGCGGCGCCGCGCGTCGACGATCGCGACCACGAGTCCCAGCAGCATCACGCCCACCACGACGCGCAGCGACATCGCGAACGCGTCGCCGTAGTCGTCGGTCGCGGCGAGCACCGCGAAGAACGCCGCCGAGTTCGCGCTCACGCCGACCGCCGCCCCGATGCGCTGCATCGTCTGCAGGGAACCCGCGGCCGCACCCGCGTCGCCCGGCGGGACCTTCGCGAGCGTGAGCGTCTGGTTCGGGGAGATCACGAACCCGTTGCCGAAGCCCGCCACCATCAGCAGCCCCGCCGCCACCCACGCCACAGCGGGCGCGGGCAGCACCGAGACGACGACGTCGAGCACCGCCAGCGCGAGGACCGTCACGGCGATACCGCCCACCACGAGCGGGCGGCCGAAGCGCGAGATCCACCGCCCGCCGAGGGTGGCGGCCACCGCACCGCTGATGGAGAACGGCGTCAGCACGAGGCCGGCCTGGAGCGGCGTGAGCCCGAGCCCGGACTGCAGCCACAGCGTCGAGGCGAGCCAGATCCCGGTGAACCCGAGGAAGTACAGGGTCGAGACCCCGACGCCGAACGTGAACGACGGCACCCGCAGCAGGTTGCCGGGGATGAGCGGCAGCCCGCCGCGGGCCGACACGCGACGCTCCCACCACACCAGCACGCCCACCAGGGCGACGCCGACGGCGACCGCCCACCACGCGGTGCCGACCCCACCGCCGCCCGCCTCGCCGGACGAGCCGGACCCGCCCTCCGCCGTCGAGGACACGAACGGCCACATGATCGCGACCACGGCCGCGGCGAGCAGGAGCGATCCGACGACGTCGAGCCTGGCTCCGCGCGAGGCACCGGCGGGCCGTGGCTCGGGCCGGGGCAGCAGCTTCCACGCCAGCGGGAGGAGGACGAGGCCGATGGGGACGTTCACGAGGAACACCGCGCGCCACCCCTCGCCCTCGCCGAAGATCGCCAGGAGCCCGCCTCCCGCGAGGGGGCCGATCGCCGTCGAGACGCCGATCGTGGCGCCGAAGTAGCCGAACGCCCGGCCGCGTTCGGGGCCGCTGAAGAGGTCCTGGATGAAGCCGATGACCTGCGGGTTGAGCACCCCGGCCGCCAGGCCCTGGGCGAAGCGGACGCCCGCCAGCGCGGGACCGGAGTCCACGAGGCCGCACGCGGCGGACGTCACCACGAACGCGGCGAGCCCCACGAGGAAGAGGGTGCGCCGCCCGTAGACGTCGCCGAGCCGCCCGGCCGGCACCAGCGCGAGACCGAACGCGAGCGTGTACCCGGCGAGGATCCACTGGAGCTCGCTCGGCCCGGCCTCCAGCGACGTCTCGATCGAGGGGAGGGCGACGTTGACGATCGTGACGTCGAGCAGCGTCATGAACCCGGCGCCGAGGCAGACGGCGAACGCCGGCCACCGTGCGTCGTGCTGTCGCTGTCCGGAGGGGGACGCGGGGGAGGAGGCGGGGACCGACGAGCGGCGGGCGGAGGGCACGTGTCATCTCTACCACCGCCGACCGACGGCGTCAGGGTTCGTTCCGGGACTGCCCCGTGATGCTCGTCGCCTCAGCGCACGGGGACCATCGCGTTCATGGTCCGGCTGGCCGGCTCCTCGACGTAGCGCCACAGCAGCCAACCGATCACGATGCTGCCGCCGAGGTAGGCGGCGATCGCACCCGCGATCAGGACGGGGGACGACGCGGCGCTCAGGCGGCCGCTCTCGAGCAGGTACTCGCGAGCGATGAGCAGGAAGCCGTGGCCGAGGAAGATGCCGTACGAGATGCGCCCGAGCGCCACCGGCAGGCGGGACGCGCACAGCTGGGTGACGCCGCGACGCCCGAGGAACAGACCGGCGGCCAACAGGCAGAAGGCGGGGGCTGTGACGAGGTAGACGAGCTCGCGGTCGGGGAGGAGGTGGTAGTCCACCCACATCGTCACCAGGAGAGCCGTCAGGCCGAGGGGGCGAGCAGATCGGTCCACCACGCGTTGCGGGTCGCTGAGGGCCGGTCGCGGCGGTCGCTCGACGCGCGGCCGACCTCGACGTCGTCGCCCTGGCGCGAGAACCGATCGACGAGGATGCGCAGCAGCATCCCGGCGGTGAAGAACGTCGCGACGCGCAGCATGGAGGAGTAGGGGGTCGGCTGGTTGGAGTAGTAGCTCTCGATGACGGCGTAGGGCGTGATGGTCAGCGCGAGGATCACCACGAGCCACCCGGTCCGGACCAGGCGCCCCAGCCGGTGGACCACCAGCAGGAGCAGCGGGAACAGGACGCAGGCGAGGAACTCGACGCTGACGTACCAGGAGGCGCCGTTCCAGGCGGCGGGGACCGCGCGGTCGTCGCGGAACCACATCCAGGTGAGTGAGAGCTGCTGGAAGAAGAATCCCGGGTCGGGAGCCGTCCGCGCCATGGGCATGGGCAGGCGCAGGGCCGCACCCGCGGTCATGACGACGGTGGTGAGGACGAGGGTGACGGCGAAGACCGGCCAGAGCCGCGAGAAGCGCCGCCACACGAACAGGGCGTAGGCGCGGGGGCCGACGGCCTCACCCATCCGACCGGCGTAGGCGTGGACGAGAGTGAACCCGCTGAGGAGGAAGAAGAACTCGACGGCCAACCAGCCGTGGTAGCTCAGGAACTCGAAGGGCTTGTACGGGTCGCCGATCAGCTCGCGCAGGGTGTTGTGGACGTGGGTGACCACGACGGCCATCACGGCGAAGGATCGGACGCCCGTGAGTGCGGGCAGGTGACGGACGACCGCCGATGCCTGGGAAGGGAGGGCGGGGAGGACGGTCACCCGCACAGTGTGGCCCACCGCGGCGGTCGGTGGGGTTCGACCGAAGCCTCAGGGATCGCCCTGGTCTCTCCCGGGGATCCACCCCGGAGCGGAGGAACTGAACCCCGCCCGGGCCCCCGCTGGCGTAGATTGGGCGCGCCGCCTGCCGCCACCCGACGAAGGACCGCGATGACCTCCCAAGCCGCACCCCTCGAGCCGCCCGCCGCCAGCCAGACGCTGACCCTGAGCGCGCCCGGTCCCCTCGAGCAGGTCACCACGACCCAGGCCCCGGCGATGGCGCCCAAGATCGACGCCGCGGTGATCCCCTCGCTCGACGCGAAGGTCAGCTCCTACCTCGAGCAGCTCCAGGGCGCCACCACGCGCTCACCCGAGTTCTCCGCCAAGGCCGACGACATCCGCACGATGGGCGACGCCGAGATCCGCAAGGCCGCCGAGGTCTCCAACCGCCTGCTGCAGGCGCCCGTCAAGGAGATCCGCGAGGGCGGGATCGCCGAGTCCTCCTCGGTGAGCAAGTCGCTGCTCGACCTGCGCCGCGTGGTGGACGAGCTCGACCCCAGCGAGAAGAGCTTCGGCCGCAAGCTGCTGGGGATCCTGCCGTTCGGCGACAAGATCGGCGACTACTTCCGCCAGTACGAGAGCGCCCAGAAGCAGATCGACGCGATCATCCGCTCGCTCTACTCGGGTCAGGACGAGCTGCGCAAGGACAACGCGGCGCTCAACCTCGAGAAGCGTCAGCTCTGGGAGACGATGACGCGCCTCAACCAGTACATCTACGTCGCCGAGCAGCTCGACGTCGGTGTCTCCGCCGCGATCTCCGAGATCGAGGCCACCGACCCAGACCGCGCCACCGCGCTGCGCGAGGACGTCCTGTTCTACGTCCGCCAGAAGCACCAGGACCTGCTGACGCAGCTCGCCGTCTCGATCCAGGGCTACCTGGCGATGGACATCATCCTGAAGAACAACCAGGAGCTCATCAAGGGTGTCGACCGTGCCACCACGACGACGGTCTCCGCGCTGCGCACCGCCGTCATCGTCGCCCAGGCGCTCGCGAACCACAAGCTCGTGCTCGACCAGATCACCGCGCTGAACACCACCACCTCGAACCTCATCGCCTCGACGTCGCAGATGCTCGCGAGCAACTCCGCCCAGATCCAGGAGCAGGCGGCGAGCGCGTCGGTCGGCATCGAGCAGCTGCAGACGGCGTTCGAGAACATCTACGCCACGCTCGACTCGATCTCGACGTTCAAGATCCAGGCGCTCGACTCGATGAGCAAGACGATCGGCGTGCTGCAGGTCGAGACCACCAAGGCGCAGTCCTACGTCGACCGCGCGCGCCGGGCCGAGAGCCCGGAGAACATCGGGGTCACGAACGGTTCGCTCGACCTCGGGCGTCTGTAGGCACGACCTCGATGGGATGGTTCGACGGTGTCATCGGTCGGCTCGCCGGCCGCGCCAACGAGATCACGGCGGAGCAGCGACCCGACGTCCCGGCACCCCCGACCTCGGCCGAGATCCTCGCGGCGGTGCAGTCCGTCGAGGACCGCGTGAGCGGTCGCGTCGGGCCGGCGGTGTCCTCGCGGGTGCACCGCATCACGGTGCGCATCGCCGAGATGGTTCCGCGGCTGGACCGCATGGGCGTCGCCAGCCTCGAGGCGCACACGGTGGTCCAGGCGGCGACGAGCTACCTGCCCGAGGCGGTGGACACGTACCTGCGGCTGCCGCGCGACTTCGCCGACCGCCGCGTCGTCGCCGACGGCAAGACGTCGCTGATGCTCCTGTGTGACCAGCTCGACCTGCTGGCCATGACGCTCGGCCGGATCTCCGACGCCGTCTCGCGGCAGGACGCCAACGCCCTCATCGCGCACGGGGAGTTCCTCGCCTCGAAGTTCGAGAGCTCCTCGCTCGCGCTCGGCAGCGAGACGCGCGGCGTCCCGGCGCAGCCGTCCACCCAGCAACCGACCGTGCAGCAACCGACCGAACCCGGCCGCCTGGAGGCCCCGTGACCACGCCCAGCGACGCCGATCGCGACGCCGCCCTGCACGCTGCCGTCGACCGGCTCGTCGCCGCGGGCGAGGAGGCGGGTCTCGAGGCGGACGCCGTGCGCCACGAGGCGTCCGTGCTCGCCGCGGCCGTCGCCGAGGCGGGGCCCGGAGCCCCGGCCGACTGGGTCCGGGCGTTCGAACGCGGTGCGGTGCGGGAGTTCTTCGCCGCCGCGGCCGGCGGTCGGCGCTGGCGCACGGCACCGACCGAGACGCTCGTCGCGCTGCGGCTGTCCGGGGCCTCGCCGTCGGAGCGCGAGCGCGCGACGGCGTACGCGGACGCGCTGGTCGAGGTCGCCGCGGCGGCCGCCGTCGGGCTCGGCACGCCCTCGGCGCTCGTGGCGCAGGCCGCCTCGGAGGTTGCGGCGGCCCAGCGCGGCGCCCCCGTGGCGCCCGCCGTTCCGCCGGGGTCCGGAGGGACGTCCGGGCCGACGACGGCGGGTCTCCCCTCCGCCGTCGACCTCACCTCCTTCGGTGGGACCGGCGGCGCGCCCGCGGCACCGCCGGTCCCGCCCGGTCTGCTCCCCGAGCCTGCGCTGAACCGCGGGCTGCAGGGCCTCCCGGCCGTCGGCGAGATACTCGAGGCGCTCCGGGGTGGTGCGCAGCCCGCGGCGCCGGCGGCCCTGGGGCAGCCCGGCGCCGGCGCCACCACTGCCGCACCGCAGGCGGCCGGCGAGACCGCCGTCGCCACCGAGGAGCAGGTCGAGGTCGAGGCCGAGGAGCTCCCTCCCTCGAGGAGCAGATGGCGAAGCTCGAGGACCTCGTCGGGCTGGACCGGGCGAAGTCGCAGGTCAAGCGCCAGATCGAGCTGCTCCGCGTCGAGAAGCTGCGCACCGAGGCCGGGCTGACCCGACCGACGCTGACCCGTCACCTCGTGTTCGTCGGCAACCCCGGGACCGGCAAGACGACGATCGCCCGCCTCGTCTCGGGGATCTACCGCGCGCTCGGACTGCTCAGCAAGGGGCACCTGGTGGAGGTCGACCGCAGCGAGCTCGTCGCGGGCTACCTGGGCCAGACGGCGGCGAAGACCTCCGAGGTCGTCGCCTCCGCGCTCGGCGGCGTGCTGTTCATCGACGAGGCGTACTCGCTCTCGCAGGGGAGCGACGGGCCGGACGCGTACGGCGCCGAGGCGGTCAACACGCTGGTCAAGGACATGGAGGACCACCGCGACGACCTCGTCGTCATCGTCGCGGGCTACCCGGGACCGATGAAGGACTTCATCGACACCAACCCGGGCCTGGAGTCCCGGTTCTCGACCACGATCACGTTCGAGGACTACACCGACGCCGAGCTGCGGGCGATCTTCACGCTCATGGCCGAGGGCGCGGACTTCGCCCCGACGCCGGAGTGCCTCGAGCGGGTCGAGGAGATCACGAGCGTCCAGCCCCGCAGCTCGGGCTTCGGCAACGGCCGCTACGTGCGCAACCTGCTCGACGCCGCGATCGCCCGCCACGCCTGGCGCCTGCGCGACGTCGAGGCGCCCACGATCGACCAGCTGCGCGAGCTGCTGCCGGAGGACCTCCTCGACCCGACGGGTCAGGACCTCGACGACACGCTCGCGCTGCTCTCGCCGCAGGAGGGTGGGGAGCCGACCGACGCCGTCGGGACGCCGGACGACGAGCAGCCGACCGATGCCGTCGACCTCGACGACGCCGGAGCGACCCCCGACGCGACCGACCAGGCCGACGCCGTCGACCACGAGGAGCCGCAGCGATGACCTCCACCCCGACGGCGCCGCGCCGCAGCGGTCCGGTCGTGCCACCACCGCCCGGGCGGACGCGCGGCGCCCCCGCCGGTCCGCAGGGCGGCGGGAAGGGCGCGCCGCCGCAGGGCCAGGGCTCGAAGTCGGGTGTGCGCTCGGGTTGGCGTGCCCGGATGAGCCGGACCCCCGGCCGGCTGCGGCTGGCGATCGTGCTCGCCGTCGTCGCGTCGCTGCTGGTCTCGCTGGCCGGTGTGCTGGTCGGTTCGCTCACGCAGGCCACGTCGGCCCGGGTCGTGGACCGGGTCGACGCGATCCTGCAGCTGCAGACCGCCCGCGCCGACCTCGTCACCGCCAGCGGAACGGCGAGCAACGCCTACCTCGTCGGCGGCCTCGAACCGACCGAGCAGCGCGAGGCCTACGACGCCGCGCTCGCCGCCGGCACGGCCGGCGTCGCGGCCCTGGCGGGCGGCGATGCGGACACGGACGGCTCGCTGGACGACGTCGCCGCCGCCCTCACGACCTACGCCGGCCTCGTGGAGCAGGCGCGCGCCAACAACCGCCAGGGCTTCCCGGTGGGCGCCGCCTACCTCGACACGTCCGCGGCGCTCCTCGAACAGGACGTGCTGCCCCCGCTCGACGCCGCGATCGTCGCGAACGCCGAGGCGACGGCGAGCGACCTCAACTCCGCGAGCGCGATCTCCGGACTGCTGTGGATCGTCATCGTCGGCGTCCTCGTGCTGGTCGGCATCCAGATCTGGCTCGCGCGCCGCACCCGGCGCACGCTCAACCCCGCCCTGGTCGTCGGGACCGGACTCGCGCTCGTGGCGTGGCTCGCGTGCGCGCTCGCCGTCGGGAGCAGCAACGACACGCTGACCGAGACCCGGCAGGGCCCCTACGCCGCCACCCTGGCGATGTCACAGGCGCTCTCGCACGCCGGCGAGGCGCGCACCGCCGAGTCGTTCGGGCTCATCCAGCGCGGCTCCGGGGCCGCCGCCGAGGAGACGTTCGACGCCGCGATCATGCAGGCCGAGGACCAGCTGGACCGCCGCGCCGTCATCGGCACGGAGGCCACCGACGACCTGGCCGCCTGGGTCGAGGGCCACGACGAGATCCGCGCGCTCGACGACGCCGGCGACTGGGACGGCGCCGTCGCCCTGGCCACGAGCGACGCCTCCGGCGACCCCACGGACCGCTACCTCACGTTCGTCGAGACCGCGAGCGCCGCCGTCGAGCAGAGCTCGGCGACTGCCCGCAGCGAGTTCCGCTCCGCGAGCACCGGGGTGGGCATCGCGAGCTGGGTGCTCGTGGCCGCCGGTCTCGCCTCCGCCGTGCTCGCGTGGCGAGGTATCAACAAGCGTCTGGAGGAGTACCGATGAG
Source organism: Litorihabitans aurantiacus (assembly GCF_030161595.1). Classification (NCBI taxonomy): domain Bacteria; kingdom Bacillati; phylum Actinomycetota; class Actinomycetes; order Micrococcales; family Beutenbergiaceae; genus Litorihabitans; species Litorihabitans aurantiacus. The sequence goes on from NZ_BSUM01000001.1 coordinate 194,352, forward strand.
GACCCGCCGTCACCCGGGACCGAACGCCGCGATCGCCGCCGTCGCCACGGTCGCCGCCCTGACGCTCGCCGCCTGCACCGGGCCGTCCGGCCTGGACGACCTCGGCCGGGAGGCGCCGCCGACGGCGGAGGCGACCGACGCGCCGGTCACGCCCGCCCCGCCGGCCCCCGCCACCTGCGACGACGCGACGACGTCGTACGACCCGCTGCCCCAGCTGCCCGACCCCGGCACGTTCGCCTCCGGCAGCACGATGCAGCAGATCCAGGACCGCGGCACGCTCGTGGCGGGCATCTCCGCCGACACGCTCCTGATGAGCTCGCGCAACCCGCTGACCGGGGAGATCGAGGGCTTCGACATCGACGTGCTGCGCGACCTCTCGACGGCGATCTTCGGCGAGCCCGACCGCGTGCAGTTCCGCGTCATCACCTCGGGCGAGCGCGTCGGGGTGCTCGAGGGCTCCGAGGTCGACGTCGTGGCCCGCACCTTCTCGATGACCTGCCAGCGCTGGGAGTCGATCGCGTTCTCGGCCGAGTACTACGGCGCCGGCCAGAAGGTGCTCGTCTCGGCCGAGTCCGATGCCGAGAGCCTCGAGGACCTGGCCGGGCAGCGCGTGTGCGCCCCCGAGGGCACGACCACGCTGCAGCGCCTGGAGGACTACGACGTCGAGGCGGTGCCCGCCCGCACCCACACCGCGTGCCTGGTGCTGTTCCAGCGCTCGCAGGTCGAGGCGATCACCGGCGACGACACGATCCTCGCGGGCTTCGCCGCCCAGGACCCCTACGCCAAGGTCGTGGGCGAGGCGATCAGCGCCGAGCCGTACGGCCTCGGCTTCCCGGCCGCCTCGGTCGACCTGGTCCAGCTCGCCAACACGGTGCTCGCGCAGCGGGTCGCCGACGGCCGCTGGCAGGCGTCCTACGACCGCTGGCTCAGCGTGCTCGGGACCGAGACCACCCCGCCGACACCCGTCTACGGGCGGGCCTCGTGACGTCGGCCCCGGCGGGTGCGTCGGCGGCGCCTCGGGCGCCCGGTCGGCTCGGCGAGGCGATCGGCGCCGAGCAGCTCCTGAGCTACCAGTCCGAGCTCGCCGACTGGCTCACCCAGCGGCGCACCGAGCTCGGCAGGCTCGACGCCGCCGCGCAGAAGGCCGCGAACTCGCAGGCGTTCACGGGTGACGTGGTGCTGGCGATGAGCATGTGGCAGTCGGTCAGCACCGGGGCGGAGCAGCTGCGCGAGCTGTGGGACTCCGGGCGTGCCGACGCCGTCGCGCGCGAGCGGATGTCCCGCGTGATCTGGGGCCGGCTCGACGGCGCCCAGGTGCCCGGCGGGGGCGCCGACCCGAGCGCCCAGGTCTCCCTGGTGGAGTCGACGCGGCTGTGCGACGCGCTCATCTCGCAGCTGCGCGTGCGGCTGTCGTTCGACCCGAACCAGGCCGACACGGTCGCGAGGCTGCGCAGCGTGCGCGCCAGCCTCGTGCGCAGCGGCGACCTCGTGCGCCGGGAGGACCTCGCGGGCGACGGCGTGCCCGACGTCGACGCCCTCGTCACACGGCTCGACCGGGTTCAGGCCGATGCGGCTCGGGGCGCTGACGCCTCCGGTCCGCTCGCCGAGCTGGAGGCCGCCGCCGCGCGGGCCGAGCGCGACACCATCGTCGCGGCCGCGCAGCGCCACGAGCAGGACCGGGACCACTCCCGCGCCACGTCGCTGCTCGAGCGGCTGGCCGCACGCGCCGACGTGCTGGCCGACCTCGCCGCGCGCTGCCGGCGCGAGGTGCTGCGCCCGCCCAACCTCGCCGTCCCCGACGTCTCGCGGCTCGGGGACGTGCCCGACCAGCGTGACGCCCTCGCGGCCTACCTCACGCGGCTCGAGCTCGTGGCGCGCGCGATGGACGCCGTCGAGGACGCGTACACGACGCCGCTGCGCACCCGCGCGTCGCTGCGGTTCCGGCTCACGAGCGCGACCGAGCGCGCGCGCCGCAACGGCCGCGCGGACTCGCCCACGGTGGCGGCGGCGCAGCGGGAGACGAGGGAAGCCGTCGAGACCACCCCCTGCGACGTCGAGCTCGCCGTCGACCTGGTGGACCTGTACGAACGCCTGACCCAGCAGCTGCCCTCGCGCGCCGGCGCGAGCGGAACCACGGAGGCACCAGCGTGAGCACCGCGACGACCTGCACCCAGCCGGGGTGCACCGGACAGATCGAGGACGGCTACTGCAACGTCTGCGGCTCGCCCGCCGGGGCGGCGCCGCTGCCCGCGGGGGTCGCGACGGCGCCCGCCCAGGCGGGTGGGTCGCCCCAGTTCGCGCAGGGCACGGGGCTGCGGCCCGCGCCCGGCGCGGGCGGCGCGGGCGGGGGCGGTGCGGGCGGGGGCGGTGCGGGCGGGGGCGGTGCGTCCTCGACCCCGGCCCCCTCCTCGGGCCCCGGCGCGGCCAACCTGTCTCCCGCCTCGAGCCGCGTCTCGACGCGCACCTCCTCCTCGCGCCTGGAGACGGCCGCGATCGGGTCGGCGCGCGGGTCGCGCACGGCCCGCCGCACCGGGACGTCCTCGACGCGGCTGCGCGGCCACCGGATCGGCGCCGGGCTCACCACCGTCCCACCGACCCCCGTGGCCGATCCGCTGCAGGCGATCATGGCGACGCCGGAGCTGGCGGAGTCCAAGCGGTTCTGCCCCTCGTGCGGGGCGGCGGTCGGGCGCTCGCGCGACGGCGTCGTCGGCCGCACGCAGGGGTTCTGCGCCGCGTGCGGGAGCCGGTACGACTTCGACCCGACGCTCGGCCCGGGCGACCTCGTCGGCGGGCAGTACGAGGTGGTCGGAGCGCTCGCGCACGGCGGGCTCGGCTGGATCTACCTCGCGCGCGACCAGAACGTCTCGGGGCGCTGGGTGGTGCTCAAGGGCCTGCTGAACGCGGGGGACAAGGACGCCTACGAGGCGGCCATCGCCGAGCGCGAGTTCCTCGCCGAGGTCGAGCACCCGCTGATCGTGGAGATCTACAACTTCGCGCTGCACGACGGCGCGGGCTACACGGTCATGGAGTACGTGGGCGGCAAGTCGCTCAAGGAGATCCTCACCGACCGCCGCGAGGCGAACAACGGCGTCGTGGACCCCCTGCCGGTGGACCAGGCGCTCGCCTACGTGCTCGAGATCCTGCCGGCGTTCTCCTACCTGCACGACCACAATCTCCTGTACTGCGACTTCAAGCCCGACAACATGATCCAGCAGGGTGAGCGGCTCAAGCTCATCGACCTGGGCGGCGTGCGGCGGGCGAACGACGAGACGTCCGCGATCTTCGGCACGGTGGGCTACCAGGCGCCGGAGGTCCCCACCGACGGGCCCACGATCGCGTCGGACATCTACACGATCGGGCGCACGCTCGCGACGATGGTGCTGGACTTCCGGGGCAACACGTCCACGTACGTCGCCTCGCTCCCGCCCGTGGCCGACACCCCGGTGTTCCAGCAGTACGACTCCTTCTACCGGCTCGTGGCCAAGGCCTGCGCGCCGGATGCCGCGGACCGCTTCGCCGCCGTCGACGAGCTGCGCACGCAGGTCGTCGGCGTGCTGCGCGAGGTGGTCGCGACCAACCGCGGCCCGGGCAGCCCGGCGCTGCACTCCTCCGCCTCGGTCCACTTCGAGGCGCCGATGGCGGACTCGACCGGTGCGCCGCTCGGGTGGGACGAGCTCCCGGTGCTCAAGGTCGACCCGACCGACCCGATGGCCAACTGGCTCGCGGGGATCAACGACCCCGTGGGACGGCTCAACGCCCTCCAGGGCGCCGCGCAGGACACCGTGGAGGTGCGGCTCGCGCGCATCCACGCGGCGATCGGCGCCGGCCGGTTCGAGCTCGCGCAGGAGGGCATCACCGCGCTGCTGAACGCCGACCCGTGGGAGTGGCGCGCCGTGTGGCTCGCGGGCCTGCGGGAGATGGCGATGGGCGACGTCGTGGCCGCGCGCGCGAGCTTCAACGCCGTCTACGGCCAGGTGCCCGGCGAGCTCGCCCCGAAGCTGGCGCTCGCGACGACGTGCGAGCTCTCGGGCGAGGTGGACGTCGCCGAGCAGATGTACGTCGTGTGCGCGCGCTCGGACGCGAACTTCACCGCGCCGTCGGCTTTCGGTCTCGCGCGGATCCGCGCGCAGCGCTCCGACGCTCAGGGCACGCTGCACGCGCTCGACCTCGTGGCGCCCACGCGCGCCTCCTACCCCGTCGCGCGCGTGCGCCGGGCGGGCGTGCTGGTCAACACCTCGAGCACGCTCGGCGGTCTCGACGACGCGCTGACCAGCATCAAGGGCGTCCCGGTCGAGCCCGCGCTGCGCGCCGACCTCGAGATCGCCGTCTACACGGCCGCGCTCACCCAGGTGCTGCGCGACAAGCGCGTCAGCGGGAACGTCGGGGGAGTGGTGGCCAAGGAGCAGCCGCTGCGGCTCGCGCTCGAGGCCGCCTACCGCCGTCGGGCCCGGATGGCCCGCGGTGAGGACGAGCGGATCGACCTCGTCGACCGCGCCAACGCCGTACGACCGAGGACCACGACATGACCGGTGACACCACGACACTCGCCTGCCCCGTGTGCGGCGGCCTGATCGAGTCCGGCGCGCGGTTCTGCGAGGACTGCGGCACCGCGGTCCTCGTGCCCGACGGCGAGGCGTCCGACGGCGTGGCTTCGGCGGAGGCGGCACCCGACGGCGAGGCGTCCCCGGGCGAGCAGGTCGACGGCGAGGCGGTCGACGGCGAGGCCGGGCTCGCGTCCGATCCGGCCCCCGCGCCGGACCCGGGCCCCGCACCCGACCCGGGCCCGCCAGCGCCGTCGCCCACACCCGATCCGACGCCGGCGTCGGCGCCGCCCGCGACCGCGCCGCCCGCGACCGCGCCGGACCCTGCGCCGTCGCCCGCACCGCTGTGGGCGCCCGCGCCCGCGGCCTCCTCGGCGCAGCTGCCGAGCTGGGGCGCGCACGTCGACCCGTTCAGCCCGCTGCTTCCGCCCGAGGACCTCGAACCCGAGGCGCTCGCGCCCGCCGTGCTCATCACGGACTTCGAGCCCGGGGTGGGCACGGAGGTCGCGGACCCGTCGACCCTGGCGGCCGACCCCGCCGTCGATCACGCGCCGGCGACGGCTGCCGTGGCGCCCCGCGAGGCACCGACCGAGGCGATCGGCGTCGAGCGCCCGTGCGCGCGCTGCGGCGGCTCGATCGCCCGCGACGGCTACTGCGAGATGTGCGGCGAGCCCGCCGCGTCCGAGCGCGACCACTACCGCGAGTCGCCCGCACCGTGGGTGGGGGCGCGTGCGACCGCGGGATCGTCCACTCGCGCAACGAGGACGCGATGTCGATCGGCGTCCTCGACCCGGCGGGCGACGTCGCGGCCCTCGTGGTGTGCGACGGCGTCTCCTCCGCCCCCGACTCCGACGTCGCCTCGCTCGCGGCGGCGCGGGCGGCGTCGACCGTGATCCTCGACGGGATCCGGAACGCGACCGCGCCGAGCGCCGAGCAGATCCGCGAGCTGTCGGCGCTGCTGGCGCGCGCCGCCGTCGCCGGGAACGAGGCCGTGGTCGCCGCGACCGACCCGGACTCGACGGAGGAGAACCCACCGTCGTGCACCTTCGTGGCCGCCGCGATCGACGGCCCGCTCGTCGTGACGGCGTGGCTCGGGGACTCGCGCGCCTACTGGCTGCCGGACGACGGTGTGGCGCGCCAGCTGTCGGTGGACCACTCGTGGGCGCAGGAGGCCATCGCGCAGGGGATGTCGCGGTTCGAGGCGGAGCGTGCGCCGCACGCCCACGCGATCACGCGGTGGCTCGGCGCGGACGCGCCCGACGTCGCCGTCCGCAGCGACGCGATGGTCGCCCACGGCTCGGGCTGGGTGCTCGTGTGCTCCGACGGGCTGTGGAACTACTGCTCACCCGCCCCGGACGTGCAGGCGCTGGTGACCTCGAGCATCGGGGCGGTCGGCAGCGACCCGACGACGCTGGCGGCCGAGCTCGTGCGCTGGGCCAACGACCAGGGCGGGCGCGACAACATCACGGTCGCGCTGGCGCGCATCGACCCGGCCAACCACGACTGAGACGGGTGCGGCGCGTCCCGACGACCCGACCGCCGTCCACCGCCGACCGACCAGGATCCTCACCGCGCCGCCGTGGTGACTAGCCTGGGACCAGCACATCGACCGATCGACCCGGAGGTTCCCCGTGGCCACGTTCTCTGCCCAGGTGTTCTCGAACGAGTTCCTGCCGGAGGGAGCCACCGACGTCCACGCCATCGTCTCGGTGCAGGCGAGCGGGGTGGACGCGTCCTCCGGACTCGGTGCGGGCGAGAGCACGGCGGGCGCCGCCGAGATCATCATCTTCGACTCCTCCGGCTCCATGACCGGGCGCAACATCGAGTCGGCGAAGCACGCGGCCGCCGTCGCCGTCGACGCGATCCCGGACGGGACGTACTTCGCGATCGTCCAGGGGAGCCACGTCGCCAACCGTGTCTTCCCCTACCCCAACGCCCCGGTCAAGATCGTGCAGATGGAGCCGGGTGCCCGCGCCGAGGCGAAGCGCGCGATCGGGCGCGTGACGCCGTCGGGCGGGACCGCGATGAGCTCGTGGCTGCTGCTCGCGGACGAGATCTTCGCGACGCTGCCGCCCGGGGTGCGCAAGCACGCCATCCTGCTGACCGACGGCAAGAACGAGTCCGAGCCCGCGGGCAACCTCTCGCGCGCCATCCGCCGCGTGCAGGGCAACTTCCAGGTGGACGCGCGCGGCGTCGGCGACCGCTGGATCGTCGAGGAGGTCCGGGAGATCTCGACGGCGCTGCTCGGCACGGTCGGCCTCATCGCCGACCCCTCGCAGATCGCCGCCGACTTCGAGCAGATGATCAAGGCCTCCGTGAGCAAGGGCATCGCGGACGCGCAGCTGCGCGTGTGGATCCCGCAGGGGGCCCAGCTGCTGTTCGTGCGCCAGGTCGCCCCGACGCTCGAGGACCTCACGGCGCGGCGGATCGACGTCAACCCGCTCACGGGCGGCTTCCCCACCGGCTCCTGGGGGAACGAAGAGCGCGAGTACCACGTGGCCGTGCGGGTCGGTTCGAAGCCGGTCGGCGCCGAGCAGCTCGTGGCGCGCGTGCAGTTCACGGTCGACGGGCAGGTGCACGCCTCCGGCCTCGTGAAGGCGCAGTGGTCCTCGGACGCGAACCTGACGGCGCGCATCAGCCCCGAGGTGGCGCACTACACCGGCCAGGCGGAGCTGGCCTCTGTCATCCAGGAGGGTCTCGCCGCCAAGTCGGCGGGCGACGAGGCGACGGCGACCGTCAAGCTCGGCCGTGCCGTCCAGCTCGCGCAGCAGACGGGTAACGAGGAGGCCACCTCGCGCCTGCGGCGCGTGGTCGAGATCGAGGACCCGGACCGCGGGACGGTCCGGCTGCGGCGCGACACCTCCAAGCTCGACGAGATGGCGCTCGACACCGGCTCCACCAAGACGACGCGGGTGCGCAAGTGAGCGTGATCTGCCCCGAGGGGCACACGTCCGCCTCCACCGACTACTGCGACACCTGCGGTGCGCCGATCGGGGCGGCGACGACGTCGGCGCCGTCGGGCCCGGCCGCCGGGTCCGGTGCCGCCGCCGCGGGGTCGGCGGAAGCCGCCGAGCCCACGACCTGCCCGCACTGCCAGGCGCCCGCGCCCGCCGGTGCGCTGTTCTGCGAGAACTGCGGCTACGACTTCACGACGGGGACGGCGCCGTCGTCGTCCGCACGGTTCGCGGCACCCGACTCGGGGGCGACGCCGATCACCCCGCCCGCGCCGCCGGAGCAGCCGGCGTCCTCGCTCGACCTCGACCCGCTGTCGGCCCCCGCGCCCGTGGCGGTGGAGCCGCACGAGGGTGAGGGCTCGCCGTCGGACCCCGACGGGGAGCCGGCCGGCGCGGCCGCTGGCGAGGGTGAGGCTGAGGGCGAGGGCGAGCCCCGCGCGAGCGGGCCGGGCGCCGACGGGGCCGGGTCGGGCGAGCCCGACGGCGGGTCCGGCGACGGCGAGTCGCAGGATCCGGCGACGAACGCCGTCGAGCGCACGGGGTCTCGTTCTCTGCCCGCCCCGGCCGTTCCCGGCCCGGACGAGTGGGTCGCGGAGGTCTGGGTCGACCCGGACTGGTACGCGGAGCAGGGCCCGGAGGACCCGATCCCGTCGGTGGGGATGCCGACCGTCGTGCCGCTGCGCTCGCGCAGCGTGCTCGTGGGCCGGCCCTCGCGCTCGCGCGGGATCCACCCCGACGTCGACTGCGGCGCCGACACCGGTGTCTCGCGACGCCAGTGCCAGCTCACGACCGACGGGCTGCGCTGGTTCGTGGAGGACCTGCAGTCCGCGAACGGCACCTACCTCAGCCCGGTGGGTGAGGCGCTGCCGACGAGCCCCATCACGGCGGGGAGCCGCGAGGAGCTCGAGGAGGGCACGCGCATCTTCGTCGGCGGCTGGACGCGCATCGTTGTGCGGCGGGGTGTTCCCGGCGAGGTGTGACCCCTCCTCGGGCCGGGGCGAGTAGCCTCGCTGGCACCCCCTTCCCGGCCAGCGAGGACGCACCGTGAGCACACCCAGCGTGAGCAACTCCATCACCATCCGCCTCGAGGTCCCGCCGCACGCGGCCTCGGTGAGCACCCTCACGACGGCGGTGGAGGGCGCGGGCGGCGTCGTCACCGCGGTGGACGTGTCCGGGTCGGGCGCCGACCACCTGCAGGTCGACCTGACCGTCGCCACGGGTGGGGAGCAGGACCGCGAGCGCATCGTGCAGACGCTGCGCGACATGCCCGGGGTGACCGTCGGGCCCGTCTCAGACCGCGTCTTCCTGGCGCACCTGGGCGGCAAGCTGACGATCGAGTCGCGCGTGCCGATCCGCCACCGCGACGATCTCTCGCTCGTCTACACGCCCGGTGTCGCGCGCGTGAGCAAGCAGGTGGCGGACCACCCGGAGGACGCGCGCCGTCTGACGATCAAGCGCAACACCGTCGCGGTGGTCTCCGACGGGTCGGCGGTGCTCGGGCTGGGCAACATCGGGCCGCTCGGTGCGCTGCCGGTGATGGAGGGCAAGGCGGCGCTGTTCAAGCGGTTCGCGGACATCGACGCGTTCCCGCTGGTGCTCGACACCCAGGACGTCGAGGAGATCATCGCGACCGTCAAGAACGTCGCGCCGGTCTTCGCGGGCATCAACCTCGAGGACATCTCCGCGCCGCGCTGCTTCGAGATCGAGGCGCGGCTGCGGGCGGAGCTCGACATTCCCGTGTTCCACGACGACCAGCACGGGACGGGCATCGTGGCGACGGCCGCGCTGCTGAACGCGCTGACGGTGGTGGGCAAGAGGGTCGAGGACGTACGGGTCGTGCTGTCGGGCGCCGGTGCCGCGGGATCCGCCGTGCTGCGGATGATGCAGGCGGCCGGGGTCCAGGACGTCACGGTGATCGACATCGACGGGATCGTCCACCCCTCCCGGGAGGGGATGCACCCCTCGCTCCAGGAGATCGCGGACAAGACCAACCCGCGGGGGCTCACCGGGACGCTCTCCGACGCCATCGTGGGGGCCGACGTCTTCATCGGGGTGTCCGCGCCGAACATCCTGAGCGAGGCCGACGTGCAGCAGATGGCGCCCGACTCGATCGTGTTCGCGCTGGCGAACCCGGTGGCGGAGATCGACCCGGCGGTCGCGTCCCGGCACGCGGCCGTCGTCGCGTCCGGACGCAGCGACTACGCCAACCAGATCAACAACGTGCTCGCGTTCCCCGGTGTCTTCCGCGGTCTGCTGGACGCCCGCTCCAACGAGGTGACCGACGAGATGATGCTGGCGGCCGCGAAGGCGCTGGCCGCCGTCGTGACGCCGGACCAGCTGAACCCGACCTACGTGATCCCGAGCGTCTTCCACCCGGACGTGCACGAGACGGTGGCCGCGGCGGTCCGGCAGGTGGCCGAGCGCGGCCGCTGACGCCGCCCGCTCCGGCCGGCCGGTCGGCCCGGACCGCGCCTGCGCCCGCGCCCGCGGTGCGGGCTCCGCGTTCTCGGTGCCGGGCTCCCGCCTCCCGCCCCGGCGTCTTCTGTCTGGCTCGCCCACCGATTGCGCGCGTTTTGCTGCTTCGCCGCACCTGAAGCAGCAAAATCTGCGCACCGGGCGCACCGTCCGGAGGGTCGGGCGGGATGCGGGATGCCGGGCGGGACCCGGGGTGCGGTACGGGCGCGCGACTCCCGGTGACGTCGGTGCGGACGGGGGCGGAGTGGCCGGCTAACCGAGGTGGGTGTGCGCGGAGCGGAGTCGTGCCAGCAGGCTCCGCGGATCGACCAGGGTGGCACCGGTCGCCTCGTGAACGGTCCACCCGGCGTCGCGGAACCGCTGGTGGCGCTCGACGTCGATCCGCCAGGTCCGCCGGTCGGTGCGGTGGACGTCGCCCAGGTACTCGATGGCGATCTTCAGATCCGGGTAGCTGAGGTCGGGCCGTCCGAGGTACGCGCCGTCGGCGTAGGCGGGTGCGTTCACGGCGGGGCGGGGCAGGCCTGCCCGTTCGATGATGCGCCGCAGGGTCGTCTCCGGCATCGAGTCGGTGCCGGGGACCACGAGCTCCAGCGCCTGTCGCGCCGTCCGCAGCCCGGCACAGGGCGGGGACCCGCCGACGTGCGCGCGGAGGTGCTCCAGGTTCGTGACGGGGTTTCGCCGACGTGTGAGGGCGTCGCCGACCTCGATCATCTCCTCCAGCGTCAGGTCCCTCGCGAGGTGGAGGAACGTCGTGGGCCCAGAGGTGACCACGAGACCGCTGGCGAGGGTGCGTACCCTCCCGTAACGGGGAACCACCCGGCAGGTGACGCCCGCCCGCCGGACCCGCGCGCCCGGGCTCACGACGACGAGGTGCAGGGTCTGCTCGTGACGGAGACGCGCAGGGACGTCGACGCCGCACAGGCGCAGAGCCGTCGTCCCGCCGAAGATGTGGCGCCGGTCCAGCACGGAGGCAAGTGCGAGCGCGCGTGCCTGCATGTCGGTCGGCGCTGGTGCCGGCCCGAGGACCCGTGCGCCGTGGAAGGGTGTCGCGAGTCGGCGGTGGCGCAGTCGCGCCGCCGAGACTCCCTGGTCGCGGGCGGCCGCCGTGCTGAACGGTCCGCTCGCGAGCGGTTCGGGCAGCAGGGTCAGCGGAGTGGGCACGCACCAGGTCTACCCCGCGGGCGACGGCGGACGGGGCCCGCGGCGTCAACCTGTGGACAACTTGCGCCGGCACGCACGGCACCGCACGCCAGGCCTGTCGGGCCCCTCGTCAGGCACACCCGGTCCGCCCTGGCCGGCCGGTCCGTCCTGGCCCGCCGTTCCGGCCCCGTCCGGCCCCCTCCGGCCCGGGGCGCCCGCCGCGTGCGCACGTACTGCTGCTTCGGCGGATGTGAAGCAGCAGAACGTGCGCACGCGGTGCGGTCGCGGGGTGCCGGGTGCCGGGTGGCGGGGGGCCGGGTGGTGGGTGGCGAGGGAGCCAGCCGGCGGCCCGTAGCGCACCGAAAGCAACACAGTCGGACCGGTCAACCTTGACATATCCACAGAAACGGGAGTAAACAAAGAGGGTCAGTTCCGCTCCCGCAGGATGAGGCCCATGAACGCAGCGACGCGTCCGACCACCATCGTCACGGTCACCCTCAACCCGTCCGTCGACCGCACCATCGAGATCGCCCGCCTCGAGCGCGGCCGCGTCTCGCGCGCCACGGGCAACGCCATCCACCCCGGCGGCAAGGGCGTCAACGTCACCCGGGCGCTGCTCGCCAACGGGTTCGACTCGCTCGCGCTGCTCCCGCTCGGGGGTCCGGACGGTCGCCGTCTCGCGGAGCTGCTCGAGGAGGAGGGCGTCGCGCACGACGCCGTCGCGGTCCACGGCGAGACCCGCTCCAACATCACGGTCGCCGAACCTGACGGCACCACCACCAAGCTCAACGCCCAGGGCGAGGCGCTGCGCCAGGACGAGCTGGACGCCGTCGTCGCCCGCCTCCTCCAGGTCGCCCACCCCGGCGACTGGGTCGTGCTGTGCGGGTCCCTCCCGCCGGGGGTCCCCGACGACGTCTACGCCACCGTGACCGGGACGCTGCGCGAGGCCGGGATGCGCGTCGTCGTCGACACCTCCGGCCCCGCCCTGACCGCCGCGCTCGCCGCCGCCCCGGACCTCGTCAAGCCCAACGCGGAGGAGCTGGCCCAGGCCGTCGGCCGGCCGGTCGTGACGGTGGGCGACGCCGTCGCCGCCGCCCAGGAGGTGCGCGAGCGCGGCGTGGAGACCGTCGTGATCTCCCTCGGCGCGGCCGGCGCCGTCCTGGTCGACGGCGAGGGGGTCCTCGCAGGCACCTCGCGCGCCGCCGAGGTGCGGTCCTCGGTCGGCGCCGGCGACTGCTTCCTCGCCGGCTACCTCGGCGCGCGGGACGCGGGCCGCGACCGCGCCCTCACCACCGCGCTCGCCTACGGCGCCGCCGCGGTGCAGCTCCCCGGGTCGCAGGTCCCGGGGCCCGACGACGTCGACCTCGCCGCCGCACGCATCCTCACGTCCGAGGAGCTCGAGGCCTCGTTCGCGACGCTGGTGGACTGATGCGGGCACCCGCACCGATCCGCCACCGCGACGAGACCGAGTCAGGCGCCGGGCCAACCGCGCCACTGTTGACCGACCCGCACGGGTCACCGTAGACAGGGCGTGACACGCCCGGCCCGCCCGGGCGATCGCCCCCCGAACCACCCAGGCCCCTCGGGGCACAACCGAAGTGACGAAGGAGTCTTGAGATGGCAGAGCGCACCGTGGTCGTCGCATCCGCGCAGGGTCTTCACGCCCGTCCCGCCAAGCTCTTCACGCAGGCCGCCGCAGGCAAGGGCGCCACGATCGCCGTCGACGGCGGGAACCCGGTCGACGCCGGCAGCATCCTGCGCGTGATGGCGCTCGGGGTGAAGAGCGGCGCGACCGTGACGATCGCCGCCGAGGACGAGGCCGTCCTGGACGAGCTGCAGACGCTGCTCGAGACGGACCTGGACGCGCAGTGACAGCGGCGTCGGTGCTCACCGGATCCGGCGTCGGGCGGGGCGCCGTCGTCGGTCCGGTGGCGCGCGCCCACCCGGCGCCCCCCACGCCCACGGAGGCCGCCGGCCCCGACAGCGAGGCCGGGCGCGCCGAGGCGGTCGAGCGCGTCGCGCAGGCCTACCGCGACGTCGCCGACGCCCTCACCGCGCGTGCGGAGCAGGCCGCGGGCACCACGATGGGCGAGGTGCTCGAGGCCACCGCCGCGATGGCGAGCGACCCCGAGCTCGTCGGCGAGGCCAAGACCCGCGTGATGCAGGGGCAGGAGCCGACCTTCGCCGTCGACCACGCCACGAAGGAGTACATCGACCTGTTCACCGCCGCCGGGGGCTACCTCGCCGAGCGCGTGACGGATCTGCGCTCGGTGCGCGACCGCGTGATCTCGCGGCTGGCGGGCCTGCCCGAACCGGGCGTGCCGGCGCTGGCGGAGCCGAGCGTCGTCGTCGCGCAGGACCTGGCGCCGGCGGACACCGCGGCGCTGGACCTGGACAAGGTGCTGGCGATCATCATCGAGCAGGGCGGCCCGACCGGCCACACGGCGATCATCGCCGGCCAGCTCGGCATCCCGTGCATCGTGCGGGTGGGTGGCGCGGCCGACCTCGCCGACGGTCAGGTCGTCGCGGTCGACGCCGCAGCCGGCACGGTCACGATCGACCCCGACGACGACGTCCGCGCCCGCGCCCAGGCCCGCGGTGACGCCCTGCAGCGCCTCGCGGACGACACCTCCGACGGCGCGACGGCGGACGGTCACCCCGTCCAGCTCCTCGCGAACATCGGCACGGCCGAGGACGCCGAGCGGCTCACCGACGCCGCCGTCGAGGGCGTGGGCCTGTTCCGCACCGAGGTCCTGTTCCTCGGCCGGACGACGGCACCGACGCGCGAGGAGCAGGCCGACACCTACGAGCGCGCCCTCCGCGCGCTCGGGGGCCGCAAGGTCGTGGTCCGCACGCTCGACGCGGGCGCCGACAAGCCGCTCGCGTTCGTCACGCGGAGCGACGAGGAGAACCCGGCGCTGGGGGTGCGCGGCTACCGCCTCGTACGCACGGCACCGGAGCTCATGGCCGACCAGCTGCACGCGCTGGCGGAGGCCTCGCGGCGCACCGGCGTCGAGCCCTGGGTGATGGCCCCGATGATCGCCGACGTCGACGAGGCGACCGAGTTCGCGCGGCTGGCCCGGGAGGCGGGGCTCGCGAAGGTCGGCGTGATGATCGAGGTCCCGGCCGCCGCGCTGCGGGCCCGGGACGTGTTCAGCGCCGTCGACTTCGTCTCCCTCGGCACGAACGACCTCGCGCAGTACACGATGGCGGCCGACCGGCTGCTGGGTGGGCTCGTGGACCTGCTCGACCCGTGGCAGCCCGCGGTGCTCGAGCTGGTCGCGGCGGTCTCCTGGGCCGGCGGCGAGGCCGAGAAGCCGGCCGGTGTCTGCGGCGAGTCGGCGTCCGACCCGCTCATGGCGCTCGTGCTGACCGGGCTCGGCATCACGTCGCTGTCCATGTCCCCGGCCGCCGTCCCCGGTGTCCGCTTCGCGCTGTCGAAGCACACGCGCGAGCAGTGCGAGGCGATCGCCGGTGCCGCGCGGGGCGGGCGCACCGCCGCGGCCTCGCGCGCCGCCGCGCTCGAGCTGTGCGACCCCGAGGTGCGCGAGGTACTCGCGCTCGGCTGAGGGGTTCGCCCGTGAACGGCCCGGTGACGCCCCCGCGTCATCGGGCCGCTCGCGTCCCCGCCGCCTCCGCGACACCTCCTGCGCCGGCTCGGCGGAGAATGGTCGGGTGGCACGACGGCGGATCGACCCCCTCGCGGGGCAGGCGGCACTCGAGGAGTGGGCGCGGCAGGGCGAGGCGACGGCGCGTTCCGTCCTCCTCACGGCTGTGCGGTTCTCCCTGGAGGAGCTCGAGGCGCTCCACCCGGGCCACTCGGTGGAGGTGCGCGTGCCCCCCGCCGGTGCGGTCCAAGCGATCGGCGGTCCGCGACACACGCGCGGCACGCCGCCGAACGTGGTGGAGTGCCGGCCCCACACCTGGCTCGCGCTCGTGACCGGTCGCACCGGCTGGTCCGAGGTCCTGCACCGCCCGATCGACGACGGCGGCGTGCAGGCCTCCGGCACGCGCTCGGACCTGTCGGAGTTCCTGCCCTACCTGCGGCCCCGCTCGTGAGGCAGCGCACACCGGTGCCCCCGGGCCCGATGGGGGGCGTCCGGACGGGCCGGGGTAGGTTGCTGGAGTGAGCGAGGAGAAGGACCAGGAGCCCGACGTCGAGCCCCGGGACGGCTCTGCCGCCGCGCCCGCCGCGCCCGCCGCGACCCCGATGCCGCCCGCCCGCGAGGTCGTGGCCGAGCGTGCCGCCGTCGCCGACCTCACCGACCGCTCCCGCGTGCGTCGCGCCCCCGGTTCGGCGCCTTCCTCTTCGTCGGGCTGTTCCTGGCGATCTTCGTCGCCGGGCTGTTCAGCTTCGTGCGGGACCAGACGATCCCTCCCGAGGAGCTGGCCGCGCGCGCCCTCGACTCGTGGGGGCTGTTCTGGCTCCTGCTCATCGGGCTCAGCGGCTTCTTCGCCCTGGCGAGCTACGCCGTCGCCGTGTGGTTCGACCGCCGCAGCATTCGCCGCATGGACGGCGCCCCCGGTCGCCCGACCGCGGCGAGGGACCTGCCGCGGCGCACGTGGCGGCGCCGCCGCGACTGACGGCCGAGCGACGGCGCGATCCGCGCAGGCGTCTGGCCCGTCCGCCTTGTACGTTCGAGGTATGAGCGCACCGGTGCGGACGCGAGCGGGTCGTGGCTAGGCGCGCGCTGCGCGCGGGGGCGGCGCGCGACGCCGTCGCCGTCGGGCTGGAGAGGCTGCGCACCGAGCTCGAGATCCCGACGGACTTCCCGGCCGAGGCGCTCACGGAGGCCAGGCGGGCCGCCGAACGCGGTCCGGCGGACCCGAAGGCCTACGCCGACCGGAGCGACCTCGAGCTCGTGACGCTCGACCCGCCGTCGTCGCAGGACCTGGACCAGGCCTTCCACCTGGCGCGGAGCGGCAGCGGGTACGTGGTCCACTACGCGATCGCCGACGTCGCCGCCTTCGTCCGTCCGGGCGGTGCGCTCGACGTCGAGACCCACCGCCGTGGTCTGACCACCTACGGCCCCGACGGCCGCTACGGGCTCCACCCGCCGGAGCTGTCGGAGGGGGCGGCCAGCCTCCTGCCCGACGTCGAGCGTCCTGCGGTGCTCTGGCGTCTGGCGCTCGACGGCGACGGCGCGCTCACCGACGTCGACGTCCGGCGCTCGTGGGTGCGCTCCCGCGCGAAGCTGAGCTACGCCCAGGTGCAGGCCGACCTCGACGCGAGCACCGCGCCGGAGATGCTGCAGCTCCTTCCCGTCGTCGGGCAGCTGCGCGCCGACGCCCAGATCGAGCGCGGTGGCGCGACGCTGGACGTCCCCGACCAGGAGGTGGCCCGCACCGACGCCGGCGCCTGGACCCTCACCTACCGCGCCGGCCTGCCGAGCGACGAGTACAACGCCCAGCTGTCGCTGCTGACCGGGATCGCCGCCGCGCGGCTGCACCGGGAGGCCGGCGCCGGGATCTGGCGGACTCTCGCCCCGGCGCGCGACGGCGACGTGGTGCGCCTGCGGCACGTGGCGCGGGCCCTGGGGCTGGACTGGCCGCGCCGGGTCTCCTACGGCATGTTCGCCGCCGGTCTCGACGCCTCCCGGCCCGCCCACGCGGCGTTCGCGACCGAGGCGACCCGGCTCTTCCGCGGTGCCGGGTACACCGCGTTCGGCACGAGCGCCAACCCCGGTGTCCCGACCGGCGCCGCCCACAGCGCGATCGCCGCCGAGTACGCGCACACCACCGCACCGCTCCGTCGACTCGTGGACCGCTACGCTGGCGAGGTCGCGCTCGCGCACCTCGCCGGCACCCCGGTGCCGGAGTGGGTGCTGGCGGCGCTGGACGACCTCCCCGCGACGATGGCGGCGGCCAACCAGCGCGCGAACGCCTACGAGAAGGCGTCGGTCGACCTGGTGGAGGCCGTGCTGCTCTCGGGGCGCGAGGGAGAGGTGCTGGACGCCGTCGTGGTGGAGTCCACGCCGTCGCGCGAGGAGGGCCGCGAGGGCGAGGCGCGCGCCACCGTGCTGGTGGACGAGCCGGCGGTGCGCTCACGGATCGCCGGGCCCGCTGACGCCCTCGTGCTCGGGACGCGGGTGCGAGTGCGGGTGGTGGGTGCCGACGTCGAGCGGCGGACCGTGGCGCTCGAGGTCGCCTGAACCGGCGTCGTACCGGCGGAAATCACCTGGCCCGTGCGGGCCGGCGTTCCTAGGCTCGGCGCCGTGACCACCACCGACCACCCCGCTCCTGACGGCCTCGAGCTGCGCCCGCTCACGATCCCGACGGCGATCGACGCCCCCGACGCCGGCGACTTCGCCGAGATGGTGCGGGTGCGCAACGAGGTCTACCGCCTGGTGTCCGGCCACGACGACCACGCGATCACGGCGGCCGAGCTGCTCCCGTACTACGCCCCCGGGGCGCACGAGAAGCGGCTCACCTGGATCGCGGTGCTGGACGGCGCCGTCGTCGGACGCCTGGGGCTGGACCTGCCGCACGAGGGCGGAGGCGCCGTCGGGCTCGTGCAGATCGAGCTGCACCCGGAGGTCTGGGGGCGCGGGATCGGGGGCGCGGCGATGGCGCTGATCGAGCGGACCGCGCGCGAGCACGGTCGCACCACGCTGCAGTGCTGGGCGGAGCACCACGAGGTGACGGGCGGCGGTGGGGACCGCCTGGCGCCACCCACGGGATTCGGCAGCGTCCCCGCCGACGCGCACAACACCCGCTTCCTGCTCGCGCACGGATTCGCGCTGGAGCAGGTCGAGCGCGCGAGCGTCCTGGACCTGACCGACCCCGCCACCACCGCGCGGATCGAGGCGCTGCTGGCGGACGCGCGCACGCACGCGGCGGAGTACGACGTCGTGTCCTGGCAGGCGCCGACGCCGCCCGAGCACGTGGCGGGATACGCGTGGCTGAAGTCGCGGATGGCGACCGACGTGCCCGCGGCTGCGATGGAGACGCCCGAGGAGGTCTGGGACGCGGCGCGCGTGGCCGAGCACGACACCCGCTACACCGCCGCGGGGCGCACGCTGCAGGTCGTCGCGGCCCGGCACACCGCCACGGGCGAGCTGTGCGCGTTCACCGAGCTCGTGGGCAACCAGGACCGCACGACGGCGACGCACCAGGAGGACACCCTCGTGCTCCGCGAGCACCGCGGGCACCGGCTGGGAGCGCTGGTGAAGGGCGAGGCGATCCTGCGCTGGCGCGGAGTCGCCCCGACCTCGCCGCGGGTGATGACGTGGAACGCCGAGGAGAACCGGCCGATGCTCGCCATCAACGAGGCCATGGGTTTCGTACCGCTGGTGTCCGAGGGGGCGTGGCAGAAGCGGCTGGCGTGAGCGCGGTGGTGAGTCGTCGCCTCAGGAGCTGATGGTCTTCTCGACCCACTCGAGGTACTCGTCGTCGACACGGCCGGCGATGTAGCGGCCGTCGAAGCAGCTCATCTCCAGGTCGGTGACCTCGCTCTGACCCTCGAGGATCGCCGACTTCATGTCCTCGACCTCCTGGTAGACGAGGAAGTCGGCGCCGAGCGCCGTGTTCGCCTCGGGGATCGTGCGGCCGTGCGCGATGAGCTCGCTGCGCGTGGGCATGTTGATGCCGTAGACGTGCGGGTAGCGCACCGGGGGAGCCGCCGAGGCGAACGTGACGCGCGCGGCGCCGGCCGCCCGGGCCATGTCGACGATCTGGCGCGAGGTGGTGCCGCGCACGATCGAGTCGTCCACGATGAGGATCGACTTCCCCTTGAACTCCGACCCCATCGCGTTCAGCTTCTGCCGCACCGACTTCTTGCGCTCACCCTGCCCCGGCATGATGAACGTGCGGCCCACGTACCGATTCTTGTAGAACCCCTCGCGGTACTCCAGGCCGAGCCGGCGCGCCACCTGCATCGCGGCCGGGCGGGCCGAGTCCGGGATGGGCATGACGACGTCGATCGAGCCGGTGGGCGTGTAGCGCGCCACCGTCGAGGCGAGCCGGTCACCGAGGCGCAGGCGGGCGTCGTAGACGGAGATGCCGTTCATCGTGGAGTCCGGACGGGCGAGGTAGACGTACTCGAACGAGCACGGCACCAGGCTCGGATTCGGGTGGCACTGGCGCGAGGTCATCTCGCCGCCCATCGTGATGAACACGGCCTCACCCGGTGCCACCTCGCGGAACACCTCGTAGCCGTAGGCCTCCGGCACCAGGGACTCGGACGCGACGATCCAGTCCTCGCCGGTCAGCGTCGACTCGCGGCGCCCCAGCGTCAGCGGCCGGATGCCCTTCGGGTCGCGGAACGCGAGCATGCCGTAGCCCGCGATCATCGCGATGACGGCGTAGGAGCCCTCGATCCGCTCGTGCACGCGCTCGACCGCGGTGAAGATCTGGTCGGTGTCGAGGTGGTTGCCGCTCATCACCTGCTGGAGCTCGGTGGCGAGCACGTTGAGCAGCAGCTCCGTGTCCGAGTGCGTGTTCATGTGCCGGCGGTCGACGTCGAAGAGGTCGTCGCGCAGCTCGCGCACGTTGGTGAGGTTGCCGTTGTGGACGAGCATGATCCCGTACGGCGCGTTGACGTAGAAGGGCTGGCTCTCCTCCTCGGCGGACGCCTTGCCCTGGGTCGCGTACCGCACGTGCCCGAGGCCCATGGTGCCGAGCAGCTTGCGCATGTCCCGGGTGCGGTAGGCCTCGCGGACCTGCCCCTTGGCCTTGACGACGTGGAAGACGCTCCCCTCCGCCGTCGCGATGCCGGTGGAGTCCTGGCCGCGGTGCTGCAGCAGGGACAGGCTGTCGTAGATGAGCTGGGACGCCGCCTCGTTCGAGACGGCTCCCACGATGCCGCACATGGAAGCGCTGCTCCAGGGGGTGGGGGGATCGTGTCGTGCGATTCTCCCACGCGCACGGGGTGGTCGTGCCGGGATGGGGCGCGGGGCGAGACGGTAGGTTGACCGGGTGAGCGATCTCTACAGCCGGGCCGGAGTCGACGTCGAGGCGGGGGACCGCGCCGTCGAGCTGATGAAGGCGGCGGTCGCCCGCACGCAGGGGGCGCAGGTGCTCGGGGGCGTGGGCGGGTTCGCCGGCCTCTGGGACGCATCAGACCTCCTGACCTACCGCAAGCCGCTCCTGGCGACCTCGACCGACGGCGTCGGCACGAAGGTCGCGCTCGCGCAGCGCCTGGACAAGCACGACACGATCGGGATCGACCTGGTGGGGATGGTCGTCGACGACATCGTCGTCACCGGCGCGAAGCCCCTGTTCATGACCGACTACATCGCGTGCGGCCGCGTCGTGCCCGAGCGCATCGCCGCCGTCGTGGCCGGGATCGCGCGCGGGTGCTCGGAGACGGGGACCGCGCTGGTCGGCGGCGAGACCGCCGAGCACCCGGGGCTGCTCGAGCCCGACGAGTACGACGTCGCGGGCGCGGCCACCGGGGTCGTCGAGGCCGACGCGGTGCTCGGCCCGGACCGGGTGCGCGACGGCGACGTCCTCCTCGCGATGGCATCCTCGGGCCTGCACGCCAACGGCTACTCGCTCGTGCGCCACGTGCTGGCCGAGACCGGCTGGGACCTCGCGCGCCACGAGGACGACCTCGGCCGCACGCTGGGGGAGGAGCTGCTCGAGCCGACCCGGCTCTACACGCGCGCGTGCCTCGACCTGGTCGCGCACGCCGAGGTGCACGCGTTCACGCACGTCACCGGCGGCGGCCTCGCCTCGAACCTCGCGCGGGTGCTGCCCGCGGGGCTCGTGGCCGACGTGGCGCGCGGCTCGTGGACGGTGCCGCCCGTGTTCCAGCTCCTGGCGCGCGGCGCGGGGTCGGAGCTCGAGGGGTTCGAGGGGACGCTGAACCTCGGGGTCGGGATGGTGGCGGTGCTGCCGGCGTCCCAGGTCGAGGCGGCGACGGCTCGGCTCGCGGCCGCGGGCGTGGCGGCGTGGGAGCTGGGCACGGTCCGCGTCGAGACCCCCGACGACGCCACGCACCACGCGCTCGTCAGCGGCACCAAGGGGGTGCGCGGCGGCGCCGTGCTGCTGCACGGGAGCTACCGCACCGCCTGAGGTCGGCACCTCCCTGCGGCCCTCGCTGGCGACGGCGAGGGCGGAGCGGGCTCTCGGCCATCGCGCGGCCGGCGGCTGCGGGCACGACGAACCCGCCGGTCACCAGGGTGAGTCGGCGGGGAGGTCGTGCAGGCGATGGGACCGCAGGGTCCGCGAGCGCTCAGCTACGAGGGGCGGGGCGCCACTCGTCGGTGTCGGGCTCGTCCTCGTCGTCGTCGAGATCGACGGCGCCGCCCGGGGAGCCGTACGCACCCGGTTCGTGACCGAGCTCCTTCTCGAGTGCTCGGTAGTCGGTCTCCGGGCTGTAGTACTTCAGCTGCCGGGCGACCTTGGTCTGCTTCGCCTTTTGACGGCCGCGTCCCATGGACTCGACCCCCTCCGCTCGGGTGCCGGTCCGCCACCGTCGTGACGTAGGAGAACCGGTGAGTGTGTATGTGCCGGGCACCAGATTACACGCCACGATCGCCCCGAACCACCGACGCGTGGGTGGCAGGGGTCACGGGGCGTTCGCCCGCTGAGACGCTACTTCTTGCGCAGCGAGACGAGGACGACGACGACCAGCGCGACGACCACGCCGCCCGCGATCGCGAGCGCCTTGGGGTCGCGGCGCTTCACGTCACCGACGAAGGTGGTCGCGGCATCCTGCGCGACGGCGGCGCGGGCCTTCGCCGCCTCGGCCACCTCGGCGGCGGCCTCGCTCGCTCGGTCCTTGGCGGCGGCCACCTGGGCCTTCGGGTTCACCCGGTCGGCCAGCTCGTCGACCGTGCGGCTCAGCTCGGCCCGCGTGCGGGCGTTGTCTGCCTCGATCTCCGCCACCGAGCGCTTGGCGGGCTCCTGCTCGGGCAGCTCGATCTGGGGGCCGGGGGCGTCGCCGGGGCGTAGCCCTCGTCGTGGACGTCGCCGGTGCGGTGCTGCTCGCTCATGAGGTGAACCCGTCCTTCACGATCTCGATGTCCTGCTTCAGGTGCGTCACCGGGTCGGGCGTGACCTTCTTGGCCGCCTCGAGCGACTTCTTGCCCACGAGTGCGAGCACGCCGGCCAGCAGGAGCAGGGCGCCCGCGACGATCAGGGCGGCGACCCACGCCGGCAGGACCGTCGCGATGCCGAGGACGGCGGCCGCCAGCAGGACGAGGAGTGCGAGGAAGCCGAACAGGCCGGCGCCCACGAACAGCCCGACACCCAGGCCCATCGCCTTGCCCTTGGCGGCGACCTGCGCCTTGAGCAGGTCGACCTCCCCGCGCACGAGTGCGGTGAGCTGCTGCGAGAGCCGGGCGACCAGCTCGCCGATGGTGGGCTGCAGCGGGGATCCGCTCGCCATGGTGCCTCCTGGGGACGTTGCCGCGTCGGTGGCGGGCCGCCGGAGCGGGCCCGCCTGCTTCGTGTGTCCCATTCTTGCGCCTCCCGTGCGCAAAGCGTGCCACCGGCTGAGATGTCGGTGCCCCGTGCCACACTCAGCGGCATGCCGGCACTGCTGCTCCTGGACGCCGCGTCCATGTACTTCCGCTCCTTCTACGGGGTGAAGGGGGACGTCACCGCGCCCGACGGGAGCCCGGTCGGCGCCGTGCGCGGGTTCACCGACGCCGTCGCCACGCTCGTCGCCACCCGCCGGCCCTCGCACGTGGTCGCGTGCTGGGACGACGACTGGCGGCCGGCGTTCCGCGTCGCCGCGATCCCCTCGTACAAGGCGCACCGGGTCGCGGGTGGTGCGTCCGCGGCGGGTCGCGACGGCGCGGCCGAGGAGGTCCCGGACGCGCTCGTCCCCCAGGTGGGGGTGATCGCCGAGGTGCTCGCTGCCGTCGGGATCGCGCGCGTCGGCGCCCCGGGGTGCGAGGCGGACGACGTGATCGGGACGCTCGCGACGCGCGCGGTGGCGGATCCGCCGGCGGGTGTGGACGCCGTCGAGATCGTCACGGGCGACCGCGACCTGTTCCAGCTCGTCGACGAACCCGCGACCAGCGCGTCCGGTGTGCCCGTGCGCGTCCTCTACACCGGTCGCGGCATGCGCAACCTCGAGACCGTCGACACCGCCCGACTCGTGGAGAAGTACGGCGTCGCCGACGGCGAGGGGTACGCGGCCATGGCCGCGCTGCGCGGTGACCCCTCGGACGGCCTGCCCGGTGTCGCCGGCGTGGGGGAGAAGACCGCGGCGGGCCTGCTGGGCACGTACGGCTCGCTCG
Organism: Litorihabitans aurantiacus; assembly: GCF_030161595.1. NCBI lineage: Bacteria > Bacillati > Actinomycetota > Actinomycetes > Micrococcales > Beutenbergiaceae > Litorihabitans > Litorihabitans aurantiacus. Next base: position 217,656 of record NZ_BSUM01000001.1, read on the forward strand.
GCGGCGTGGTCGCCGCGGCGCAGGACACCGCCGAGAGGCGGATGTCGCCGTCGGTCCGGGGCAAGATCCTCGCGGCGCTGGACTACCTCGCCGTCGCGCCCACCGTCGTGCGCGTGCTGCGCGACGCCGAGCTGCCGGCCCACGAGAGCCTGCTCCCGCCGCGTCCGCGCGACCCCGAGACGCTCGAGCAGCTGGCGGAGCGCTGGGGGCTGACATCGTCTGTCGAGCGCCTGGTCGCGGCGCTCGCGAAGGCGGACCGCGGGTAGCGTGGAGCCGTGCTGAGAACGGGTCGTGGCGTCGCCCACGCCAAGGTCATCCTGTTCGGGGAGCACGCCGTGGTGCACGGGGAGCCCGCCATCGCGATGCCGCTGGACGTTCTGGGTGTGCGTGCGACGGTGCGCCACCGACCCGGCGAGCTGAGCGTCGTCAGCGACCTCTACACCGGTCCGCTCGCGCAGGCGCCGGAGCTGATGAGCTCGCCGCGCGCCGTCGTGCACGCCGCGCTCGACCGCGTCGGGCTGCCGCTGCGCGACCTCGAGATCGCGGTCGTCGGCGACGTCCCGCACGCGCGCGGACTCGGGTCGAGCGCCGCCGTGGCGGGCGCGCTCGTCCGGGCGATCGCCGACTACGCGGGCGTCACCCTGACGGAGGCGGAGCACCTCGCGCTCGTCGACCTCGGGGAGCGGCTGGCCCACGGCACGCCGTCGGGTCTCGACGCCCGGGCGACCTCGGCGGACGCGATGGTGTGGTTCGAGGCTGGTGTGGCACGCCGGCTCGCGACGCGGACGTCGGCGGTGCTCGTCGTGGCCGACTCGGGCCTGGCGGGGCGCACACGCACCGCGGTGGCCGACGTCGCGGCGTTCCTCGAGCGGCGCCCGGTGCGCGGTGCCGCGCTGATCGCCGGCCTCGGTGCGCTCGCCCAGGGGGCGGCGCTGGACCTGGCCGCGGGGCGGGCCGAGCAGGTCGGGGCGAAGATGTCCCAGGCCCAGGGGATGCTGCGCGAGCTCGGGGTCTCCAGCCCGGAGCTCGACGCGCTGATCGACGCCGCGACGGCGGCGGGCGCGCTCGGGGCCAAGCTCACGGGCGGTGGCCAGGGCGGCTGCGTCATCGCGCTCGTACGGGACGAGGCGGGGGCGGTCGTGGTCGACGCCGCGATGCGCGCGGCCGGTGCCGTGACGGTCTGGCACCACCCGATCGGGCCGGACGGCGCTGCGGGGGTCGCCTCCGGCACGAGCCCCGACGACGTCCAGGTGGAGACGACGTGACCGCACCCCTGGCTGCCGCGACCGCGACGGCCCACGCGAACATCGCCCTCGTGAAGTACTGGGGCAAGCGCGACGCCGACCTCATGCTCCCGGCGACGTCCTCGCTCTCGCTGACGCTCTCGACGTTCGACACCACGACGCGGGTGGAGCTGGCACCCGCGGGCGGGTCCGGCGAGGTGACCGCGACCCTCGACGGCGCGCCCCTGACGGGCCCGGCGCTGGCGAAGGTGCAGCGGTTCGTCGACCTCGTGCGCACGCGCGACGACGTCGAGGGCGACCTCGCCGGCCGCGGTGCGCGCGTCACCTCCGTGAACACCGTGCCCACCGGGGCCGGGCTGGCCAGCAGCGCCTCGGGGTTCGCGGCGCTCGCGGGCGCGACCGCAGCGGCGTACGGGCTGGATCTCGCGCCCCGCGACCTGTCGCGGCTCGCGCGCCGGGGGTCCGGGTCGGCGTCCCGCTCGGTCCACGGCGGCTTCGTCGTCTGGCACGCGGGCGACCTCGCCGATCCCGTCCGGGGCGATCTCACATCGTTCGCCGAGCCCGTGCCGGCCGCGGCCGACCTCGACGTCGCGATGGCCGTCGTCGTGCTGGACGCCGGTCCCAAGAGCATCGGCAGCCGCGAGGCGATGGCGCGGACCGTCGCGACGTCGCCGTACTTCCCCGCGTGGGTCGAGCACACGGAGGTCGACGTCGCGCAGGCCCGGGACGCGATCGCGGCCGGCGACCTCGCGCAGCTCGGCGAGATCGCGGAGGCGAGCGCGATGCGCATGCACGCCACGATGCTGGCCGCCCGCCCGGCCGTCCGCTACCTCGCGCCCGCCTCGCTCGGGGTGCTCGACGCCGTCGCCGGCCTGCGCGCGAGCGGCACCGGCGCCTGGGCCACCATGGACGCCGGACCGAACGTCAAGGTGCTGTGCGCGCGCGTCGATCTGGACGCCGTCGTCGCGGCGCTCGAGGTCGGGGGCGACGGCGGGCGGCGGCGCGTGCTGCGCGCGCTGCCCGGGCCCGGGCTCGCGGTGACGCGTGGCTGACGGAACCGCCGGTCGCGCGGGGCTCCGGTGAGCGTCACCGCCGAGATCGACGCCGGGCCGGAGGACGGCGAGCAGCTCGCGCACGCACCGGGCAAGCTCTTCGTCTCGGGCGAGTACGGCGTGGTCGAGCCCGGTCAGCCCGCTGTGCTGGTCGCCGTGGACCGCCGGCTGACGGTGAAGGTCCGGCCCGCGGTCGAGACCCAGGACCTGACGGGGCGCGGCTGGTCCTACGTCGCGGCCGTCCGGGACGTCATGGACGCGCTCGCGCGAGCCCACGGGCGGCCGCGGCCGCCGTTCCGGGTGCGCACGCTGAGCGATCTCGAGGACGCCGACGTCGACGGCACGGGTCCGCGCAAGTACGGTCTCGGATCCTCGGCGGCGGTGACGGCCGCGGGCGTCGTCGCGCTGGACGCGTGGCACGGGCTGGGGCTCACCCGCGAAGAGCTGCTGCGCGCGGCGCTGCTGGTGACGCTGCGGGTCAACCCCCGGGCCTCGGGCGCCGACGTCGCGACGTGCCTCGTGGGTGGGTGGACCGCGTACTCCTCGCCCGAGCGTGCGTGGGTCCGCGAGCGGGTCGGGGACGGTGCCAGCGCCGACCCGGGGGCGCTCGCCGACCTGGTCGCGCAGCCGTGGCCGGGACTGGAGGCGCGCGCCCTGCCGACGCCGTCGTTCGAGGTCGCGATCGGGTGGACCGGGGCACCGGCCTCGACCGTCTCCCTCGTGGCGGCGGTGCGCGCGGCAGGTCGGCTGCCCGGCTGGTTCGTGGCCGCCGCGGCGACGTGCGCGCGGGAGGTGGCCGCCGCCGTCGAGCGCGACGACCTGACCGACGCGAGCGAGGCCGTCAGGGCCAACCGTGCGCATCTGCGCGCGCTGGCCGACGCCGTCGGCGTGCCGATCGAGACCCCGGTGCTGACCGCGCTGGCCGAGGTCGCGGACGGACTGGGCGTCGCGGCGAAGCCGTCCGGCGCCGGTGGCGGCGACTGCGGCGTGGCACTCGTGGCGGGGGCCGAGAAGCGGACCCGGCTCGAGGAGGCGTGGCGCGCCGCGGGGGTGGTGCCGCTGGGGGCGCGCCTCGCCGTCGGGACCGTGCTGGGTGAGCGGGCTGGGTGAGCGGCCCGGGTGACCGGACTCGGTGACCACGCCCTCCCCGGGGGATGATCGGAGACGTGAGCAGCGAGACCCCCGACCCGACGGCGCAGCGCAAGGACGACCACATCCGCCTCGCGATGGCGCAGCACGCCCCGCAGACGGTGCGCGACTACGACCACGTGCGCTTCGTGCACCACGCGCTCGCGGGCGGTGACCGCGACGCCGTCGACCTCGCCTCGCCGGCCCTCGGCTGGCCGGTGCCGCTCTACGTGACCGGGATGACCGGGGGCACGGCCCAGGCGGCCGAGATCAACCGTGGGCTCGGCGTCGTCGCGCGCGAGACCGGGCTGCCCGTGGCGTGCGGCTCGATGGGCATCGTGCTGCGGCAGCCGGAGGTTGCCGAGAGCTTCACCGTGCTGCGTCGGGAGAACCCTGACGGGTTCGTGATGGCCAACACCAACGCGAACGTCACGGGCGCCCAGGCCGCGCGGATCGTGGAGATCATGGGCGCCGACGCGCTGCAGGTCCACGTCAACGCCGCGCAGGAGACCGCGATGCCCGAGGGTGACCGCGACTTCTCCCACTGGCGCGACAACATCGCGGCGATCGTCGAGGCGGTGGGCGTCCCGGTCATCGCCAAGGAGGTCGGGGCCGGGCTCTCGCGCGGCACGGTCGCGGCGCTGCGGGACGCCGGGGTCGCCGGCGTGGATCTCGCCGGGCGGGGCGGGACGGACTTCAGCGCGATCGAGTCGGCGCGCCGGACGGACTCCGGCCGGGCGTACCTGGCGGGGTGGGGCCAGTCCTCGGTGGCGTCGCTGCTCGAGGTGGCCGGGTTGGCGCGCGTGGGGAGTGACGGCGGAGTGGCCCTGCTCGCGTCGGGCGGCGTGCGGCATCCGCTCGACGTGGTGCGCGCGCTCGCGCTCGGGGCCGACGCCGTCGGAGTGGCCGGGCAGTTCCTGCACGTGCTGACGACGGCGGGCGTGGACGCGCTCGTCGGGCTGTTGCACGAGTGGCTGGCGGAGATCGCCGACCTGATGGCGCTGCTCGGGGCGCGCGACGTCGTCGGGCTGCGGGAGACGGACGTGCTGGTCACGGGGCCCCTGCGGGAGTACGCGGAGCTGCGCGGTGTCGACCTGACCGCCTACGCGCGCCGCAGCCCCTGGTCGCGCGCCTGATCCTTCACGAGGGGTCTCTGGGGCGCCGCGAGGTACTTGTGGGGGTTCGCGAGGTACCTCCGGGTCGCTGATCCTCTCGGGGAGCGTCGGAAAACCTCTCGGGGAGGGTCGGTAATCCTCTCGGGGAGGGTCGGCAAAAGCTCTCGCGGTCAGAGGGTGGGGCGCAGGCGGCCGACGACGGCGTCCCCGCCGCGCACGTCCGTCGGCAGCGTGGCCAGGGCCGCGACCGCGTCGGCGGCCAGCGCGCCCTGTGCGACCAGCAGCGCGAGCGCGGCGACGCTCGTGGCCCGCGCCCCGCCGTCGAGCACCTTGAGCGCGACCACGTGACCGTCCGGCGCCGCCATCACCATCACGCCCTCGGCACCGCCCTTGGCGAACGTGCCGAGCCGCTCGATCACCTCGGTGTTCTCGCGGCCGGGACCGTCGATCGCCCAAGGATCGGCGTGCACGGCGGCGATCACGCGAGCGACGGCGCGGTCGCGGCCGTCCGCGGCGTCGGCGCTCGCGGTGGTGGCCCAGCGGATCGTCCGGGCCAGCGCGACCAGCGACAGCGCGTGCACCGGGGCGCCGCAGCCGTCGATCGCGGTCGCCGCCACCCGCTCGCCCGCCACGCGCTCGAGCAGCGCGAGCGTCGCGCGCTGCAGCGGGTGCGCCGGGTCGAGGTAGTCGTGCGTGCTCCAGCCCTGCGCGCGGCAGGCGAGCAGCATCGCCGCGTGCTTGCCGGAGCAGTTCATCCGCAGGCGCGAGGGCGCCTCGTCGCGCAGCGTCATCGCGGAGCGCGTGGCGGAGTCCGACGGCGCGGCGACCGGGCAGCGCAGGTCCTGCTCGCCCAGACCGCCGCTCGTCAGCATCTCCCGCACGACGGCGACGTGGGCGTCCGTCCCGGAGTGCGACGCGGTCGCGAGCGCGAGCTGCGGCCCGGTGAGGTCCGCCCCGAGCGCGATCGCGGTGGCCGCCTGGACCGGCTTGAGCGTGGAGCGCGGGAGGATCGGCGTGCTCGTGTCGCCGAGGGCTCGCGCGACGGCGCCGTCGGGAGCCAGCACGACGGCGGAGCCCAGGTGCCGCGACTCCACGAACCCCGAGCGCTCGAGCACCGCGAGCTCGACGGCGTCGGCTGCGGTGAAGGTCTCGAGGGCGGCGGCGGCGGGGGCGGTGGTCGGCGCGGCGGCCGTGGAGCGATCGGTCACCGCACCATCCCACCACGGGCGCCGGTGCGCCCCCGCGCGGCAGCGGGTGCGCGGTTCCGGCGTCGCGGGCCGGTGTCGGTGCCGCCACCTACGCTCGGGGCATGCCCCCGTCACCGTCCCGTCGCCGGGTGCTGTCGGCCGTCGTCGGGCTCGTGCTCGTCGCGGCCGGAGCCGTGGCGCTGACGCGTCCGCTGGCGACGCTGCTCGTGCTCGCCGTCGTCGCCGGCCCGGCCGTGGTGCTGGGGGCGGTGCGGGCGCTCGCGTCGCCGTCGACCGGGTCGGACCTGACGCCGTCGTGGCGCGGCGGCCGCGCGCGGTGGTGGGCCGCCGGGGTGCTCGCCGCGGTACTCGCGGTCGGGGCGCTGCTCGACGTCCCCCGCGCCGTCGGGCTCCTGCCGTGGCTGGTCGCGCTCACCCTGCTCGGCGCGGCCGCTCGCCTCGTGCTGCGCGCCGTGCGGGGCACCGGCCGTGCGCCGCGCCCGGTGACGCTGCTGGCGGCGGTGGCGTGCGCCGTCGCCGCTTGGCCGGTCCTCACCTGGCCGGACCTGGCGCTCCTGCTGCTCGCGACGACGTCGGCCCTCTCCGCGGTCGTCGTGGGTGTGCGGCAGCTCGTCCGGGCGGTGCGCCCTCGGCGAGGCCGCCGCACCGCCCCCCGCTGGCTCGTCGCGACGGGCTTCGTGACGGCGTCGACCCTCGTCCTCCTCGCGACGGCCGGCCTCGGCTGGCTGCGCTCCGACGTCGCCCCCGTGCCCGACTTCTACGCCTGGGACGGCGCGATCCCGGCGGAGCCCGGGACGGTGCTGCGGACCGAGGCGTACGACGGCGAGGTGCCGCCGGCGTCGTCGGCCACACGCGTGCTCTACACGACCACCCGCCAGGACGGGTCCGCGGCGGTGGCGAGCGCCGTCGTCGTGGTCCCCGACGGCGAGAGCGCCGCGCCGCGCACCGTGCTCGCGTGGCAGCACGGCACGACCGGCGTCGCGCAGCGGTGCGCGCCCAGCCTCACGGCCGAGGCGGTGACGGAGCGGAACGTGCCCGGGGTGGGGGAGATGGTCCGGCGGGGCTGGGTGGTGGTCGCGACCGACTACCCCGGTCAGGGCACGGCCGGCCGCTACCCGTACCTGATCGGGCAGGGGGAGGGTCGCGCGACCCTCGACGCGGTGCGGGCGGCCCGCGCCCTGCCCGCGGCGCAGGCCGGGGAGCGCGTGATGCTCTGGGGCCACTCGCAGGGCGGTCACGCCACGCTGTGGGCGGGTCGCATCGCCGCCGACTACGCCCCCGAGCTCGAGGTGGCGAGCGTGGCGGCGCTCTCGGCCGCGAGCGACCCCCTCGCGCTCGCCCACGCGGTGCTCGACGACGGCGCCTCCCCGCTCGGGCGCGCCATCACGTCCTACGTCCTGGTCCCGTACGCCCAGGAGTACCCCGACATCCGGCTCGTCGACACGGTCCACCCCGCCGGGCGGGTGTTCGCCTCGGAGGCAGCGAGCCGCTGCGCGAGCGAGCGCGGCATGCTCGTGACCGTGCTGGCGGCGGTCGCGCTGGGGGACCGCGACGCGCTGTACGACCTCGACCTCGAGGGTGGCCCCGTGGCCGAGCGGCTGCGCGAGAACGCCGCGGACGGCCTCGTGCCGGCGCCCCTGTTCCTCGGCCAGGGTGCCGACGACGAGGTGGTCCCGATCGACATCCAGCGGACGCTGGCGGGACAGCTGTGCGCGGCTGGTCGCGACGTCGAGGTGCACGAGTACGAGGGCCGCACGCACATGGGGGTGATCGCGGGGGACTCGCCGCTGCTGCCGGACCTGTTCGCGTGGGTGGACGCGCTGGACGCCGGGGAGCGCGAGGGGGTGCCACGCGGCTGCCAGTCCTAGGACGACGAAGCCCCGCTCCGGATGCACCGGGCGGGGCTGTCGATCTGGTGGCTCCGACGGGCGTCGATCCCGTGACCTCACGATTTTCAGTCGTGCGCTCTACCAACTGAGCTACAGAGCCTTGGTGAAAGATCAGCCGGCCACCTGGGTGACCGGCTGATCCATCTGCGACCCCGACGGGACTTGAACCCGCGACCTCCGCCGTGACAGGGCGGCGCGCTAACCAACTGCGCTACGGGGCCTCGTGGTGGAGCTTGACCTGCGAAACTGCCGAACGAGACCGTACCACTTCACTTCCAGCTCAGCGAATCCGTACCCCCAACGGGATTCGAACCCGTGCTGCCGCCGTGAAAGGGCGGAGTCCTAGGCCGCTAGACGATGGGGGCCCGTACTGCGTTGAGCGCCCGTGACACCGAAGTGCCCCAGAACCTCGTGAAGCATACGTGAGAGATCTTCGATCGCCCAAATCGGCGTCGTTGCAGCGCTCTCGGGCGTTGCATATCTCGGCCGGCCCCGGCGCGCCAAGTAGCGTGGGCGGCATGGTCGCTGAGAGTGGTTCCGGTTCTGGCACCGGTGCGGACGACGTCGTCGACCCGGAGAAGGACCTCCTGAACCGCTACCTGCGCAAGGCCAGGCGCGAGCTGCTGGGGACGCTCGACGGGCTGTCGGAGGAGGAGGTCCGGCGGCCGGTCGTCCGGACGGGGACGAACCTCCTCGGGCTCGTGAAGCACGTCGCGAGCGTGGAGATCGAGTACTTCGGGCTCGTGTTCGGCAGGCCCGGGCCCGCGCTGCCGTGGATGGACGACCGCGAGGAGACGAACGCCGACATGTGGGTCCCCGCCGACGTGCCACGGACCGACGTCCTGGCGCTGCAGGCGCGATCGGTCGTGATCGCGGAGGCGACGATCGCGGAGCTGCCGCTGGACGCCGTCGGGCTCGTGCCGTGGTGGGGCGACCGCGGTGACGTGACGCTGCGCCAGGTGCTGGTGCACGTGATCGCCGAGGTGGCACGGCACGCGGGGCACGCCGACGTCGTGCGCGAGCTCCTCGACGGCCGCGCCGGGCACGGCGACGGGAACCTGGCGCCGCTCGACGACGACGCGTGGGCCGTGCACCGGGCGCGGCTGGCCGACGCGGCCACGGAGGCCGGGCGGCGGTGGCCGGGAGGGCCGGACTCCGGCGGGTTCGACGGGTCTGACGAGTCCGACGGCGGGGCGGCCTGATGCCGGTCGAGATGACGCTCGAGGACTTCGAGGTCTGCGTGGGGGAGGGTCTCGACCTCGTTCCGGACGAGCTCGCGGCCCTGATGGACAACGTCGTCGTGCTCGTGGAGGACCTGCCGCCGAGCGAGGAGCCGCAGGACCTGCTCGGCCTCTACGACGGCACGCCGCTGACCGAGCGCGACGGGTGGTGGGCCGCCGGCTCGCTGCCCGACCGGATCACGATCTTCCGGCTGCCGACGCTGGCGATGTGCGAGGACGCCGAGCACGTGGCCGAGGAGGTGGCGGTGACGGTGGTGCACGAGATCGCGCACCACTTCGGGATCAGCGACGAGCGTCTGCACGAGCTGGGCTGGGACTGACGCTGATCGTTCCGGGCCGCTATCATCGACGTATGACGATGATTCGCGACGGCGCCGACGGTGCCTGCGCCCCGGCGGACGACCGCCACGACCACGCGGCCGTCGCCGCGGTCTTCCGCGCGCTCGCCGATCCCGCGCGGCTCACGATCGTGCACGCGCTGGCCGACGGCGAGCTCCGGGTCACCGACCTCGTCACCCGCGTCGGGCTCGCCCAGTCGACGACGTCGGCGCACCTCGCCGTGCTTCGGGAGTCGGGCCTGGTCTCGCCGCGGGCCCAGGGCCGCGCCACCTTCTACCGACTCACGACGTCGGCGCTCCTCGCGCTGGTGGACCGCGCCGAGGAGCTGCTCGACGACGGGTTGCACGCCGTCGTGCACACGCACGAGGGAGGTGCGCCGTGAGCCACGGGCACGCGCACGGCGCGACGACGGCGGGTCAGCGGCACCGTCCCCGGCTGGTCGCGGCGCTCGCCATCACGGTGACGGTCCTCGTGATCGAGGTGGTCGCCGCGCTGGTCACCGGCTCGCTCGCGCTGCTGGCGGACGCCGGGCACATGCTCTCGGACGCGGCGGGGCTGGCGATCGCCCTGGTGGCGACGTGGCTCGCGGCCCGTCCGGCGACCGACCGGTGGACCTTCGGGTGGCAGCGGGCCGAGGTGCTCGCGGCGCTGGTCAACGGCGTCGTGCTCATCGTCGTCGGGACCCTCGTGATCGTGGAGGGTGCGGCGGCTCGGCGAGCCGGGGGAGGTGGGCGGATCCCTGATGCTGGCCGCGGGGCTCGTCGGGCTCGCGGCCAACCTCGTGTCGCTGCGGCTGCTGCGGGCGGGGCGACACGAGAGCCTGAACGTGCGCGGCGCCTACCTCGAGGTGCTCGGGGACCTGCTGGGGTCGGTCGCGGTGGTCGCAGCCGCCGTCGTGATCGCGGTGACCGGGTGGCAGCGGGCCGACGCCGTCGCCTCCATCACTATCGGCGTGCTCATCGTGCCGCGGGCGATCGCGCTGCTCAGGGACGTCGCACGCGTGCTGCTCGAGGGGGCGCCGGCGGAGGTGTCGGTGGAGCGGGTGCGCGAGCACCTGGAGGCGGTGCCCGGGGTCGTGGCGGTCCACGACCTGCACGCGTGGACCATCACGTCGGGGGTGCCGGTGCTCTCCGCGCACGTGGTGGTGGCCGACGGCGCCGCCGCGGCCGGTCGGTGCGCGGTGCTGGACGAGCTGCAGGCGTGCCTGGCGGGTCACTTCGACGTCGAGCACTCGACGCTGCAGATCGAGCCCGCCTCGCACGTGCGCGACCACCCCGAGGGCGCAGCGCACGCGTAGGGCGAGATCCCCAGAAGTCTCGCGGCGTCCCCAAAGTCTCTCGCGGACGTCCTGAAGTCTCTCGCGAAGCCCCAGAAGTACCTCGCGGGCTCCCACCAAGCCCTCGCGAACGGGGGTGGGGTCAGTCGCGGGGGCGCGCCGCCCAGGCCGAGGCGACCATGTCGGTGACGGTGTGGCGCATCGCCCAGTCGATGTCGCGGGCGGCGAGCGTGCCGTCGGCCACGATCCGGTCGGGGTCGCCGGCGCGGCGCGGACCGATCTCGGGCGTGAAGTCCTGGCCCGTCGCGGCGGCGAAGGCGTCCATGATCTGGCGCACCGAGAGGCCGTCGCCGCTGCCGAGGTTGTAGACGCGCTCGAGCTCGCGCCCGCCCTCCAGCGCCTGCGCGGCGGAGACGTGCGAGGTCGCGAGGTCGACGACGTGCACGTAGTCGCGCACGTTCGTCCCGTCCGGCGTGGCGTAGTCCTCGCCGTTGATGCGCGGCGTCCGGCCCTCGCTGAGCGCCTTGATCACGAGCGGGAAGAGGTTGTGCGGCGAGGTGTCCGCGAGCTGCGTGGTGCCCGACCCGACCACGTTGAAGTAGCGCAGCGACGTGTGGCGGATGCCGTGGGCGCGCCCGGCGTCGGCGATCAGCCACTCGCCGATGAGCTTGGACTCGCCGTAGGGCGACTCGGGGCTGGTCGCCGTCGTCTCGGTCACGAGGTCCGTGCGCGGCGTGCCGTAGGTCGCGGCGGAGGAGGAGAAGACGAGGTTGCCGACGCCCGCGGCCACCATCGCCTCGAGCAGGCTGACGGTCCCCGTCACGTTCTGCGTGTAGGTGTGCAGCGGCTCCCTGACCGAGACGCCCGCGTACTTGAAGCCGGCCAGGTGAACGACTCCGGTGACGCCGTGCTCGCGCAGCGCCGCGGTGACGGCGGGGGTGTCCAGGAGGCTCGTCTCGACGAACGGCACACCGTCCGGCACGTAGTCGCGGTGGCCGCTGGAGAGGTCGTCGAGCACGACGACGTCGATCCCCGCCTCCCCGAACGCCCGCACCACGTGCGACCCGATGTAGCCCGCACCCCCGGTGACCATCCACGACATGACGACTCCCTCGTTCCCAGTCCACCTCGGCCGCCTCGACCCACCTCGGCCGAGCGATCAGAAACTACCACGAACCAACATTCCCGAACGTGGTCGGCGACGGCGTCGCCCGCCCCGACGGTAGCGGGTGCGGGCGGGGCGGACGCGTCGGCGACCCCGCGTGTGGGAGGATGGTCGCGACGGCGCACCCTTGCGCCGTGCCGCGAGATCTTCCGCCCCGCGGGCCTGCACCCGGCACACTGCCGATCGCCGCGCCCGCAGCGCCAGCCGCACCCGGGCGATCGCATCCTTCCGCGGCCAAGGCCGCGAGACGCGGGCGCCGCAGGCGCCACGTCACGCCGAAGCAGAACTGGACCCCCGTGTCTTCTCCCTCCTCCGCGCCCTCGACGGCGCCCGCAGCGTCCGCACCCGCCGACGCCGCCCCCTCCTTCGCCGACCTCGGCATCCCCGAGAGCCTCATCACCTCCCTCGCGGACCGCGGCATCACCGCGCCGTTCCCGATCCAGGTCGCCACGCTCCCCGACTCCCTCGCCGGCCGCGACGTGCTCGGCCGCGGCCGCACCGGCTCGGGCAAGACTCTCGCGTTCGCCATCCCGGTCGTCACGCGCCTCGCACCGGGTCGTCGTGCCGAGCCCAGCCGCCCGCGCGCCCTCGTGCTGGCCCCCACCCGTGAGCTCGCCAACCAGATCACCGAGACGCTCGCGCCGCTCGCAAAGGCCGCCCGCCTGAGCATCACGACGATCTTCGGCGGCGTCGGCCAGGGCAAGCAGGTCTCCGCCCTCCGCGGCGGCATCGACATCCTCGTCGCGTGCCCCGGCCGCCTCGAGGACCTCATGGGCCAGAAGCTCGTCTCGCTCGACGGCGTCGAGATCACGGTGCTGGACGAGGCCGACCACATGGCCGACCTCGGCTTCCTCCCGGGTGTCACGCGCATCATGCGCGCCACGCCCGCCGTCGGGCAGCGCCTGCTGTTCTCCGCGACCCTCGACAACGGCGTGGACGTGCTCGTCAAGCGGTTCCTCGACAAGCCCGTCACGCACTCGGTCGACCCGGCCAGCTCGCCGGTCGCCGCGCTGACCCACCACCTCTTCGAGGTCGGTGGCGCCGAGGAGAAGAAGGACATCGTCGAGGCGCTCGCCTCGGGCCGTGGCCGCCGCCTGCTCTTCATGCGCACCAAGCACCAGGCGCGCCAGATGGCGCGCCGCCTCACCGCGGCCGGCATCCCCGCCACAGACCTGCACGGCAACCTGTCCCAGGGGGCGCGCGAGCGCAACCTCGCCGCGTTCCACTCCGGGGACGTGCGCGTCATGGTCGCCACGGACATCGCCGCGCGCGGCATCCACGTCGACGACGTCGACCTCGTCGTGCACGTCGACCCGCCGGCCGAGCACAAGGCGTATCTGCACCGCTCGGGCCGCACGGCGCGCGCGGGCGCGGGCGGCGACGTCGTCACCCTCGTCCTGCCCGAGCAGCGCGGCGACGTGCGCCAGCTGACGCGCGCCGCCAAGATCACCGCGACGCCGCAGCGCGTGCGCGCCACCGACGCGGCCGTGACGGCGCTGGTCGGCGAGGTCGCCCCGCGCGTGGCCCCCGGGGCCATGCCCGCGGGCGCCGCGACCAAGCCCGAGCCGCAGCAGCCGCGCCGCAAGGGTGCCGGCGGCGGTTCCGGTCGCTCGGCCCAGGGTGGGCAGGGCGGCCAGGGTGGTCGGGGTCGCCAGGGCGGTCAGGAGGGCCAGACCCGGGCGGCGGTCGACGGCGGTGCATCCGCCCCGAGCGGCGAGGGCTCCGGCGGTGGTCGCCGTCGCGGACGTGGCCGCGGGCGCGGCGCAGCCGGTGCCGCGGCTCCCGTCGGCGCGTCCGCCCGCACGTCCGAGGGCCGCCCGTCCGGCGGTCGTGGCGACGGCGGCGCTCGCGGCGGCGAGTCGCGCGGCGGCGGGCAGGCCGCCGGCGCGCCCGGTGGTCAGCACCAGCGCCGCGGTCAGCGGTCGGCGGCCAAGGGTCCCAAGGGCGAGTCGCGCGGCGGCGGCGTCCGCGGGTCGGGCGCCCGCAGCGGTGGTGGTGCCGGCGGACGTGGCAAGGGCCGCGGCTCGGCTCCCGTCACGTACTCCACGAGCACCGGCGGTGGCGGCGGCTTCGTCCAGATGACGCAGCGCTGACAGCCTGACGCGATCGCGACGGCGGCGCCCGACCTCGGTCGGGCGCCGTCGTCGTCACCTCTTCGCCCCGCCGACCACGTCGCAGCCGATCCGACGCATCCGACCCGATCTCGGGCAGGGTGGAGGGATGGCAGACGTCTCCCGCGGTCCGAACCTCGCAGCCTCCATCGAGGCCTCGCTCGAGCGGCGCGCCGCCACGGTGCTGGCCCGCCGCGGCTGGCGCCCCACCCCGGTGGTGTACGACACCTACGGCCGCGCCGCCGTCGACGGCGAGGGCGGCTGGATCCGCCTGCTGTGCCGCGTGCTGGTCATGCCGCCGACGGCGCGGCGCAGCGCCGAGGGTCGCTCGCGCGGCTTCCGGCGCTACCTGTCCGTCTCGGCGCCGGACCTCCCGGTCCGGGTGCGGATCGGCGACACGGTGCACCGGGTGCGCACCGAACCGGGCGGCTACCTCGACGTCCGGCTGCCGGTGAACCTGCCCGCCGGGCAGCACGAGGTCCACGTGGAGGTCCCGGGCGGGGCCGATCCCGGCCGCGGTCGCGTGGACGTGGTCGACCCGGCCATCGGCCGCGGCGTCGTCAGCGACATCGATGACACGGCGATGATCACGCTGCTGCCCTCGCCGCTGCAGGCCTTCTGGAACACCTTCGTGATGCAGGAGGGGCAGCGGCGCCCCGTGCCCGGCATGGCGACGTTCCTCGGCCGCGAGAACCAGGGCTTCATCGTCTACGTCTCGACCGGCGCGTGGAACTACGCCCCGGTGATCCGCCACTTCCTGGACCGCTACGAGTTCCCCGCGGGTGCGCTGATCCTCACCGACTGGGGACCCTCGGCCCAGCGCTGGTTCCGCTCCGGCCTCGAGCACAAGCGCACGCAGCTGCGCCGGCTGCGCGAGGAGTTCCCGGAGCTGCGCTGGGTCCTCGTGGGCGACGACGGGCAGCGCGACCCCGGCATCTACGCCGAGTTCGCCGCCGAGTTCCCGCAGGCCGTCGACACGGTCGCGATCCGTACGCTCACGCCCGCCGAGCACCTCCTCACCGCCGGGACGCCGCTGGCGCCCGACGAGCTCGCGCGGCGGGTGCCGGTCGTCGGGCTCGAGGGGCGTGACCCGGCGGAGATCCCCGACGGCGTGCGGCAGCTGCGCGGCGGCGACGGCAACGCGCTGGTGGTCGCCTCGCTCTAGCGACGCGCGGATGGACGACGGCGCGCGCCGACACCCCGGGCGGGGCGCCACGCCGTCGCACGTCCCTCAGAGGGTCACGACGTTGCGCAGCTCCTCGCCCGCGAGCAGCGCGGCGACGTTGGACTCCACCAGCTCCTCGGCGCCGAGGGGTCGGCCGCCGGCGGAGTGCGGGGTGAGGATCACGTTCGGGGTGTCCCACAGCGGGTCGTCCGTCGGCAGCGGCTCGGTGGCCATGACGTCGAGCGCGGCCCCCGCGATCACACCGTCCCACAGGGCGGTGCGCAGCGCGGCCTCGTCGACGGTGGCGCCGCGGCCGACGTTGACGAACCAGGCCTTGCGCGGGAGCAGCGCAAGAGTCGCGGCGTCGACGACCTCCGCCGTCGCCGAGGTGGCCGGGAGGATGTTCACCAGCACGTCCGCGTCCGCGAGGACCTCGGGCAGGGCGTCGGCCGTCACCACGGGGAACCCCGCGCGCTCGCCCGCGCGCTGCGCGACCCCGGTGACCTCGGCGCCGAGCGCGCTCAGGTGCCCCGCGAGGCGCTGACCGATCCCGCCGAAGCCCCAGATCACGACGCGGGCGCCACCGACGAGGGTGAAGCGCTCGGCGTTGTCGCGCGGCTGGTTCACGCCGAGCTCGCGCGCCCACCGGTGCTCGCGGCGGGCGTCGACGGCGACGTCGAGCCGTCGCGCCGCCGCGAGGATGAGGGCGAGCGCGTGCTCGGCCACGGGGCCGTCGTGCAGCCCGTTGCCCGAGGTGAGGACGACGTCGTCCGCGAAACCGGCCGCCTCGATCTGGTCGGTGCCGGCGGTCAGCGTCTGCGCCCAGCGCAGGGAGGTCAGCTCCTGCGCGGAGCGCGCGAGCCAGCGCGGGGACAGGCTCCACAGCACGATGCCCTCGGCGTCGTGGTGCTCGGGCGGCAGCGGGTCGCGGACGGCGTAGGTGACGGTCTCGACGCCGTCGGGCAGGTCGAGGCTCAGCGGGAAGGAGTCGGGCAGCAGCAGCTTCACCCCTCCATCCTGCCGTCTCACTCCCGCATCCCTGGAACACGGGCGCACCTGCGATGGTTGAGGATGGGTGGACAGCCCAGCGAGAGGAGATCGGCCGTGAGCTATCAGGTCTGGAAGAGCGACGAGGAGTGGCGCAGCCTCCTGGACCCGCAGGAGTACGCCGTCCTGCGGCAGGCCGGCACCGAGCGGGCGTGGACGGGCGAGCTGCTCGACGAGAAGCGACGCGGCACCTACTCGTGTCGAGCCTGCAAGGCCGAGCTGTTCACGGCCGAGACGAAGTTCGACAGCCACTGCGGGTGGCCGAGCTTCTACGCGCCGAAGGAGGGCGACGCCGTCGAGCTGATCGAGGACCGCAGCCACGGGATGGTGCGCACGGAGGTGCGCTGTGCGAACTGCGGTTCGCACCTCGGGCACGTGTTCGACGACGCGCCGCAGACCCCGACGGGCGACCGGTTCTGCATGAACTCGGTCTCGCTCACGTTCGCCGAGGACGCGGAGGCCTGACTTCCTGATCCGCCCGGATGAACGACGGCGGCCACGCTCCGCTAGGAGCGTGGCCGCCGTCGTTCGTGCGCGGCTGCGTCAGCGACGCGCGCCCTTGCGGCCCGTCAGGGCCCCGTAGACGAGAAGCACGACGAGCGACCCGCCGATGGCGAGCGCCCAGGTCTGGATGCTGAAGAAGTTCTCCAGGCCGGCGTCGAAGATCAGGTTGCCGAGGAAGCCGCCGACGAGGGCGCCCACGACGCCGAGGATCAGGGTGGCGAGGAAGCCACCCGGTGCGCGGTCCTTGAGGATCGCCTTGGCGATGGCGCCGGCGATGAGTCCCAGGACGATCCAGCCGATGATGCCCATGTCATGTCTCCTTCAGTCACTCTCGAACGGCCTGGATCAGCAGGCCGTGTATCAACCGTCCCCCGTCCCGAACAGTTCGTCAAGAAAACTGTTCGTCAACGCAACTGTCGTGAGATCGGTCACGCAGGCAGAGATGGCAACGCCGCCAGCAGCCGGGCGGCCTCGCGCGCGGTCATCGAGTCGCCGTCGGCCACGAGCCGCAGCGCGGAGCGCAGCGCCGCACCCGCGTGCTCGGGCGCCCCGTGCGTCTCGAGCAGCGACGACGTCAGCGCCAGCAGGTCCGGGAGCCCGTGCGCCCGCTCCGTCAGGAGTGCGGGCAGCACCGTGACGAGCAGCACGAGCGTGCCCGGGCCACCCCCGGCGGCCGCGACGGCGCGCAGCGGTTCGACCAGGCGCGCGGTCAGGGTGCGCCGGGCCGGCACCAGCACCACGAGCGCCTCGCCGGTGAGCGCGCCCCACGGCTGCCGGCGTCCGCTCAGGTGCCGGGCGAGCGCCACGGCCTCGTCCCGGGCCGGTCGCTCGCCGAGGAGGAGGTGGGCCAGGACGGCGGCGGTGACGGCGCCCACGTCGCCGTCGACGGTCCGCAGCGCGGCGACATCGGGTTCGCCCGCCCCCGCCGACGCTGCGGTCGCGGAGACGTGCGGCAGCAGCCACGCCGCCGCGAGCTCCGGGTGGTGGGGGAGCGGGCGCAGGTCGAGCCAGCCGGTGCGGCCGGGCCCGGCGTGGGACAGCGGGGGCCACGCCGTCCGCCGCGCCCGGACGAGGTCGCCCGCCGGGGAGTCGCCGTCGGGCACCGCCAGCAGCGCGGCCGCGAGCGGGCCGGACGCCCCGGCGGGCGCCGGACCGACGACCACCGCGTGCGGCGGCGGGCCCGGGGCGACGTCGAGGCGAGGCAGGACCAGGCCGTCGTGCCCGAGCCAGGCGGCGTACGCGTGGCCGGCGCCCGTGCCGAGGGCGTGCCCGGCCGCGCGGAGTGGGGCGACGTCGAGCGGCACGGTCAGCCGCAGCAGCGCCGCCTCGGTGTCCACCGGCCACGGTTCCCAGCCCTCGCGGGCCGCGGCGGTGATGCGCGCCAGGAGCGTCGCGGGGTCGATGCTGCCGTCGTCGTGGGTCGGCGTGGCCAGCAGGCGCGGCACCGGGCGCTCGCGCAGGAGGTCCGCCACCTCCGCCAGTCGTGCGAGGTGCGGCACGGTGCTCCCGACGGCGCCGGAGCCGCCGGGACCACGAGCGGCCGCCGGGGCCATCCCGAGATAGCGCCCCAGCGCGCCGACGGCGTCGACGAGGCCGGCCACCGCCGCGCGCACGCCCGAGGCCTCGTCGCGGATCGTGCGCACGAGGCGCCGGGCGGCGTCGCGCTCGCCGCGGCCCGCCTCCCGCCCGAGGCGGACGTCGGCCACGGCGGCGCGGAGCGCACCGGGGTCGGTCGCGTGCAGGTGGACGAGCGCCGCCAGGCCCGACTCCCACGCCACGAGGGTGCGGGCCCGCCCCTCCACGAGGTCGCGGACCGCCCCGGGGCTCGCATCGCTCACCGGCCACGGGTGACGCCGGGGCGCCGGGGCGGCGTCGAGGTCGGCGGAGGTCGGGTCGGGTCCGGCGAGGAGCGCGGCGAGGTCGGCCCGCACGTCGTCGGGGACGGCCGCCAGGTGCTCCGTGATCGTCGCGCGGGCCCGTCGCGCCACGTCGGGGGCGGGGTGGCCCAGACCGGCCGCGACGGCGCGCAGCACCTCGCCGCGCGCCCGGTCGTCCAGGCCGTCGCCGCGCAGCAGCAGCGCCGCGCGGACCAGGGCGGCGCGCGCGGTGCCCTTCGCCGGGCGGCGCAGCAGCGCCGCGCTCGTGGCCAGCACCGCCGGGAGGTGGTCGGTGCGGGGGAGGGTCGCATCGTCGTCGACCGCGTGCACGGCGCGCTGCGCGAGGCCGAGGTCGGGACCCTCGCCGACGTGCGCGACGGCGACGAGGGCGTCGAGGTGCCGGGCCCACTCGAGCGCGGACGGCTGCAGCTCCGCGAGGGCGGTGCGGGCCGCGCGGCGGCGCCCGGCGGACGAGCGCTCGCGCGCCAGGACGGCGACGGCCCGGGCGATGTCGCGCGTGCGCGGTGAGGTCTCGTCGTCGCGACCGCTGGGCATCGGGCCAGGCTAGCCCGCGCCCACCCCCGTACTACGTTCGGGGGGTGGCGGGTGTGCTGGCGGGGTTCGCGCTGATCGGGGCGATCGTCGCCGTCGGCTACCTCGTGGGGCGCACGGGTGTGCTCGGCGAGGGTGCGGCCACCGTGCTCTCGCGACTGTCGTTCTTCGTCGGGGCGCCGGCGCTGCTCTACGTCACGCTGGCCCGCTCCGACGTCGCCACGATCGTGGAGCCCCGCTCGCTCGTCTCCTACGGCACGTCGCTGGCGATGATCCTGATCTACGTGCTCGTCGCCCGGCTGCTGCTGCGGCGCCCCGCCGGTGAGACGGTCATCGGCGGGCTCAGCGCCGGGTACGTCAACGCGGGCAACCTCGGGATCCCGATCGCCGTGTACGCCCTCGGTGGGGCGGCCGCGGCGGCGCCCACGATGATGTTCCAGCTCGTCGTGCTCGCCCCGGCCGCGTTCGTCGTGCTCGACCAGCTCGAGAACCGCAGCCCGGACCGGCGCCTCCGGAACGCGTTGACGCCCCTGCGCAACCCGATCCTGCTCGCCTCGCTCGCCGGGGTGGTGAGCGCGGCGACGCGGTGGGAGCCGCCCGCCGTGGTGATGGCACCGGTCGAGACCCTCGGTGGAGTGGCGGTGCCGGCGATGCTCCTGGCGTTCGGCATCTCGTTGCGCGGGGCGCCGGTGCCCGGCCGGTCGCCCGAGCGGGGGCGGCTCGCGCTCGTCGTCGCGCTCAAGTCCGTCGTTCAGCCGGCGCTCGCGTGGGGGGTGGGGGCCGCCGTCGGGCTGGAGGGGAGGCGCTGCTGGCCGCCGTCGTGATCGCCGCCCTGCCGACGGCGCAGAACGTCTTCACCTACGCCGTGCGCTACGACCGCGGGGTCGCGCTCGCGCGCGAGAGCGTGCTCGTCACGACGATCGTGTCGGTCCCCGTGGTGCTGCTGGCGGCGGCGCTGCTGGCCTGAGCTCGCGGTCACGCGCGAGCAACATCCTGGTCAAGCCGGTTCTCCCCTGCCTACCGTTGTCGTCGGGCCGCTCACCGCGGTCTGCCCCCGACGACGAGGAGCTCCGCCATGGAGATCACCGCGCACCACGGTCTGTTCAAGGACACGCAGCTGCACGTGGACGACACCGGCGGCGACGGTCGCCCCGTCGTCCTCATCCACGGCTGGCCGCTCTCGGGCGAGTCGTGGAGCGAGCAGGTGCCCGCGCTCACCGACGCCGGGTACCGGGTCGTCACCTACGACCGGCGCGGTTTCGGCCGCAGCGACCGGCCGCGGACCGGCTACACCTACGACACGCTGGCCGACGACCTCGAAGCCATCCTGACCGGGCTCGACCTGACCGACGCGACGCTGGTCGGCTTCTCGATGGGCGGCGGCGAGGTCGCGCGGTACGCCTCGCGGCACGGCGTCGAGCGTTTGCGCAGCGTCGTGCTCGCCGCGGCCGTCCCGCCCTACATGCTGCAGACCGGTGACAACCCGGAGGGCCCGCTGACGAAGGGGGCCGCGGCCGAGATGGAGCAGGACCTCCGCAGCGACCGCGAGGCCTTCTTCGACCAGTTCACGACCGACTTCTTCTCCGTCGACGGTGAGCTCAAGGTCACCGAGCAGCAGCGGCAGGACGCGATCGCCCTCTGCCGCCAGTCGGATCAGCGTGCGGCTCTTGGCTGCATGGAGGCGTTCGGCACCACCGACTTCCGCGGGGACCTCGAGTCGTTGATCCCCGTGCCGACCCTCGTGCTGCACGGGGACGGCGACGGCACCGTCCCGTTCGAGGGGTCGGGCCGGCGCACTCACGCCGCGCTGCCCGCGAGCCGGCTCCACGTGATCGCCGGCGCGCCGCACGGCTGCAACGTGAGTCACGCGGAGGAGTTCAACCGCGTGCTGCTGGAGTTCCTCGGCGACTGAGCTCGTCCCCGGGCGGCGACCGCCGCCGTTCTCGGACTGCGGAAGATCGGCGGCGTCACGCGCCGTCGATCTTCCGCAGCCGTGCGTCAGGCTCCGTCAGCGTCAGCGTCAGCGTCAGCGTCAGCGTCAGCGTCAGCGTCAGCGTCGGCGACGGCGCGGCGTCAGGCGCACGTTCGGCAGCGGGGGCGCCGGGATGCGGTCCTCGCCGTGGGCCGGGACGACGCCGAAGCGCGCCGCCCGGCGGTCCGGGTTCTCCCAGTCGGCGCGGGCCGCCGCGACCTCGTCGTGCGTCCGGCCGACGAAGTTCCACCACATCAGCAGGTCCTCGCGCAGCGGTTCGCCGCCCAGGACGAGGAGACGCGCCGGCGCCGCGGAGCTCTCGCCGTCGTCCTCCGGACCCGCGACGTGACGGACGACCACCCGGTCCCGCCCCTGACCCAGGTACAGCAGCGGCCCGGGCTCGAGAACCTCACCCTCGACGTCGAGGGCGCCGTCGATCACCTGCACGGCGTGTTCGAAATCGGGCCGCAGGGGAGGGCGACCTCTGCGCCGGGGTCGACGTCGACCTGGAGCCCGAGCAGGGGCGAGTGCACGCGCGCGGGCGAGGTGGCGCCGTCGTGCTCGCCGATGATCACGGTGACGCGATGACCGGAGCGCTCCAGCACGGGAAGATCGGCGATGTGGTCGAACGCGGCGTCGGTCCGGCGTGCGTGGTCCGGGAGCGCGACCCACAGCTGCAGGCCGCGCGCGCCCGCGCCGTCGACCATGAACTCCGAGTGGGCGACGCCGTCGCCGCTCGTCATGAGGTTCAGCTCGCCCGGGACGAGCACCTGCTCGGACCCCAGGGAGTCGCGGTGCAGCATGCGGCCCGCGAGGGGCCACGTGACGGTCTGGAGCCCGATGTGCGGATGGGGCAGCACATTCATCGGAACCTCACCCGGCGTGAACGCGTCGAGGAAGCACCAGGCCCCGACGGTCGAGAGGTCGCGCTGCGGCAGCGTGCGGGAGACGACGGCGCCCCGCAGGCCCCCGAGGGGGACGTCGCGCGCCTCGTGGCGCTCGAGCACCGGCGTGCGGGCGGCGTCGGCGGGGCAGTCCTGCTCGGGGGTCGTGCCTCGAGATTCGTCACGCGACCATCCTCCCTCGGTCGTGCCCGGGCCGAGGTGCCCGGCGCAGGCCGTGGTCAGCACCACATGACGTTCCGAAGCAATGTCGAGGACAGTCACGACCGGCGACGGGTTGTTCCCGACGTCCGTCGTGGCGGTCGACGGCGATGCGGTGCCCGCCGTCGACGTCTTCTACCTCTCGCCCATCTTCTTCCTCTCGCCCATCGTGCGCTCCTGCCTCACGCCCGCGCACGCCGTGGTCGTGAGGCAGGAGCGACGGTGACATCCGGGGTGCGGTCAGTGCACCGCTGGTCCACACCTACCTCGACGCCTCCACGACAGCGTCGCTCACGACCACGACCGGGCCGGCGGTCGGTGGCACGGATCGTGACGATCGGCGGGTTGGAGGTGGCGACGGATAGCGTTGCGGTCGTCGACGGCACGGAGGTCGCGCCGGCCACCACGGAGCGGCCGGCCGGTCCCGTCGTCGTGTCGGCGACGGCGACGCGCCCGCCTGGTAGACCTGGGACGTGCGCGCACTGGTCATCGAGGAGTTCGGCCGCCCCGGCGAGGTCCGGGAGGTCCCCGACCCGGTCGCGGCGCCCGACGGCGTGGTGATCCGCGTCGCCGCGACGGGTGTCTGCCGCAGCGACTGGCACGCCTGGCAGGGGCACGACGGCGACGTCCGCCTCCCGTTCGTCCCCGGGCACGAGCTGGCGGGCACGGTCGAGGAGGTGGGCGCCGACGTCGACGCCATGTGGATCGGCCGCCGCGTGACCGTCCCGTTCGTGTGCGCCTGCGGCACCTGCGGGACGTGCGCCGCGGGGAGAATCAGGTCTGCCCGCACCAGGAGCAGCCCGGGTTCACCCACGACGGGTCCTTCGCGGAGCGCGTCGCCGTCCGGTACGCGCGCACCAACCTCGTGGCGCTGCCCGACGAGGTCTCGTTCGACGTCGCGGCCACGCTCGGCTGCCGGTACGCGACGGCGTGGCGCGCCGTGCACCGACGGGCGCGGGTGCGGGCGGGCGAGCGGGTGGCGGTCTACGGCTGCGGCGGACTCGGCCTCGCCGCCGTCCTCATCGCCGCCCGCGCCGGCGCCGAGGTGACCGCCGTCGACCGCTCCCCGGACGCGCTGCGCCTCGCGCGCACCCTCGGCGCGACGCACACGTCCGACGGCGCCGACGCCGCCCCGAACGATGCCCACGTCTCTCTCGAGTGCTCCGGCCACCCCGCCCTGGTGGACGCCGCGGTGCGGGCGCTGCGCCGCCGCGGCAGGCACGTGCAGATCGGGCTGCTGCCGGGCGGTGCGCACGTCGCCATGGACGCGGTCATCGCGAAGGAGCTCGACGTCCTCGGCAGCCACGGCCTCGCCGCGCACGAGTACCCGGCCCTCCTGGCGGACCTGCCGCACGGTGAGGTGGCCGCGATGATCGGCGGTCACGTCGACCTCGACGGCGCGCAGCACGCCCTGGCGCACCTGGGAGAGCGGGCCGGGGTCGTCCTCGTCCACCCCTGAGCGTCCGTCTCCGGAACGTCAGAGCCCGGCGAGCTCCGGCAGCAGTACCTTCGCCGTCGTGAAGTAGATGATGAGCCCCGTGCCGTCCACGATCGTGGAGATCATCGGCCCGGACACGACGGCGGGGTCGACGCGCAGCTTGCGCAGCAGCAGCGGGATCACCGAGGAGATCAGGCTCGCCCACAGCACGATCGCCACGAGCGCGACGGCGACCGTCAGCATCACGGGTCCGCCCACCCCGAGCGTCCACGCCCGCACGAGCCCGGCCGCCGCCATCGCGGCGGCGACGAGCGTCCCGGTGGCCATCTCCTTGCGCAGCACGCGCCCGACGTCGCGCATCCGGACGTTGTCGGTCGACATCGCCCGGATCAGCGTGGTGGTGATCTGCGTACCGGTGTTGCCGCCGGTCCCGATGAGCAGCGGGATGAAGAACGCCAGCACGACGACGGCCTCGAGCTCGTCCTCGAAGGCCTGCATGACGGTGCCGGTGTAGGCGGCCGCGACGAACAGGACGAGCAGCCACACGATCCGCTTGCGCCACAGCAGCAGCGGCGACGCGCGGAGGTAGGGCACCTCCAGCGGCTGCGACCCGCCTTGGCGCTCCGCGTCCTCGGTCGCCTCCACCTCGGCGATGTCCGAGGCGTCGTCCGAGGTGAGGATCCCGAGGAGGCGTCCGTCGTCGTCGACCACCGGCATGGCCAGCAGCCGGTGGGCGACGACGGTGCGCGCCGCCTCCTCCTGGTCCGTGAGCGGCGCGATGGTGATGACGTCGGGCTCGACGAGCTCGGCCACGGGGGTGTCGGCGTCGGCCAGGACGAGGTCGCGGAAGGAGACGACCCCCTCGAGCCGGCCGTCGCCGTCGACCGCGAAGACGTACGCGCCGATGTGGGCGTCCTGCCGCAGCTTGGCGCGGTGGTCGCGCACCTGGGCGATGGCACCCGCCGCCGTCACCGAGCGGTCCACCGTGAGCACGTCCGGCGCCATGTGCGCGGCGGCGGACGCCGCGGGCCACGTCAGGAGGTCGCGCAGGACGATCGCGTGCTCGGCGGGCACGGCAGCGAGGAGCGGCTCGCGCTCGACCGGGTCGAGCGCCCGCAGGATCTCGGCGGCACGGTCGGACTCGAGCGCCGCGAGCACGTCGGCCGCCCGGCGGGTGGGGACGGCGCGGAACGTGTCGACGGCGACGTGCAGCGCCAGCGTGTCGGCCATCTCGGCGGCCACCGCCACCGGCATGAGCTCACCGAGCCGGGCGTGCTCCGCGGCCGTCAGCTCGGCGAGCTGGTCCG
The DNA here is from genome assembly GCF_030161595.1 of Litorihabitans aurantiacus. Lineage (NCBI taxonomy): Bacteria > Bacillati > Actinomycetota > Actinomycetes > Micrococcales > Beutenbergiaceae > Litorihabitans > Litorihabitans aurantiacus. The sequence continues at coordinate 242,389 of NZ_BSUM01000001.1, forward strand.
ACCGGTGGCGGGGATCGTCGACGACGTCGAGCCAGAGGTCGATCGCCTTCGGGGTGCCGATGGCGACGGCCCGGCGCAGGTCCAGGGGCTGGGAGGTGGTGGGCGAGGGACTCACGGGCATCCATCCTCACGCATCGCGGCACGGCAGACCGCCGGCCGCGTCCGGAGGACGCGGCCGGCGGTCGGGTGGGTGGTGCGGCGTCAGTCCGCGGCGAGCACGACCACGGGGTCGCTCGTGGGGGCGTCGGAGCCACCCGCGGGCTCGACGCTGATCGCCAGCACCTGCACCGGGACGTCGGCGGCGACGGTCGTGGTCACGCCGCCCCCGCTCGGGTCCAGGACCCCGGCGGAGACCATGTGGTCGCCGTCCTGCCGCCACAGCTGGTAGGCGAGGTCGGGGTCGAGGTCGGGCAGGTCGGACGCGGTGAAGACCGCATCGTCGTCCGTGATGACGGCGGCGGCGCGCCCTCCGCCGTCGACGTCGGCCTGCACCAGTCGGGCGCCGGGCTCACGCATGGCGGCCTCCAGCGCCGAGACCTGCTGCTCCGCCTGTGAGGCGCGCTGACCGTTCTGGACCGCGAACGCCGTGGGGACGGCCAGCGCGCCGGCGACGGCGGCCGCCAGGGCGAACCGCGACCACGGCGAGGTCGAGCGGCGACGTGCGGCGTCACGACGCTCGGCTCGTCGAGGGGCGTCGGGAGCGGTCGGCGTCGAGGCGGCCCGGGACGGCTCAGCGGCCTCAGCCGCGATCGCCGTCAGCACCGCGTCGCGGAGGTGGGTCGGGGGCGTGACGGCCCGGGAACCCGCCAGCACGGCGGCGGTCTCCAGCAGGCCGCGAGCCTCGAGCGCGAGCTCGGGGTCGGCGGCGATCGCGCGCTCGACGACGGAGCGTTCGTGGTCGTCCACGGCGTCGAGCGCCCAGGGCGCCAGGAGGTCCCGGGCGTCGGGATACGGGGTCGGGTGTGTGGTCATCGTGCCCCCAAGCACAGACGGAGTCGGGTCAGGCCGTCGCGGATGCGGCTCTTGACGGTCGGAAGGGCGGACTCGAGGCGTTCGGCGACCTCGCGGTAGGTGAGGCCGTCCCAGTAGGCGAGCTGGACCGACTCGCGTTGGGTATCGGTCAGGCCCTGCATGCAGTGGGCGACGCGTGCGGCGTCCTCGCGCCGGAGAACCTCGTCACTCACGTCGTCCACCTCCCGCACGTAGCTGCGGACGGCGTCCTGCTCGTCGCGGGTTCGCGCCGACTGGATCGAGCGGACGCGGTCGACCGCGCGGCGGTGCGCCATGGTCGCGATCCACGCCTTGACGCTGCCCCGCTCGGGGTCGAAGGCGTCGGATGTGCGCCACACCTCGAGCATCACGTCCTGCGTGGTCTCGGCCGCCAGGTCGGGATCCCTCAGCACGCGCAGACACACCCCGTGCACCAGCGGGCTCAGGGCGTCGTAGAACTGGGCGAAGGCGTCCTGAGACCCTCCTGCGGCATCGCGCAGGAGCGAGGTCAGGAGCGCGCCGTCGCGGTCGGTCGTCCCGGGGGTGCTCATCGAGCACGATTCTGCCCCACATCGGTCCACTCCTCTCCGCGATCCACGGTTCTCGTCGAAAGTGGTTCGGAGCGGTGGCGGAGGTGGATGGGTGACGATCGATACCTGATCGTGACCTGAGCGGTAGGCCCCGTGGGACTCGAACCCACAACCCGCGGATTAAAAGTCCGCTGCTCTGCCAGTTGAGCTAGAGGCCCGCGTCGGCGCTCGGGACGCCGCCGGGGGACCACGCTACCGGGGTCATCGCGAAAGGCCCTCCTGCCCGGGTCCGTGGGTACAGTGGAGAACGCCGGTCGATCGCCTAACTGTTAGGCCGACTAGGAGAATCCCCGGGTTTGCGCAGTTCCCCGCCCGGGGCTCGGCCCTCGAGGGAGGTGTGACGTGACCGAGGACATCGAGCGATCGTGGGACCCCGCGACCGGAGACGACGCCGACCCCGTCGACATCCTCGCCCTCCTGCGGCGCTACCGCGAGGCCGACCGTCAGCTGCGCACACGCACGCGGGCGTCGATGGGCATGGGCGAGACGGACCTGCTCGCCCTGCGCTACCTCCTGCGCGCCAAGCAGCGCGGCGCCGTCGTCCGGCAGAAGGAGCTGGCCGCGGCTCTCGGGATCACCGGAGCCTCGGCGAGCACACTCGTGGACCGTCTCGTCCGCGACGGCTACGTGCGGCGGGTCGCGCACCCGAACGACCGCCGCTCGGTCGCCGTCGAGACGACGCAGCACTCCGACGACGAGGTCCGGGCGACGCTCGACGGGCTGCACCGGCGACTTCTCGCCGCCGTCGAGACAATGCCGCGCGACGAGCTCGACGCCGTCGCCGCCTTCCTGCACCGGATCTCGACCGTGGTGGAGGCCAATCTGGCCGACGACGCCGCGCCCGCCGCGGCTCCCGTCACCGTCGGATCCGGTGGCGTCGCCCGATCCTGACGACGCCACCGGACCCCGTCAGGGTCAGCCCAGGTGGCGGTACTCCGGTGCCGGCACCCCGGTGGAGCGGAACCACGCGGTCATGAAGCCGGAGACGTCGCGACCCGCGACCTCGTCCACCATGTCCTCGAGGTCGGAGAACGTGACGAGCTGACCCGACTTCTCCGTGGCCCACCGCTCGAGCAGGGTGAAGAACGCGTCGTCCCCGATCTCGAGCCGCAGCGCGTGCACGGCGAGCGACCCGCGGTTGTAGACGTCGTTGAACTCGTTCCCGGCACCCATGTCCACGAGCGGGCGGGCCCAGTACGACGTCGAGCCGAGCTGCGAGGTCAGGCGCTGCTCGTACCGCGCCGCCAGATCCACGCCCGTGTCGTGCTCCGCCCACATCCACGACGCCGCGTACTCCGCCAGGCACTCGTTGAGGCACATGTCGCCCCACGCCGCGAGGCCCACGTCGTTCCCGATCCACTGGTGGGCGACCTCGTGCGCGATGGTGCCGAGGCCGACGTTCGCCGAGTACGACGATCGCGTCTGGGTCTCCAGCGCGTAGCCGAGGCGGTCGTTCGTGTACTGGCCCCCGTTCGTCGTGAACGGGTAGGGCCCGAAGTAGTCCTCGAAGAAGTCCTGGATCTCACCGGTGCGCGCCGCCCGGTCCTTGACGGCCTGGCTCACGCCGGGCGAGAACGTGTTGTAGATGGTGACGCCGCTGTCCGTCGTCGTGGTCGTGGACTCGAACCTGTCGATGAACAGCGTCGTCAGGTAGGTCGCCATCGGTTCGGGCGCCGACCAGCCGAACGTCCGCCAGCCCTCGGGCGCCGCGGGCAGGCCCGTGACCGGCTCGCCGTTCGAGGAGACCTGCCACTGCTCCGACTCGGCCGTGCCGGCCGTGTACGGCACCGTGGCCGTGACGGAGAAGAACGCCTTGTCGCTGGGGTGGGCGTTCGAGGGGAACCACGCCGAGGAGGACGCCGGCTCGCCCATGACGAGGCTGCCGCCGCCCGTCAGGGAGTGCCAGCCGGAGTCGCCGTAGACGTCAGGCACGTAGCCCGGCGTCCCCGAGTAGGCGATCTGCGCGACGAACACGTCGCCGGGCTCGAGACCACCGAGCGGCACGACGTCGAGCCCGCGGTCGGCGTGCGTGAAGCCCGCCGTCCGGCCGTTCACCTTGGCCTGGGAGACGGTGAGGGTCTCCCTGCCGCGGGAGTCGACGGTCTCCAGGTCGAGCGTGAACTGGCCCAGCTTCTCCTCGCTGGTGACCGAGGCGGTCAGCGTCGTGACGGCATCGAGCAGCCTGGTCGCCGGGTCCCACACCAGGTCGACGTGGTAGCTGAGCACGTCGAAGCCCGCGTTGCCGGACTCGGGGTAGTAGGGGTCGCCGATGCCGGGCGCGGCGATCGCGCCGTCGATCGCGACCGGGATGATGCCGAGGTCGTCGAGGCGGTACAGGAACGCCGCCATCGCGTCGCGCGCGATCGGCTCGACCGGGCGGAAGACGGCGCGGCCGTCGTTCCCGGCGGGCCATCCGGTGGCCACACCGGTCGCCGCGACCCAGGCGATCTCGTCGAAGAACTGGTCCTCGGGGGTCACGTCGCCGAACGGCGAGGTCGACGGCGCGTCGAACGCCGGCGAGTCCGCGAGGCGGTACAGGAACGCGGCCATCGCGTCGCGGTTGATCGGCTCGAGCGGGCGGAAGGTGCCGTCGGGCCACCCGGTGGTGATGCCGGTGTTGGCCAGCCACGAGATCACGCCGCAGAACTGGTTGTCGATCGCGACGTCGGGGAACGGTGCCTCCGTGCAGACCGGTTCGGGCACGCCCGGGTTCTCCATCCGGTACAGGAAGGCGGCCATCGCGTCGCGGTTGACCGGTGAGAGCGGGCGGTAGGTGCCGTCGGGCCACCCGGTGGTGATGCGCTGGCCGGCGAGCCAGGTGATCTCCTCGAAGAACATCGTGTCCGGGTCGACGTCGGTGAACGTCGCGGGTGCCGGATCGAGAGCCGGGGCGGCGGTGACGGTCGGGGTGGGGGCCGGGTCGTCGGGCGGCGCGGCGCTCGCCACGGTCGCGACGGACGCGGTCAGGGTGAGGGCCAGGCTGGCCACGAGGGCGGGGGCGAGCGTGCGGTGGCGCACCATCTGTCTCCTGTGTCAGTGGAACGGCGGGGGTCCCATCCGAGCACCGGGGGTGGTGCGCCGCGCGTCGCGGCGGTTACCTCTCCGTTAACTCACGGGATCCGCAGCAGCGCGGTGTGGTCGTCCGTGGGGAGGTAGGGCTCCGACGTCGCGAGCACCTTGAGCCGGTCGAGCGTGAGCCGCGCGCCGTAGCTGGAGAGGAACGCGGTGTCCGACGCGTCTCGCCCCGTGGCCACGCGCACGAGCGTCTGGCGCGGCGCCAGCCGGGTGGGGTCGACGACGTGCCAGCCGTCCTCGACCCACGCCTCGGCCACGGCGTGGAAGTCCATCGGGAAGAGACCGGGGGCGTAGACGGCCGTCAGCCGGGCGGGCACGTCGAGCGCGCGCAGCAGCGCGACGGCGACGTGCGCGAAGTCGCGGCACACGCCCTGGCGTGCGAGCAGCGTCTCGACGGCGCCGTCCGTGGGCCTGCTCCAGCCGGGCGTGTAGCGCAGGTGCTGGTTGACCCAGTCCGAGACGGCCTGCAGCAGCTCGCGCCCGCGCAGCCCGGCGAACTCCGCGCGCGAGGTGCCGAGGAACTTGTCCGACTCCGCGTAGCGGCTCGGGCGCAGGTACATCAGCAGGTCGATGGGGCCACCGGCCTCGCCGACGATCGGGTCCGCCTCCTCGCCGTCGTCCGACGCCTCGAGGTCGTCCCACACGTCCTCGACCGTGGCGTGGTAGCTGAGCACCAGCGGCGTGCCGGAGACACCGGGGTCCACGGTGAGGTCGTGGACGACGCCGTGGTGCGGGGCCACGATCTCGGTGGCCGTCACGGGCTCGTCCCCGAGGTGGATCGTCAGCCGCTCGTCGATGCGCAGCCCGGGCACGCGCGCGACAGCCACCATGAACGCGAGCTGGGCCGGGCCCTCGCTGAGGGTGAGCTCGATGGTGGAGGAGACGCTGCGGCGCACGGGGTGACTCCGGGGAGGGGCGGGTCGGACGGTGACCAGGCTAGGGCCTCGCCGTCGCCCCTGACCGGCCCTGCCCGCACGCGGGGGAGGATGGGCGCCATGACAGGAGCTGACGGAACCTCCGCGGGGCCCGGACCCTTCCGGCGTCCCGCGTCGCTCGACCAGGTGCGCGCCTCCCAGGTCCCGGGCGGACTCGACCCGGCCGCGCGCGCCCAGGCCGCGCACCTCACGGCGCACGCCCTGCTGGGGCGCGGGCACGAGGCCGACATCACGCCCGAGGAGGTCGGCCGCCTCGTCCGGCTCGTCGAGACCGAGGGGCTCGACACCCTCGCGGCCCTGTGGGCCGACAGCGCCGGCGACTCGCTGCCCGGTGCGCTGTGGCGCCTGTACGTGCTGCGCGAGTGGATCCGCCGGGCACCTCGCGAGGTCGCGGACCGGTACGCGCTCGGGTCGCGCCGTGCGGAGGTCGACGACGTCGTCGCCGGGCTCCCGCACCCGCCGTCGCCCGACGAGGTGGCCGCCCTCGCGGACGCGGTGCTGACCGGTGCGGTCACGGCCGACCTCGACGTCGCGCTCGACCGCGCCGCCGCGTTCTACCGCGTGGTGGGCACCGGGGCGGCGCTCGACGCCGACCTGCACGAGCTGCCCCACGGGGACGAGGCGGAGACGGCCACGCGCCGCGCCTCCAACCTCGTGCGCACGTCGCAGGAGCTCCAGCTCGCGGCGCGACGGGCCCGCGCCGGGACGCTGCGATGAGCGCGCCGGTCGCGCCCACCGTGCTCGACGCGGCCGCCCGCGCGCAGGTGCGCGAGCTCGCGGACCGCGCCCACGCCGTCGACGGCGTCGCCCCGCTCTCGGAGGCCCACCTCCTCGCGCTGCGCGACGGTGACGCGCCGCAGCTCGTCCACCGCACGGACGGCGTGCTCGACGGCGCGGCGGTCCGGGCCGACGGCTCGGTCGAGATCGTCGTCGACCCGGGTGCGCGACGGCGCGGGACCGGCACGCGGCTGCTCGCCGCCGCCGAGGAGGCCGAGCCGGGGGCGGCTACTGGGCCCACGGGGACCTGCCGCCCGCGCGGGCGTTCGCGACCGCCGTCGGGCTCGCACCGACGCGCGAGCTGCTCGTGCTCGGGCGGGCGCTGGGCGAGCAGGACGCCGCGCAGCCCGCCGACCCGCGGATCCACTCGCTCGCGCAGCGCGACGGCGCCGCCGCCCGCGAGCCGCACCTCGCCTCGTGGCTCGCCCTGAACGCGCTCGCGTTCGCCGACCACCCGGAGCAGGGCCGGTGGACGCGCGCCGACCTCGACGCCCGGCTCGCCGAGCCGTGGTTCGACGCCTCGACGCTGTGGGTGCTCGACGACGAGGCGTCCGACGACGAGGCGTCCGACGGCCCCGCAGCGGCGAGCGTGTGGGTCAAGTGGCCGGCGGGTGAGGCCGCCGAGATCTACGTGCTCGCCGCGCACCCGGACCGCGGCGGCCGGGGTCTGGGCGGCCGCGTGCTGCGCCACGCGCTGGGCGAGATCGCGCGGGTGGGCGCTCGCGACGTCGAGCTCTACGTGGACGGCGGCAACGCCGCGGCGCGACGGCTGTACGAACGCGAGGGGTTCACCGTGCGAACGCGCGACGTCCGGTACACGACGTCCTCGCGACCCGCCGACGGGGGTGCCACGATAGGGCCATGACGGATCCCTCGCCCGAGACCGCGCCCACGCCCGACGACGCCGGCGCCCCCGCCGGTCCGGTCGACACCGCTGTCGACACCGCGGTCGACGAGCTCGAGGAGGACCTCGAGGACCTGCGCGAGGCCGAGTCCGCCGACGCCGCCGCGGAGGCGCTCGTGAGCGCCGCCGTCCCGCTGCCGCAGGCACCGGTGGAGCCGCTCGACGGACCGGAGGGCGCCGACGGCGTCGACGGAGCCGAGGGCGAGGCGTCCACCGAGACCCCGCTGCCCGCCGACCGCTTCGCCGACCGCGAGATCTCCTGGCTGGCGTTCAACGAGCGCGTGCTCGAGCTCGCCGAGGACGAGACGAAGCCGCTGCTCGAGCGCTGCCGGTTCGCCGCGATCTTCGCCTCCAACCTCGACGAGTTCTTCATGGTGCGCGTCGCCGGCCTCAAGCGCCGGATCGCCACCGGCCTCGCCGTCACGGCCGCCTCGGGCCTGACCCCGCGCCAGGTGCTCGAGGCGATCTCCGTGCGGGCGCACGAGCTGATGGCCCGCCACGCGGCGGTCTTCGCCGACCTGCTCACCCCGGCGCTCGCGGCCGAGCAGATCACCTTCGTGCACTGGGACGAGCTGGGCACGGGGGAGCAGGACCGCCTGCACAAGTACTTCCGCCGGCAGATCTTCCCGGTGCTGACGCCGCTCGCCGTCGACCCGGCCCACCCCTTCCCCTACATCTCGGGCCTCTCGCTCAACCTCGCCGTCGTGGTGAAGAACCCCTCGACCGAGAAGGAGCACTTCGCCCGGGTCAAGGTGCCGCCGTCCCTGCCGCGCTTCATCGCCGTCGACGAGGCCGTGGCCAAGGGCGAGATCGACCCGACGCCCGTGCGCCGGTTCATCTCGCTCGAGGAGCTGATGGCCGCGCACCTGCACTACCTCTTCCCCGGGATGGAGGTCGTGGAGCACCACTCCTTCCGCGTCACGCGCAACGAGGACCTCGAGGTCGAGGAGGACGACGCCGAGAACCTGCTCAAGGCGCTCGAGAAGGAGCTGCTGCGCCGCCGGTTCGGCCCCGCCGTCCGGCTCGAGCTCGCGCCCGACATCTCGCCGCAGGTGCGCCGCCTCCTGGTGCGCGAGCTCGGGGTGAGCGAGCACGAGGTGTACGAGCTGCCCGCGCCGCTCGACCTCACGGGGCTGAACGTCGTGGCCGACGTCGACCGCCCGGAGCTGCAGTACCCGCGGTTCGTGGGGCGGACGCCGCGCGCGCTGGCCGAGGTCGAGAGCGCGAGCCCGACCGACTTCTTCGCCGCGATCCGCGAGCGCGACATCCTGCTGCACCACCCCTACGACTCCTTCTCCACGAGCGTGCAGCAGTTCCTCGCGCAGGCCGCGGCCGACCCGACCGTGCTGGCGATCAAGCAGACGCTCTACCGGACCTCCGGCGACTCCCCGATCGTGGATGCGCTCATCGACGCCGCGGAGGCCGGCAAGCAGGTGCTCGCGATCGTCGAGATCAAGGCCCGCTTCGACGAGCAGGCCAACATCTCCTGGGCGCGCAAGCTCGAGCAGGCCGGCGTGCACGTCGTCTACGGGATCGTCGGTCTCAAGACCCACTGCAAGCTCTCGCTCGTGGTGCGGCAGGAGGCCGACGGGCTGCGCCGCTACTGCCACATCGGCACGGGCAACTACAACCCGAAGACGGCGCGCATCTACGAGGACCTGGGCCTGCTGACGTGCGACGGCGAGGTCGGCCAGGACCTCACGCGCCTGTTCAACCAGCTCTCGGGCTACGCGCCGAAGTCGCGCTTCCACCGCCTGCTGGTCGCCCCCGCTCCATCCGGGCCGGCCTCGTCGAGCGGATCGAGCGGGAGATCGAGCACCACCGCGCGGGCCGCGAGGCCTGGGTCAACCTGAAGATCAACTCGATCGTCGACGAGGCCACGATCGACGCGCTCTACCGCGCGTCGCAGGCGGGCGTGCCGGTCGGCGTCGTGGTGCGCGGGATCTGCGCGATCCGCGCCGGCGTCCCGGGGCTCAGCGAGAACATCCGGGTGCGCTCGATCCTCGGTCGCTTCCTCGAGCACTCGCGGGTGTACGCGTTCGGGAACGGGGGCGAGCCCGAGTACTTCATCGGCAGCGCCGACCTGATGCACCGCAACCTCGACCGCCGGGTGGAGGTGCTCGTGCGGCTCGTCGACCCCGACCACGTCGCGACGCTCGCCCGCCTCTTCGAGGCCTCGCTCGCGGACACGACGGCGTCGTGGCACCTGCGCGACGAGGAGGGGGAGCAGCGGTGGGTGCGGGTGGCGACGTCGGAGGACGGCGAGCCGCTGCTCGACCTGCAGGCGAGCCTCATGCCGCGCTCGCGGCAGCGCGCCCGCGTCCGCCGCAGCGGCCTGCGCTGACGTCGTGGCGGGCGACGGCGACGGGCGCGGGGCGAGGGTGACGGGGGCGGGGGCCCAGCGGCGCAGCGCCGCGACGGTGCACGCCGCGGGCGCGCTGGTCTGGCGCGCGAGCGGCAAGCACCTCGAGGTGCTGCTCGTGCACCGGCCCCGCTACGACGACTGGTCCATCCCGAAGGGCAAGCTCGACCCCGGCGAGGCGCTCCCGGCGTGCGCGGTGCGCGAGGTGGCCGAGGAGACCGGGGAGCAGGTCGTGCTCGGGCAGCCGCTCCCGGGGGTGCGGTACCGGCTCACGGACGGTCGCGTGAAGCAGTGCCACTACTGGGCGGCGCGCGTCGTCGCCCCCTCGCACCCCGCGGTGCTGGCCCGGGGCGAGGTGCCGCGCTGCGACCCGCGCGAGGTGGACGAGGCGCGCTGGGTCCGCGCGTCGCACGCGCGCGAGATGCTGACGCGCCACGCGGACCGCGCACCGCTGGACGCCCTGGTGGACCACTGGGAGGACGGCACGCTGGACACGCGGGCGTTCGTGGTGCTGCGGCACGCGCGGGCGCGCAAGCGCAGCGCGTGGCCCGGCGGCGAGACCGACCGGCCGCTGACGGCGACCGGTGTGCAGGACGCCGAGGGCGTGATCAGCACCCTGGCGGCCTACGGCGTCGCCGACGTGTTCACGAGCCCGTGGGAGCGCTGCCGCGCGACCGTGGCGCCGTACGCGGTGGCGGCGCGGCTCGGCGTCGTGCCCGTGCCCGAGATCACCGAGGCGGCCAACGCGAAGCGGCCCAGCGGCGCCGCCCGAACCGTGGACCGCCTGCTGGCCGCCTTCCGCTCGCGCCGGAAGGAGGCGGAGCGCGACGGCGCCCGCCGGGACACCGACACGGACCTGGCGCACGCGGACCTGGCGCACGCCGGGGAGAAGGTCGACGACGGAGCCGTGCTGTGCACGCACCGCCCGGTCCTGCCCACGGTGCTGGAGGCGCTGTCGGCGCGCGCGCCGCGCCGGGTGAGCTCGCGGTTCCCCGACACCAACCCGTACCTGCGCACGGCCGAGATGCTCGTCAGCCACGTGCTGCCCCGCCACCGACGCGGCGTGCGGGTCCACGCCGTCGAGCTCCGGCGGCCCTCCGCGTGACTTGCACTTGGTGCGATCACGAGGTGACGCTGAGGCGATGCGAACACTCCGGCGAGGCGTCGGGCGTGGGTGGGAAGGTGTCGACCCTCGTTCAACTCCCGTTCACCTTCGACGGGAACCATGGTCACCCGCGGTCCCTACGTTCTCGTCCTGGCGGACGTGAGACGCGTGCCGCCCACACAGACGAGAGGGACAGATTCGTGAAGAAGTCGATCCGCCGCGGGATGCTCGCCGGCCTGGCCGCCAGCACGGCCATCGTCCTCGCCGCGTGCGGCGGTGGCGTGACCGCGGGTGACTCCGCGTCGCCGTCCGGCTCGGGTGACGGCTCCGGCGACACGGCCGCACCGGCCGGTGAGCTGAGCGGCAACCTCGCGGGCGCCGGCGCCTCCGCCCAGGGCAAGGCCCAGGAGGGCTGGATGGCCGGGTTCTACGACGCCGAGCCCGGTGTGACGGTCTCCTACGACGCCGTCGGCTCCGGCGGCGGCCGCGAGCAGTTCCTCGCGGGCGGCACGCTGTTCGCCGGCACCGACTCGATCTTCAAGGAGGACGAGATCGCCTCGGCCACCGACCGCTGCTTCGGCGGCGAGCTGATCGAGCTCCCCCTCTACATCTCGCCGATCGCCGTGATCTACAACCTTCCGGACACGGGCGTGGAGAACATCCAGCTCGACGCCGAGACGATCGCGAAGATCTTCGCGGGCGAGATCACGAGCTGGGACGACGCCGCGATCGCCGATCAGAACCCCGACGCGACGCTCCCGGCCACGTCCATCACGGTCGTCAACCGCTCGGACGACTCCGGCACCACGGAGAACTTCACCGAGTACCTGTCCGAGGCCGGCAACGGCGCGTGGACCGAGGAGCCGGGCGACGCCTGGCCGATCGCCTCGCAGCAGTCGGGTGACGGCACCTCCGGCATGGTGACGACCGTCGCCGCGGCCGAGGGTGCGATCGGCTACGCCGACGCCTCGCAGGCGGGCGACCTGGGCACCGTGGCGCTGAAGGTGGGCGAGGAGTACGTGCCCTTCAGCCCCGCGGCCGCGGCGACCGCCGTCGACGCCTCCCCGCTGACCGAGGACGCGACCGAGAAGCGCATCACGTACGCTCTCGACCGCACCACGACCGCGGCCGGCGCCTACCCGCTGGTCCTCATCTCCTACCTCGCGGCGTGCGACACCTACGACAACGCCGGTGACGCCGCCAACGTGGCCGCCTACCTCGGCTACATCGCGAGCGAGGCCGGTCAGGAGCGCGGGTCGGAGGCGGCCGGTTCCGCCCCGATCTCCTCGGAGCTGCGCACGCAGGTCGAGGCCGCGATCGAGATGATCTCGGCGTCCTGATCCACCTCGGCACGTCATGACGCAGCGCTGCGGCGGCACCCCCGGGGGTGTCGCCGCAGCGGTGGGTCCGCCGCCAGACACCACCACCTCGAGAGGGAGCCCGTGAGCACCGACGTCACGCCGGAGACGGCGTCCGCCCCCGACGGCGAGGGCAAGCCCCTCGGCGCACGTCGGGGCCGGCACCCCGGCCGCCTGGGCAACCGGATCTTCGCCGGGCTGTCCACCGGTGCCGGCATCCTCATCCTGGTGACGCTCGCCGCCGTCGCGATCTTCCTGGTCCGTGAGGCGATGCCGGCGATCACGGCGTCACCGGAGGCCTACTCCGACTTCACCCGCGGGCTCAACCTCGGCCAGTACATCGCGCCCCTGGTCTTCGGCACGGTCCTGGCGGCGCTGCTCGCGCTCGTCGTGGCGGTGCCGCTCTCGATCGGGATCGCGCTCTTCATCGCGCACTACGCCCCCAAGCGCCTCTCGGGGCCGGTCGCGTACGTGATCGACCTCCTCGCGGCGATCCCCTCGGTGGTCTACGGCCTGTGGGGCTTCTTCTGGCTGGTGCCGAAGATCGGTCCGATCATGGACTGGATCTCGGAGCGCCTCGGCTTCATCCCGATCTTCGCCGACTACGCCCCGCCCGCGAAGAACATCACCTCGGCGGCCCTCGTGCTCGCCGTCATGATCCTGCCGATCATCACCGCCGTCTCGCGCGAGGTGTTCCTGCAGACGCCGCGCCTGCACATCGAGGCGTCGCTCGCGCTCGGCGCCACGCGCTGGGAGGTGGCGCGCCAGGCGATCCTCCCGTTCGGCCGCTCCGGCGTCGTGTCCGCCTCGATGCTCGGGCTCGGTCGCGCGCTGGGGGAGACCATGGCCGTGCTGATGATCCTCGCGCCGTTCGCCAAGGGCACCGAGATCTACAGCTTCAAGCTGTTCGCCAGCGCGGAGCACCAGACCATCGCCGCGAACATCGCGCAGCAGATCCGCGAGGCGCACGGCATGAGCGTCAGCGTGCTCATCGCGAGCGGCCTCGCGCTGTTCGCCATCACCCTCGTCGTCAACATGGCCGCCCGCGCGATCGTCGCGCGCCGCGCCGCCTTCTCGGGAGCGAACTGATGACCGCCGTGACCGACCGGCCCGTCACCGACCTCGACGCCGGAACCCTCACCACGAGCGCGTCGGGCCGTCGCCGCAAGCGCACCAACGCCGTCATGGCCGGTCTCGTGACCCTGGCGTTCCTCATCGCGCTCGTCCCGTTGATCTCCCTGGTCGTCGAGGTCGTCGTGCGCGGCGGCCAGATGCTGAACTGGCAGTTCCTCAGCACCGACATGGCCGGGATCTTCGGTGACACGACCGAGGGCGGGGTCAAGCACGCCATCTTCGGCACGCTCCAGATCACCGGCCTCGCGACGCTGATCTCCGCCCCGATCGGGCTGCTCGCCGCGATCTACCTCGTGGAGTACGGCACCGGACGGCTCGCCAAGGTGCTGACCTTCCTGGTCGACGTCATGACCGGCATCCCCTCGATCGTGGCCGGCCTCTTCGCCGTCGCCCTCTTCGCCGTGCTCATCGGTCCGGCCTACCGCTCGGGGCTGATGGGCGCCGTCGCGCTGTCGGTGCTGATGATCCCGGTGGTCGTGCGCTCGTGCGAGGAGATGCTCAAGCTGGTGCCGAACGAGCTGCGCGAGGCCTCCTACGCGCTCGGCGTCCCGAAGTGGCTGACCATCGTCAAGGTGGTGCTGCGCACCTCCCTCGCCGGGATCGTCACGTCGATCGTGCTGGCGATCGCGCGCGTCATCGGCGAGACGGCGCCGCTGCTGCTCACCGTCGGCATCGTCACCCAGATGAACGGCAGCATGCTGGACGGCCGGGTCGCTACGCTGCCCGTGTTCGCCTTCAGCCAGTACAGCCAGGACAGCCAGGGCGTCGGCGCGGACCGCGCCTGGGGCGCGGCCCTCGTCCTCATCCTCATCATCATGATCCTCAACCTCGTCGCACGGTTCATCTCGAGCCGGTTCTCGATCGCCGAGAAGTAAGTCAGGAGATCCTCATGTCCAAGCGCATCGACGTCAGCGACCTCGACATCTACTACGGCGACTTCAAGGCCGTGCAGGGCGTCACGATGGCCATCGAGCCCCGCTCGGTGACCGCCCTGATCGGCCCGTCCGGCTGCGGCAAGTCCACCTTCCTGCGCACCCTCAACCGCATGCACGAGGTCATCCCCGGGGCGCGCGTCGAGGGCAAGGCCGTCATGGACGGCGTCGACATCTACGGCAAGGACGTCGACCCGGTCGAGGTCCGCCGTCAGATCGGGATGGTGTTCCAGCGCCCCAACCCGTTCCCCACGATGTCGATCCGCGAGAACGTGCTCGCCGGCGTGAAGCTGAACAACCGCCGCATGCCGAAGCCGATGGCCGAGGAGCTGGTGGAGTCGTCGCTGCGCGGCGCGAACCTCTGGAACGAGGTCAAGGACCGCCTGGACAAGCCGGGGTCGGGCCTCTCGGGCGGCCAGCAGCAGCGCCTGTGCATCGCGCGCGCCATCGCGGTTTCGCCGCAGGTGCTGCTCATGGACGAGCCGTGCTCCGCGCTCGACCCGATCTCCACGCTCGCGATCGAGGACCTCATCCACCAGCTGAAGGAGGACTTCACGATCGTGATCGTCACGCACAACATGCAGCAGGCCTCCCGCGTCTCCGACCGCACGGGGTTCTTCAACCTCGAGGCGACCGGTCAGCCCGGCCAGCTCGTGGAGATGGACGACACCACGACGATGTTCTCCTCGCCGTCCAAGAAGGCCACCGAGGACTACATCTCGGGCCGCTTCGGGTGAGCCCCGCTCCCCACTGACCGGTACCGACGAACGGCCGGCCCCCGCCCGGGGCCGGCCGTTCGTCGTCGTCGCACCCCGTCGGCCCTCGCTCACAGCGGCGCCGTCTCGCTGGGAGCGGCTGGTGGTGCCGACGTCGCGACCCGCTCCGCATCACCGCAGGTCAGGGGCCTGCGGAATCGCGCGGTCATGCAGCGAGCCGCTGTCAGCGAGGGCCCAGCCGCTGTGGGCGAGGGTGCGGGGGCCCGACGACGATCCGGTCGGGGCTCAGAGCAGCACGAGGTGCGCGAGCCAGAACGTGAGCGCGGCGATCACCGCCGCCATGGGGATCGTCAGCACCCACGCCACCGCGATGTTCCCCGCCACGCCCCACCGCACCGAGGAGAGCCGCTTCGTCGCGCCGACGCCCATGATCGCCGAGGTGATCGTCTGGGTGGTGGAGACCGGGGCGTGGAGCCCCATCGCCATCACGTAGAGCACGACGGCGGAGACCGACTCCGCCACGAAGCCGCGCGCCGGGTCGAGGTCGATGAGGCGCCGGCCGAGCGTCCGCATGATGCGCCAGCCGCCCGCGTACGTCCCGAGCGAGATCGCGGCGGCCGCCGCCAGCTTCACCCAGAGCGGGATCCCGTCGTCGGGCTGGGCCCACCCGACGGTGAGCAGCGCCAGGAAGATCACGCCCATCGTCTTCTGGGCGTCCTGCAGGCCGTGGCCGAGCGCCATCGCGGCGGCCGAGACCGTCTGCGCCATCCGGAAGCGGCGTGTCGTCGGGCCCGGCCGGGCGTTCCGGAAGGCCCACAGCAGCCCGATCATCAGCGCGAACGCCAGCCCGAACCCCACGAGGGGCGAGAGGACCATCGGGATCACGACCTTCTCGACCACCTCCCCCACTGCACCACGAACGAGCCCGCGAGGCCCGCGCCCACCAGGCCGCCGATGAGTGCGTGCGAGGACGAGGACGGCATGCCGAACCACCAGGTCACGAGGTTCCACCCGATCGCCCCGACCAGCGCGGCGAGCACCACCACCAGCGCGGTGGCGGCGTGCGAGGGGTCGGTGACGTCGAGCGTGACGATGCTGGTCGCGATGGTCTCGGCCACCGAGGTTCCCAGCAGGGCGCCCACGAAGTTCATCACCGCGGCCATGATCAGCGCCGCGCGCGGCGTGAGCGCGCGCGTGGAGACCGACGTCGCGATGGCGTTCGCGGCGTCGTGGAAGCCGTTCGTGTAGTCGAACGTGAGGGCGAGCGCGACGACGGCGACGACGAGCGCGATCTCCACCGATCAGGCCTCCTTGACGGCGATGACCTCGACCGCCGCGGCCGCCTCCTCGAAGGCGTCGACGGCGAGCTCGAGCCGGTCGGTGACCTCCTTGAGGCGGAGGATCTCGACGGCGTCGCCACCGGCGGGGAGCGCCCGGCCCAGAGGTCGCCCAGGAGCTGGCGGTGCACGCGACCGGCCTCGTTCTCGACGCTGTTGACCTGGACCCAGAACTCGCGCAGCCCTCCGATCGAGGTCAGGCGCGCCGTCGCGTCGGCCGTGAGCTCGGCGCAGCGCTGCAGGGCGTCGGCCTGGGCGACCACACCGGCCGGCAGCTCGCCGGCGCCGGTGAGCACGACGTGCGCCGCGGCGCCCTCCAGCGCGTCCGCGCAGTCGTCCAGCCGCTGCACGAGGCGGTAGATGTCGTCGCGGTCGAACGGTGTCACGAAGGTGTCGCCGACCCGGCGCAGCACGGCGTGCGCGGCGTCGTCGGCCTGCTGCTCGATCTCGGCGAGACGTTCGGCGAGCTCTTGTCGCGACGCGGGGGCGCTGCCCACCAGCTCGACGAGCACCCGCGCGGCGACGGGGAGGAGGGCGCCCTGCGCGGCCAGGAGGTCGAGCAGCGAGGTGTCACGAGGCTTGAGGCGCAGGCGCACGGGGGCTCCGGGTTCGGTGGGACGGGTCGAGCGGTGGGACGAGGGCGGGCGGTCGAGGCCGCCGGTGGTGGGCGCGGTCAGCCGCGCGAGCGCGGGGCCCGGGTGACGACGTCGGCCTCGCCGAGACCGGCCGTCGGCCCCGCGTCGTCGGGATCGGCCGCGGCCTCGCCCTGGCGGTCGCGCGGCGGCTCGAACCGGTACCCGACGTTGCGCACCGTGCCGATGAGGGTCTCGTGCTCGATCCCGAGCTTCGCCCGCAGCCGCCGCACGTGCACGTCGACGGTGCGCGTGCCCCCGTAGTAGTCGTAGCCCCAGACCTCCTGGAGCAGCTGCGCCCGGGTGAAGACGCGGCCGGGGTGCTGCACCAGGTACTTCAGCAGCTCGAACTCCTTGTAGGTGAGGTCGAGCGCGCGCCCGCGCAGCCGCACGGTGTAGCCGCTGGGGTCGATGGCGAGCTCGCCGGAGGAGATCTCGGCGTCCTCGTCGGTGACGCGCTGCTGGCGCTGTCCGTCGGCCAGCAGGCGCAGCCGTGCCGAGAGCTCGGCGGGTCCGGCGGTGTCGAGGACGATGTCGTCCGTGCCCCAGTCGGCGTTCACGACCGTCAGGCCACCCTCGGTCAGCACCAGCAGCAGCGGCACCGTCAGGCCGGTCGAGCGGATGAGGCGGCAGGTCGTGCGAGCGGTCGCGAGGTCGCGGCGGCCGTCGAGGATCACGAGGTCGGAGTCCGGGGCGTCCAGGAGCGCCGACGGTTCGACGGGCAGCACGCGGACCCGGTGGCTGAGGAGTCCGAGCGCGGGCAGGACCTGCGAGGAGCCCCCGGGTTCCGACGTCAGCAGCAGCAGCTCGGCCACGCGCGTCCCTTCGCTCGGGTGGAGGATCGGGCCCCACTGTATTGCAGTACCGTGGGTGGGGCCCCGCAGGGCACGAGCGGTGGGCACGAGCAGCCCGTCGCCGCCGATCGACGGACGGACGAGGGAGTGGTGGGTGCGGACCCTCATCGGCGCATCGACCCGGGCTGTCGTCAGCTCGCTCGCCACGGCGCTCCTCGCCGTCGCCGCCCTCCTCGCCTGGGAGGCCGCGCTCGCCGTCCTGGCCCTGCTGGTCGCGATCTTCGCGTGGGGCTGGCCGCAGCTGCTGGCGCTCCCCGCCTTCACGGGGACCCGCGTGCTGCTCGCCCTCGTCGCTGCCGCGAGCTTCGCCGCCGTCACCCTCACCGGTGACATCCGCCTCCTGACCCTCGTCGCCGCGCTCGGCGTCGTGGCCGCGTTCGTGCGCGAGTTCGCCCGGCGCGACGGCCGCCCCCGCCTCATCGAGTCGCTCGCCGCCTCCGCCGCCGGCATCGCCGTCGTGGTCTCCGCCGCCGGCTGGGTCGCGGTGGGCGAGAGCCCGACGTCGCTCACGGTCGTCCTGACGGCGGCCGTCGCCCTGGCCGCGGGCTCGGCGTGCGCCGCGATCCACCTCCCGCCCTGGCCGCACGCGCTCCTGACGATCGCGGCCGCGACCGGCGTCGGGATCGGGGGCGGGTACTTCCTGCCCGAGGTCGGGTACGTCGTCTCCGGGCTCCTGGGACTCAGCGCGGGTCTGCTGAGCGCCGCGCTCCACGCGCTGCTCGGGCGCTACCCCTCGGCCGGCCGGCCGGCCGCGGCCCTCGCCGCGGCGGTGCTGCCCGTCGCCGTCGTCGGCATCCCGGTCTACGTGCTGCTGCGCTTCTACCTGGTGTGACGCCGCCCCTCCTGGTGCGACGGCGCCTCTCGCGCGGGCGCGTGCGCGCACGGGCGACGCCGTAGGCTGGGTCGCATGAGCACGCTGCCCCTGATCGGCTCCATGAGCACCCTCCACCTGGTCTTCACGCTGCTGATCGCCGTCGTGGCCGTCACCGTCACGTGGTTCGCCGGGTACGTCGTCTACCGGCTGCTGAAGCAGAACCGCTGATGTCGTTCGAGCTGCCCGACGACCTGAGCCCCGACCTCTACCCGCTCGCGTGGCTGGTCGGTCGCTGGCGCGGCGCGGGGGTCATGGCCTACCCGGGTATCGACGAGCGCGGCATCGTGGTCGACGTCGAGCTCACCCACGACGGCGGCCCCTACCTCGCCTACAGCTCCACGATCTCGCTGCTCGAGAGCGCCCTGCCCGACCGTGAGCAGAGCTTCGACCCGGCCGAGCTCGTGCCAGGCGCCGTGTGGTCGCGCGAGTCCGGCTTCTGGCGTCCCGCGTCCGAGGGGAGGCGCTGCCCGTGCAGGGAGCGCCCGCCGACGCCCCTGCCCCGAGCGGGCTCGAGGTCCTGATCGCCGAGGCCAGCGGGCACGTGTCGGTGCACGTCGGCTCCGCGCAGGGACCGCGCGTCGACCTCGTCTCCCACCACGTCGCCCGGACCGCCACCGCGTCCGAGGTCGTGGGCCAGCGGCGCATGTACGGCTGGGTGCGAGGCGAGGTGTTCTTCTCCATCGAGCTCGCCGCCTTCGGGCACGAGCTGCAGTCCTACGCCACCGGGCGGCTGGTGCGGTACACGCCCGCCGGTTCCTGATGCTGGACGTCGCGGGCGCCGTCGTCGCCTCCGGTCCGGACGCCGGGGTCGCGGCGCACTACGGCGACCCGATGCGCGAGCAGCGCCTGCTGGCCGCGGGTCGCGCCGTCGTCGACCTCAGCCATCTCGGCGTCGTCGCCGTCACCGGGTCCGACCGTCTCGGGTGGCTCGACACGCTGTCCTCGCAGCGGGTGCGCGACCTCGCCCCGGGGCAGTCCGCGGAGCTGCTGCTGCTCGACGTGCACGGCCGCGTCGAGCACTCCGCCGCGCTCGTGGACGACGGCGTGCGCACCCTGCTGGTGACCGAGGCCGCGCACGCGGAGCCGCTGGCGACCTACCTCGACCGCATGCGGTTCATGCTCGACGTCGCCGTGGCGCCCGCGCACGTCGCCGTGCTCGGCGTGGTCACGGCGGGGGAGGCCGCCGGGGAGGCTGCAGTCGCGAAGGCTGCGGCCGCCGTCGGCGACGGCGCCTTGCTGGCCACCTGGCGCGACCCGTGGCCCGGCGTCGTCCCGGGCGGCACGCGCTACGCGCTGGTCACCGACCACCCGGGTGCGATCGCACCCACCGCCCTCCTGCTGGTCGCGGGAGAGGCGTTCGACGACGTCGCGGGTCGCCTCCTCGCCGACGGCACGCCCGTGGCGGGCACGCTCGCGTGGGAGGCGCTGCGCGTGGCCGGCTGGCGGCCGCGGCTCGCCGCCGAGGTGGACGAGAAGTCGCTGCCGCACGAGCTGGACTGGCTGCGCACCGCCGTCCACCTCGACAAGGGCTGCTACCGCGGGCAGGAGGGTGTCGCGCGGACGTTCAACCTCGGGCGACCGCCGCGCCGCCTGGTCATGCTGCACCTCGACGGGTCCGACCACCTGCTGCCCGAGGCGGGTGCTGCCGTCGCGCACGGTGATCGCGTCGTCGGACGCGTCACGAGCGTCGCGCGCCACCACGAGCTCGGGCCGGTCGCGCTGGCCGTCCTCAAGCGCTCGGTGCCCGCGGACGTCGAGCTGCGGGTCCAGGGACCGGCCGGCGACATCGCGGCGTCGCAGGAGGTCGTCGTCGGGACCGACGGGTTCGGTCAGGGGCGCCCCGCCGACCGCGGGCCCGTGACGCCGGGGCTGCGCCGCCCGCAGGGATGAGCGCGCGCGAGCGGCGCGTTCCGGGGGCGTCGCGCGGCGGGTGCAGCAGGGCCTGCAGGGGGCGCGGACCGGCGTGCTGCGCTCGCGTGACGCGGCGGGGCCGATCGCCTGGGTGAGCCTCGCCTCGGGCGTGGCCTACGCCGGCGCCGGCGCCCTGCTCGGGCACCCGTACCCGTTCTTCGCGGCCGTGGCCGCGTTCTCGGCGCTGGGGTTCACGGCGGACGTGCAGCCGCGCCGCGTGGGCGAGGTCGCCATCGGCATCTCGCTCGGCGTCGCGATGGGCGAGGCGATCGCGCTGCAGTTCGGCTCGGGGCCGATCCAGACGGCGGTCGTGGTGTTCGTGGCCGCGATGATCGCGAAGGCGCTCGACCCCTCGCCCGTGCTCACCACGCAGTCCGCGGTGCAGGCGATCGTGGTGCTCGGGCTGCCCCTGATGTCCTCCTCCGGGGGCGGCGTGGGGCGCTGGACCGACGCGCTCATCGGCGGCGCGATCGCGCTGGTCTTCTCGCTGTTCATCCCGCGCGACCCCCGACGGCGGCCGCGCACCCTCGCGCGCGGCACGCTGGAGGAGCTCGCCGAGGTGCTCGCGCGGCTCGGGCGCGGCCTGCACACGGGCGACGGCGTCGCGGTGCAGACCGCGCTCGACCGCGCGCGCTCGACGCAGGCGAAGCTCGTCGCGTGGGAGGCCTCGGTGAGCGCGTCGGGGTCGACGGCGAAGCTCTCGCCCGCGTGGCACCGGCACGTCGCGGCGGTCGCCGACCTCGCCGACGCGTGCGAGTACACCGACCGCGCGATCCGCACCACGCGCGTGCTGGCGCGCCGCAGCGCCGTCGCGGTCCGGGAGGGGTGGAGCGACGGCGAGGTGGCCGGCCTCGTGGAGGAGCTGGGCATCGTGGCGCGCCGGCTGGGCGGCCTGATCGGGTCCGGGCGCACCGGCGACGGCGCCGCGGCCGAGCTGGCGGAGATCGCCGCGCGGCTGGGGACGGCCGGGGAGCGCGACCCGGTGCGCCACACGCTGCTGTCGCTGCTGCGGTCGGCGACCTTCGACCTGCTGCGGGCGGCGGGGCAGGACGAGGCCGCCGCGACGCGGGCGCTGCGGCAGCCGCCGGGCACGGGCGCGTAGGCAGGCGCGCGGACACACGGCGGCGCGTAGGCTCGGGGCGTGGCCTTCACCATCCAGACGTACGTCTTCGCGCTGCTCTTCCTCGTGGGCTTCCTGCTGTCCGTGTGGGCGTTCGCCGACGCGGTGCGGCGCCCGGCCGTGGGGTTCACCAACGCGGAGAAGCGCACCAAGCCGTTCTGGGTGGCGATCATCGCCGCCGGCGTCTTCTTCGGCTACCTCGCGATCCCGCCGGTCTCGATCTTCGGGTTCGTCATCGGGTTCGGGCTGCCGCTGCTGTTCGGTCTGATCGCCGTGCTCCCTGGCGCGATCTACCTCGCCGACGTCAAGCCCGAGGTCATCCGGTTCTCGCCGCGCCGCCCGGGACCCTCGGGTTCCAGCGGACGCTGGTAGACCGGGTCGCTCGGGTCACCTCGTGCGGGCGCTCCTGCAGCGGGTCGACGGTGCCCGCGTGCTGGTCGACGGCGCCGTCGTCGGCTCGGTCGAGGGTGAGGGTCTGCTCGCTCTCGTCGGCGTGACGCACGGCGACGGCGCGGACCAGGTCGCGCACGTGGCGCGCAAGATCGCGCACCTGCGGATCCTGCGGGGCGAGCGCTCGGTGCTCGACGCCGGCGCCGGGGTGCTCCTGGTCAGCCAGTTCACGCTGTACGCGGACGTGCGCAAGGGGCGCCGGCCCACCTGGAACGCCGCGGCGCCGGGTGACGTCGCGCAACCGCTGGTCGACGACGTCGCGACCGCGCTGCGGGACCTCGGCGTCCCGGTCGAGACCGGCGTCTTCGGCGCGGACATGCGGGTGGAGCTGACGAACGACGGCCCGACGACGATCCTGGTGGACACCGCCGGCTGATCGCCGGCGGTGTCCACCCGGGCGTCACGGGACGTCAGGCGGGCGTCTGCTCGCCGTCGCCCGCCTGCGCGAACGCGGCCGCGGCCGCCTCCTGGTCCATGAAGAACGGCTCCCACACGTGACCGTCGAGGTCGCGGAAGCTGCGGCCGTACATGAAGCCCATGTCCTCGGTCGGACGGGCCTCGGTGCCGCCCGCGGCCAGCACCCGCTCGAGGAGGGCGTCGACGGCGTCGCGACCCTCGAGGTCGAAGGACAGCAGCACCTGCGTCGTCGTGCCCGGGTCGGAGGGGAGGTGCCGGGCAGGAACCGGGCGAACGACGAGGGCGCGTGCAGCATGACGGCGACCTGGCCGGGGATCAGCTCCAGGCACAGGACGTCCTCGGTGGTGTACATCGGGTTGAAGCCGTAGCCGAGGGCGGACCAGAACTCGCGCGTGGCGGCGACGTCGGCGACCTGCAGGTTGGGGAAGAACATCGGGGACTCCTCGGTGGTGCCGGCGGGGCGGCCGGAGCGGGTGGTGCGGGACATCGTGGTGGACCGCGCGGCGCAGCGGAAGTCATCGGTGGGCGACCGATCCGGTGGGGCCCTGGCGACGAACCACGGGTGAGCGTCTTTCACGCCTGGGGCGAACAGCGGCATGGATTGTCGGACCCGCCCGTTAGATTGGGTGAACGCCGCCCGACGGTCGTGCTTCGCGACCGACGCAGCCGGAAAGAAGGTGCCGCCATGTTCGAGAGATTCACCGACCGAGCACGTCGCGTCGTCGTCCTTGCGCAGGACGAGGCACGCATGCTCAACCACAACTACATCGGCACGGAGCACATCCTGCTCGGGCTGATCCACGAGGGCGAGGGCGTGGCCGCCAAGGCGCTCGAGTCCCTCGGCATCTCCCTCGACGTCGTGCGCCAGCAGGTCGTGGACATCATCGGCGAGGGTCAGCAGGCCCCGACCGGTCACATCCCGTTCACGCCGCGAGCGAAGAAGGTGCTCGAGCTGTCGCTGCGCGAGGCGCTGCAG
Organism: Litorihabitans aurantiacus; assembly: GCF_030161595.1. Lineage (NCBI taxonomy): Bacteria > Bacillati > Actinomycetota > Actinomycetes > Micrococcales > Beutenbergiaceae > Litorihabitans > Litorihabitans aurantiacus. The sequence continues at coordinate 265,838 of NZ_BSUM01000001.1, forward strand.
CTGGGGCACAACCACATCGGCACCGAGCACATCCTGCTCGGGCTCATCCGCGAGGGCGAGGGCGTCGCCGCCCAGGTCCTCGGCAACCTCGGCGCCGACCTCGGTCGCGTGCGCCAGCAGGTGCTGCAGCTCCTCCAGGGGCAGCCCGGCAAGGAGCCCGTGGCCGCCGGTGGTCCGCAGGAGGGCACGCCGTCGGGCTCGGCCGTGCTGGACCAGTTCGGGCGCAACCTCACGCAGCTGGCCCGCGAGGGCAAGCTCGACCCGGTCATCGGTCGCGAGACCGAGGCCGAGCGCGTCATGCAGGTGCTCTCGCGCCGCACGAAGAACAACCCGATCCTCGTCGGCGAGCCGGGTGTGGGTAAGACCGCCGTGGTCGAGGGCCTCGCGCAGGACATCGTGCGCGGCACCGTGCCCGAGACGCTGAAGGACAAGCAGCTCTACACGCTCGACCTCGGTGCGCTCGTGGCGGGTTCGCGCTACCGCGGCGACTTCGAGGAGCGCCTGAAGAAGGTCCTCAAGGAGATCCGCACGCGCGGCGACATCATCCTGTTCATCGACGAGGTGCACACCCTCGTGGGTGCGGGTGCCGCCGAGGGCGCGATCGACGCGGCCAGCATCCTCAAGCCGATGCTGGCGCGCGGCGAGCTCCAGACGATCGGCGCGACGACGCTCGACGAGTACCGCAAGCACATCGAGAAGGACCCGGCGCTCGAGCGCCGCTTCCAGCCGATCACGGTCAACGAGCCGACGCTGCCGCACGCCATCGAGATCCTCAAGGGTGTGCGGGACCGGTACGAGGCGCACCACCGCGTCACGATCACCGACCCGGCGCTGGTGGCCGCGGCCACCCTGGCCGACCGCTACATCAACGACCGCTTCCTGCCGGACAAGGCGATCGACCTGATCGACGAGGCCGGAGCCCGGCTGCGGATCCGTCGCATGACGGCGCCGCCCGAGCTGCGCGAGCTCGACGACCAGATCGCCGAGGCGAAGCGTGCCAAGGAGTCGGCGATCGACGACCAGGACTTCGAGCGCGCCGCGCGCCTGCGCGACGACGAGAAGAACCTCGCCGCGCGCCGTCTCGAGCGCGAGAAGGCGTGGAAGTCGGGTGACCTCGACGTCGTGGCGACCGTCGACGAGGAGCTCATCGCCGAGGTGCTGGCCGCCTCGACCGGTATCCCGGTCTTCAAGCTGACCGAGGAGGAGTCCTCGCGGCTGCTGCGCATGGAGGACGTGCTGCACCAGCGCATCGTCGGCCAGAAGGCCGCCGTCACGGCGCTCTCGCAGGCGATCCGCCGCACGCGCGCCGGCCTGAAGGACCCGAAGCGTCCCGGTGGTTCGTTCATCTTCGCCGGGCCCACCGGCGTCGGGAAGACGGAGCTCGCCAAGGCGCTCGCGGAGTTCCTGTTCGGTGACGAGGACTCCCTCATCCAGCTCGACATGAGCGAGTTCTCCGAGAAGCACACGGTCTCGCGGCTGTTCGGCTCGCCCCCGGCTACGTCGGGTACGAGGAGGGCGGCCAGCTGACCGAGAAGGTGCGGCGCCGTCCGTTCTCCGTGGTGCTGTTCGACGAGGTGGAGAAGGCGCACGCCGACATCTTCAACTCGCTGCTGCAGATCCTCGAGGACGGGCGTCTGACCGACTCCCAGGGTCGCGTGGTCGACTTCAAGAACACCGTGATCATCATGACCACCAACCTCGGTGCGCGGGACATCAGCAAGGGTCTGCAGACCGGCTTCCAGGCCGGCGGTGACCTCTCGACGTCCTACGAGCGGATGAAGACGAAGGTCAACGAGGAGCTCAAGCAGCACTTCCGGCCCGAGTTCCTCAACCGTGTCGACGACGTCGTGGTGTTCCCGCAGCTGAGCCGCGACGAGATCTTCCAGATCGTCGACCTCCTCATCGCGCGTCTCGACAAGCGCCTCGAGGACAAGGACATGACGATCGAGCTGACCGAGGCCGCCAAGGTCCTGCTGGCCGACCGCGGCTACGACCCCGTGCTCGGGGCTCGGCCGCTGCGCCGCGCGATCCAGCGCGAGATCGAGGACACGCTCAGCGAGAAGATCCTGTTCGGCGAGCTCCGCGCGGGTCAGAAGATCATCGTCGACGCGCGCGGCGAGGGTCTCCTCGGCGAGTTCCTGTTCACCGGTGTGGACAAGGACGACCCGCGGCTCGAGGCCGAGGTCGTCACGGTCGGTGCCGCGACCGACGCCCCCGTGACCGCCGTCGAGGACGCGCCGTCGCAGGAGAGCTGAGGTCGGGCCCCGGCGGCTGCGCCGTCGGGGACCGGAACGCTGACGAGGGCCGTCGCACCGCAGGGTGCGGCGGCCCTCGCCGCGTCTCCGCCCCCGTGAGTGGGTCGGGAGCGACTTGTGGGGTGCCGAGTGCCGGGTGCCGAGTGCCGAGTGGCCCGCGTCGACGAATCGAGTGCTGCGTTGAGCGCGGATAGGACGTCGAGTGCTGCGTTGAGCGCGGATAGCGGGGCTTAACCGCGGCTGTTGAAGCAGTCGGTGTCGCGTGCGCGTGCGCGTGTCGCTGGGGAACGTCGGGTGGCCGGGTCCGCTGCACTGCCGCGTCGGTCGGAACGAGTGTTGCGCTCGGCACCGATAAGCCATCGAGTGTTGCGCTCAACACGGATACGGCGGCTTAACCGTGCGTGGCGCAACAGTCGACCTCGCGACTTCGTGACCTCACGGCCTGGCGGCCGGCGGCTGGCGGCCGGGCAAGTCGGGTCGCCGCCTCCGCCGGGCGGCTACGGGTCGAGTGTTGCGCTTGGCGCGGATACAGCGGCCCAACCGTGCGTGGCGGAACAGTCGGCGGGTCGGCGGAGCGGCAGCGAGGGGTCGTGGGAGGCGCGTTCGGGTGCCGATCCCCGCGCGGGGGTGCGGCTTCACTACAGTGTCGAGGCGTGAGCACTCCTTCGCCCGGATACGGCCAGCAGCCCCAGCAGCACTCGCCCCAGCAGCCCCAGCAGCCGCAGCAGCACGGCACCCCTCCGCCGGCCGGCTACGGCGCCCCTGCCGCGCACGGCGGCGGCAGCCCGGTCCCGCCCGGCTACGGTGCTCCGGTCCCGGGCCCGTCGCAGCAGGGCCCGCAGGCCACCATCGACCTCACCGTCCAGGGCTCGGTCATGATGCGGAGCTTCGTGCCCCCGACCATCTGGGTCAACGGTCACGTGCTGACGCCGAAGTACGGCCAGCGCGACGTGCCGGTCCCCGCCGGCCCCGTCCGCGTCGACGTCGAGTGCCAGTGGATGCGCAAGTACGGCCAGGCGTCGCTGAGCTTCACCGCCCAGCCCGGCCAGACCGTCCCCGTCTTCTACGCGGCACCGGCGCACCAGTTCACGACCGGCGCCATCGGCCACACGAAGCAGAAGCACAAGGGCATGGGCTTCGTCTGGGGCATTCTCGGCGTCGCGCTCGCGCTGATCGTGTTCGCCGTCGTGCTCCCCTTCGCCCTGGGCTGACCCCCGCCGTGGCACGCCAGCTCCACCTCCTGCTCGCCTCCACCCGCCCGCGCGCGGCGGTCCCGGACGCTGATCCGCTCGCCGTCTCGGTCACGCGCATGCGGGTGCGCCCGGGCGACCTCGACTTCTACATGCACGTCAACAACGGCACGTACCTGCAGATGATGGACGTCGCGCGCAGCAACTACATCGCCGACATCGACGGCGTCGCCAAGCTCGCCCGCCGGCGCTGGTACCCGGTCGTCTCGGCCTCCACCATGCGCTACCGCCGTTCGCTCACGCTCGGCCAGCGGTTCGAGATCCACACCCGGATGGTCGGGTGGGACGAGCGCATCACGTACCTCACCCAGGAGTTCGTCCGGGGCGGCCAGGTCGTCGCGCGCGGCCTGGTGGCCGGTCGGTTCCTCACGCGCGGCAGCGGGGAGCGGGTCCCGGCGCCCGACGTCGTCGAGCTGCTGGCCCCGGGACTCGCCCAGCCGACCCTCCCGGAGGACGTCGCGGAGTGGGCCCACGCCGTCGGCGTCGCCTACCGCGGGGACTGAGCACCGTCCGCCCGACGGCGGCGGTCACCGATCGCCGTCGGGCCTCACCCCGATCCCGGCCCGGGCCCGGGTGGTCCGGTTCGCGTGCACCGAGTAGCGCGGCACGAAGCGCCACAGCGCGCCGGCCGCGCCGAGCGACAGCACGGCGACCGCGCCGACGCCGCCCGCCAGGGACCCGAGCGCCGCACCGGCCGAGAGCACGAGCGGGCCGCCGGCGCTGCCGAGGTCCTGCAGCAGTCGCCACGCGCCGAGGAACGGGGCGCGGGAGGCGGGCGGGGCGACGTCGGCGCCCAGCGTCATCACGACGCCCGATCCCATCCCGTTGCCCAGCCCCAGCAGGAGGGCGACCAGCCCGAGGGTGGTCGCCGTCGTCGTGAACGGGACGAGCGCAAGCGCGAGACCCATCGTGAGCATCGACGGGATCGCGATCCACAACCGCCCGCGCGCGTCCATCACCTTCCCGGCGGGGTAGAAGAGCAGCATGTCGACGGCGCCGGAGACACCGAAGACGAGCGCGGTCGTCGTCGGGTCGAGGCCGAGGTGCGCGCCCCACAGCGGCAGGACCACCTGACGCGCGCCGCGGATGAGGCCGATGGCGCCGGTCGCGATGCCGAGGCGTGCGAGGACGGCGCGGTGCTCGCGCAGCACCGCGACGACGCCGCCGTGTCCCTCGGTGGCGCGCACGTCGTCGGCCCCGGGCAGCTCGCGCGAGAGCGTCACGATCAGCCACGCCAGCAGCGAGGTCCCGACGGCGAGCGCGAACGCCCGCGCCGGTGACCCGCCCGCCACCACGAGTGCGCCGGCGAACGGCCCGATGAACAGGCCGATCCGATGGACACCGCCGAGCGTGGACAGGGCGCGGGCCCGCCGCAGCGGCGGCACCACCGCGGTGAGGTAGGAGTGGCGCGCGAGACCGAAGACGGCGTCGGCGCACCCCACGAGGAACAGGCACACGGCGAGCACGGCGATCGACGGCGCCAGGGCGGCCCCCGCCGTCGCGACGGCCACGAGCAGGCACGCGAGCTGCATCGCGCGGCGGTCGCCGATGCGACCGGCGAGCGCACCGGCGGGGATGTCGGCGACGATGTGCCCGATCGGCAGCATGGCGGCCAGGACGCCGGCGACGGCGAGGCTGCCGCCCTGCGCCGTCACCACCGCGGGCACGAACGGGATGATCGCGCCGATCCCCGCCTCGACCACGATGGCGGGGAGGTAGACGCCGGGCCACAGGCGGCGCAGGCTCCAGGCGTCGGGGGCGGGGAGGTCACCGCTCCATCGTGGACCACCGGCCGACCGGGCGAGGAATAGTCGGTGTCGTCCCGTCCGTTGACGAGGACGTGACCACGCCATCCACGCCCCCGCGCGAGTCCCGCGAGCCGCACGATCCTCTGACCGTCGAGATCTGGTCCGACGTGCAGTGCCCGTGGTGCTACATCGGCAAGCGCCGGTTCGAGCGTGCGCTCGCCACCTCCGGCGAGGACGTGACGATCACCTACCGCTCGTTCGAGCTGGCCCCCGACACCCCGGTCGACTACGAGGGCACCCCGGCGGACTACCTGAGTGAGCGCCGTGGCGTCTCACCGGCGCAGGCGGCCGAGATGATGGCTCACGTGACCGGCCTCGCGGCCGACGAGGGGCTCGCGTTCGACTACGACCACGTGCACCAGACCAACACGGTGCTGGCGCACGAGCTGCTGCACCTCGCGCGCGAGCACGGCCTCCAGCTCGAGCTGAAGGAGCGGCTTCTGGCCGCCTACTTCGAGCAGGGGAGGCACGTCGGCCGCGTGGAGGAGCTGATCGAGCTGGGCGCCGACGTCGGTCTCGATCCAGACGAGATCCGCGCAGCCCTCACCGACCACCGCCACCTCCCCGCCGTGAAGGCCGACGTCGCCCAGGCCGCCGCCTACGGCATCCGCGGGGTGCCGTTCTTCGTGATCGACGGCGCGCTCGGGGTCTCCGGAGCGCAGAGCCCCGAGACGTTCGTCGCTGCGCTCGCCCAGGCCCGAGCGATGCGCGAGCAGCCCGCCGCGGTTCCCGGGGCGACGGCGTGACGGTGTCGCCCCGACAGGACGTCGACGCCGCGGTGGAGCCGTCGGACGCCGCTGCTGCGCCGCGGCCGCTCACGTTCGTCACCCCCGTCGAGGACTCGCTCGAGGCGGGTGTCTGCGTCGACGGCGTCTGCGCGGTCGACCCGCCCGGCTGAGCCCGTCCCGTCGTGAGGTGTCGCCGTTCCGCCGTGAGGTGCGGAACGGGCTGTCTCGTCGGAAGCGCGGCGTGTCGGCACGGACGCGCCGTCGCCACCGAGGCCGCACCTCACGACGGGACACCCGCACCTCACGACGGGACACCGACCCGCCCGTAGGGTCGGACGATGATCGCCTGGCACGCCGTCCGCGAGACCGACCTCAGCACTGAGGAGCACACCGGCCTCGCGGCCCTCCTCGCCCGCGCGTTCCCCGACACCGACATGTGCGGCCGCAGCTGGTGCTCCGAGCGCCCCGAGCTCCGGCTGATCGGTACCGACGCCGGCTCCGACGAGCCCGACGACACCGCCACCCCCGTCGCCCACCTCGCCGTCCTGCGCCGCTTCGTGCGCGTGGGCGAGACTGACGTGCTGGTGGCCGACACGGGGCTGGTCGCCGTCGACCCCGACCGCCAGGGCCGGGGGATCGGGGCGCAGCTCCTGGCCGAGGCCGCGCAGGTCCTGGGCGGTCTCGGCGTCCCGCACGGCTTCCTCACGACGGGCCCGGACCGCGAGGCGTTCTACGCGCGCGGCGGCTGGCTCCGGACCCCGACCCAGCTCACGCGCACCATCGAGCGCGACGAGAGCCTCCAGGTCTGGACGGGGCCGTCGCTCCACCTGCCGCTGGGCCACGCACCCTTCCCGGCCGGCGAGATCACCCGCGACGGCTACGAGGTGTGAACGGGTCCTCCGCCGCGACGAGCCCGAGCCGCCCCCAGCCCCCTCGTGGGGAAGGTCCGCAGGCTCAGGCCTGCGGAACTTCCCCACGAGAGACTCTCGGGGTCGGGTGCTGCTCGCCGCGCCTCAGTCCTCGAGCCGGTAGGCGCCGCTCGCGTCGGTGAACAGCGCCGTCTGCCCCTCCTGCGCGGCCTGCACGAACTCGGCCGTCCACGGCGCCGACCGCAGGAACGTCTCGACGGCCACGAACTCGTGGTTGCCGTTGTCCTGCATGTACTCCGGCGACTCGTAGCCCGTCACCGACTGGAACACCCCGTCGTCCAGGGTCACCCAGCGCGGCGGGTGCTCGGCATGCATCTTCGTGCGGATCACCACGGAGCGGTCGCGCGGCGGACCCGAGCGGCGCTCGGCCGGGTCGGAGCCCGACGGCGCAGCACCGGCCCCGCCAGCCCCGCCATCGGCCCCGCCACGCGTCACGTCGACCAGCGCCTCCTCCGACCCCGAGTCCCCGACCAGCGCGTCCCAGCCGCGCTCGGCCACGACCGCCGCCTCGGCGTCCGTCAGCAGCCGCAGCGTGCGGACGTGCCCGACGACGGTGCCGTCTGCCTCGCGCACGTCGTCGAGCTCTGCGCCCCAGCGCGACGGCGTCGCGACGATCGCGCTGATGGCGGTGCCGGCCAGGAACGGCTGGTCGTTGCGCCACGGCGCCCCGACCGGGGAGTACGACGGCGGCCGGCGACGTCGTCGCACACGATCCGCAGCGCCACGAGCGCCGCACCCTCCTGCCCGGGCACGACCTCGACCGCCAGCTCGACCGGGAGCCCCGAGTCGACCGGCAGCCGCGCCACACCGGCGGTCAGGAGCAGTCGCGTCCCCGAGGGCAGGTCCTTCGCGAGCACCATGACGGACCCGCCGATCCGCTCGTCCAGCACGCGCGGCGGCAGCCCGAGCGCGTCGAAGACGTGGGTCGGGAAGGCCTCGGACGGGTGCACCAGCGGGGTCGGCTCGCTCATCCTCCGACGCTAGCGGGCGCCCGCGGCCAGCAGCGGTTCGGGATCGGCCAGCGCCGCGAGCACCGGCGCGAGCGCCGCGCCGTGCAGCCCGGGATAGTCGCGCACCGCGGCCGCGCTGACGTCGACGGGTGCCCACGGGTGCGCGAGCACCCGGGTCTCCAGCTCGGCCACCAGCGCCGGCCGCAGGCCGGGCAGCGCCTCGCCGAGACCCCCGCCGACCACCACGGCGGCGACGTCGAGCACGTTGATCGCGCTCGCCAGCGCGATCCCGAGCGCGCGGCCCACCTCGTGCGGCGCGAGCCGCGCCACCGCCTGCGCGCCCGCGTACTGCTCGAGGCACCCCGTCGCGCCGCACCGGCAGTCGGGACCGTCGGGGTCGACCACGACGTGCCCGAGCTCGCTCGCGAACCCGTGCACCCCGCCCTGGACCACGCCGTCGACCACGTGCGCGCCGCCCACGCCGACCCCGCCGGAGATGTACAGGAAGGTGCTCGCGGGGCGCGCGTGCGACTCCGCGAGCGCCGCCAGCGACGCCTCGTTGCCGATGGTCACCGCCACGTCCGGGTCCACCTCGCGCAGCACCGCCGCGGCGTCGACGTCGAGCCACCCCAGGCGCGGCGCGTCCAGCACGACGCCGCGGCGCACGATGCCGGGGACGGCGAGCGTCACGCCGAGGAGGGCCAGGCCGGGGTGGGCGGCGCGCGCGGCCGCGAGCGTCACGCGGGCGAGCTCGACGGCGGAGGCCAGGGACGCCGTCGGCGCACCGGCCGCGAGATCGCCGCGCACCTCGCGGAAGGCGAGGCGCTCACCGCGCAGGTCGACGACGCTGGCGCACAGGTGGTTCGCGCCGATCTCGAGGCCCAGGCCGACGCGCGTGGCCGAGGCGAGGCGCACGGGTGAGGCGGGGCGGCCGACGCTCCCGGAGGACGACGGCGCAGGCGCCCACTCCAGCAGGCGCGCCGCGATCAGGGGTTCCACCAGGCTCGAGACGGTGGCGCGCGTCAGGCCCGTGGCGGCGGCGACGTCGGCGCGCGAGATCGTCCCGGCGGCCGCGACCTGCGCGACCACCAGCGCGAGGTTCTGGCTGCGCAGCCCCGCCTGGCGCGCGGCGCCCTCCCGGCGCGCGGCACCCGGGGCGACCCGGCGCGGGGGTCGGGGCTCGCCGTCGACGATCACGCCTTGACGGTAGCGCACCCGCGCGCCTAAGTTCAGCGAGTAAACCAATCTCGACGACGAGCGAAGAGGCAGTGATGGTGCGCGCAGCAACCCCTGAGGAAAAATTCAGCTTCGGCCTGTGGACCGTGGCCTGGGCGGGCAAGGACCAGTTCGGCGACGCGACGCGCGCCGACCTCGACCCGGGCGCCTACCTCGCCCCGCTGGCGGAGGCGGGAGCGTGGGGCGTGACGTTCCACGACGACGACGTCGTGCCGTTCGGTGCGAGCGACGCCGAGCGCGAGCGCATCCTGGGCGACTTCAAGAAGGCGGCCGACGCCGCGGGCCTGACCATCGAGATGGTCACGACCAACACCTTCAGCCACCCCGTCTTCAAGGACGGCGGCTTCACCGCCAACGACCGCGCGGTGCGCCGCTTCGGCCTGCGCAAGGTCATCCGCAACGTCGACCTCGCCGCCGAGCTCGGCGCCTCGACCTTCGTGATGTGGGGCGGCCGCGAGGGCGCCGAGTACGACGGCTCCAAGGACGTCAACGCCTCGCTCGACCGCTACCGCGAGGGCATCGACACCGTCGCCGGCTACATCAAGGAGAAGGGCTACGACCTGCGCATCGCGCTCGAGCCCAAGCCCAACGAGCCCCGCGGCGACATCTTCCTCCCGACCGTCGGCCACGCGCTCGGCTTCATCGCCGAGCTCGAGCACGGCGACATCGTCGGTCTGAACCCGGAGACCGGCCACGAGCAGATGGCCGGCCTCAACTACACGCACGGCATCGCCCAGGCGCTGTGGTCGGGCAAGCTCTTCCACATCGACCTCAACGGTCAGCGCTCGATCAAGTACGACCAGGACCTGGTGTTCGGCCACGGCGACCTGCTCTCGGCGTTCTTCACGGTCGACCTCATCGAGAACGGCTTCCCCAACGGCGGCCCGACGTACGACGGCCCGCGCCACTTCGACTACAAGCCCTCGCGCACCGAGAACTTCGACGGCGTGTGGGCCTCCGCGAAGGCGAACATCGACACCTACCTGCTGCTTGCCGAGAAGGCGAGGGCCTACCGCGCCGACCCGCGCGTGCAGGCCGCGTTCGAGGCCGCCGGGCTGTTCGAGGCCGCGAAGCCGACGCTCGCCGAGGGCGAGACCCTCGCGGACCTCCTCGCCGACCGCAGCGCGTTCGAGGACTTCGACGCCGACGCGTCGGGCGCCCGCGAGACGAACTACGTCGCGCTGAACCAGCTCGCGCTCGACCACCTCATCGGCTGAGGGGCACGCCATGACGCTGGTCGCCGGGATCGACTCCTCCACCCAGTCCTGCAAGGTCGTCGTGCGCGACGCCGAGACGGGCGCGCTCGTGCGCCACGGCTCGGCGCCGCACCCGAGCGGCACCGAGGTCGACCCCCGGGCGTGGTGGGACGCGCTCGAGGTCGCCGCGCGGGCGGCGGGCGGGCTCGAGGACGTCTCGGCGATCAGCGTCGGCGGCCAGCAGCACGGCATGGTCGCGCTCGACGAGGCGGGCGAGGTCGTCCGCCCCGCGCTGCTGTGGAACGACAGCCGTTCCGGCGGTGCCTCGGCGGACCTCGTGGCCGAGCTCGGCGCCCAGGCGTGGGCGGAGGGGACCGGCACGGTGCCGGTCGCCTCGATCACGGCGACCAAGCTGCGCTGGCTCGCCCAGCACGAGCCCGAGAACGCCGCGCGGGTGGCGGCCGTCTGCCTCCCGCACGACTACCTCACCTGGCGCCTGACCGGATCGACGTCGCTGGCGGACCTCGTCACCGACGCCTCCGACGCCTCGGGCACCGGCTACTACTCGGGTGCCACGGGCGGCTACCGGCGCGACCTGCTGGCGCACGCGTTCGGGCGCGACGACGTCGTGCTGCCGCGCGTCGCGGGACCGCGCGAGGCCGTGGGGGTGGCGACGGCGCTGCGGGCCGGTGCCGCCGTCGAGGGCGGTGCGCTCCTCGGTCCCGGCGCGGGTGACAACGCCGCCGCGGCGCTCGCCCTCGGGCTCGGCCCGGGTGACGTCGCGATCTCGCTGGGCACCTCGGGGGTCGTCAGCGCCGTCGTCGCGCAGCCGGTGGCCGACCCGAGCGGCACGGTCGCCGGGTTCTCCGACGCGACCGGCAACTTCCTGCCCCTGGTCGTGACAGTCAACTGCGCGCAGGTGCTCGACGCCGCGCGCCGCGTGCTCGGCGTCGACGTCGACGAGCTCGCCGCGCTGGCGCTCGCGGCCCCGGCCGGTGCCCAGGGCGTGGTGCTCGCCCCCTACCTGCAGGGCGAGCGCACGCCGAACCTGCCCGACGCCACCGGTGCGCTGCACGGGCTCACCCTCGAGAACTGGACGCGGGAGAACGTGGCGCGCGCCGCGTTCGAGGCGATCGTCAGCGCGCTCGCCGTCGGGATCGACGCCGTGCGCGACCTCGGGCTCGACGTCGCCTCGATCCGCCTCCTGGGCGGCGCGGCGAAGTCGCCCGCGCTGCGCCAGGTCGCGCCGAGCGTGCTGGGCAGCGACGTCCTGCTGCCCGCGGCGGGGGAGTACGTGGCCGACGGCGCGGCGCGGCAGGCCGCGTGGGTGCTGGCTGCCCAGCGTGACGGCGGTGACGGTGACACGGCGCTCCCCGCGTGGGAGACGGGCGCCGTCGAGGTCGCGAGCGCGCCCGCCGCCCCGCACGTGCGTGAGCAGTACGCCCGCGCCGTGCCGCTGCACCTCGACCGCGCGGCGGGCGACGGGCCCCCATCCGGCTGACGTACGGTGTGCGCACCGTCCCGAGCGCACCAGGAGAACCCGTCACGATGCCCGTACCCCCGATCCTCGCCGCGACCGAGACGCACCCCGCCGAGGGGTACGACGGCTTCATCGGCTGGGTCCTCGGCCTGATGGAGTCCCTCGGGGAGGTCGGCGTCGGCATCGCCGTGCTGCTCGAGACGTTCATCCCGCCGATCCCGTCCGAGGCCGTCCTGCCCGTGGCGGGGTTCCTCGCCTACGAGGGACGCATGAACGGCTGGTGGGCGTGGGTCGCGGCGACGCTCGGCGCGCTGGTCGGTGCGTGGCTGTGGTGGCTCATCGGGCGCGCGCTCGGACGCGACCGCACGCGACGCATCGTGGGCGCCATCCCGTTGATGGACACCGACGACTTCGACCGCGCCGAGAAGGTGTTCCAGCGCTGGGGCACGACGGCGGTCCTCGTGGGTCGCTGCGTGCCGCTCGTGCGCTCGTTCATCTCGATCCCGGCCGGCATCGAGCGGATGCCGTTCTGGACGTTCTCGCTCTACACGACCCTCGGCTCCGCGGTCTGGAACGGCATCTGGGTCGGGCTCGGCGTGGCGTTCGGACCGGCGATCAAGCCGATCCTCGAGGAGTGGAGCGGCATCCTGTCGAACGCCGTCCTCGTGGTGATCGCGCTGCTGGTCGTGTGGTTCGTGGTGTCGCGGCTGCGGCGCCGCCGCAAGCAGCGCGAGGTCGCGGCCGGCTGAGGCCTCTGCTCTCGGTGCTCAGCTGCGCTCGGTGCTCAGCCGCGCTCGGCCTCGACCAGCTCGCGCAGCCGCCGCGCCGCGGCCGGCTGGGGGAGCGCCTCCAGCCCGCCCGCGCGCCAGCCGCGCACCATCGCCGGCTCGGCCAGCGTGAGCGCGACGCCGCGCCGCACCAGCGCAGGGAGGGGCTTGCGCGCCTCGCCGACGTCGCGCGCGAACCGCCGCACCGCCGTCGTGATCCGGGACTGCTGGAGGTAGAACGCCCCGGCCAGGACGCCCTCGGCCCGCAGCGCACCGGCGATCTCCGCCGCGAAGATGCCCTCGGCGACGACGGCGGGGGCCCCCGAGATGTCGATCGTCTCGCTCCCGGTCCGGCGCGAGGTGGGGATGTCGTAGACCGGCAGCTCGAGGCGGTCGCCCCGGCACGCCTCGACGAGAGCGGCGACGGCGGCCGGCGCGTCCCAGGTCGCGGGGGAGTCCCAGTCGACGATCCCGTGCCGCCGCGGCAGACCCGGGTGGTCGTGGTCGCGGTAGAAGTCGTCGAGCCGGATGACGGGGACGCCGAGGCGGTGCGCGATCGAGCTCTTGCCGCTGCCGGAGGCGCCCGCCAGGACGACCACCCGTCGCAGCGGGACGCGGGCCTCGTCCGGGAGGTCGAACAGCGTCGGGTCGGACGGGGCATCCTGCGGCACCCGGGGAGTTTACCGGGGAGCGCCACCCGCCCGGCGCGGGGCGGGGTCGCGGCGGCGTGATCCTTGCGCCAGCGCTGCGGGCCTGGCCATAGTGGCCACGGCACCACCCGCACCAGACCGCGCGGCCCCGGCCGCGACCATCCGTGAGAGAGGGCGAGACCGTGAGCGAGCAGGGCTTCTTCGACAGGCTGAAGGACAGGGCCGAGCAGGTCGCGGACGACGTGCGTGAGAAGGCGGGACCCGCGCTGGAGCAGGCGCGCGAGAAGGCCGGGGCAGCGTTCGCCGACGCGAAGGAGAAGGCCGGTCCGGCGCTGGAGCAGGCGCGGGAGAAGGCGGGGCCGGCGCTCGAGAACGCGCGCGAGCGGGCCGGCGAGCTGTTCGACGTGGCGAAGGAGCGCGCGGGCGAGGCGGTGGCTGACGTGCGCGAGCGTTTCGACGGCGCCGGTGACGGTGGTGCTGACGCCGTGCCGGGGACCCCGGAAGCGGCCGAGCCGCCGGCGCCGAGCACGCCCGTCACCCCGGTGACGCCGTCGGACGTGCCGCCGACCACCCCGCCGACCCCGCCCTCGCAGGACTGACGGCTCGCCCGAGCAACGCAGTCCACGGCCGCTCCATCGTTCGGGTGGGGCGGCCGGTTCAGGCGGTGCGCGCCGCCGTCGGACCGGTGTCACCGCGCACGAGCGCCACGACGCCCGCGACCGCCACCACCGCGGCCGCGGCGAGCGCGCCGACGACGGCCGTCGGGTTGTCCGGCCCGTCGGTGAGGCGCCCGACGGCGATCCACGCCAGCCCCCACGTCGCCGTGAGGGCGGCGCCCACACCCACCGTCCGCCGTCCGGCGCGCAGCGCCACCCCGCCGCAGACGAGCGCCGCGACGGCGAGCACGACGCCGACCCACACCGCCTCCGGCAGGAAGCCGAGGTCCAGGTCGGAGAAGCTGAGGACGGCCGTGACGTTCGCGACCGTCGCGACGCACACCCACCCGAGGTAGATGCCCACCGTCCCGCCGAGGACGACGGCGTCGAGGCGCGGCGCCGTCGGGAGCCTGCGCAGCCGCACCAGGCACACGGCGAGCACGGCCACGAGCGCGGCGATGATCGGCACCGTCAGGCCGAGCAGTCCCACCTGGGCGGCGCAGATCCACGCGGCGTTGAGCACCATGCTGGCCAGAACCCACCAGCCCAGTGCCCGGTGGTGCGGCGACGCCGCTCGCGACGGCAGCGCGTGCAGCACCGCCGTCGCGATCAGGGCGAGATAGATGACGCTCCAGACCGAGAACGCGCCCGTGCCCGGGGCCAGGGGCGTCGCCGTCGCGGCCAGCGCGCCGCTCGAGGCGTTCTGGATCTCGGTGCCGCCGAAGGCGCCGGAGCCCCATCCGGCCGCGACGATCGCACCGGCACCCCCGACGACGAGCGCGATCTGCCGGACCCTGTCTGCTGCGGTTGCGTGACTCATGCCTCCAGCATCGCGCGGGGACGCACGGGAGGCGAGGGCTGCGTCGTCGCGACCCCCGCCCCCTCGGCTGCAGCGGGTCTCAGCGGTCGACGCGCGCGTTCCCGCCGCCGGCCAGCTTGAGCACCTCGGCCTTCGTGACCATCGTGGTGTCGCCCGGCGTCGTCATCGCCAGGGCGCCGTGGGCGGCGCCGTACTCGACCGCCGTGGCCAGGTCCTGACCGTCCAGGAGCCCGTAGATGAGACCGGAGGCGAAGGAGTCGCCGCCGCCGACGCGGTCGAGGATCTCCAGGCCGGGCCGGTGCGTCGCCTCGACGACGCCGGTCTCGCGCGACCAGGCGAGCGCGCCCCAGTCGTTGATCGTGGCGGAGCGCACCGTGCGCATCGTGGTGCCGATGACCTTGAAGTTCGGGAACGCGTCGGCCGCCGTCGTGATCATGGACTTGAACGAGTCCGTCTCGAGGTGGGAGAGGTCGGCGTCCGCGCCCTCGACCTCGAACCCGAGCGAGGCGGTGAAGTCCTCCTCGTTACCGATCATCACGTCGATGTACGGGGCGATCGCGCGGTTGACCTCCTGCGCCTTCGCCTGGCCACCGATCGACTTCCACAGCGAGGGGCGGTAGTTGAGGTCGTAGGAGACGATCGTGCCGTGCTCCTTCGCCTTCTGGACGGCGGTGATGACGGTCTCGGCGGAGACCTCCGACAGTGCGGCGAAGATGCCGCCGGTGTGCAGCCAGCGCACGCCGTACTCGCCGAACAGGCGGTCCCAGTCCACGTCGTCGGCCCGCAGCTGCGAGGCCGCGGTGATGCCGCGGTCGGAGACGCCGACGGCGCCGCGCACGCCGAAGCCGCGCTCGGTGAAGTTCAGGCCGTTGCGCACGGTGCGCCCGATGCCGTCGTAGGGCACCCACTGCACGAACTCGGTGTCGAGGCCGCCGGTGAGGATGAGGTCCTCCACGAGGCGACCGACCTCGTTGTCGGCGAGCGCGGTGACGATCGCGCCGCGCAGACCGAACGCGCGCCGCAGACCGCGCGAGACGTTGTACTCGCCGCCGCCCTCCCAGGCGCGGAAGCTGCGGGCGGTGCGGATGCGGCCCTCGCCCGGGTCGAGGCGCAGCATGACCTCGCCGAGCGAGACGGCGTCGAAGCGGCAGTCGGCCGCGGGGCGGATGTCGAGGGGGTGCTCACGGGGTGCTCCTGGAGGTGGGGGACGGCGGTGTCGGTCGGGCGGTGTCGGTCAGGCGGGGCGCAGCGACCGGGCGAGGTCGACGGCGGTGCGCGTCAGGTCGGTGATCGCGTCGAACTCGTGGGCGGCGACGGTCGCGGCGGGCACCATCCAGGACCCGCCGACGGCGACGACGCTCGGCAGCGCGAGGTAGTCGCCGAGGTTGGCGGGGCCGACGCCGCCGGTCGGCACGAAGCGCACGTCGCCGAAGGGCGCCGCGAGCGCCTTGATGGCGGGGGCGCCGCCGGACGTGCCGGCCGGGAAGAACTTCACGGTGCGCAGGCCGAGCTCGAGCGCGGCCTGGATCTCGGTCGCGGTGACGGCACCGGGCAGGACGGCGACGCCGTGCTCCTGGCAGCGCTCGACCACGGCGCGGCTCGTGCCGGGGGAGACGACGTACTGCGCGCCGGCCTTGACGGCGACGTCGACCTGCTCGGGGGTGAGGACGGTTCCGGCGCCGACGAGGATGTCGCCGCGGTCGGCCATCGCTCGGATCGCGTCCGGGGCGGCGGCGGTGCGGAAGGTGACCTCGGCGACGGGCAGCCCACCGGCGACGAGTGCGCCGGCGAGGCCGTCGGCGTCGGCGGCGTCCTGCAGGACGACGACCGGCACGAGGGTGGCGGCGGAGAGCTGGGAGAGGACGTCCACGGTGACTCCAGACTGTGGGGTGTTGCGCTAGGCGGAACGCGCGTTGCGCTCAGTGGTGAGTCTAGCGCGTTGCGCGCCCGCGGGCGGACGGTCGGCGGCTAGTCAGTCGTCGCGAGCACGAGGCCGGGGGCGCCAGCTCGCCGAGCACGCGGCGCACGGTCGCCACGACGGCGGGCAGCCGCTCGCCGTCGAGACGCTCGGCCGGGACCGTGACGGACACGGCGGCGACGGCGTTCGCACCGCGCAGGAGGGCGACGGCGACGCACGCGATCCCGGGCTCGTTCTCCTCGCGCTCCTGCGCGTAGCCGGTCGTGCGGGCCGCGGCGACGGCGTCCCACGTCCGCCCCCGCGCGTCCGGGTCCGCGCCGGGGTCGAGGTAGGAGTCGAGGGACTCGCGCGTCGGGGCGCGGCCGGCCAGGAGGGCCCGGCCGAGCGCCGTCGTCGCCGCGGGCATCCGGCGGCCGACCGCGGACCACACCCGCAGCGGGCGCTCGGGCTCGACCTTGTCGAGGTAGACGACGTGCGTGCCCACCAGGGTCCCGAGGTGGACGAGCTCGCCGAGCTCGCGCGAGATCGCCACGAGGGCGGGGTGGAGCGCCGAGGCGAGGCTCTGCTCGGCGAGGTAGCCGTCGCCCAGCGTGAGGGCGGTGGCGCCGAGGCGGTAGGCGCCGCCGTCGGGATCCTGCGCGACGAAGCCGCGAAACCGCAGGGCCGTCAGCGCGCGGTGCAGCGTGGTCTTGTGGACGCCGACGCGGTCGGCGAGCACGGCGAGCGACAGCCCGTCCGCTCCGGCGGCGGCGAGCTCCGTGAGCGCCAGCAGCGCGCGGTCGATGCTCTCGACGGGGGAGGCCTCGGTCATGCCCCCACTGTCCCAGACGCCACCCCTCGACTCACCCGCCCATCTACCCACCGCTCTCACCCCACTCCCGGCGAGAATGCGCTGGGCTGCTGTATCGGTGCGATACGGCAGCCCAGCGCATTCTCGAGCTCGGCGCCACCGGCCGAGAATGCGGTGCGCTGCTGTATCCGGGGGATAGGGCAGCCCGGCGCATTCTCGGCCCGCGGCGGGGCGCGGCGGGGCGCGGTGGGGCGGGGCGGGCGAGGACCGAAGCCGTCAGGCGTCGGCCTTCACCTCGCCCGGTCGTCCTCCCAGGTACAGCTCGGACAGCTGCGGGTCCGCGAGCAGCTCGGGCGCCGGGCCGGTGATGTGCACCCGGCCGAGGTCGAGCACGCAGCCGATGTCCGCCGTCTCCAGGGCGCGCCGGGCGTTCTGCTCGACGAGGAGGACGGCGACGCCGGCGTCGCGCATCCGCACGACCTGCTCGAACACCTTCGTGGTGGTCTTCGGGTCGAGACCCATCGAGGGCTCGTCCAGCAGCACGACCTTCGGGCTGACCATGAGCGAGCGGGCGAACTCGACCTGCTTCTGCTGGCCGCCCGAGAGCAGACCGGCCAGCTGCTTCCAGCGCTCGCCCACGATCGGGAACAGGTTCTGCACGAACGCGACCCGCTCGGCGATCTGCGCCTTGTCGCGCAGGCTGTAGGCACCGAGCATGACGTTCTCCTGGACCGTCATCTCGCGGAAGACGCTGTGGCCCTGGAGCACGTGCGCCAGGCCCGAGCCCAGCATCTGCTGGGGTCCCTGACCGGTGACGTCCTTGCCGCCCACGAGGATCTTCCCCGAGGCGGGCTTGAGCAGGCCGCTCGCGACCTTCAGGACGGTGGACTTGCCGGCACCGTTGGGACCGACCAGGCAGACCACGGTCGAGGCCGGCACGCGGATGGTGAGGCCGCGCAGCACCATGGCGGCCCGGCCGTAGCCGGCCTGCACGTCGTCCAGGACGAGCAGGTCGCCGTCGTCACCCCCGGCTCCGGCGGGTGAGGCGTGCTTCGGGGTCGAGGTGTCAGACGCCAAGGTAGGCCTCCAGGACTCGCGGGTCGGACTGGACGATGTCGGGGGTGCCCTCGGCGATCGGGGCCCCGCGGTCGAACACGACGACGTGGTGGGACAGGCTCATCACGAGGTCCATGTTGTGCTCGACGATGAGGAACGTGGTGCCCTCGGCGTTGAGCTCCTGCACGAGCGAGCCGATCCGCCCGATGAGCGAGGGGTTCACGCCGCCCGCGGGCTCGTCGAGCATGATCGTGTCCGGGTCGCCCATGAGGACGCCGGCGAGCTCGAGCAGCTTCTGCTGGCCGTAGGACAGGTCGCGCGCCTCGGAGTTCTCGAGGTGGTCGATGCCCACGCGGACGAGGAGCTGCCGAGCCTTGGCCACCTCGGCCTCGGTGCGGGCCGGCGCGAGCAGGCCCTTGATCCCGGTGCGCCGGACGGCGACGAGCACGTTGTCGAGCACCGTCATCCGGGGAAGATCCGGCACAGCTGGAAGCTGCGCCCGATCCCCGCGTGGGCGATGGCGTGCGGGGCCCTGCCCGTGATGTCGCGGTCCTTGAACGTGACCGTGCCCGAGTCCGGCTTGATCATGCCGGTGACGCAGTTGAAGAACGTCGTCTTGCCGGAGCCGTTCGGGCCGATGAGGGCGTTGATCTTGCCCTCGTGGAAGGTGACGTCGGCGCCGTCGACGGCGCGGACGCCTCCGAAG
Organism: Litorihabitans aurantiacus; assembly: GCF_030161595.1. Taxonomy (NCBI): domain Bacteria; kingdom Bacillati; phylum Actinomycetota; class Actinomycetes; order Micrococcales; family Beutenbergiaceae; genus Litorihabitans; species Litorihabitans aurantiacus. Next base: position 285,033 of record NZ_BSUM01000001.1, read on the forward strand.
ACCTTCGTCAGGCCGCGCGTGCTGAGGTTCGAGACGGCGGTGGTGGTCGCCGGTGCGGCGGTGGCGGTCATCGCTTCCCCCGGGGTTCGTGGTGGTGGCCGTCGGTGGCGTGGCCGCGTCCTCGTCCGCCGCGCCCTCGCGCTCGACGGGCCTGCCCGCGAACACCGAGGCGCCGCTGACGCCGGCCGCGCGGTTGCGCTCGGCCAGCTCGGCCGCCGTCATCTCGCGGATGGAGGAGGACTGCGGGCCGAACCGCTTGAGCAGGGACTGCACGGCCGGGATGATCCCGTCCGGCATGAACAGCACGACCAGGGCCAGCAGGAGTCCGGTGGCCACGAGGTGGAACTGCGTGTCACCGAACTGCAGCTTGAAGACCTCCAGGCCGATGCCGACGATGATCGCGCCGACCAGCGGGCCCCACAGGTTCCGGATGCCGCCGAGCAGCGCCATCAGCACCATGTAGGAGCCGAGCAGGATCGAGAACTGGAAGATCGGGTCCAGGTCGCCGAACCACAGGGCGTACATGCCGCCGGCGAGGCCGGTGAACGTCGCGGAGATGACGTAGGCGACCAGCTTGTAGTTGCGGGTCGGGATGCCGAGCGCCTCCGCCTTGTCCTCGTCCTCGCGGATCGCCTTGAGGCCGATGCCGAAGCGCGAGCGGTTGATCGCCCACCACAGCAGGAGCATCACCGCCAGCAGCGCGGCGAAAAGGTAGAAGAACACCTGGTGGTGCACGGGCCGCAGCAGGTCCGGGAACGGGCGGGGGACCACGAGGCCGTTCGAGCCGCCCGTGAAGCTGCCCCAGCCCTGGAAGACCAGCAGCATGATGAGCACGAACGCGATCGAGACGATCACGAAGGACGCCCCGCGCACCCGCAGGGCGGCGATGCCGACCGGCACGGTGATGACCGCGACGATCACGCCGGCCAGCGCCCACGCCACGAAGGAGGGGAGTGCGGCGTCGCGGATCAGGATGCCGGTGCCGTAGGCGCCGAGACCGAACCAGGCCGCGTGGCCCAGCGAGATGTAGCCCGTGAACCCGCCCATGAAGTTCCACGAGGTGGCCGTGCAGGCGTAGGACAGGATGACCACGCCGGCCGAGAGGATGTAGGCGTTCGGGGCGGCCGAGGGGAAGAGTGCGACGACCACGAGGCCGACGGCGAGGGCGGCACCGGCGAGGATCTTCCGGTTCCGGGACGTGCCGGACGGCGCGGGGCCGGCCGGTGCGGCGCCGCGCACGGGCGCTGCCAGGGTGTCAGAAGCGTTGGGCAAGGCGACCTCCGAAGAACCCCTGCGGACGCACCATGAGCGTCACGAACAGGGCGACGTAGAAGATGGTCTGCGCCCAGGTGGTGCCGAGCGGGACCTGGAGCAGGCTCTGGCCCACCCCGAGCACGAGGGCGGCGATGGCCGCCCCCGGGATGGACCCGAGACCGCCGACGACGATGATCGCCATGAGCGGGCCGATCCAGTGCCAGTGGAGCGAGGGGTAGATCGTCGCGTCCAGCGAGAGCGCCGTGCCGCCGAGCGCGGCCGTCGCGAGGCCGAGGCCGAAGCCGAGACCCGCCACGCGGTCGGTCCGGATGCCCACGAGCTGGGCGGCCTCCGGGTGCTGGATCGTCGCGCGCAGCGCCTGCCCGAAGCGGGTGTGCTTCATGAGCAGGTACAGCGCGAGCAGCGACAGGGCGGCGAGGCCGAAGGCGATGAGCTTCACGACGGCGATGCGCGCCCCGAAGATCTCGAGGCTCGCGCTCGAGTACGGCAGCTGGATGCGACGCTGCGTGCCGCCCCAGACGAAGCCGATGACGCCCTCGATGGTGAGCGCGACGGCGAACGTCAGCAGCACGGACATCATCGTGAGGGTCGCCGGCCGCAGTCGCGTGATGAGCAACCGCTGCATGAAGACGCCGATGCCGAAGAACAGGGGCACGGTGACCACGAGCGTGAGCAGCGGGTCGATGCCGAGCTCGGTGTTGGCGTACCACGCGAGGTAGGCCGCCAGCACGAGGAACGAGGCGTGCGCGATCATCACGACGCGCATGACGCCGAAGTAGAGCGTCAGACCCGCTGCCAGGAGGGCGTAGAGCCCTCCCAGCAGCACGCCCAGGATCAGGCTCTGGAGGAGGAGTGAACCGGTCACGCGTCGATCACCAGGCCGGCTTAGGGAAGATGAGCTCGGCCTCGGCGGCGTCGGCCGGGAGGACGATCTCGATCTGACCGTCGACGTACTGCTGGATGAGGTGGGCGCCCTGCGGCTTGCCCGTCTCGTCCCAGGTCAGCGGACCGACAACGGTCTCGACCTCGTTGTCGCGCAGCCAGTCGATGAGCTGCTGCTGGCACTCGCCCTGCTCGGCGCAGCCGACGGCCTCGACGGCCGCGGCCACGACCTGGCCGGTGGTGTAGGCGTTCGCCTCGTCCTCTCCGGGCGGGTTGCCGTGGATCTCGGTGTACTTCTCGACGAAGTCGACGTTCGAGGGCCAGCTCGCGTCCGGCGTGTAGCCGGTCGGGGAGAGGATGCCCTCGGTGCGCGAGCCGATGGCCGCGGAGAACTCCGGGTTGGTCGGCGCCGTCGAGAACGCGGCGATCTGCGGCTGGTAGTTGAGCTGCTGCAGCGCGACGATCAGGTTGACCGCGTCCTGGTACTGCGTGCCGCCGATGACGACGTCGGCGCCCGAGTCCGCGATCTTGGCGGCGATCGGCGAGAAGTCGGTCGTGTTGGGCGGGTAGACCTCGTCGGCGACGATCGTCAGGCCACCCTCCTCCAGCTTGTCGCGCAGGCCGTAGGCGGTGCCCTGGGCGAACGGGTCGTCCATGGAGGCGACCGCCACGGTGGTGGGGCGCTCGCCGTCGGGCATCGCGAGGATCTGCTCGGCGAGGTAGTTGTAGTGGTCCTCGGCGATGGCCGGGGCGGCGTAGAAGAGGTTCTCGAAGCCCTGCTCGAAGACCTCGGCGGCGGCGCCGGCCGGCTCGACGAAGAGCATCCCGTACTCCTCCGCCACGCGGGCGGACGGCACCACGAGGCGCGTGGAGAACGGACCGAAGACGAGGTCGACCTCGTCCTGGGCGATCAGCACCTCGTAGTCGGCGACGACGCGGTCCGCGTTGGACTGGTCGTCGAGGATCTTGAGCTCGACCTGGCGCCCGAGGAGCCCGCCGTTCTCGTTGACGATCTGCGCCCAGGCCTCGTACCCGCGCTGCACGCCCTTGCCGGGCTCGGAGAAGTCCCCGGTCAGCGGGAGCGAGATGCCGATGGTGATGGGGGAGTCGGTGTCGTCACCGCCGCCCCCACCCCCGCCCCCGGCGGTGGCGCAGGCCGAGAGGCCGACGAGCGCGGCGGCGGCAGCTGCGGCCGTGAGGGCGCGGCCGCGGCCGCGTCGGACGGTGCTGGTGCCGCGGGTGCGGCGAGTGAGTGGTGCCACGGCTGGTTCTCCTACCTCGTCGTAAGAAGGTGGTGCTGGTCCCGCTGCGCCCGATCGACCTCGATCTTGGAAAGCGCATTCAGAAAGCGGTTACTGCACAGTAGGCTGCGGATGTGATCCACGCAACACCGATGTTGCGAACGGCTCGATCGTGATCACATCGAGATGGTGTCGGAGCCTGGAGGGCGTGCGATGGCGCACCGGTGGCGAGCTCAGCAGGAGGGTCGGGGCGCGGCGGCGCCGCGGTTGACGGACGTGGCGCGGTTGGCGGACGTGTCGATCGCGACGGCGTCGCGCGCCCTGTCGGGTTCGGGCGTGGTCTCGCCCGCGCTGACGACGCGCGTGCTCGAGGCGGTGGACGCGCTGCGCTACACCGTGAACCCGCACGCGCGCTCCCTGGCGGGCGGCGCGACGTCGGTGATCGGTCTGATGGTCTACGAGATCGACGACCCGTACTTCGGGGAGATCGCGGGCGGGGTGATCCAGGTGGCGGGGGGCGCGGCTGGAGCGTGCAGGTCAGCCACCAGGACCGCGAGGCCGCCAGCGACCTCGCCGGGGTGCGGCTGCTGCGCGCGCAGCGGGTGGGGGCGCTGGTGATCGCCGGGTCGGGCTACCGCGACCCGGCGAAGAACGCCAGCGTCAACGCCGAGCTGGAGGCCTACGCGGCCGCCGGCGGTCGGCTCGTGGCGATCGGGCGCCGCGACCTCGACTGCGACGCCGTGCTGCCGGACAACGCCGGGGCGGCCAGGGCCGCGGCCGAGCACCTCATCGGGCTCGGCCACCGCCGGATCGGCGTCGTGTCCGGGCCCGAGACCCTGACGACCGTCGTGGACCGGGGGCGCGGGATCGAGGAGGCGGCGCGCACGGCCGGGATCCCCGACGTCGTGTGGCAGCACGCGGGCTTCACGCGCGACGGCGGCCGGGCTGCGACCGCCCGGTTGCTCGAGGAGCGCCCCGACGTCACCGCGATCATCGCGCTGAACGACACGATGGCGATCGGGGCGCTCTCGGTGCTCCGCGAGCGTGGGATCGCGGTCCCCGGTGCGGTCTCGGTGACCGGGATCGACGACGTCCAGGTGGCGCAGGACGTCGCGCCCGCGCTGACGACGGTCCGGCTGCCGATGGCCGCCATGGGCCGGCACGCGGCGCACCTGGCGCTGAGCCCCCGGCCGAGGCGCCCAGGATCGTGGAGGTCGAGCACGAGCTGGTGGCCCGCGCCTCGACCGCCCCACCCCCTGACTGCCCGCCCCACCCCCTGACCTCCGCGAGAGCTTTGCCGACCCTCCGCGAGAGGATCGCCGACCCTTGCCGAGAGCCCTGCCGACCCTCCGCGAGAGGATCGCCGACGGTACCCCCGGGGCGGTCCGGTCGCGCCCGAGGCCGGACGGGCCCGCCGTCGCCCTCGCTGTGAGCGGCTGGGTCTCGCTGACAGCGGCCAGGTGCGTCCCGACGGTGGCGCTCGCGGCGTCGTCGCAGGTCAGGCGGGTGAGGGTGCGGGGCTCGTTGCGCCCAGCCGCTGTGGGCGAGACCCAGCCGCTGTGAGCGAGGGGTGGGTGGGCGGTCGGCCGGTCGCGACGGGGCACGGGCCCGCCCTCGGTCAGCGAGGAGGCCGCCGTGCCGCCGTGCCGCGCTGCCGCTGTGCCGTCGTACCGCAGAGCGGTGGCGCCTCAGCGCCCGCAGTGCCTGCCGTGCCGCCGAGCTGCGGGAGGGCCCGTCGAACGGCGACGCCGTCGGGCCCAGCGTCCGGGCCGCGCCGCCCCTCGATCGCACCGCCGGTCGGCCCGCGCCGGGTGCCGAACCGCTGCCGAGATCGTTCGGTGGAAAACGAAGGGGAAAGCGCCAGCCCGTTGCGGGGCTCGCTGACCCGTGTCAGGGTGGCCGAGCGTGAAAGCGCTTCCCAACGATGAGGAGCCGGACGATGACGTCAGCACGACCCCGCACGACCCCCTGGAGAGCCGGCCTGGCGCTCTCCCTCTCGACGGCGCTCGCCGTCACCCTGGCAGCGGTTCCCGGGGCCGCCGCCACGGCCGCACCGGCTGACGCTCCCGGAGCCGCCCCACCCGCACCCGAGGCTGCCGAGGCCGCACAGGCCGCCGACGCCGCGGGCTTCACCGAGCACCTCGACTTCGAGGACCTCACGGTGGGCCCGCTGGACGGTCAGGACGGCTGGACCTCCCACCCGGCCGGCCAGGTGATCCTCGACCCGGTGAACCAGAACAACCGCGCCCTCGAGCTGACGGGGGGCAACCGGTCCGCGCACCGCGCCGTCACGCCGATCGAGGACGGCACCACCGGCACGGTCTTCCTCCGCATGCGCCGGGACGCGTCGTCGGACAACTCCTTCGGCCTCACCGACGTCGACGCGCCCTCGAGCACCAGCCACAGCCGCGCCTACGTCAACAACCAGAACAGCGACGTCCTCAAGGTCCGCGACGGCGGCGCGTTCGCCGACGTCGGCACCTGGTCGGAGGACGTGTGGCAGTGCGTGTGGATCGTGGCGGACAACGCCGCGGACCGCGTCACCGTCTACACCCAGGGCGGCATCTACGACGAGCAGACGCGTCTGCCGGCCGGCGCCGAGCAGACGTTCGGGTTCCGCGAGGCCGTCGACGGCGCGCTGGACCGCTTCTTCTGGATCAACGGCGGCAACAGCAACGGGCGCATCATGCTCGACGACGTCGCGATCGACCCGAGCGCGGCCAACCTCGCGCTCCCCACCGGCAACCCGGGTGACTGCGAGACGGCGCCCTCCCAGGAGCAGCCGCTCGAGAACCCGCTGCCGGACCCGACCCCGGTCAGCCTCGGCATCGAGGTCGAGGAGCTGGCCCAGCTCCCCGCCTCCACCACGACGCCCGAGACCCAGGACCAGCGCCTGATCCGGCACAACCGCGTCCAGCACGTCGACGAGGTCCCGGACGGCTCCGGCCGCCTCGCGGTGCCCGACATGAACGCCATCCTCTACACGGTCGACGAGGAGACGGGCGACTACGTCGACTACCTGAACGTGCGCGAGCGCTTCATCGACAACTTCCACAACCACGCCGGCCTCGGCACGGGCCTCGGGTTCGCCGAGTTCCACCCGGAGTTCGCCGAGAACGGGAAGTTCTACACCGTCCACACCGAGGCGGGCTCCGCCCTCACGGAGGACACCCCCGACTTCCCGGCCTACGGCGGCACCGGATTCCACAGCGTCATCACCGAGTGGACCGCCACCGACCCCGCGGCCGAGCGGTTCGAGGGCACGAGCCGCGAGGTCATGCGCGTCCCGTTCGCCGGCCGCGTGCACACCGTGCAGCAGATCGCCTTCAACCCGACGGTCGAGCCCGGCGACGCCGACTACGGCAACCTCTACATCCTCGTGGGCGACGGCGGCAACGGCGTCAACAACTCCAACCCGCAGGACCTCGCCACCCCGCACGGCAAGATCTTCCGCATCGACCCGCTCGGCAGCGACAGCACGAACGGCGAGTACGGCATCCCGGCCGACAACCCCTTCGTCGACGACGAGGGCGCGCTCCCGGAGATCTACGCCGTCGGCATGCGCGACCCGCACCGCATGAGCTGGGACCTCGGCGGCGAGCACACCATGTACATGGCGCACATCGGCGAGTGGCAGGTGGAGTCGGTCTACGCCGTCGAACCCGGTGACAACTTCGGCTGGTCGGAGCGCGAGGGCTCCTTCGTCGCCCGCGACCGCCAGATCTTCCCGCTCCCGGCCGACGACGCCGAGGTGAACGACTTCACCTACCCGGTCGCGGCCTACGACCACAACCGCGACCCCGGCCAGACCGGTGACGCCGGCGTGGCCGTGAACGGCGGGTTCGTCTACCGCGGGGACATCGAGGCGCTGCAGGGCAAGTACCTGTTCACCGACCTCGTGCGCGGCTGGGTGCTGTCCACCGAGGCCGACGAGATGGTCCGCAACGCAGGTGACCCGGCCGACCTGGCCGAGATCTCGGAGCTCAAGGTGTTCGTCGACGGCGAGGAGACGACCTTCCAGGAGCTGGTGGGGGACACCCGCGTGGATCTCCGCTTCGGGTCGGACGGCGAGAACCAGCTCTACCTGGTCTCCAAGGCCGACGGGAAGATCTGGAAGGTCGTCGGCGCTCGCGAGGGCGAGGTCGAGCCGCCGTTCGAGGCCGCACCGCAGGTGCTGCCCGAGCTGGCCGAGAGTCTGGTGGCGCACTACGACTTCGACACCCCGCTCGCGGGTGACGCCACGAAGGAGACCGACCGCGGCGCCTCCGGCACCGCGCTCGACCTCGTCAACGGCGGCGTCGAGATGCGGGTGCGCGACTCGGCCTACCCGAGCGCCGGCAACGCGCTGCAGACGCAGCAGCTGAGCAAGGGCGTCGCGTCCAACGACGACTGGAAGGCCGGTGTCTACGACGTCGACGGCGTGGCCTCGCTGGGCAGGTTCAACGGCGCCGACGCCACGAGCATCATGGGCTGGTTCAAGCCCATGGGCGAGATGCCGGCGCTCAACTCGAACACCGAGGACCCCGCGGACCGCTTCAACGCCGTCGGGCTCGCGGGCATCCTCTCGGGTACCTCGGACGGCCACGCCGTGCGAGCGCTGCTCGAGGTGATCAACGTGAACGGCGAGCCGCACGTGGTCGGGCTCGCGCGCAGCGTCGACAGCGGGTCCTCCTGGACGTACGCGGCGGAGCTGCCGTGGGAGGAGATCCTGCGGAAGGGCGAGTGGGTGCACCTGACCGCGACGTTCGACTTCGCGGGCGGCTCGATGGCGCTGTACATGAACGGTGAGCCGCTCGAGGGCTTCTACACGAGCGCGACCAACCCGTGGGGCGAGGGCGGCACGACCGACTCCGACCCGCGCGGCATCAAGATCGGCGGCAGCTTCCCGCAGAACACCCGGGAGCAGAACCCGTTCAACGGCCGCATGGACGACCTGATGTTCCTGGACTCGGCCGTGACTCCTGCGCAGGTCGCGGCGCAGTACGCGCGCTACGGCGTCACCGAGCAGCCCGAGCCGACCGTGCCGCAGTGCGCGACCGGGGGCGTCGAGCTCACGGACGTGATGGCCGGGGAGAACTGGGCCCCGCGCACGCCGGCGAAGTGGCAGTTCCCGGGCGAGGAGATCGTCCTGGTGGAGGCGGGCACGAACCCGGACGACGGCATCCGCCGCCCGTTCGAGTACGCGATCCTCTCCGAGGGCCCGGTGCTGGGCGACGTCGACCTCACCGCCCAGGTGCGGCTCGACGAGCCCGTCTCGGTCAACAACCGCGACGTCATCCTCGTGTTCGGGTACCAGTCGGACACGGAGTACTACTACGCGCACCTGAGCCAGGACAACCGCATCTACCCCCACAACGGGATCTTCAAGGTGGACGGCGCCGACCGCGAGCGCATCGACGACCAGTGGGACGGGACCGTGGGCGCCCCGCCCGCCGTCACCGATGACGACTGGCACGACGTGCGCCTCGTGCACTGTGCCGACACGGGCGAGATCGCCGTCTGGCTCGACGGTCTGGAGCGCCCGCTCCTGACTGCCACGGACGACACGTTCACCTCGGGTCGCGTCGGGTTCGGCTCGTTCGACAACGTCGGCCGCATGCGTGACCTCACGGTGCGCGCGACGGCGGCCACCGAGCCGCCGGCGCCCGTCACCTTCGTGGACGTGACGCCGGAGACGAAGTTCGCCGCGGAGATCTCCTGGCTCGCGCAGCGCGGGGTCACCCGCGGCTGGGAGCTCCCGGACGGTACGCGGGAGTTCCGCCCGGTCACCCCGGTGGCGCGCGATGCGATGGCGGCGTTCCTGTACCGGCTGGCCGAGGAGCCCGAGTTCGAGGCGCCGGACGTCTCGCCGTTCACCGACGTCGCGACGGACAACCAGTTCTACAAGGAGATCGCCTGGCTCCACGCCGAGGAGATCTCCACGGGCTGGGCCAACGGGGACGGGACGTACTCCTTCCGCCCGCTCGAGCCGATCGCGCGCGACGCCATGGCGGCGTTCCTGTACCGCTGGGACGACGGCCAGGACTCCGGTGTCCCGACGCCGAGCGTCTCGCCGTTCGACGACGTCGCCACGGACAACCAGTTCTACACGGAGATCGCGTGGCTCGCCGAGACGGGTGTCGCGACCGGCTGGGTCGGGGAGGGCAACGACGGGACGACGATCTTCCGCCCGCTCAGCCCCGTCAACCGCGATGCGATGGCCGCGTTCATGTACCGGCTCGTGAACGACTGACGAGTCGCACCCCCGGCGGCGGGGCCCACCCCTCGAGGTGGGCCCCGCCGTCGTCCCCGTACCAGCCACGAATCCACCTAGGGTGACCCCATGCGCGATCGAACGACCCTGAGCGACGTGGCCCGGGAGGCGGGCGTCTCGCTCGCGACGGCGTCCCGCGCGATCAACGGTTCGGCCGACCGGTCGGTCCGGCCCGAGCTCGTCGCGCGCGTGCGCGCCGCCGCGGAGGCGCTGCACTACAGCCCGGACGCGACGGCGCAGGCCATGGCCCGCGGCCGGACCACCACGCTCGGCCTCCTCGTGCACGACATCGCCGACCCGTACTTCTCGGCGATCGCCTCCGCCGTCGTCCGCACGGCCGAGGCCGAGGGGCTGCAGGTCTCGCTCGCGACGACGCAGAACGACCCCGCCCGCGAGGCCGCCCTGCTGGACCTGGTGCGGCGGCAGCGGGCCCGCGCCGTCGTCATCGCCGGCGGGCGGTCGGCCGGTGCGGATGCGGAGCGCGACGGCGCCGACCCGGCCTCCTCCGCCCTGACCGACGCCCTGACGGCGCTCGCGCGTCAGGGCGTCGGCGTGGCCGCGATCGGCCAGCCGGTCCCGGGGGTGGCCTCGGTCGCCGTCGACAACGCCGGCGGCGCCGCGGCGCTCGCGGACGCGCTGCTCGGGCGCGGCTACCGCCGGTTCGCGCTCCTGGACGGCCCGGCCGACCGCGTCACCGCCCGCGACCGGCGTGACGCGTTCGAGGCCGCTGCGCGCGCCGGGGGTGGCGACGTCGTCGCCCGCGAGCGCACGCCCTTCACCTGGGAGGGTGGCCACGAGGGCCTCGACAGGCTCGCGGACGCGGGTGTGCTCGCCGAGGTCGACGCCGTCGTCGCCACCAACGACGTGATGGCGCTCGGGGCGCTGGCCGCCGCCCGGGCCCGGGACCTGAGCGTGCCCGGCGACCTGGCCCTGGCCGGGTTCGGCGGGATCTCGACGCTGCGCGACGTCGTGCCCGGCCTCACCACCGTCGCGGTGCCGATGGAGGAGCTCGGGGTGCGCGCGGTGCGCCTCGCCCTGGGCGACCCCGCGACGACCCGCGACGTCGTGGAGCAGGTGGGCTGCGACGTCGTGCTGCGCGACTCGACGCCACCGCTGGACTGACCTCGACCTGTTGACGGGCGGGACGGTCGCCAGTAAGTTGGAAAGCGCTTCCCTCGGATCTGACAGCAACGGAGCCACGATGACCCGCACCCTTCGCATCGCCATGAACGGCATCACCGGCCGGATGGGGTACCGCCAGCACCTGCTGCGCTCGATCCTCCCGATCCGCGAGCAGGGGGCGTGCAGCTCCCCGACGGCTCGCGGCTCCAGGTCGAGCCCGTGCTCGTGGGCCGCAACGCCGAGAAGGTCGAGGCCCTGGCGAAGCAGCACGACGTCGAGCACTGGACGACCGACCTCGACGCCGTGATCGACGACCCCGCGACGGACATCGTGTTCGACGCCTCGATGACGTCGCTGCGCTACGAGACCCTCGCCCGCGCCATGCGGGCCGGCAAGCACATCTACACCGAGAAGCCGACGGCGGAGACGCTCGCCGAGGCGGTCGACCTCGCGCGGATCCGCCGGGAGACCGGGGTGAGCGCCGGCGTCGTGCACGACAAGCTGTACCTGCCCGGCCTCGTGAAGCTGCGCCGGCTCGTGGACGAGGGGTTCTTCGGCCGCATCCTGTCGCTGCGCGGCGAGTTCGGCTACTGGGTGTTCGAGGGGAGTTCCAGCCGGCGCAGCGCCCGTCGTGGAACTACCGGAAGGAGGACGGCGGTGGCATGACCACCGACATGTTCTGCCACTGGAACTACGTCCTCGAGGGCATCATCGGCTCGGTCGAGACCGTCTCGAGCCAGACCGTCACGCACATCCCCACGCGCTGGGACGAGCGGGGCGAGGCCTACGACGCCACGGCGGACGACGCCGCCTACGGCGTCTTCCAGCTTCGCACCCCGCAGGGCGACCCCGTGATCGCGCAGATCAACTCCTCCTGGGCCGTGCGCGTGCACCGCGACGAGCTCGTGGAGTTCCAGGTCGACGGGACGCACGGCTCCGCCGTCGCCGGCCTGTTCAGCTGCGTGGCGCAGCAGCGCGGCAGCACGCCCAAGCCCGTGTGGAACCCCGACCTCCCGACCACCGAGAAGTTCCGCGAGCAGTGGGCCGACGTGCCCGCCAACGCCGAGCTCGACAACGGGTTCAAGGCGCAGTGGGAGGAGTTCCTGCGCGACGTCGCGGCCGGGCGCGAGCACCGCTTCGACCTGCTGTCGGCCGCGCGCGGGGTCCAGCTGGCGGAGCTCGGGCTGCGCTCCTCCGACGAGGGCCGGCGTCTGCCGGTGCCGGAGATCGCGCTGTGAGCGCCGAGTCGGCCCTCGGGGGCGACGGCGCGCTGGGGACACTCCCGGCGCCGGTCGTCGACGTCGACGCGGGCCGTCCGGCCGACCTCGCGCGCCTCTCGCTCAACACCGCGACCGTCAAGCACCTCACGCTCGCGCAGGCGGCGCAGGTGGCGGCCGACGCGGGGCTGAGCGCGATCGGGCCGTGGCGCGACCGGGTGCAGGAGGTCGGGGCGCCGGCTGCCGCGCGGATCCTGGCCGACCACGGGCTGCGCGCGTCCTCGCTGTGCCGCGGCGGGTTCCTCACCGCCGTCGACACCGAGGGCCGCCGCGCCGCGCTCGAGGACAACCGCAGGGCGATCGAGGAGGCCGCGACGATCGGGGCCACCGAGCTGATCATGGTCGTGGGCGGGCTGCCCGCGGCGACGGCGCCCGGGGGCCGGCGGCGCCGTACGCGCCGGTGGCGGCCGACGGTGGTCCCGGAGCTTCCGGGGCCGCGGCGGGTGCCGGCGGTGTCGATCCCGGCCGCGACCTCGTCGGTGCACGCGCCCGGGTGGCCGACCGGATCGGCGAGCTCGTGCCGTTCGCGGCGCAGCACGGGGTGCGCCTCGTGCTCGAGCCGCTGCACCCGATCTTCGCGGCGGACCGCGCCGTGATCTCCACGCTCGGCCAGGCGCTGACGATGGCGGAGCAGTTCGAGAGCTCCGCCGTCGGCGTGGTGGTGGACACCTACCACGTGTGGTGGGACCCGCGGCTGCGCTCGCAGATCCACCGGGCCGGGATGGAGAAGCGCATCGCCTCCTACCAGGTGTGCGACTGGACGCTCCCGCTCGCGGCCGACCCGCTGCTCTCGCGCGGGCACGTCGGTGACGGGTACGTCGACTTCGCCTCGATCACGAACTGGATCGCGGCGACGCGGTACCGGGGTGACGTCGAGGTCGAGATCTTCAACGCCGAGGTCTGGGACGCGCCGGCCGAGGCCACGCTGGCGACGATGGTCGAGCGCTACCGGCGGCACGTGGCGCCGCACCTGTAGGTCCGGGCCCGGCCACGCGCGACGGACGACGGCGGGGCTCCTGCGGAATGCGCGGGGGTCCCGCCGTCGTTGTGCCGTGCATGACGACCTACGGGATCATCGGAGCAGGCAACATCGGCGCCCAGGTGGCGCGCGCGCTCGTCGCGCTCGGCGAGGACGTGGTCATCGCGAACTCGCGCGGGCCGGAGACGCTGGTCGACCTCGTCGCGGAGCTGGGCGACCGCGCACGGGCCGCGACGGCGCGCGAGGCCGCGGAGGCGGCGGACGTCGCCGTCGTGACGGTGCCGCTGCGCGCCTACCGCGAGGTGCCCGTGGCGGAGCTGGCCGGCAAGGTCGTGCTCGACACGAACAACTACTACTGGGAGCGCGACGGTCACATCGCCGAGCTGGACCGCGGCGAGGCGACGGTGAGCGGGATGCTGCAGCAGCACCTGCCGACGTCCGTGGTCGCCAAGGCGTTCAACCACATCGAGGCGGCGGGCATCACCACCACCGGGGCGCCCGCCGGCACGCCGGACCGCCGGGCGCTCGCGACCGCGTCGGACTCGCCCGAGGCGATCGCGCTGGTGACCGAGCTCTACGACCGCCTCGGGTTCGACACCGTCTCCGTCGGTTCGCTGGCGGAGTCCTGGCGGGTCGAGCGCGACCGGCCCGCCTACGTCGTGCGGCAGAACGCCGCCGAGCTGCGGGACAACCTGGCCCGCGGCTTCCGCGTGCGGCCCGAGGACTCCGAGGGCTGAGCCGGCGCCGCGTCGGTCGGCGTCAGTAGACGTTGCCGCTCTCGCGGAAGTCGCGCCAGACGTTCTCGAAGAAGTCGTCGTCGGCGGGCACCGGTCGGCGCGGTCGCCAGCGGAAGGCGGGGAGCCCGCCTCCCCGTGGCCGGCCGCGTCGCCCGCGTCGGCGAACGGTGCCGCCTCCCAGCCCTCGCCGTCCGGCACGTGCGAGTCCCCGACCCCCTCCTCGGGCGCGAGCAGGGCGGACTCCTGCACGACGTCGTCGAGCGCCCCGCCGTCGAGCCGGAACCGGAACACCTCGGGCAGGTCGGCCAGCGGTTCGCCGGCCGACGGACCCCAGCTGCGCTGCGGCAGGTCGCCCTCGGCGTCGGAGTACAGCACCGATCCGCGCGAGCGACCGCCGTGCGCCACGTAGTCGCGCATCGCCGACAGGTAGACGAAGGCCGCGGTCAGCGTGTCGCGCACGAGGAAGACCCGGTTGACCGACTGCCGCGAGGAGGCGGAGGCGACGACGTCGCCCGCGTAGGTCGCGAGCCAGGCGCGCACCTCCGCCAGGGCCTCCTCGATCGAGGCGGCGCTGCGCACGGGACCGGCCTTCTCGCTCATGAGCGCCTGGACCGCGCGCAGGATGTCGCCGGTGTTCTCGGCGTCCCCGGCCGCGGCGCGGAGGTCGCCGCCGCCACCAGGCCCTGGGCGTTCGCGACCACGGGCGCCGCGGCGGCCGCGAACGCGGCGTCGTCCAGGAGCGGGGCCGCATCGGCGTCGCGCCGGGCCGCGATGAACTGCGCCGCGCGCGTCGCGCCCACCTGGCCGGAGTTCAGCGCCGCGCCGCCGGGGCGGTAGACGCCGTGCGCGCCGCCGGCCTCGCCCACGGGGAAGAACCCGGCGACGTTGGACTGCCACCACGCGTCGACCACGAGGCCGCCGTTGTTGTGCTGCGCACAGACGTCGACCTCCAGCAGCTCCTTCTCCAGGTCCACGTACGGGTTCTTCTCGAGGTAGAAGCGGTAGGCCGGCTCGTTCATGGTGCGCAGGCGCTCGATCGGGGTGCCGGTGAGGGCGCCCGCACGCTCGAGGTAGGCGTACGCCTCCGGTGACAGCGCGCTGGGGTCGAAGTCGTCGCGGACCGGGTTTCGCGTGAAGTCCAGGAACACCCGACGCCCGCGGAGCACCGTCTCGCGGTAGACGAGCAGGTCGATCAGGCTGGAGCCGTCGCGCGCCTTGCGGATGTCGAACGGCCACTGGTAGCCCTTGAGGAACACCAGGCTCATGAGGTGGCCGTAGTCGTCGATCACCTCGGTGAGGAACTCGCGCTCGTCACCGCCGTCGGCGTCGAAGGAGACGAACCGCGGCACCACCTGCATGTACGTGCCCGAGACGTTCCACCGCGGCTTGGTCGAGGCGAGCCCGAACTGCCACTCGGTGAGGTTCTTGCCGTGCACGCCGGCGCGGTAGGCGGCGCCCGAGGCACCCCACTGGCCGTTCGGGAACACGCGCGTGCGGTACATGCCGGCGGGGCCGCCCGTGGCGTAGACGAGGTTGGCGCACCGCAGGAGGAGGTAGGGGGAGCGGGGCTCGTCGTCGTCCCCCTCGTCGGGCACGTGCGGCACGTCCGTGCGCAGCACGAGCAGACCGGCGACGGCGCGGCTCCCGTCCGGCGCGGTCGTCGTCACGACGTCGACGACGCGGCACTCGTCGAGCACGGGCGTGCCGTCGCGCTGCACCTTCTTCTCGAGCTGCGTCACCATCGAGCGGCTCGTGTACGGGCCGACCGAGGTCGCCCGACGGCGCGGGTCGTGGTCGGTCTTGTAGCCGATGAACTCGCCGTAGCGGTTCTGCGGGAACGGGACGCCGAGGTCCACGAGGTGCAGGAACCCGCGGGCGGAGAGCGCGGCCTCGGCGAGCGCGTTGTCGCCGTCCATCGCACCGCCCGAGAACAGGGTCTGGGCCATCTCGTGCACGGAGTCGTCGTCGCCGCCCGAGAGGGTCAGCTTGTAGTACGTCTGCTTGTCGCTGCCGGCGTTGCGGCTCGCGCCGGCCCCGATCTTGTCCGCGACGACGACCACGTCGTCGGCACCGAGGTCGTGCAGCCGGTCGGCGGCGCAGTAGCCCGCCGAGCCGGTGCCGACCACGACGGTGCGGGCGGTCAGGACGGGGACGTCGAGGCCGTCGATGCGGGTGAGGGAGGGCTCGGGTCGCTGGATCGTCACGATCGGGTCCTCGTCCTCAGAGCGTCGGGATGTGGAAGCCGCCGTCGACGTTGACGACCTCACCGGTGGAGTAGGGCATCTGGCCGGAGGCGAGGACGGCGACGGCGCCCGCGACGTCGGCAGGTCGCCCCCAGCGGGCGATCGGTACGTTCCCGCCGGCGAAGAACGCGTCGTACTTCTCCTTGACGCCGGCCGTCATGTCGGTCTCGATCACACCGGGGCGGACCTCGTAGACCACGATCCCCTCGGGGGCGAGGCGGGCGGCGAACAGCTGGGTGGCCATGCCGACACCGGCCTTGCTCAGGCAGTAGTCGCCGCGGTTGACGCTCACGGTGACGGCCGAGGTGGAGGAGACGTTGATGATCGTGGCGAGCGGGGTGGTGTCGTCGGGGGTGTGCGCCGCGGCGTCGCGCAGCTCGAGCACGCGGTTCGCGAAGTGCTGCGTGAGGAAGTACGGGCCGCGCAGGTTGATACCGATCACGCGGTCGAAGCTCTCGGTGCTCGCCTCCAGGATGTCGGCGCGCACGCTCGGGGCGACGCCGGCGTTGTTGACGAGGAGGTCGAGACGGCCCCAGGCGTCGACGGTGTCCGCGACGTATCGGGCGTGGTCGGCGGGGTCGGCCACGGAGCCGGCGACGTACCGCACGCGTGCGGGGTCCCCGGCGAGCTCGCGCAGCGGGTCGAGGACCTCGGCGGGCGCCTCGCGGGTGGCGAGGATCGAGACGGCGTACCCGTCGGCGAGCAGGCGCTGCGTGATCCCGAGCCCGATGCCGCGGCTGCCGCCGGTGACGAGGGCGACGGGGTGGTCGGCGCGTGCGGCGGGTGCGTGGGTCATGGGGGTCCTCGCTGTCGACATTGACGGTAAGCGCTATCCAAACATGCCCCCCGCCGCGTGTCCACCGGCGGCCCGCCTCTGCCCGCGTGCCCGCGTGCCCGCGTGCCCCCGTGCCCCGGCTACCCCTCGCCCGCCGAGAACGCCCAGTGCTGCTCGGGGCTGCCCGTCGAGCCGCACCTGCCGTTCTCGGCGGCCCGCACGCCGGACGAGAACGCTCGGTGCGGCTCGACCGCATGTTTCGAGCAGCACCGGCCGTTCTCGGCGGGGGTGAGGGCGGGGGCAGGGGCGCGGGTCAGGGCTGGGGGAGCGGACCCAGGATCGAGGTGGCGATCGTGCGGTGCGCCGAGCGCTCGTCGCTCGGGTGGAAGATCCCGGCGAGCACGTCCCGGTACAGGCGCCCGACCTCGCTCCCGGTCCGGTACGCCGCGCCGCCACTCACCGCGACGACCGACTCGACGACGGCGCGCGCGTCCGCCACCGCCCGCACCTTCAGTCCCACGAGCTGCGCGAACCAGCGCGCGCCGTGGTCGGTGCCCTCGTCCACGTCGCGCGCGAGCGCGAGGACCTGGAGCCGCGCGCCGTCGTGCCGGGTGGCTGCCTCCGCGATGGCGCGGCGCACGTCGGCGTCGTGCGCGAGCGGCTCACCCTCACCCCGGCGGGAGCGACGGCCGAGCGCCGACTCGGCCCCGAGCTCCACGGCGCGCCCGGCGATCCCCGTGTAGGCCGCCGCGATGAGCACCTCGAACGTCGCGAACAGCGCGAACATGAACGGATCCGCGCTCGGACCCACCGGGAGTGACCGGTAGACGCGGTCGGCGGGGGCGTGCGCGCCCTCCAGCACGGTGCTGCGCGACTGCGTCGCCCGCATGCCGAGCGTGTCCCAGTCGTCGATCGTCCGCGTCCCCTCCAGCGTGACGACGCCGTGCACGAGCCGCGGGTCGTCGGGGTCGGAGTCGTCGCGGCCGAAGGTCGCCAGCCGGGTCCACACCGGCGCGAGCGAGGTGAAGATCTTGGTGCCGTGGAAGCGGAACCCGCCCGCGCCGTCGGGCTCGGCGCGGGTGAGCGAGTCGAACATGACGAGGTCGTTGCCCGCCTCGGAGTTGCCGAACGCGAAGATCTCGCCGGCCGCGGCGTCGCGCAGCACGAACGCGACCGAGTCGTCGCCGCCCGCCACCAGGCGTGCCGCCAGTCCCGTGACGATCAGGTGCATCCCGACGGCGAGCGCCGTCGCCGGGGCGGCCGCCGCCAGCCTCATCTGCTCCCGCGCCACCTCCTCGAGGCTCAGCCCGGCGCCGCCGAGCGGCTCCGGGACGAACGCGCGCAGGTACCCGAGGTCGACGAGATCCGCGAGGTCGGCGTCGGGGAAGGTGTTGGTGGCGTCGTGCCCGGCGGCGCGGTCGTGGATGCGCGCCAGCACGTCGTCGGTGAGGAGGGTGCGCAGGGTGCGGGCCATGACGCCAGCGTGCCATCGGTGCGGCCGCGTGCGTGAGGGCGGGTCGTCGCACCGAGCTGCGCACTGTCATGACGGACGGCGTCGTGGATTGCCTCGTGACCGACGGCGGACGACCGGTCCACCGTCCCGATGGTGCGACGGGTCATCATGGTGGCTCGCCACCCGAGGGAGCAGTATGACGGAGCCGTACGACGGCGCAGGCCACCGGGGTGCGGACTCCGGGCACGAAGCACCGCCTCCGCCCCTCCCGCCACCGCCCTCGGCGTTCCCGCCCTCCCCGCACCCACCTTCGCCGCACGCCGGCACCGGTGCCGGCCAGGCCACGGCGTACCCCCACGTCTACGCGCCCGCCCAGCCCTGGGACGCGCCGCGGCACCGTCCCGGGGCGACGCTCGCCGTCGGCTGGACCCTGTTCGGCCTGTCGGTCCCGCTGAACGTGCTCGTGGGATTCTTCGCGGGCTTCATCGGGATCTTCTCGCTGATCGAGCCGGGTTGGTGGACCGCCCTGCTGTTCGGGATCCCGGTGGTCCTGCTCGCCGGGACGATCGTGGCGCTCGCCCGCCTGATCCGGCGCCGGCCGTCGATCGTCCTGTGCTCGGTGCTGCTCGCCGTCGGGGTCGCGGCCTGGCTGCTGGGTCGCGGATCGGTGTTCTGACGCGACCGGTACCGAAGGCTGTGGCCGGTCGGCAGGGGGACTGCGACCGGCCACAGCACGGGTGCCCGCGACGTTGAGGACGGCGTCCACGGTACCCCCGGGTCCGTGACCTGGCTCACGCGGACGACGGAGCCCGCCGGATCGTGGCCACATCGTGACCTTCGACCCGGCGGGCTCCGTCGGTGTTCGGGCTACTGCTCGACGTCGTCGTCGACCCAGTCCAGGGTCTTCGTGACGGCCTTCTTCCAGTTGCGTAGCAGGCGTCCGCGCTCGGCCTCGTCCATCGACGGGGTCCAGCGCTTGTCCTCGGACCAGTTGTCGATGACGTCCTGCTCGCCCGACCAGAAGCCGACGGCGATCCCGGCCGCGTAGGCGGCACCGAGGGCGGTGGTCTCGGCGACCTTCGGGCGCACGACGTCGACGCCGAGGACGTCGGCCTGGAACTGCATGAGGACGTCGTTGGCGACCATGCCGCCGTCGACCTTGAGCTCGGTGAGGTTGACGCCGGAGTCGGCGTTCATGGCCTCGAGCACCTCGGCGGTCTGGAACGCCGTCGCCTCGAGGGCGGCGCGCGCGATGTGACCGATGTTGACGTACCGCGTCAGCCCGACGAGCGCGCCGCGGGCGTCGCTGCGCCAGTGCGGCGCGAACAGACCCGAGAACGCGGGCACGAAGTACGCACCGCCGTTGTCCTCGACCGTCTCGGCGAGCTTCTCGATCTCCGGCGCCGAGGAGATGACCTTGAGGTTGTCGCGCAGCCACTGCACCAGCGAGCCGGAGACCGCGATCGAGCCCTCGAGGGCGTAGACCGTGGGCTGGTCGCCGATCTTGTAGCAGACGGTGGTCAGCAGGCCGTTCTCGCTCGGGACGATCTCGGTGCCCGTGTTGATGAGCATGAAGTTGCCGGTGCCGTAGGTGTTCTTGGCCATGCCGACCTCGAAGCACGCCTGGCCGAACGTCGCCGCCTGCTGGTCGCCGAGGATGCCGGCGATCGGCACGCCGGCGAGCAGGCCGCCCTCGCGGCCCTTGCCGTACTCCTCGGAGGATGAGCGGATCTCGGGGAGCATCGACAGCGGGATGCCCATGTCCTTCGCGATGTCCTCGTTCCACGAGAGCGTGTCGAGGTTCATCAGGAGGGTGCGCGAGGCGTTCGTGACGTCGGTGACGTGCACACCGCCGTCGGGCCCGCCGGTCATGTTCCACAGCACCCAGGAGTCGACCGTGCCGGCGATGAGGTCGCCCGCCTCGGCCTTCTCGCGCGCACCCTCGACGTTCTCGAGGATCCAGGCGATCTTCGGGCCGGCGAAGTAGGTCGCCAGCGGCAGACCGACCTTGTCCTTGTAGCGGTCGTCACCGCCGTTCTCGGCGAGCCGGTCGCAGATCTTCTGCGTGCGCGTGTCCTGCCAGACGATCGCGTTGTAGGCCGCCTCGCCGGTGTTCCTGTCCCAGACCACCGCGGTCTCGCGCTGGTTGGTGATGCCGATCGAGACGATGTCCTTGGCCTGGAGGCTCGCGCGGCCGAGGGCCTGCCCGACGACGTCGCGCACGTTGGTCCAGATCTCGGCCGGGTCGTGCTCGACCCAGCCGGCCTTCGGGAAGATCTGCTCGTGCTCCTTCTGGCCGGTCGCGACGATCGACCCGGAGTGGTCGAAGATGATCGCGCGGGAGCTCGTGGTGCCCTGGTCGATGGCGAGGACGTAGTCAGCCACGGTGGGGTCCTTTCACTTCGTCGTGTGGGGGTGTGTCGTACGGGTGCTGCGGTGGTGGTGCGAGGTGGTGGGTGCGGGTCAGGCCATCGCCGCGCCGGCGAGGCCGCCGAGGACGCCGCCCACCAGCGGGCCGACGATCGGCACCCAGGCGTAGCCCCAGTCGGAGGTGCCCTTGCCCTTGATCGGCAGGAGGGCGTGCGCGATGCGCGGACCGAGGTCGCGGGCAGGGTTGATCGCGTAGCCGGTGGGGCCACCGAGGCTGGCGCCGATACCGACCACGAGGAGGGCGACGGCGAGCGGGCCGAGTCCCGAGGGCGTGTTGCCGAACATCACGACGATGAAGACGAGGACGAACGTCGCCAGCACCTCGGTCACGAAGTTCCAGCCGTAGGAGCGGATCGCGGGGCCGGTGGCGAACACGCCGAGCTTGGCGCCCGGGTCCTCCTCGGCGTCGAAGTGCTGCTTGTAGGCCAGGTAGACCAGGACGGCGCCGATGATCGCGCCGAGCAGCTGCGCCACGAGGTAGAGCAGGATGTTGCCGGCGGTGGCGGGGATCGCCTCGAGGCCGAGGTCGGGGTTGCCCCCGAACAGGTCACCGCCGCTCGCCCACAGGCCGAACGTCACGGCGGGGTTGAGGTGGGCGCCGGACTTGAACGCGGCGTAGACACCGGTGAAGACCGCGAGGCCCCAACCGAAGTTGATCAGCAGCCAGCCGCCGGCGTTGCCCTTGGTGCCCTTGAGCACGACGTTGGCGACGACGCCACCGCCCAGGAGGATCAGCAGGGCGGTCCCGACGAGCTCGGGGAGGAAGATGTTGCTCACGGACGACCTCTTTCACTTCGTTGTGAGGGCGGCGCTGGTGCACCGCCACGACGGTGGGGGCGGCGGCGCCGCCCCGGGGATCTCAGGACGCTGCGGGCTGCAGCGGCTGCATGGGGGCGACGTCGGCGGCGGCGAGGCGCGCCGCCTCGGCGTCGGCGTCGGTCGTGGTGAGCGCCGCGGCCTCGCTGGCCTCGACGCGCTCGATCCAGGACGCCTTCTCGGCCTCGACCTTCGCCTCGTCCCACCCGAGCACGCCGGCGACGATCGCGGCGATCTCGTCCAGCGCGGCGCGGCCGGCGTCGGCGATCTCGTAGGACAGACGGGTGCGGTGCAGCATCACGTCCTCGAGGTGGAGCACCTGCTCGTGCGTGGCTGCGAAGTGGATCTCGGCGCGCAGGTAGGCGGGTGCGTGCTCGAGCGGTCGGGCGAGGTCGGGCTGCTCCTCGATGGCGGCGAGCAGGTCGCGCAGCGCCGAGCCGTACCGGTGCAGGAGGTGGTCGACCATCGCGGTGCTCCACCCGAAGCGCCGCTCGAGGCGGCCCGTCTGACGCTTGACGGCCTGGAGGCCGACGGCGCCGATGAGCGGGATGCGCTCGGTGATGGAGGGCAGGGAGCGCGCGCGGTCGCCGAGCGCGAAGTCGACGGCGTCCTTGGCCATCACGCGGTACGTCGTGAGCTTCCCGCCCGCGATCGCGGTGAGGCCCGGGGTGGGGGAGGCGACGGTGTGCTCGCGCGAGACCTTGGCCGAGGAGGTGCCCTCCTTGGTGCCGGGCTGCAGCAGCGGCCGCAGACCCGCCCACGTGCCGATGACGTCCTCGCGGCCGATCGGCTCGGCGAGCACCGCGTTGGCGTGCTCGATGACGTAGTCGATGTCGGCCGCCGTCGCCACGGGGTGCGTCGGGTCCTGCTCGTAGGGGGTGTCGGTGGTCCCGATGACCCAGTACCGCGACCACGGGATCACGAACAGGACGCTCTTCTCGGTCTGCAGGATCAGCCCGACGTCGCCGCGGATACGCTCGCGCGGCACGACGATGTGGATGCCCTTGGACGCGAGGACCTTGAGACCGCCGTCGGTCCCGGCCAGGGACTCGGTCTCCTCGGTCCACACGCCGGTGGCGTTGATGACGTGCGTGGCCTTCACGGTGCGCTGCTCGCCCGTCTCGAGGTCGCGCACGACGGCGCCGTTCACCCGTCCGAGGCCGCTCTTGGTCAGCTCCACGAGCTGCGTGCGCGAGGCGGCGAGCGCACCGTAGGAGGCCGCCGTCCGCACGAGGGTGAGCACGAGGCGCGCGTCGTCGACCGAGGCGTCCCAGTACTTCACGGCGCCGAGCGCGGCGTCGTCGGAGAGGTCGGGGAAGGCGCGGTGCAGCGCCTTCTTCGAGAGGTGGCGGTGGAACGGCATCGCGCGGCCCTTGCGGCTGCCGATCGTGGCGAGCACGTCGTACAGCGCGATGCCGGCGCCGATGTAGGGCCGCTCCCACTGCTTGAGCACGGGGTAGAGGAACGGCACGGGCTTGACCAGGTGCGGGGCGATCTCCTTGATGAGGAGGTCGCGCTCGGTGAGCGCCTCGTGCACGAGGGAGAAGTCGAGCATCTGGAGGTAGCGCAGCCCGCCGTGCACGAGCTTGCTCGAGCGGCTGGAGGTGCCCGAGGCCCAGTCCTGGGCCTCGATGACGGCGGTGCGCAGGCCGCGGGTCGCGGCGTCGAGCGCGATGCCGGCGCCGGTGACGCCGCCGCCGATGACGAGGACGTCGACGCCCGCGTCGTCGCTCATGGCCGCCAGGGCCTCGGTGCGGGTCGCGGGAGTGATCGCGGTGGTCACAGTTCCTCCTGTGCCTGGTGCGGCGGAACGCGTGGGGGCGCGTGTTCCCTGGTCGGGCGCGGCGGGTGGCCGCGGCTCCGGGATCCACCCTGGCCCGCAGTTCACATCTGCGCAACACTGGTGCACGAACGTGCAGTACGGGAGGAGACGGCGTGAGCGGGCGTGACGAGCTGATGCACGAGGCGGCCACCATGTACTACCTGCAGGACGCCACGATGGAGACGATCGGGCGGCAGCTGCGGATGTCCCGGTCAGGGGTCAGCCGCCTGCTGAAGGCGGCCCGCGAGCGGGGGATGGTCCAGGTCCAGGTGCGCGCGCCGGGGGCGGGCGGCGCCGTCGCACGGCGGGTGGAGCAGCTGTTCGGCGTCCGCGCGCACGTCGTGCCCGTGCGCAGCCCGCTCACCGACGACGTACGCCTCGACCACGTCGCCCGCTACGCCGCCCAGCTCCTGCAGGGCTGGTTCGGCCACGGGATGACGCTCGGCCTCGCGTGGGGCACCACCGTCGCCGCCGTCTCCACCCACCTCGTGCCCACCCCGATCCGCGACGCCGTCGTGGTCCAGCTCAACGGCGCGGCGAACACGCTCTCCTCCGGCCTCGCCTACGGCACCGACCTCGTGAGCCAGTTCGCGCAGTCGTTCGGTGCCGTGCCCGAGCACTTCCCCGTGCCCGCGTTCTTCGACTACGCCGCGACGCGCGAGCAGATGTGGCGCGAGCGCAGCGTGCGGCACGTCCTCGGCGTCCAGGCGCGCGCCGACCTGGCCGTCTTCGGCGTCGGCGCGCTCGTGGCGCCCGTGCCCTCGCACGTCTACACCTCCGGCTACCTCGAGCCCGAGGACCGTGAGGCGCTCGCGGCCGACGGCGTCGTGGGCGACGTCTGCACCGTGTTCCTGCGCGAGGACGGCTCGTGGGAGGACGTCGCGATCAACGACCGCGCCACGGGGCCGACGCCGCGGCAGCTGCAGGCGATCCACCGCCGCGTCTGCGTGGTGGCGGGGGAGGCGAAGGTCGTGCCGCTGCGGGCGGCGCTGCGGGCCGGGGCCGCCACCGACCTCGTGATCGACGAGCCGACGGCGAACGCGCTCGTGCGTGGCACGATGCCCGGGTGAGCACCCCACCCGCCGTGACGATCCGCCCCGCGGTCGCGGCCGACGCCCGTCACATCCGCGACCTCGTGGTCCCCTACGCGGAGCGACGCATCCTGCTCGCCAAGGAGCTGGTCGGGTACTACGAGTCGGTGCAGGAGTTCCTCGTCGCGGTCGGGCCCGACGGCGACGTCGTCGGCTGCGGCGCCCTGCACGTCATGTGGCGCGACCTGGGGGAGGTGCGCACGCTGGCCGTGCGCGAGGACCGGGCGCGCGCCGGCGTCGGGCGCGCCCTGGTGTCGGCGCTGCTGGACCGCGCCGAGGACCTCGGCCTCGAGCGCGTGTTCTGCCTGACGTTCGAGACCGACTTCTTCGCACGCCTCGGGTTCGTGCCGCTCGAGGGCGACGCCGTCGACCCCGAGGTGTTCGCGCAGCTCCTGCGCAGCCACGACGACGGCGTGGCCGAGTTCCTCGACCTGGCGCACGTCAAGCAGAACACCCTCGGCAACACCCGGATGATCGCCTCGCTCGCCGATCGGCGGCGAGCGGTCGGCTGAGGGGTCAGGCCGCCGGGGTGGGCGGCCCGGCCGCGGGACGCCGCGCCCGGGGCCGGAGCACGAGGATCCGCGAGCGGACCAGGCCGATGACGAACGCGACCTGGACGGCGACGACGGCGCCGAGGATCGCGGAGATGGCCGTCCCCGGCCGCGCCACGAGCCAGTAGACGACGCCGGCGGCGCAGCCCACCACGAGGAAGCGCGAGCACAGGCCGAGCGCGCGCCCCAGGCCGGCGACGCCGTGGGCGGGGTCGGGGACGCGGCGTCGCAGCAGCTGCACGAGGGCCCAGGCGGCGAGCCCGGTCGCGACGAGCGCGGCCAGCTGCCCGATCATCAGGACGGACACGCCGGGGACGACGACCTCGGCACCACCGCCTCCGCGTTCGACCTGGGCCATGCTCGCCGCGCCGGCGCCGACCAGTCCGATGCCGACCGCGCAGGCGGCCATCGCCAGGAGCGTGCGGGAGACGGCGCGCACGGCGAGGCCGGCCACGACGTCGGGGTCGCTCGCCGCGGGTGTCTCGCTCACGTGTCCACGGTAGCCGCGGCGGGGGCCGTCGGCCCGGTGGCGCACCGGTCGTCCGCGCCGATCCCGCCTCACCCGCCGAGCGCGTAGCTCCCGTCCTGCTCGCCGACCGGGCCGATCAGGCCGTCGTCGACCAGCGACGCCAGGCACCGCAGCGCCTGCTCGTCACCGCACCCGGCCGCCACCACGAGCTCCTCGCGCGTCAGGGCGCCGTCGGCCGCCCGCAGCGCCGCCATCACCCGGCCGCGGACCTGGCGATCGGTGCCGTTCCAGGCCTGCGTGCGACGGCGGTCGGCGTGCTCGTCCGCCGGCCGGCCCGCGGCGAGCCAGGCGCAGGACGCCCGGACCGGGCACTCCTCGCACCGGGGCGCGCGCGCCGTGCAGACCAGGGCGCCGAGCTCCATCACCGCCACGTTCCAGCGCGCCGACGTCGCGGCGTCCGTCGGCAGCAGCGCCGCGGCCGCCGCGTTCTCGCCGCGCGTGAGGTGCGGCCGCGGCAGGGCCTCGCCGCGGGTGAGGCGGCCGAGCACCCGCCGCACGTTCGTGTCGAGCACGACGGCGCGGCGGCCGTGCGCGAACGCCGCCACCGCTGCGGCGGTGTACGACCCGATGCCGGGCAGCGCGAGGAGCGCGGACTCGTCCGCGGGGACCACTCCGTCGTGCCGATCGACGATCGCTGCGGCGCACTGCTGCAGCCGCAGCGCCCGGCGCGGGTAGCCCAGCCGTCCCCACGCGCGCAGCACCTCCGCCGTGGGCGCGGCGGCGAGGTCGGCCGGCGTCGGCCAGCGCTCCAACCAGGCCCGCCAGGGGCCCTCGACCCGGACGACGGGCGTCTGCTGCAGCATGATCTCGCTGACCAGCACGCCCCAGGGCGTGGCCGACGGCGCGCGCCACGGCAGGTCGCGCGCCGTCGCCCCGTACCAGTCCAGGAGGGTGCGGTGGAGGGCGGCGACGTCGGGAGGGGCGTCGGTTGCGCCGGCTGAGCCGGCCGTGTCGGCGCGGGTCTCGGCGGGGGCGGGGCGCGGGGGCATCGCGGTCGATCATGCCGCGGGTCGGGCGGTCGCCGGGACAGGCGCGACGTCGGCGTGGGCTCACCGCCGCGCGGGCGAGAGCCGCCTACGGTGTCCGGGTGCCGCCGTCCAAGCCCGAGCAGACGCCGCGACCCGGGCAGGGGTCGCGGCGGCGTCTGCCCGCGACGGGGCGGCTGGGCGCGAATCCGGGATCCGGGAGGTCGACGCAGCGATCGCCGCAGGGGTCGAAGCAGCAGCCGCCGCGCCCCGGACCCGCGACCTTCCGCCGTCGCCGTCTGACCCTGGCGGTCCTCGTGGTGCTGGTGCTCGCCGGGATCGCCGCGGGGGTGTGGGCGCTCGTGGCGACGCTGGGGGTCGAGTCCGCCGACGACGCCGCGCCGGGCACGACGCCGACCTCCGGCACGACACCCGGACCGACCGACGAGCCCGGGTCGCCCGGGGCGACCGCACCCGAGCCGAGCGAGCCCGAGACGACCGAGTACCCGCCGGGCTCGACGCCGCCCCCGCCGACGGGGTGCACGCCGGAGCAGGCGAGCATCGGTGTCGACGCCCCCGCAGCGCCCGCGTGGGCGCGGGCGTGACGCTCGCCGTCGACGTGGCGACCACCAGCGACGTGCCGTGCCTCGTGGACCTCGGCTCGGGGGCGACGATGGTCGAGATCAGCTCCGGCGAGGACCCGGTCTGGTCCTCGGCGCAGTGCCCGTTCGCGCCCGAGTCGCGCCGCCTGCTGCTGGGGGAGGACGCCGAGGACTCGCAGTCGCTGACGTGGAACGGCACGCGGTGCGACGGCGGCGAGGTCGCCGGCGCGGGCACGTACCGGATCGTCGTCACGCACGAGCTCGACGGGCAGCGCCTCACGGGGGAGGCGACGCTGCTCCTGCAGTGAGCGACGCGGTGCCGCGCCGTCCCGTCAGCGGAACGACCCCGCCGTGATGCCCTCCACGAACCGGCGCTGCGCGATCGCGAACAGCAGGACGCTCGGGATCATCGACAGCACCACACCGGCCAGGACGATCGAGATGCTGCCGGTGCCCTGGATCCCCTGCAGCGTCACCAGGCCGAGCGGCAGGGTGAAGTTGTCCTGCGACTGCAGGAAGATCAGCGGCCGGTAGAACTCGGCCCAGAAACCCGTGAACGCCAGGATCGCGAGCGTCGCCATGGCGGGTGTGGCGATCGGCGCGTAGATGCGGCGGAAGACCTGGAACCGGGACGCGCCGTCGACCGTGGCGGCCTCGCCGAGCTCGCGCGGCATCTGCAGGAAGTACTGCCGCATGAGGAACGTGCCGAAGGCGCTGCCGATGGCCGGGATGACGAGCGAGGCCAGGGAGTCCGCGAGACCCATCCGGGCGATCAGCACGAAGACCGGGATGATCGTGGTCTGGATCGGGACCATCATCGTGGCGAGGAAGATCGCGAAGATCGCGCCCCGCCCCGGGAACCGGACCATCGCGAAGGCGTACCCGCTCAGGGTGCACGTGATGACCTGGGCCACCACGATCAGCCCGGTCACGATCACGCTGTTCAGCACGAAGCGGCCGAGCGAGACGTCCGTGAACACGGCCGCGTAGTTGGAGAAGTCCGGGTTCAGCGGGATCCACTGCGGCGGGTTGGAGAACGACTCGGCCGGGGTGCGCAGCGAGCTGCTGAGCGTCCACAGGAGCGGGCCGAAGCAGGCGATCGCGGCCACGACGAGGACGAGGAGGCCGAGGACGCGCGCGCCGCGGCGGGCGAGGGAGGTCGCGGTCACGAGTAGAACACCAGCTTCCGGGAGAGCACGAACTGCACACCTGTCAGCAGGAGCAGCGCGGCGAACAGGACCATGGAGATGGCGGAGCCGTACCCGAACTGCAGGTTCTGGAACGCCGTCTGGTAGATGACCATCGTGACCGTCGTCGTGGCGGTGCCCGGGCCACCCTGGGTGAGGATGAACGGCTGGTCGAACAGCTGCATCGAGTTGATGAGGCCGATGACGCAGGCGAAGAACACGGTGGGACTGATGAGCGGGAGGGTGATGCTCGTCAGCCGGCGCACCGGTCCCGCGCCGTCGATCTCGGAGGCCTCCACGACGTCGCGCGGGACCGAGGTCAGCGCGGCGACGAAGAGGATGAAGGTGAACCCGATGGACTGCCAGACGGCCACCATCACGATCGTGACGATCGCGCCGCCCTCGCTCGTCAGCCACGGCACGTTGCTGCCGCCGAGCAGACGCAGGTAGTAGTTCACGACGCCGAAGCGCTCGTTGAACAGGTAGGACATGAAGATCGAGACCGCGGCGGCCGAGGCCAGCGCCGGCAGGTAGTAGACGGTCCGGAAGACCGATCGGGTGAACGTCCGCGTCCGCTGCTGCACCAGGAGCGCCAGCAGCAGCCCGATCGCGACCTGGAGCACCACGATCGCGAACGCCAGCAGCAGCGTCGTGCCGAACGAGCGCACGACCCGGTCGTCGCCGGCCATCTGCGCGTAGTTGTCCAGGCCCACGAACTCGGGCGGGGAGATGACGTCCCAGCTGAAGAACGACAGCCCGAGCGAGACCAGGATCGGGCCGAGGGTGAACAGGGCGATCGCCAGCGCGGCGATCGCGATCATGCCGTAGCCGAAGGCGCTCTCGTGGCGGCGCCGGGCGCGGCTGCCCGGCGTCCGGCGCTCCGGGGCGAGGCGGTCCGGGGTGCGGCGCGACCGCGCGCTCTCGCGCGCGAGCGTCCCGGCGCTCACGGTGCCGCCCCCGCCGCGGTCTCGAGATCGATCTGCAGGCCGTCGAGCGCCGCGCGGGCGTCACCGGTGGAGATCGCCTCGGTCGTGCGCTGGTTGAGGGCGGTCGACAGGGCGTTGAAGTAGCTGGGCGCAGGGATCGGCGCCGTCTCGGGGAAGTCGACGAGCGTCTGGGAGAAGACCCGCCACCCCTCCGGTCCGGTGGTGGCGTAGCGCTCCGCGGTGGACAGCGAGCGCCGTGCCGGGGTGGTGACGTTGCCGGGGAACTGGATGTCGAACGCGTCGGGCCGCGTCATGCGTTTCAGCACCTCCCAGGCCAGCTCGCGCTTCTGGGAGCTCTCGAGGATGGCGTAGCCGGCCGTCCCGAACAGGTGGCGCTGCGAGCGCCAGCGCGGGAAGTAGGTGACGTCGAACGTGCCCGGGGCCATCCCGGCGTTGTGCAGGCCACCGGCCCAGAACCCGCCGCCGACGCTCATGCCGACGCGCCCGGCCGCGAACAGCGCCTGCGAGGTCTGACCACCGCCGACGTCGGGCGAGGGGGCGATGCCCTCCTTCTTGAGCTCGATCATGAGCTCCAGGGCCTCGACGGCGGGCGTGTCGTTGGCGGTCGGGGCGCCCCAGTCCCAGCCGCCACCGCGCCCGGCGGCGTCGGGGTCGCCGGCGTACGCGGAGCTCCAGAGCCACTCGCCGCCGCTCGCGCGGCGCTGCTCGAGCAGGTTGCCGTCGTTGGCGTAGAGGAACGAGGTCCAGCTGCCCCACAGGCGCACGACCCAGTCGTAGGCGTTCACGTCGGGCAGTCGCGCGATCGCGCGACCCGCCTCGTAGAAGTCGTCCACGGTCCAGCTCGGGGAGGGCAGCGCCACGCCGGCCTCCTCGAACAGGGGAGGGCTGTAGAACATGTGCCCGGCGTTGTAGTCGTTCGGCAGGAGGAACAGGCTGCCCTGGTGCATCATCGCCTCAACCAGCGACGGCGAGACGTCGTCGAAGTAGTCCTGGATCTCGGGCAGGTCCCGCGTCACGAGGTCGTCGAGCGGGGTGGCCAGGCCGCGGCCGGCCATCAGCTGCACACCCTCGGTCGCCACGCTGACGATGTCGGGCCGACTGCCGGAGGCGATCTGGGTCAGGAGCTTGGCGAAGAACTCGTTCCAGTCCTTGCCGGGCGTGGCCACGACGCGCAGCTTCACGGCCGGGTCGAGCTCGCGGATCGGCTCGAGCAGTCGCGCCCGGAGCTCGTCCGCACTGCTCTGGTCGCCGAAGATCGACATGGTCAGGGTGTTCGGGTCCTGACGGGGTGCGCACCCGGCGGCGGACAGCGCCGAGAGCATCGTCAGGCCTGCGCCCGCACCGAGGAGGGTGCGTCGGGACAGGGTGGTCTGGGGCACCTCGCAACTCCTTCGTCACGTAGTTAAAACGTATTGATAGATGATGGAAGCCCCGCTCGCCGGGTTTGTCAAGAGGGTCGCCCGGGGTCGGTACGCTCGGCGGGGGAGGTCAGATGAGGTCACAACCACCGCCGCGCCGTCCGACGATGAACGACGTCGCCAGGGCCGCAGGCGTCTCGCAGGCGACCGTGTCGTTCGTGCTCAACGACCGCAGGGACATCCCGGTCGCGCCCGCCACGAGGCAGCGCGTCCTCGAGGCTGCGAGCACGCTGCGCTACCGGACCGACCGGCGGGCGCAGGAGCTGCGGATCGGGCGGTCGACGACGATCGGCGTCGTCTCCCACGGTGTCGCCTCCCACCCCTTCGCGGGCTCGATCCTGCGCGGGTTGCAGCGCGAGGCGCTGCGCCGCTCCCACGCGGTGATGGTGATCGACGTCGACGTCGAGGCGACCGCCGCCGACGTCACCGACGCCGTGGCCGGGCTAGTCGACCGCGGCGTGGGTGCCGTCGTCCACGCCTCGGCCGGGACCCGGCCCGTCCAGATCGGTGATGTCGACGGCGCCGTCCGGACCGCCTTCGTCGCCTGCTGGCCGGCCGACGGGAGTGCCCCCGGTGAGGCCCTGCTGCTCCCGGACGACCGCGGGGGCGGCCGCGCCGTCGCCGCGCATGTCCTGGGCCTGGGGCACCGCTCGATCGCGTTCCTCGGCGGTCCCGCCCGCGACCACGCCCGGCGCGAGCGGGAGAGGGGCCTCGACGAGGCGCTGGGGCTCGCGGGGCTCCCGCTCGACTCCGTCCGCCGGTTCGACGGTGACTACGGCACACGGTCGGGGTACCGGCTCGCGGCCCGCGTGCTGGAGGGCGACGACCGGCCGTCGGCGCTGCTGTGCGGCAACGACCAGATGGCCCTGGGGGCGTACCTGGCCGCCCGCGACCTCGGCCTGCGCGTCCCGCACGACCTCTCGATCGCCGGCTACGACGACCAGGAGGCGCTCGCGAACCAGCTGGTGCCCGAGCTGAGCACCGTCGCGCTGCCGCACGACGCGCTCGGTGCGCGCGCCGCCGAGATCCTCATCGGGGACCCGCCGCCGGAGCCGGTGACCGAGTTCGTGGAGTGCGAGGTCGTCGTGCGGGAGTCGACGTCTCCGCCGCCGCTCAATACCTATTGACCCCCGGGTGCCGGCGACGTAACGTCTCGCACCATGTCATCGCCAGACCACCGGGGCTCCCGCGTCGCGACCGTCGTCGAGCCGTTCCGACCGGCTTTCCACTTCACCCCGCACCGCCACTGGATGAACGACCCGAACGGGCTGATCCACCACGACGGCGTGTGGCACCTGTTCTTCCAGCACAACGCGGGCGGTGACGAGTGGGGCGACATCTGCTGGGGGCACGCGACCTCGCCCGACCTGCTGACGTGGACCGAGCACGCCGTCGCGATCCCCGCCCGCGAGGACGAGATGATCTTCTCGGGCAGTGTCGTCCACGACGCCGCGGACGACTCCGGCCTCGGGGCGGGCGGCGAGGGGCCGCTGCTGGCGTTCTACACGAGCGCCTACCGCGGGCACGCCGTCCACGGCGACGACCAGGCGCAGTCGATCGCGGTCAGCACCGACGGGGGCGACACCTGGAGCCCGTACGCCGGCAATCCTGTGCACGCCCGCGGGCGGACGGACTACCGCGACCCGAAGGTCTTCCGGTTCGACGGCACCGCGGGGGCGTGGTGGGTGATGGTCGCGGTCGACGCCGACGCGTCGCGGCTGGTGGTCAACGTCTCGGACGACCTCGTGCACTGGCGCACGACGTCGACGTTCACCGACGATCGCGTGCCGGGTATCTGGGAGTGCCCCGATCTGTTCGCGCTCGCGGTGGACGGTGACCCCGAGCGGGTGCGGTGGGTGCTGCTGCTGAGCACGAACGGGCCCGACGGCGGTGCGCAGCCGGTGGTGATCGGCGATTTCGACGGCGAGACCTTCGCCGCCGATCCCGAGGTACCCGTCGGCCTGCTCGACCACGGCGCGGACCTCTACGCGGCCGCGAGCTGGAACGGCGTGCCCGGGCGTCGGGTGCTCGTGGGGTGGATGGGGCAGGCCTTCCGCGCCCCGACCGAGGGTTGGCAGGGTGCGATGTCGGTGCCGCGCGAGCTGACGCTCGTCGGCGGGCCGTCCGGACCGAGGCTGGCGAGCGCCGTCGTGGCCGAGCTGGCCGAGCGAGAGCGGCCGAGTGGCGAGCTCGAGATCGACGTCGACATCGAGGTCGTCCTGGCACCGGCGGGGATCCGGCAGCGGCGCATCCGCGCGACCCTGGCCGCGGGTGACGCCGAGGTGGTCGACCTGGCGGTGCATGCGGGCGCGCACGAGCGCACGGTCCTGCGGTGGCTCGTGGCCGAGGGCGTGCTCGAGCTGGACCGGACGCGCTCGGGCCAGATCCCGGACGAGGCGCTCACCCGTCCGACGCGGGCGGCGCTGCCCGATCCCGAGTCGCGGGTCCTCGACCTGGACGTCGTGCTCGACGCGATGAGCGTCGAGGTGCTGGCGGCGGAGGGCGTCGTCGCGCTGTCCGAGATCGTGCTGCCCGGCGCGGACAGCACGCAGGTGCGGATCGCCGCGCGCGGCGGACGCGCGCACGCGCGGGTGACGGTGTCGGACCTGGTCCCCGACTGAGGGCGGGTCAGACGAAGCGGTCGATGAGGGAGGTCTCGGCCAGCCGGGAGAGACCCTCGCGCAGGGACCGGGCGCGGACCGCGCCGATGCCGTCGACGAGCTGGAAGTCCTCGACCGTGGCGGCGAGCATGCGCTGCAGGCTGCCGAAGTGGGCGACGGCCGACTCCACGATCGGGAGCGGCAGCCGGGGGACCTGCGCCACCATGCGGTAGCCGCGCGGGGAGACGGCGGCGTCGAGCGCGTCACCGGCGGCCCCGCCGATGCCGAGCATCCGCGCGATGCGCCCGAGGTCGATGAGCGAGGTCGAGTCGATGGCCTCGAACCCGGCCAGGGCGTCCTCGAGGCTGCGACGCTCGTCCAGGTAGTCGCGGACCACGAGGTCGCGGTCGGGCGACGCGCTGCCGACGAGCTCCTCGAGCTGCAGTGCCAGCAGTCGTCCGTCGGAGCCGAGCTCGGAGACGTAGCCGGAG
Organism: Litorihabitans aurantiacus; assembly: GCF_030161595.1. Classification (NCBI taxonomy): domain Bacteria; kingdom Bacillati; phylum Actinomycetota; class Actinomycetes; order Micrococcales; family Beutenbergiaceae; genus Litorihabitans; species Litorihabitans aurantiacus. The sequence goes on from NZ_BSUM01000001.1 coordinate 318,719, forward strand.
ATCTCGAGCGCGATGCGCCGCACCATCTCCAGGCGCTGGATGACGGCGGCGACGTCGCGCACCGTGACGAGGTCCTCGATCTCGAGGGCCGAGAGCGTCCGGGAGACCTCGTCGAGGCGGGCCTTGTACCGCTCGAGCGTGGCGAGCGCCTGGTTCGCGCGCGAGAGGATGGCGCCGGAGTCCTCCAGGACGTAGCGCTCGCCCTCGAAGTAGACCGCGACGATACGCATGGACTGGCTCACGGAGATGACCGGGAGGCCGGTCTGCACCGCGGCGCGCTGCGCCGTGCGGTGGCGGGTGCCGGACTCCGACGTCTCGATCGACGCGTCCGGCAGCAGCTGGACGGCGGCGCGCAGGATGCGCGAGGCGGTCGCGTCCAGGACGATCGCGCCGTCCATCTTCGCGAGCTCCCGCAGGCGGGTCGAGGAGAAGGCGACGTCGAACTCGAACCCGCCGGAGCAGATGGACTCCACCACCTCGTCGTGGCCGACGACGATCAGGGCACCGGTGCGACCGCGCAGGATGCGCTCGAGCCCGTCCCGGAGCGCAGTCCCGGGTGCGATGGCGCGCAGGATGCTGCGGCCGGTGGCGCCGGGGAGGAGGTCGGACATGCTGCGAACTCTACGTCAGCGTTCGCGTCAGTCGCTGCCGGTGCCGCGCAGCTCCTGGACGGGCTCGCTCGCCGCCTCCCACGCAGTGCGCAGGTCCTCCGCGAAGTGCACCGTCATCCCCGCCGGTGCCCGCAACCCGCCGCGTGCCGAGGCCGGGACCACGGCCTGGGTGAAGCCGAGCCGGTTCGCCTCGCCGAGCCGTCGCTCGAGCCCCGTGATCGGGCGGAGCTGGCCCGTGAGACTCACCTCGCCGACCGCGACGAGGCCGCGCCGCAGCGGTGCCCGCCGGTGCGCGCTCGCCAGGGCGAGGGCGACGGCGACGTCGCTCGAGGGTTCCTGGGCGCGAGCCCCGCCGATGGTCGAGACGTAGACGTCGCTCGCCGACAGCCCCAGCCGCAGGCGGGACTCGAGCACCGCCAGGGTCATGCTCACGCGGGCGCTCTCCACCCCGGAGGTGGCGCGCCGCGGGTGCGGGGTCGCCGAGGGGGCCACGAGCGCCTGCACCTCGATCGGCATCGGGCGCGCGCCGTCGAGCGTGATGGTCACGCACGTGCCCGGCTCGCCCGTCGCCCGCTCGGACAGGAACAGCCCGCTGGGGTCGGCCAGCCCGGTGATCCCGGTGTCGGACAGGTCGAAGCACCCCACCTCGTCGGTCGGCCCGTAGCGGTTCTTGACCGCCCGCACCATGCGGAGCCGGGAGTGCCGGTCGCCCTCGAACTGGCACACGACGTCGACCAGGTGCTCGAGCACGCGGGGACCGGCGATCCCGCCGTCCTTCGTCACGTGCCCGACGAGGACGACCGGCAGGTGGCGCTCCTTCGCGGCCGCGATCACCCCGGCCGCGACCTCGCGCACCTGCGCGACACCACCTGCAGCCCCCTCCACGCCGGCCGACGCGATCGTCTGCACCGAGTCCAGGATCAGCAGCCCGGGGTCGACGGCCTCGACGTGGCCGAGCACGGTGCCGAGGTCGGCCTCCGCCGCCAGCATCAGGTCGGGGTGGACGGCGCCGATCCGCTGCGCGCGCAGCCGCACCTGCGCGGCCGACTCCTCGCCCGTGATGTAGAGCGCACGCGTCCCGCTCCGCGCGGTCCGCCCCGCGACGTCGAGCAGCAGCGTCGACTTCCCAACCCCGGGCTCGCCGGCCATGAGGATGACGGCGCCCGGCACGAGCCCGCCGCCGAGGACGCGGTCGAGCTCGCCGACGCCGGAGGTGCGCGTGGCCACGAGGGCGATCTCCACCTCGTCGATGGGGCGCGCGGGGGAGCGGGGCGGGGTCGCCGCGGTCGCGGACCGGGTGGCGGCCGGACCGCCCGCCTCCACGACCGTGCCCCACGCCTGGCACTCGGCGCACCGGCCCACCCACTTCGCGGCGCGCCAGCCGCACTCGCTGCACTCCCACGCCGCGCGTGGGGATCGGGTCGCCCTGGTTGCCATGCCGGGGACGCTACCCGGCGGCACCGACACCGCCGCGTCCGCGCCGCACCCCGACGGGCCGGCCGCACCTCTGTTCTAGGCTGCTGGCTGTGCGGCGGCCCAGCGCCGACCAGGCGCCACCCAGCGGCTCGAGGAGAACACGCGTGCCAGAGCAGACCCCGGCGACGGAAGCACCGCCACCGCGCCGCGCCGTGCGCGAGGAGATGGAGGTGCGGCCGCCCAGCGAGCAGTCCCGGGCCCGCCGCCGCCGTCGGTTCCAGATCCTCGGGGGTGTCCTCGGCGTCGCCGTGGTGGTGCTCGTGGTGCTCCTGCTGACCCGCCCGGGCGGCGGGGAGCCGGACCCGACGGCGACGCCCGTCCCCACCGAGACCGTCACCGCGCCCGTCCCGACACCGGCCGCGCCGCCGGTCGAGCGCGACACCTCGACCGCGCTGCTGGCCGCGCTCCCGGGCAGCGTGCTCGCGTGGTCGGTCACCGACCAGGTGCCCGCCGAGGACCTCCGTGGCGCGGGCGCGCTCGAGGCCTACACCCTCACCTACGGCGACGGCGAGGGGTCGGCCACGCTCGTGGTCGCCCAGTGGCGCAGCGCCGAGCTCGCCGCGGAGCACCTCGCGCAGGTTCCGCCCGCCGGCGAGACCGTCCGCAGCGAGGAGGTGCTCGTCGGTGGCGCCCCCGTGGGGTTCGTCACGGTCGCCTCCGACGGTGCCGGCGAGGACCGGGTCGCGTGGTCGAACGGGGCCACGACGTTCGAGCTCCGGGCGCCGCAGGGTGCGGGCGCCTCCTTCTACGACGCTTTCGGGATGTGACATGAAGGTCGCTCTGCTGGGTTCCGGTGTCATGGGCAGCGCCGTGCTGTCCTCGTTCGTGCGGGCCGACGGCGTCACGCACGTCGCCGTCACGGACGCGCGCGCGGGTCACGCCCGCGAGGTCGCCGAGCGTCATCGTGGCGGCGCGCCCGTCGAGGTCAGCGGCGGGGACGACAACGTGGCCGCGGTCTCCGGGGCCGACGTCGTCGTCCTGGCGGTCAAGCCGCAGCACGTGCCGGCGCTCCTGGCGCAGGTCGCGGACGCCGTCGGGCCGGACGCGATCGTGGTCTCGATCGCCGCCGGGGTGACCTGCGCCGCGATCGAGCAGGCGCTGCCGGCGGGGACCGCCGTCGTCCGCGTCATGCCCAACACGCCCGCCACGATCGGGCAGGGCGTCGCCGCCGTGAGCGCGGGGGCGACGGCGAGCGGTGACCACCTCGACCTCGTGGAGCTGCTGCTGGCCGGCACCGGTCTCGTGGTCCGCGTGCCGGAGGAGCAGCAGTCGGTGGTCACCGCGATCTCCGGATCCGGGCCGGCCTACGTGTTCCACCTGATCGACGCCCTGGCCGAGGCCGGGACCGCCGGGGGCCTGCCCCGGGCGCTCGCGCTCCGGCTGGCGGCCGCGACGGTGGCGGGTTCGGGCGCCTACGCGCAGACCTCGGGCGAGCACCCCGCGCTGCTGCGGGAGGCCGTGTCGTCCCCGGCGGGGACGACGCTCGCGGCGCTGGAGGTGCTCGACGACCGCGCGGTGCGCGCGGCCTACGGGGCCGCGGTGCGGGCGGCGGCGCGGCGGGCAGACGAGCTCGCCGCCCCGCCCGGGGGGCGCGCGTGACGGGATCCGAGGTCGGTGGGGGCACCTCGGAGGGCTCGCCCGGCGGGCCCACCCCGCACGCACGCACCCGCCCGGCGGGTATGACGACCGTCGCCCGGCTCGCCGGCGTGTCCCACCAGACCGTCTCGCGCGTGCTGAACGACCACCCCAGCGTGCGACCGGAGACGCGCGAGCGCGTGCTGCGCGCGATGGCGGAGCTGGACTACCGCCCCAACCGCCTGGCGCGCGCGCTCGTGACGTCGCGGTCCGGCCTCATCGGCGTGGTGACCGGCGGCTCCGCGCGCTTCGGCCCCACCTCGACGCTGCTCGCGGTGGAGGAGGCCGCCCGCGCCGCCGGGTTCGCGACCACCGTGACGGCCGTGCCCGACCAGGATCCCGCGACGATGGCCGAGCAGATGGCCGAGACCCTGCGGGCGATGGACTCCCAGGCCGTCGAGGGCGTCATCGTCATCGCCCCCCGCGTCAGCGCCGTGGAGGCCGTGGAGCGGATGGCCTCGCGCGCACCGCTGCTCGTGATCGCGGCGGGCGTGCAGCCGACGGCGCGCTACGGCGTCGTCAACGTCGACCAGGCCGGTGCGGCGCGGGACGTCACGGCGCACCTGCTCGCGCAGGGCCACACCCGGATCGCCCACCTCGCCGGCCCGTCGGACTGGTTCGACGCCCGCGAGCGCCACCGCGGCTGGGCGGCCGAGCTCGCAGCCGCCGGCCTCGAGCCCGGCCCGGTCTGGGAGGGTGACTGGACGGCGCGCTCGGGTTTCGAGACCGGGCGGCGGATCCTCGCGCTCGCCGAGCGTCCGACGGCGGTGGTCGCCTGCAACGACCTCATGGCGCTCGGGCTGGTGCGTGCGCTGAGCGAGGGCGGCCTCGACGTCCCGGGGGACGTCAGCGTCACCGGGTTCGACGACATCGAGGGCACCGACTACCTGCGGCCACCCCTGACCACGGTCCGGCAGGACTTCCGGACGCTGGCCGAGACCGTCGTCGGGCAGCTCGTCGCGACCATCGGGGGCGGGAGCGCCGAGGCGGCCGAGCACGCCGTGCCGATCCCCGCCGAGGTCGTGGTGCGTGACTCCACGGCCTCGCCGACGGCGCGGGACTGACACCGGGCATCCTCGGCAGCACCGCCCGCCACCGGTTGATGTGAGCGTTCACATCCGCTACTGTCGCCCCGACGTCGACCCGGGGAGTGCAGACGATGACGCAGCAGGGAGCCGCCGACGTCCTGGCGGCGGGGACGGCCGTGCTCGGTGTCGAGCTCGGCTCGACCACGATCAAGACGGTGCTGGTCGGACCCGACCACGAGGTGCTCGCCAGCGGCAGCCACGCGTGGGAGAACTCCTTCTCCGAGCGTGTGTGGACCTACCCGCTCGAGGCCGTGCACGAGGGCCTCGGCGCGAGCGTCACGGCCGCGCTGGACGACGCCGAGCGCCGCCACGGCGTCCGCCCCACCTCGCTCGCGGCCATCGGGGTCTCGGCGATGATGCACGGCTACGTCGCCCTCGACGCCGACGGTGAGCTGCTCGTGCCGTTCCGGACCTGGCGCAACACCACCACGGAGACCGCCGCGCACGAGCTCACGCAGGCCCTGGACCACAACGTCCCGATGCGCTGGACCGCGGCGCACCTGTACCAGGCGGTGCTCGAGCGCGAGGAGCACCTGGATCGCGTCGCCCACGTGACCACGCTGGCCGGCTACGTGCACCGCGCCCTGACGGGACGCGCCGTCGTCGGGGTCGGCGACGCCTCGGGCATCTTCCCGGTCGACCCCGCCACCGCGGACTACGACGAGGCCATGCTGGCGATCCTCGACGAGCGGATCGCGCGCCGTCGCGAGGCCGACGGCGCCGCGGCGCTGCCGCCCGCGCGCGAGCTGTTCCCCGTCTCGCTGCGCGCGGGCCAGGACGCCGGCGCGCTCACCCCCGAGGGCGCCGCGCTCCTCGACCCGACCGGCACGCTGACCGCCGGCATCCCGCTCTGCCCGCCCGAGGGCGACGCCGGTACGGGCATGGTCGCCACGCACGCCATCGCGCCGCGCACCGGGAACGTCAGCGTCGGCACCAGCGTGTTCGCGATGGTCGTGCTCACCGAGCCGCTCGCGCACGTGCACCACGAGATCGACGTCGTGACCACGCCCGTGGGCGACCCGGTCGCGATGGTCCACTGCAACAACGGCGCCAGCGAGCTCGACGCGTGGGCGGGCGTGTTCCACGCGTTCGCGACGGCGCTGGGGCACGACGCCGACCGCGACGACGTCTTCGGCGTCCTGCTCGCGCAGGCTCTCGAGGGTGAGGCCGACGGCGGCGGTCTGCTCGCCTACAACTACCTCGCGGGCGAACCCGTCACCGGCCTGCCCGAGGGGCGCCCGCTCGTCGTGCGCACGCCCGACAGCCGCCTCTCGCTGCCCAACCTGATGCGGGCGCACGTGTACGGCGTGTTCGGCACGCTCAGCCTCGGCATGCGCATCCTGGCGTCGGAGGGCGTCGGGGTGGACACGCTGGTCGCGCACGGCGGCCTGCTGCGCACGGCCGGGGTCGCCCAGCGGATGCTGGCGGCCGCCGTCGGCGCCCCCGTGGCCGTCGGCGAGACCGCGGCGCAGGGCGGCCCGTGGGGCGTCGCCGTGCTGGCCTCCTACCGGGCCCGCACGATCGAGGCCGACGGCGAGCCCCCACGCTCGCCGACTTCCTCGCCACCCGCGTCTTCGGCGCGGCCGAGCAGGTCGTCGTCGAGCCCGACCCGGCCGACGTCGCCGGCTACGCCACCTACCTCGAGCGCTACGAGGCCGGGCTCGCGATCGAGCGCGCCGCCGTCGACGCCGTCTGACCCACCCGCCCCACGCCACTCATCCGCGAGAAGGAGGCCGCCGTGGCCACGATCCCCGAGTCGATGCGCGACGCCGTCGCGCAGGCGCGCACCGCCGTCGCCGCCCTGCACGCCGAGCTGCCCCGCTGGGGCCTCGTGGTCTGGACGGCCGGCAACGTCAGCCAGCGCGTGCGTGGCGCGGCCGCCGACGGCAGCGAGGATTTGCTGGTCATCAAGCCGTCCGGCGTCACCTACGACGAGCTCACGCCCGAGGCGATGGTCGTGTGCGACCTCGAGGGCACGCTGGTCGACGGCGACCGCTCGCCCTCGAGCGACACCGCGGCGCACGCCTACGTCTACCGCCACATGAGCGAGGTCGGCGGCGTCGTGCACACCCACTCGACCTACGCCACCGCGTGGGCCGCGCGCCGCGAGCCCGTCCCGTGCGTGCTGACGATGATCGCCGACGAGTTCGGCGGCGAGATCCCGATCGGCCCGTTCGCGCTCATCGGCGACGACTCCATCGGCCGCGGCATCGTGGAGACGCTGCGTGCCTCGCGCAGCCCCGCGGTGCTCATGGCCAACCACGGGCCGTTCACGATCGGCAGGGACGCGAAGGCCGCCGTGAAGGCCGCCGTCATGGTTGAGGAGGTCGCCCGCACGGTGCACATCGCGCGCCAGCTGGGTGAGCCGGTGGCCATGGAGCGAGGCGACGTCGACGCGCTGTACGACCGCTACCAGAACGTCTACGGGCGCTGACGCCCGCCCGCCCCCGAACCCCGCGACCTCAGGAGACCCCCGTGACCGTCCCCCCCACGAACCCGACCACCCTCGACCCGTTCGCCGGCCGCGAGATCTGGTTCCTCACCGGGAGCCAGCACCTCTACGGCCCCGAGACGCTGCAGGAGGTCGAGGCGAACTCGCGCGAGATCGTCGCGCACCTGGACGGCGGGTCGGAGATCCCCGTGAAGGTCGTCTTCAAGCAGCTCCTCACCGACACCGAGGCGATCCGCGCGGTGGCGGACGAGGCGAACGCGGACCCCGCCGTCGTCGGCGTCATCGCCTGGATGCACACGTTCTCGCCCGCGAAGATGTGGATCACCGGGCTCGACGCGCTCCGCAAGCCGTTCCTGCACCTGCACACGCAGGCGAACGTCGACCTCCCGTGGGGCGAGATCGACATGGACTTCATGAACACCAACCAGGCGGCGCACGGCGACCGCGAGTTCGCCTACATGGCCTCGCGCCTCGGCGTCGCGCGCAAGACGGTGGTCGGGCACGCGTCGCAGTCGTTCGTGCGCGAGGAGATCGGCACCTGGGCGCGGGCGGCGACGGCGTGGGCGCACGTCCGCGGCCTCAAGCTGGCGCGATTCGGCGACAACATGCGCTTCGTCGGCGTGACCGAGGGTGACAAGACCGAGGCCGAGCGCGTCTTCGGCGTGCAGGTGAACACGTGGGGCGTGAACGAGGTCGCGGCGCGCGTCGCGCAGGTGACCGACGCCGAGGTCGACGCGCTTGTCGAGACCTACGTCGCGGAGTACGACGTCTCGCCCGAGCTGCTCCCCGGCGGCGAGCGCCACCAGAGCCTGCGCGACGGCGCCGCGATCGAGGCCGGCATGCGCTCGTTCCTCGTCGAGGGCGGTTTCGGTGCGTTCACCACGAGCTTCGAGGACCTCGGCGACCTCAAGCAGCTCCCGGGCCTCGCCGTGCAGCGCCTCATGGCCGAGGGCTACGGCTTCGGCGCGGAGGGCGACTGGAAGACCGCGATCCTCGTGCGCGCGGCCAAGGTCATGGGCCACGGCCTGCCCGGCGGCGCCTCGCTCATGGAGGACTACACCTACGAGATGGCCGACGGCCGCCAGAAGATCCTCGGCGCGCACATGCTCGAGGTCTGCCCGTCGCTGACCACCGCGCGCCCGAGCCTCGAGGTGCACGAGCTCGGCATCGGCGGCAAGGCCGACCCCGTGCGCCTGGTGTTCGACACCGACGCCGGGCCCGCGATCGTCGTCGCCCTCTCGGACATGCGCGAGCGGTTCCGCCTCGTGGCGAACGTGGTCGACGTCGTCGAGCCCGACGCCCCGCTGCCCCACCTCCCGGTGGCGCGCGCGGTGTGGGTGCCGCAGCCCGACTTCCGCACGTCGGCGCAGGCGTGGCTGACGGCCGGCGGGGCGCACCACACCGTGATGTCGACGGCGGTGGGCGCCGAGGCGTTCGAGGACTTCGCCGAGATCGCGCGCACCGAGCTGGTGCTCATCGACGCGGGTACGACCATCCGGGAGCTGAAGAAGGAGCTGCGCTGGAACGCGGCGTACTTCCGTCTCGCGCAGGGTTTCTGAGCCCGCGGTCGGCGGGGGCCGGGCACGAGCGTTCCTCGCGCCGGGCCCCCGCGACGCAGGAGGGTCAGCCGGCCGACGCGTCGGGCTGGCCCCAGCCGCAGGAGTAGGCCTCGATCGGGTCCGCGCTCGCCTCGAGCCACCCGCTGACCCTCCAGCCGGGGACGGCGATGTCGAGGTAGCTCTCCTGCAGCCCGACGGCGGCGTTGTCCGGGGCGACCGGGGTGTCGATCCCGGGCGCGACCACGCCGTCGACGGTCTCGCTGGAGGGGCCGCGCAGCGCCGGGCAGTCGCCGCCCCAGGCGCTGTGCGGCGCCGTCTGGACGGGCCACGCGACGCCGTCGGCGTCCTGCTCCAGCACCACGGTGCGCTGCACCGGGACGGTGGGACCCTCGGCGCACGCGGACTCGCTGCGCAGTCGCAGCTGGTCGATGTCGACCCCGGTGCCGGAGGCCGACGGCGTGAAGGTCGGCTCGCCGTCGGCGCACTCGCCCGAGCTCTCGAGCGCGAACGGGACCTGGACGAGGTCGTCACCCGTGTTGTGCCACGCGTAGTAGTTCGTGGTGACCACCTCGAGGACGTCGCCCCCGGGGCCGCCGCCGGCCGAGAAGGCCAGGGCCGCGACGACGTCCTGCGCCCCGTCGCCGTCCAGGTCCACGAGGAGGGGCTCACCCACCAGCTCGACCTGGCCCTCCCAGTCGTTCATGGTGATCGGCGCCGTGCCGCCGGCGAGCGTGACGTCCTGCGGCGCGTCCGTCCAGCCCGCGGAGGCGACGGTCCACGTCGCGGAGGCGAGGTCGACCGCGGCGGGGTCGAAGGCCGCCGGCTCCTCGCTCGCGGTGGGAGACGGCGAGGGCGAGTCGTCCGTGTCGGCGGGTTCGGTCGTGCCGGTCGGCTCGGCGGTCTCAGTCTCCGTGACGGTCTCGGTCGGCGTCTCGGTGGGGGACGCGGTGGCGTCGCCCTCGCCGCCGGAGCACGCGCCCAGGGTGAGTGCCGCCGTCGCGGCCAGGACGGCGGTGCGCGCCGCCGTCGTGGTGCGGGTCGAGGACATGGGGGATTCCTTCCGTCCGTCGGCGAGCGCCGTGTGCCCCCGCCACCTCTCGACCGTAGCGAGGTGCGTCACACCGGTGGGGATCGAGGGATGGGCGCACCACACCCTCGACAACACCGCCGGTCAGGAGGACAGTGACGCGCATCCCAGCCGCGGGGGCCGGGCGAGGCCGAGGGGTCGGGCATGTCACGAGACACCGTCGCGTGGGACGAGAAGCCGCAGGAGCAGACCGAGCTGAAGCGGGTGATCGGCCCGAAGCTGCTGCTCCTTTTCATCGTCGGGGACATCCTCGGCACGGGCGTCTACGCGCTGACAGGTCAGGTCGCGGGCGAGGTCGGGGGAGCGGCGTGGCTGCCGTTCCTCATCGCCTTCACCGTGGCGACGCTGACCGCGTTCAGCTACCTCGAGCTGGTCACGAAGTACCCGCAGGCCGCCGGGGCCGCGCTCTACACGCACAAGGCCTTCGGCATCCACATCGTGACGTTCCTCGTCGCGTTCATCGTGATGAGCTCCGGCATCACCTCGGCGTCGACGGCGTCGCGCGCGTTCGCCTCGAACTTCGCGGTCGGGATCGGGTGGGAGGCCACCCCGCCGCAGATCCTCGTGGTCGCCGCCGGGTTCATGGTGCTCCTCGCGATCGTGAACTTCCGCGGCGTGGGGGAGAGCGTCAAGGCCAACGTGGTGCTGACCCTCGTCGAGCTGTCCGGCCTCCTGCTGGTGATCATGGTGGGGCTGACCGCCCTCGGCCAGGCCGACTTCTCCCGCGTGGTCGCGTTCGACACCCCCGAGGACAAGAGCGTCTTCCTCGCGATCACGACGGCGACGTCGCTCGCGTTCTTCGCGATGGTCGGGTTCGAGGACTCGGTCAACATGGCCGAGGAGACGAAGAACCCCGCCCGCGTCTTCCCCCGCATCATGCTCACCGGGATGGGGATCACCGGGGCCATCTACGTCGCGGTGGCGGTGGTCGCCGTCGCCCTCGTGCCGGTCGGTGACCTCGCGGCGAGCGAGACGCCGCTGGTGGAGGTGGTGCGCGCCGGCGCGCCCGGGCTGCCCATCGACCGCATCCTGCCGTTCATCTCGATGTTCGCCGTCGCGAACTCCGCGCTGATCAACATGCTGATGGCGAGCCGCCTCATCTACGGGATGGCACGCCAGAAGGTGCTGCCGCCCGTGCTCGGCCGCGTGCACCCCGGCCGGCAGACGCCCTGGGTGGCCATCGTCTTCACCACGATCCTGGCGCTCGCGCTCATCACGGCCGTCTCGCTCAACCCCGAGTCGAACGTGATCGGCGTGCTCGGCGGCACCACCGCGCTGCTGCTGCTCGCGGTCTTCACGGTGGTGAACGTCGCGGTGCTGATCCTGCGGCGCGATCCCGCACCCCCGAGGCGTTCCGTGCACCGACCGTCATCCCCGTGCTCGGAGCTGTCACCTGCCTGTACCTCGTCACCCCGCTCGCCGGTCGTGATCCGCTGCAGTACCAGGTGGCGGGGGTGATCCTCGTGATCGGGCTGGTGCTGTGGGCCGTGACCTATGCGATCAACGCCCGCCTCGGCATCCGGCCCACCAGGTTCGCGGACCCCGAGAACTTCGACACCCGGGGGCCTGTCGGGTAGGCCCCGTAGACTCGCCCGCGTGACCCCTCGGCGCGCGCTGATCGTGACGGCTACGGCCGTCGCCTCCGTGCTGCCGCTGTGGGGTCTCGCGCAGGCCGGTCTGCTGCAGGTCCGCGCGTGCGTGACCGTTCCCGGCATGTTCGGGACGGCCGGCGGGGCGCACCTCATGCTCCTGCGCCCGGCGCCCGAGTGCCCCAGCGGTGTGGCGCTCGACGAGCACGGCCTCCTCGCCGTCGTCGGCGCCGTCGCGGTCACCACCCTGCTGGCCCACGTGGCCGGGATCGGTGTCCTCGCGGGCGTCGCGGCGCTCGCCGTGCGCGCCGCCGGCGTGGTCGCGCGCCTGCTCGAGCGGGTGCTCCCGGGTGCGCGCCGCCCGGGACGCGCGCCCGCCGTCGTGTGCCTGCGCGGCGTCACGCTCGCGACGGCGTTCCCGCCGCTCGCACGCGGGGTGCGGACCGCCGTCGTGGCGCTGCGGGCACCGCCGCTCGCCGCCTGAGCGACCCACCCCAGCCCCTTTTCCAGCTCCACACGCGAGGAGTACCCGTGTCCACCCAGAACTCCCCCAAGCAGGCCGCCAAGCAGACGAAGGACGCGCGCCGCGAGGCCGCGCGCGCCCAGGCCGAGAAGCTCCGCAAGCAGCAGGACGCGCGCGAGAAGCGCAGCCGCAACATCCTCCTGGGTGTGCTCGGCGCGATCGTCGTGCTCGTCATCGGCGTCGGATTCGTGATCTACCAGCAGTCCCAGCGCACGCTCCTGGACGCGTTCGAGGGCACGACGCCCGCGAACTCCGACAACCGGGGCGGCATCGTCGCAGGGGCGGAGGGCGCCGCCGGGACCACCACCGAGGGCGCGCCCGTGCTCCAGGTCTACATCGACTTCATGTGCCCCTACTGCGGCGACTTCGAGGCAGCCAACAAGGGCGACCTCGAGGAGCTGCGCGCCGCCGGTGACCTCAACGTGACCTACCACCTCATGTCGAACCTCGACCGCGCCTCAAACGGCACGCAGTTCTCGACCCGCTCGGCGAACGCCGCCGCGACGGTCGCGAGCGAGTCGCCCGAGCACTTCGTCGCGTTCGTCGAGGGCGTCTTCGACAACCAGCCGAGCGAGGGGTCGGAGGGCCTCAGCGACGCGCAGATGGCGGAGATCGCCGTCGGCGTGGGCGTGCCGCAGGAGGTCGCCGACTCCTTCTCCGCCGGGACCTACAACGAGTGGGTCGGCGTCGCCACGCGTCAGGCCCAGCGTGAGGGCGTGCGAGGGACCCCGACCGTCAAGCTCGACGGCGAGACCGTCAGCGGCAACGAGGTCGCCTACAACCAGCCCGGCGCGCTCGCGACCTGGCTCGCCGAGGAGGGCGTGGGCGAGGGCGTCTCGGAGTGAGGCGCTGACGCGCTGAACTTCTCCGGACGCCGACGGGCCCCCGCGCAGCGCGGGGGCCCGTCGGCGTCTCTGGCAGAATGGCGGCGGCCCGGGTGCGTCCCGAGGTGGCCGCCTCCTTAGCTCAGCTGGCCAGAGCAGCTGTCTTGTAAACAGCAGGTCGTCGGTTCGAATCCGACAGGAGGCTCGACGCGATCGTCGGACCCGATCGCGATCTCGTGGGGAGGTTCCGCAGGCTCCGGCCTGCGGAACCTCCCCACGAGCGCGTCAGGGTCGATCGGGCTCTCAGGAGCCGTCGTCGTCCTCGTAGGCACCCGCCAGCAGGTGGAGCTTCTGCGTCGGGCCGATGGCCAGCACCCCGCCGTCGACCCGGAGGGAGATCGTGTGCTCGTGCGCCTCGTAGGCCTCGAGCGCGAGGGTGAGGCCCCGCCGCCGGGCGTCGATGCGGAAGCGGTCGGCGTCCACGAGGAGACGGCCGCCCCAGCCGCGCCGCGTCAGGCGGCGCGTCAGCAGCTCGCCCGTGCGTCGGTCGGGGCGCGCCCCCGGCACGCGGACGAAGAACTGCGGCAGCACCGTGCCGCGCGCCGGCCCGGCGACCCACCGGGTGCGCGCCCAGTCGGTCGTCATCCCGAGCAGGGTGCCCAGCTCGAGCCCGACGGCGTGGTGCGCCTCGCGCATCTCCTCGAGCTCCGTGGGCGGGAGCTGCTGGAAGCGCTGCGGCGGGAGCGCGTGCGAGGCGGGACCGGCGTCGGCGGCGCGCCCGAGGTCGCCCCCGGCGTCGGCGAGGTCGCCGTGCGACGTGGTCAGCACGACCCACCCGCCGGGGTTCGGGTCGCACTCGCGGCGTCGGCGCGCGGGCCGACGGCGAGGTCGTGGATCGGACGTGTGGTGCGCGGGGTCATGGTCACCCTCCCGGTCGTGCGAACAAGCGCGTCACCGGGTTCTGGGGTGACTCTTCGATCGCCACCGGGGTCTGGGGTGGTCAGCCGTCCGTGGACGTCCGTCCTGGAGCCTATACCTGTCGGTACGGGTGTTCGACCGCGTCCAGCAATGGGTCGCCGGTGGCGTTGCAGGACCGCGCACGAGCCGTAACCTGGTGCCATCCCGGCGCCCGCGGTGGCCCGGACAGTCGCCACGAGGGCGGCGATGACGTGTGATGGGTGAGACCAGCGTGAAGTTTCTCGAGCACTTCGTCCGCACGACGTCGGACTTCAGCGCCCGGCTGCTGACGGACTACGACGTCAACGAGGTCCTCGAGGAGCTGGCCGAACGCCAGACCGAGCTCCTCGACCTCCTCGGCAGCGGTGTCAGCCTCGCCCGGGGTGACCGGCTCGAGGCCGTGACTGCGGTTCCCCACCTCATCGTGCCGCTGGAGAAGCAGCAGGAGCTCGACCAGTCTGGCCCGTGCCTCGAGGCGTTCCGGACCGGCAGGATCGAGTCGATCGACGACCTCGCGTCCGAGGACCGCTGGCCGACCTACCTGCGGATCGCGCGCGACCAGGGCATCCGCGCCGTCGCGGCTGTCCCGATGCGGCTGAACGACCAGCCCATCGGCGCGCTCAACCTGTACTGCGGCCGGCCGCGCGCGTGGAGCGAGCAGGACCTGAGTGCCGCGCTCGCCCTCGCGAACATGGCGACGGCGTTCATCATCAACGCCTCGTCGCTCGCCAAGCAGACCCTCCTGGCCGAGCAGCTGCAGCAGGCGCTCGACACCCGCGTCCTGCTGGAGCAGGCCAAGGGCGTGCTCGCCGAGGCGCACGCGATCAGCGTGGAGGAGGCGTTCCGGTCGATCCGCCGGTTCGCGCGGGCGCGGCGCGTCTCGCTGCACGAGGTGGCGAACGCCGTCGTGCACATGGGGGTGCGCCTGACCTGAGCCGGCCGGGGCTCGTCAGGTCGAGCGCGTCACGAGCTCGAGGTCGGGCTGCTTCGGCACGCGCGCGTCGCCCGAGGAGCGGCGACGGAGCCGGCGCGTGGCCCACGGGTAGGCGTGCTCGCGCAGCCACGCGCCGTCGGCGGCGAGGCGCTCGCGGGCGGGGAGCGGGTCGAGCGGGGTCAGGGGGTCGTCCCACGCGGCGTCGTCGGGCTCGAGGCCGAGTCCCACGAGGGCGGCCTGCGCCACGCGAGCGTGCCCGTCGGCGACGAGGTGGATGCGGTCGGCGCTCCACATGCGCCAGTCCGCGAGCGAGCGCATGCCCCAGACGTCGAGGACGTGCGCGCCGTGTCGGCGCGCGATCGACCAGACGTGGGAGTTGAAGACACCGACGCGCGAGCGGGTCGAGGAGATGATCGCGGCTCCGTGGGAGTTCACGCCGGTGGCGAGCAGGACGTCGGTGCCGGCCCCGCGCAGTGCGACGACTGCCTCCTCGAGGGTGTGCGCGATCGCGTCGATGTCGACGGCGGGGCGCAGGATGTCGTTGCCGCCCGCCACGAGCGACACGAGGTCGGGCTTCATCTCGAGGGCGATGGGCACCTGCTCGGCCACGACGGCGGGCAGCAGGCGGCCGCGGATCGCCAGGTTCGCGTAGTGGAGCGACTCGCCGTCGGGGCGTCGGTCGGCGAGGTGCGCGGCGAGCACGTCGGCCCACCCGCGCAGGCGCAGGTGGGCGACGCCGGGGTCGTGCGGGTGGGCGGTGGCCCAGGCGGAGAGGTCGGGGCTGGGGGCGCCGTCGTCGTCGACGACGTCCCACAGGCCCTCGGTGAAGGAGTCCCCGAGGGCGAGGTAGCTCGACCAGGGTGCGTGTCGGTCCATGCCCCTCATGGTGCACCCACATCGGTTCGCGAGGGGTCTATGGGGACTCGCGAGGTACTTGTGGGACGGGCGAGGGGTTTCTGGGGACTCGCGAGGTACTTGTGGGGACGGGCGAGGTACTTGCTGCGCTGTAAGTACCTCGCGACGCCCCGCAAGTACCTCGCGACGTCCCACAAGTACCTCGCGGTGCTCCACAAACCCCTCGCGGTCAGGTGGGGAGGCGCCAGTCGACCGGGTCCGCCCCCTGCTGGGTCAGCAGCTCGTTCACGCGGCTGAACGGGCGCGAGCCGAAGAAGCCGTTCCTCGCCGACAGCGGCGACGGGTGCGCGCTCGCCACCACCGGCACCTCCCCGAGCATCGGCGACAGCTGCTGCGCGTCCCGCCCCCACAGCACCGCCACCAGCGGACCACCCCGCGCGACCAGCGCCTCGATCGCCGCCTGCGTCACCGCCTCCCAGCCGCGCCGCCGGTGCGAGCCGGCCTCGCCCGCGCGCACCGTGAGCACCCGGTTCAGCAGCAGCACACCCGCGTCCGCCCACGCGCTCAGGTCGCCGTGCTCCGGCCGCGGCAGGCCGAGGTCGGACTCGAGCTCGGTGTAGACGTTCTGCAGCGAGCGCGGCACGGGCCGCACGTCGCGCGCCACGGAGAACGAGAGCCCGACGGCGTGACCCGGCGTGGGGTAGGGGTCCTGACCGACCACCAGCACTCGCACGTCGGCCATCGGCCGCTCGAACGCGCGCAGCACGTGCTCGCCTGCGGGGAGGTAGCGCCGGCCGGCGGCGACCTCCTCGCGCAGGAAGTCGCCCAGGCGGTGGATGTCGGGTTCGACGGCGGTGAGCGCGCGCGCCCAGTCGGGCGCCACGAGCTCGGCGAGGGATCGGGTCGGCATCCCCCGATCCTGGCAGGCGGGGGCGCCGTCGCCCAGGCCCGCGACCGCCGAGCCGGATCGAATGACACCCGTGTCGTTCGCGGTCTAGACTGGCGGCTCCGACGAGCGGGCACCCGCTCGTGCCGTCCTGCGCCCCACCGGCGGACGGACCCGAACCCGCAGGAGGACCCCGTGGCAGCAGCAGTCGCTCACGACGTCGAGGGCCTGACCGAGCGCGAGGCCGCCATCCTGGAGTTCGAGCGGGGCTGGTGGCGCCACGGCGGCGCCAAGGAGTCCGCGATCACCGAGCTGTTCGGCATGACCGCCACGCGCTACTACCAGACGCTGAACGTCCTCATCGACTCCCCGCACGCGCTCGCCGCGGACCCGATGCTCGTCAAGCGCCTGCGCCGCATGCGCCAGACCCGTCAGGCCTCGCGCCAGGCACGTCGGTTCGCCGACGGCGCGCTCTGAGCGCACGCGGCCGTTAGTCTCGCACCGTGGCTCAGGACGACTACGACTACCCCGAGGACGAGTTCGACGCCCTCGGCGCGCAGCGCGCGCCCGCGGCCGTGCACCGGGCACCGCGCCCCTGGTGGCGCGTGTGGGGGCCGCTGATCGCCGTCGTGGTCCTCGCGCCCGCCGTCGCCTTCGGCCTCGTCCAGCTCGCGACCGGTGGTGACACCGAGGCCCCACCGGCGGCGTCCCCCGGGGCGGACGACGGCGAGAGCGCACCTCCCGAGGAGGGAGGCGACGGCGAGTCGGCTCCTCCCGAGGAGGGGACCGAGGGCGAGGGCGGCGAGAGCGCGCCCCCGAGGAGACCGCACCCCCGGAGCCGGAGGCGCCGCCGATCGACCAGGGCGTCGAGGTGCGCGTGCTGAACGGCGCCTCGGTGCAGGGGCTGGCCGGGCGCGTCGGCGAGGTCGTCTCGGGCGACGGCTGGACCACCGTGGTCCCGGGCAACTACACGTCGCCGCAGCCGCAGGTCTCCACGATCTTCTACAACAACGAGGACCTGCTGGACGAGGCGCAGGCCCTCGGTGCACTCCTCGGCATCGAGCCGATCACGGAGCTCGCCGACGTGCCCACGATCACCGTCGTGCTGCGCCCCGACTTCCAGGAGTAGATCGGTCGGCCCGCGGATTCGTGCGTCTCGGGCGCTTCGCGTCGCACGGCCCGCAGCACGTACGGTAGGACCCATGCCTTCCCGCAGTGACGCCACGGTCGACTACGCCCTGATCGGTGGCGGCATCATGAGCGCCACGCTCGCGATCCTCCTGACCGAGCTCGACCCGGACGCGAGCGTCCACGTCTACGAGCGGCTCCTCGAGCCGGCGCAGGAGAGCTCCGACCCGTGGCGCAACGCGGGGACCGGGCACGCGGCGCTGTGCGAGCTGAACTACACCCCCGAGCGCCCCGACGGCAGCATCGACATCACCAAGGCGATCGCGATCAACGAGCAGTTCAAGGCCTCGCGCGAGCTGTGGGACTTCCTCGCGGGCGCCGGGCTCCTCCCGGCCGACACCCCCTTCGTCTCGCCCGTGCCGCACATGAACCTCGTCATCGGTGCGGAGAACGTGGACTACCTGCGCCGTCGTCACGCGGCACTGACCGCGCACCCCAACTTCGCCGACATGGAGTACACGACCGACCCGGCCGTGATCGCGGAGTGGGCGCCGCTGCTGATGGAGGGTCGCGACGGCGCCGACCCCGTCGCGGCGACCCGGTCGCCGGAGGGCACCGACGTCGACTTCGGCTCGCTCACCCGCGCGATGTTCGAGGCCGCGAAGCAGCGCGGCGTCGTCGTCCACACCAGCGTCGAGGTCTCGGCCGTGCGCCGCAGCTCGCGCGGCTGGGACCTCAAGGTGCGTGACAGCCGCTGGAACCCGCTCGGCGAGCGCAGCCGGGCCCGCGCCCGCTTCGTGTTCGTCGGTGCCGGCGGCGGTGCGCTGCGCCTGCTGCAGTCCACCCGGATCCCCGAGGTCCGGGGCTTCGCCGGCTTCCCGATCTCCGGGCAGTTCCTGCGCACGTTCGACCCCGCGCTGGTGGCCCGCCACCGGGCCAAGGTCTACGGCAAGGCCGACGGCGGCGCGCCCCCGATGTCCGTGCCGCACCTCGACACCCGCGTGGTGGACGGGCGCACGGCGCTGATGTTCGGCCCGTTCGCCGGCTTCAGCGTGAAGTTCCTGCGGTTCGGCTCGCCCCTGGACGCCTTCCGCACGATCCGCCCGGCGAACCTCCTGCCGATGCTCGCCGTCGCCCGCGACAACCTCGGTCTCGTGAAGTACCTCGTCACGGAGCTGCTGGCGACGCCGAGCGCCAAGCTCCGCTCGCTGCAGAAGTTCTTCCCGGGGGCGGAGCGCGCGGGCTGGACCCTCATCACCGCGGGGCAGCGCGTGCAGATGATCAAGCCCGACCCGAAGCGCACCGGCGCGCTCCAGTTCGGCACCGAGGTCATCACGTCGGCGGACGGGTCGGTCGCAGGTCTGCTCGGCGCCTCCCCGGGTGCCTCGACGGCCGCCTACGCGATGGCGCAGGTCGTCGAGCGGTGCTTCGGCGCGGACCGGCCCGAGTGGGTCGAGCGGCTGCGCGAGATCATGCCGAGCCTCGCGCGGGCCGACGCCGACCCGCACGACGCCAAGCCCGCCGGCCCCGTCTGACGGGCACCGTCTGACCGGCGCCGGCAGCGGCGCCGCGCCGGTCGGAACCATCTGATCTGGGTGTTGCGCACAGCACATCCAGGGACTTCAAACTTGCCCTTGACGGACGTTCGAGCGCTGTTAAGGTTTCCCTAGTCCGCGGGCAGGGTTGGCTGTGGATCTCCTGTCCGCAGCACTCGGAGACGCCAGAAGATGACGCCGCCTCGTCCGGCCCGACCGCGACACGCCGCCCCCCGGCGTGCCACGCGGCTTCGGCGTCGCACCGTCGCAGCGATGCGGGCCCTCGCCGTCACGGTGAGCCTGGTGGTCACGGGCAGTGTCGCCGTCGCGGCCCCGACCACGCCCACCGCCACCCCTCCTCCGGCTTCGACGCCCGCGTCTGACGCCGACGCCGCGCCCACCGGCACCGAAGCCCCAGCCACCTCGACGCCGGCTCCGACCCCGTCACCGGGCGGCCCCGGCTCCCCGGTGACGGACACCCCGGTGGCTGGCAGCCCGGACCCGACCGACGCCACGGACACCCCGGACCCGACCGACACCGACCCCACGGACACCCCGGACCCGACGGACAACGACCCCGACGTCGACGCGGACTCGGGCGGGACCCCGGAGCCGGCCCCCGCACCGGGCGAGGCCCCCACGATGCCGGAGGGCGACGGCCCGTCGGAGCAGGAGCGCCAGGACGCGGCCGCACGCGACGGCCCGGCCGCTGCCGCACGTCAGGGATCGTTCAGCCTCTTCGCCGCGGGAGTCCCCGAGGCGCCCCGCGAGGTCTACGTCGAGACGTTCGAGCAGGGTCTCGCCAGCGGAGCCAGCTCCCTGACCGGCTACGCCGGCGGCCGCTACGCCGCCTCACCGGGCTGGGTGACCGGCACGAACTGCACGGGTGTCCTGCTGGACCGCAACGCGGCCTACCCCAACGCCCAGTTCTGCCCCTCCCAGGGCACGAGCACGGCGGGTGCCCGCGAGACGCGCCGCATGGCTGACGTGCTGGGCCAGGTCGCGGCGGGTGTGGCGGGTTCGAGCACGGCGACGACGCCGGCCAACGGCTCGACCGCCGCCACCCGCACCAACCACGCGCTCGTCGCGGCTCCCTACACCGCGGTTCCGACCGGTACGAACACGACGATCATGCTGCAGTCGACGGCGGGTGGCGCGCTCGGTGTCGAGGCGCCCGACCGCCGGTACTACACCGTCGAGATGGCGGCCGCCGGCGCCCGGTGCGGGACGTCGAACGCCTCGCTGCAGCTCGCGCTCTTCGTCGGCAGCACGATCGTCCTCAACGGCTACGGGACCCCGGTCGTCCCCTGCACCAGCACCGGCGCGGTCTTCTACACCTCCCCGGCGCAGGCCGCGACGGGTGGGTCGGGCGACGCGGCGCTCGTCGGCCCGGTCCGTGCCCAGACCTACCTGGGGACGAGCGCCGTGGCGCTGAACCCGGACCAGATCGCGGCGACGCGCTTCAACCTCACGAACACCACGACGACCGCGGGCGGCGCGGTCGCCGTCGACAACATCCGCGTGCTCGACGTGACGCCCGCGCTCGACGTCGCCTTCGCCGGCCCCACGGCCGTGGCGGGGGTGCCCACGACGCTCACCTACACGATCACGAACACCTCCGACCTGCTGGCCAAGACCGACTGGGGCTTCACCGCCGCGCTGCCGGCCGGTCTGCGCGTGGCCGCGACCCCCGCCGTCGGCGGGACGTGCACGAACGCGACCGGGGTCGCCTACGCCGTGACCGCCGCGGCCGGCTCCGGCTCGATCGGGGTCGTCGGGGGCGACCTGGTGGTGAACGGCCAGTCGTGCACGGTCACGGTCGACATCGTGGCGGCGCAGCCGGGCACGGTCGCGAGCGGCGCGGTCACGCCGTCGGGCCTCGTCGTGGCCTCCGACGCCTCGCTCGAGGTCGCCCCGCCCACCACGGTCACGATCCTGAAGAACCTCCCGGCGCGCCAGGCCGCGGGCGACCAGTTCGTGCTGTCGCTGCGCCAGGGCACGACGGTGCTGGCCTCGGCGACCACCACCGGTACCGCGACGGGCGTGCAGGCGGCGCGCGTCGACCGCGCCCTCGTCGAACCCGGCGCGACCTACACGATCCACGAGGCGCCGACGGCGGGCGCCGGCCTCACCTACGCCCCCAGCTACGAGTGCGTCCGGGCGGGCACGGTCATCGCCTCGGGCGCGTCGGCGTCGGGCAGCCTCACGATCCCGGACGAGCCGGGCGCCGAGGTGGTCTGCACCTTCACCAACACGGTCCAGCAGGCCGCGCTGTTCTGCGACGCCAACCGGTTCTACTCGGTCACGAACGCCGGCGCCCTGCAGCAGGCGGACATCGTCACCGGTGGCGTGACCACGGTCGGGTCGTGGACGGGCACGACGGCGACGAACGGCCTCGGTGTCGGCGCGAACGGTTCGCTCGCCTACGCCCTGGACAGGTCGGCCGCGGCGACGTCGGTGCTCGCCATCCTCAAGTGGACGCCGAGCGGTGGCTTCGAGCGCCTGCCGAACACCGCCTACACCCCGACGGCGGGCACGACACAGATCGCGGGCAGCCTCGTGGCCGGCGCGGTCGACCCCACCACCGGCCGGTACCTGTTCGGCACGTTCGTCGGCGGGCAGTTCTACATCTGGAGCTTCACCGAGTCGAACCCGGCCGCCACGCGGTTCCAGTTCGTCGGGTCCTTCTCCACCGGCACCACGCCGAACGGCAACGGTGACATGGCCTTCGACAGCCGCGGCAACCTCTACGTCATCGGCGCGGCCGTGGTCAGCAGCGTCAACAGCGCGACCATCTACACGGTCACCGCCGAGACCCTCGCGTCGGCGTCGGGCGGCACGCTCGCCGTCGGGTCCTCCACCACGCGCGCGCTGACGAACACCGACGCGGCGTTCGCGAACCTCAACGGCGTGGCGTTCAGCCCGCGCGGCACCATCTACCTCGGCAACGCCGACAGCGCCTACGAGTTCGACGCCACCACGTGGGCGCGCGTGCCGGGGACGCCGCGCGTCCCGGTCGCCTCGACCGACCTCGGCGGGTGCGCCTCGCCGTCGACCGTCACCGTGCAGAAGAACGTGGTCGGTCGCATCGCCGCCGCCGACCAGTTCACGCTCACGGCCGCGACCGGCACGCCCGCCGTCCCGTTCGCGACGGCGACCACCACCGGCGCCACCACCGGTCGCCAGGCTGCGCAGATCGGACCCCTGCCCGCGGTCAGCGGCAGCACCATCGCGATCAGCGAGGCCATGGCCTCCGGCTCGGCCTCGGCGATCGGCACCTACACGACCGTGTGGGAGTGCTGGTCCGACGGCGTGCGCCTCGCCAACGGGACGGGGGCGAGCGGGTCGGTCGTCGTCCCCAACCGACTCAGCGCGAACGTGACCTGCACGTTCTTCAACTCGCCCCGGCCCGCCGCGACGGTCACGCTGACCAAGACCATCCGCGAGACGTCCGGCGCCGAGCGCCCCGGCGTCGACTGGAGCCTGGGGACGACGGCGGTGGCCACGACCGGGACCGCGACCGTCCTGCCGAGCGAGGCGCCGCGGCAGCAGACGAACGCCTCGGGCCAGGCGGCGTGGAGCGTGCTGTTCGGGGCCACGAACGCGCGCGCCACCCTCACGGTCTCCGAGACGCCGCAGCCGGGATTCTCCTTCGTCAGCGGTGCGTGCACGGTCGACGGCAGGGCCGTCGCGACGACCTTCACGCAGACCGCCACGCTCGTCAGCGCCCAGGTGGCCAACGTCGCCCCGGCCGCCGCCGTCGCGTGCACCTTCGTCAACTCACCGACGGTCTCGCTCACGCTCGTGAAGCAGGTGACCTTCGGGTCGGCGGCACCGACGCAGTGGCTGCTGAGCGCCACGGGCCCGAGCGGCGCCCTGGCCGGGCCCGCGGGGCGCTCGGGCACCGCGGCGGTCACGAACGTCAACGTCACGCCCGGCGCCACCTACCGCCTCGCGGAGTCCGGCGGCCCGCTCACCTACCTCCAGACGGGGGCGTGGCAGTGCCGCACCGCCACCGGCGGGGTGGTCGAGGTCTCGGCGGCCGGCGACGTCGTCCCGATCGGGGGACCTGCCGTGACCTGCACGGTCTCGAACGCGACGGCGTCGGTGACGCTCCTGAACCAGGTGCTGCAGCCGCGCGACGGGTTCCGCCCCGCGGACTGGCGCGTGACCGCGACGCCGGCGGCGCTGACGGGCGGGACCCTGCCGACCGAGATCCGCGCCGGTGCGGAGTACACCGCCACGGGCAACCCGGCCAACGCCTTCGAGGTGCGCCCGGGCCACAGCTACACGCTCTCGCAGGCGGTCACGGACACCACGCGACCCCTCGCCTACCGCGAGCTGCGCCTCGAGCGTCTCGACGGCTCGACCTGGACCCCGGTGACGTCACGGACGATCACGGCACCGGCGGCGGGTCAGAGCGCGATCTACCGGTTCGTCAACGCACCGGTGAACCCGACCAGGCTGCCGCTCACGGGCGGCACGGGTGCCGACACCTTCGCCATCGCGGGAGGAGCGGTGCTGCTCGCGGCACTCGCCCTGTCCTGGTGGCACGGGCGTCGGCGAGGGCGAGGCGCCTCAGGATGACGCCCCGGCCCCCGCGCGCCTCACCACGCTCCACCCGCGACCCCCGTCGAGCACGACCGGTGCTCATCCCCGCTCCACACCCCGACCTCCCTCCCGCCCTCGTCCCGACGGCCCTCACCCCCACCAGGAGAAACTCCATGTCCCACCGCTTGCTCAGGCGGATCGCTGCCGCCGTCGGCCTGACGGCCCTCGGTGCGACGGCGGCGCTCGCCACCGTCGCCCCGGCCCAGGCCGTCACCCTGCCCGGCAACATCAACACCGAGATCGCGCGCACCCTGACGATCCACAAGCTCGCGCTCGGCCCGAACAACGGTCAGGTCGTCGGCACGGGCCAGCAGGTCAGCGTGCCGGGCACGCCGCTGCCCGGCGCGACCTTCACGGCCGGTCTCGTCGAGGGCGTCGACCTGACGACCCCCGCCGGGTGGGACCAGGTCGCGGCGCTCACGCCCGCGACCGCCGCCCCGCGCGTCACGACGGCGAACACCTTCACCGCCACGACCGACGCCAACGGCATCGCGACCTTCAGCGGGACGGCCGGCACGATGCCGCTCGGCCTGTACCTCGTGACGGAGACCGTGCTGCCGGCGGGCGCGACCAACCCGTCCGCGCCGTTCCTCGTGACTCTGCCGTTCCCGACGGGTCCGAGCGGCGCCCCGGCGAACCAGTGGGTCTACGACGTGCACGTCTACCCCAAGAACGCCGTCACCGCCCTGACGAAGACGCGCGTGCCCGCGCCGGCCAACTCGGTCGAGGCGCGCAACCCCGACCTCATCCGGTGGGCGATCAACTCCGACATCCCGACGCTCGCCGCCGGTGACACGCTCTCCCAGGTCGTCCTGACGGACAACCTCCCGGTCGAGCTCGAGTACCTCGCGACCGGCCCCGCCGGCGTCGCGCCCACGAGCGTGCAGGTCACCAACTCCGCCGGCGTCGCGCAGAGCTTCGCCTCCGGCACGGACTACACGCTCGTCTACAACGCGGACACCCGCGCCCTCACGCTGACGTTCACGCCGGCCGGACTGACCCGGTTGAACGGGCTGCAGGGCGGCGACGTGACGCTCACCGTCCTCAGCCGCGCGGTGGCGATCCCGTCCAGCGGCGTCATCACGAACACCGCCACGGCGACCATCAACGGCAGCACCGAGACGATCACCGGCAGCACCCCGATCGGCCAGCTGACCGTCTTCGCCTACCAGGGCGAGCCCGGCGCGGCCACGCGCAACCCGCTCGCGGGCGCCGTCTACCAGGTCTTCCTGAACCAGAACGACGCCAACCTCGGCCAGAACCCGATCCTCATCAACGGGGTCTCGAACTGGACGACGGGTCCGAACGGCCTCGTGGCCATCCCGATCATCACGCCGGGCAACTACTACGTCCGCGAGATCACGCCGCCGTCCGGGTTCCAGCTCCCGCAGCCGAGCCAGGTCCAGACGCAGGTCGTCGCCGGTCCGACCTCGACCACGCCGCCGGTGCAGAACTACGTCGAGTTCGCGCACGTCCAGGTGCCCTCCTTCGCCCTGCCCCTCACGGGTAGCGACGGCGGTCTCTGGTTCACGCTCGCCGGCGCCGGTCTGGTGACCTCGGGCCTCGGCGTCGCGATCGTCGCCGCGCGCCGCCGCTACGTCCGCTCCCACGCGGGCGTCACCGCGCCCGCGGCCGCGTAGCGTAGAGCCGTGACAGCGAGGGCGGGGCGCCGCACCGGCGCCCCGCCCTCGCGCGTCCCCGGAGGTGCTGGGGGAGTGCTGCGGGAGGGGGACGACGGCGGAGTCCGCCTCCCGCCGTCGTCGTCGCCGACTCCCGGTCCTCCCGGCGATCGTCGCGGTGCTGAGCATCGCCGGCGGGGCACTCCTGCTGTACCCCAGCGCCGCCGCGTGGTTCAGCGCGGTGGCGCACACGCACGAGATCGACCGCCTCTCGCAGGGCGTCACCGACCTCGGTGCCGCAACGTTGCAGCAGCGCCTCGCGGACGCGCGCGAGTACAACCGCGGCCTCAGCGGTGGCGCGTCGGTCGCGGCCAACGAGCGGCTCCCGATCGCCGAGTCCGACGACGGCGGCGAGCGCTACCGCTCGCTCCTGACCGGCGACTCCGAGGGTCTGATGGCGCGCATCAAGATCCCGGCGATCAACGCCGACCTCCCGATCTACCACGGCACGAGCGAGGACGTCCTCGAACGCGGGATCGGCCACCTCGAGGGCACCGCGCTGCCGGTCGGCGGCGAGTCGACCCACGCCGTCGTCACCGGGCACCGCGGCCTGGCGACCTCCGAGCTCTTCTCGCGGCTGGACCGCGTGGACGTGGACGACACGTTCTCCGTGGAGGTGTTCGGTGAGGTGCTCACCTACCGCGTGATCGAGACGCTGGTCGTCGAGCCGGAGGACACCGAGAGCCTGTTCATCCGCCCGGGTCAGGACCTCATGACCCTGGTCACCTGCACCCCGCTCGGGATCAACAGCCACCGCATCCTCGTGACCGGCGAACGCGTGATCCCGACCCCGCAGGCCGATCTCGACGCCGCGGGCGAGCGCGCCGCCGGACCGGGCTTCCCCTGGTGGGCGCTGATCGGCACGGGCGTGGTCGTCGCCTCGGTCACCTACGTCGTCATCGCGGGGCGTCCGCCGCGTCAGGAGCGGGCGGAGCGACGGCGGGAGCGGGCCGCGCGCCGTCGAGCTCCTGCGCACGCGCGAGCTCGTCGAGCGTGAGCACCACGAGCGCGCTCGACCACACCAGCGGCGCCACCTGGGCCGCGGCGCCGTCGGGCGTGACCTTCTCGGGTATCGACCCGGTCGCGGTGGTGTGCCGGGCGAGCCAGTCGAGGCGCTGCTCGGCGCGGGGTGGGTCGCCCGTCGCCGCGGCCGCGAGGGCGTCGAGCGTGGTCTGCGGCGTCCAGGAGTGCCCGGGTTCGCGCCAGCCCTCGCCGGGGGCGAGGCCGCCGGCGGGCCGGGCCATACCGCGCGCGATGAGGCGCCACGCCGCCTCGGCACCCGGGAGCGCCTCGTCCTGGAACGGCGGCAGCGCGAATGCGAGCGCCGCGTCCCGCTCGCGGCCGCCCACCTCGCGCGGCCACCGCGGTCCGAACGCGTCCACGACGGCGGTGCGCACCCGGGCGTGCCGCTCGCGCGCGGCGGTGGCGTCGCCGTCGTGCCCCGCGAACTCGCGCAGGTCGCCGAGCGCCGCGAGCCCGGCCAGGACCGGGGTCGCCGTGCCGAGCGTCAGACGGGTCTCGCGCAGCTCCCAGTAGTCGCTCGAGGGCGGCGGGAGGTGACCGGGGCGGTCGGTCGCCGCGAGCAGCAGGTCACCGCTCGTGCCGACGACGTCGGCCAGCCGCGTCAGCGCGTCCTGCGTCGTGAGGCCGTCCTCGCCGTCGCCGTCGCCGTCGTCGTCGCCGTCGTCCAGGCTCGCGACCACCTCGCCGCTCGCCCACAGGAGCCAGCCGGCGCCGTCGAGCTGCGCCGACCGGCCGTCCCCGACCGGGGAGCCGTCGGGGCGGTAGCGGGCGTGGTAGCCGGTGGGGGTGACGGGGACGTCGCCGAAGAACTCGAGCACCTGGACGGCGTCCCCGGCGTGGCCGGTGCGGGCGAGCGCGACGGCGACGAACGCCGCGTCCCGGGGCCAGACGTACCGCCACGCGCCGGTGGGGGCGGCGAGCGGCGGGTGGACGGCGCCGTCGGGCGTGTGGGTGGCGACGTAGAGGTCGAGCATCGCGGCGCGCGCGAGGGCGGCGTGCGGGGTGTCGGCGGCGGCGGCGGTGGTGGTCGTGGCGGCGGCGGCCGTGGCGGTGGCAGTCCCCGGGATGCGGCCCGCCGCGACCCAGGCCCGCTGGCGCTGCGCCTCCTCGTGCGCGGCGGCCACCACGCGCGGGTCGGCGCCGGCCCCGGGGTCGATCACGCGGGTGCCCGGGAGGAAGGTGGGGGAGGTGCCGGTGGGGACGGCGACGTCGCGGCCGACCACGGCGGCGTCCGTGCTCCCGCCGGTGGTCACCGCGTTCCCGGCGTTCCCTGCGGTCTCGCCGAGCGCCCAGGAGTGGGCGGCGCCCTCGCTCGCGAGTGGGATGCGCGGGGGCGGGTCGCCGTCGACGGGCAGGGCCGACCCGAGGACGAGGCCCGCCACGAGCGTGATCCCGACGACGGGCGCCGTGCGGTGATGGCTGCGGGGGAGCGGGGCGCGGGCGGCGGCGCGACGACGAACGCTGCGCACCCCCGGCATCGGGTCATCCTGCCAGAGGCGTGCGGCCCGACGGGTCCGGCCGGGCGTCCGGCCCGATGGTCCCGGTCCGCGCGGGTGCCCCGCGCCTAGGGTGGAGGGATGAGCAGGGACGTGGTCGACGTCGTCGTGGTGGGATCCGGTCCGAACGGCCTGGCGGCCGCGGTCACGATGGCGCGCGCCGGGCTGGCGGTTCGCGTGCTCGAGGGGCAGCCGACGATCGGCGGTGGCGCGCGCACGCACGACCTCGGACTGGCCGACGGCGTGGTGCACGACGTGTGCTCCGCCGTCCACCCGATGGCGCTCGCGAGCCCGTTCCTCCGCGCGTTCGACCTCGCCGGCCGCGGCGTCGACCTGCGCGTGCCGGAGGTCTCCTACGCCCAGCCGCTCGACGGCGGGCGCGCGGGCCTCGCGTGGCACGACCTCGAGCGCACGGTCGAGGGTCTGGGGCGCGACGGCGCGGCCTGGCGCTCGCTGATGGCGCCGCTCGTGGCGGACCCGGACGCCGTCGTCGCGCTCGCGATGGGGGACAAGCGCTCGCTGCCGCCCGAGCTGCTCTCGGTCTCGGGCGTGCGGGCCGCGATCGGTTTCGCGGCCGGGCTGCTGGACCAGGGCACGCGGGCGTGGGGTGCGCGGTTCTCCGGCGAGGTCGCGCCGGCGCTGCTGACCGGCGTCGCGGCGCACGGGATCGCGCCGCTGCCCGGGCTGGCGCCGGCGGGGACGGCGCTGCTGCTGGGCTCGCTCGCGCACGCGGGCGGCTGGCCGGTGCCGGTCGGGGGGACGCAGGCGATCACCGATGCGCTGGTGGCGGACCTGGTGGCGCACGGCGGCGAGGTGCGCACGGGGGTGCCGGTGGTGAGCTACCGGCAGCTGCCCCGGGCGCGGGCCTACCTGATGGACACCTCGGCGCGGGGCGTGGCGCGGATCTGGGGCGAGCGGCTGCGGCCGTCGGTGCGGCGCGGGCTGACGCGGTTCGGGTACGGCGACGCCGCCGCGAAGGTCGACTACGTGCTGAGCGGTCCGGTGCCGTGGGCGGCCGAGGGCGTGGGGCTCGCGGGCACGGTGCACGTGGGTGGCACGCGCGCCGAGATGGCCCTGGCGGAGCGCGAGATCTCCCGCGGCCGGCACGCGGAGCGGCCGATGGTGCTGCTCAGCGACCCGAGCGTCGCGGACCCCGGCCGGGAGGTCGGCGGGCGGCGGCCGCTGTGGGCGTACGCGCACGTGCCCGCGGGCTCCGACGTCGACCCGACCGAGGCGGTCACGGCGCAGATCGAGCGCTTCGCGCCGGGGTTCCGCGACGTCGTCGTGGCCTCGCGGTCGGTGCCGGCCTCGCGGATGAGCGAGCACAACGCCAACTACGTGGGCGGCGACATCGCGGCCGGGGCGATCTCGCTGTACCGGATGGTGGCGCGGCCGCGGCTGAGCTGGGACCCCTACGACGTCGGCATCCCCGGGGTCGCGATCTGCTCGGCCTCCACGCCCCCCGGGCCCGGGGTGCACGGGATGTCGGGCTGGTTCGCCGCGCGGCGGCTGCTGCGCTCGCGGTTCGGGCGGTCGGTGCCGTCGCTCGCGCCCTGAGGGTGGTGCTCAGCGCGCGGCGCGCGTCCGCAGGAACGGCAGCCGCTCCAGCGGGAGGAACGCCGCCCAGCACACCACCGTCGGCAGGAAGTGGATGCCGAGCGCGAGGAACGTCGCGAGGTGGAACAGCAGGAACGTCGAGACGGCGACGTAGAGCCACCTCCCGCGCAGCCACAGCACCACGGGGGAGAGCAGCTCGATCAGGTACAGCCCCCACTGCGCCACGATCAGCAGCCACGGGTACTCCAGCGTCCACCGCACGAGCGGCGAGCCGCGGCGCATGATCGCCCACACGAACACGGCGCTGTTCGCCCAGCCGGCGGGGCTGCCCGCACGCATCCACTTCAGGACGGCCGAGCCGAAGTAGGTCGCGACCACGCCGATCTGGATCACGCGCATCGCCCACCCGGCCGCCTGCGAGGGCGTGTGGTCGCGCAGGCGGGTGAGCCCCGCCGTCGGGAGCACGGTGACGGCGACCATGAGCGCGAGGTGGTCGTGGCTGATGTAGCCGTACCCCTGCGAGTTGAGCATCCAGACCCAGAACCCGAGCGCCACCAGGGTTCCGGTGGTGCGCTGCAGCCGGCCGGTCACGACCGCGACGACGCCCGCCGCGCACGCCGCGAGCAGCGCCCACAGGAGGATTTCGCCCTGCAGCGGCGTCAGGGGCGGGAGGT
Organism: Litorihabitans aurantiacus; assembly: GCF_030161595.1. NCBI lineage: Bacteria > Bacillati > Actinomycetota > Actinomycetes > Micrococcales > Beutenbergiaceae > Litorihabitans > Litorihabitans aurantiacus. The sequence continues at coordinate 348,898 of NZ_BSUM01000001.1, forward strand.
GGACGGCGCGCGCCACCCACGTCGGGCGGTAGAGCTCCGGCACGTACCCGTGGGGGATCACGCTGGTGCGGATCCACAGCACGTCGAGCACCACGAACGCGTAGATCAGCACGCGGAACGCCGCCACGCGCGCGAGCGGCACGGGGGCGAGGAACCAGGCGGTGCCGGCGCGCAGCGCCCGATGCACGGGGTGCACGTGGGTGGCGGGGTCGCCGGGGGCGGGCGTCGTCGTCGCGCTCATCGCTGCACCTCCCACTCCGCGAGCGTGAGGATCTCCGGTTCGCCGACGGCGCGCCCGTCCTCCAGCTGCGTCACGGAGCGGCGCAGGTAGAGCACCTCGGGCTGGGCGCGCTCGGGTCGCAGCTGCGCGTAGGCGTCGGCGAGGGACTGCAGGAGGGAGGGGTCGTCGACGAAGCGGCCGAGCTGCCCCTCGATCTCGCCGCGCGCGACGCCGGTGCTCGCGTGGCTGAGCCCGATCCCCACCGGCTCGGTCTCGCCCGGCAGCAGCCCCTCGAGGTAGACCGAGCGCACCGAGCCGTTGAGGTCCTTCGGCGCGCCGTACTGCGAGAGCGACCCGAGCGGGAAGTAGTCGTCGGTGTCGTTCACCTGGCCGGCCACGAGCACGCCCAGGGCGAGCGCGGTGGCGGTCAGCCGCCAGGCGATCGAGCGGCGGCGCAGGCGCACGACGGCGGGCGGGGGAGTCGCGCCGTCGACCTCGCGCGCGTCGTGGCTCGCCTCCGCCCCGGCCGGAGGTGGGGTCGCTGCGTTCACGCGGACAACCTACCGGCGGCCGCCGGTGAGCAGGGGAGGGCCGGGGTCCGCCGTCGGCGGACGAGGTGACCGCGGCGCCCGGTGGCGCTTGCACTCGGCAGGGCAGAGTGCCAATAATGGCGTTAGCACTCTCGCATCGAGAGTGACAAAACTGCCGGTTCCGATGAGGCGCCGCGGGGTGCGGGACGAGACCGCGCACGCGTCGTCGTCCGTCGCGGGCGTCGCCCGGCAACCACAGTCGACACGGAGGATCGCACGCCACCATGGCCAAGATCATTGCCTTTGATGAGGAAGCCCGCCGCGGCATGGAGCGGGGCCTCAACCGCCTCGCCGACGCCGTCCGCGTGACCCTCGGCCCGAAGGGCCGCAACGTCGTCCTGGAGAAGAAGTGGGGCGCCCCCACGATCACCAACGACGGCGTCTCGATCGCCAAGGAGATCGAGCTCGAGGAGCCGATGGAGAAGATCGGCGCCGAGCTCGTCAAGGAGGTCGCCAAGAAGACCGACGACGTCGCGGGTGACGGCACCACCACCGCCACCGTGCTCGCCCAGGCGCTCGTGCGCGAGGGTCTGCGCAACGTCGCCGCCGGCGCCAACCCGATCGCCCTCAAGCGGGGCATCGACAAGGCCGTCGACGCCGTCACCGAGGCCCTGCGCACGCAGGCCAAGGAGATCGAGACGAAGGAGGAGATCGCCGCCACCGCCGCCATCTCCGCCAACGACCCGGCGATCGGCGAGCTCATCGCCGAGGCGATCGACAAGGTCGGCAAGGAAGGCGTCATCACCGTCGAGGAGTCCAACGCGCTCGGTCTCGAGCTCGAGCTCACCGAGGGCATGCGCTTCGACAAGGGCTACCTGTCGGCGTACTTCGTCACCGACCAGGAGCGCCAGGAGGCCGTCCTGGAGGACGCGTACGTCCTGCTCGTCGAGTCCAAGATCTCCACGGTCAAGGACCTGCTGCCGCTGCTGGAGAAGGTCATCCAGTCCGGCAAGCCGCTGGTCATCATCGCCGAGGACGTCGACTCCGAGGCGCTCGCGACGCTCGTCGTGAACAAGATCCGCAACATCTTCCGCTCCGTCGCCGTCAAGGCGCCCGGTTTCGGTGACCGCCGCAAGGCGATGCTGCAGGACATGGCCATCCTCACGGGCGGTCAGGTCATCTCCGAGACCGTCGGTCTCACGCTGGAGAACGCCGACTTGTCGGTGCTCGGCCAGGCGCGCAAGGTCGTCATCACCAAGGACGAGACCACGATCGTCGAGGGTGCCGGCGAGGCCGACCTCATCGAGGGCCGCGTCAACCAGATCCGCGCCGAGATCGAGAACAGCGACTCCGACTACGACCGCGAGAAGCTCCAGGAGCGCCTCGCCAAGCTCGCCGGTGGCGTCGCCATCATCAAGGCGGGCGCGGCCACCGAGGTCGAGCTCAAGGAGCGCAAGCACCGCATCGAGGACGCCGTCCGCAACGCGAAGGCCGCCGTCGAGGAGGGCATCGTCGCCGGTGGTGGCGTCGCGCTCATCCAGGCCGGCAAGGTCGCGTTCGAGACGCTCTCGCTCGAGGGTGACGAGGCCACCGGCGCCAACATCGTCAAGGTCGCCGTCGACGCTCCGCTCAAGCAGATCGCCGAGAACGCGGGCCTCGAGGGTGGCGTCGTGACCGAGAAGGTCCGCAACCTCCCCGCGGGCCACGGCCTCAACGCCGCGACTGGCGAGTACGTCGACCTGCTCTCGGCCGGTGTCAACGACCCGGTCAAGGTCACCCGCTCCGCGCTGCAGAACGCCGCGTCCATCGCTGGTCTGTTCCTGACCACCGAGGCCGTCGTGGCCGACAAGCCGGAGAAGGCCGCGCCGATGCCGGCCGGCGGCGGCGACGAGATGGGTGGCATGGGCTTCTGAGCCCGAGCTACACCTCGCTGCACCGGTAGCACCCGCGACGGCGGGCGTCCCCTCGGGGGCGCCCGCCGTCGTCGTACCCGGGCCCGGTGCTGGTCGGCTCGCGCCGACCGTCGCCCGCAGTCGACGCCGTCGGCCCCTCCGACGCCCGCCGCGCCCACCGGAGCGCCGGCCCACCGCGCCCACCGGAGCGCCGGCCCGCCGCGCCGAGGAAGGAGCAACGGTCGCGAGGAAGGACCTCCCCGCTCCTTCCTCACGGCCGTTGGTCCTTCCTCGGCGGGGGAGGGGGCAGGCAGCCCGGGCCGGAAGGCCGAACGGGACGACGTTGGGCGGGGCGCGATCGCGGGGGTGCGGGACTCGGGCGGGGCGGGCGGGACCGGCGGCGCGCCGAGACAGTTGCCCCGCCGCGGCCCCGACGCTGGGAAGATCGGTGCTGAACGTTTCTGCGCTGAACGATGGGCGCAGCGACGACCTCGCCCGTTGACGGCAGACACCCTGCCACCCAGGAGGAACGATCGTGACCGACCCCAACCAGCCGCAGTGGCAGCAGCCGAACCAGGACCAGCCGCAGACGCCCGACGTGCCGCCGGCGCCCGGCCAGTACGGCCAGCATCAGCCCGGCGGGTTCGACGCCCCCGGTGCGCCCGGCTCGTACGGCGCCCCCTCGGACGCGCCCTCGGCCCCGACCTACGGCGCTCCGTCCGACGGCGTGCCTGCCGCCCCGCCCGCGCCCTACGCCCAGGCGCAGCAGAACCCCTACGGCGCCCCGCAGGGTCAGCCCGGCCCGTACGCCGCCGCCGGCGGCGGCCCGGTGCCGACGTCGTGGCGCGTGTGGACCGCGTTCCCGCTCGCCGCGATCGCGCTCCTGTTCCTCCCGCCCGTCTTCGGCGGTGTCGCCATCGTCTTCTCCGCGCTCGCGCTGCGCCGCAAGGAGAAGCTGGCGCAGGTGGCGCTGATCGTGTCGATCGCGGCGACCGTCGTCGGGCTCATCCTGGGCGCGATCGTCAACACGGCGATGATGAGCTAGCGATCCACCCGCGGGACCGACAGGTCCCGTCGAGCAGGGCCCACCCCATCGGCGCACCTCGCGCCGTGACGGTGGGCCTTTCTCGCGCCTGGCCACGTCGAGCGCATCGCCGCGCGGCTGCAACTTCTTGCAACGCTTGCAATCGCGTTGCGACCTGGCGCACACTCGGGGGTGCGCACCGACGCGCACGCCACGCCAACCGCCCAACCTGCCCGACGACGAACAGGTGACCCCGTGCGCGCACGCAGCAGTGCCCCGAAGGTCCGCACCCGGACCGCCCCGCCCCCGCTCGAGCACTCGAGCCCCCACCGGAGCAGGCGCCGCGGCGTCGGCGCCGCACTCGCCGCCACCCTGCTGCTCAGCGGGGTCGCAGGCATGGCCGGCGCGACGGCGTCGGCCGCCCCGTCCGCCGCCGCCCCTGACGACGGCACGGCCCCGACCGACGCAGCAGCCGCCGCCGACCGCACCTTCACCCTCGTCGGCAGCCTCCAGTCCGAGCTCGGCTGCGCCGCCGACTGGGACCCGGCCTGCGCCGAGACGATCCTCGCGCCGACCGACGTCCCGGGCGTCGCGAGCGCCGAGATCGAGCTGCCCGCCGGCACCTACGAGTACAAGGTCGCCGTCAACGGCACCTGGGACGAGGCCTACGGCCGCGAGGGCGGCGCCGACAACGCACCCCTCACCCTCGCCGGCACCACGACGCTCCGCGTCACGTTCGACGACACCACGAAGCGCATCGGCCTCACGCCGCTGACCCTCGCCGGCGACTACACCGAGGCCGACGACGCCCTCGTGGCCGACCCCGTGCGCCAGCCCGGCTCGGACGAGATCTTCTACTTCGTCATGACCGACCGCTTCGCGAACGGCGACACCTCCAACGACACCGCCGGCATCCCCGGCGACCGACTCGCGCACGGCTTCGACCCGGCCGACAAGGGCTTCTACCAGGGCGGCGACATCGCCGGGCTGCACGAGAACCTCGACTACATCGAGGACCTGGGGACGACGGCGATCTGGCTCACGCCGTCGTTCACGAACCGCCCGGTGCAGGGCACCGGGGCCGACGCCTCAGCCGGCTACCACGGCTACTGGATCACCGACTTCACGCAGATCGACCCGCACCTCGGCACGAACGCCGAGCTCGAGGCGCTCATCGACGACGCGCACGAGCGCGGCATCAAGGTCTACTTCGACATCATCACCAACCACACCGCCGACGTCATCGACTACGCGGAGGGGCGGTACTCCTACGTCGACCAGGCCACCTCGCCCTACACCGACGCCGCGGGCACCGTCTTCGACCCGGCCGACTACGCGGGCACGGACGACTTCCCGGAGCTCGACCCGGCGACGTCGTTCCCCTACACCCCGGTGCTGGCGGGCGCGAACGCCGACGCCAAGACGCCCGCCTGGCTCAACGACCCGACGCTCTACCACAACCGCGGTAACTCGACCTGGACGGGGGAGTCGGTCACGTTCGGCGACTTCGACGGCCTCGACGACCTCATGACGGAGCACCCGCAGGTGGTGGACGGCATGGTCGACGTCTACAACGCGTGGGTCGATCTCGGCATCGACGGCTTCCGCATCGACACGGTCAAGCACGTCAACACGGAGTTCTGGGAGGTCTTCACCCGGGCCGTCTCCGAGCACGCGACCGCGCAGGGCCGCCCCGACTTCTTCATGTTCGGCGAGGTCTACGACGCCGACCCGACGCTCCTGAGCCCCTACGTGCGCGACACCGACATGGACTCGGTGCTCGACTTCTACTTCCAGCAGCAGGCGATCTCGTTCGCGTCCGGCAGCACGCCCGCCACCCTCGCGGCGCTGTTCGCGGGCGACGACCACTACACGACGCCGACCACCTCGGCCTCGGCGCTGCCGACCTTCCTCGGCAACCACGACATGGGCCGCGCCGGGTACTACCTGCGCCAGACCGACGACCCGCTGGAGCGCACGGCCCTCGCGCACGAGCTCATGTTCCTCACGCGCGGCCAGCCGGTCGTCTACTACGGCGACGAGCAGGGCTTCGTCGGCGACGGCGACCTCGGCGGTAAGGACAAGGACGCGCGCCAGTCGCTCTTCGCCACGCAGGTGACGGAGTACGCCGAGCAGAACCTGCTCACGGGCGAGGTCGCCGGCAGCGTCGACCGCTACGACACGGACGCGCCGCTCTACACCGCGATCGCCGAGCTCGCGCAGCTGCGCAGCAGCACGCCCGCCCTGTCCGACGGCGCGCAGATCGAGCGCCTCGTCGACACGACCAACGGCGTCTACGCGTTCTCGCGCGTCGACCGCACCGAGCGGATCGAGCACCTCGTGGTGACGAACAACGCCGGGGTCGCGCGGACCGTGACGGTCCCGTCCCTCACGGACGACGCGGCCTTCTCGCCGCTCTTCGGCGAGACCGCCGCCACGACGTCGGACGCCACGGGCGCCGTGAGCGTCACGGTGCCGGCGCGCTCCGCCGTCGTGCTCGTCGCGGACGCCCCGGTCTCCGCGCCCGAGGCCGCCTCCGACGTCGCCTTCACCTCTCCCTCGGCAGGCGCCGCGGTCGACGGCGTGGCCCCGGTCGCCGTCGCCGTGGACGACTCCTGGCGCGAGACCTCCTTCGCCTGGCGCGTGGTCGGTGACGACGCGTGGACGCCGCTCGGCACCGCCGAGGACACGACGCCCCGCGTCTTCCACACCACCGACGGCCTCGCCGACGGGACGCTCGTGGAGTACCGCGCCGTGACCGTGGACGCCTCCGGCGCCACCTCGGCCGCCTCGACCTTCGCGTCCGTCGGCACGGACGTGACGACGACGGAGCCCGAGGCGCCCGAGCAGCCCACGTTCGAGGCGGTGTCGGTCCCCGGCAGCCACAACTCCGAGATGGGCTGCCCGTCCGACTGGCAGCCCGACTGCACGCAGGCGGCGCTCACGCTGCGCCCGGACGGCGTCTGGGCGGGCACGTTCTCCCTGCCGGCCGGGACGTACGAGTACAAGGTCGCGGTCAACGGCAGCTGGGACCTGAACTTCGGCGCCGGCGGCGTCCCGAACGGGGCGAACGTCACCTACACGCACGGCGGCGGCGACATCACGTTCTACTTCGACCCGGTCAGTAAGCAGTTCGCGAACACGGCGCAGGGTCCGATCATCACGCTCGCGGGGAGCTTCCAGAGCGAGCTCGGCTGCACCGCCGACTGGTCCCCGGACCAGCTGTGCGCGTGGCTCACGGACCCGGACGGCGACGGCGTGTACACGTATCGCACGGACGCGCTCCCGACGGGGGCGTACGAGACGAAGGTGGCGCACGGCCTGAGCTGGGCCGAGAACTACGGCGCCGACGGCGTCCGTGACGGCGCGAACATCCCGTTCCAGGCCACGGAGGGTTCCATCACCAGCTTCAGCTACGACATCGCCACGCACCGCCTCACGATCGAGGTGGAGAACCCGCCGCTGCCCGGCGTCGGCACGCTCCAGGCGCACTGGGTCGCGCAGGATCTGCTGGCCTGGCCCACCACGCTGGGGGCCCCGGCCGCCGGCGCCACGTGGGCGCTGCAGCACTCCGCGGACGCGTCGCTCGCCGTCGCGGACGGCGCCGTCACCGGGGGCGACTCGCTCGCCCTGACCCCGGTGCCCGGCGGACTGCCCGACGACGTCGCGGCCCGCTTCCCCGCGCTCGCCGGCTACACCGTGCTGCGGGCCGAGGGCCTCTCCCGTGAGGACGCCGCCTCGATCCTGACCGAGCAGGTCTGGGTGACGCAGAGCAGCGGCGGTGCGCTCACCGCGGCGACCGGGGTGCAGATCCCGGGCGTCCTGGACGACCTGTACGCCGACGGCGTGAGCGACGTCGATCTCGGCCTCACCTTCACGGGTGCTTCGGCGTCCGCCGCGCTGTGGGCGCCGACGGCGCGCACCGCCGTGCTGCTGCGCACCCCCGCGGACGCGGCCGACGGCACCGCCCCGACCGAGGTGGCCGCGACCCGCGACGACGCGACCGGGGTGTGGACGACGGCGGCGAGCCTTGCCGTCGGCGACCGCTACTCCTGGCGCGTGGGCGTCTACGTGCCCGCCACCGGCGCGATCGAGACCAACGACGTCAGCGACCCGTACTCGGTCGCGCTGACGACGAACTCCACCTCCTCGGTGGTGGTCGACCTCGCCTCGGACGACCTGAAGCCGGAGCTGTGGGAGGACACGGCGGCGCCGATCGTCGAGCGCCCCGTGGACCGCGCGATCTACGAGCTGCACGTGCGCGACTTCTCCATCGGAGACACCACCGTGCCGGAGGCCGAGCGCGGCACCTATCAGGCGTTCACGCGGACCGACTCGGCGGGGATGACCCACCTGGCCGAGCTCGCCGACGCCGGCATCAACACCGTCCACCTGCTGCCGACGTTCGACATCGCGAGCATCGAGGAGGACCGCGCCGCGCAGACCACGCCGGACTGCGACCTCGTGGCGCTCTCGGCGGCCGACCCGGCCGGCACGGCGCAGCAGGAGTGCGTCGGCGCGCAGCGCGACACCGACGGCTACAACTGGGGCTACGACCCGTACCACTTCCTCGCGCCGGAGGGCAGCTACGCCGCCCAGCCCGAGGGCGGGGCGCGCGTGGCCGAGTTCCGCTCGATGGTCGGCGGGCTGCACGCCACCGGCCTGCAGGTGGTGCTGGACCAGGTGTACAACCACACCGCCGCCTCCGGGCAGGCCGAGCGCTCGGTGCTCGACCGCGTGGTGCCGGGCTACTACCACCGGCTCGACGCCGCGGGTTCGGTGCAGAAGTCGACCTGCTGCGAGAACATCGCCACCGAGCACGAGGTGGCGCAGAAGCTCATGGTCGACGCCGTGGTGCTGTGGGCGCGCGACTACCGCGTCGACGGCTTCCGGTTCGACCTCATGGGCCACCACAGCAAGGCCAACATGCTGGCCGTGCGCGCGGCGCTGGACGAGCTGACGCTCGAGGACGACGGCGTGGACGGCTCCTCGATCTACCTCTACGGCGAGGGCTGGAACTTCGGCGAGGTGGCGGACAACGCCCTGTTCGAGCAGGCCACGCAGGGCCAGCTCGGCGGGACGGGCATCGGCACGTTCAACGACCGGCTGCGCGACGGCGTGCACGGCGGGTCGCCGGTCGAGGGCACCTCGACGTTCGACCAGGGCTTCGGCACCGGTCTCGGCACCGACCCGAACGGGCGCTCGCGGACCGGGCTGTCCGATCTCGGGGGCCTGACCGACCTGGTCAAGCTGGGGCTGGCCGGGAACCTGGCCGACTTCGAGCTGACCTCCGCCTCGGGCGAGACCGTGCGGGGCGACGAGGTGGACTACCGCGGGGCGCCGGCGGGCTACGCCGTCGAGCCGGACGAGGTGGTCAACTACGTCGACGCGCACGACAACGAGACGCTGTACGACCTCGGCGTCTTCAAGCTGCCGACCGACACCCCGATGGCCGACCGCGTGCGCATGAACACGCTGTCGCTGGCCACGGTGGCGCTGTCGCAGTCGCCCTCGTTCTGGCACGCCGGGACGGAGCTGCTGCGCAGCAAGTCGCTCGACCGCGACTCCTACAACTCGGGCGACTGGTTCAACCGGATCGACTGGACCGGGCAGGAGAGCACGTTCGGTTCCGGGCTCCCCGGGGCGTGGGCGAACGAGGAGAAGTGGGACGACATGCGGTCGTTGCTGGCCGACCCCTCGCTCCGACCGGCGCCGGCCGACATCGCGGCCTCGAAGGAGCAGGCGCTCCAGCTGCTGCGGGTGCGCGGCGAGGTCGACCTGCTGCGGCTCGGCTCGGGTGAGCTGATCCGCGAGAAGGTCTCCTTCCCGGGCTCCGGCCCGGACGCGGCGCCCGGCACCGTGGTGATGCTCGTGGACGACACGGTCGGGGCCTCGGTCTCGGAGACGCTGGACTCGGCCCTCGTGGTCTTCAACGCCTCGCCCGAGACGGTGACGTTCCCGCTGGCCGAGCTGGCCGGACGCTCCTACGCGCTGACGCCGGCGCAGGCCGAGGGTGCCGACGCCGTCGTGAGGGCGACGACGTGGGACGCCGCCTCGGGTGCGCTGACCGTGCCGGCGCGCAGCTACGTGGTGCTCGTGGAGGAGGCGGGCGACGGCGAGCCGCCGGCGCCGCGGTTCACCGACGTCGGCGAGGACAACCAGTTCTTCACCGAGATCACGTGGCTCGCGTCCGAGGGCATCACGACCGGGTGGCCCGACGGGACCTACCGCCCGCTGCAGCCCGTGGCGCGCGACGCGATGGCGGCGTTCCTGTTCCGGATGCTGGCGCCGGAGGACTACGTGGAGCCGGACGTCTCGCCGTTCGTGGACGTGCCGACGACGAACCAGTTCTACCGGGAGATCGCGTGGCTGCAGGAGTCGGGGATCTCGACCGGTTGGGCACGGGGCGACGGGACGTTCGAGTTCCGCCCGCTCGCACCGATCGCGCGTGACGCGATGGCGGCGTTCCTGTACCGGGCGGCGGACTCCCCGGCGTTCGACCCGCCGGCGGTCTCGCGGTTCTCCGACGTCGCGCCCGGGGTGCAGTTCTACACCGAGATCTCGTGGATGAAGGAGACGGGTATCGGCCGGGGCTGGATCGGGAACGACGGCCGGGACTACTACCAGCCGCTGAACCCGGTGGCGCGGGACGCGATGGCGGCCTTCCTGTACCGCTTCGACGAGCAGGGTTTCCGCGACCGCGGCTGACGCGCTCCTCGGGCGCGCCCGGTTGTTCGTGCGCGCCGCCCGCGCGCGCTGACCGCGCGCACCGCTCGAGAATGAGCCCCGCTGCTGTATCCACCCGATACGGCAGCGGGGCTCATTCTCGTTCGGACCCCTCCGGTCGAGCATGCGTGTCACTGCTCTATCGGCCCGATTGAGCTCTGTTCCGCATTCTCGACCCGCGTGGGGATGGCCGGCCTGGGCCCGGGCGGACGCCGCCGCGAGGAACAGGCGCGTCGTGGCCGGTAAGAACGGCGGGTGCTGCTCGTGGGGCAGTTTCGAGCAGCGTGGGGCGTTCTCGGTGGGTGTGGGTCGTGGCGAGAACGGCGGGTGCTGCTCGTGCGGCCGGTTCGAGCCGCACCGGGCGTTCTCGGGTGGGAGCTGGTGAGCGCTGGTGGCAGCGGCGGGCTGGGGGCGCGTCAGGGCGTGGGTGGGCCGGAGGTGGACGCGCGAGTCAGGCGCGCAGGCGGGCGAGCTCCGCGGTGAGGTTGGCGCGAGCCGCGGTCTCCCAGCGTCTGCGGCCCGACGGCGTGTGGAACAGATCGCCGTCGAGCAGCGGTTCGAGGATGGCGGCGCGACCGGAGCGGAACGCATCTTCGGGCACGTGCGCGTACTCGGCGCGGATCGCTGCCGCGTAGTCGGCGTACCTCGCGGGCGAGGAACCCAGGACCGAGAGGTCGGCGTCGCTCAGCACGGCACCCGCGACGTCGCCGGATTCCGGCCGGTGCGTCTGCGTCAGCAGGACGAGTCGGACGGTCTCGGCGACGTCGGCCCCCGGCAGCAGCCCATGGAGCAGGTCCCGTGCGAGCGACGCCGACGCCGTCTCGTCCGTCACGCCTGCGGGCAGCGGGTCGTCCCGGCGCCGGCCCGAGGTGTGCACCGCGTCATGGAACCACGCCGCGACCGCGACGACGCGCACCGCGACCGGCGGTGCAGACGCCCGGGTACCGTCTCCCGACGCTGGGCCTTCGCCCCTCGCCGCGCCGTTGCGCCCGGCCGCGCCGTCGTTCGCGGCTGCCCCCTCCGCATCGAGCGCACCGTCGGCCACGAGCAGGTCGACGGCGTCGAGCACCTCGCGCAGGTGGGTGCGGTCGTGGTGCAACCGGCCCTTCTCGCCCCACCGGGCCAGCAGCTCCGACCCGACGGCGGACCACCGGTCGGCGTCGGCGTCACCGGGCTTCATGTCCGCCCACACCGCACGGAGGTGTGCGGCCGAATCCGAGCGCGAGCGCTCCGTCCGCCGCAGCCCGGACGCACGCAACCGCCGCACGAGCGTGCCCGCGTCGACCGCCACGGCCCCTGCGCGCACCAGCTCCGCGTGACGGGAGGCCGGGACGTCGTAGTGGTCGAGGTCGAACGACCGGGCGGGGACACCGGCCGCGACGGCGAACGCGTGCAGCTCGGCGATCGAGGTGTCCGAGACGAGGTGCGACCACAGCGTGCCGTGCGCGGGCCAGAGCGGAGGATCCAGCAGCACGACCACCCGACGACCCTAGCCGCCGCACCGCTGCCCGGCCCCCACCGGTGGCGACGGCGCTCGCCGTCGCCGCCGGGTCGGCCTGCCCGTCGGGTCGGCCCGTCGTCCGCGGCTCAGACCGCCGTGAACAGGCGCGTCGTGCTGGTCTCGGTGTCGGTGTACTGGCGCGCGGCGTTGTCGAGCGCCAGCGCGATCGAGTCGAGGCTGGACTCGACCTGCGCCTGCGTGGCCCGCCACTGCTGGGCGAGTGCGGCGAACTGGGCCTGGGCCGACCCCTGCCAGGTCGACTCCAGCGCGGTCAGGTGGGACATCATCGCGGCCACCTCGGCGGAGATGGTCACGCCCGAGGTCCGGGTGGAACGGGCCGCACCCGCCACGGCCTCGGCGTCGACGCGAAAGCTGGTCATGGTCTCTCCTCGCACCGGCGCTGGTCGCCGCGACCGGGGTGGTCGCGAAGGCGCCGTCGGGAGCGAGACTAGGAGCGCGGATCGGGTCGCGGAGCGCGTCCCAGGGTCGAGGTGGACCGTCGTGCGCCACCGTCGGCTGGGGACAGCCGATCGACCCGTCGTGCCGCCGATGTGGCCGCATTCTCGCGAGGTCCCTGCGCGCCGTCGTCGCCCGCGCCGTCGTGCCCGGCCTCGGGCCCGGAGCCCCCGGACTCGCGCCCGACCGCGTCGCCCGGCGTCGCGTCGTCGGGCTCGTGCACCGCGTCCGGCCCCTGCGCCGCCGCCTCGACGCTCTCGAGCTCGGCCGTCAGCCGACACAGCTCGGCCGCGATGTTCTCGCGCGCCGGCTCCTCCCACGCCCGCCCCATCGGCGAGCAGAAGATCTGCGGCCGCGCGGTCAACTTCTGCAGGATCGCGATGCGCGCCTCGAGGTAGTCCTCGGCGGGGATGTGCGCGAACTCGGCGCGCACGTTGCGGCGGTAGGCCGCGTACTTCTGGGGCTCGCAGGCCAGGCCGGCGAGGTCGGCGTCGCTCAGCGCCTGGGCGTCGACGTCCACGCTCGAGGCCGAGTGGCGGTGGATCTGGGCGATCATCGCCCCGACTCGCTCGACCGTCGCCGCCGGAACTCCCAGTTCCGGCAGCTCGCGGCGCGCACGCTCGGCGCTCGCCATCGTGTCCTCGCCGCCCTTGTGCGCGTACGACGCCCGCGCCTGCGCGGTGAACTCGCACCCGTGGTACCAGCCGGCGATGCGCACGACGTCGGGGTCGTGCGTCTCCTCGGCGAGCTGGTCGATGCTCGCCAGCACGTCCACGAGGTGCTTGACGGCGTGGTGGTAGCGGTCCGGGCTGGACCAGCTGTCGATCAGCCCCCGGCCGACGGCCTCGACGCGATCCGGCGGCGCGTCGGCGCCGATCGCGCGGGCACTGCGCGCGAACGCCGGTACCAGCCACTGCGGTGCCTCCAGCACGGCCACCCTCCTGATCTCGTCTCGCGGCTCGAGCGGGATCGATCGTAGACCCGTCGGAGCCGGGTGGGGGACGACGACGGCGGCGTCAGCCGCGCATCGACCGTGACGGCGTGCACGGCTCGGGGATCGAGTGTGACGGCGTGCACGGATACCGGATCGAGTGTGACGGCGTGCACGGATAGGGGCCGCTATCCGTGCACGCCGTCACACTCGACGAGCGCGGCGCCGCGGCGAGCGCCGTGGCGATCGCGGCCCTCCATCGACTGCTGCATCGAGCGCGGATACCGCATCGAGTGCTGCATCTGTCGCGGAGAGGGCCGCTTATCCGCGGCCAGCGCAGCAGTCGATAGGTCCACGCGGGGGAGGTGGTGCGGACACCACGCGGGCGGACTCAGCTCGCGGCCGCCGCCGGCAGCCACACCTGCATCGTCGCGCCACCACCGGGCGTCTCGACGCACCGCACCCAGCCGCCCAGCGCCGTCGCGAGCGCCGCGACGATCGAGAGACCCAGCCCGGACCCGCCCGCGTCCCGCGAGCGACCGGCGTCCAGCCGCGCGAACCGCTCGAAGATCCGCGCCCGCTCCGCCTCCGGCACACCGGGCCCGTGGTCGACCACCGACAGCAGCACCCCGGCGTCGGCCTCGCGCGCGACCAGCTCGACCGGCGACCCCGGCGGCGTGTACGCCGAGGCGTTGCCCACGAGGTTGGTGAGGATCTGGCGCAGCGCACCGTCGTCCGCGGCCACGGGACGGACACCGCCCGAACCACCGCCCCCACCACCACCGGCACCGGAAGCACCACCCGCCACCACCACGGTCACGTCCCGCGACGGGTCCAGCACGCGCAGGTCGCGCGCGGCGTCCTCGAGCGGCACGTGCACGTCCACCGCCCCGACGTCGAGCGGCGCCCCCTCGTCGAGCCGCGCGAGCGAGAGCAGGTCCGTCACGAGCGCCGTCATCCGCACCGACGAGCCCTCGATCCGCTGCATCACCCCCGGCAGCTCCTCGGGCGGGATGCCGCCGAGCCGGTACAGCTCGGTGTACCCCGTCACGGTCGCGAGCGGTGTGCGCAGCTCGTGGCTCGCGTCGCCCACGAACGCCTTCATGCGGGCCTCGCTGGCGCGCTGCGCCGTGAAGGAGTGCTCCACCTGGCCGAGCATCGTGTTCAGCGACGCCGCGAGCGACCCCACCTCGGTCGAGGCCGGCGCGTCGTCCACGCGCCGCGAGAGGTCTCCCGCGGCGATCGCGGCCGCCGTCGCCTCGATCCGGCGCAGCGGCCGCATGCTCGAGCGCACGACGGCGTAGGTCGCCACCGCGGTCAGCGCCAGCACACCGCCGCCGATCGCGAGCAGCGCGCCGGCCATCATGCCCATCGTCGCGTTCACGGCGGTCAGCGGCAGCCCGACGGCGGCCGTCCCCGAGACGACCCCCTGGGCGTTCTTGAGCGGCGCGACGGTGACGCGCCACGCGGTGCCGTCCGCGCCGTCGACCGTGTAGGGTTCGCCCGCGCGCTCGGAGGCGCTCGCGACGTCGAGCGTCCCCACCCGGGGCCCGCCGATGTCGTCCGCGGCCGTCGTGCCACCGCCCGTCGCGCCGTCGTCGGCCCCGGTCGTCGTGCCGGAGCCCGCCGCCGTCGGGAACTCGCACGTGTTGCGCACGCAGCGCTGCACCTCCTGCCCGTCGGGCGTGGAGATGACGACGGCGTAGTCCGTCGGCAGCGGCCCGTCCTCGGGGCTCCGCAGGCCCTGGGCGCCGGCGAACGCGCGGTCGACCATGCCCTGCGCGGCCCGGTCGAGCTGCATGTCGACCTCCCGCACGAGCGACGTACGCAGCAGCGTGAGGGCCAGGCTCCCGACGGCGACGAGCGCGATCGTCAGCAGCGCGGAGAAGAGGATGACCAGCCGGGCGCGCAGCGGGAGGTGCCGCCAGGCGGTCACGGTGTCTTGAGGACGTACCCGAGGCCGCGCCGGGTGTGGATCAGGGGCGGCGGCGCCGGTGCGTCGGGGTCGCGGGGATCGGGGGCGTCGATCTTGCGGCGGAGGTAGGAGATGTAGGACTCCACGATGGTCGGCTCGCCGCGCCAGTCGTAGTCCCACACGTGGTCGAGGATCTGCGCGCGCGAGAGCACGCGGCCCGCGTTGGCCACCAGGTAGCGCAGCAGCTCGAACTCGGTGGGGGAGAGCTCGATCGAGCGCCCGCCGCGGCGCACCTCGCGCGCGTCGGAGTCGATCTCGAGGTCGGCGTAGCGCACGACGGCGGAGCCGTCGTCCCCGCCGGACTCCTGCGTGCGGCGCAGCACGGCCCGGATGCGGGCGACGAGCTCCTCGAGGCTGAACGGCTTGGTCACGTAGTCGTCCCCGCCCACGGTGAGGCCGGCGACGGTGGAGGCGACGTCGTCGCGCGCCGTGAGGAACAGCACCGGCACGCGGATGCCGCGCTCGCGCAGGCGACGCGTCACCTCGAAACCGTCGATGTCGCCGAGCATCACGTCGAGCACCACGAGGTCGGGTTCGACCTGCGTGATGACCTCGAGCGCGTCGTGCCCGCTCGAGGCGGTCGCGACGTCGAACCCGGCGAAGCGCAGCGAGGCGACGAGGAGATCGCGCAGGCTCGGCTCGTCGTCGACGACGACGATCCTCGCCTGGTGCGCGTCCGTGGCAGTGGTGGTCACGGACCCCAGTGTGCTCCCGCTCGCTGGGATCTTGCTGGGAACGTCCTGGAGGGTTTCTCCAGGACCTTTCTGACGGGCGGCGTCCTACAGGTAGCGCTGCGGGTCGAACGCCTCGATCGGGATGATCCGGACGCGCGGCAGCGGCGTGTTGAACGCGCCCAGGTCGTCCTCGAGGTCGTGGATCGTGAGGCCGTCCTCGACCAGCTCGGTGAAGCGCGCGTTCGCGAACTCGCGGAACGCCAGGAGCCCGACGCGGTGCTCCCCCTCGAGGAGGCGCTCCACCTGGGGGAGGAAGTCGCCGTCGTGGCTCGCGAGCAGCACGTCGCCACCGTTCTCGGCGACGGCCTCCAGCATGCGCTGGATACCCATGTCGACGACCTTCTCGTGCGAGGCGCCCGACAGTGGGATCGGGTGGTAGCCGATCGCGAGCAGCGCCTGCACGAAGCCCATCGGCATCTGCCCGGAGGAGGCGTTGAGGAAGAACAGCGGGGTGATCGGCTGTCCCCAGAGCGACTGCGCGTAGTGGATGACGCGCTCCCAGCGCGGGCGCTCCTCGGGCGCCGGGCGGTGGCCCAGCACGCTCATCCCGAGCGTGGCGTCGATGTTCTCGCCGTCGATCAGCAGGTACGTGCGTCGCTGGGGCACGACGGTCGTGAGGGGCTCCATGCGCTCACAGTAACGACGACGGGCCCCGGGGAGCGCGTCGTCCCCGGGGCCCGTCGTCGTGAGCGATGCTCGTGACCGGCGCGACCTCAGCCCTGCGTGATCTGGTCGGCGGTGCCCGAGGCCGGCAGGACACCGCCCGGGTTGCGCAGCGCCTCGAGGCGCAGCTCGATCTCCGTCTTGTCGCCCTCGGCCTCGAGCGCCTCGAACTGCGACTCGAAGCTGGAGGCGGCGAGCTCGGCGTGGCCGGCGGCCTGTGCCTCCTCGCGGCGCACCGCGTCCTCCCAGCGGCCGAGCTCGGAGGTGGGGTCGAGCACGTTGATCGAGCCGATCGACTCCTGCACCTGGCGCTGCGCCTGGGCCGCCTTCGCGCGGGCCACGAGCTGGTCGCGCTTGCTCTGCAGCTGCCCGAGCTTGTCCTTCATCCCGGCCAGGCCGGCCTTGAGCTTCTCGGCGGTCTCGACCTGCGAGGCGACGATCGGCTCGCTCGAGGAGACCTCGCGCTCGAACTCGAGCTGCTTGCCCAGGGCGACGCGGGCGAGCTGGGTGAACCGCTCGGCATCGGCCGCGTTGCCCTCGCTCGCCTTGCGCTGGGCCGTGGCCGCGGCGGCCGCCGCCCTCGCGCCCCACTCCTGCACGGCGGCGCGGTCCTCCTCGAGGTCGGCCTGCGCGAGCCGCGTGTTCCCGATCGTCTGCGCGATCGCGTTCTCGGCCTCGACGATGTTGTTCGTGTAGTCCCGGATGAGCTGGTCGAGCATCTTCTGCGGGTCCTCGGCGCGGTCGATCAGCGCGTTGATGTTCGCCTTCGCGAGCTGGCTGATCCGTCCGAGAATCGTCTGCTTCTGCGCCATCGCTGGCTCCTCTCGCTTCGTGGTGAGGCTGATGTGGTCAGGCTACGCGGCTAGAAGCGGCCACCGCGGGAACGGCCTCCGCCGGAGCGACGCCCGCCTCCGCTCGAGCGTCGTCCGCTCGAGCGTCGTCCGCTCGAGCGTCGTCCGCTCGAGCTCGAGCGCCGCGAGCTGCTGCCGCTGGAGCGGCGGCGCGACGAGCCGCCCCCGCCCCAGGACGAGCCACCGCCGCCGCCCCACGATGAGCCCCACGACGAGCCGCTGCTCCACGAGCGCCGTCGCGCGCCGCCGTTGCCCAGCATCCCGCCGAGGATGAGCGAGCCCAGGTCCAGCCCGCCGTCGGTGCGGTAGCCACTCCCGTAGCCGCCTCCGTAGCCGCCCTGACCCTGCTCCCACTGCGCGACGTCGGACTGCGCCAGCTGGCTGGCCGAGCCCGCCATCGCCTCGGCCTGCTGCAGCGTGGCGACGGCGCGCTGCGGGTCGCGCGCCGCCTCCTCGCGCGCGACGCCGAGCAGCCGGATCGCCTCGGCCAGCCGCGTGCGCGCCTCGGGCCCGACGGCGCCGCGCCGCGCGTCCACGTACTCGTTCGTCGCGCGGATCGCGCTCTCGAGGCGGGCCGAGCGCTCACCGACCTGGGCCTGCGCCCGCTGCGCGACCTCGGCCTGCTCGCGGCGCGGGGCGAGCGCGGCGTCGAGCGCGGTCTCGGCGTCGGCCAGGCGGGCCAGCGTGCCGAGCGGGTCGCCGCCGGGCTCGGCGGCCGTGCGGGCCTGCTCGAGAGCGGTGCGTGCGGCTGCGGTGAGGGGGCGAGGGCCGGGTCGCCGGGGGCGAGGCGATCGGCGTCGGCGACGTCGGAGCTCAGCGACGCGCTCGCCTGCTGCAGGCGCGCGCTCGCCTCGGCGAGGTCCCGCTGGGCGTTCTCGACTCCGGCGAGCAGCGCCGTCGCCTGCGTGAGCGCGTCGCGGGCGACGTGGGCCTGCGCGACGGCGGACGCGAGCTCGCCCTGCTCGACGTGCTGCCGGCCCGTGACCAGGCTGCCGTAGGCGCCCTCGAGCAGCTGCGAGGCGTGGTCGGGGTTCGCGGACACCGAGGCGAGCGCTGTCGGCGGGTACTGCACCGCGAGGTTGGCGAGCGTGGCGCGCGCGGGCTCGACCCGGCCGCGCAGCTCGTCCACGCGGCGGCCGAGGTCCTCGAGCGCCTGCGGCGCGTTCGCCTGCTCCTGGCGCAGCGCGTCGAAGGCCTGGGCGCGCGAGGAGAGGTCGGTCTGGACGGCGTGGCACAGCTGGAGGATCTGGGTGGCGGTCGCGCGGCGCGCGGCGTCGTCGCCCTCGGGGATGTCGTCCAGCTGCTTGCGGAGGGCGAACGCCTGGCCGACGGCACCCTTCGCCTGCGTGAGGGCGGCGGCGAACTGGCGGGTCGCCTCGTCCCCGAACTGCGCCTGCGCGAACCCGAGGTCCTGCTCGAACTCGCGCACGTCGTCGTCGATCTCCACCAGGGCCGGGCCGCAGCGCGCGACCAGGTCCTTCGTCGGCTCGCCCGCGGCGCCCTGCGCCTGGCCGGCGCCCCGGTCGCGGCGGGTCGAGCGGTAGACGCCGAACCCGACGACGGTGCCGACGGCGATGACGCCACCGATGAGCAGCGGGGTGCGGATGCCGCCGCTCGACCCGCGCAGCGCGTCGGCGGTGTCGATCGTGGCCTGCGCCCAGTCGCCGTCGCCGTCGGCCGCGTCGCGCAGCGCGCCCTCGGCGGCGTCGAAGGCCCGGTTGTACGTGCTGTCACCGACGGTGTCGGTCGCCGACAGCCCGAACTCGCGGTCCTCGACGGCGACGGCGAGGAGCAGATGGTCGTCCCCGAGGCCGGACAGGTCGGCGGTCTCGTCCGCCCAGGCGACGCCGTCCGCGCCGTCGAAGGAGTCCACGTAGACGGCCCAGAGCTGGTAATCGCCGTCGCTCGCGAGCTGCCGGATCGCCGACTCGGCTCCGCTGATGCTCCCGACGACGCTGCCGCTCGTGAGGTCGGTGACGGGGGAGCCCAGGCGCAGCGGGGCGTCGGCGGCGGCCGGGGCGGCCAGCGGGCCGAGGGTGAGGAGGGCGACCGCGGCCGTGGCGCCGAGGGCGGCGAGCGCGCGGGGGCGCGGCGCTCTGGGCGCTCTGGGCGCTCTGGGGGAGCGGAGCGTGCGGGGCCGGCGGGGTCGTGCCGGGCGTGGTCGGTGGCGGCGGCAGTCATGCCCTCGATCCTGGCGGGCGGAGCGGTCGGGGCGCAACGACGTCGGCGGGGGAGAGATGCCCGCCCGGGGCCAGGCGATGCTCGCGCGGGGGAACATCCGGACCGGTGATTCCGTTGGACAGCCCGAGTCATCATCGTGAGTACCCCGATGGGACGACCGTCCGACGGCGCCGCCGTCACAGACCGCCGCGGCGGTTCCCGCACCACCCGCACGGCTCCGCAGCACGCACCACGAACGAGGCACCGCATGACGTCAACCACCCCGCCCGGGTCCCGCCCGGCCACCTCCGACACCGATGCTCGGGGGCGCCACGACGACGCCCCCGTGCGGGTGATCGACGCCGTCGACGCCCCCCGCACCGACGCCCTCGCCGGCGGTGCGCTCGCCGCGGACGCCGCGCCGTCGGACGCCGCTCCCTGGGACGCGACCGCAGCCGACGGCGCACCCGCCGCCGACGGCGCACCGCAGCGACTCACGCGAGCGAACCTGCGTCTGATCACGCTGCTGCTGGTCTCGGCGTTCGTCGTCATCCTCAACGAGACGACCATGGGCGTGGCGCTGCCGCCGATCATGGCCGACTTCGGCATCACCGCCGCGACCGGGCAGTGGCTCACGACGGCGTTCCTGCTCACCATGGCCGTCGTGATCCCGACGACGGGCTGGCTGCTCGGGCGGCTCGGGACGCGCGCGGCCTACCTGCTCGCGATGTCGACCTTCACCGCGGGGACGGCGCTCGCGGCGTTCGCACCGACCTTCGAGCTGCTGCTGACGGCCCGCGTGGTGCAGGCGTCCGGCACCGCGATCATGATGCCGCTGCTGATGACGACGGTGATGCGCGTCGTCCCGGTCTCCCAGCGCGGGCGCGTCATGGGCAACGTCTCGCTCGTGATCGCGGCGGCGCCGGCGCTCGGACCCAGCGCGTCGGGGTTCGTGCTGCTCAACCTCTCCTGGCACTGGATCTTCGGGCTGGTGCTGCCGATCGCCGTCGTGGCACTGATCTGCGGGGCGCGCTGGGTGCGCGAGGTGCGCACGCCCGGCACGATCCCGCTGGACGCGGCGTCGGTGCCGCTCGCCGTCGTGGCCTTCGGTGGTCTGGTGTACGGCCTGTCCGGCCTGGGCGAGGCGGCGCAGGCCGACCCGGTGGTGCCCGTGTGGGTGCCGATCGTGGTCGGGGCGCTCGCGCTCGCGGCGTTCGGGTGGCGGCAGCTGTCCCTCGCGCGCGAGAACCGGGCGCTGCTCGACGTGCGCGTGCTCGGCGTGCGGCAGTTCGCGCTCGCGGTGCTGCTGATGTGCCTGGCGATGTTCGCGATGTTCGGCGTGATGCTGCTGCTCCCGCTCTACCTCCAGGGTGCGCTGGGGCTGCAGCCGCTCTCGACCGGTCTGCTGATGCTCCCGGGGGCGCTCGCGATGGGTCTGCTCGGACCGGTGGTCGGGCGCGTGTACGACCGCGTCGGCGCGCGGCCGCTCGTGGTGCCGGGGCTCGCGATGGCGTCGGCCGGGCTCGTGCTGCTCGCGGCGGGCCCGACGGCGGCGTGGCTCGCCCTCGCGGGGCACGTGGTCATGTCGCTGGGCATGGCGCTCGTGTTCACGCCGATGTTCACGCAGGCGCTCGGGTCGCTGACCGGCCCGCTCGTGCCGCACGGTTCCGCGACGATCGGCACGCTGCAGCAGCTCGCCGGCGCGGCGGGGACGGCGGCGTTCGTCGCGATCCTCACGGTGCGCGAGGCCGCGGCGGAGGCCGCGGGGGCCACCGAGGTCGCGGCGCTCTCGGGCGGGGCGCACACGGCGTTCTGGGTCGGGGCCGGCGTGATGGCGGTGGCGGCGCTGTGCGCGCTGATGCTGCCGCGGGGTGCGGTGGGTTCCGGGGCGGGCTCGGGCTCGCCGTCGCCATCGGCCGCCGCCCACTGACGCCGCGGGGGACCTCTCCTCACCCCACGCGCGGGATCCGGTTCGACTGTGACACCCCGCACGGATACGGCGACGTATCCGTGCGGGGTGTCACAGTCGAATTGCTCACCGTGTCCGGCGCAACAGTCGATCGACGGGGACGGTCCACCCATCGGGGTGGGGCCTGACGCGCCGGTTGTCCCCAGGGAGCCGTCGCGTTCTCGTCGTCCCCCGTTCGACGTCGCTGCGCCGGTGAGCGGTCACGGGTGCGGTGGACTCCCCGCATGTCGCAGCCCGATCCCCTCGCCGTCCTCACCGCACCGGCCGTGCCGGTGGACCGTCTCCGCCGTCGTGCCATCCCGATTCCTGCGGGGCTGATCGCGACCTCGCGACGCCAGCTGGGTCTCGTCAGCCGCGAGCAGTGTCGCCTCGCGGGTCTGCCTCGCGGCCGGCTGTTTCGCCTCCTCGAACGGGGCGACTGGCGGGAGGTGACCCGCGGGGTGCTGCTGGTGCAGGCCGAGGCGGTCGAGGTCGACGACTGGCCGGCGCGGGCGCGGCAGCGCGCACTGGTCGCGGCACTCGCGGGCGGTCCGGGGACCGTGCTTCTCGGCGCCGCGGCACTTGCGATGCATGGGATCGAGGGGCCGGCCCTCGAGTACGTCCCCGAGTTCGCGAAGCTCGCGGGCGGTCAGGCAAGGGCGCGACCCGAGTGTCGGCAGCGACGCCTCACCCGGCGACCGGACGTCGTCGGGCACCCCAAGACCCTGACGATCGACGACGTGCTCGTGGCCGGTCCGCTCTGGGCGGTGGCTCAGACGCTGCCGTCGCTCGAACGGAGACGGGCGATCGCCGTCGTGGACAGCGCCCTCTACCGACGCAAGCTGCTGCGGCGCGACCTGCCGACGCTGATGGCCGCGCTCGCGGGCGTGCGCAACGTGCTCGCGCTGCGCGAGAGCCTCGGTCTCTGCGACGGCTGAGCGGAGTCGCCGCTCGAGGCGGCCGCTCGACTCGACTGCGTCGACGCGGGCGTGCCGCCCGACGACCTCCAACGCGTGGTGCACGACGCCGACGGCCGGTTCGTCGCTCGCTGCGACATGGTCTGGGAGCTCGGCGGCGGTCGACTGCTGATCATCGAGATGGACGGCGGGCACCACCGGCGGGCCGGACGGGTCCGCATCGACAACCGGAGGGATCGCGACTTGGTCGCGCTGGGGTACATCGTCTACCACCTGGGGTGGGAGCACCTCGGAGGACAGATCCCGGGCATCGTCCGACGGGAGCTGGGGCGGGCCGGGCGGCTGCGGTGACTCGGGCGGCTGTGGTGACTCGGGCGGCAGCGGCGGGGTGGGTGCGGCGACACGGGTGGTCGCGGCGGTGCGGCTGCATCGACTTCGGTGGTCGCGGCGGACGTGGGGTCGAGTGTTGCGCTGTGCACGGTTACGGGGGCTTATCCGTGCACGGGGTCACAGTCGATCTGCTAACCGTGCGGAGCGCAACAGTCGATCGGAGTTGGTGGCTGGGTGGGGAGGGGGAGGGTTCGGGGGTTGGGTCGGAGTGAGGCGTTCCGGTGGTCCGGGGGTGGGGGCCGGGGCTGGGTGGGAGGTGGTCGATGTTCCGCGGATCCTGGAGTTCGGTTCTCCTCCCCCGAGGGGAGGGGGTCGAGTGTTGCGGTGTGCACGGTTAGGGGGACTTATCCGTGCACGGGGTCACAGTCGATCTGCTAACCGTGCGGAGCGCAACAGTCGACTCCGCCTGTCCCCGCGCCGCGGTCAGTCGCCGCCGTCACCGGCTCCGCCGCGCCGCGGTCACTCGCCGTCCGCAGCGGCGCCGTCCAGCGCCCCCAGGTCCTCCGCGTCCACGATCCGGTAGGCGTAGCCCTGCTCGGCGAGGAAGCGCTGGCGGTGGGCGGCGAAGTCGGCGTCGACCGTGTCCCGCACGACCACCGCGTAGAAGTGCGCCGACCGCCCGTCACCCTTCGGCCGCAGCAGCCGACCCAGCCGCTGCGCCTCCTCCTGCCGCGAGCCGAACGCGCCCGAGACCTGGATCGCCACCGCCGCCTCCGGCAGGTCGACCGAGAAGTTCGCGACCTTCGAGACCACGAGCACCCGGATCTCCCCGGAGCGGAACGCGTCGTACAGCTTCTGCCGCTGCGTCACCGTCGTCGACCCCGTGATCACCGGCGCGTCCAGCGAGGCGGCGAGCTCCTCCAGCTGGTCGATGTACTGCCCGATGATCAGCGTCTGCTCCTCCGGGTGGCGCGCCAGCAGCGACCGCACCACGTCCACCTTGCCCGGGGCCGTGGCCGCCAGCCGGTAGCGGTCCTCGGGCTCCGCCGTCGCGTAGGTCATCCGCATGGTCTCGGGCAGCGAGACCCGCACCTCCACGCAGTCGGCCGGCGCGATGTAGCCCTGCGCCTCGATGTCCTTCCACGGCGCGTCGTACCGCTTGGGCCCGATGAGGGAGAACACCTCGTCCTCGCGGCCGTCCTCGCGCACGAGCGTCGCGGTCAGGCCGAGCCGACGGCGCGCCTGCAGGTCCGCCGTCATCCGGAAGATCGGCGCGGGCAGGAGGTGGACCTCGTCGTACAGCACCAGGCCCCAGTCGCGCGCATCCAGCAGCTCGAGGTGCGGGTAGGCGCCCTTCCGCTTCATCGTGAGCACCTGGTAGGTCGCGATCGTGACCGGCCGGATCTCCTTGCGCGCGCCCGAGTACTCGCCGATCTCGTCCTCGGTCAGCGTCGTGCGCCGCACGAGCTCGTCGCGCCACTGCCGAGCGCTGACCGTGTTGGTCACGAGGATGAGGGTCGTCGCCTTCGCCGCGGCCATCGCGCCCGCGCCCACGATCGTCTTGCCCGCGCCGCACGGCAGCACCACCACGCCGGACCCGCCGTGCCAGAACGTCTCCACCGCCTCGGCCTGGTACGGCCGCAGCGACCAGCCGTCCTCGGCCAGGTCGATCGAGTGCGCCTCGCCGTCCACGTAGCCCGCGAGGTCGTCCGCGGGCCAGCCGAGCTTCAGCAGCACCTGCTTGAGATGGCCGCGCTGGGAGGGGTGCACGACGACGGAGGTCTCGTCCAGCCGCGTCCCCACCAGGCCCTGGGTCCGCTTCGAGCGCAGCACCTCCTCCAGCACGGCGCGGTCCAGCGCGTGCAGCACGAGGCCGTGCGCGGGGTCGGACAGGATCTGCAGCCGCCCGTAGCGGTCCATCGTCTCGGCGACGTCGATCAGCAGCGCGTGCGGCACGGGGTAGCGCGAGTAGCGCACGAGCGTGTCGACCACGCCCTCGGCGTCGTGGCCCGCGGCGCGCGCGTTCCACAGGCCGAGCGGGGTGAGGCGGTAGGTGTGGACGTGCTCGGGCGCGCGCTCCAGCTCCGCGAAGGGGGCGATGGCGCGCCGGCACGCGCCGGCGTCGGGGTGGTCGACCTCGAGCAGGAGGCTCTTGTCGGACTGGACGATCAGAGGGCCGTCGGGCATCCGACCATCCTCTCAGGCGATCGGGCCCGGCCGGGAGGGTGGGTCAGGCGATCGGGTCGACCGCGGCGATGCGGTGCAGCGCGATCGTCAGGTCGCTGCCGCGCTCGAGGTCGCGCGCGACGACGTGCCCGCCCTGCACCCGCAGCGGCGCGAGCCGGCGCCGGTCCGCCGCGCCCGAGGGCCCCACGACCGTCACCCACACCGGCGTCTGACCGCGCGCGGCGTCGCGGAGCAGCGCGACGCCGCGGGCCGCGTCCGCCTCGACCCCACCGTCGCGCGCGCCACCGGTCCGCCCCGCGTCGGCCTCCGCGCGCCGCATCCGCGCCACCGCGGCCGCCGCAGCATCCACATCCGCGAGCTCCGGCGCGCGCGACGTCACCACGCGCGGGCGGCGAGGCGGTGCGGCCACGGTGCGATCGCCGTCGCGCGGATCGACGACGACGCCGTCGGGCCCTCCAGGACCACCCCTCGCCCGGCCTCGCGCAGCGCGAGCGCGAGCCGCCCGGCGGGCAGCGACGTGACCGCGACGGTCGGGGCGATGAGGCGCAGCCCGAGCTCCGCCCCGGCGCCGGCGACGAGCTGGGCGAGCGCGGCGGCGTCTTCGCCCCGCAGGTAGGCCGCAGCGGGCCCGGCGCGCAGCCCACCGGTGCGGCGCTCGGCGTCGCGCACGGCG
Source organism: Litorihabitans aurantiacus (assembly GCF_030161595.1). NCBI lineage: Bacteria > Bacillati > Actinomycetota > Actinomycetes > Micrococcales > Beutenbergiaceae > Litorihabitans > Litorihabitans aurantiacus. The sequence goes on from NZ_BSUM01000001.1 coordinate 374,616, forward strand.
TACTCGAGGGCCTGCGGGACGGGCGTCCGGCTGAGCTCGGTCAGCGCCGCGAGGATCTCCGCGGCGTCGCGCCCGCCGGCCACCGCGCGCTCCAGCGACGCCGGCGTGAACCGCGCCGTCAGCGCCGAACCGCGCGACTCGACGTCGGCCGTCGCCTCCAGCAGCGCCGCCACCTCGGGCGAGGGCCGCCCCGGCACGACGGCGGTGAGGTCCGCCTGCAGCAGGATCTCGCCGACGGCGGGCGGCAGGTCCGCCTCGATGCTCGCCGCGAGGTCGGTCACCTCCGCGCCCTCGGTGAGCGCGGCGCCGGAGCGGCTGAGCGCGCCGGCCGCGACGACGCCGAGCACGTCCGCCTCGGCCAGCACCGCGGTCACGGCCCAGTCGGGCGGCGGGGAGATCGGGGACTGCCAGGTCAGGACGCCGCGGACGGCGTCGGCGTCGGGGGCGCTCCCGGTCGGCCACGTCGCGAGCGCGTCGAGCACGCGGCGGCGCAGGCGCGCGGCCCAGCCCCGCTCGAGGCCGGGCTCGAGGGCGGAGCGCAGGGCGCCGTCGTCGGCCCGCGTCCCGACCAGCGCGAAGGCGCGCTCGCTGTGGAGCCACACGTGCACGAGGCGGGCCCAGCGGTGGGTGGGGGCGTCGCCGTCGTGCGCGTCGGTGGGGGCCCAGAGGGCGCCGTCGTCGTCGTGCGCCTGCCCGATCTCGCCGGCCGCGGCGGCGAGCTCGACCAGGAGCGTGGTGGTCTGCTCGGTGGCGCCGAGCGCGGCGGTGGTGCGGCGGATCTCGCGCACGCCGACGCCGCCCGAGCGCAGCGCGCCCGCGGGCGCGTCGCCCCAGAGGTCGGTGAGGGCGGCGAGCAGGCGGTGCAGCTCGAGCGCGGCGCGCGCGGACTCGGCGGCGACGACGTCGGGGCTCACCACCGGCGCGGGCGGCGTGGGAGGGACGGGGGTGAGGTCGCGGTGGGTGCGGCCCTCGCGGAGCGCGAGCGCGACGGCGGCGGGGAGGACGACGCCGCCGTCCGGGGTGCGGCGCACGAGGTGGCGCTCGAGGAGGTGCTCGACGGCGAGGGTGAGGTTCTCGTCCTCGGGCGCGGTGGGGGTGGGGGTCGTCTGCGCGGTGGGGGCGGGCGGCGCCGCCGGCGCGCCCGATGTGGTGGTGGGCGCCGCGGTGAAGCGGCCGACCGGCGGGCCCCAGGTGAGGGCGTCGAGGATGCGGCGGGCCGGGTCGGGGAGGTCCGCGGCGAGGCGGGCGACGGCGGTCGCGTCCGTCGTGCCGGGGTCGATCGCCTCGGCGGTGAGGGCGAGGGCGGCGGGGCGCGGGCGGGCCGCGGCGAGGCCGACGGCGGGGAGCCAGGCGTCGGCGTCGGGCCCGGCGTCCGGCCCGGAAAGTCTCTCGCCGGCGTCCGAGAGTCTCTCGCCGGTGTCCAGAAGTCTCTCGCGGTCTCCCACAGAGCCCTTGCGTAGGGTGGGCTCGCCCGCGGGGGCCGGGCGGAGCAGGGCCTGGGCGGCGAGGGTCGCCAGCAGGTCGGCGACCACGGGGGAGGGGAGGCCTGTCGCGTCGGCGACCTGCGCCGTCGTGACGGGCCGCAGCGCCGCCGCACCCGCGGGCGCCGCCGCGAGCACGTCGCCGGCCGCCACGGCCGCACCCGCCGAGGCCCCGAGCGTCGCCAGCGCGAGCACGGCGTCCGCGACCGCGAGGTGCGGGGTGTCGAGCCCGCCGAGCGCGAGCTGCAGCGACCGCGTGGTCGCGGCGCGGGCGGCGAGCGCCGTCAGCGACCCGGGCAGCGGCGAGGCGAGGTCGGGGCGGGCGAGCAGGAGCGCGGCGAGCTGCGCGTCGTCGAGGTGGGCGAGCGCGGGGGAGTCGCGGGCGGCGTCGAGGGCATCCCCACCACGCTAGTCGCGCGCGAGCCCGCGCGGCCCTCCGGGTGCGGCCGGTACGCTGGAGTTGCTCTGACTCATGCGCGCCCTCGCGCGCCCGTGCAAGGAACGGACCGCTCGTGCCCACTGGCAAGATCAAGTTCTTCGACACCGACCGTGGTTTCGGCTTCATCGCCGGTGACGACGGTTCGCAGGTGTTCCTGCACGCGTCGGCACTCCCGCCGGAGGTCACCAACCCCAAGCCCGGTTCGCGCGTGGACTACGGCGTCGCCGACGGCCGCAAGGGCCCGCAGGCGCTCTCGGTCACGCTGCTCGACCCGGTCCCGACCGTGGCGCGCACCGACCGTCGCCCGGCCGAGGACATGGTCGTCGTGGTCGAGGACCTCATCAAGCTGCTCGACCGCGCGTCCGGTGCGCTGCGCAAGGGCCGCTACCCGGAGAAGGATTTCTCCTCGCGCCTCGCCTCCGTGATGCGCGTCGTCGCCGACGACTTCGACGGCTGATGGCGACCGCGACGTCGACGGCGGAGCCCCGCGCCCGCCGCACCGCGAAGCCGCGCAAGGACGCGGTCCTGGCCGCCGCCGTCGAGCAGGCGCGCGCCGCCGCGGAGGAGACCTCGGGCCTCGGCGAGGTCGGCGAGCACCTCGGCTACACGGACGACGGCGAGCGCCTCGGCAGCCACCGCTTCGCCACCACGGCGCCGGGGTACCGGGGGTGGCACTGGACCGTCACGGTCGCGCGCGTCTCCCGGGCCAAGGTCGCGACGGTGTGCGAGGTCGAGCTGCTGCCGGGCGACGAGGCGCTGCTCGCCCCGGCGTGGGTGCCGTACTCCGAGCGGCTCGAGCCGGCCGACGTCGGCCCGAACGACGTGCTCCCCGAGGGGGCGACCGACGACCGCGTGGTCCCGGGTTACGCGCCGGTCGACGGCGGGGAGGGCGACGGCGTCGACCTCGCCACCGATCCGCGCGCGATCGTCGAGCTGGGCGCGTGGCGCACCGAGGTGCCGAGCCGCGCGACGCTCATCGCGGCGGCCGAGCGCTGGGAGGGGCGGCTGCCGGAGCGCGGTCGGTCGTTCGCGACGGACCCGAACGCGTTCGTGGTGCCGCTGACCGGTGTGCTGGGGCAGGTCTACGGCGTGTGCGTGAACGAGTTCTCGCCCGACGACGGCCGCATCGTCCGTCTCGACCAGGTCTCGGACGTGCCGGCGCAGCGCGAGGCGGTGCCCTCGGCGTGGCCGGACGCGGCGCCCGTGATCGACGAGATCAGCCTCGACACCATCGAGCTCCCCGAGCGCGGGACCACCGCCTGAGACGTCCGCGACATCCGTCGCGATAAGCCCCGCGCTCACGTACTGTGAGCGCGGGGCTTGGTGCTTCCTGACCTGGTTGACATTCCGGACACGGGAACGTGACACGGCGGTCGCACGGGCTCCCTACCGTTGTCGTGCGGGGGGCACAGGCGACGGTGCGTCAGGACGGCGCACCGGGAGAGGTCGGTGCACGTGCCCGCTGCTTCGACGTCGTCCTCGCGCAGCCCCGGGGAGTCCCCGGAAGTCTCTCGTGAACGCCCGGAAGTCTCTCGCGACGCCCCGAAAAGCCCTCGCGACGGGCGGCGGGCCGTCGGGCCGCCCGAGTGGCACGCCCGCATCCAGCTGTACCTGACGGTGTCGGACGCGCTCGCCGTCGCCGCGTCGCTCGCGATTGTGCAGACCTTCTGGCTCGGCGCCGCCGAGGTCCGCCTCGGCTGGATCAACGTCGACTACACGCTCATCGGCTGCGCCGTCGGCCTGATCTGGATGTTCTTCCTCGCCGTCACCCGCTCGCGGCAGCCGCGCATCCTCGCCGTCGGCGTCCTGGAGTACCAGCGCGTCCTGAACGCCACCCTGCTCGCGTTCGGCACGACGGCGATCCTCGCCTACCTCGGCCAGGTCGCCGTCTCGCGCGGCTACTTCCTCCTCGCGCTGCCGCTCGGCGTCGTCGTCCTCCTGGCCACCCGCTGGGGCTGGCGGCAGTACCTCGACCGCGCGCGCCGCCGCCGCCAGTACGTCGACCATGCGCTCGTGCTCGGCACGCACGCGGACGTCAGCAACCGGGTCGCCGAGCTCGGCCGCAGCCGGGCCGCGGGCCTCATGCCCGTCGCGGTCTGCGTGCTCGACGGCGAGGAGCGCCCCGACGCGATCGCCGACCGCGATGGCCGCCCCCTGCCCCGCGTGCCGCGCGAGGGTCTGGTGGCGGGCGCCGCGTCGGCCGCCGTCGACGTCGTGGTGGTCGCCGGCGAGATGGCGAGCGGTCGGGACGACGTGCGCCGCCTCGGCTGGGACCTCGAGGGCACCCACACGGAGTTGGTGCTCGCCTCGAGCCTCGTCGACATCGCGGGCCCGCGCCTGCACCTGCGCCCCGTGGAGGGGCTGCCGCTCGTGCACGTGACGCTGCCGCAGTTCACGGGCGCGACGTACGTGCTCAAGCGGCTGCTCGACATCGCGCTGAGCCTGACCGCCGTCGTCGTCCTCTCCCCGGTGCTGCTGGCGATCGCGCTCGCGATCCGGCTCGAGGACCGCGGCCCCGCGTTCTTCCGCCAGGTGCGCGTCGGCGCGAACGGTGCGCCGTTCACCATGCTGAAGTTCCGCTCGATGCGCGTGGACGCCGAGAAGGTGCTCGCGGAGCTGCAGGCGCAGGACGAGGGCGCCGGGCTGCTGTTCAAGATGAAGGACGACCCGCGCGTCACGCGCGTGGGGCGCGTGCTGCGCAAGCTCTCGCTGGACGAGCTGCCGCAGTTCCTCAACGTGCTCGGCGGTTCGATGAGCGTGGTCGGACCCCGGCCCCCGCTGCCGAGCGAGGTCGCCGCCTACGAGGGCGACGTCTCGCGCCGCCTCCTGATCAAGCCGGGCATCACGGGGCTGTGGCAGGTGAGCGGCCGCTCCGACCTGAGCTGGGAGGAGAGCGTGCGGCTCGACCTCGCCTACGTCGAGAACTGGTCGATCACGGGGGACCTGGCGCTGATCGCGCGGACCGTGGTCACCGTGCTGCGGCGCGAGGGAGCGTACTGAGCGTGACGTCGGCAGCACGGACACGGGTGGCTCCCGCACGCTCCGGGGTCGGAGGTGTGCCGCACCTCGGCGCCCTCGGGGCGGCGCGGCGCACGAGCGTCGGCTCGCGCACGGTCCCGTGGGTCGTGCCGGCCAACATCAGCCTCCCGACGGCGGGCGGCGCCTACATCGTCGTCTTCCTGATCTTCTCCGACCACGGCCTCGCCGGTCCCCACCTGTTCGCCGGGATCGCGGTCGGGGTGCTCTCGTGCGCCCTCGCGTTCGCGGCGCCGTGGTCACGGCTGCCCGAGGCGGCGCCGATGGCCGTGCCGCTCCTGGGGCTCCTCGGGCTGGGGGTGCTGACGGCCGACCGGCTCCCGGTGGCGCTGCTGACGGTGTTCCCGGTCCTGACGCTGGCACGCTTCCACGGCCCGCTCGGTGCCGTGCTCGGCGTGCTCGGCGGGACGGTGGTGGCGTGGATGCCGATGGTCACGTCGCGCGAGCCGTTGACGACGGCGCAGGTCCCGAGCGTCCTGCTCCTCCCGATCGTGCTGGTCACGATCGCCGTCACGATCTCCCGGATGCAGCGCTCGCGGCAGGCGCGCAGCCGGCTGCTCGCGCGGCGGGACGGCACGCTGCAGCGCACGCTCGACGACCTCGCGGACGAGCGCGCGCTGCTCGAGGGGATCGTCGAGTCGCTCCCGGCCGGGGTGCTGGTCCTGGACGGTCAGCGCGTGGTGCTCGCCAACGCGCAGGTCGAGCGGCTCTACGGCCCGGTCGACGACGAGGCGGAGCACCCCTGGCGCATGCGCGCGGCCCGGGCGGCGGCGGCCGACGCCGACGGATCCGGCGCCGCCGAGGCGCCCGACGGCGCCGGGGAGGAGACCTCCCTCGCGGAGCGCGCCGTGGCGGGGGAGAGCATGACGGGTCAGACGCAGTGGTGGCGAGCCGCCGACGGCGACCGCAAGGCCGTGCGCGGCACGGCGGTCACGCTGTCCGCGGCCGCCGGGCGCGATCCGCTGCGCGTGGTGCTGTTCGAGGACCTCACGCAGGAGGAGCGGGCGATCGAGCAGCGGGAGGACTTCGTGCGGGCCGTCTCCCACGAGCTGCGCACCCCGCTGACGTCCGTCATCGGCTACCTGGAGATGGCACGGGACACGGGCGGGTTCGCGGCGGACACCGACGCGCTGCTCGACGTCGTCGACCGCAACGCGCAGCGCGTGCTGGGCATGGTGGAGGACCTCGCGGTCGCCTCGGAGCTCAAGACCGAGCGGGCGGCGCCGCTGCTGTCCGGTGGCGGGTCCGGCGGCGGGGGCTCGGCCGGCGTCGACCTCGGTGAGGTGGCGCGGGCGAGCGTCGCCGGTGTCTGCTACGCGGCGCGGGTGGCGGGGGTGAGCGTCGGGCACGCGTGCGACGGCGCGTGGCCGGTCGCCGGTGACGCCGAGCGGCTGCGCCTGGCGGTGGACCACGTGGTGACCAACGCCGTCCTCTACTCCCACCACGGCGGGAGCGTGGACGTGGCGCTGCGGGAGGGCGACGGCGAGGTGCGCCTCGTGGTCACCGACCACGGCATCGGGATCAGCGAGGAGGACCAGGAGCGCGTGTTCGAACGGTTCTGGCGCTCGCCCGCGGTCCGCGGCGGGTCGCGGCACGGTACGGGCCTGGGCCTCCCGGTGGCGCGCGAGATCGTGATGGAGCACGGTGGTCGCGTGACGATGCGCAGCAGGCTCGGCGAGGGGACGCAGGTGGAGATCGTGCTGCCCGCACGCGAGGCGGGGACCGTCGGGGCGGGGCGCGCCGCGTGATCCTCGACCCCGCCACGGTCCTCGTGGTCAAGTACCTGGTCATCAGCCTCGTGACGGCGATCTACGTGGCCGACGTCGTGCGCCGGGGTTCGCGACGCCGGACGGCTGCTGGGTGGCCGCCTTCCTCGGCATGGGGCTGGGGTCGCTCGGCCATCTCATCGAGGTCGAGAGCCCGCAGCCGGCGTGGGTCGGCGTCGCTGCCGACGGCGCGGTCGTCGCGGCGGTCGGCGCCGTCTGGTCGGCGGTGCGGGCCCACTCGGGCAGACCCCCGATGCTGTGGCTCCCGGCGGTCACCGGCGCGGCCGTCTCGGCGCTGGGGCCGCTCGCGGCGGACGTCGCCGAGCGCTCGCGCGAGACCGTCACCGGGGTCGAGCTGCTGCACGCCGGCGCGGGCCTGTGGGCGCTGGCCGCGGCCTGGGCGGTGCTGCGCGGCCCGATGCTGCGCTACTTCGGCGGGGTGGTGATCGCGCTCGCGCTCGGCAGTCTCGGGGTCGGGCTGGTGGTCCGCCTGGTGCTGGCGTTCGCGACGGACGGCGAGGGCGTGGTCGCGGGCCGGATCCTGGCGCCCGGGACGGCCGCGCTCGCGATCGCGCTCGCGCTCGCGGCGGCCGGGATCGGCGGCATCCTGCTGCGTTCGGGCGAGAGCGGGGCGATGCGGCCGTCCGACGTGGTGTTCGACCCGGCCCTGGGCGTGCGCACCCACGCGGGTCTGGCGGTGCGGGGAGCCGAGCTGCTGCAGTCGGCGCGCGACCGTGGCCACGACGTCGTGGTCGCCGTGGTGGACCTGACCGAGCAGCGCACGCTCGCGGAGGCGTTCGGGGCGAGGACGGTCGAGGCCGCGCGCTCGCTCGTGGCGGCCGTGCTGCTCGACCTCGTCCCGCGCGGCGGGGCGGTGGGTCTCGGTGGGGAGGCGTCGCAGCAGTTCGTGGTGCTGCTCCCGGACCACGACCTCGCGCGCGCCGAGCGGTGGGCGAGGGACGTGCGGCGCGCGGTGCGTGCCTCGCGCGTGGAGGTCGACGGGGAGGACCTGCGGCTCACGGTCGCGACCGGTCTCGCGGCGGGCGACGGCGATCTCGACGCGCTCGCGGCGCGCGCGAGGGTGAATGTCGGCGCGGAGGTCGCCCGCGGCCGCTGACCCGGCTCGCGCCCGGTCCGTGGCGCGCAGCGGCGGGGAGGGTGCCGGCGGGGCCCTGACCGGAGCCCCGCCGACGGTCTCGGTGGGTGAGCTGGGCTCAGCCCTGGCGGAAGCGGTACCCCACGCCGCGGACGGTCTCGATCCAGCGCGGGTTGCTCGAGTCGTCGGCGAGCTTGCGGCGCAGGTTGACCATGTGGACGTCGAGGCGTCGGTTCTCCGACTGCTCGACCGGGGCGTCGGCGCTCTCGCGCCCGTGCCGCAGCATGCGGGCGAGGTCGTCCTTGGAGGAGACGCGGCCCGGCACGGTCACGAGGTGGGACAGGATGTCGAACTCGCTGCGGGTGAGGTGCACGTCGTCGTCGTCCAGCGTCACCGTGCGGGCGAGGCGGTCGACGACCAGGCTGCTGCCGCGCCCGTCGTGCGCGTGCACCGGCTGGTCGGGTGCGGACAGGGGTGTCAGCGGTGCCGGGCGCGCGGCCGTGCCCTCGACGCCGACGGCGCCGCCCTCGGTGTCGGCTCCCTCGACACCAGAGCGGTCGGTGGTGCGGGGCCGGCGCAGCATGGCCTCGATGCGGGCGCGCAGCTCGCGCGGCCGGAACGGCTTGGTGATGTAGTCGTCGGCGCCGGACTCGAGGCCCATGAGGGCGTCGATCTCGTCGACCCGAGCGGTCAGCATGATGATGTACGCGTCCGAGAAGGTGCGGATGCGGCGGGCGACCTCGAAGCCGTCGATGTCCGGCAGGCTGATGTCGAGGGTCACCACGACGGGGTCGACCTCGCGGGCGAGCTCGACACCCTCCAGACCGTTGGCGGCCGTGTGGGTCTCGAAGCCGGCCGGTCTGAGCACCATCTCGAGGAGATGGCTGACGTCGGAGTCGTCCTCGACGACCACGACGTTACGGGTGGGGTTTGTCATGGCTGGGAGACTACAGACCTCGGATGGGGTTCACGGGGCGCGAGCGGCGTCTTGTGGAATGTTGTCGCATCTCCTGCGTCACCCTTGCGCCCGCTCTGCGCGGAATCTGCGCGGGTGGCTCCGCAGCGGCCCGACGGCGTGGCGCGGCTCACGAACGACGCCGGCCGCCCCGCGCAGGGGGCGCGGGGCGGCCGACGAGATCGGTGCAGCCGAGGCTGCGGGTCAGTGCTCGCCGGGCCTCAGGCGCGGCCGCGGGCTCCGCGACGCACGAGGTAGGTGCCACCGGCGCCGACGGCGACGAGGCCGGTCGCGAGGCCCGCCAGGCCGGCGACCGAGGCGCCGGTCTCGGCGAGACCGCCACCGGTCGAGCCGCCGGTACCCGAACCGGCGCCGCCGCCCGTGCCGCCACCGGTGCCGCCGCCCGCGCCGCCGGGGTTGCCGACGGTGAGGACCTGGGCGGGGATGTCGTGCCCGTAGTCGGTGGTGATCTTGTGGGTGTAGGTGCCGTCGACCGTGTGGGTCGTGGAGAACTCGACCGTCGAGCCGGGAACCGGCTTGGTGAGCGAGGCGGTGCCGGCGATCTGGATCGCGCTGTCCGGGATGTTCTCCTCGGCCGAGGTGACCGTGAGGGTCGCCTCGGTGGCGAGCTCGAGGCCGGAGGCCGAGGTGGTGACGGCCTCGCCGACGGCGGGAGCCGTGCTGCTCACGGCCACGTTGGCGGGGGGAGCGGGGTAGGCCTGGGCGGCGGCGGGGAGGGCCACGAGCGCGAACGCTGCGGCTCCGACGGCAAGGGATCGCTTCATGGGGCTCGTCCTTCGGGTGGTGGTGGCTGGTGCGGGGATCGGGGGCCGGGGCCGGTCACGAGGACGGGCTCAGGCGACGGCGCGCTCGTGGACGATCGCGTCAGGGTCACCGGCGCCGCGGGAGCGGCGGCGGCGGAGCAGGTAGGTGGAGCCGGCGGCCGCCGTGACGATGCCGGCGGCAGCCAGGACGGCCGAACCGGACCCGATCGTGACCGGTGCCTCGGCGGCCACGACGTCGGCCTCGACGGCGACGGACGGGGCCACGGTCGTGAGTCCGCCCGTGATCCTGTCGCCGGCGATTCCGGCGGTGACGACGTCCGCGGGGGACGCAGGAACGAACGACGGCAGCGCGGTGGCCCCGGCCGTGGCGACGGGGACGGCGAGACCGGCGAGCACGAGCCCTGTCGCCAGGGCGATCGGCTTGTTCGTACGAGGCATCGAGGTCTCCGGAGGGGCGATGCCGGCCCGACTGTCGAGCCAGCGAGACCAACCTTGCACAACCCAAACAGTGTGCGCAAGTTCGTTTGGGCTGTGACGGATGTCGCGCAGGTAAATTCTCCGATGCGGTTCGCTTTGAGTTAACCCGTGTGGTTCAGTTCGAGTGTGAACCTGTCTGTCATCGGTTGTGGCTACCTCGGTGCCGTGCACGCCTCGTGCATGGCGGACCTGGGCCACACGGTGGTCGGCGTCGACGTCGACGCTGCCAAGGTCGCCCGGCTCAACGCCGGGGATCCGCCCTTCCACGAGCCGGGCCTGGGCGAGGTGCTGCAGCGCGCCCTCGCCTCCGGCCGGCTGCGGTTCACCACCGACATGGCCGAGGTCGCGGGCGCCGAGGTCCACTTCATCGGCGTCGGCACCCCCCAGCAGCTCGGCACGTACGCGGCCGATCTCACCTACGTCGACGCCGCGGTGGACGCGCTCGTGCCGCACCTCACCGATGGCCCGAACGGCCCCGCCGTGATCGCTGGAAAGAGCACGGTCCCGGTGGGTACCGCCGCTCGTCTCGCCGAGACGATCGGTGACGCGGGTGTACTCGTGTGGAACCCGGAGTTCTTGCGCGAGGGTTTCGCGGTGCAGGACACGGTGGCGCCGGACCGGCTCGTCTACGGCCTGCCGCCCGAGCCCGAGCGCGCCGCCCGCGCGCAGGAGGCGCTCGACGGCGTGTACGTCTCGATCCTCGAACGTGGCACCCCGCGCCTCACGGCGGACTGGGCGAGCGCCGAGCTGGTCAAAGTCGCAGCCAACTCCTTCCTGGCCACGAAGATCTCGTTCATCAACGCGATGGCGGAGATGTGCGAGGCGACGGGCGCCGACGTCTCCTTCCTCGCCGAGGCCATCGGGCACGACGACCGCATCGGCAAGAAGTTCCTCAAGGCCGGTGTCGGCTTCGGCGGTGGCTGCCTGCCGAAGGACATCCGTGCCTTCATGGCGCGCGCCGGTGAGCTGGGCGCGGAGCAGTCGCTGACGTTCCTGCGCGAGATCGACTCGATCAACCTGCGGCGCCGCCAGCACGTGGTCAACTTGACGGTCCACGCGCTCGAGGGCCGCGTGCCGGGCAAGCCGGTGGCCGTGCTCGGTGCCGCGTTCAAGCCGCACTCGGACGACATCCGGGACTCCCCGGCGCTCGACGTCGCCTCCCGCCTGTCCGGCCTCGGCGCCAAGGTCCGCATCACCGACCCCGCCGCGGGTCCGGTGCTGCGCCAGGTCCGCCCGGACCTCGACGTGCGCGACTCGGCGGGCGACGCGATCGACGGCGCGCACGCCGTGCTGCTGCTGACCGAGTGGCCGGAGTTCGTCTCCCTCGACCCGGTCGAGCTGGGCGAGCGCGTCGCGCAGCGCACGATCATCGACGGCCGCAACGTGCTGGATTCCGCCGCGTGGCGCGCGGCGGGCTGGACGTACGTCGGGCTGGGCCGGCCCTAGTGCACGCGCGGGGCCGGATCGGTGTGGTGGTGCTCGTCGCGCTGCCGTTCGTGGCGCTGGTTGGGTGCGGCGGGGTGGACGCCGTCGACCCCGCCGCATCTCCGACGGCGACGCCGACCCTGCCCACCGCGACCCCTGTCCTCGTGGACGTGGGCGACCCGGAGGCCTACGCGGCCGACCTCTTCGCCGCCACGAACGCCGCCCGCGCGGCCGAGGAGCTGCCGGAGCTGCCGCCGTCGGACTGCGCCGCGGAGCACGCGCTGGAGCGCGCCGAGAAGCTGGTCGGGCTCGAGGGCCTGGCCCACGCGCCGCTCGAGGGTGTGATCGCCGACTGCGCACCCGCCACGGGCGCCGCCGAGAACCTCGTGCGGTCGGCCGCGGCGCCGGAGGCCGTGGTGCAGGCGTGGCTGGACTCGCCCGGCCACCGGGCCAATCTCCTGAGCGCGGACTACGCCGTCGCGGCGATCACCTGTGTCCCCGACGGCGAGGAGCTGGTCTGCTCCCATGTCTTCCTGAACGCGGAGGTCCCGTGATGCGCGCGCACCGCTCCTCAGGGCGTCACGACGGCTGCCAGGCGCCGCACCGCGTCCTCGATCGTCGCGTAGGCCTGGGTGTAGACGGCGTCGGGCCGACGGTAGGGGTCGACGACGTCGTCGTCCTCGGGGGGCACACGCACGACCCCGCGGGCCCGGATCGCCAGCGGGACGAGCGCGCGCAGGCGGTCGGCGGTGGTGCCTTCGCCCAGGACGTCGCTACCGACGTGCTCCGCGAGGCGTGCGAGCTCGCGCAGCGTGAAGGTGCGGCGCAGGGCACCGGGCCACGCGACCACGGCCTGCGAGCGGTGGCTGACCGTCAGCGCGAGCACGAGGTCGGCGTCGCGCACGTGCTCGGAGGCGAGGGCGCGTGCGGTAAAGCCGTCGGCGTCGATGCCTGCGCGCGTCATCAGCGCGGCCATGGGCGGGTGGATCGGTTCGCCCACGAGGGCGCCGGTGCCGGCACTCGTGACCTCGACGCCGTCGAGGTGCGTGCGGAGCAGGCGCTCGGCCGCGGGGGAGCGGCAGATGTTGCCGGTGCAGATCGTCAGGATGCGGACGGGCTGGGCGGTGGGATCGGCGTCGGTCACCCGTCCACCCTACGGAGCGTGGACCGGCCGCGCCGGTGCGGGAGGTGGGTGCTGTGAGGGCTGGACGGACGTGGGGCATCGCGGTGATGGCTGTGCTCGTGGTGGCGAACGCCGTGGTCGTCGCAGCACTCTTGAGTCAATCGACGCCGGGAGGCGCGGAGGCTTTGCCGCCGGAGACGGTGGCGTCTCCACCTCTGCCCGAAGTGCCGCAGGAGCCCGTGACGTCGGCCCCGCCCGAGGAGATGGAGGAGCCTGACACCGAGAATTCTCAGGCCGCAGCGATCCCGGTGACGACGGCGGTGCGGCAGATCGTCGGAGTTGACGACGAGACGGCCTGGCGCGCGACCCTCGCCTCGTGCGGGCAGGGTGCCGCGATCGTCGAGCGCACGCTCGACGGCGGGGCGTCGTGGGAGGCCACGGAACTCGATGTGGACTCGGTGGTCCGGCTCCGCGCGACGGACGCCTCATCCGCCTTCGTGGTCGGCGCGGTCCAGGACTGCGCCACGGCGCTGGCCGCCACGACCGACGGGGGTGACACGTGGAACCGGGCCGACGCGACTCTCAGCTCCGCGTGGTTCCTGGCACCCACCGACCGCACCTTCGTGGCCGGTCCGAGGGGCGACGCACCCGTGCCGTGCCCGGCGGAGGCCGTCGACCTCGCCGCTGTCGACGCCCAGCGCGGCGCCGTGCTCTGCCAGGACGGGTCGATCGCCGTCTCCGACGACGGTGGGCAGAGCTGGACCACGACAGTTTCCGTCGCGGGCGCTCGAGCACTGACGCAGGATGGTCCGTCGTACGCTGTCGCGACGTTCGAGGGCCCGTGCGAGGCGCTCTCGATCTACGACGTGAGCAGTGCCGGCCAGGCGCAGGCGGAACCCTTCTCGTGTGCCCCGGTGGCCTCCGCGGCCGAGGTGGCCGTGTCCGTCACGGGCGACCTGATGTGGGTGTGGTCCGGCTCAGAGCTGGCCATCTCCCGGGACGGGGGTCAGACGTGGTGACATCGACGGGCACCCGCCGGCGCCGGACCAGGGTCCGACGCACGCGCGGTCGCCGCACTGGACGCGTGCTCGGCTGGGTCCTTCTCGGTTGTGTAGCCGTCGTGGCCGTGGCGGGTGCGTGGACCGCGGTGGACGCGCTCCGCGTGCGTGATCAGCTGGTCGAGGCGGCGAGCGTCGTTCCTCAGCTCGAGGACCAGGTGCTCGCCGGCGACGACGAGGCCGTCACGACCTCCGTCGAGACCCTGCGCGACGCGGCTTCCAGCGCAGTGGCGACCACGGGCCGTCCTCACTGGAAGCTAACGTCTTGGCTGCCCGGCATGGGGCCGAACGTCCGTGCGGTCCAGACGCTCGCCAGGACCGTGTCCGACCTCGCGGAGGGCCCGCTGCCGAGCCTCCCGGCCGTCGCGGCGGCCGCGAGCCCCACGGCGCTCGCCCCGCGGGACGGACGTGTGGACGTGCAGGGCGTGGCGGACGCTGCACCCGTCGTCATCGCGGCAGATGACGGCGTGAACGCAGCGATCGACTCGCTCGTGGCGATCGACCGCACCGCCCTGCTGCCCCAGGTGAGCGACGCCGTCGACCAGCTTTCCGGGGAGCTGGTCGACCTGCGGCTCTCGACCGCGACCGCCTCGCGCGCCGTTCAGCTGATCCCTCCGATGATGGGGATCGACGGCCCGCGCGACTACCTCGTGCTCGTGCAGAACAACGCCGAGCCGCGTGCGTTGGGCGGGATCGTCGGTTCGGTGCTCGTGCTGCGCGCCGACGGCGGGTCGATCGAGCTCGTCGAGCAGGTCGCCGGCAACTCGATCTCGTTCGAGGAGCCCGTGGGTGACCTGTCCGACAGCGAACGTGCCATATTCGGCACGCAGCTGGGCCGGTTCATGCTGAACGTCACGAGCACGCCGGACTTCCCGCGTGCCGCCCAGCTCGCGAGCGACATGTGGGTCGCCGAGCGCGGAGAGGCCCCCGCGGGGGTGCTGTCGCTCGACCCGGTCGCCCTCGCGGGCCTGCTCGGCGCGACCGGACCGGTCACGACCGAAGCGGGCCTGACTCTGACCGCCGACGACGCCGCGCAGTACCTGCTGAACCAGGTCTACCTGGACGAGCCGGACCCGGCACGGCAGGACGTGTTCTTCGCCGACGCGGCGGCCAGCATCTTCACGGCGCTGTCCGGGGGAGCGGCGATGCTCAGGCGGCGGTCACGTCGCTGGTGCGGTCGAGCGACCAGGGGCGCCTAATGCTGTGGTCCAACGATCCCGTCGAACAGGCGTTGCTCTCCGGGACTCAGCTCGCGGGTGCAGCGGGGGTTGATCCGACGCGGCCCGAGGTCGGCCTTTACCTCAACGACGGCACCGGCGCGAAGGTGGGCTACTACGTGGACCTGGACGCGGGTATGACCGTCTCGGAGTGTCGGCCCGACGGGTCTTCGAGGCTCCGCGTCACCGTGCGTCTCACCTCGACGGTCCCCGACCCAGCCGAGCTCCCGGCCTACGTGACGGGCGGCGGTGCGTTCGTTCCTGCGGGGGTCGTCCGGACGAATCTCGCGATCTTCGCCCCGGCCGATGGCTCCGTCGTCTCGGTGTCGTTCTCGGGGTCCGACGGGGAGCTCCCGGTGCTCAGTCAGAGGCAGGGCAACGTGCCGGTCGCCCTGACCACGGTGAGCTTGGACCCGGGCCGGTCGACCGAACTGGCGGTCGAGCTCCTGACGGCCAAGCGGACCGCGAGCGCGCCCACCCTACGCACGACCCCCGGATCGCGTGAGCTCGTGCCCAGCATCGACGTCGGTTGCGCCGCCAACTCGTGAGCGTGCCCGGCCCCGGTGCTTTCGGGCGCCGATCTCAGAACGGAAGTGAGACCACCATGGACCTGCGGGACTACATCACCATCCTGCGGGAGCGTTGGAGCCTAGTGCTCGTGTGCATGCTGACCGGAACTCTCGCGGGCGGGCTGCTCACCCTCGTCACCAGCCCGACGTACGAGTCGACCAGTCAGATCTACGTCTCGGTGCAGACGCAGGACGGTTCGACCCAGAACCTCGCCCAAGGGTCGACCTTCTCGCAGAGCCAGGTGGCGGGATTTGCGGATCTGGCTACGAGCCCCCTCGTGCTGAACCCGATCATCGACGAGCGTGGGCTCGACGTCGCAGCCGCGTCGCTCGCCGGCCGTGTCAGCGCCGTGGTCAAGCAGGGGACATCCCTCATCGACGTCACCGTCGAGGCGGGGGATCCGGTCGAGGCGGCCGATCTGAGCAACGCCGTCGCTGGAAGCATGGCCGTCGTGCTGCCAGAGCTGCAGCGGCCGCTGGACTCGGCCGTGTCGCCCGTGCGCATCACGGTGACCCGCAACGCCGTGGAGCCGATGTCCCAGGCCTCGCCGAACGCGCGCCTCAACCTCGCCGTGGGTCTGCTCGCCGGGGTGTTCCTGGGCATCGGGATCGCCGTCCTCCGGACGACCCTCGACACCCGCATCCGTTCGGAGGGCGACGTGGGCGCCGTCACCGATCGTCCCGTCCTGGGTGCCGTGGCCTACGACCCGTCCGCAACAGCGGACCCGCTGGTCATCGCGTCGAATCCGCTGAGCCTGCGTGCGGAGGCGATCCGACGCTTGCGCACCAACCTGCAGTTCCTCGACGCCTCCGCCCGACCGCGGTCGATCGTCGTTACGTCGTCGCTCCCCGGCGAGGGGAAGTCGACGACGGCGGCCAACCTCGCGCTGGCGATGGCTGATGCTGGCAGCCGCGTCCTCCTTATCGACGCCGATCTCCGCCGGCCCACGATCTCCAAGCTCTTCGCGATCGAGGGGGCGGTGGGCCTGACGACCGTTCTCATCGGCCGGGCTTCGCTCGAGGACGTGGTCCAGACGTACGGCGATTCGACGCTGGACCTGCTCGCCTCCGGTGAGACGCCTCCGAACCCCAGCGAGCTCCTGGGGTCCAGGCAGATGAGGACGCTGCTGGGCGAGCTCGTCGAGCGGTACGACGTGGTCGTCCTGGACACGGCACCGCTGCTCCCCGTGACCGACGGAGCGGTGCTCGCGCGCCAGGCGGACGGCGCACTGGTCGTCGCCGGTGCCAACGTCGCGCACCGTCCGCAGCTGCAGACGGCCGTCGCCGCCCTGGAGACCGTCGAGGCACGGGTCCTCGGGATCGTCATGAACCGCGTTCCGGTCGAGAAGCGCGGTTCGTACTCCTACTACGAGTACACGCCGGTGAAGCAGAAGGGTCGTCGATGAACGCCCCGTCACCCGCCCGCCCGTCCGTTCTCGTGGTCGTGCCGTGGCTCATGGGGGGTGGCGCGCAGAAGGCTCTCGAGGCGCTGCTCGCGCGCCTCGATCCGGTGGACGTGTCGCTCCTCGTGCTCTTCCGGGGAAGTACGGACGTCGCCGCCGTCGCCCGGCACGCGAGCAAGGTGACCGAGCTGGATCAGCCCCGGTCGGTGCTAGGGGTCCTCGTCGCGGCGCGTGGCGCAGTCCGGGCCGCCCGGGATGCGGACGCGATCTATTCGCTGATGCGAGCCAGCCACGTCGTCCTCGGGGTCCGGGCACGGGCGGTTCGCCGGTCCGCCGGGTCGGTCGTGTGCTCGTTCCATCAGCTCCCCAGCGCGGACGAGGGCGGAGGCGGGGGTGCGGCCCGCGTCCGTGCCCGGCTCGAGTCGGTTCTCGTCCGCCGCCTCACCCGCCGTGCCGACCTCGTCACCGCGCCGTCGCGCAGAGCGGTGGAGGAGATCGTGGCGCGCCGCTTCGCCGACCGAGGTCGAGCGACCTTCGAGGCGAACGAGGTCGCCACGGTCGCGATGGAGGACGTCCCGGCCCGGGACGGGTTCGCCGACGAGGTGCGGCTCGCCTTCGCGGGACGCCTGACGGACCAGAAAGGGCTCGACCGTCTGCCGGGCCTCCTGGCCGACCTCGACTGTCCCCTCCACCTGCGCATCGCGGGAACCGGACCCGAGGAGCAGGACCTCAGGGTGGCGCTCTCGTCGCTGCCCACCGGCGTGACGGTGACCTTCGAGGGCCCCCTGGCCGACGTCACTCCCCTTCTCGACTGGTGCGACGCGATCCTGATGCCGAGTCGGGCGGAGCTGAACCCGGTCGTCGTGGCCGAGGCGCGCCGACGCTCGCGCGGCCTCCTCGGCAGCAGGATCCCGGCGTTCGTCGATCTGGCCGAGGAGGGCGGAGTGCGTCTGTTCGCGGACGGACCCGAGCTCGTGGCGAGGATCGCCGAGCTGCGCGAACCCGAGACCCGGCGCCGGCTCTCGGGCGAGGCGTTCGCCGCCGCGACCCGTCGCGACGGCCCCAGTCGCATCATCGAGGCACTCCGGACGGAGACGACATGAAGATCCTGCTCGTCCACGCCTACAGCCCCAGGAACACGGGCGACGGCCTCCTAGTCGACCTTGCCCGCGACGTCGTGCACCAGGCGGTCCCGGACGCGCAGATCGTGTGCGTCGCGCTCGACGCCGGGGCGTTCGGGACGAGCGACGTCGTGCAGTGGAGTCCGGCCGCGCAGGTCACCGATCCTCGTCGCGCCGTGCTCCTGGCCGGCGTGCTCGGTCCCCACCGCGCCCTGCGCGCCGCGTTCGCGGACGCCGATCTGATCGTAGCGGTCGGCGGCGGCTACCTCCGGGCGAGCACCGTCGGCGAGGGGGTGAAGAGCTTCCTGGCCCACGTCTCGCAGCTGCGCCTGGTCGCGCGGTCGACGGCACCCTCGGTCTACCTGCCCCAGAGCATCGGGCCCTACCCGGCACCGGTGCGTCGCCTGGTGCAGCGTCTCCTGGCACGCATCGACCTGGTCTGCGTCCGGGATGATCGCTCACGTGCCGAGCTCGCGGCCGCGGGGACCCTGGAGCGCTTCCCGGACCTCGCCGTCCTCGAGGCCGGGACGATGGACCGGGCGCTCCAGGCGCGGACGATCGACGACGTGCCCGTGGTGGTCGCCCGCGAGCTCCCCGGGCCGAGGAACTACCATCGACTGCTCGACGGGCTCGGCCGGGCCCTCGGACCGGTGTGGGCGGTGCAGTCGACCGCGAGCAACAACAACGACGTCCCGCTGACCGCGCGCCTCGCAGGCACGGACGACCCACCTCTCTTGCGTGACGTGCTGGCCGGCGGGACACGGAGAGTCGTGATCTCGACCCGGCTGCACGGGTCCATGGCGGCGCTGCTGGCGGGGAGCCCGACCATACACCTCAGCTACGAGCGGAAGGGGTGGGGGGCGTTCGAGGATCTCGGCATCGCCCGCCACGTCCACAACGCACGCAACGTGGACGTGGACACCGTGCTCGCCGGTGTCCGGGAGATCACGGAGGACCCGGCTACCTACTGGGCGAGCGTGAACGAGAGGCTCCCGGCCGTCGCCGCGCGTCACCGGGAGCTCGTCGAGCGGGTCGGCGGTCTGGCCGCCGCACGTGCGGGTGTCGCGCGATGAGGGTGGTCCACGTGACGGAGGCGTGGGGTGGTGGTGTCGCCTCGGCGATCGCCTCGTACGTGCGAGCGACCCCGGACGCGGAGCACCACGCCGTCATCGCCGTCCGCGACGGTGACTACGTGGACGACGGCGAGCTGGGGCGGTTCGCCACGGTGGATGCACGGCGCGGTCAGGTCGCGCTGCTGCGGGGCGTGCGCGACGCCGTCGCGAGGATCAGGCCCGACGCCATCCACGCCCACTCGAGCTACGGCGGTCTCCTCGCTCGCGTCGTCAGGCCGCACGGCGCGCGGGTGGTCTACACGCCGCACTGCTACGCGTTCGAGCGGGCCGACCTGTCCCGTGGTGCACGGGCCGCGATCCGGGCCGTGGAGCGCCTGCTGTCGGTGCGGACCGACGTCGTGGCCGCTTGCTCGCCGCGTGAGGCCGCACTCACGCGGTCCCTGAACCACCGGGTGCGTGTCGTGCACGTGCCCAACGTCGCCGACGCGCCGCTCTCGCCGCCGACGCGCCCGGACGGGCCGGTCGAGACCGTGGTCGCCGTCGGTCGACTCAGCAGGCAGAAGGACCCCGCCGTGTTCGCCACGATGGCGAGGGCCCACCGGGACGGTCCGGGTCGCAACCTGCCGTTCGTCTGGGTCGGCGGAGGTGAGACGGATTGCAGGGCGCTCGAGGATGCCGGTGTGCGGATCACCGGGTGGGTCCCGCAGTCGCAGGTGGCGCGCGAGCTCGGCGGGACGAGCGTCTACGTCCATACCGCGCGGTGGGAGGGGTTCCCGATGGCGGTGCTGGAGGCGGCGCGATCGGGCGTCCCCGTCCTGGCGCGCCGCGCGGCGCCGTTCGACCACTGCCCGCAGCGGTGGGTCTTCGACACCGAGGACGCGTTCCTCACGATGCTCGCCTCCCTCGACTCGCCGGCCGTCCGCGCCGAGAACGTGCGGGAGTGGCGGCTGGCCCTCGCGGAGAACACCGCACCCGTCCAGAGGGAGAGGCTCCTCTCCTGCTACACCGGAAAGGACGAGTCATGACCGAGCTGACCGTCGTCATCCCCGCCTACAACGCCACGCGCACGATCGCCGCCGCCGTCTCCAGCGGCCTCGCCTCCGGTGCCCACCGCGTGCTGGTGGTCGACGACGCCTCCTCCGACGACACCGTCACCGCCGCGCGGACCGCGGGTGCCGAGGTAGTCGCCCTCGAGACGAACGTCGGAGCGTCGGGAGCGCGTCGTCACGGCCTGTCGCTGACGACGTCGGACCTCGTCGTCTTCCTCGACGCCGACGACGAGCTGCTGCCCGATGGCGTACGCGCGTCGGTCGCTCGCCTGGCCGCGGAGCCGGGCCTCAGCGTCGTGGCGGGACGGGTCGTCGGCGTTCTGCCGGACGGCAGACGCACGCCGCTCGCCCGTCGGTTCGGTGAGATCACGGCGACCACGCTCCTCGAGCGGGGCCACGGACCGTGGCCACCCGGAGCCGCCGTCGTGCGGCGCCGGAGCGCGGTCGACGCCGCGGACCTCGACATCCCCCTCATCGCCACGCGCTACGCGGAGGACTACGAGCTAGCCATCCGCCTCGCCCTCGTCGGCGGGGTCGAGCAGCACGACCTGCCGGCCCTCGAATACCGGATGCTGCAGGGCAAGTCGAGCGCCGCGTCGGACGGGCCGCTGAGGGACAAGGAACGGATCAGGGCGCACTACGTCGAGCACCTCGGTCTCGACGTCACCGTCGCGACACCCCGCGAGGTCGAGGCAGCTGCACAGCGGCGGCGGGCCCTGGGGCACCTCCGGCGCCGCGAGTGGGGGCCGGGACTGACGCAGCTCGCGAGCACCGTGGTCACCCACCCGGGTCCCTCGTTCGCCACCGGGGCGGAGCTGGTACGACGGGCCGGGTCGACGCGGCCTCGGACCCGACGATCCTTCGTGTGGGCGACGGGGCAGGACGACAACATCGGGGACTCGCTGCTCCGCCGTCCATACGTGAGCGCCGTGTCCGGCGGGCGCGGCGCGGCGGTCTGGGTGCGCGAGGCGAGCCCGGACTTCGAGGCCGGCCTCGACCTCTCCCCGCGGGACGTCCTCGTCCGTTCGTGGTGGGCCTGGTACGCGATGGCGTTCCGGGGGCGCTGTGCGGCCGCTCGACCCTGGCGATCAACGCGGGTGAGATGCGCGTGTCTGGGCGCGGAGCGGTGAAGCTGGGCCTTCTCCTTCCCCTCATCGCGCTGACGAGGGCGAGGTCGGGCAGGGCCGTGTGGGTGGGGGCGGGCGTCCCTGCCGCCGGGCCGGCCCCCTGGCGGCGGTCTACCGGGCCGCGGCCCGACTGTCGTCGCTCGCCGTCTGGCGCGACGCCGACACCACGGCCTTTCTGGGCACCGGTCGGACGGGGCTCGACTGGGCCTTCGGGGAGGGGACGGAGCCGACGCGGTGGGCCAGGAGCGGCGACCGGCCACTCCTGACGGTGTCGCTGCGCGGGGACCGCCCGTTCCCCGACGACGCGTGGTGGTCCTGGGTCGTCGCGCTGGCCGACGAGCTAGGGCTCGAGCTCACGACGGTGGTCCAGGTGCGGCGCGACCAGGACTACGCGCTCGAGGCCGCCGCCCGTCTCGGTGCGACTGCGGTGACGTGGCCGGGAGACTCCGACCACGCGGAGCAGGAGGAGCGTCTGCGGGACGTCTACGGCCGTTCGCTGGTCACCGTCTCCGACCGGTTGCACGTACTCGTGACAGCGGCGACCGAGGGGGCGATCCCGCTGGCCTGGGTCCCCAGCGCCGGAGGGAAGTCCCGGCGGCACTTCGACGCCGTGGACCTGACGTTCGTCGGCCGCGGTGAGGGGACGCCGAGCGACCGGCTCCCGGCCCTCACCCGCGAGGACGTGCTGAACTTCGGAGAGCAGCTGCGGGAGCGGATGTCGTGGGCGAGGCACGAGGTCGCGGGGCTGCGGTCGGAGGTCGGACCGCCCACCGTCGTCCGGGGTCGTGGTGGCGGCGCCTGACACCGCCGCCCTGGGGACGGTGGCCGCCCGCGGGGCGGGGATCACCGTCGCGTCGCAGGGCGGCAAGCTGCTCATCCTCCTGGCGTCGACCGCCGTGCTCTCGAGACTGCTCGGCCCGGCCGATTTCGGCCTGCTCGCCGTCGTCCTCAGCGTGGTGGCGCTGGGCGAGCTGGTGCGAGACCTCGGGCTCCCGCTCGCGGCCGTGCAGGCCGCCTCCCTGTCGCGCCAGCAGCGCGTCAATCTCGTCTGGATGAACGGGTTCCTCGGTGTCGTGTGCGCCGTCGTCCTGGTGCTGGTGTCGCCGGCGCTGGCCGGCCTGTTCTCCGATGAGCGGTTGACGGATGTCCTGCCTGCCGTGGCCCCCGTCTTCGTCCTTTCCGGGTTCTCCGCCCAGTTCAGGGCCGAGATCACGCGGTCGATGCGCTTCGGGCGGCTGGCGCTGATCGAGCTCCTTCCTGCGGCGTCCGGTCTCCTCGTCGCCGTGGTGGTCGCCGCGGGGACGGGGTCCTACTGGGCGCTGGTGCTGCAGCAGGTCGTGGCGGCGGTGGTCGCCGCCGGCCTCAGCACGGTGTGGGGCGGCTTCGCCCCGGGGCTCCCGCGGCGCGCACCGATGGGGGAGCTGGTCGGGTTCGGCGCGGGCCTCATGGGAACTCAGGTGCTCGCGTACGCGGCAAAGAACGCCGACACCATCCTCATCGGCGCCGTCCTGGGCGCACGCCCGCTGGGGCTCTACAGCCGTGCCTACCAGCTCGCCGTGGCGCCTCTGACGCAGGTTCAGGCTCCCCTGACCCGGGTCGCGGTCCCGGTGCTCGCGCGCGCCTGGCCGGACCGTGAGAGGTTCTCGCGATTCCTCGTGCGCGGTCAGCTGTACGGGGGCCTCGTCGTGGCGGTGGGCTACTGCGCCCTCGCCGGACTGGGCGAGCAGGTGGTGGCCGTCCTTCTCGGTCCGCAGTGGAGCGACTCCGTGCCGATCTTCAGGGCGCTGTGCATCGGCGGGGTCTTCCGCGCCCTGGCCCAGGTGAACTTCTGGTCGTTCGTGTCGAGCGGGCGGACTACTAGCCAGCTCCGGCTCTACCTCGTCACGCAGCCCCTGATTGTCGTCCTGATGGCGCTCGGGCTGAACCTCGGCGTGGTCGGGGTCGCCGGGGGACATGCGCTGGGCTACCTGGTCGCCTGGTTGCTCGGAACGGTGTGGGCGGGCCGCGCGCTGCAGATCGGTTCGCGCGCCCTTCTCCGCCCGGCCCTCGTCCACCTCGTGGTGTGGTGCCTGCCCGTGCTCCTGTCGACGGCCGCGATCGCTCGGTGGGTACCGGGGACGTGGCTCCCGCTGGGCCTCGGCGCCCTGGGCGCCCTCGTGTGCCTCGCGACCGGGAGCGTGCTCGTCCCCGCGGTCCGGGCGTCGGTCCGGACCGGGGTGGCTGACATGCGCCGACTCCGTCGCCGAGGATCGGCGGCGATCGCGTGACCGTGGTCGCGCTCCGCCCGCCAGGGACCCGACGCGCCGGCCCCGCAGCAGGCCGAGGGCCCGGGGTGCTGGGGTGGGCGTGGATCGCCGTGATCGCGTCGGTCCCCGTCCAGCAGCTGGTTTACATCGAGACGGGGCCGGCGATCAGGTACCTCCCGGTGCTGCTGGGCCTCGTCTGTGCGGGTCTGGGTCGTTTCTCGCAGTACCGGGGTCTTCCCGGCACGGTCGCCTTCGGACTGCTCACGCTCGCGGGCGGGCTGGTCAGCGGGTTCTCCACGACGGTGGTCGCGAGCGTTACGGTCGCGGCGTGGCTTGCGCTCCTCGTCGCGCTCGTCCCCGGATGTCTTCTCTTCCAGGTCCGGCGCAGCGACAGGTTCACGACGCTCGCGACGGCGGGCTTCCTCCTCGTCCAGTCGCTCTCGGCCCTCGCCGGGGTCCTGCAGTCCGTGGGCGTGTCGGTTCTCGGATTCACGGCCCGTGGCGGACGTGTCAACGGGCTCGCGCACCACCCCAACATCCTCGGTCTGATGGCGGTCGTGGCGGTCGTCGTCTGCCTCGGCCTCGCCGTGGTCGGGCGTGGCCGCCGCTCGATCCTGATCGGCGTCGTCGTCCTGAACATCGGGGTGCTCCTCCTCAGCGGCAGCCTCAGCGCCCTGCTCAGCCTCGTCGTCGGTCTTCTCTGCTTCGTCGCCATCGTCCGTCCGTGGAAGCTCGTGCTCGGGGCGGGTGCCGCGCTGGCGACCGGCGTGGCCGTCATCGGTGTGGGCGGCGCCGATCCTCGCGCCGTCCTCCCGGGGGTCTCGGACCGTGCGGAGGAGGTGGTGGGAGCGAGCGGCGAGGGGGTCGCCTCCTTCCTGGTCCGTCTCGACACGTACGGTTTCGCTCTCGACCGGATCGCGGAGAGCCCGGTCGTGGGGACCGGCATGGACCCCGCGGGACAGTCGACGGTGACCAGCGACCTGGTCGTGCACATGATGATCCTCCGCGCGTGGATGCAGGGCGGCATCTTTCTCCTGGTTGCCGTCACCGGGATCGTGGTGGCCCTGGCCATCTTCGCCGTCCGGGCAGCCGCCACGCGCGAGCTGGTCGGGGCGGCCGCCGTCGTCGTGGTCCTGCTGGTGTTCGGCATGACGTCGACCTTCTACAACCAGCCCCACTACTGGTTGCCGGTCCTGGCGGGCGTGGCCTACCTCGAGGCCCAACGCCGCTCCGCGTCGGACCGAACCCGGGGAGAGGGGGCACGACCGTGAACGACACCGCAGCCAGAGGTCGACCCGGAGGCTCCAGTTCGCGGACCTGGCGGTCATGGTTCTCTGTGACGGCGCGACCGTGACCGCCGGATCGAGTCAGACCGACGCCGACCCGACCAGCTCGGCGTACGTCACCCACCGCTGCGCCACCGACCCCTTGGGGTGGCACGCGATGAGCGTCAGCATCGACGTCTCGGCGGGGGAGTCCGGTGACTGCGGGTTGGGGGAGATCACCCGCATCGCGTCCGGGTTCACGATCTCGTGCGTGGTGACCTCGTAGGTGAACTCGCCGGTCGCCGTCGTGACCGTGATGCGGTCGCCCGCCTCGAGGAGGTCGATGTCGTACAGCGGGGCGCTGTGCGTGGTGCGGTGGCCCGTGAGGGCGATGTTCCCGAAGCTGCCCGGCGTGGCCGAGTCCGGGTAGTGCGCGATCCCGGGGCGGTCGATGATCGCCTTGTCCACGCCCTCGTGCAGCGGCATCACCCATTCCTCGCCGAACCGGTCGATCGTGACCGTGCCGTAGGTCGCGCCGATCTCCTGGCGCTCCTGGACCGGCGGCGGCTCGGGCGCGCGCCGGGGCGGCGGGGGAGCGGTCGGGGTCGGGTCCGGCGCCGTCGGAGCCAGCGCGACCGGGGAGGCCGTCGGGGACGGCGGCGTCGCCTCGGGGGCGTCCGGGGTGCACGCGGCCAGCGCCGCAGCGCACGCCAGGGCGATCCCGGCCACCCGCAGCGGGCGGCGGTCGGTGCTCGTGCCCCAGCGCGGTGCCACCATCGCTGCACCTCCTCGCGCTCCGCCGTCGGGCTCCATCCTCCGGCCCCTCTCGGGGCGGCGCAACGGGAGCGCCGTCGTCACGCGGGCTCCTTCTCGATCCGGTAGGTGAACAGACCGTTGTAGCCGTACAGGCGACCGAGCAGGGGGTGGACGACGGTGAGGTCGACGCGCTGGCGGCCGCTCGCGGCGTCGAAGGACTCCTGCAGCCGGACGGTCGGGCTCACCACCCGCGGGACGCGCAGGCGCAGCGGACCGAGGGCGAGGCCGAGGGTGCGGCTGGTCAGCTCCAGCGCGTCACCCACGACCGCGACGTCGAACGTGGCGGCCAGGATGGCGGGGGAGCCGAGGCGGTCGGTGACGCCTCCGGCGGGCGAGCGCACGACGTCGTCGCGCATCACCCAGGTGCCGCCCGGCAGGTCGAGCTCGCGCACGGCCACGGCCGACCCCCGACGGTCCGGTTGACGATCCGGAACGACACGTCCCGCTCCCAGCCGGCGAGGACGACACCGTGGCGCTGCAGGAGCCGGAGCAGCGGCCACAACCAGCGGCGGGGTGTGCCGGCGACGTCGAAGACGCCCTCTCCCACGCCGCGGTTGCCGGGCGGGATAGTCGCGAAGTAACGCCGGAGGGTGGGGTGAAGCTGCGCGATCTCCGGGCCCAGGGCGGCGGCATAGGGCGAGCGCGGGGCGGCGGGCACGGTCCGACCCTAGCTCTCAGGCCCTACCCCGCAGTCGCGGGTCGAGAGAGTCGCGAAGCGCGTCACCCAGCAGGTTGAACCCCAGCACCGTCAGCAGGATGAACATCCCCGGCACCACCGAGGGCCACATCGAGGTCTCCATGAACGACTTGCCGCCCGCGAGCATCGCTCCCCAGGACGGCGTGGGCGGGGGACCCCGAGGCCCAGGTAGCCCAGGGAAGCCTCCGTCAGGATCGCCGCGGCGAAGCTCGTGGAGAACTGCACCGCGACCGGGGCCGCCACGTTCGGCAGCACGTACCGGAGCAGGATCCGCCCGTCCCGCAGGCCCACCGCCCGGGCCGCCTCGACGTAGGGCTCCGTGCTGACCGTGAGCACCGCCCCCCGGGTGACCCTCGCGAACGACGGGATGAAGACCACCGTGAGGGCGAGCACCAGATTGCGGACGTCCGGCCCGAGCGTCGCCACCACCGCCAGCGCCAGCAGGATCGTGGGGAAAGCGAACAGCACGTCCATCAGGCGCATCGTCACGCCGTCGACGATCCCGCGGTAGTACCCCGACAACAGCCCCAGCGTCACCCCGATCAGGGCCGAGAGCCCGACGACCGTGAGGCTCACCGTCAAGGAGGTGCGGGCGCCGTACAGCGCACGGCTGAGCAGGTCTCGCCCCGCCTCGTCCGCACCGAGGGGGAAGACGGCCCCGGGCGGCGCGAGACGGTTGCCCGAGGACATCGCGAGCGGGTCGTAGGGCGCGATCCACGGTGCCAGCAGGCCCGCGACCGTGATGACCAGCACCAGGAGACCACCGGTCACCCCCACCCGGTCGCGGGTCAGCGCGTGCAGCGACGGCCACCGCTCGCTCCAGCGACGGCGGACCCGGCGCGGTGTCGGCACGGCGACGGTCGTGAGCTCCTCAACGAGCATGGCGCAACCTCGGATCCAGGTAGAGGTAGACGATGTCGACGATCAGCGACACCAGCACGTAGAACGCTGCCAGGAACATCACGCTGCCCTGGACGATCGCGTAGTCGCGGGTGCCGATCGCGTTGACCACCAGGGTGCCCAGCCCGGGGAGTGAGAAGACCTGCTCCACCACCACCGTGCCGCCCAGCAGTGCGCCCGCCTGGATACCCACCACCGTGACCACCGGGATCAGCGCGTTGCGCAGCCCGTGCACCCCGACGACCGCGCGCGTGCGCAGGCCCTTCGCCCGAGCGGTACGGACGTAGTCCTCCCCGAGCACCTCGAGGAGGGAGGAGCGAGTCATCCGCAGCGTCACCGCCGCGAGGCTCGAGCCCAGGGTGACCGCCGGGAGGATCAGGTGGCGCAGGTGGTCCCACGTCAGGCTGAACTCCGTCGACCCGCCCGAGGGGAGCCAGCGCAGGTGCACCGCGAACACCAGGATCAGCAGGATGCCGAGCCAGAAGTTCGGGATCGACAGGCCGATGAGCGACGTCACCCGCGCCGTGACATCGATCGCGCCGTTGCGCCGAACCGCGGAGAGCACCCCGAGCGGGACCGCGATGGCGACCGACACGACCAGCGCCGCGAGCGTCAGCTCGAGCGTCGCGGGGAAGCGCGTGAGGATCTCCTCGGTGACCGGCCGGCCGGTGCGGTAGGACACCCCGAGGTCCCCGCGCAGCACCCCGCCGAACCACTGCACGAACTGCACGTGCACCGGCTGGTCGATCCCGTAGTAGGCGCGCATCTGAGCCTCGAGGACGGGGTCGGCGTACTCCGTGCCGAGGATGGAGTCGACCACGTCCCCCGGGACGAGCCGGATCATGAAGAACGAGACGACCGCGATCCCCAGGAGCACCGGGATCGTGGCGAGGGCTCGAGAGGCGATGAGGCGGCCCATCAGGCGCCGCTCCCGGCCAGGCTCGCGCCGTCGGCCACGCCGCCGTCGCCGTCGACCTCGTCATCCGGTACCGCCTTGGCGCCCTCGGGCGGCACGGTCAACGCCTGGAGCACGATCTCCGACTGGATCTCCACGGCACCTGCGATCGCACCGATCGTCTCGATCGTGAACTCCCGCAGGTGCGTGGTGGACTCGAAGTGGCCCACAACGGTCAGGTCGAACTGACCGGTGACGTGGTAGACGCGCTCGAGGGCCGGTTGCGAGGCGAGGGCGGCGATGACCTCGTCCACCAGGTGCGGGGCGCACCGCACGCGCAGGAGCGCCGTGGTGTGCCTCCCGAGCAGGTCCGGTGACGTCTCGATCGTGAACCGCACCGCGCCGGCCGCGACCAGGTTCTCGATACGGCGGCGCACCGCCCCCTCGGTCAGCCCCACCTTCCGTGCGATCGCGACGTTCGTCTGGCGCGAGTCGCGGTGCAGCTCCGCCACGATGCGGCGATCGACCTCACGGGACCGATCAGACATGGCGCCCCCTTTCCGATGAGCTTGCCGCCGACACTAGACGACCGCATATCGGATGTGCAACGATCCAGATGTACGAAATCCGGATTGTTTCCCCCTTGTTACGTACGAATTAGCGGAGGTGGCATCGTGCTTCTCGAGGTCGAGAACCTGAGCACGGAGTTCCGCACGCGCTCGCGGACCGTGCGCGCCGTCGACGACGTGTCGTTCACCGTCGCCGAGGGGGAGACCGTCGCGGTCGTGGGGGAGTCGGGCAGCGGCAAGTCCGTCACGGCGCTGTCGATCATGGGGCTGGTGCAGGCGCCGGCCGGGCGCGTTACGGGCGGGAGCATCCGCTTCGAGGGCGAGGACCTCCTCTCGGTCAAGGACCCCCGCCGCATCCGCGGCTCCCGCGTGGCGATGGTCTTCCAGGACCCCATGAGCTCGCTCAACCCGGTGCTGACGATCGGTCGCCAGCTCACCGAGGCGATGCGCGCGCATCGATCGCTCTCGCGAGAGGAGGCGCGGACGCGCGCCGTCGAGCTGCTGCAGCTCGTCGGCATCCCCGACGCCGCGACGCGCCTGCGCTCCTACCCGCACCAGTTCTCGGGGGGAATGAGGCAGCGCGTGATGATCGCCATGGGTCTGTCCTGCGACCCCGCGCTCATCCTCGCCGACGAGATCACGACCGCCCTCGACGTGACGATCCAGGCGCAGATTCTCGAGGTCCTCGATCGCGTGCGCACCGAGCTCGGCACCGCCGTCCTCCTGATCACCCACGACCTCGGCGTCGTCGCCCGTATGGCCGAGCGGGTCACGGTCATGTACGGCGGTCAGATCGTGGAGACCGCCACGACGGCTGACCTGTTCGCCGCGCCCCGCATGCCGTACACGTGGGGCCTGCTGGCCTCCGTGCCCCGCCTGGACTCCGACCGGTCCCAGCCGCTCGTCCCGATCGAGGGGACCCCGCCCGACCTGTCGCAGCCGCAACCCGGGTGTCGCTTCGCGGCCCGCTGCGCGTTCGCCCGGGAGATCTGCCGCACCCGCCCGCCCGCGCTGGAGGTCGTCCGACCTGGCCATCTGGCACGGTGCTGGGGCACTCAGGAGCACCCCGACGGCGGGTGGTTGCGAGGCGTGGACGGCACCGACCGCGAGGCGCTGGCTGTCCTGGCGGATGCGGGGAAGGTCGCGTGAGCGCGCCGGTCGATGTGGCGCCGCACGACGCGAGCGTGGTCGACGGGCCGGTCGGCCACGACGGCACCGCACTGCTGGAGGTTGAGAACCTGGCGGTGACGTTCCGGCTGCGACGCCGCGGGCGGGTCGGGGCGCGCGAGCTGCGTGCGGTCGACGGCGTCAGCTTCACGGTGCGGGCGGGGGAGACCCTGGGGCTCGTCGGGGAGTCGGGCAGCGGGAAGTCGACGACGGGGCGGGCACTCCTCCGGCTGGAGCGCGCCTCCGGCGGGCGCGTGCGGTTCGACGGCGTCGACATCGCCACCCTCCGACCGGCCCAGATGCGTGAGATGCGCACCCGGATGCAGATGGTCTTCCAGGACCCCTACTCCTCGCTCAACCCGCGCATGACGGTCGGCGAGTCGATCGCGGACTCCCTCCGCGTGCACCGCGGGGTGCCGGCGGCTCAGCGGAGGGACCGCGTCGCCGAGTCCCTGCGCACCGTCGGCCTCGATCCGGCGTGGGCGGCGCGCTACCCGCACGAGTTCTCCGGCGGTCAGCGTCAGCGCATCGGGATCGCGCGGGCACTCGCGGTCGAGCCGCAGCTCGTCGTCGCCGACGAACCGGTCTCCGCGCTCGACGTCTCGGTGCAGGCGCAGACGATCAACCTGCTGGCCGACCTCCAGCGCCGGCTCGGCCTCACGTGTCTCTTCATCGCCCACGACCTGGCCGTGGTCCGCCAGCTCTCCTCCCGGGTCGCGGTCATGTACCTCGGCGCGATCGTGGAGATCGCGGACGCGGACGACCTCTACCGAGCCCCCGCGCACCCGTACACGGTCTCGCTCCTGTCGGCGGTCCCCGTACCGGACCCCGTGGTCGAGGCGGGTCGTGAGCGGATCGTGCTGCGCGGCGACATCCCCAGTCCGCTCGACCCGCCCTCCGGCTGCCGGTTCCGCACCAGGTGCTGGAAGGCCCAGGAGGTGTGCGCGAGCGAACGGCCGGTGCCCGTCGCAATCACCCCTGGTCACGAGGTCGCGTGCCACTTCCCCGAGAGATGACGAGACCTCGGTGGACGAATGTGATCAGCAGGACGAAAAGGACGCGAGGTGACAGTGGTGGAACGCCGGCACAGATACGTTCTTGCTGCGAGGATGTTGGGCTATCTCGAGGCGCACCGCGACGCCGTCGACATTCTTGACGACGCGCTCGCCGAATTCCCCGGGGACGGGTTGCTGCTCGGTCTGCGCGGTGTGAAACGGCTCATCGCCCGTGATCACGACGGCGCGAGGGCAGACCTCGAGGCCGCCGCGGTCAGCGGAGGGGCCACCGAGCCCGAGGTCTATCGCGAGGAGGTCACCCGCGAGGTCGTCAACGACCTCCTGGGTCGCAGTGCCGACACGCCGTTGCGGGGCGGCAACGACGTGCGGATCACCACCGGCGTCTCCACGTGGCACCACCTCGGTGTGGCTCGGTACGTGGGCAGGGACTTCGGGGCTGCCGCCGCTGCCTTCCGGCGTGCGCGCGAGGAGTCGACCGAGTCGGGCGCCGCGATGGCGGCGCTGGACTGGGAGTACCTCGCGTTGACACGCGAAGGGCGGGAATCCGCGGCTTCTGCGGTGCTGGCCGAGCTCGACGGCGTCGACCTGTCCCGGCGTGCTGCGTGGTCCGGCATGGTCGCCCGCCTGGCGTCCTGCTACGAGCAGCGCCTGCGCATGTACCGCGGGGAGCTGGGGCCCGAGGCGCTGCTCCGCAACGACACGGCCGACCCCCTGGCCATCGCCACCCTCGGCTACGGGGTCGCCTCCCACTACCGTGTCGCCGGATACGACGGGGCGTCCCGCCGGGCGCTCGAGCGCGTGGTCCGCCTCGGGGACTCCATCAGCAGCGCCTACATCGCGGCCGAGGTCGATCTCGACGAGCTCTGATCCCTTCGACCCTCCAGCCCCGCGCCGCCGCGGGGCTCGAGGTGTTTCCCGATAATGGCCGCAAGAATATCCGAAGTTCGTAGCGAGAGCGCGTTCGTGTAACCACGTCGTTAAAGGCGGCTTCTCGACTTGACGGAATGCTTTGACCCGCCCAGGATCAATTCTGTCAGCTGGTCTCGGAATTCGGTGAAGGGTGTGGAGCATGCGGTTGAGAACGGTGAGGAAGGCCGCGTTCGCGGCCGCGGTGGCCCTGGTCGCCGTGGCCGGCTGCTCCCAGGGTGGCGCGCCCCCGTCGGGGGAGGGGACGGCGACCGCCACGGACGGTGGGACGGGCGGCACCACCGAGACGGTCGGCGCCGAGGTACGCCTCGAGGACGACGAGACGGGCGAGCCCGTCGACGGTGGAACGCTGCGCATGCTCCTGCGGCTTGATGCGGACAAGCTGGATCCGCACGTCGCCACGGACACGACCGGGGTGATCGTCGGTGCACTCGTCTACGAGGGCCTCGTGGAGAACGTCCGCGGCGAGATCGTCCCGGCCCTGGCGCAGGAGTGGGAGATGTCCGACGACGGGACGACCTACACCTTCACGCTCCGGGAGGGGGCGACCTTCCACGGCGGCCGCACCGTGACCTCCGAGGACGTCGCCTACTCCCTCGCCCGCGTGGCCGATCCAGAGACGCTCTCGCCGTCCGGCAGCAGCTACGCCGTCATCGAGTCGGTCGACACCCCCGACGAGTCCACGGTGGTCCTGAACCTGTCACGCCCCCACGCGCCCATGCTCGCGCAGCTCGCCTCGCTCTCCGCCTCGGTCGTGGACCGGGAGGTCGTCGAGGCCGGCGGTCTCGGCGTCCCCGACGGCGGCACCGGTCCGTTCGTGCTAGCCGAGCACAACGTCGGCCGCAACATCGTGCTGACGGCCAACGCCGACTACTGGAACCCGGAGCTCCCGCACGTCGACGGGATCGACATGACGTGGAACCCCGACGACAACGCACGCGCCGCGGCGATCCGCAGCGGTGACGTCGACGTGCTGTTCCGGCCGGCGCCCGAGTTCATCGACAGCCTCAAGTCCGACTCCGCGGTCAAGTGGTACGGCGGGTCCGGGTCGCTCCCCTCCAGCTCGTGATGAACACGACCAAGCCCCCGTTCGACGACGTGCTCGTCCGTCAGGCCGTCTTCCACGCCCTCGACCGCCAGGAGCTGCTGGACGTCGCCTACTCGGGGCAGGGACGTCCACTGAACGGCGGGTACCTGCCCGACGACCGCTTCGGAGCCTTGACCGAGCCCGTCTACGGCGAGCCCGATCTCGACACGGCGCGCGACCTGCTGGCGGAGGCCGGCTACCCCGACGGCTTCGAGACCACCATCACCGTGATCGCGACCTCGGCCTTCCAGGTGCGCCAGGCCGAGGTCGAGCAGGAGCAGCTGCGTGCGATCGGTATCGAAGCGACCATCGTCCCGGTCGAGTCCGCGGTCTCCACCCAGATCGTGGCCGACGGCGACTTCGAGCTCTACCAGGGTGGGTTCGGCATGAGGTCCGACCCCGACGAGCGCTTCACGGCCGGCTTCACCACCGACGGCGGACTGAACTATGGCGGGTGGAGCGACGCGGAGTTCGACCAGCTCATCGAGGACGCGCGTGGAGAGACCGACGCCGAGGCCCGCGCCGAGCTCTATCAGGAGGCCGAGATGATCCTCGCCACGCGCGGCCCCTCCGCCTTCACGTTCCTCACCGCCGACTACGACGTCGTCGGGGCCGACGTCATGGGGTACCGCGGCGACCAGACGCCCAACTTCAACATCTACAAGTACCTCTGGCTGGAGCCCGCCTCGTGAGGTTCGGGTGGCGGCACGGGCGCTCCGTCCGAGCCGCCACCCCGGCCCTCCGCTCACCGAGCAATCGCATCGACCACCGACCCACGAACCGACCGACGGAGGTGACGACCGTGCAGGACATGATGCGCTTCGCGGCGACCCTCCCGCTCGATCGGGCTGACCCGACCCTCAGCTGGAACGAGCTCACCTCGGCGATCCACGCCCGCCCCTACGGCGTCGACCACCGCGGTCGGGTGCAGCCCGACCTCGTCGGCACCCACCACGTCAGCCCGGACGGGCTGACCCACACCATGACCGCACGGCCGGGGGCCACCTGGCACGACGGGGCGCCCGTCGTCGCCGCCGACCTCGCCGCCTCGCTCACGCTCGCGGCCGAGCCGAGCACGCGCGGCACGCTGCCCGGCCGTGTCGACGGCGTGGCAGGCGTCGAGCTCCGGGGGAGCGAGGTGCGTCTGCAGCTGGGGTCCCCGCAGCCTCGACTGACGCACCTGCTGGCCCGCGTCGCCGTCGTCCCGCGGCACCTGGTGGACGACAAGGAGGTCCGCGACGGCGCGATGCAGGACCTGCTCGTCGGCGCCGGGCCCTACCGGGTCGAGGAGAGCTCGCAGGGGCGACGCCTGCTGCGCCGCCACGAGGGCCACCACGGCCCGCGCGCCCGCTGCACGAGGGTCGAGATGGTTCACGTGGCCGACGACGGGGAGCGTGCGCGCGCCGTCCTCGCCGGCGCGGTCGACCTCGCCCAGGTCAAGCCCCAGCACGTGCACCTGCTCGCCGGCGCGCGCGACGTCGACGTCGCCCGCATCCCCACCAGGGTCTGGCGCGCCCTGGCCTTCACGCTCGCGCGACCGCTCGTGCGTGAGGCCGGTGTGCGCCGGGCGCTCGCCGCCATGATCGACCGGGACACCCTCGTGGCGGAGGCGCTCCACGGGATCGGCCGACCACAGCCGTGGCCGACCACCCCGGGTCACTGGTCCACCCCGCCCGCTCCTCCTCCAGGTGTCGGCCCACCCACGGCCGATCTGGAGCGGGCGGGGTGGGTCAGGGTCGCCGGGCGCTGGCACACCGGCGGTGCAGAGGTGCGGTTGCGGCTCGCGTGCCTGGAGACCGAGGCGGTCCGAATCGCCCTGACCGAGAGCATCCGCCGGCAGTGGGAGCGGCACGGCATCGGCGTCGATGTGGTCGCGATCGGCTGGCAGGAGTACCACCGCATGGATCGCCACGGGGTGGAGGAATGGCCCTTCGACGGGATCGTGGTGGGCTGGAGCGCGGGTACTGATCCGCTCGCCGGCCTGATCAGTCGTTTCGCGACCGACGGCTCCTACAACCGCCAGGGCTTCAGCGATCCGGAGCTCGACGCTGCGCTCGCCACCGCGAGCGCGGCCGAGGACGACGCCGCGGCACTGCCGCACCTCCACCTCGCGATGCAGCGCGCGCACGAGGCGGCCGTGATGGTGCCGCTCGTCAATCCTGACTACCTCTTCGCCTCGCGCCGGGGGTACGCGCTGCCACCCGGGACCGAGGTCGACAGCTTCTACGAACTGACCCAGCACCTCCCCGACGTCGGCCCGGCCGACCCGGGGGCGACACGTCCAGGAAGGGACACCACGTGACCGAACCGACAAGCATCGACCGGGCCGTCATCGCCGCACGGCTCCAGGGGTACCTCGGGCAGCCCGCAGCCGCCGTCGACATCCTGAGCGAGGCGCTGGCCGAGAACCCGGGCGAGATCCATCTCCTGCGCTACCGCGGGCACCGGCGCATCACGCTGCGCGACTTCGACGGCGCTATCGACGACCTGCGCGAGGCGGCAGCTCAGATCCCGGACGTCCCGGACGAGCTCGAGCTCTACCAGAACCGCGTGGCGCCGGACGCCGTCAACCTCGTCCTCGGCCGGTCGCTCGCCCTCCCGCACTTCCCGCGGGTCGAGGACGTCGAGGACGCAGCGGCAGCCGACTACATGACGAGCCTGCACGCCGCGATCTGGTACCACCTCGGCGTCGCCGAGTACGTCTCGGGCGACCTCGCCGCCGCCGCCGGGACGTTCGCGCGCTCGTTCGACGCCTCGCTGCACTACGAGGGCAAGGTCGCGAGCCTGGACTGGCAGTACATGGCGCTGCGTCGACTCGGGCGCGACGGCGAGGCGGCCGCGCTGCTCGACACCTTCGCCTCGGTCCAGCACGAGTGGGACGCCGCGGGGGAGGGGTACGACCAGCGCATGCGCCTGTACGCCGGCACGCTCGAGGCCGACGCGTTGCGTAGCGAGATCACTGGCAGCGCGATCCTCACCGCGACGCTCGGATACGGCCTCGGCAACTGGTACCTCTACAGCGGCGACGTCGAGGCGGCCGACGCCGTCTTCCAGGACGTGCTCGCGACCGGCGCCGACGCCGCCTTCGCCTACATCGCCGTCGAGTCCGAGATCGCCGGTCGCGGCGACCTCGGCATCCCCGCCTGAAATCGATCGAGAGGAACGTCATGGCCATCGTCCGCGTTGAGATGAGTCCCCGTCCGCAGGAAGCCCGTGAGGAGATCATCGCCG
Source organism: Litorihabitans aurantiacus (assembly GCF_030161595.1). Classification (NCBI taxonomy): domain Bacteria; kingdom Bacillati; phylum Actinomycetota; class Actinomycetes; order Micrococcales; family Beutenbergiaceae; genus Litorihabitans; species Litorihabitans aurantiacus. Next base: position 410,632 of record NZ_BSUM01000001.1, read on the forward strand.
AGCTGACCGACGTCCTGGTCCGCCACGGCTCCCCCGGGAGAACACCCACGTGCTCCTCTACGAGGTGTCGCACGACGTGTGGGCCAAGGGAGGTCTCACCTACACGGCCCGCGCCGAGCGCGCTGCGGCCGAAGCCGCCGCGCAACCCGCGACCACCTCGTGAGCGGCGGGCCCGTCGTCCTCATCAGCGAGAACCTCGCCTCGGAGATGCCGGACCTGCTCACGCGGTACCCCGAGGCGCGCTTCGTGCACGTGCCGCTGCACGGCGAGGAGATGAGGCCGGAGTACCTCGAGGCGGAGGTGCTGTTCCGCAGCGCGATGTCCGACGAGCTGTTCGACGCGATCCTCGAGGGGGCCGAGAACCTGCGCTGGGTGCAGATCTCGGCTGCCGGGTTCGACTGGATGGGTGGTCCGAAGCTCGAGCGGCGCGTCGCAGAGGGGTTGCAGATCACGCGTTCGCGAACGTCCTACAGCGACGGCATCGCCGAGTACGTGATCACCGCGATCATGATGGCGGCGCGAGGCGTGGGCGAGCTGATGGCTGCGCAGGAGCGCCGTGAGTGGATCCGGTCCACCGGCCGGGAGATCGCCGCGTCCCGCGTGCTCGTGCTGGGGACCGGCGCGATCGGATCGGCCGTCGCCTGGCGCGCCGCCGCGCTCGGCGCGTCGGTCGTCGGCGTGAGTCGGAGCGGCTCGGTCGCGGAGCACTTCGAACGCGTGGTGACGACGGCGCAGCTCGACACCGAGCTGGCCGACGCCGACTACGTCGTGCTCGCCATGCCGCTGACGCCCGAGACCCAGGGGCTCCTCGGAGCGGAGCGGTTCGCGCTGATGCCGGATCACGCCGTGGTGGTGAACGTCGGTCGCGGTGCCCTGGTGGACGAGGCTGCCATGCAGGACGCGCTGAACGCCGGCACCATCGCCGGCGCGGTGGTCGACGCTTTCGTCGAGGAGCCCCTGCCGCCGGAGAGCCCGTGGTGGACGACCGCGAACACGATCGTCACCCCGCACTCCTCGTTCCGCACCACCGGGATGATGTCTCGACTGTGCGCCGACTTCTGCGAGAACTTCGACCTCTACCTCGACGACCAGCCGCTCGTCGGGACGAAGAAGGAGCCCGCGCTCGGGTACTGACCGCAGGTGAGACCGGACGACCCCGGGTGGCCCCGCCACCCGGGGTCGTCGTGTGCCGGAGGCCACCCGCCCACCCATTTACTTAGCCTAAGTAACCATCTAGACTGAGTGCCGTGCCCACCACCACCCCCGACCACCTCGACGAGGTGGCCTCGCAGCTGCGCCGCGCCGTCCTGATGACGTCCCGGCGCCTGCGCGCCGAGCGCGGGGGAGACGTGACCCTCGCGCAGTACTCCGTGCTCGCCCGGCTGCTCGAGGCGGGCTCCGCCACGCCGTCGGACCTCGCGGCCCTCGAGCACGTGGCCGCGCCGTCGATGACGCGCACGGTCCGCTGCCTCGAGGAGGCCGGGTTCGTCACCCGGGCCAGCCATCCCGACGACGGCCGCGCCGTGCTCGTGACCCTCACCGAGGCCGGGCACGAGGTCATCGCCGAGACCCGTCGCCGCCGCACCGCCTGGCTCGCGCAGCGCCTCGACGACCTCACCCCCGACGAGCTGGCCACGCTCGCCGCCGCCGCCGACGTCCTCAGGAGGATCTCGACCCAGTGAGCACCACGTTCGCCTCGCTCCGCCACCCCGCCTACCGGATCTGGTTCGCCGGTGCCCTCGTCGCCAACATCGGCACCTGGATGCAGCGCGTCGCCCAGGACTGGGTGGTGCTGACCGAGCTGTCAGACCACTCCGGCGTCGCCGTCGGCGTCGTCACCGCGCTGCAGTTCCTCCCGGCCCTGCTCATCTCCCCGTACGCGGGGCTGCTGGCGGACCGGCTGCCGCGCCGCGCGATGCTCATGGCCACGCAGGGCGCGATGGGTGTGCTCGCGGCGGCGCTCGGCGTCATGATCCTCACCGACGTGGTCGAGCTCTGGCACGTGTACGTGTTCGCCCTCCTGCTCGGCGTCGCCTCCGCGATGGACGCGCCCGTGCGCCAGACGTTCGTGGCCGAGCTCGTGCCGGCCGACGGGCTGCCCAACGCCGTCGGGCTCAACTCCGCCTCGTTCAACGCGGCGCGCCTCATCGGCCCGGCGGTGGCCGGCTTCGCGATCGCCGCGATCGGCGCCGGCTGGGTGTTCGTCGCCAACGCGATCACCTTCGCGTTCACGATCGGCGCGCTCCTGCTCATCCGCGACCGCGACCGATACCCCCTCGCGCACGCGCCCCGCGGCAAGGGCCAGCTGCGGGAGGGTGTGGACTACGTGCGCCGGCGCACCGACATCGTGCTCATCCTCGTGGTGCTCGGCGTGGTCGGCGCGCTCGGCCTGAACTTCCAGCTCACCTCCGCCGTCATGGCCACTACGATCTTCGACAAGGGTTCGGGGGAGTACGGGCTGCTCGGCTCGATCCTCGCGATCGGGTCGCTCGCCGGATCGCTCCTGGCCGCGCGCCGGACCCGGCCCCGCGTGCGGCTGGTGCTGCTCGCCGCGCTGGGCTTCGGCGTCGCCAGCGGGTTGATGGCCATGGCGCCCACCTACGAGCTCTACGCGCTCGCCGCGATCCCCACCGGCTTCTGCACCCTCACGATGCTCACCGCCGCCAACGCCTACGTGCAGATGTCGACGGCGCCGGAGATGCGCGGCCGCGTGATGAGCCTGTACCTCATGGTCTTCCTCGGCACGACGCCGCTCGGCTCACCCCTGGTCGGCTGGGTCGCCGAGGCGTGGGGCGCGCGCTGGTCGGTGGGCATCGGCTCGATCGCCTCGATCCTCATCGCCCTCGCGGCGATGTGGTGGGCGCGGAAGGCGTGGCACGTGGAGCTGCGCTACGTGCGCGGGCCGCGCCGTCGGGTGATGGTGCTGAGCGACGCCGACCGGGTGGCCGAGGCGGCCTGACGCTTCGTACCCGGCGCCTCGGCGTCGGCGAGGTTGATGAGCCGCAGCTCACCGCGGCGGACGCGCGTCACACCCACACGCGCCAACCGGGGTTCCACCGTTTCGCGATGGTTCGTGCCCTTCATTCGTGTCCTACCGACCTGACGCGACCGATGGCGGGTGGGCACCGCGGGCGCCGCGTACGGGGTGCGGGGTGCGGGGTGCGGGTGCGGATCGTGAGGACGCGAACGAAGGACACGAACTATCTCGAAAGTGTTGGTGGCAGCAGACGCCGCGCCGTCGGGTCAGGGGTGGTGCACCGGTCGGGGACGTGCCAGCTCCTCGAGCCGGCGCCAGATCACGGCGGAGGGGGTCGTGGTGCCGGTCTCGTAGGTGGACAGGCGCGATCGCGAGGTCCCGAGATGCCGGGCGACGGCCGACCGGGTGAGGCCGGTGCTCCGCACGAGGCGCGCGAAGTCCTGCCCGAGCCGTTCCTTGTCCGTCAGACGGGCACGCTCGAGCGTTCGCCGCAGGGTCGCGGTGACACCCGGACTCTCCGCGACCGTCAGCGCCTCGTCGAGATCTCGAGCGACCTCACCGTGGGGATCGAGCTCCACCGCACGCGTGATGCGACGCCACTCGGCCAGGCCTCCGCGATCGATGGCGGTGGCGATCCCCTCGACCCCCACTCCTCGATCGGCGCCGAGGAGTCGATGCCCAGGTTGCGGAAGGCGACCATCAGCGACCCCCTCCCTCTGTACGCATGGCCTCGGCGACGTCTGCCAGGACGGCGACGACGTGGTCCCACGACTGCAGCCGTGGTGTCAGACGCTTGTACCCCGCGAGTCTGGTCGTGGTGCGGGAGTCCTTCGGAGCGGGCGCCGCGAGCTGACGCAGCACCTGATCGGCCACCGGGGTACCCGTGTGAGCCGGGTCGGTGTAGTAGCGGTCGATCTCGGACAGCACGTGCGCCGCGTGCGAGGTCCCGTACCGCTCCGCGAGGCCCGCCACGTCGAGGTGGTCGCGGGTCTGGTTGCGCGTGGTGATCAGGAAGCCTTTGATCCGCAACGTCTCGTCGGCCGTGGGTGCGCGCACCGTCCGACCGCTCGGGAGGGCCACCTCGACGACCTCCAGCGGGACCGTCCGGCGCAGCTGACGGACACCCGCCTCGATGTCGCCGAGCTGACCCAGCAGGATCTTGCGCGGCACGGCACGGTTGAGCACCCAGTCGGGCTCGCGCTCGAGCGCCTCCAGGACGAGGTCGAAGCGATCACGCAGGTCGGCCAGCACGTGGTCGTGGTCGAAGGAGTCGCGGTGCCGTGCATAGAGCGCAGCGGCCGACCCTCCGACGAGCACGGCGTCCGGGACCCGACCCTGCAGTACGGCGGCCGACTCCAGGACGGCCAGGAGGACGGGGGACACGCCGTCGACCACGTCCCCGACGCGGACCTGCTCGGGCCTGTCGTCTCCGCTCGGGGGAGGCTGGGTGTGTTCTCCGATCATCACAGCACGTTATCAGATGTGATAACACACAGTCGTGCTCCGCCTCGCCGATGGAGCGACGCTGCGGCCGGCGCGAGGCGCTCCTCAGCGTACGGCGAGGAACACGACGACGCCAACGATCACCAGGCAGACGACCGCCAGAGAGACGACGTGCAGGCGCGACGGCTTGCGGTCCACGTCCTCGATGCGCGGCGGGAGGCGGAAGCTCGGCGAGACGCCGCCGGTGCCATTGCTCCCGGGACCGAGGCTGCTCAGCAGCTCGGGGGAGCGGTCGGGGACGTCGCGCTTCTCGGACGGTTCGGTCATGGCGGCCTCACTTCGTCGTAGGGCGGTGCTGGTCCCCGCAACCGGGGGTGGCAGCGACGCTACGGGGCGGGTGGAGCGTCGGCGCCGAGCCGGGTGAGGTGTCCGACGGGCGAGCGCGGGGCGGGGGCGGCTACGTACCTCGTCCAACGAGTCGTGGCGCCAACCGCGCCATGACGTCCCGCACCCCGCCGTCCCAGTCGTCGATCTCTCCGGCAGCCTTCTCGAACGCCGCCGTCGCGCCGTCGCGCAGGGACTCCGCCCGCTGCGCGAGGCGGTCGCCGTCGACCGCGACGGTGTCCCCGAGCCGTCGCCACGAGTCGCCGTCGACCTCGTCCAGGTCGTAGGTGCCGGACACGCTCATCGATCCGAGGCGCGGGTGACCCGGTCTGCGGGCGTACGCGAGCCCGGTCGCGACGTCGTACAGCGGTGCCAGGCTGACGTCGCCGCCGTCCAGGACGACCGAGAAGTTGCGCGCGTGCGCATCGGGGGCCGCGATCACGACGTTGTAGATCACCCCGTCCAGGAAGGCCGCGACGCTCGCCTCCGCCTGCCGCGCCGTGGCTGCCGCCGCGCGGAGGAGGCCGACGACGGCGAGGACACCCGGTCCGCCGAGGCTCTCGTACTTCTCCTCGACCCCGAGCGCCTGGCACAGGTCCTCCTGGTGCACGCGCCGGATCTCGCCGTCGTGCGCCACCCGGTCGAAGCGCTCCACGACGATCGCCCGCTCCGACCCGAAGTCGAGGTACCCGGTGCTCGCGGCGGCCAGGCCGAGCAGCGACGCGGCTCGCATGCTGAGGTGCTCGAGCAGCGCCTGGTGCCTCGCCGTCCGGACGCCCGGTTTGACGATGTGCGTACTCGGCAGACTGCCGCGCGGGTAGAACCAGCGACCCTCGCTCGACCGGAGCGTGAACTTCTGCTGGGTTCCACCCAGCGACCAGTGGTCCTCAGCCATCGTCCAGGACGCCTCGTCGCTCAGTCGCATCTGCGCGAGCCGGTGCTCGACGTCGCGCGCGGGTTCCAGACTTCCGTCGCGCTGACGAACGCTCTCGATCGCGTCGGCGGGGGTGAGCTGGACGGCGCCCGCGCAGTCCAGACCTATGGCGGCCAGCAGGCTGAGCGGGTCGTGCGGATCGGCGCCGTGCTGCCTCGCGACGGCGGCAAGCGCCTGGCCGTTCTCCGGCAGCAGGCCCCACAGGTACCTGCTGACGACGGCGCCGGTGAACCTGCCGACCTCGGGCGGCAGCGACAGGGACAGCGGCGTCGTGCCGGAACGCGCGGCATCCGCCAGGTACGTGAGTCGGAGCTCACCGCGGCGGACGCGCTCGACGTCGGCGACGTGCTCACCGTGCAGCAGCACTGCCAGGGCCCGGGCGCTCATGGTTCGACCTGCCCCGCGTCCTCGATGGTGAGGGTGGCGTCGAGCGCATCAAGGACCTGCATCAGCCGCCCGACCTCGAGACGGTCGTTCTCGCCCCGCTCCGCCGTGATCAGCCACTGGCGCGAGACTCGCGCCCGCGCGGCCAGGTCCGCCTGCGTCAGGCCACGAGATCTGCGCAGCGCGATGAGGCTGCGCCCCAGCCGCATCGGGGAGCGCGCGTTGTACCGGTGGGCTTCGGTCGCCATGAAGTCAGCGTACGCCGACATCAGTCCCATGTCTGCGTACGTCGACATCGGCCCTGTGTCAGCGTACGCAGACCTCGGCTGCGACGGGCTCACCCCCGGTCGGGGACAGAGACGGCGCCGCCCCCGCCGGTCCGAGGACCCGCGGGGGCGGCGCTTGGTGCTGGTGGTGCCGGCGTCAGATGTCGGTGTCACTGCCGACGTTGCTGAAGCCCGCGTCGTCGTAGCGGTGCAGGAACGCCGCCATCGCGTCACGGTTGATCGGGTTCACGGGGCGGTAGATCGCCGTCCCGTCGTTCCCGATCCAGCCGGTCGTGATGCCCTCCGAGGCCAGCCAGGTGATCTCCGTGTAGAACTGCGTGGCCGGGGTGATGTCCGTGAAGGGCGAGGTGCTCGGAGCGGTGAACTCCGGGCTGTCGGCCATCCGGTACAGGAACGCGGCCATCGCGTCACGGTTGATCGGCTCCAGCGGGCGGAAGGAGAACGTCCCGTCGCCGTTGGCCCATCCGGTCGAGATCCCCTCGGCGTGCAGCCAGGCGATCTCCTTGTAGAACTGGTTGTCCGTGCTCACGTCCGTGAACGGCGACGTGGTCGGCGCCGTGAACGCGGGGGAGTTGGACTGGCGGTAGAGGAACGCCGCCATGGCGTCACGCGCGATGGGCTGCAGCGGGCGGTACTCGCGTCCGTCAGCCGTCTCCCAACCGGTCGAGATGCCGTTCTCGAACAGCCACTGGATGTCCTCGAAGAAGAGCATCCCCTCCGGCACGTCCAGGAAGTCTCCCGCGGCGTCGAACGTGAACGTCCAGCTGGACGTCGCACCCTCGGCGAGCACGAAGCCCTTCGTGGCACGCGCCGTGACGGTGACCTCGCCGGTGCCGGGGTAGGTCCCGGCGCGGACGACGGCGTCGCCCACGAGGTACTCCACGCCGCCCGAGCTCGGGACGGTGTAGGTGTCACCCGTCGTCCCGGCCACGTCGGTGGCCGTGACGGCGGCGGGGGTCACCGGGTAGGCGACCGGCGTCGGGTTGGCCGCGCCGGCCTCGAGACCCGTGAGGTACTCGAAGCCCTCCCGCGCGAACTCCTCGTTCGCGGGCGAGCCGTCGTACTCCATCACGTACAGGTCGACGTCCTGCTCCACCGCCTCGGCCAGGATCTCCTGGAGCGGCACGTCACCCTCGCCGAGGTTGACGAACGTCGGACGCGGCTGGGTCACCAGACCCGTGGCGTCCTTGATGTGCAGCAGGTCGATCCGGTCGCCGTGCTCCGCGAGGAGCTCGACGACGTCCACACCCGCGTGCGCGGCCCACGCGACGTCCACCTCGAACGTCACGAGCTCGGGGTCGGTCTCGGCCACGAGGATCTCCCAGGCCGACGTCATCTCGCCCTCGTACTCGTACATCGTGGTGAACTCGCCGGCGTGGTTGTGACCGAAGAACTTCCCGGTCCCGTTCGCCACGGACAGCGCACCCAGGCGGTCCATCGTGTCCGCCGTCGCCAGCGTGTTCTCCAGCGAGGTGATGCCGGGGGCCGCGAAGCCGCCCGAACCCACGTACCGCTGACCCAGCGTCTTCACGTACGCCAGCGTCTCGGCGAACGTGCCCTCGGCCACGTTGTAGTGCGACGACGGCACGTTCAGCCCGTACGTGTCGGTCAGGGCCCGGAAGTCCTGCGCCGAGAAGCCACGCACGGTCCCGCCGAAGGGCTCGATGTTCTCGAACCCGATCGTCGAGAGGCGGTCCATGACCGGCACGAGACCGTCCTGGTTGACCCAGTTCGTCAGCGCGAACATCTGCATCGAGACCTGCTCGGCAGGGATCTCGACCATCTCCGGCTCGGGCTCGCCGTCGGTGAACGTGAACGTCCAGGTCGACGTCGAACCCTCGGCGAGCACGAAGCCCTTGGTCGCCCGGCCCGTGACGGTGACCGTCCCGGTGCCGGGGTAGGTGCCGGCGCGGACGACGGCGTCGTTCACCAGGTACTCCACGCCGCCCGAGGCCGGGACGGTGTAGGTGTCGGCGGCCGTGCCCGGCTCGTCGGTGAACGTGACCGCCGCGGCGGTCACCGGGTAGGCGACCGGCGTCGGGTTCGCCTCGCCGGCCTCGAGACCGGTGAGGTACTCGAAGCCCTCCCGCGCGAACTCCTCGTTCGCCGGCGAGCCGTCGTACTCCATCACGTAGAGGTCGACGCCCACCTCCTGCGCCTTGGCGAGGATGGCCTGGAGCGGGACGTCGCCCTCACCCAGGTTCACGAACGTCGGGCGCGGGTTGGTCGGGGTGATCCCGAGGTTGGTCGCGTCCTTGACGTGGATCAGGTCGATCCGGTCGCCGTACTCCTCCAGGAGGGCCACGACGTCGACCCCGGCGTGCGCGGCCCAGGCCACGTCGACCTGGAACGTCACGAGCTCCGGGTCGGTGTTGCGCACCAGGATCTCCCAGGCCGACAGGGCCTCGTCGGCGTGGTCGCCGGCCGGGTAGATCGTGGTGAACTCCGTCGCGTGGTTGTGACCGAAGAACTTCCCGGTCCCGTTCGCCACGGACAGCGCGCCGAGACGGTTCATCGTCTCGGCGGTCGCGAGCGTGTTCTCCAGGCTGGAGATGCCGGGCGATGCGAAGCCGCCCGAGCCCACGTAGCGCTGACCGAGCGTCTTCACGTACGCGAGCGTGTCCGCGAAGGTCGCCTCGTTCACGTTGTAGTGCGACGACGGCACGTTCAGCCCGTAGGTGTCGGTGAGGGCCCGGAAGTCCTGCGCCGAGAAGCCGCGCATCGTGTTGCCGAAGGGTTCGATGTTCTCGAACCCGATGGTGGACAGGCGGTCCATGACCGGCAAGAGTCCGTCCTGGTTCACCCAGTTCGACAGCGCGAACATCTGGATCGAGACCTGCTCGGCCGGGATCTCGACGGGGTCGACCGGCTCGGGCTCCACCGGCGGGAGGGCGGTCACGCCGGCCCCGTCGACGGTCCACGAGTCCAGCTGGAGACCCGCCGATCCGGTCACGACGAGCGCGCCGGTACCGGTCGGGAAGGCGATCGCCTCGCCGTCGACGCCCGTGAGGGCGACGTCGGACCAGCCGGCGGCGGAGTCGACGGTCGCCGTCGCGAACGGGGCGGCGTCGGCCGTACCCCAGCGCAGCTCGACCGTGCCCGTGCCCTGGGCGCGGGCCGTGACGCCGTCGATGTTGACGAAGTTCACCGTGTCGTAGGTGAGCTGACCGCCCTCACCGAAGACGACCTTCTGGAAGGCCTGCGCGCCGCTGTCGGCCACGCGCTCCGCACCCGCGAGGGAGTTGGAGTGCTCGGCCTGCTGGTCGCGCGTGTTGACGATCGAGGAGACCTCGCTCGTCGCGGCGGCGGCGTTGGGGGAGCCGGCGTCCGTGTAGCGGGCGACGATGACGCCGTACAGCTTTTCGGTCTCACCGTGCTCGACGGCGTCGGCCGGGGTGGTGAGGCCGCCCTCGCAGGAGCGCGAGATGCTCTGCAGCGGGTGGGCGTGGCTGTCGTGGCCCAGACCGAAGGTCCAGTTGAGCCGGTTGCAGGCGATCACGTCGCCGTCCTCGGCGTCCGTGGCGGAGAACTTGTAGGGCAGCACGTCGCCCCACGTGAAGAAACCGCCGTCGGCCGGGTACTCCCGGGTCAGGACCGGTGCCTCGTTGCCGACCGTGACCACGATGCTCGTGACCCCGGTCTTGCCCTCGGGGTCCGTGACCCGGAGGCTGACGGTGTACCGGCCGGTCGCCGCGAACGTGTGCTGCGCGGTGGCGGTGGTGGCGTCGGTCTGGGTGTCGCCGTCGAAGTCCCACGCGTAGGTCAGCTCGCCGCCCTCGGGGTCGGAGGAACCCGTCCCGTCGAACGTGATGGTCGCCGGAGCGGTGGCCGAGGAGGTCGGGTCCGCCGTCGCGAGGGCGATGGGAGCCTTGTTGCCCGGCGCGTACTCGATGCGGTAGAGGCCCGCCTCGGGGTTCTGGCGGAAGAAGCCCTTGCCGTAGTCGAGCACGTACATCGCGCCGTCGGGGCCGATCTCCATGTCGATCGGGCCGGACCAGCGGGGCTGGCGGGCCGTCTCGAGCGCCTCGTTGGGCATGAAGTTCTCGAGCTTCTCCACGGGGCCGTCCCAGTTGCTGCCCTCGGGGGTGCCGAGGCCCTCCATGCTGATCGCGGCGACGTAGTCCTGGCTGTACTCGTAGAAGAACGCCTTGCCGTCCCAGTACTCGGGGAGCTGGCCGGGGTTCTCGATCGTCTCGTCGTAGTGGAAGATCGGTCCGCCCATCGGGCCCTGGCCGCCGCTCGGGGAGAAGGTCACGAGCTCGTCGAAGGGCTGGTCGCCGGGGTTGTCGCCGTAGTAGAGCTGCGGCGCGGTGGCCGGGGGAGCGTCTCGAGACCGGTGTTCCAGCGCGAGTCGTTGATCGCACCCGCCTCGCAGTCGAAGAACGCACCGCCCGTCGCCGTCGCGAAGTCCCAGTTGTTGTAGTTCGCGTTCGGACCGTGGCAGTAGGGCCAGCCGCCGAACAGCGACTCCGTGGTGGACTGCCACTCGACGTAGCCCATCGGGCCGCGCTCGGCGCTCGCGACGCCGGAGTCCGGCCCGTAGTCGCCCCAGGTCACGGCGCCCGACTCGGGGTCGACCGCCATGCGGAAGGGGTTGCGCAGACCGGTGGCGAAGATCTCGGGCCGGGTGTTCTCGGTCCCGGGCTCCCAGAGGTTGCCCTCGGGGATCGTGTAGGTGCCGTCCTCGGCGACCGTGATGCGCAGGATCGATCCGCGCAGGTCGTTGCTGTTGCCGGCGCTGCGGCGCGCGTCGAGGCCGGGGTTCATGCCGGGGGCGTCGTTGTTCGGCGCGAAGCCGTTCGCGCCGGGGGTGCTGGCCGGGGTGTTGTCACCGGTGGAGACCAGGACGTTGCCGTCGAGGTCGAAGTCGATGTCGCCGCCGACGTGGCAGCACTGCCCGCGCTCGACGCCGACCTTGAGGATGACCTGCTCGCTCGCCATGTCGAGCGTGCGCGCCTCGAAGTCCCACTTCACGCGCGTGAGCTGGTTGTAGCCCTTCCACTGGTCCCAGTAGGTGGCCTCGTCCTCACCCGCGGGCAGGGTCGTGGGGGCCGAGCCCTGGGGCGTCGAGGTCGGGTAGCCCTCCTCGTCCATCACGGCGGGCGCGTAGTAGAGGTAGACCCACCCGTTGTCCTCGAAGTCGGGGTCGAGCGCGAGGTTCTGCAGCCCGTCCTCCGAGTTCGCGTAGACGGGGACCCGCGCGACCACGTTCACGACGCCCGTCTCGGGGTCGGTGTGACGGATGCTCCCGTCGCGGGCGGTGGTCAGGACCGTCAGGTCGGGCATGACCTTCAGCCCGATCGGCTCGCCGACGTTCTTGGTCAGCGTGACGCGGTCGTAGTTGGCCCAGTCCAGGGCCTCCTCGTCGGCCACGACGGCGCCGGGCGCCTCGTGGTCGTGCCCCGGGTGTGCCAGGGCGGCCGAGGGCGGCAGCAGCAGCGCTGCCGCCGTGACAGCGAGCACGCCGGCCCGCAGTCTCATTCTCTTCACGGTGCACTTCTTTCGTCGTCGAACGATGTGCGGAATGCCGGTGCCGGCATCCGGTGGAGCCGTGCGTTCCTCCTCGTGGGCGAAGGGCGGCCGAGGCCGCGAGGGTGGGCGGGGGAGAGAGCTGGGGCGAGGGAGCCTGACCGGACTCCCTCGCCCCAGGTCACTCGATCGACCGACGACCGCGCGCGTGTGCGGGCGCGGCCGCTCCGGGGCGGAAACGAGGGTGATCCTGCTGAGCCGGCGGCGGTGCCGGCGGGTCGTCGATGACCATGCGCTGAAGTTAGGGCGTCGTTTAGTCGGCTGTCAACAGAAGTCCGCAAACTGGTTGTCGGAACCGGCGCGAGAGTCGACATGGCTGCGATCGGAGGCGTCATAGTCGTCACAGGGCAGATGGGTGCTCTGATCGCCTACCCTGGTGCCCTCGATCATGTGCGCAGCAGGACGTAGCCACCGAGGCCGAGCAGGGCGGTGCCGGCCACGGCCTCGGTGCGGCGAGCGAAGGCGGGCGACCGCAGCAGTCCTGCTGCGCGTCCGAGGAGCGTCAGCACGATCGTGTACCAGAGCAGGCAGATCAGCCAGAACCCGGCGGCCATGACGATGTGCTGCACGACGGGTGGCAGTGGCGAGAAGTCGAACTGGGGAAACAGCGACAGGTAGAACGCCGCAACCTTGGGGTTCAGCAGGTTGCACAGGAGGCCCTGTCGGAAGCTGGTCCATCGCGTGGGCTGTGATCCGCTCGCCTCCTTCGCCGGGTGCACCGCCTGGCCGTCGGCCGGCTGGCGGCGTAGGTGACGGTAGGACCGCCACGCCTGGACGCCCAGGAAGACCAGGTAGAGACCTCCTGCCACCCGGACGACATCGAAGACCGCCGGGAAGGTCGCCAGGAGCCCGGTGATGCCGACGGCTGCCGCGGTCGCCAAGACCGCCAGCGCGGTCATGATCCCCGCCACGGTCCACAGCGCACCGGCCCCACCGGCGCGAACGTTGTTGCGCAGGACGAGCATCAGGTCGGGTCCAGGGACCACGACCACCACGAGGCACGCTGTTGCGAACGCCAGGAGCTGATGGTTCATCGTGCCTCCAGGCGCGCGCCGCGGACGGGGGTGGGCGCACGGTTGGGAGGGCAGCCTGGAGGCGCGGCTGCAACCGCCCTGCGTAGTTTCGGACCCATACTGAAACGATATGTCAGGACTGACGCTACATGGATGCGTTATAGCCCTGTAGGCTGGGTGTGATGAGCAACGAAATTGCGTTAGACCGGACTGACCGCGCAATCATTGCCGAGCTGGTGCTCGACGGCCGTCTGACCAACGTCGAACTCGCGAGCAAGGTGGGGCTGACGCCTGCTCCCTGCCTGCGACGGTTGCGACGGCTGGAGGAGGAGGGCGTCATCACCGGCTATCGGGCGACACTCGCTCCTCGGGCCGTGGGGCGGGCCTTCTGCGTGTACGTCTCGGTCCAGATCGCGGTCAGGAGCAACGAGGTCGTCCAGGAGTTCGAGCGAACGGTCGCGTCGTATGCCGAGGTCACCGAGCTGCGCCGGGTGTACGGGGAGCTGGACTATCTCATGCGAGTGGACGTCGCCGACAGCGACGCCTACGAGCGGTTCCTGACCACGCGGATGAATCCTCTACCTGCGGTGCGTCGTATGGTCTCCCACCCCACGATGAAGACGATCAAGACCAGCGACCAGAGACCCGCCTGACCATCTCACAGGTGCGCTTCCCTCAGCACTCCTACCCGAGGCTCGCCGACGCCCGGAGACGAGTGAGCGCGACGGCTGACGCTCGAGGTCCCTCGGGCAGGGGGTGCAGGAGTGCGGCGAGACGCCGCTCGTACCGTGGCGTGCCGGGGCTCTGTCCCGGGCCCGGACGATGTTCGGGGCCAATCTCCCCAGCCGCCGGTGCAACCGGTTACGGTCGATTTCTATGTCACGAAGTTGTAACGACGCCCGGCGGTGTCGGCATCGACCGGGTCGTCTCGGGTGCGACCACTCCCGGGGTGAGGGGGCGCGAGAACGCGGCGGTTCGCAGGGTTCCCGGCCGTCTCCGCCTCCGTTTCCGGCGGCGGCCATGCTCGTCTCCCCTCAGTCCTGGCTGGTCTGGCCGGCCGACCCCGACTGGAAGGACGCCATGGTTGCGTCGGGGCGGGTGGTGATCGACGCCGAGTCCGACGGCGGCCCCGTCGTCGGGTGACCCCTACCCCGCCCGCGCCTCGCGCGGGACCGGCAGCTCCGCCGTCGTGCCCTCGCCGGCCCGGACCAGCGGGCTCGCGGGCCGCGTGCGGCGCGGCCGGTAGACCACGCGCGAGTGGAAGACGAACCGGGCCAGGAACGCGACCACGAGCGTCGCCGCCTGGGCGAGGACGCTGGGGATCCGGGCCGCCTCAACCAGTAGCACGAGCACCGGGAGCCGCAGCGCCGCCTCGCTCGCGTTGAAGGCGAACGACGTCGCGAAGCGCCGGGCCACCGACCGGCCCTCGTGCCGGAGGTCGCGGAAGACGAACGCCTCCTGCAGCACGAAGTTCCCGACGATCGTGAGAACGGCGGCGGCGATCGCCGCGACCACGTACGAGCTCCCGAGCGCGATGAGACCCGCCATGATCGCGAGGTTCGCGACGGCGCCGAGCGCCCCGATCAGCGCGAACGCGGGCATCCGGCCGAAGCGCAGGCGCGCGACCTGCCGTACGAAGCGCACGCCCTGGCTCAGCGTCGCCTTGGACTCCCCGGCGAACCGCTCGCCGAAGACGAACGGCTCCTCCACCACCACGAGGCTCTGGCGGGCCAGGATCTCCAGCAGGATCTTGAACCCCTCGGGGCGCAGCCCGGCGAGGTCGATCCGGGTGCGGTCCAGCGCGAAGAAGCCCGTCATCGGATCGGTGCAGTCCCGCAGCCGCCGGGGGAACATCGCCCGGGTGAGCGCGATCGAGGCGCTCGAGACCAGGCGACGGCGCGCGTCGGCGAGACCCTCGCTGCTCCCTCCGGGGGCGCGGCGCGAGGCGACGACGACGTCGGCCGCGGTCTCCCGGCCCGTCTCCAGCAGGACCGGCACGAGCTCGGGCGGGTGCTGCAGGTCGCCGTCCATCACCACGCACCAGCGGTGCTGCGCCGCGCGCAGGCCCTCGACGACCGCCCCGCTCAGCCCGCCGACCGCCTCCGTGCGGTGGATGAGTCGCACCTCGACGGCGCTCGCGGCGGCGACCTCACGGATGGTCTCGGGCGTGGTGTCGGTGGAGTCGTCGACGAACAGGATCTCCGAGCCCTCGGGGACCGAGGCGGCCAGGCGCCGCACGAGCTCGGCGACGTTCGGGCCCTCGTTGAACGTGGGGACGATGACGGTGGCGGCGCTGCTCACGGCTGCTGCTCCTGCGGGTCGGTGGTCACGGAGGTGGTGGGGGTGGCGGAGGAGTTGGTTGGTGGCACGATCTCGCGCACGTTCCAGTCGCCGAACGAGGCGACCACGCGCGAGCTGTCCATGGCCTGCCGCATCTGCGTCAGGCCGAGGTCGTCGATCATCGGATCGACCGAGGGGCCCTCGAGGATCCACTCGAGGTCCTGCCAGCCCCCGGGGTGGGCGGCGGGGAACGCGGTGTCGAGGTCGACCTTCTCGATCGCGACGACGTTCCACGGCCCGCCGCGCCCCTGGTCCTGCACCGCGTCCCAGGCCGAGAAGGGCACGACGACGTCGTCGCTGGCGGGGACGTTCGCCCTGACCCAGGCCACGGCGTCGCGCCAGTCCTGGTTCGCCTGCGCCGTCGCGAGCGGCAGGCTGCGCTCGCGCACCTCCGGGGCGAGCACGACTGCGGTGCCAGCCACCGCGGCCACGCCCAGCACGGCCGTCGCGGCGGTGCGCGCGCGGGCGCCCAGGAGCTCCGGCCGGTGGCGCTGGACGCCGTCGAGCGCGGTGGACAGCGCGCGCCACGCGTGCGTCGCCCCGGCGGCCGCCGCGACCGCGAGGAGGGGGACGAGCCCGATCACGTACATGGCCGGCAGGTAGCCCTCGCCGAGGAACGCGGGCGCCGCCCACCCCAGCAGCGCGACCGGCACCCACCAGGTGCGGCGGACGAACGCGCAGACGACGGCGCCCACCACCCCGGCCACCACCAGCGCACCACCCTGCTCGAGCCAGCCCGAGACGAGGGCGTGGCGGGGGAGGTCGGGTCCCAGAACGAGCCCGACGTCGCACGGGACTCGAACTGGAAGCGCAGCCCGCCCTCGAGCGAGACGCGGTCCGGCCCCGCCAGGAGCTCGCCTCGCAGCAGCGCGAGCAGGGGGAAGAACGAGAAGACGAGGGCCCCGGCGGCGGCGAAGCCGGTGACCGAGAACCGCCGCCCGCGCCAGAACGGGCCGGTGCGCTGACCGAGCAGCAGCGCCAGGAGCACCGCCGGGCCGGCGACGGCGAACGTCAGCTTGGTCAGCAGCGCGGCACCCATCGCGGCGCCGGCACCGACGTGGGCCCACATCTGGCGGCGCGGCGACAGCGCCAGCCAGAGCGCGAGCAGCACCCACGGCACGGCCACGTTGTCGAGGAAGACCTGGCGGCCGACCGTCAGGGCGAGCGGCGACGTCGCGAACGCCGCCGCGGCCAGGACGGCCACGACCTGCGGCGCCCGCACGCGGCGTGCGAGGAGGTAGACGAGCGTGGCGGTGAGCGCGAACAGGACGCCGGCGACGACACGCGTGGCCGCGATGCCGGACCCGTCGCCGACGCCCAGCGCGCGGGGGATCGCCGCCAGGGCCGCGATCTGGAACCACCCGAACGGCGGGTGGTCGTACCAGTAGGTGTAGGGCCCGAGCGCGCCGTCGGCCGCGGCTAGCGCCTGCGCCGTGTAGATGCCCTCGTCGTCGGCGAAGGCGGTGGCCTCGACGACGTTCCACAGCCCGAGCGTCAGGGCGCCGACGGCGACGGCCGAGCCGACCGCGCGGTCGCTCGTCAGGCGGCGGCGCCACGGGCTGGTGGTGCTGGGCGCGACGCCGTCGGGCGCCGTCGGCGTGAGGTCGGCGGAGGGGGCGACGGCGACGCGCGCGGGGACGAGGGTGGTGCTCATGCGGCGATCCCTGTTCGTTCGGGGCTGAGGTGGCGGCCCGCGTGCTCGGTCTTCTCCCACCGCAGGTCCCCGCGCCGCAGCCGCACGTAGGCGCGGAGCGTGGCGAAGGCGAGCAGGAGCTGGAAGGGGATGGTGCTCAGCACCAGGACGACGTAGTCGCGCACCCCGACGGCGAGCCCGTGGTCGCGGCCGAGCTCGCGCAGCATGCACGCCTCGAGCGCGACGGTCGCGAGGGTGACCACGAGCGGCAGGAACGTGATCATCGCGACCGGGAGCGGGAAGGAGCCCAGCAGCGCCAGGGCGACCGAGATCGGCACGACGACGCCGGTGACGGCCACGAGGTGCTGCTGGGTCAGTGTCCAGCGGGCCGCGAGGCGCTCGCGGGCGGTCGGCAGCCGCCGCCACTCCTGCTTGCCGTACACCTGGAAGAAGCCCAGTGCCCACCGGGTGCGCTGCTTCACGAACGCGGGCACGTCCTCCGGCGTCTCCTCCCGGGTGGCGAGCGCGGGGCTGTAGGCGACGCTGATCCGGTGCCCGTGCGAGGAGAGCCGCACGCCCAGCTCGCAGTCCTCCGCCAGGCAGTCCTCGTCCCAGCCGCCCATGCTCAGCAGCAGCTCGCGGCGCACGAAGACGGTGGTGCCGCCGAGCGGGATGAACCCGAGCCGCTCCTGCAGGTGCAGCCGCGAGGAGAACCAGATGAAGTACTCCAGGCAGTTGCGCAGGGCGAACCAGGAGTCGCGGTGGTTGACGAGCTGGACGGCGCCCTGGACCGCGGCGCTCTGGGTGCGGCGGAAGGTGTTGTCGATGTTGCTCAGGAGGTCGGGCGCGGCGATCGACTCGGCGTCGAACACGCCCACGACGTCGCCCGTGCACTCGGCCAGGGCCGTGTTGAGCTGGCGGGGCTTGTTCTTCACGGGGTGGGTGTCGACGCTGACGCGCACCTGAAGCGGGTGCTCGGCGGCGATCCGCTCGGCCACCGCCCAGGTCCCGGGGTCGTCGTGCCCCACGGAGATGACGACCTCGACGTCGTCGTGCGTCTGCGCCAGGAGCTTCTCGATCGTGGCGCGCACGACCGGCTCGCTCTCGTGCCGGCACGGCACGATGATCGAGAAGCTGAGGCCGTGGCGGCCGTCGGTGTCGGGGAACCTCGTGCGTTCGCGCGACTCGGGGTGCCACCAGGCGTAGGTGGCCACGACGAGGGTGCTCAGCGACAGCGCGAGCAGGATCAGCGCGACGACGACGAGCACGACGGACTGGAGGATCACGGTCGGTCTCCTTCGGGACGGGCGGGGGCGGAGGGCGGGGTCACGCGGCGACGCACGCGACGCCGTCGCCCTCGAGGTCGAGGCCGAACGGGTCCGCCTCGGCGGGGTCCGAGCCGGCGCGGACGGCGATGCCGTCGGGGAAGTACGTCAGGAGCTCGGTGCAGGTCCACGGGTGGGGCATGGAGGACAGCTCCAGGCCGGCGTCGACCATCTCTGCGGCGTGCGCGGCCATGCTCGGCGGGATGAGCGGCAGGCACTGTCCGGCCGCGCCGTAGCCCGGGTGGCAACCGCCGAGCGATGCGGCGGACTCGACCACCTCGGACGGGTCGATCGCGCCCCGCGGCTCGCCCAGGGCGTCCGCGCCCGAGCGCACCTCGGCGGCCGGGGCGTTCGCGACCTCGAGCAGGCCGGTCTGCGTCGGAGCCGCCATCGCGTGCCCGTCCGGCGGGGCGGGCGGGTCGGGGACCGGGGTGCCGGTGGGCGACGGCGCGGGGCCGGGGGTGGCTGTGGTCGCCGGGTCGTCAGCGCCGGGGGTCGCGGTGGGTCCGGCGTCGCCGTCGGCCTCGTCCCGGCTGTCGACCGGGGCCGACGGGGAGTGCCCGGCGTGGGGCGAGGAGGACCCGCCGTCGGCCGCGGGGCGGTCGGTGCGCGCCCCGCCGAGGACGAGGACGGCGGCCACGACCAGCACGAGCAGGGGCACGACGGCGAGCAGGAGTCGCCGCCGTCCGGCGAGCGCGGTCGGACGCGAGGGCGCGCTCACGAGACCCACACCCAGGAGGCGATGGACGGTACGCCGTCGGTGTCGAGCACGGTGAGCATGTACGGGCCGGGAGGCAGGAGGTCGGGGTCGTCCGGGACCTGCGCGGTCAGCGTGCCCTCGCCCGCGACGGGGACGTCGACGAGGCGGGCGTTGGTGTCGGTCTGGTGGGTGGAGGACATCGGCGACATCAGCGAGGCGGAGGCGATCTCGCCGTCGACCTCGAGCTGCACCGTCTCGCCGTAGGTGACCGCCTCGGGCGCGTCGGTGATGGTGGGGCGCTCCCCGGCGTGGAGGTAGGGCGGGGAGTAGACGGAGACGCGCATCTCGTAGGAGTTGTCACCGGGGTTGGACCCGAAGACGGCGACCCGGCCGTCGGCCAGGACGACCGCGGTGGAGTGGTAGTTGCGCCCGACCGGGTCGGGCACGACGGGCGTCCAGCCGTCGGTCTCGGGGTCGTAGAGGGCGGCGGTGCGGACGTCGCCGGTGCGGTTGTGGGTGGCGCCGTTGGCGGCCAGGACGCTGCGGTCGGGGAGGTTGACGAGGTTGACGTAGGTCTTGCCGGGTCCGGGGAGGTCCTCGACCGGGGTGTAGGCCGGCTGGGGGTCGGACAGGTCGATGACGTCGGCCAGGCTGATGGCGGGTGCGTTGAGCTCGGTGTGCCCGCCGCCGACGATGAGGACGCGCTGGTCCTGGGCGGGGGGCAGGAGGACGGAGGCGGCCTGGTCGCGCAGGTCTTTCTCGCGCAGGCCGGGGACGTCCCAGATCTGGGCGGTGCGCCAGTCGTAGAGGGAGGCGCCGGTGCCGGGTAGTCCGTTGCCGAAGGTGTGGGCGCCGGCGTAGAAGAGCATGCCGTCCTCCAGGAGGTACATGTGGGGGTAGGTGCCCCAGTAGCTCCAGGTCTGGGGGACCTGGTTCGACGGAAGCCAGGTCATGGTGGAGGTGTCGAACATCTGGGTCAGGACGGTGCCCTCGGCCTTCTCGTCGATGCCGCCGGCGGCCCAGACGTCGCCGTTGCCGAGCTTGGTCAGGGTCGGGTACCAGTGGGCGCCGGCCATGTCCGAGGTCGGGTGGAAGGCGTCGTCGGTGGGGTCGAAGTAGTAGCTGGCGTCGCTGCCGCCGAAGGTGGTGGGGCCGTCGTCCTCGCCGGGGTAGGTCTCGGTGCCGCCGGAGATGAGGACCTTGCCGTCGGGGAGCGTGACGTGCCCGGAGCAGAACATGTCGTAGGGGACGTCCAGCTCCGTGTAGGTGTCGTCGGTCGGGTCCCAGACCGCAGCGGTGAACGAGCCGGCGTCGAACCGCGCCTCGTCGTTGCCGGAGCCGGCGATCAGCAGCACGCGGCCGTCGGAGAGCAGGGTGGTGTGCATCGCGCGCACCGGCATCTCGGCGCCCTGCACCTCCCAGGAACCGAGCTGGGCCGCCTCGCCCTCGGGCACGGGCTCCGAACCGATCTCGGTCAGCTCGTGGCCGGTGGTGAGGAGCTCGCCGTCGGAGGCGAGGGAGACGCCGAAGGAGATGCGGTCCACGCCGGCGGGGATCTCGGGCAGCGCGACCGTGCGCCGCTCCCACCCCGTCGTGGCGGGCAGCGCCGCGAGCTCGGTCCAGTACGACCAGCCCTGGCCGGGCACGTGGCGGAAGGCGGTCATGCTCGTGGCGGTGCCGGTCGAGCGGTAGCGCACGGTGGCCTCGTACAGGCCGCCCGCCCGGACGGTCGGGGCGCACTCGGCCGTCTCGGCGTGGATGGCCTTGACGTCGCCGGTGACGCGTCCGGTGACGCCGAGGGCGAACGATCGCGCGCCGGCGGGGGCGTCCTCGGGCACGTCGTCGGAGTAGGACTGCGTCACCGTGGCCTCGCCCCAGCCGGCGCGCACGAGGCACTCCCGGCCGTCCGGCAGCAGCCACGGGTTCCCGACGGCGGCGGTGTCGCCGTCATCGCCGTCGCCGTCGTCGCCCGGGGCGGGTGCCGGATCGACCTCGGGTGCCGGGCCGTTTCCGGGAGCGCCGGCGGTGGGCGTGAGCGAGTAGTCGTCGGTGGTCAGCGTCCCGGTGGCGCCCAGGGACAGGCCGAACGCCAGGCGCAGCGTGCCGGCGGGCACCGCGGGCGTCGTGCCCGCGGCGGTGCGCCACTCCGCGCTCGCCGCGTGGCGGCCGAGGTCGCCCCAGTAGGTCCAGCCGTCCGCGGTCTGGCGGAACACGGTCAGGGAGACCGGAACCGTGGCGGTGTACCAGGCCGACAGGTCGTAGGTCTGACCGGGCGTCACCACGGGGGCGCACGCGTCGGTCTCGGAGGTCAGGAGCTTGCGGTCGCCGCCCTGGTGCTCGGCGATCGTCACGGAGACCGCACGCCCGCCGTCGCGGCCCTCGGTGAGCGCCCACGCGCCCTCGGAGCCCCATCCGGCGGTCGTGAAGCAGGTCGGCCAGGCCTCGCCCTCCTCGAGCGACCCGTTCACGACCAGCTCCTCGGGGGCGGCGGCCGCCCCGGGAGGGCGGCGACGGACGCGGCCGACACCAGTCCTCCGAGCGCGACGAATGCGGCGACGTGAGATCTTCTCACCGGGGCTCCCTGAATTGTTGTGGTGGCGGTGCCACAAGCCAGGGAATGCGTGCCCCCGATGAGTGCGACAAATTTCTCTCGCGTCTCGCGCGGATGATCGACCTCGATGACGTGAATCCGCCGAGCGCTGACGGGTATTCACGCTACCGACGCATCTGCGACTGCCCGGACGGATCCGGTCATCTTGAGGAGGACCTGATGAGACTTTCCCTCGCGCAGGTGTACGCGCTGTCAACCCCTGAGGGTCTGCGCCGGAACGGAGCCACCCCTGAGGAGTGTTCGGACAGGCGCACCATCGGCGCAGGAATCGGCGGGAGACGGGGGCGGGACGGTGCGCGCGACGGTGCGCGGCACGAGCGCCGCCGCGTCTGACCACCCGCGTCGCTTGACCTGGGTGAAGGGTCGATTTGACGCCGGGCCGCAAGAGGTGCGGGGCGTGTCGGATCGCATCGGGCGCGGTGGTGACGGCGCCGACGGGAGATTCAGCGTCGGTGCCCGGCGGCGCGCGGACGACTGCCGTCCGAATGGTGGATGACTGGCCGTGACAGCGCTAACAAGCCGGACGGTGCAGTGACCGGTCGGGCAACCTTGAGATATTGTCAGAGGTCCCTAAGGCTCCTTTTCAGGGCGTGGGGATCGACCTAGTGTCTTCGCCTATGCATCGATTGACCGAGCAGGCGATCAGGGCGCGCTGGGAACGGGCGGGCCGACCCTGGTGCGCCCACCTCTGGGTGGAGCGGTCTCTGACGGCGAGCGAACGTCGCGGGATGCTGGTGTGCCACTTCTGCGGTCGGTCGTGGCCGGTCGGTACCCCGGCGCCGTCGTCGGACTGAACCGCTCCGTGCCACGCGCACCGGGTGGCAACCACGACACCGCCCCGGCAGGTCTCGAACCTGCCGGGGCGGCGTCGTGGGCGGACCGCGCAGCGCGGACGCGAGGGCCTAGCCGGACGACCCCTCGACGTCGGTGAATCCGGCGTCGTCGTAGCGGTGCAGGAAGGCGGCCATCGCGTCGCGGTTGATCGGCGTCGTCGGGCGGTAGATCGCCGTCCCGTCGTTGCCGAGCCAACCGGTGGCGACGCCCTCGGTCACCAGCCACGTCACCTCGGGGTAGAACTGCGTGGCCGGGCCCATGTCGGTGAACGGTGAGACGGGCGGTGCCTCGTGCTCGGGGGAGTCGGCCATCCGGTACAGGAACGCGGCCATCGCATCGCGCCCGATCGGCTCCAGCGGGCGGAACGACGCCGTGCCGTCGCCGTCGGCCCACCCGGTGGAGATGCCCTCCTGCGCCAGCCAGACGATCTCGTCGTAGAACTGGTCGTCCGGGGCTACGTCGGTGAACGGCGAGGCCGGTGGAAGGTCGACGTCGGGCGACCCGGCCTGGCGGTGCAGGAACGCCGCCATCGCGTCCCGCGCGATCGGCGTCAGCGGCCGGAACTCCCGCGTGCCGTCCGGCAGCTCCCAGCCGCGCGAGATCCCGTGCTGCGCGAGCCACGCGATGTCCTGCGCGAAGAGCTGGTCGCGCTCGACGTCGGAGAAGCCACCTGTGAGCCCGGCGAGGCACGCCTGGTACGCGGCCGCGTCGGGGGAGAGGCGGAAGAAGTCGAACGACGCCGGGATCTCCGGTGCGCCCGTCGTGCCGCGGAAGGCGTACGGACCCACGTGGGTGAACGTGCCCGCGTCCGCGACGTCGCGGCCGTAGCGCTCGAACGTCTCGCCGTCGTAGGAGATGTGCGCCCGCACCGCATCACCGTCGCTCGTCAGGCGCAGCCAGATCGTGCTCGTGCCCGCGATCGCGGGGGCGGCGCTGTCCATCCGGTTGCTGCCGCGCACGTGCTGCACCAGCTCGAGCCGCGGCCCGGGGGTCGCCTGGCCCAGGTCGAGCTTCACGTAGTCGTCGTCCGCGCGCCACAGCAGCAGGCCGGCCTGCTGGAACCGCTGCGCCGCCTCGACCGTGACCTTCGTGGTCACCTGCCACGCGCCGTCGGGCAGCTCCTGCTGCAGCAGCGGGGCCGCCGCCACGCCGCCCTCGTACGTGGGGATCGTCAGCGCGCCGTCGGCCACGGTGTGCCGGGCAGCGTCCTCGCGCAGCACCCGGTCCCAGGCGCCGGGGGCGAGCGCGTCGCCGTCGAACTCGTCGCTGCCGGGCGCGGCGCACACCTCGAAGACCGGGTTGGTCGGGTCCTCCGGGAAGCCGCCGAACGGCGGCGGGATCACGACGTCGGCGCCGTCCTTCGCCCACGCGATCGTGGCGCCCAGGCGGTCGCCCGACTCGTAGAACAGGTAGGTCTCGCCGTCGTCCGTGACGACCTGCGGTGCCGCCACGCGCCCCACGTCGTCGCCGAGCCCGCTCGCCTCGTGCAGCACGATCGGCGTCTCGCCCACCTCGCGCAGCGTCTCGTCGATCGTGCGGGCATAGCTCTTGCCGCTGGAGGCGTGGTAGATCACGTACAGCTCGCCGTCCCACTCCCACAGGTCGCCGCTCGAGACGTTCTGCCCCTCCTCGACGCCGGGTGCGACCACGTAGTCCGGGTCGACGGTCCACTCGCGCCCGTCCACCGACTCCGCCAGGCGGATGCGGCGCACGTCGTCGCGCTCGTTACCCATGTAGAACATGCCGTAGGCGTAGCCCGAGTCCGGATCGGGGTGCTCGAAGACGCGCGCGTAGCTCGTCTCGGTGACCTGCGGTCCGCCCATCGCGTTGTCGACGGCGATGCCGCCGTAGTCGAACGTCACGCCGTCGTCGGACTCGGCCCAGCGCGTCTGGGAGTTGGTGCCGTGGAAGTACAGGAACATCCGACCCACCTCCTCGTTCCAGATCGCGTCCGCGCTCGAGACGTGCGGCACGGCGAAGTGCGGCTCCCACACGTCCTCGATGATCGGGTTGCCCGCGTACTCCGTCCACGGCCCCTCGAGGCTGTCGGAGTAGCGCACCGAGATGCCGCCCGGGTCGTCGTGCGGTGCGTAGTAGAGGTACCACTCCGCCAGCGGGTCCTCGAGGTGCTCACCCGCGTGGAAGACGCTCGGGAAGATGAACTCGTTGGTCGGGTTCCAGATCGCCTCGGGGCCCTTGCTGGTGATCACCCCCTGGTAGCCGAACTCGGGCCAGCCGGGCGGTGGGGGAAGGGTGTCGGCGCTGGCGGGCGCGGCCGTGGCGGCCAGCCCCACGAGGCCGATCGCGGCGGCGGCGAGCACCGCCGTCGCCCGGCGTCCGGGTGAGCTGTGGATCGTCATCGATCGTTCTCCTCGGGTCGGTGGGTGGGGGGACATCGCCGTCCCCGCACCCGCGGTTGACACCTCGCGGTGCCGTCTGCGTAGACTGCCGATCATCCTGCTCATGCGCATTAGCAACCGGCGATCCCGATGCTAATGCGCATGAGCGGGGAGATTCCAGTAATACCTGCTCATCACGGCCGGCACCGCTGCCGGCCTCGGACGAGGGCCACGATGACCACACCACGCACGCAGCCGCGCATCACCCAGCGCCGCATCGCCGAGCTCGCCGGCGTCAGCCAGTCCACCGTGTCCCTGGTGGTCAACGGCAAGGCCGACGCGCTCACCCGCATTCCCGCGGACACCCGCGAGCGCGTGCTGCAGGTGCTGCGCGAGGCCGAGTACGTCGCCGACCCCGCCGCGCGCCGCCTCGCCGGCGTGGGCAACCGGCTCGTCGGCGTCTTCACCTACGAGCCCGCCTTCCCCTCGGCCAGCCGCGACTTCTACGCCTCGCTCCTGACCGGCATCGAGTCGCAGGCCGAGAAGCTCGGGCTCGACCTGCTGATGTTCACCTCCGCCCCGGTCGTGGAGGTCGGCGCAGCCTGTTCCACCCCAACAACCGCCTCCGGCTCGCCGACGGCTGCCTCCTGCTCGGGCTCGAGATGGACGGCGCCGAGCTCGAGCGCCTGCTCAGCAGCGGCTTCCCGTTCGTGGCGGTCGGGCGCCGCGACGCGCGCGACGTCCCCTACGTCGCCGCCGACTACGTGGGCGGCACGGCCGAGCTGGTCGGGCGCGCGTGGGACCTCGGGCACCGGCGCTTCGCGATGCTGCGCCGCGACAGCACGGGCGAGTCCGTGCGCGACCGCCACCGCGGCTTCCTCGACGAGCTGCGCCGTCGCGACCCCGCCGGCGACGCTGTGGCGCTGGACCGCGCGCTGACGGGAGACCCGTCGCAGGAGGACTGGGCCGCGCTGCGCGCCTGCGGCGCGACCGTCGCGTTCGTGGAGACGCCGGGCCACGCGCTCGCGATCCACGCGGCCGCGGTGCGCGACGGCGTGGCCGTGCCCGAGCAGCTCTCGATCGTCACGCTCGCCGACCCCTTCCACACCGCCGACGGCGATCCCGACCTCACACGCCTGAGCCCCCGCGCACGCGGCTCGGGTCGGAGGCGCTCGCGCTGCTCGGCCGCATCCTCGACCCCGCCGAGACGGTCCCGGCCGACGAGCTGCGCCTGACGCTGCCGTGCTCGATCGTCCCCGGCGCCACGCTCGCCCCACCCCCACCGGCAAGGAGACCCGATGACCGCCCCCACCCCCGACGCGCGCGCCGACAGATCCGGCATCGGCGGCGTCGGCACCCCCGCGCACGCCGGAGTCGCACCCGCGCTCGAGACGGACGTGCTCGTCGTCGGCGGCGGCCTCGGCGGCGTCGCCGCGGCGCTCGCGGCCCTCGAGCACGGCCGTCGCGTGGTGCTGAGCGAGGAGTACGCCTGGCTCGGCGGCCAGCTCACCAGCCAGGCCGTCCCGCTCGACGAGCACAGCTGGATCGAGCAGTTCGGCGCGACGGCGCGCTACCGCCGGCTGCGCGACGGCATCCGCGAGCACTACCGCACCTTCTACCCGCTCACGGCCGCCGCCCGCGCCGACCGCCACCTCAACCCGGGCAACGGACTCGTGAGCCGCATCTGCTCGGAGCCCGCCGTCGGCGTCGCCGTCCTCGAGGCGATGCTCGCCCCGCACCGCGCGGCCGGGCGCCTGCTCGTGCTGCAGCCGGCCGTGCCGGTCGGCGCCGAGGTGGACGGCGACGTCGTGACCTCCGTGACGCTGCGCCTGACGCGCGAGGACCGGGACGTCGTCGTCACCGCCGCCTTCGTCGTCGACGCGACCGAGCTGGGCGACCTGCTCCCGCTGACCGGGGCCGAGCACGTGACCGGCTTCGAGTCCCGGGCGGACACGGGGGAGCCGAGCGCACCGGAGGCGGCGCAGCCCGCCAACCAGCAGGCGTTCAGCTGGTGCTTCGTGATCGACCACCGCGACGGCGAGGACCACACGATCGAGCCGCCCGCCGACTACGAGCACTGGCGCACGCGGCAGCCCGACTACTGGGGCGCGCCGATGATCTCGCTGACCGGCCCCGACCCGCGCACGCTCGAGACGAGCACGCGGACCTTCACGCCGCACGCGCCGCCGCCCTCCGCCGTCGCCGACCAGGGCAAGGACCCGGGCGACCGCGAGCTGTGGACCTTCCGGCGCATCATCGACCGCGACAACTTCGAGCCCGGAGCGTTCGGGAGCGACGTGGTGCTCGTCAACTGGCCGATGATCGACCACGTCGACGGCGTGCTCGTCGACGTCGAGCCGCACGAGGCGCGCGAGCACCTCGCGGCCGCGCGGCGGCAGTCGCTGTCGATGCTGTACTGGCTGCAGACCGAGGCGCCGCGGCCCGACGGCGGTCGCGGCTACCCCGGGCTGCGGCTGCGGGGCGACCTCACGCAGGGCCCCGACGGCCTGGCGATGGCGCCCTACATCCGCGAGTCGCGCCGGCTGCTGACCGTCGGGACCGTCACGGAGAACGACCTCTCCATCGCGGTGAAGGGGCACGGCCGGCCGTTCACCACGCCCGACACCGTCGGCGTCGGGATGTACCGGATCGACCTGCACCCCTCCTCGGGCGGCGACAACTACCTCGACGTCCCGAGCAGCCCGTTCGAGATCCCGCTCGGCATCCTCGTGCCGCGCCGCCTGCGCAACCTGCTGCCCGCCGGCAAGAACGTCGGCACCACGCACATCACCAACGGCGCCTTCCGGCTCCACCCCGTCGAGTGGAACATCGGCGAGGCGAGCGGAGCGCTCGCCGCGTTCTGCCTCGAGACCGGCCTCACCCCCCAGCACGTGCACGCCAGCCCCGCCCACCTGGCCGACTACCAGGCCGTCCTCACCCACGACGGCGTCGAGCTGCACTGGCCCGACGTCGTCGGCTACTAGGAGAAACCCCCATGAGATCAGCAAGGACGCTGACCGCGATCGCCGCGGCGCTCACCGGATCCCTCGCCCTGGCCGCCTGCGGCGGCGGGGGAGGCGGCACCGGCTCGAACGAGCAGAGCGAGGACATCGCGCTGCGCATGACGATCTGGACCTCGAACGAGGACCACCTCGCGCTCTTCAACGGCATCGCCGAGGACTACATGGCGGCCAACCCCGAGGTCACCTCGATCACGTTCGACCCGCTGCCGTTCGACGACTACACCTCGACCGTCACCACCCAGATCGCCGGCGGCAACGCGCCCGACCTGGCCTGGGTGCTCGAGAACGCCGCACCCGACTTCGTCGCCAGCGGTGCCCTCATGCCGCTGACCGAGACCCTCGAGGCCACCGAGGGCTACGACTACGACGACATCTCCGACAGCGCCGCGGCGCTGTGGAAGGACGGCGACGAGCTGATCGGCTACCCGTTCAGCACCTCCCCGTTCGTCACGTTCGTCAACGACGACAAGCTGGCCGAGGCCGGTCTGCCGAGCGGCGCCGAGATGCTGGCGGACGGCTCCTGGACCTGGGAGGACGTCAGCGCCGCGGGAGCGAGCGTCAAGGAGACCACCGGCTCGGCCGGGTTCGTGGTGCGCGACTTCGACTACCTCAACTGGGACTACCTCAGCACCGTGTGGAACGGCTGGGGCGCGGAGCCCTGGAGCGAGGACGGCACGCAGTGCACGTTCGACAGCCCCGAGATGGTCGAGGCGTTCGAGTTCCTCCACGACGCCGCGTTCACCAGCGGTTCGATGCCCGGCCCGGGCACCAGCGCCGACTTCTTCGCCGGCGAGTCCGCCTTCACGATCACGCAGATCTCGCGGGCGAACCTGCTGCCCGAGGACGGTTTCGCGTGGGACCTCCTGCCGCTGCCGCAGGGGCCCGACGGCGAGTACGCCGTCACCGGTCAGGGCGGCATCGGAGTCATCGCCCAGGGGCGCAACACGCAGGCCGCCGCCGAGTTCCTCGCGTTCTTCACCAACCCGGAGAACTCGGCGGAGCTCGCGGCCTACTTCCCGCCGCCGCGCGAGTCGCTGCTCACCGTGGACGTGCTCTCGGCGGCGAACCCGCTGCTCACGCCGCAGCAGATCGAGGACGTCGTGATCCCCGGGATCGCGACCGGCCAGGTCCGCCCGAGCCACACCGACGCCGCGCAGATCGCGCAGCAGACCCGCGCCTCGCTGGACGACCTGTGGACGCCCGGTGCCGACGTCGCCGCCGTGCTCGGTCAGACCTGCGGATCGATCTCCTCCCTCCTGGAGCCCTGATGGCGACGCCCACGATCGCGCGCCCCGGACGGGGCACCACCCCGCCCGGGCGCGCGTCCGGGGGTGGGGCGCGGCGCCCCGCGCCCCACATCCGCCGGGACGCCCGCACCGGCTACCTGTTCATCGCGCCCCAGCTCGCCGGGATCGTGCTGTTCGTCCTGGTGCCGCTCGGACTCATCGCCTACTACTCGGTCCACGAGTGGAACGTGCTCGCGGGCACGTTCACGTTCGTCGGCCTGGAGAACGTCGAGCGCCTCTTCAACGACCCGCAGCTGGTCTCGGTGCTGCGGGCGACGGCGATCTTCTCCTCGGCCTCGTCGTCGCGAACCTCAGCCTCGCGCTGCTGCTCGCGGTGATGCTCAACCGACGCTGGCCCGGCGTGACGGTGTTCCGGACGATCTTCTTCTCGCCCGTGGTCATCTCGCTCGTGGCCTGGACGATCGTGTGGGGCTTCCTGCTGCAGTCCAACGGCGGCATCAACGGGCTGCTCGCGACGGTGGGGATCGACGGCCCGAACTGGCTGCGCGAGGGGTGGGGCGCGATGCTCGCCGTCATCGTCGTGCAGGTGTTCAAGAACGTCGGGCTCAACATGGTGCTGTTCCTCTCGGCGCTCCAGGGCGTGCCGCGCGAGCTGCACGAGGCGGCGCGGATCGACGGCGCGAGCGACCCGGCGATCTTCCGCCGGATCACGCTCCCGCTCATCTCGCCGATGATCATGCTGACCTCGATCATCACGATCGTCGGCTCGCTGCAGGTCTTCGCGCAGGTCGCGGTGCTGACTCAGGGCGGGCCCGGCATCTCCACCACGGTGCTCGTGTACTACCTGGTCCAGCAGTCCTTCGACTTCCACCAGTTCGGCTACGGCTCCACGCTCGCGATCGTCCTGTTCCTCATCGTGCTCGTGCTGACGATCGCGCAGTGGCAGCTGCGGAAGAGATGGGTCCACTATGAGAGCTGACACCGCGCTCGCCCCCGTGCCGCCGCCGGCCGACCCGCGCACGGCCGACGGCGTCGAGGCCTCCGGAGCCGCCGCGCGCCGTCGCACGCAGCGGCGCCGCGAGGGCGAGATCCACCGCAGCCCCGTGTGGCGTCGCGTGCTGTTCTACGCCGCGCTCGTCGCGCTGACGCTCCCGTTCGTGCTGCCGACCTGGTGGATGTTCACCTCGGCGCTCAAGCCGGTCAGCGAGATCTTCGCCTACCCGCCCACGCTGTGGCCGACCGACGTCACCTGGCAGGCGTTCCGCGACGCGTTCACGATGCAGCCGTTCCTGCGGCAGTACTTCAACAGCGTCTACATCGCCGTGCTGGTCACGCTCGGCACGATGCTCGTGGCGACGATGGCCGGCTACGGCTTCGCCCGCGTGAAGTTCCGCGGTCAGAACGCGCTGTTCCTCGTGGTGCTGCTCGGCCTGCTCATCCCGAGCGAGGTGACGATCGTGCCGCTGTTCCAGATGTTCAACGGCTGGGGGATGGTCGACACCCACTGGCCGCTCATCCTCGCGACGACGTTCGGCGCCCCGAGCGTGCTGGCGACGTTCATCATGCGGCAGTTCTTCATCACGCTGCCGGTCGAGCTGGAGGAGGCCGCGCGCCTCGACGGGCTCGGACGCTGGCGCACGTGGTGGTACATCGCGGTGCCGCTGGCCCGGACGGCGCTCGCCGCCGTCGCGATCTTCACCTTCCAGCACGTGTGGAACCTCTACCTCGAGCCGACCGTGTTCCTGCAGACGCCCGAGATGTTCACGCTGCCGCAGGCGCTCACGCGCTACTCCGACGCGTACGGCGGCGAGCTGTGGAACGTGCAGCTCGCCGCGGCCACGATGACGGTGATCCCGGTGCTGATCATCTTCTCGATCGCGCAGAAGCAGTTCGTGGAGGGGCTGGCGCAGACCGGGTTGAAGGGGTGAGGCAACGGCGGCGGTGGCCCGGAGACCCGGGGCGCCGCCGCCGTCACCGCGGGGCCGTCAGCTCCCGGCGGGCGGCGCGATCGCGACGGTGATCCTGTCCGTCGCGGTCTGCTTGCTGAACGCCTGGGCGCGCGGCGTCGTCGCGATGAGGATCTCGTAGGAGAACGTCAGCTCCACCGAGCGCGCCTCCTCGGGCAGCGGCGGCACGAGGACGGTCGTGGAGTAGCTGTAGGGGTCCTCGATCGTGTAGCCGGGCTGCACCGTCGCGTCGTCCACGAGGTCCGGCGGCTGGGAGACGAGGGCACCCGACTCGTCCCGGGCGACCGAGGTCACGTGCAGCCGTGCCAGGTAGGCCGGCGCGTCCTCGTTCTCCTGGGCCGTGAGCGAGAGGCTGACGGGCTTGGACGCGTCCGGCGTCCAGTCCGCCATGTTGAGGTCCGACCAGTACGTCGCCGTGAGCGTCGCGGCGCCGGCCGTCAGGGTCCGCTCGGTGCTGCCGCTCTGGAGGTCGTTGACGACCTGCGTCAGCGTCGGCTGCGGCTCCGGCGTCTCACCGGGCTCCGGCGGACCGGTCGTCGTGGCGTCCTCGCTCGGCGAGGCGGTCGCGGTGTCCGACTCCGACGGGGACGTGCTCGCGCTGCTGGAGGACTCCTCCGAGGACGTTGCGGTGTCGGTGTCCGTCGGGTCCTGCTCGATCTCCCAGGGCGGCGTGCCGCACCCGCTCAGCAGCAGGAGCGAGGCGAGCGCCGCGGCGACGGTCAGCGAACGGGTGCGGGGCGGGCGCATGGTCGTGGCTCCGGGCTCTCTAGCGCGACGGCGTCGCGCGCGGTGCGTTGAGGCGGTAGCCGACACCGCGCACGGTGTCGATCCAGCGCGGGCTCGAGGTGTCCTCGCCGATCTTGCGGCGCAGGTTGGCCATGTGGACCTCCACGCTGCGGTGGTCGGACGGCGTGACCAGCGTGCCGACGTCGTACTCGTCGCCCCAGAGCGCGCGCACGAGGTTGTGCTTCGTCACGACCTTGCCGACGTTGACCCACAGCGCCGAGAGGATGTCGAACTCGCTGCGCGTGAGGGCGACGTCCGCGCCGTCGACCTCCACGATGCGGGCGTCGCGATCCACGCGCAGGCCGTTGATGACGTCGTGGGCGGGCGTCGCGGTGGCGGCCGACGCCGCCGCGGAGCCGGCCGGGGCCGCGTGGCGACCCGTCTCTCGCGCGTCGTCACCGGTCGGAGCGGGTGCAGCGGCCGAGGCCGTGGCGACGGTCGGCGTGACCGCGGGGCTCGGGGCGAGGTCGGCCCCGGTGCGACCGGCGCTGCGCGGACGGCGGAGCATCGCCTCGACGCGGGCACGGAGCTCGCGGGGACGGAAGGGCTTGGTCATGTAGTCGTCGGCGCCGACGTCGAGGCCCGAGAGGGTGTCGATCTCGTCCCCGCGCGCGGTCAGCATGATGATGTAGGCGTCGCTGTTGGTCCGGACCCGCCGCGCGACCTCGAAACCGTCGATGTCGGGCAGGTTCACGTCCAGCGTGATGACCAGCGGATCCACCTGCGAGGCGAGCTTCACGCCGCTGCCGCCGTTGCTCGCGGCGTGCACGGTGAAACCGGCCTGGGCCAGCACGGTCTCCAGCAGCAGACGGATGTCTGGGTCGTCCTCGATGACGAGGGCCACTCTCTCGGCGAACTCCACGGACCCACCATAAGGGGAACCTGGCCGTACGGCTCAGTGAACACGAACATTTTCTTGCGCCCGGCGTGCGGGAGGCCGTCCGTGCTGGGAACATGTGCCTCGTGACCGCTCGCCCGAGCGCGGTGACCGCTGTGGACGAGCCCGGTCGTTGGCTCGACAGAAGCGTGTTCCTGCGCAACCTCCCCGGGGTCGCCGCCATCGTCCTGGTCTGGACGGCTGCCGCGATCATCTTCCCCGACCTGACCCGCAGCCCGGCGTTCCTGCTGGCGTCCGGTCTGGTGCTGCTGTCCCTCACGATCTCCTTCGTCGTCCCCTGGCACCGGGTGCCCGCGTGGCTGGCGCTGCTGCCCCCGCTGCTGCTCATCGGCTCGGTCGGCTCCCTCGCGTTCGACGGGCTGCGCATCTCCATCGTCGCGCTCGTCCCGATCATCGACCTCGCGCGCCACCACGGCCGGCGCGGTGCCGTCGCCGGCGTCCTGGCGGCGCTCGGCGCGTCCCAGGCTGAGGCGATCCTCACCTCCTCGGGGATCGACGACGAGGGCGCGATGCGCATCGTCGTGATCAGCATCGTGTTCGTCTCCGTCGCGGCCGTCGTCACCGCGCTCGAGGAGCGAGCGGAGGCGCGGCGGCGGCTCCTCGCCCGGCAGGGCCGGTCCCTCTCCGTCGCGCTCCAGGGCATCGACGTCGACCGCGCACTCCTGCAGGCGGCGATCGGCGCGATCGGCGTGGGCGTGGTCGTGATCGACGGCGCCGGCCGCGTCGTGCACGCCAACTCGACCATGGCGCGGCTCGGCGCGGTCACGCTGCCGCGCGGGCTCGACGTCGCGACCCTGCCGCGGGTTCAGGGCGATGACGCGACGCCGTCGGGCGCCGACCTGCGCGGCTACCTCGAGCGTGCGCTCCGGGACGACCCGGTCCGGGACGAGACGCGGTGGTGGACGCTGCCCGACGGCAACCGCGTCGCGCTGCGCGCCAACGTCGCGCGCGTGGAGACGCCCCGACCGCGTGGGGCCTTCCGCGTGCTCGTGCTCGAGGACCTGACGACCGAGGTCTCCGCGGTGCGCGAGCGGGAGGACTTCATGGGGGCCGTCTCGCACGAGCTGCGCACCCCCTCACCTCCGTGCTCGGCTACCTCGAGATGGTGCTGGAGGACGAGGACACCCCCGCGCCGTCGCGCGCCCGCCTCGAGATCGCCGAGCGCAACGTGCGCCGGCTCGACGCGCTCGTGGAAGACCTGCTCGCCGACGCCAGCGCGCGCCACGCCTTCGCCGACCCCGTGATCGAGAGGGTCTCCGTCGGGCGCCTCGTGCGCGACTCCGTCCAGGTGCTGACCCCGCGCGCCGCCCGCGCCGGCGTCGACATCGAGTCCGCCGTCGAGAGCGGGCTCGTGATCCGCGGGGACGCGCGCGCCGTCGGGCAGGTGATGGACAACCTCGTCTCCAACGCCGTGAAGTACTCGGACACCGGGGACACCGTGGTCGTGGTGGCCGAGCGCGAGGGCGACGACGTCGTCGTCCGCGTGGCCGACAACGGCATCGGGATCTCGCCCGAGGACCAGGAGCGGCTCTTCGAGCGCTTCTTCCGCTCCGAGTCCGTGCGCGGCGAGCGCCACGGCACGGGCCTCGGCCTGCACCTCGTCCGCGAGATCGTGCTCGCGCACGGCGGCACCATCGAGGTCGACAGCGACCTCGGCGAGGGCACCCAGATCACCGTGCGGATGCCCTACGCCGGCGAGCACCCCGCACCCGAGCCGGAGACGCCGTGAACCTCGACCTCAACACCCTTCTGATCGTCTGCACGCTGGTCGTCGTCACGTCGTGCGTCCTGTACCTGACGAGCTCCTCGCGTCGCCGCGGCATGGATGCGGTCGACCGCAGCTGGACGATCACGTTCCTCGCGCTCCTGATGGCCACCCTGGCCTACCTCCTGTCCGGCCTGCGTGAGGTCGCCATCCTCACGGTGGCGATCGGTGACGGGTTCTTCGTTCTCGCGATCGGTGCGCTGTGGGCGGGTGCGCGGGCGTTCGCAGGTCACCGGCCGCGGCTCTGCCTCGCGATCGGCACCGCTGTCGCGGTCGCCGTCGCGGCCGCGATCTTCGGCGCGAGCGGGGAGTGGGCCGGGTCCTACGCCTACCTCGTGGGCATCGGGGGTGGTCGCTCGCCGCCGCCGTGACGATCCTGCGCGGGCCGCTGCGCGCGCAGCCGGCCATGGTCGCGCTCGGCGGCGTCGCCGGCGTCTTCGGGCTGTTCCAGGTCACGCGGATCACGGTCGCCGGCGTGGCCGGGTTCGACAGCCCCCTGTTCCTGGAGTGGTTCGGGTCGGAGATCGCCACGATCGTCGGCACCCTCGTCGCGCTCGTCGGCTCGTTCGCCATGACGGCCGCCCGCGCCCCCGAGGGCGTGCACGAACGCGCGGGTCAGCTGCGGTTCGACCCCTACCACGGGCTGCGCACACCCGCGTGGCTCGCCCGGCGTGCCGATCTCGACACCGATCGCGCCGCGGAGTCCGGCCTTCCCAGCTCGGTGGTCCTCGTGCGCGTGCGCGACCTCGACGAGATCGCGGCGGGGTTCGGCCGTCCCCTGGCTCTCGAGGCGTTCGAGCGCGTGGCCGAGGAGGTGGTGGCCGGTGTGCCGAGGGACGTGCTCGCCGGCACCGTCCCCCACGTGCCCGCCACGATCGTGATCGTCGCCCCGGGCGCCGACGAGACCGCCGTGCTCGAGCTTGTCGGCATGCTGGAGCAGTACCTGCGGGCGATCTCCGTGCGCGAGGGCGAGGTGGAGCTGCCGGTGCTCTGCGACCTCACGCCCGCGACCGGGTCGACCTCGTGGCGGCGGCTCGTGTCGCAGGCCGCCGCCGAGGCCGACGCTGCTCAGGCCAGCCGCTCCACCACGTAGTCCACGCACGCCGTCAGCGCGCGCACGTCGTCGGGCTCGACGGCGGGGAACAGGCCCAGGCGCAGCTGGTTGCGGCCGAGCTTGCGGTAGGGGAAGACGTCCAGCACGCCGTTGTCGCGCAGCGCGCGGATGACGGCGGTGTGGTCGATCGCGGGGTCGAGGTCGATCGTGGCGACGACGGGCGAGCGGTGCTCGGGCACCGCGACGAACGGGCTCGCCCACGGGCGCGCCTGCGCCCACGCGTAGACGTGGTCGGAGCTCTCGCGGCTGCGGCCCGCGGCCCAGGCGAGCCCGCCGTTGTCGGCGAACCAGTCGAGCTGCTCCGCGAGGAGCGCCAGCGTCGCGATCGCGGGGGTGTTGAGCGTCTGCTCGAGGCGCGAGTTCGCCACGGCCTGGGACAGGTCGAGAGAGTCCGGGATCCAGCGGTCGCTCGCGGCGATCTCCTCGATCCGTGCGAGCGCGGCGGGGGAGCAGACCGCGAACCAGAGCCCGCCGTCGGACCCGAACACCTTCTGCGGGGCGAAGTAGTAGACGTCGGCCTGGGTGAGGTCGACGGCGGCGGCGCCCGCGATCGAGGTCGCGTCGACCAGGGTGAGCTGGTCGCGCGAGGTGCCCTCCGCCGTCGGGCGCTGCACGGGGGACACGACGCCGGTGGAGGTCTCGTTGTGCGCCCAGGCGTAGACGTCGACCTCGCCGTCGGGCGTGACGAGGGCGCGATCGCCCGGCTCGGCGCGCGTGACGTGGCTGGGGCTGAGGAAGGGGGCGCGCGTCGTCGCACTCGCGAACTTGGCGCTGAACTCGCCGTGCACGGCGTGGTGCGCGCGCTCGCGCACGAGCGAGAAGGTGGCGGCGTCCCAGAAGCTCGTGCTGCCGCCGTTGCCGAGGACGACCTCGTGACCCTCGGGTGCGCCGAGCAGCTCGGCGATCCCTCGGCGCACGCGCGCGACGAGGTCCCGCACGGGAGGCTGGCGGTGGGACGTGCCGAGCACGGAGGTGCCGAGGGCGG
This sequence comes from Litorihabitans aurantiacus, assembly GCF_030161595.1. NCBI lineage: Bacteria > Bacillati > Actinomycetota > Actinomycetes > Micrococcales > Beutenbergiaceae > Litorihabitans > Litorihabitans aurantiacus. Next base: position 447,150 of record NZ_BSUM01000001.1, read on the forward strand.
CCAGCACGTCGACCTGCGCGCGGCGGACCTTGGAGGGGCCGGAGCCGAAGCGGCCGTCCGCGGGGAGCAGCTGGGCGGGGATCGGGACCGCGACGTCGGGCATGGGCGCCATTCTGGCAGGCGGCCTGGCATGGGGCTGCGGCTCCGCCGGCGGGCAGGGGCGGGTGCCGAGGCCGTAGGCTGGGCGCGACGGTGACGACGGGCTGCGGGGGGCGTTCCCCGCGGCCCCGCATGAAGGGCCAGCCGCGTGAGCGACCTGATCGACACGACCGAGATGTACCTCAAGACGATCTACGAGCTCCTCGAGGAGGGCATCACGCCACTGCGTGCGCGCATCGCCGAGCGGCTCGGTCACTCCGGCCCGACCGTCTCGCAGACGGTGGCGCGCATGGAGCGCGACGGCCTCGTGGTGGTCACCGACGACCGCCACCTCGAGCTCACGCCGCTCGGCCACGAGCGTGCGATGCACGTGATGCGCAAGCACCGCCTCGCCGAGCGGCTGCTCGTCGACGTCATCGGCCTGGACTGGGCGCACGTCCACGAGGAGGCGTGCCGGTGGGAGCACGTCATGAGCGAGCAGGTCGAGGCGCGGCTGCTGCAGCTGCTGGACCACCCCACGCACGACCCCTACGGCAACCCGATCCCCGGCCTCGACGAGCTGGGCGACCTGGTCACCGAGCCGTTCCTGTCGGGTGTCAGCACGATCGTGCAGGCCGTGACCGCGGGGCGCGGCGAGGTCGAGATCAAGCGCATCGGCGAGCCGCTGCAGGTCGACGTCGAGCTGCTGCGCCGGTTCGAGGAGGCGTCGGTGCGACCGGGGGTCACCGTCGGGGTGACCCGCGAGGGGTCGACGCTGACGCTCCGGGCGGTGGGCGCCGACGTCGTGCTCGACCTCCCGACGGAGCTCGCGAAGCACGTCTTCGTCGCCGCTTCCTGACCACCTCTTGACCCTCACCCGGGCCCCGTTTTTACCCGCGCGAACACCGCGCTGAGGGGTGTGACGGGCGTCACGAAACAGGCCGTGACCTGAATGTGACCTGGCCCGATTCGTGGGCTACTGTCAGTGCGTTCCGGTCGCTCGACCGGGGCTCCCAGCGGTACGTCGAGCCCTACCGCCGCGCGGGAAAGTCGGTCCAGGTAGGGACGGGGGAACCACGTTTCCACGGGTCACGATCGTGATCCTCGGGGTGTAGCTCCCGCACCGCTCGCGGTGCGAGAGCCGGGCTATCTCCAGCCCGAACCCGACAGCTCACCCCGCAGGCGTTCGGAGGAAGTTCTTTGACCCAGGCGACTACGCGCGGCCGCCACGCAGCAGCAACGCGCCCCTCGACCCCGCTCGACGTGATGTCGACCAGCATCACCGCATCGTTCCAGGGCAAGGCCGGCCGCTCCGCCGTCGTCGCCGTGGCAACCTCCGGCCTCGTGCTCGGCGCCTCCGCCGCCGCGACCGCCGAGCCGGCGTCCAACGACGTCATCAAGGCCCCGAGCCTCAAGTCCACCTCGCTGTCCGTCGCCGCCGTCGAGCGCGCCGGGACGCAGACCTCCGTCGTCGTCGACGCCGGTGCCGAGATCGGTTTCGCCGCGGCGACCGTGTCGGCCGAGGCGCCGCCGCCCCCGCCGCCGCCGGTCGTGCGCACGGTGACGTCGCGCACCCGCACGGCGCCCGCCGTCGAGCAGGAGACGCAGCGCGAGACCCGCGCCGCCGACACCGCCGCGACCGACACCGACGGCGCTCCTGCGGCAGACGAGGCCGAGGCTCCCGTCGAGGAGACCGCGGCTGCTCCTGCGATCGACGGCGGCACCGCGTCCGCCGTCGTGAACGAGGCGTTCAAGTACGTGGGCGTCCCCTACGTCTCCGGCGGCGCCAGCCCCTCCGGCTTCGACTGCTCGGGCTTCGTCCAGTACGTCTTCGCGCAGGTCGGCGTCTCGCTGCCCCGCACCTCGGGCGCCCAGGCTGGTGCCGGCTACCGCGTCTCGGCCTCCGAGGCCCGCGCCGGCGACCTGATCTACTCGCCCGGCCACATCGGCATCTACCTCGGTGACGGCCAGCACATCGCGGCGCGCAACGCGTCCACGCCGCTCAAGGCCGGACCGGTCTACATGAAGAACCCGACCTACATCCGCGTGCTGGGCTGACACCCGCACCACGCGATCTCGCGAAGGGCCCGGACCTGCTGGACCGGGCCCTTCGTCGTGCCCGCGTCGCTCACGACCGTTAGGGTCGGCTCAAGAATCGTCGACGATGCGCGACGGGGGAGTCGGGGTCGACATCGCGCCGCGCGCGGCGCACGATCGAGGCACGACCGATCCGCGATCGACGGCGACCGCAGACGATCGGAGCCGGGAGGACGGTGGACAGCGTGACGGGGACGGCTGAGCGCAGGACGGTGCTGGTCGGGGTCGACGGATCGGCCCCGAGCTCGTGGGCGCTGGAGTGGGCGTTCGCCGCGGCGCGCCGGCGCGGGTGGACGCTGCGGGTGCTGTGCTCCTATTCGCTGCCGTCGTTCACCGTGGCGTCGCTCGACGGCGGGTACGCCGCGCTCGACGACAGCGCGGTCCGCCGGTCCGCCCAGGGCGCGCTCGACGGCGCGCTGGCGCAGGTCGAGGGTCGCGGGGTGGCTGTCGAGGGGGTGCTCGAGACCGGCGACGCGGCCGGTGCGCTGATCGAGGGGAGCGCGACGGCGGGGCTCGCCGTCGTCGGCACGCGCGGCGGGGGCGGGTTCACCGACCGGCTGCTCGGCACGGTGTCGACGGCGCTGCCCGCGCACGCGCGCTGCCCGGTGGTGGTGGTGCCGCTGCGGGACGAGCACGGCGGGCGCGGCGGGCGCGGCGGCGACCGGCCGCTGGGCGGTGAGGAGGAGGGCGACCTCAGCCTCGGTCACCGCTGGACGGCCAGCGCCCCGGTGACGTCGCCGGCGCGGATCGTGGTCGGGGTGGACGGGTCGGCGAGCGCGCGTGCGGCTCTGACCGCGGCTGTGGAGGAGGCGGCGCGCTGGGGTGCGGAGCTGACCGCGGTGGCCGGGGTGCCCATGGCGCACGGCGCCGGTGTCCTCGGGTGGCTGCCGGCGGCGATCGACCGCGACCAGGTGCTGGCCGACGTGCGGGCAGGTCTCGAGGTGATGGTGCACGAGGCGGTCGCCGGCAGCGACGTCCGTGTGAAGCTGCACGTGCTCGACGGTTCGGGCGCCGCGCTGCTCTCGGAGTTCTCGACCGCGGTGGACCTCGTGGTGGTCGGATCGCGCGGCCGCGGCGGGTTCACGGGGATGCTGCTGGGCTCGACGAGCCAGTCGGTGCTGCACCACGCGTCGTGCCCGGTGCTGGTGGTGCCGGTCCGCCGCCACCCCCGCTGACCCCGCCGCCTCCGCGAGGGCTCTGTGGGGCGCCGCGAGGTACTTGTGGGGCGTCGCGAGGTACTTGCGGGCACCGGCGAGAGACTTCAGGGCGTCCGCGAGAGACTTCCCGGGCTCACGCCGGGCCCCTCGTCAGCGCTCGCCGGCCTCGCCCTCCGCCAGCTTCGCCAGTCGGGCGAGAGCGACGGCGGCGGCGAGGGTGCACCCGACCGTCGCCGCCGTCCGTGAGAGGGCCCGTGGCCCCCGACCGAACCACACGTCGTAGCCCCAGCTGACCTCGGAACGGCCGCCGTCGCCGTCGACGGGCCGCACGATCATCTCGACCGTCCCGCGGAACATCCCGCCGACCTTCCGGTACGTGGCGCGCCGACCGCCGTCGGGCGACTGCGCCAGCCGCTCGAGGACCATCTCGTCCCGGAGGAGTCCGAGGGAGACCGCCTCGAAGGTGTCACCCACGGCCGGGGGCCGGGCGGCGCCGTCATCGTGGTGAACGGGAAGGCGCCGGCGTGCCGGGGGAGGTCGGTGAGGACCGCGAACGTGGTGCCGACGGGTGCGGCAACCGTGCGCGTGGCGCGGGCGGGGCGGCCGGTGAGGAACAGGGGCATCTCGTCACGGTAGCCGCGTGCCCGCGCCGCGCCCATGATCGCGTGCTCTTGCGGGAGTGGCGATCGCGCCGCCTCAGGCGATGGAGTCGAGCGCCGAGGACTCCCCGGCGAGGTCCGACGCGTCGAACGGCTGGGCCGGAAGGGCTTCGATGTGACGCGCGGACTTCTCCTCGAGGAACGCGCACAGCTCGGCGGCGACCTGCAGCTCCGCGGCGAGCTCGTGGAGCTCGGTGCTGCTCAGGACGGTCTCGTCGGGCTGCGGCTCGATGACCACGCGCCAACGGGGGTCTCCGGGCGGCGCCGGCTGCATGTAGACGGTCGTGGTGGCGTTGCCGAGAGGGACGACGACGAGTCCCGTGTCGCTCCCGGGCGGACCGTCGTGGATCACGACCCGTGCGGCCTCACCGACCGGGCGGGTGGGGATGAACTCGGCCAGCCATCGGTCGAGGGTCTGCTTGCTGCGGAACGGCATCGTTCGCCCTCCCGGGCATCGTGGAGCGGAGTCACCACCGGACTCTCGCTGATCGTAGGGGGATGTACGTTGGCACGCGACCAGAGCCAGATGTGGCGAGGTCGACGCGCGGTCGTGGGTGATCGTGGGGGTACCCGGGGACGGCCCGCCCGGATGTCGGGCGGGGCCGCGGGCGGGCCCGCCGTCGTCGCTGGTCAGGGCGGTTCGGGGTGCCCCCGACACGATTCGAACGTGCGACCTACCGCTTAGGAGGCGGTTGCTCTATCCCCTGAGCTACGAGGGCGGGGTCCGACGGCGCTGCCGCGGCGGCCACCACCCTACCGGCCGCTGTCTGCCGGAGCTCTCGCGTCCCGCGGGCGCCATCGACTCGGAAGAGAGGATCGTTCGTTGCGCCCGCCCGCCCTCGTCGGCGTGTCCCGCGAGACGCGCCGGTCGCGACCGAGGCGATCCTCCCGGGGCGAGCCGGCCGTTGGTCGAGGAAGGCGGGCGACGGCGGGACTCGCCGAGGGTCGCCAATCCTCTCGGGGAGGGTCCGCAATCCTCTCGGGGACGGTCAGCAGAGCTCTCGCGACAGGGCGGCGGCCGGGATGTGGACCGTCGGACGCGGTCCTGTCCGAGCCCACCCCGACCGTGTGACGCTGGACGCATGAGCGACTCAGACCCCACCCTCACCGCAGCAGCCGGCTCCTCGCACGCACCCCTGGGTGACGTCGGCCCCCTCGTCCTCGGCGGCAACGTCTTCGGCTGGACCGCCGACCGCGAGGCGAGCTTCGCCGTCCTCGACGCGTTCGTCGAGGCCGGCGGCCGCCAGATCGACACCGCCGACGTCTACTCCGCGTGGGTCGACGGCCACTCCGGCGGCGAGTCCGAGACGATCATCGGCGAGTGGCTCGCCACCAGCGGCCACCGCGACGCCGTCCAGATCGCCACCAAGGTCTCCAAGCACCCCGGCCGCCCCGGCCTCGCCCGCGACAACGTCCGCGCCGCGATCGAAGAGTCCCTGACGCGCCTGCAGACCGACGTCATCGACCTCTACTACGCGCACGCCGACGACGAGTCGCAGTCGCCCGAGCAGATCGCCGCCACCTTCGACGAGCTCGTGACCGAGGGCAAGGTCCGCGCGATCGGCCTGTCCAACTTCTCCCCGGAGCGCCTGCGCGCCGTCGTCGAGGCCGCCCGCAGCGAGAACCTCGTGCCGGCCGCCTACGCGCAGGACCGCTGGAGCCTCGTCGAGCGCTCGATCGAGGGCGCCCTCGTGCCGGTCCTCGCGGACCTCGGCGTCATGCAGCTGCCCTACTCCGCCCTCGCCTCCGGCTTCCTCACGGGCAAGTACCGCGACGGCGTCGACGTCGACTCCCCGCGCGCCGGCGGTGCGGGCGCCTACCTGGAGCGCCCCGGTGCGGCCGGTCTCCTGGAGGCGCTCGACGGCGTCGCACGCGCCCACGACGTCGCGCCCGCCTCGGTCGCGCTCGCCTGGCTCCGCACCCGCCCCACGGTCGGTGCGCCGATCGCGAGCGCGCGCTCGACCGACCAGCTCCCCGCGCTCGTGGCCAGCTTCACCCTCGACCTGAGCCCCGAGCAGATCCGCGAGCTCGACGACGCGAGCGACGCACTCGGCTGACACCGGCGCGGGGCGCGGCCGCGCGGCCCGCAGGTGCGACGATGGACGTCGAGTCCTCGCCCGCACCCGGGCGCGCGCGGCCGCACCCGCGGCGGGAAGCTGGAGGTAGGTGTGACGCGGCACGAGAACACGGACGCGACGGAGGTCATCCCCGTCATGTCCGACTCCCCGCAGGAGTCGGGTCCGCAGGAGCGGCCCGACGGCGCAGCATCCCCCGAGCACGAGGTGCGTGACGCGCCGGTCGCGTCGGAGGATCAGGGCGACGGCGACGGCGCGTTCCGCCCCCGCTGACCCCGCCCGAGCCGGTCGAGGGCGAGGACGATCTCGCCGACGGGGCGGAGGACGCTGTCGGGCGCGTGCCCGAGGCCTCCGAGCCCGACGCCGCGTCCGAGGCCGACGCCGAGTCGGACGCCGAGGCCCAGACCACGTCCGACCCCGAGGCCGAGCCTGAGGCTGAGCCCGAACTCGAGTCCGAGCCCGCCCCCGCCCCCCGTACCCGCCGCGGCCGCCGCCGGATCGCGGCGCTGCGCGACGCCGTCGTGCGCTCCTACGACGGCCGCACCCGGCCGCCCGTCGCGAGTCCCGACTCGCCGAGCGCGCCCGAGCCCGACCTGCCCGCGCTCCCGCAGGGCCGCGCCGACACGGTCGCGCTGGCCACGCGCGAGTGGCAGGAGACGCTCTCGGCGATGGGCGGTGAGTCCGCGCTGCGCGACATCGAGACGCTCGCCGACGCCACGCTCGACCTGTCCGCAGCCCACCCGGGCGGGATGGCGCAGTTCCTCGCCGGCCGCCCCACCACGCTCGGCCTGCTGGTGCGCGAGCCGTCGGCCCTGGCCCACGCGCGCCGTCGGGCCCGCGCCGTGCTCACGCGCGCGGCCGAGCACCACCACCGCTACGGCGTCACGGCCACGACGGCGGCCCTCGGCGTCCTGACCTGGTCGGACCCGGTGGGTGACGACGCCGCTGACGGTTCGGACACCGCGCGCGTCGTGATGCGCGCCCCCGCCTTCCTGCGCCCGGTCAGCCTCGAGGTGCCCGACGGCGGCCACGAGCCGACCCTCGCGCTGCACTCCCGCGCCACGATCAACCCCGTCGTCGAGCGTGCGCTGCTCGCTGCGGGCGTCGACGTCGAGGCGCTCGCCGCGCCCGCCGTCTCGGGCTCGGGGGACCTGCGCGTCGCGCTCGACGCGATCCGCGACGTCGCGACCGGCGTCCTCGAGGACGTGGACGTCACCGAGCTCATCGTGGTCGGCTCGTTCGCCCACCCCGGCCAGATCCTGGCCGACGACCTCGGCGGCGGCTGGCTCGCCGAGAACGACGTCGTCGCGGCGCTCGCGGGCGACGACGAGGCGCTCGCCGCCCTCGACGTCCCGCTCCCGCCCGAGACCCGCGGCGACCGCGACCCCGGGGCGGAGCGCGGCGTCGGCGATCTCGACCCCGCGCAGCACCGGGTGCTCGACGCCGTCGCGAGCGGGCTGAGCGTCGTCGTCGACGCGCCCCCGGGGGCACCGACCACCGAGACCGTGGCCGCGATCGTCGCCGACGCCGCCGCGTCGGGGCGCACCGTGATCCACGTGCCCGGCACGCGCCGCGCCGGCGAGGCGCTGCGCTCGCGCCTCGACGAGCTCGGGCTGCCCGGTCTCGTGCTCGACGCGTCGGCCGGCTCCAGCCAGGGCGCCGACGTCGGCGAGCTGATCACGCAGCGCCTCGGTGCCGACCTGCCGCCCGTGGACGCCACCGGCATCATGCGCACCCGCGGCGAGCTGTCCCGCCTGAACTCCGCGCTCGCCGCGCGCGTCCACGCCTGGCACGCGCCGCGCCCCGAGTGGGGTGTGACCGCGCACGGCGCGATGCAGGCGCTGGCCGAGCTGACTGCGGCCCGCCCCGCGCCCCGCAACCAGGTCCGCCTGTCGGCCGCCGTGCTGAACCGGCTGACCCCGCGCGGTCTCGCCGACGCGCGCGGCGAGCTCGCCACCGCCGCGACGCTCGGCGCGTTCCAGATCCGGCGCAGCGACAGCCCGTGGTACGGCGTCGAGCTGGGCGACGCGGACGAGGCGCGCCGCGTCGTCGAGCAGGTCCAGCGGCTCGCGGTGCGCACCGTCCCGGCGCTGCGCCAGCGGATCGCCGTCGCGACCGCGCAGACCGGTCTCGAGCCCGCCACCACGCTCGCGGTGTGGATCGAGCAGCTGCGGATGCTGCAGGGCGTGCGCTCCGCGCTCGACGTCTTCCAGCCGCAGATCTTCGAGCGGTCCGCCGCCGACCTCGTCGCGGCCACGGCGCCGCGCTCCGAGCGCTCCGACCACGACGAGCTGCCCGCCGGCGTCCGGCGGCGGCTGCGCCGCGAGGCGCGCGACCTGCTGCGACCCGGCCGGCACGTGACCGACCTGCACGGCGAGCTCGTCGCGGTCCAGGAGCAGCGCGAGATCTGGCGCATCCACTGCCCCGCGGGCGGCTGGCCGCGGCTGCCCGACGACATGTCCGAGCTCGTCGGCGTCACCGACGAGGTCGTCACGGCCCTGGCCGAGCTCGAGTCCGCGATCCGCCCGACCTACGACGCCGACGTGCCGCTCGAGCACGTCGACCTCGAGGCGCTGGCGGACCACCTGCTGAGCCTGGCCGAGGACGAGAGCGTCTCGCGCGCGCTGCCGGAGCGCACCGGGTCGATGGCGCGGCTGCACGACCTCGGCCTCACCGACCTGCTGGCCGACCTCGCGGCGCGGCGCGTGCCGCTGAACCTCGTCGGCGCCGAGCTCGACCTGGCCTGGTGGGCCAGCGTCCTGGAGGAGATCCTCGCCTCCGACCCCGCGCTGCGCGGCGCGACCACGTTCGGGCAGGACGTCGCCCGGTGGCGCGCGCTCGACGTCGAGCAGGTGCGCTCCCTCGTCCCGCCCGTGCGGCTGGCGACGGCGCAGCACCTGCGGCAGGTCGCACTCGCCCACAAGGACGCCGCGCGCGACCTGTTCCGGGCCGCCGACGCGGCCCGCCGCGGCACCGCGGGACTCGACCTGCGCACGACGCGGGCGCGCTACGCGCCGGTCACGGCCGCCGTCGTGCCCTGCTGGAGCGTGCCCGCGATGCTCGTGCCGCAGGTGCTGGAGCAGGACGAGCGGGCCGACCTGCTCGTGCTCGCCGACGTCCAGAACCTCACGACCGACCAGGTCGTCGCCGCGATCGGGCGCGCCCGGCAGGTCGTGCTGGTCGGGGACGTGCGCCGCGGCGGGACGGGTGTGGTCGCCGACCTCGCGGAGATCCTGCCGCACGTGCAGCTCGACACCGAGCGCACCGACCGCGACGAGCACCTGACCTCGTTCCTCGCCGCGCACGGGTACGACGACGCCGTGCGCCGCGTGCCGTCACCGCCCGGCCCCTCGCTCATCCGCCTCGACCTCGTCGACGGCCGCGGCGTCGCGGTGCTCGGCGGCGTGGTCGAGACGGTGCCGGCCGAGGTGGACCGCGTGGTCGACCTCGTGGTCGAGCACGCGCTGTCGCAGCCGAGCGAGAGCCTCGCCGTCGTGGCGCTGAACGCGCGCCACGCCTCGCGGATCCGCGACGCGGTCGCGCAGGCCGTGGCCGAGGCGCCCGCGGTCGCGAGCTTCTTCGACACCGCCCGGCCCGAGCCGTTCGCGGTGGTCGACATCGAGCAGGCGGCAGGGATGCGGCGCGACAGCGTCATCCTCAGCGTCGGCTTCGGCAAGTCGCCGCACGGTCGCGTCATCCACCAGTTCGGCGCGGTGAGCACGCCGCACGGGGTGTCGCTGCTGGTCGACGCGATCGACGCGTGCCGCGGCCGGCTCGTGGTCACGAGCTGCATCGCGCCGTCGGAGCTCGACTCCTCGCGCCTGCGCGCGGCCGGGTCGAAGATGCTCGCCGACCTGCTGGCGTTCGCCGAGGCGGGCGGCGACATCGAGGTCGAGACGGGGGAGCGCGAGGGGTCGCCCGACCCGCTGCTCGTCGATCTCGCCGACCGCCTGTGGCGCATGGGGCTGCAGGTCGTGGCGAACTACGGACCGGTCGGCGGGGTGCGGATCCCGCTGGCGGTGGGGCACCCGCACCTGGCGGAGTCCTTCGGCGTCGCGATCCTGTCCGACACCGAGGAGTACGTAACGACGCCGAGCCTGCGCGTGCGTGACCGGCACTGGGTCGAGCGCCTCGAGCGCCGCGGCTGGGACGTGGTCGTGCTGGCCTCCCTGGACGTGTTCCTCGACCCCGACGACGCCGCGCAGCGCATCCTGCACGCCGTGTCCGAGCGCGTGCGCGCCCAGGGCGGCGACCGCGTGGTCGCACCGAGCGCGGCCGCGCCGCCGTCGCTCGTGGAGGAGGAGGGGTACGACGACGACGTCGTCGCGCCCGATGCCGCCGCGGGCGCCGCGGTCGGGGTCGAGGTCGGGGGCGACGGCGACGGCGATGCGTCCGGTACGGCCGACGACCACGACGGCGCGGATCGCGCCGACGAGACCGGGTCGTCCACGACCGGCCGCGTCGACGACGAGGTCGACGGCGGTTCGATCGACGACCGGGCCTCCGGTGGCTCACGGGACGAGGACCGAGCCGTTGGCGACGATCGGGTCGACGAGACCGGGGCGTCCGCGGCCGGCGGTCTGGACGACGGGGTGGACGGCGGACCGGTCGACGACCGGACGGCTGAGGGCGGCTCCGCGAGCGGTGCGGCGGAGGAGCGGGTCGACGAGGGTTCGCTCTCGGACGGGGATGTTACCGACGACGCCCGGGACCCTGCTCAGGACGACACCCAGGACGACGACCAGCTCGACGAGGGGCCTTCGCGTCCCGGTCCGGCGACGGCGGCGCAGATCGTGTCGGCCTCCGACCCGGCCGCCGAGCCCGCACCCGCTCCGGTGATCCCGGACCGTGCGTGGGAGGACGACGATCGTGCGTGGGGCGAGCGCTCGCCCGACGACGACGCCGACCGCATCCTGCGCGAGCGCCCGCCCCACTGGGGCTGACCTCGCGGCCGCGGCGCCGCCGACCGGGACTGACGCGGACCGACCAGAGCGGGCCCGACGGCGTCGACTGTCACGTTCTGCACGGATAAGCGCGCTTATCCGTGCACGACGTGACAGTCGACGCGCTATCCGTGCAGAACGTGACAGTCGACGAGTGACGGGCGTTCCTTGTGGTCGCCAGTTCGTCGACCGCTGCACCGCACGCGGTTAGCGAGGACTATCCGCGCCTGGCGCAGCATTCGATTGCCTACCCGCGTCGAACGCAGCAGTCGATCCCCTATCCGCGCCTGGCGCCGCACTCGATTGCCTACCCGCGCCTGGCGCAGCAGTCGATTCCCTATCCGCGCCTGGCGCAGCACTCGTTTCCCCTATCCGCGTCGGACGCAGCAGTCGATGGCCACCCACCCACGGACGACGAACGGCCACCCGGCAGCTGCCGGGTGGCCGTTCGCGTCTCGAGGTGGTGCGCGCTACGGGCGCGGCTGCTGTCCCGGAACCTGACCCGGTCCCTCCGCCTGAGCCTTCAGCAGGTCACGGATCTCGCCGAGCAGGATGACGTCGTCGGACGGCGCCTCGGGCGTCAGCTCTTCGGCCTTGTTTCGGCGCGCCGCCAGCTTGTTCAGTGGCAGCACGACGATGAAGTAGATCGCCGCGGCGACGATGAGGAAGTTGAACAGCGCCGTCAGGATCGTGCCCGGTCGGAGTGTGGCGCCGACCTGCTCCACGCCGTTGGCGTCGGTCCAGACGGCGTTCCCGATGGTGAACGCCCCGATCTCGTCGAGGTTGGGCTGTCCGAAGATGCCACCGACGAGCGGGTTGATCACACCGTCGACGATGGCTGTCACCACAGCCGTGAACGCCGCACCGATGACGATGCCGACCGCGAGCTCGATCGCGTTGCCGCGCGAGATGAACTCCTTGAACCCGTTGAGGAATCCGGTGCGCTTGCGGATCGCGTCGGACGCCTGGGAGTAGCGCTGGGCGGGACTGGTCATGGGGTGCCTCCTGGGTCGATGGGTGCGAGCGCCGCGTCACGCCCCCGCCTCCACCGCGACGGTCAACGTGCCGCCGGCACTGGCGTCGAGCACGAGGGTAGCGACATCGCGCGGAACCGCCAGGAGGAGCAGCGGTGCGCCGCTCTCGCTCGACCCGAGCAGTCCGCCGGCGCTCTCGGCCTCGACCCTGCTGACCAGGACGGCCTCGGACGTCAGCAGCGTCGGCCCCGCGCCCGTGGCGGAGACGAGGCGCAGCGGCGTCGCCGTCGGCAGCAGGCTCGCGACGGCGGGGTCCGCCAGCCGCACCGGCACCACCAGCTCCCCGGGACCGGCGCCCGACCACGCGCCCTGCTCGACGAGATCGGTGCCGACCAGCGGCACGCCCGCCGCGACCGGGTGCCCGACGCGCAGCCCCGCGACGTCGTCGACCGCCCGGACGGCCGCGGCCGGGACCGCACCCGGCGGGAGGTCGAGCGTCGCGAGATCGCCCTCGGTGAGCAGGTCACCGGGCGCCAGGTCACGGGCGGGGACGACGACGGCGGTGTGCGCCGCGGGCGCAGGTCGCAGCGCCCCGATGGTTGACCAGGCCGCGATCGCGACGAGCACGGCCACCAGCGCAGGGCGGTAGCGCCACAGGAGCGAGCGCAGCGAGCGCCGCCGCGCGGGGAGAGGGGGTGCGCCGTCGTCATGCCGCGACGCTAGGGCCGGACGCCGACGCGCGAGGTGCGGGGACGGCCCGGTGGGGACGCGCGACGCCGAGCCGGCCCTGGGGACAGCGCGCCGCCACGCGATCAGGAGGAAGAACCGCCCGAGCTCGACGAGCCCGTGCCCGACGACGAGGACGACCCGCCGCTCGAGGACGACCCCGACCCAGTGCTCGAGGAGGACTCCTTCGAGGACGACGACCCGCCGTCCTTCGCCTTCGAGCCCGAGCCGGACTCGCCCGAGGAGGACGACGACGCGGACTCGCGCGACGCCGTCGTGCCGCGGGAGTCGTTGCGGTAGAAGCCCGAACCCTTGAACACGACGCCGACGGGCGAGAGCACCTTGCGCAACTTGCCGGAGCACTCCGGGCAGACCGTGAGCGCGTCGTCGGTGAACGACTGGTAGATGTCGAACGCGTGACCGCACTCGGTGCAGCGGTAGGCGTACGTCGGCATGGTGCTCCTCGACCTCGGGCCAGGGTGCGGCGCTCGGGCCGTCTGGCACTCTCCTGTGGCGAGTGCCAATGCTACGACGTCACGCCGCAGGCAGCTGCCACCACGAGGTCGGCGTCAGCACGCCGTGGACGGGCACGTCGTGCGGGGCGCGGGGCAGCGGCGGGTGGTTCGCCTCCTCGTCGTACACGACGCCCACCACGTGCGCGGCAGGATCCGCGTGCAGCAGCGCACGGTCGTACCAACCGCCCCCGAGACCGAGGCGAACCCCGGCGTCGTCGATCGCGAGCGCGGGGCACAGCACGAGTCGCGCGCGCCCGACGGCGGTGGCCTCCTCGCAGGTCCCGCGCGGTTCCAGCGGCCGCCCGGGGGCGAGCTGCGCGAGGTCGTCCTGACCGGTGAAGACGCCCCAGCACCGGTCCAGCGCGGGGCCGAGCACGGGGACCAGCACCTCGAGCCCCGCGGCGTGCAGGGCCTCGAGAGTCGGGAGGGTGCCGGGCTCGGCGTGGCGCGAGACGTACGCGGCCACGGTGTCGCCCGCGCCGAGGCCGAGGGTCGCGGTCAGGGCGAGGACCTGCTGGGTGATGTCGCGCGCGCTCGAGTCGAGAGCCTTGCGGTCGAGCTGGGAGCGTCGGTCCTTGATGGCGGCGCGGAGGTCGTCCTTGGCGTCCTCGAGCTGCTCGATCGCGATGAGGGAGGGGGCCGCGGCGTCCGGGTGAGGGTGGTCCGGGGTCGGCCGCGGGGCCGGGAGGTGGGCGTCGTTGCCTGTCACCCGTCCACTGTCCCACACGAGGGCCGGGAGCGTGCGGCGGGGTCGTCGTCGCCGGAGCCCTCGCGGCTAGGGTGAGCGCTCATGTGGCCGGCGCACCTCCAGCAGGGTGATCTCGTCCTGCGTCGGCTGCGGCGCCGCGACGCGCGCGAGTGGGGCGAGGTGCGCGGGGGCAACGCCGCCTGGCTCGCCCCGTGGGAGGCGACGCTGCCGCCCGGGTCGACGACGACGGCCATGTCCTACCGCCAGTACGTCCGCGAGCTCGACCGCCAGGCGCGGGCCGGCACGTCGCGGCCGTGGGTGATGGAGCACCACGGGCTGATCGTCGGCCAGGTGACGGTCTCGGGCATCACGCACGGGTCGCTCAGCTCGGCCGCGATCGGGTACTGGATCGCGCGCGAGGTGGCCGGACGCGGGCTCACGCCGCTCGCCGTCGCGATGGCCGTGGACGACTGCTTCGGCGAGGTCGGGCTGCACCGCGTCGAGATCAACATCCGGCCGGAGAACGCCGCGAGCCTGCGCGTTGTCGAGAAGCTCGGGTTCCGCGACGAGGGGTGCGGCGCGCCTACCTCCACATCCAGGGGGCGTGGGCAGACCACCGGACCTTCGCGCTGACGCGCGAGGAGGTGCCCGAGGGGCTCGTGGTCCGCGCGCGGCGCCTCGTGCGGGACTGAGCGGGCGGTCTGCCCGACACGCCCGCCGACGTGCGGCGTCGCGGGCGACGGCGCACCTACCGTCTACCTCGTGAGTCCCGCTGGTTACGTCGTGGCAGCGGCAGTACTGCTGTTTCTCGGTTACCTCGTGCCGTCGCTCGTGCGGCGGCGCCAGGCGGTCGCGGACAGCCGGGTGGACGACCGGTTCTCGAACGAGCTCCGGATCGTGGCACGCGGTGGTTCCGGCGTCCGCAAGGTCGAGCAGCCCCTGCCCAGCACGCGTGCCCTCGTCGCCTCACGACAGATTGCACGACCCCGAGAGGAGCCCACCGTGACCCGTCCCACCGGGATGGCCGACCGTCGCGCCGCGCAGGAGGCCCGGCGCATCGCGTCGGTCCGGGCCGCGCTGGCCGCTCGGCGTGCCGAGCAGGCGGCCGCGGCGCGGCGCCGCCTCGTCCTCACCCTCGCCCTGGCGGCCGTCGCGGCGGTGGCGTGGACCGCCGTCGCCGTCGGCCCGTTCTCGCCGTTACTCGCCGCGTTCCCGACGGCGGTGCTCACCGCCGTCCTCTGGTTCGGCGTGCGCACGGCGCGGGCCGAGCGCACCGAGTGGGCGCAGGTGCCCGTGAGCCTGACGACGCCGCGGCGCGAGCACGTCGCCGGTCCCACCTACACCCCGACCCAGCTGCGCTCGCACCTGCCGGCCGCCGGCGAGGGGCTGCGCTGGCAGACGGGCGAGGTGCCCGTCGAGTCCGCCCCGGCCGAGGTCGTCGAGGACGCGGTCGAGGCGGTCGAGGAGATCGCCGACGACGTCGCCGCACCCGAGGTGGAGCCGGTGGAGCGTGAGGTCGTGGGGTCGTGGACCCCGGTCCCCGTTCCCGTGCCGACGTACACGCTCAAGCCCGTGGCCGTACGCCGCGAGGCGGCGCCCTACCTCGAGGACGAGCAGCCGGCGACGGCGGAGGCTCTCACCACTGACCCGCTCGAGGTCAGCATCGAGGACGGCATCGACCTCCGCGCGGTGCTGGCGCGCCGCCGGGCCGTCGGGGCGTAGTCGTCCGACGGCGAGCGGTGCGGACACGGTGCGCCCGGTATCCGCAGCCGTCCGCCGATTAGTCTCCACGTCCGCCCGGTGCTAGGCTCGATCCCGCTCAACCGGCCTCCGGTGGAGCACGCGGGGCATTGGCGCAGTTGGTAGCGCGCTTCGTTCGCATCGAAGAGGTCAGGGGTTCGAATCCCCTATGCTCCACCCCCAGACAGCCTGTCCGGTCACTGACCGGGCAGGCTGTTCTTCTTTCTCGACGCGGGTGTTCGAGGGGCGCGCGTTCGGCGAGGGCGGCGCAGCTGCGAAGCTGTGGCACTCCGCTGACGTCGCGTCTCGGGATCGCAACGAGAGGTGTGGAGACGGGTCTGCACGGCGCCGGCGCTGACGCACGAGGAGGATCCGGCAGGATCGGTGGTCGCGGTTCACCCCACGTGAGGGCCGTTGCTGTCCGGCGGCTGGTCCACGGGGACGGTTCCGGGCGTTGCACAGGTGCGTCCGACGTCGCGGTTGCGAACGTCGGCGTGAACAGCTCGTCCTGTCAGCCGCCCCGAGTGCCGCGACTCCGGGACGGTGAGCCAGGCCACATGAAGTCGCCCGGCAGGACCCGAGCGGGCGCACAGCGTCTCGACAGGGGCGCAAAGGCGCCACGATCCGCGCCAGTTCAGGCGAAACGGGCGGCTGATCCGCGCGGGGGCTGCCGGCGAGCAGCCGCAGGAGTGGCGTGTTTCCGCCGTTTTGCCAGGTGGGTGGGTGTGGCGTAATGTTCTTGTCACACGGGGAAGCGAGCCGGACCGAGAGGGCCGGGCTGACCGTGAATCCCTGGCGAAGAGTCGCGATCCACTGGGTGGGTTGTGGGGCCACTGCTGTGGGGTCATCCTTTCTGGCTTGCCGGTCGGGCTTCGGTTTGACGGTGTGCTGTGGGGGGTGTAGGTTGGAGAGGTTGCCCCGGTGGGGCTGGCCCGGTACGGGTTGGTCTCGCTGGTGTGGTGTGTTGTTTGAGAACTCAACAGTGTGTTTGTGAACTTGATGCCATGTGTTGATCGCATGCCTGTGGGTGTGTGGTTGATGTTGATAGTTTTTGGCTCTCGTGCTGGTTGCGCCTTCGACTTTTGGGTTGGGGGTGTGGTTGGTGTGGGGGTTTTTGTTGGGGTCATTCCCGTTGTATGGATTCCCGCCTTCGGGTTGGGGTGTTTTTGACGGAGAGTTTGATCCTGGCTCAGGACGAACGCTGGCGGCGTGCTTTACACATGCAAGTCGAACGATGAAGGGGTGCTTGCATCCTGGATTAGTGGCGAACGGGTGAGTAATACGTGAGTAACCTGCCCCTGACTCTGGGATAAGCCTGGGAAACTGGGTCTAATACTGGATACGACATTCTCCTGCATGGGATGGGTGTGGAAAGGGTTTCTGGTTGGGGATGGGCTCGCGGCCTATCAGCTTGTTGGTGGGGTGATGGCCTACCAAGGCTTTGACGGGTAGCCGGCCTGAGAGGGTGACCGGCCACACTGGGACTGAGACACGGCCCAGACTCCTACGGGAGGCAGCAGTGGGGAATATTGCACAATGGGCGGAAGCCTGATGCAGCGACGCCGCGTGAGGGATGACGGCCTTCGGGTTGTAAACCTCTTTCAGTAGGGAAGAAGCCTTTCGGGGTGACGGTACCTGCAGAAGAAGCGCCGGCTAACTACGTGCCAGCAGCCGCGGTAATACGTAGGGCGCAAGCGTTGTCCGGAATTATTGGGCGTAAAGAGCTCGTAGGCGGTTTGTCGCGTCTGCTGTGAAATCCTCAGGCTCAACCTGGGGCGTGCAGTGGGTACGGGCAGACTAGAGTGCGGTAGGGGAGACTGGAATTCCTGGTGTAGCGGTGGAATGCGCAGATATCAGGAGGAACACCGATGGCGAAGGCAGGTCTCTGGGCCGTTACTGACGCTGAGGAGCGAAAGCATGGGGAGCGAACAGGATTAGATACCCTGGTAGTCCATGCCGTAAACGTTGGGCACTAGGTGTGGGGTCTGTTTCCACGGATTCCGCGCCGTAGCTAACGCATTAAGTGCCCCGCCTGGGGAGTACGGCCGCAAGGCTAAAACTCAAAGGAATTGACGGGGGCCCGCACAAGCGGCGGAGCATGCGGATTAATTCGATGCAACGCGAAGAACCTTACCAAGGCTTGACATGCACGGGAAGCCGCCAGAGATGGTGGTCTCTTTGGACACTCGTGCACAGGTGGTGCATGGTTGTCGTCAGCTCGTGTCGTGAGATGTTGGGTTAAGTCCCGCAACGAGCGCAACCCTCGTCCTATGTTGCCAGCACGTGATGGTGGGGACTCATAGGAGACTGCCGGGGTCAACTCGGAGGAAGGTGGGGATGACGTCAAATCATCATGCCCCTTATGTCTTGGGCTTCACGCATGCTACAATGGCCGGTACAAAGGGTTGCGATACTGTGAGGTGGAGCGAATCCCAGAAAGCCGGTCTCAGTTCGGATTGGGGTCTGCAACTCGACCCCATGAAGTCGGAGTCGCTAGTAATCGCAGATCAGCAATGCTGCGGTGAATACGTTCTCGGGCCTTGTACACACCGCCCGTCAAGTCATGAAAGTCGGTAACACCCGAAGCCAGTGGCCCAACCTCCTGTAGGGGGAGCTGTCGAAGGTGGGATTGGCGATTAGGACTAAGTCGTAACAAGGTAGCCGTACCGGAAGGTGCGGCTGGATCACCTCCTTTCTAAGGAGTCACATGTCACCGGCCTCGTCGTGTCCTCACGCGGTGCCCTTCGTGCTCGCTCGTCTCTCGGTCTTGGTGCTGGGGGTGGGTTGAGCTGTGGGGTGAGTGGGGCGGGGTGCCGGCAGCCGAACACTGCCCGCCTGGGGTGGTGGGGGTGCTGATGTGCTCTGTGGGTGGAACGTCAGGTTCATTCCTCCGTCTCGTGCCTGAGGGTTCGTGGTTCCCGTCATGGGGGCTGCGGGCTGCGGGTGTGGGTGTGGGGGGCACACTGTTGGGTCCTGAGGCAACACGCTGGTTGCCCGTCCTGGTGCTGGGAGAGCTTCGGCTTCTCCTGGCCGGGGGTGGGTGGTGGTGGTTGTTCCTCTGGTGGCCTCTTCCTTCGCGTGTTCACCTCTTGGGTGGGCGTGTGGGGGTGGGTGGGGTTGGTTGTTTGAGAACTGCACAGTGGACGCGAGCATCTTTGATCTTTTGTGGTCAAGTGTTTAAGAGCAAACGGTGGATGCCTTGGCATCAGGAGCCGAAGAAGGACGTTGTGGCCTGCGATAAGCCTCGGGGAGTTGGCAAACGAGCTGTGATCCGAGGATGTCCGAATGGGGAAACCCCGCACGAGTCATGTCGTGTGACCTGCACCTGAATATATAGGGTGTGTGGAGGGAACGCCGGGAAGTGAAACATCTCAGTACCGGCAGGAAGAGATATTCCGTGAGTAGTGGCGAGCGAAAGCGGATCAGGCTAAACCGTGTGCGTGTGATACCCGGCAGGGGTTGCGTATGCGGGGTTGTGGGAATCGACTGGCACTGCTGCCGCAAGTGCGATGGAGTAAGAAAATCGTGTCATAGTCGAACACTCTTGAACGGGTGGGGATACAGGGTGCGACCCCCGTAGACGAAATGGCATGGTCTCCTGTTCGAATCTCCCGAGTAGCACGGGGCCCGTGAAATCCCGTGTGAATCTGGCAAGACCACTTGCTAAGCCTAAATACTACCTGATGACCGATAGCGGACAAGTACCGTGAGGGAAAGGTGAAAAGTACCCCGGGAGGGGAGTGAAATAGTACCTGAAACCGTTTGCTTACAATCCGTCGGAGCCTCCTTGGTTGGGGTGACGGCGTGCCTTTTGAAGAA
Organism: Litorihabitans aurantiacus; assembly: GCF_030161595.1. NCBI lineage: Bacteria > Bacillati > Actinomycetota > Actinomycetes > Micrococcales > Beutenbergiaceae > Litorihabitans > Litorihabitans aurantiacus. Next base: position 466,621 of record NZ_BSUM01000001.1, read on the forward strand.
TGAGCCTGCGAGTTAGTGGTACGTGGCGAGGTTAACCCGTGTGGGGAAGCCGTAGCGAAAGCGAGTCCGAATAGGGCGTTACAGTCGCGTGCTCTAGACCCGAAGCGAAGTGATCTACCCATGGGCAGGTTGAAGCGCGTGTAAGAGCGTGTGGAGGACCGAACCCACCAGGGTTGAAAACCTGGGGGATGACCTGTGGGTAGGGGTGAAAGGCCAATCAAACTTCGTGATAGCTGGTTCTCCCCGAAATGCATATAGGTGCAGCGTTGCGTGTTCCTTGCCGGAGGTAGAGCTACTGGATGGCCGATGGGCCCTACCAGGTTACTGACGTCAGCCAAACTCCGAATGCCGGTAAGCCAGAGCGCAGCAGTGAGACTGTGGGGGATAAGCTTCATAGTCGAGAGGGAAACAGCCCAGATCACCAGCTAAGGCCCCTAAGCGTGTGCTAAGTGGGAAAGGATGTGGAGTTGCCCAGACAACCAGGAGGTTGGCTTAGAAGCAGCCACCCTTGAAAGAGTGCGTAATAGCTCACTGGTCAAGTGATTCCGCGCCGACAATGTAGCGGGGCTCAAGCACACCGCCGAAGCTGTGGCATTCACACAAATGATAAGCCTTCGTGGTTCAGTCGTGTGGATGGGTAGGGGAGCGTCGTGTGGGCAGTGAAGCTGCGGAGTGATCCAGTGGTGGAGCCTACACGAGTGAGAATGCAGGCATGAGTAGCGAAAGACGGGTGAGAAACCCGTCCGCCGAATGACCAAGGGTTCCAGGGCCAGGTTAATCCGCCCTGGGTAAGTCGGGACCTAAGGCGAGGCCGACAGGCGTAGTCGATGGACAACGGGTTGATATTCCCGTACCGGCGAAGTACCGCCCATACCGAGCCCGGTGATACTAACCGCCCAAACCATCCCACCGTGACCTTCGGGTCGCACCGGGGTGGGGCGCGCGGGACCTGAACCGGTAGTAGGTAAGCGTGTTAACAGGGGTGACGCATGAAGGTAGCCAGTTGGAGCGATGGTTGACTCCTTCCAAGCCTGTAGGACGCACGATAGGCAAATCCGTCGTGCAAGCGTTCCGAGAGGTGATGGTGACCGCGAACGCGGGAATATGGTGATCCTATGGTGCCAAGAAAAGCCTCGACGCGAGGTACTAGCCGCCCGTACCCCAAACCGACTCAGGTGGTCAGGTAGAGAATACTAAGGCGATCGAGACAATCGTGGTTAAGGAACTCGGCAAAATGCCCCCGTAACTTCGGGAGAAGGGGGCCCGGAGCGTGACCCCGCCTTGCGTGGGTGAGCGTGCAAGGGCCGCAGAGACCAGGGAGAAGCGACTGTTTACTAAAAACACAGGTCCGTGCGAAGTCGCAAGACGATGTATACGGACTGACGCCTGCCCGGTGCTGGAAGGTTAAGAGGACCGGTTAGACCCTCGGGTCGAAGCTGAGAATTTAAGCCCCAGTAAACGGCGGTGGTAACTATAACCATCCTAAGGTAGCGAAATTCCTTGTCGGGTAAGTTCCGACCTGCACGAATGGCGTAACGACTTCTCCGCTGTCTCAACCGCGAACTCGGCGAAATTGCACTACGAGTAAAGATGCTCGTTACGCGCAGCAGGACGGAAAGACCCCGGGACCTTTACTATAGCTTGGTATTGGTGTTCGGAGCGGCTTGTGTAGGATAGGTGGGAGACTGTGAAACCTTTACGCCAGTAGGGGTGGAGTCGTCCTTGAAATACCACTCTGGTCGCTTTGGACATCTAACTTCGGTCCGTGATCCGGACCAGGGACAGTGCCTGGTGGGTAGTTTAACTGGGGCGGTTGCCTCCCAAAATGTAACGGAGGCGCCCAAAGGTTCCCTCAGCCTGGTTGGCAATCAGGTGTCGAGTGTAAGTGCACAAGGGAGCTTGACTGTGAGACTGACAGGTCGAACAGGGACGAAAGTCGGGACTAGTGATCCGGCGGTGGCTTGTGGAAGCGCCGTCGCTCATCGGATAAAAGGTACCCCGGGGATAACAGGCTGATCTTGCCCAAGAGTCCATATCGACGGCATGGTTTGGCACCTCGATGTCGGCTCGTCGCATCCTGGGGCTGGAGTCGGTCCCAAGGGTTGGGCTGTTCGCCCATTAAAGCGGCACGCGAGCTGGGTTTAGAACGTCGTGAGACAGTTCGGTCCCTATCCGCTGCGCGCGCAGGAAACTTGAGAAGGGCTGTCCTTAGTACGAGAGGACCGGGACGGACTAACCTCTGGTGTGCCAGTTGTTCCGCCAGGAGCACTGCTGGTTAGCTACGTTGGGAAGGGATAACCGCTGAAAGCATCTAAGCGGGAAGCCTGCTTCAAGATGAGGTTTCCATCACCCCTTTGAGGGTGGAGAGGCTCCCAGTAGACCACTGGGTGATAGGCCGGAAGTGGAAGCGGGGACTAAAGACCCGTGGAGCTGACCGGTACTAATAAGCCGACCACTTCACCACAACAACAAAAACTCAATACATGTTGCGACGCGTCCACTGTGCGGTTCCCGAACCACCAACGCACCACCACCCCACCCGCAAGGGCCCGGGGCGAGGCGTGTGTTGACAGTTCCATAGAGTTACGGCGGCCATAGCGAGGCGGGAAACGCCCGGCACCATTCCGAACCCGGAAGCTAAGCCCCTCAGCGCCGATGGTACTGCCCTGGAGACGGGGTGGGAGAGTAGGACACCGCCGAACACCCATTAAGCCGAAAGGCCCCACACCCCCCGGGTGCGGGGCCTTTCGCACACCCACACCCAGGCGCAGGCGAAAAGATCCCTGACCCTCGCCGAGAGGGTCTCTGACCTTCGCCGAGAGGGTCTCTGACCTTCGCCGAGAGGGTCCCTGACCCTTGGCGAGAGGGTCTCTGACCTTCGCCGAGAGGGTCCCTGACCCTTGGCGAGAGGATCGCGGACCTTCGCCGAGAGGGTCCCTGACCCTTGGCGAGAGGATCCTGGCATCCGCCCTGAGCCGATTCCAGACGCCCGCGCGCGCTCCCCGCAGCTCGCCGCCTCGTGGTGGCCCAGTGTCTGAGGTGATCTCCGGTGTCACGTCGGAGGGGCCAGGCGCCGCACGAGGTGGCGGGCACGCCGTCGTCCCCTTATGTAGAACTCCCGGCGCCGGGTCGGGCCCGGTGCACCGCCCGCTGGGCTTCGACGGATCTTCGCCGAGGTGTGCGCAGCGTGGGCTCCGCGAAGACGCGAGCGGACGCACCACGCTTGTCGGAGGAACGTCCGACCCTCGCGCGCTTCCGCGTCGGGAATCCTCTCGGCGAGTGTCAGCAATCCTCTCGCGAAGGGCGTCAGGTGGCTCCCGTGCCTGGGGGTGACCCGAGTGCGATCAGACCCAGCCGATGCCGAGGCTGTCGATGTTCGGGATCCACATGTGGAGCTGCCAGAACCGGTAGGCGACAGGGTGACCCACCCAGATCGGCAGGAAGAAGGCCGCCACCAGGGCGGCGGCGGCGAGCAGCACGACGACCGGCCAGCGGCGACCGCGCCGCACCGCGGGCATCCTCCCGACGGCGTAGGCCAGCGCCAGCGCCACGAACGGCGCGAACGCCACGGTGTAGAACGTGAAGATCGTCCGGTCGGAGAATGGCTCGGAGTAGGTGAACCACGGCAGGTACATGGCCGCGTAGCCGGCGAGGATTCCCCAGGCCCGCCAGTCGCGGCGGCGGATCGCCCACCAGAGCACCACCAGGAGTGCGACAGCACCGGCCCACCAGACCACGGGGTTGCCCAGCGCCAGCACCACCTCGACGGTGTCGGTCTCCTCGCCGTCGGCGTTCAGCAGCCGCTGCCACGCGAACGACGTCGGACGCAGCTGCAGCAGCCATCCCACCGGGTGCGACTCGTAGGTGTGCTCGGAGCTGAGCCCCCGGTGGAAGTCCCACATCTGCAGGTGGTACTGCCACCACGAGTTCAGCGCGTCCGGCATCCACGTGCGCTGCGGCACCTCCGCGACGGCGTTGACGTCCTGGGCCCACCGCCGCAGGTAGGCGCCGTCGGACGCGAACCAGCTGGCCCAGCCCGCGACGTAGGTGAGCACCGCCGTCGGGACCAGTGCGAGGAAGCTGGGCACGCCGTCGCGCAGCAGGCCCGCCCCCGCCCACAGGCGCACGCCGGCCGCTCTGCGGGCGCACACCGACCAGATCACGGCCACCACACCGAACACCGCCACGGCGTAGATCCCCGACCACTTCACGCCGCACGCGAGGCCGAGCAGCACACCGGTCGCGACGAGCCACCAACGGACCCCGAGCCGCGGCCCCCACGGGTCGCGCAGGCGCCCGTACTCCCCGAGATCGCCCGCCACCCGTGCGGCGAGCCGTCGCCGGCTCTGCTCCCGGTCGAGCAGCAGCGTGCCGAACGCCGCGATCACGAAGGTCGACAGGAAGATGTCCAGGATCCCGGTGCGGCTCATCACGATGTGCATGCCGTCGACGGCGAGCAGCAGTCCCGCCGTCGCGCCGAGCAGCGTCGAGCCCAGCAGGCGCCGACCGATCCGGGCCACGAGCAGCACGCCGATGATCCCGGCGATCGCGCCCGAGATGCGCCAGCCGACCATCGACTCCGTCCCGAGCAGCCGCATCCCGATCGCGATCAGCCACTTGCCCAGCGGTGGGTGCACCACGTAGTCGGGACTCTCCGACAGGCCCGAGTAGTCGCCGGCGGCGAACGCCTCGTCCTGGTCGTCCGCCCAGTCGCCCTCGTACCCGAGCGTGAGCAGCGAGTACGCCTGCTTCACGTAGTAGGTCTCGTCGAACACGATGCGTGCCGGCCGGTCCAGCGCCACCAGTCGCAGCACCGCCGCGACGGCCGTCACGGCCAGTGCGGCGACCCACCCCCACAGACGGCTCCCCTCGACCGTCGTCACGAGCCGGGGAGGAGCGTCGCCAGGTGCTCCGCGCGCGTCCGGTTGTCGGTCTCGGGTGTCGCGACAGAGACAGCGACGGCGACGGCGGAGGTCGCCTCGGTCGGCTGGGTCGGCTCCGGGGAGGGGCCGAGCTGCGAGGCCGCGTCTCGCTCGGCGACCGCGCCCGGGTCGCCGACCGCGTTCGGCGACGTCGGGGTCGGAGCTGCGTCAGCACCCTTCTCGACCGGGGTCCGAGTCGCGCCAGCACCTTCCGGGACCGAGGTCCGCCGCGTGGAGCTGCCGTCGGCTGCGGGCTCCCACGCGCGGTCGTCCGTCGACACGACGGGCGCTGGCCGTGCCGTCTCGATGCGCGCTCGCACGCCCTCAGGAGCGCCGACGCCGTCGGGGCGATCTGCGATGGCCTCGGCAGCGGCGGGCGCCGGTGCCCCCACCGCCAGCCCCCCGCCGTCGCCGCAGCGTCGCCGGCGTTCGCGCCGGTGCGGCCCTGCGGGCCCTCGAGCGTCCGGTCGCTCGGCGCAGTCGGCGCGGGCTGCGTCTCGTCGGTCACCCGGCCGAGTCTAGGTCGCACTCCCGCGTCGAGCGCGGGACGGGCACCGGTGGCCGTCGGCGAGAATGGCGGGGTGATGAAGGACCGATCCGGGGCCGCGACGGACGCCGCCGACGAGCGGCCGGACCACGAGGTGGCGGCCGGCGACCGACACGACCCGGCCGACGCCGTCGACTCCGGCGTCACCCCCGACGCGACGGCCGACCCCGAACTCGACCCCGGAGCAGCCCCGGACACCGACCCCACCCGCTGGCGCGGGCTCGGCCGCGTCGTGCTCGCCGCGACCCCCATCGGCAGCTCGCGCGACGCCACCGAGAACCTGCGCGACCTCCTGGCCCAGGCCGACGTCGTCGCCGCCGAGGACACCCGCACCCTGCGCCAGCTCCTGCGGCGCCTCGGGGTGCAGCCGAGCGGCGCCGTCGTCAGCTACCACGAGCACAACGAGCGCGAGCGGGCCGACCAGCTCGTGGAACGCGCCGCGCAGGGGGCGACGGTCGCCGTCGTGACCGACGCCGGGATGCCCTCGGTCTCCGACCCCGGCTTCCGCGTGGCCGCCGCGGCGCAGGCGGCGGGGGTGCGGGTGTCCGCGCTGCCCGGTCCGTCGGCCGTGCTGACCGCGCTGGCGGTCTCGGGCCTGCCGAGCGACCGGTTCTGCTTCGAGGGCTTCGTCGCGCGCAAGCAGGGGAGCGACGGCGCGCGTTCGCCGAGCTCGCCGACGAGCGTCGCACCATGGTCTTCTTCGAGTCGCCGCACCGCATCGCGGCCACGCTCGCCGACATGGCCGAGGCGTTCGGCGGCGAGCGGGTGGTCGCCGTCTGCCGCGAGCTCACCAAGCCCTACGAGGAGGTGCGGCGCGGGCCCCTCGCCGAGGTGGCCGCGTGGGCCGCCGACGGCGTGCGGGGCGAGATCACCGTCGTCGTCGCCGGGGCGGATGCGCACGCGCGCGACGTGACCGCGGCCGACGTCGCCGCCCAGGTGCTCGAGGCCGTCGCGACGGGGACGCGGCTCAAGGACGCGGCCTCCGCCGTCGCCCTGCGCCACGGCCTGCCGAAGCGGGACGTGTACGAGGCGGCGCTGGCCGCCCGCTGAGACTCAGGCGTCGGTGCTCGCCACGAGGACGACGCCGGCGTCGGCCATCGTCTCGCGTGCGGCCTCGCCCTGCTCCGGCGAGACCGGAGCTGTGAGGTCCGTGAGCACGCGCACCGTGAAGCCCTCCTCGAGCGCGTCCAGCGCGGTGCGCAGCACGCAGTGCGACTCGGCCAGCCCCACGACGTCGACCGCGTCGACCTCCGCCCGCCGCAGCAGGTCGCCGAGCGGCGTGCCGTCCTCGTCCGTGCCCTCGAAGCCCGAGTAGGCGGCGGCGTACTGACCCTTGCGCACGCTCACGTCCGGGTGGAGACCCGCGAGCGCCGGGTGCAGCTCGGCCTCGTCCGTGCCGGCGACGCCGTGGGGCGGCCAGGTGTCGATGAAGTCGGGCGCGTCGCTGAAGTGCGTACCCGGGTCGATGTGCCAGTCCTGCGTCGTCGCCACGACGGCGTACTCGCCCCGGCGGGTCTCGGCGAACGCCGCGACCTGCTCGGCGACGTCGTTGCCACCCGCGACCGGCAGTGCACCGCCCTCGCAGAAGGTCGGCTGGACGTCCACCACGATGAGAGCTCGGGTCATGCCTCCAGGCTAGGGGTCGCTCCCGCCGGCCGGTAGATGGCTGCGCGGGTCTGCCGGCCGCCGGCGGGGAGTACCGTGCGCGCATGGACTTCCGCCGCATCCAGGGGCTGCCCCCGTACGTCTTCACGATCATCGACGGTCTGAAGATCGAGGCGCGGCGAGCCGGGCGCGACGTCGTCGACCTGGGATTCGGCAACCCGGACCTCCCGAGCCCCCAGATCGCCGTCGACAAGCTGGCCGAGGCGGCGCACAACACGCGCAACCACCGCTACTCCTCCTCGCGCGGGATCCCGAAGCTGCGCGAGGCCGTGGCCGATCTGTACCAGCGCCGGTTCGGCGTGACGCTGGACCCCGAGCGCGAGATCATCTCGACGATCGGGGCGAAGGAGGGGTTCAGCCACCTGATGTGGGTGCTGCTGCAGCCCGGTGACACCGCTATCGTGCCGACGCCCAGCTACCCGATCCACATCTGGGGCCCGTACTTCGCGGGCGCGTCCACGCTCCAGGTCCCGGTGGGCGACGGCGACGACGGCGCCGGGTACGTCGACCGCGTCATCGAGGCGTGGGAGATGGGGGCGCCGAAGCCCCGCGTGGTCGTGCTGTCCTTCCCGCACAACCCGACCACGACGACGGTCGAGCTCGCCGACCTGCAGCGGCTCGTGGACTGGGCGCGCGAGCGCGACGTCGCCCTCGTGCACGACCTCGCCTACGCCGACATGTGCTTCGACGGGTGGCAGCCGCCGTCGATCATGCAGTGCGAGGGGGCCAAGGAGGTCGCGGTCGAGCTGTACTCGCTGACGAAGTCCTACTCCATGGCGGGCTGGCGGGTGGCGTTCATGGTCGGCCGCACCGACGTGATCGCAGCGCTGACGCAGCTGAAGAGCTACCTCGACTACGGCACGTTCCAGCCGATCCAGATCGCGGCGACCGTGACGCTGAACGAGGCGCACGACTACCCGGCCGAGCTCTCGGGCATCTACGAGTCGCGGCGCAACGCGCTGGTGGACGGGCTCGCGCGGGCGGGCTGGGAGATCCACCGACCGCGCGGGACGATGTTCGCGTGGGCGCGGATCCCGGAGCCCTACGCGGAGATGGGGTCGATCGAGTTCGCGACGCACCTGGTGCGGGAGTGCGACGTCGCGGTGTCCCCGGGGGTGGGGTTCGGCGCCGGGGGCGATCAGTTCGTGCGGTTCGCGCTCATCGAGAACGAGCACCGGATCGGGCAGGCGACGCGGTCGATCAAGCGGGGGCTGACGCGGCTGCAGGGGTGAGGGCGCGCGACGTTCGACGTGCGGTCTCGGGGTGCGTGCGGCGATGATGTCCGGGTGAGGGTACGAGTGCGAGGTCGACGGCGAAGCCTGGCGGGTGTGGCGCTCGCGGCCCTCCTGGTCGTGGGCGGGGCGACCGCGTGCGGTGGCGGGCCGGACGAGACGGAGACCGACGCCACGTGCGAGCGCGACGGCTGCACGGACCTGCCGCTCGAGCAGATCGAGGACATCAGCGGGCTCGACCTCCCCGAGGGGACCGAGGTCGTCGACTCCCGCTACACGAGCTTCCAGGACTGGCACCTCGAGGCGACCCTGGGGCTGCCCGAGGGCGCCGAGGACCCGACGGTCGCGAGCGGGGACGACTGGGCGGGCGTGCCGGACGACGACGGCGTGCACCGGTCGGTGACCACCCGGACCGAGGACGGGCGTCTCGTGCTCGAGATCCAGGTGTTCACGACCTGAGGTGGGCGCGCGAGCGTCGCGTCGCTCGGGCTCGGCTTCGCTGCGGGTGCTCGGACCGCGGGTGCTCGGACTGCTGGTGCTCGGACTGCTGGTGCTCGGACTGCTGGTGCTCGGACTGCTGGTGCTCGCGCGCCCCTCGGGTGACCATGGGGGATGAGCAGACGCCCCGCCGCTTCGCTGAGAGTCCTCGTCGCCTCGGTGGCCGTCGCCGTCGGGGCGGTGGGCGCGTGCAGCCCGGGCGGGGCGGACGAGACCGTCGAACCGGGTGAGGGTGGCACCTCCTCGCCGTCGACCGCGACGTCGTCGCCCGGTGCGGGCTCGGGCACTGCGGGCTCGGACGACGCGACGGCGCCCAGCACCGGCGGCACGTCCGACGGCACCATCGACCCGGTCACCGAGGTCGCGGTCGCGAGCACCCTCGCGACGGGGCTCCCGGCCCCGTGGGGGCTCGCCCGCCTCCCCGACGGGAGCGCGCTGGTGACGCTGCGGGACGAGGCGCGCGTCGTCGTCGTGACGCCGACCGGTGAGGTGCGGGACGTGACGGGCGACGGGGCGCAGCAGCTCGTCGACGAGACCGTGCCGGACGGCGAGGGCGGGCTGCTCGGCGTGGCCGCGGTGCCGGGGGAGGCGGGGGCGTCGGGCGCCGACGCCCTCGATGTCGTGATCTACCGGACCGGTGCCGAGGACAACGCCGTGCTGCGCGGGACGCTGGACGGGACGGAGCTGGGTCCGCTGACGGTGGTGGTCGACGGGATCCCGCGTGCGCGGACCCACAACGGCGGGCAGGTCGGGTTCGGTCCCGACGGGATGCTGTACGTCGCCACCGGGGACGCCGACCAGACCGAGCTCGCCCAGGACGCCGACTCGCTCGCGGGCAAGATCCTCCGGGTGACGCCGACGGGGGAGCCCGCACCGGGCAACCCGGTCAAGGGATCGCGCGTGTTCTCGCTGGGGCACCGCAACGTGCAGGGCATCGGGTGGTCGCCGGACGGGACGATGTACGCCAGCGAGTTCGGGCAGAACGCGCTCGACGAGCTCAACCGCATCGAGGCGGGCGGGAACTACGGCTGGCCCCTGGTGGAGGGGGACGAGGTCGCCGGCGGCGGTCCGGTGCCGGACGAGGTCGTGGCTCCGGTCGCGACGTGGGCCACGGACGTGGCGAGCCCGAGCGGGCTGGCCGTGACGCCGTCGGGCGTGTGGCTCGCGGGTCTGCGGGGCCAGCGGCTCTGGCTGGTGAGCACGGAGGATTCGGAGGGGTCGGGTGGCTCGGGCGAGCCTGAGGTGCGCGACTTCCTCACCGGCGAGCTCGGGCGGCTGCGCGCGGTCGTGGCCGCGGGGGAGCGCGAGCTGTGGGTGCTGACGAACGCGACAGACGGCCGCGGCGACCCGGGGCCGGACGACGACCGGCTGCTGCGCGTGACCTACTGATCCGGGGTCGGCCGGCGGGCGCCGGTTGTCCACAGGCGGTCGGGCACGGCGCCCGGCACTGCCACGCTGGGGTGATGCGCCACCTCACGACGCTCCGTCGACGTCACGGCCTCGCGCGCGGCAGCGAGCTCGGGCTGACGAAGCGGCAGCTGCGGTCCCTGATCGACCGTGGCGAGCTCAGGTCGCCGGCGCGCGGGTGGTACGCCCTTCCCGGGGCAGACCCGCAGGCGACCCGAGCGGTGGCGCTCGGCGGCCGGCTCGCCTGCGTCTCCGCGCTCCGCAGCCACGGGTGCGACGTCCCCGGTGACGCCTCGGTTCTCCACTACGCGGTCGCCCCGCACCACGGCGGACGAGCCCGGGCAGGTGCGGTCCGGCACTTCGAGCGGGTCGCTGACGACGGTGGTGCGCACGTGCAACCGCTGCCGGACGCGCTGGTCAGGGCGGTGCTGTGCCTGCGCTACGTGGAGGCGCTCTCGACCCTCGAGGCGGTGGCGAGACCGCGCGGGCACGTGTTCCTCGAGGAGATCCTCGTCCGGGTGGCGACGGTGCGTGCGGGTCTCGCGGCGGACCTCGCGACCGATGTGGACCTCGCCAGCCGGTCCGCCGTCGAGACACGTGTCCGGCTCGCGCTGCGCGCGGCGGGGCTGCACGTGGTCGCCGGGGCCAGGGTGCCGGGCGTCGGCGAGGTCGACCTCCTGGTCGAGGGGTGCGTCGTCGTCGAGATCGACGGGTTCGCCTACCACGGCGATCGCCGTCAGTACCGCACCGATCGGCGGCGCGACCGGGCGGCGGCCCGGCTCGGTCTCGTGGTGCTGCGGTTCGCGTTCGAGGACGCCGATCCGGCGGCCGTGGTTTCCGAGGTGCTGGGGCACGTCGCTGCGCTGCGCGAGCGACCGCACCAGCCGCTGCCGACGGTTCCGGAGGAGGTGGTCGACCAGCTCCGCGCCCTCGCCAGGAAGGGCCTGAACCGGTCGAGCCCGCGGGCGCGTCAGGCGATGGGTACGGAGCGGGGCGTCCCGTCGTGAGGTGTCGCCGTCCCGTCGTGAGGTGTGGCGACGACTGCCCGCGACCACCCCGGCTCTGACCAGGGTGTTCGCCGACAGGGGATGCCGAGGAGCTGCATGAGACCTCACGACGGGACGCCCGCACCTCACGACGGGACACCGCCGCGACCCACCCACCCGCCCAACTAGACTCGCTCCCCGTGAGTCACATCCTCTCCGCCGTCGCCTGGCCCTACGCCAACGGCCCGCGGCACATCGGCCACGTCGCCGGATTCGGCGTCCCCTCCGACGTGTTCAGCCGCTACCAGCGCATGGCGGGCAACGACGTGCTGATGGTCTCCGGCACCGACGAGCACGGCACCCCGATCCTCGTGCAGGCCGAGCAGACCGGCGTCTCGCCCCAGGACCTCGCGGACCGCTACAACCGCGTCATCGCCGAGGACCTCACGCAGCTCGGGCTCACCTACGACCTGTTCACCCGCACCACCACGCGCAACCACTACCGCGTGGCGCAGGAGCTCTTCCGCCAGGTGCACGCCAACGGCTACATGGTCGAGCAGACCACGAGCGGCGCGATCTCCCCGAGCACCGGCCGCACCCTCCCGGACCGCTACATCGAGGGCACCTGCCCGATCTGCGGCTACGACGGCGCGCGCGGCGACCAGTGCGACAACTGCGGCAACCAGCTCGACGCGAGCGAGCTGAAGAACCCCCGCAGCCGCATCAACGGCGAGGTGCCGCAGTTCGTCGAGACCGAGCACTTCTTCCTCGACCTCCCGGCGCTCGCGGACGCCATCGCGTCCTGGCTCGGCACGCGCACCGCCTGGCGGCCGAACGTGTTGAACTTCAGCCAGAACCTGCTCAAGGACGTCCGCCCGCGCGCCATGACGCGCGACATCGACTGGGGCATCCCGGTGCCGCTGGACGGGTGGAGCGACAACCCGAACAAGCGCCTGTACGTGTGGTTCGACGCCGTCGTCGGCTACCTCAGCGCGAGCATCGAGTGGGCGCGGCGCCAGGACCTCGCGGCGGGCGGCGACGGCCGCATGGATGCGTCCGGGGCCGAGGCGTGGCGCGCCTGGTGGAACGATCCCCAGGCGCGGTCGTACTACTTCATGGGCAAGGACAACATCACCTTCCACTCCCAGATCTGGCCCGCAGAGCTGCTGGCCTACGCCGGGAAGGGCGCGCGGGGCGGCGAGCCGGGCTTCTTCGGCGAGCTCAACCTGCCGACCGAGGTCGTCTCGAGCGAGTACCTCAACGTGGGCGGCGCGCAGTTCTCCACCAGCCGCGGCAACGTCATCCTCGTGCGCGACATGCTCGCGCGGTTCCAGCCCGACGCGCTGCGCTACTTCATCGCGGCCGCCGGCCCGGAGACGAGCGACTCCGAGTTCACCTGGCCCGAGTTCCAGCGCCGCACCAACGACGAGCTGGTGGCCGGCTGGGGCAACCTGGTCAACCGCACCGCGACCCTCGTGCACAAGAACTTCGGCGAGGTCCCGGCCCCGGTCGCGCCCACCGAGGACGACCGCGCCCTGCTCGCCACGACGGCGGCCGGCTTCGACGCCGTCGGCGACCTCCTCGGCACGCAGCGCCTGCGCGCCGGTGTGGGCGAGGCGATGCGCGTGGTGGGCGAGGTCAACCGCTACGTGTCCGCCCAGCAGCCGTGGACGCTCAAGGGTGAGGAGAACCGCGACCGCCTCGCGACCGTGCTGCACACGTGCGTCCAGGCCGTCGCGGACTGCTCCGTCCTGCTCTCCCCGGTCCTGCCGCACAGCTCGCAGGCCGTGCACGAGGCGTTCGGCGGCACCGGTCGCCTCGCGCCCATGCCGCGCCTGGAGGAGGTCACCGACCTCGACGACGACAGCCGCCACTACCCGGTCATCACCGGCGACTACCGCCTCGGGACCGACCTCGCCGCCTGGCGCAGCGAGGCCGTCGTCCCCGGGACCACCGTCCCGAAGCCGGCGCCCGTCTTCACGAAGCTGACCGACGAGGCCATCGAGGCCGAGGTCGAGCGGCTGCAGGGCTGAGCGGCGCCGTGGGTCGCACGCGCGAGAGGGGCTGGCCGCCCGCCCCGGATCCCCTGGGCGAGGGGGTCCTGCTGGTCGACAACCACACGCACCTCGGCAGCGCGATCGACGTCCTCCCCGCGGGCGAGCAGGTCCCGACGGCGGAGCAGGAGATCGCGTGGGCACGCGCCGCGGGCGTCACCCGCCTCGTGCAGGTCGCGTGCGACCTCGACGCGATCGAGCCCGGCCTCGAGCTCGCGCGCACGCAGCCGGAGGTGCTGCTTGCCGTCGCGATCCACCCGAACGAGGCCGTGCTCCACGCGGGGGTCCGCGAGATCGCGCCCGACGGGCTCGACCCCGATCCGCAACCCCGCCACGCGACGTCGCTGGACGACGCGATCGACGCCGTCGTGCGCGCGGCGCGGCAGGAGCGCACGCGCGCCGTCGGCGAGACGGGGCTGGACTTCTTCCGCGGCGGGGAGCGGGCGCGCGAGGTGCAGCGCGCCTCGTTCCGCGCGCACGTCGCCCTCGCCAAGGAGCTGGGCCTGCCGCTGCAGATCCACGACCGCGAGGCCCACGCCGAGGTCATCGAGATCCTGCTGGCCGACGGCGCCCCCGAGGTGACCGTCTTCCACTGCTTCTCCGGCGACGCCGCGATGGCCCGCATGTGCGCCGAGCAGGGCTGGTACCTCTCGATCGCCGGTCCGGTCACGTTCCGGGCGAACGACGCCGGGCGGGAGGCCGTGCGCGCCGTCCCGCTCTCGCGCCTGCTGCTCGAGACCGACGCGCCGTACCTGACGCCGCACCCGTTCCGGGGCCGCCCGAACGGGCCGTACCTGCTCCCGCACACCGCGCGCGAGGTGGCGCGCGTGCGCGGGGAGGACGTGGCGGAGGTCGCCCGGGTGACGACGGCGACGGCGGTGGAGCTGTACGGGCCCTGGTGAGCGCTGTCCCCACGCGTGCGGAACGTTCGGTGTGCGGGCGTGTCGTCCACGCCACGCCGCTCGGGCTCGCACGGCCGTGACCGTTCCGTTATCGTCGCGGGGTGCGCCGGAGGGTGACGTGACCCGCGCCGCGCACGGACCTGACATCTGACGTGGAGGAGCCAGGCAAGTGGTGAGCACAGCACGACGCGGAGTCCGGATCGGGCTCCACACGGTCGTCCTGGCGGCACTCGTGGCGGGGACCGGCACCGTGGTCGTGTCCCAGCTGGCGGAGCGCGCCGAGGCTGAGGAGGCCGCGCTCGCCGCGAACCCCGAGGTGGCGGGGGTCGCCGAGTCCGCCCCGGCCGACCTGCCCGTGGGTGCTCTCAGCGCCGACGCCCCGCTGGTGGCGGACGCCTCCGGCCAGCTGCAGCACATCGCCCCCGCCTCCCGCTCGCAGGCGCGCACGGCGCTCGCGGACGGCGTGACCTTCACCGTCGTCGTCGACGGCGAGTCCACCGAGATCACCAGCGCCGCCGCCACGCTCGCCGAGGCGCTCGAGGGCGCCGGCGTCGTGATCGGCTGGGACGACGAGGTGTCGGTCGACCTCGCGTCGGCGCCGCAGCCGGGTGCCGAGGTCCGCGTCGGCCGCGTCTCGACGCAGTTCGTGACCGACGAGGTCGTCACGGAGCACGAGACGGAGGAACGCCGGACGAGCTCGCTGCTCGAAGGTGAGACCCGTGTCGTCCAGGAGGGCGTCGACGGCAGCGAGACCGTGACCGCGCAGGTCCGCCTCGTCGACGGCGTCGAGGTCTCGCGCACCACGATGATGAGCGCGCGCACCTCCGACGTCGTCACCGAGATCGTCGAGGTGGGCACGCGACGGCCGGCCCCGGCCGCCACCGCGGCCCCGTCGACCACCGGTGGCTCGGGCGGTTCGGCGGCACCCGCCGCGCCCGTCACCCCGGTGGACCCGGGAACGAGCCGCGCCATCGCGAAGGACATGGTGCTCGCCCGCGGCTGGGGGAGGACCAGTGGTCCTGCCTCGACCAGCTGTGGCAGAAGGAGAGCAACTGGAACCACACGGCGCAGAACCCCAGCTCCAGCGCCTACGGCATCCCGCAGTCGCTCCCCGGCAGCAAGATGGCGTCGGCCGGTGCTGACTGGCGCACGAACCCGGCGACCCAGATCACCTGGGGCCTGAACTACATCGACGGTCGCTACGGCACGCCGTGCGGCGCGTGGGATCACTCCAAGCGCAAGAACTGGTACTGAGCCGACACCGCGTGCGCGCCGTTCGGGTGCCGTGAGGTGCGGCCCAGCATGCACGCACCGCCTGTGAAGCGACTCACCCGGGCTCGACCGGAGATAACGTTTCGATTACGGTGACCGGCGGGCCGCTGAACGCGTCGCCCCGTCAGCCGCGCCGTCGCCTTCCCGTCCCGCACCCTCGGACCGCCGCGACGCCGGACCGCGCCAGCTCTGGAGCCCCATGTCCGACCCCGCCGTGCCCGAGATCCCGACCGCCGACACCGACGTCCCCGAGCAGTCCGCCCCCGCCGGTGAGGCGGCCACCGCCCCGGCTCTCCGACGTCGCCGTCGCCTCCTGATCGGTGCGGCGGCCGCCGCGCTGGTCGCCGTCGTCGGCGCGGGTGGCGCGGTCACGGCCCACGCGCACAAGGTCGTCGAGCTCGACGTCGACGGCGACGTCGTCGCCTCGAGCTCGTTCCGCGGCAGCGTCGCGGGATTCCTCGAGGAGAACGGCGTCGAGCTGGGCGAGCACGACGAGGTCTCGCCGTCGCTCGACTCGCCGCTCCGCCAGGGCGAGAACGTGACGGTGCTGCGGGCGGCGCCGGTCAACATCGTCGTCGACGGTGAGGACGACGTGCTGTGGACGACGGCGGACGACGCCGGCGCCGCGCTCGCCGCGTTCGGGCTCGAGGGGCGCGACGTGCAGATGGCCGTCTCGCGCTCCACCGGCCGCAGCGAGATGGACCTGCCGCTCAGCGAGCGCACGTCGCTGACGGTCGACGGCGGCACGCAGGAGCTCGAGCTCGAGCCCGGCACCACCCTCGCCCAGGCGCTCGAGAACCTCGGCCTCACCCTGGCCGACCTCGACGAGATCACGGTGACGAGCGAGCCCGACGGGACCTCCGTCGTCACCATCGTGCGCGTGGTCGTGTCCGAGCGCGTCGAGAACGAGGCGGTGCCCTTCACCTCGCGCGAGGAGGACGACGCCACTCTGCTGGTCGGACGCACCGCCGTCGTGACCGAGGGTGTGGACGGCAACATCGAGAGGCGCTACTCCGTCACCACGCGTGACGGCGTCGAGGTCGCGGCGGACCTCACGAGCGAGGGCGTCACCGTCGAGATGGTCGAGCAGGTCACGGCGATCGGGACGAAGCCGAAGCCGAAGCCCGTTCCGGCGCCCGCGCCGGCGCGCAGCTCGGCGCCGTCGTCCTCCGGCTCCTCGGGAGGTGGCTCGACCTCGTCCGGCGGCGGCGAGGCGGCCCCGGCCCCTGAGCCCGAGCCGGCGCCCGCCGCGCCGTCGGGCGACGTGTGGGGCAAGCTCGCGCAGTGCGAGTCCGGCGGGAACCCGAGCATCATCAGCTCCAACGGCAAGTACCACGGGCTCTATCAGTTCACGGTGTCGACCTGGCAGTCGGTGGGCGGCTCGGGCCTCCCGTCCGACGCTTCGCCGGCCGAGCAGACCGAACGCGCCCAGGCGCTCCAGGCTCGCTCGGGCTGGGGCCAGTGGCCCGCGTGCGCCCGCAAGCTGGGTCTGCGCTGACACGCCCGCGACGCCTCACGACGGCGGGGCCCACCCTCGGGGGTGGGCCCCGCCGTCGTGCATCCGCCCTCCTCGTTAGGCTCGGGCGGTGACCGTTCCCGACGCCCCCGGTGCTCCCGACACCACCGACACCGCCGATGCCACCGCCACTCCGGCCGTCCAGCTCCTGACGACGGCGCACGTGCGCGACCTGCTCGGGCTGACCGGTGTGCGACCCACCAAGACGCTGGGGCAGAACTTCGTGACCGACCCCGGCACGGTGCGGCGCATCGTGCGCGTGGCCGGTGTGCAGCCGGGCGACGTGGTGGTCGAGGTGGGCCCGGGGCTGGGGTCGCTGACCCTGGGGCTGCTTGAGGCGGGGGCGCACGTCGTCGCCGTCGAGATCGATCCACCGCTGGCCGAGAAGCTGCCCGGCACGGTGGCCGCGCACGCGCCCGAGGTCGCCGACCGGCTCACGGTGGTGCGCTCCGACGCGATGGACGTGACCGAGCTGCCGGCCCCCGGCGGGCGGCCCGCGACGCGTCTGGTGGCGAACCTGCCCTACAACGTGGCCGTGCCCGTGCTGCTGACGATGCTCGAGCGGTTCGACCACCTCGCCGAGGTGCTCGTGATGGTGCAGGCCGAGGTGGCCGACCGGATCGCGGCGCCGTCGGGGTCGAAGACGTACGGGATCCCGTCGGTCAAGGCGGCCTGGTACGCGCAGGCGTCGCGTGCGGGGTCGGTGGGGCGCAACGTCTTCTGGCCGACGCCGAACGTCGACTCCGCACTCGTGCGGCTGGTGCGGCGCGACCCGCCGGCGGGGGAGGCGACGCGCGAGGAGACGTTCGCGGTGATCGACGCGGCGTTCGCGCAGCGGCGCAAGACGCTGCGGGCCGCGCTCGCCGGGTGGGCGGGGTCGCCCGTGCGGGCCGAGGAGGTGCTGCGGGCCGCGGGGGTCGACCCGACGCTGCGCGGGGAGCGGCTCGAGGTCACCGACTTCGCGGCGATCGCGGCGGCCGGGCGGGGGTAAGCGCGGCCGGTGCCCTCGCTGGTGACGGCGAAGCCCTCGCTGGCGACGGCGTTCCGTGACTCGGACGGCGTGTCTCAGGGGACACGCCGCGTCCAGCGGGTCCCGACCGCATCTCGACGTCGTGGACGAGGGCAACGCCGTCGTGAGCGAGGGCAACGCCGTCGCGGGCGAGGACTCTGCCGTGGCTGGCGAGGGGCGTGCCGTCGTAGGCGAGAGGTGTGCCGTCGTGGGCGAGGCGTGCCGTCCCGGTCGAGGGCCGCGGCGCCCAAGTCCCTCGCTGTGAGCGGCTGGGTCTCGCGGAGGGCGGCTGAGGTTGCCGTCGTGCGGCGTGTCGCCGCGGACTCGCCGCGGTGCGGTACGACCAGGCCGCACTCAGCCGCTCACAGCGAGGGGTCAGCCGCTCACAGCGAGGGGTCAGCCGCTGTGAGCGAGGGGTCTGCCGTCGGATCACGCGCGTGCTCAGCCGTCCGACGCCGCTCCGCCCGACGCCGCACCACCCGACGCCGCTCCGCCCGACGCCGCACCACCCGACGCCGCTCCGCCCGACGCCGCTCCGGCCGACGCCCCACGCCGCGACGGCGCCGCGCGGGTGTGGATGCGCTCGCCGTCGGCGTTGAAGATCGCGACCAGGACGCACGGCTCGTCCCCGTGGCAGCTGAGCGCGTGCGGGGTGCGGGTGTCGAACTCGGCCGCCTCGCCGGGCTCGAGCACCAGGTCGTGCTCGGCCAGCCGCAGCCGCAGCCGGCCGCTGATGACGTACAGCCACTCGTAGCCGTCGTGCGTGCGCTGCCGCGGCAGCTCGCCACCGGGGTCGTAGGTGATGCGCACCGTCTGCACGGGCGAGCCCTCGGGCGCGAGCGGGACCATCGTGATGCCGCGGTGGGTCTGCGGCCGGCGGCGCACCCGCGGGTCGGGGACGGCGGGCGGTACCAGCTCGTCCAGACCCAGCCGCAGCTCGCGCGCGAGCGGCAGCAGGAGCTCGAGGTTCGCCTGGCGCTTCCCGCTCTCCAGGCGCGACAGCGTGCTCGGCGAGACGCCGGCGCGCTCGGCCAGCGTCTCGAGCGTGAGCCCGGCACGCCGTCGCGCGGACCGCAGCCGGGGTCCGATCTCGTCGATGCGCGGGTCGGCCATCAGGCCCTCCTTGCCGATAGTGCAAGAACGTTTGCCATGGCGCCAGTCTGCCACGCAGGCTGGGTGCCATGAGCGAGAACCGTGCAGACATCTGGGACGTCATCGTGATCGGCGGCGGTGCCGCGGGCCTGAGCGGGGCGCTGACCCTCGCGCGGGCGCAGCGCCGCACCCTCGTGCTCGACGGCGGTCGGCCGCGCAACGCCGTCGCCGAGCACATGCACGGCGTGCTCGGCCACGACGGGCTGCCGCCGCTCGAGCTCCTGCGCCGCGGCCGCGCCGAGGTCGAGAGCTACGGGGAGTGGTGCGCGCCGCCGTCGTCACCGACCTGACCGCACGTGACTCCGACGGCCTCCACACCCTCACGACGGCGGAGGGCGAGACCCTGCGTGCGCGCAGCGTCCTGGTCACCACCGGCCTGGTGGACGAGCTGCCCGACGTCCCCGGCCTGGCGGAGCGCTGGGGCCGGGACGCGGTCGGATGCCCATACTGCCACGGTGCCGAGGTCGCCGGTCGCGCCCTGGGCGTCGTCGCGAGCGGGCCGTGGGGTCTGCACCACGCCACGCTGATCCGGCAGTGGAGCGAGGACGTCACGTTCTTCAGCCACCTCGCGGGTGAGGTCGACGCCGAGACGCTGGACGGTTTCGTGGCCCGCGGCGTCCGCGTCGTGACGGACCCGGTCGAGCGCCTGGAGGTGACCGACGACGCCGTGACGGGGGTGGTGGCCGGGGGCGTGACGTACTCGGTCGAGTTCCTCTTCACCGGCGCCACCTTCCGCGCGCAGGACGAGCTCCTGCGTCGGCTCGGTGTAGAGATGGACGACGGGCCGATGGGCCCGGTCGCCGCCGTCACGACGGGCCGCACCAGCGTGCCGGGTGTCTACGCCGCCGGGAACGTCACCAACGTCGGCGCGTCGGTGCCGATCGTGACGGGTGAGGCCGTCGCCGCGGCCGCGATGCTCAACGCCGACCTGGTGCAGGTCGACGTCGCGGCCGCACGCGCCGCCCGACGGGCCCGGACGCGTCACGAGCGCTGGGAGGAGATCTACGGTCCGGGCCAGGAGCCGCGCTGGAGCGGCCGCCCGAACGTCTCGCTGGCCGCGGTCGCCGCCGACTGGGAGCCCGGCACCGTGCTGGACCTCGGGTGCGGCGAGGGTGGCGACGCGCTGTGGTTCGCCGAGCGCGGGTGGCGCGTCACCGCCGTCGACGTCTCGACGACGGCGCTCGCCCGGGCACGCGTCGCGGCGGAGCGGCGCGGCCTCGCCCCCGACGCGGTGACCTTCGTGGAGGCCGATCTCGTCACCTGGCGCGCACCCGAGCGTTACGACCTCGTCAGCGCGCAGTTCCTCCAGGACACCGAGGACTTCGGGCGTGACGACGTGCTGCGGCGCGCGGCCGGCGCGGTGGCGCGGGGCGGCCGCCTGGTGGTGGTCGCGCACGGCAGCGTGCCCGACTGGGGCCACGCCCACGATGACCTGCCGACGCCCGCGAGCGAGCTCGCGGCGGCCGGACTGCCCGACCACGGCTGGTTGGTCGAGGAGTCCGGGACGCGCCCGCGCATCGTCACCGGCCCGGACGGGCAGGAGGCCGAGATCCTCGACACCGTGCTGGTGGCGCGCCGGCTCGGGTGAGAGGCGGTCAGTCGGAGGCGAGCTCCATCCAGCGCTCCTCGAGCTCGGTCACCTCGGCCTCGATCTCGCGGAGCTGGCCCGCGAGCTTCTCCAGGCCGGGGTAGTCCGACGGGTCGTGCTCGGCCATCGTGACGTGCAGCTTCGCCGCGTCGGCCGACCGCTTCTCCATCCGGCGCTCGAGCGAGGCGAGCTCCTTGCGGGCCGCGTGGCGCTCGGCGCCCGAGGCGGCGGGCGCGGCGGGCGCGGCAGCCGGACCGGTCGAGCCGGCCGAGGTGGACGCCGCCCGCCCCGCCGTCGGAGCGGGCGCCCCCACGCCGGCCGCCCGCAGCGCGAGGTACTCCTCGACCCCGCCGGGCAGGTGGCGCAGCGTCCCGCCGTCCGTCCCGGGAAGCACCGCGTACTGGTCGTCGGTGACGCGCTCGAGCAGGTAGCGGTCGTGCGAGACGACGAGCAGGGTGCCGGGCCAGCCGTCGAGGAGGTCCTCCATCGCGGCGAGCATGTCGGTGTCCATGTCGTTGGTCGGCTCGTCGAGCACCAGCACGTTCGGTTCGCCCAGGAGCACCAGCACGAGCTGCAGCCGCCGCTTCTGCCCGCCCGAGAGGTCCTTCACCGGGGTGGCCAGGTGGGCGGAGGTGAAGCCGAGCCGCTCGAGGATCTGCCCCGGGGTGAGCTCGTCGCCCGACGCGGACGTGAACGCCACCCGGTAGGGCGCGATGACGTCGGTGATGCGCTGGTTCGCGACGTCGGTCAGCTCGTGCAGGTCCTGCGACAGCCACGCCGCCTTCACGGTCTTCCCGCGCTTGACCCGCCCGGACGTCGGCTCCAGGTCGCCGGTCACGAGGCCGAGCAGCGTGGACTTCCCGGCCCCGTTCCCGCCGAGGATCCCGACCCGGTCGCCCGGGCCGAGGTGCCAGGTGATGTCGCGCAGCACGTCGTGACCGCCGTCGTAGGCCACGCCCGCCGCGTCCAGCTCGACGACGTCGCGCCCCAGCCGGGACGTCGCCATCCGCGTGAGGGCCACGGTGTCGCGCACGGGCGGCTCGTCGGCGATGAGGGCGTTGGCCGCGTCGATGCGGAACTTGGGCTTGGAGGTGCGGGCCGGGGCGCCGCGCCGCAGCCACGCCAGCTCCTTCTTCATGAGGTTCGCGCGCTTGGCCGCGATCGCGGAGGCCTGCCGGTCGCGCTCGACGCGCGCGAGCACGTAGGCGGCGTACCCGCCCTCGAACGGTTCGACGACGCCGTCGTGCACCTCCCACGTCGTCGTCGTGACCTCGTCGAGGAACCACCGGTCGTGCGTCACGACGGCGAACGCACCCTGCCCGCCCGCGAACCGGGCCCGCAGGTGCTCGGCGAGCCACGTCACGCCCTCGACGTCGAGGTGGTTGGTGGGTTCGTCGAGCAGCAGCACGTCGAGGTCGCGCACGAGGAGGGCGGCGAGCGCGGTCCGACGGCGCTGCCCGCCCGAGAGCGAGGCGATGGGGGAGTCCCAGGGCACGTCCGTGACGAGGCCGGAGATGACGTCGCGGATGCGCGGGTCGCGCGCCCACTCGTGCTCCTCCGCGTCCCCGACGATCGCGTGGCCAACGGTCTCGTCCGGGAGCAGGGCGTCGGTCTGGTCGAGCATGCCGACGGTGACGCCGCGGCGGACGGTGACGCGCCCGGAGTCGGGTTCGGTCCGGCCGGCGAGCAGCCTCATGAGGGAGGACTTGCCGTCGCCGTTGCGGCCGACGAGGCCGACGCGGTCGCCGTCGGCCAGGCCGAGCGAGACGCCGTCGAGCACGATGCGGTTGGGGAACTTCAGGCGCAGCTGTTCGGCGCCGAGGAGGTGAGCCATGAGGGCTCCAGCCTATCGGCGGGGCCGATCAGTCCCCGAGCGCGCGCCGGTGCTGCGCGGCCAGGTCGAGGTAGTGCGCGGCGTTGCGCACGAGGTGGGCGCGCTCGGCGTCGGTCAGGTCGCGGACCACGCGCGCTGGCACCCCGGCCGCCAGCACGCCCGGCGGGATCACCGTTCCGGGCGTCACGAGCGCGCCGGCCGCGATCATCGCGCCCGCACCCACGACCGCCCCGGACATGACGGTCGCGCTCATCCCGACCAGCGCGCAGTCGCCGATCTCGCAGCCGTGCAGCACCGCGCGGTGCCCCACGGACACGTCCTCGCCCACCACGGTGGGATGGTCGTCGTCGACGTGGACGACGACGCCGTCCTGCAGGTTGGTCCGCGCGCCCACCGTGATCGGGGCGCAGTCGCCGCGCAGGACCGTGCCGTACCAGAGGCTCGCGTCCGGGCCGAGCGTGACGGCCCCGGCGACGACGGCACCGGGCGCGAGCCACGCGGTCGGGTCGAGCGACGGGGACGCGTCGTCGAGGGCGAGGACCAGTGCCGGCGACGGCGTGGGTGCGGTCGCGAGGGGCGGCTGCAGGGACGGGGTCGGCGGGGTTGACGGAGTCGGCGGTGTGGTCACTCGGACTCCTCGGCGATGTCGGGCACGGGCGTGCCGGCGAACGGTTCGAGCATGGTGCGCAGGAGCGCGGCCAGCTGGTGCGCGCCGCCGGTCGCGAGCGCGTCCAGCAGCGCGCGCTCGCGCGCGACGAGGTCGGTGACGGCGGCGTCGACGGCGGCCGACCCCGCCTCCGTGAGGCGCACCAGCACGATGCGCCGGTCGCCCGGTGATCCGCGGCGGGCGACGAGCCCCCGCTCGACCAGGCGGTCGATGCGGTTCGTCATCGTGCCCGAGGAGACCCGCGTCTCGGTCACCAGGCGGCCGGGGGTGAGCTCGTAGGGGTCACCGGCGCGGCGCAGCGCGGCCAGCACGTCGAACTGCCAGACGGCGAGGCCGTGCTCGGCGAACGCGTCGCGCCGGACGTCCTGGATGTGCCGGGCGAGGCGGTGCAGGCGCGAGAAGACGTGCATGGGTTCGACGTCGAGGGTCGGCAGCTCCTCGCTCCACGCGCGGACGATGCGGTCGACCTCGTCCTGCGGCGTGAGGGGAGCCGGCCCCGGGGAGCTCATGCAGGCGAGCCTAACTTCTCGACGTCGAGATTCTCGACGGCGGCGCGATCTCCGCGATGACTCAGCGGTCGCGCAGCGACGGCCCGGCCTGCAGCTGACCCAGGCCGTTCCACGCGAGGTTCACCAGGTGCGCCGCGACCTCGCGCTTGTCGGGGGAGCGCGCCTCGAGCCACCACTGACCCGTCAGCGCGATCATCCCGACGAGCATCTGTGCGTACATCGGCGCCGACGTGGTCGACAGGCCCCGCGAGGCGAACTGGTCGGCCAGCAGGTGCTCCACCTGCGTCGCGACGTCGCCGATCAGCGACGAGAACGTCCCCGTCGCCTGCGCCACGGGGGAGTCGCGCACGAGGATCCGGAAGCCGTCGGTGTTCGACTCGATGTAGTCCAGCAGCGCCAGCGCCGCCGACTCCACGATCACCTTGGGGTGCCGGGTCGGGGCGAGCGCGGTGGTCAGCACCGAGGTGAGGCGCTCGACCTCGCGGTCGACGATGACCGCGTACATGCCCTCCTTGCCGCCGAAGTGCTCGTAGACCACGGGCTTGGAGACGTCCGCCCGCGCCGCGATCTCCTCGACGCTCGTGGCCTGGAAGCCGCGCTCGGCGAACAGCGCGCGCCCGACGTCGAGCAGCTGCTCGCGCCGCTCGCGCGCCGTCATGCGGGAGCGCGCGGCGCGTCGGGGTCGCGGCCGGAGCCCGGCCGCTGCCGGGTCGAGCTCGGGGTCGGGTGCGATCTCCACGCCTCCATCATGCCGCGCACCACCGACGGCACGTGCGCCACCGCTCCGCGTCGTGGACGGGTGACCGGTGGGGCGCGAGGGCCGATGCGGCACAATCGAGGGTGCGACCGCGCCCGCGCGCCGGCCGTGGTCCGCCCTGGTGTAACGGCAGCACGCCGGCCTTTGGTGCCGTGCAGTCCGGGTTCGAATCCTGGGGGCGGAGCCGGGGCCCGTCGGTCCCGGACGTGGTCCTCGCCCACCCGCGCCCGGCGCTAGAGTGGGCCCGCCCGCCTGCCGTCCTCCAGGGGAGACTCCGCTCGTGACCCACCCGAGCCCCGCCGCCGTCATCGTGCTCGCTGCCGGCGAAGGCACCCGGATGAGGTCGGCCACCCCCAAGGTCCTGCACGCCATCGGCGGCCGCAGCCTGCTGGGGCACGTGCTCGCCTCCGCCCGCGCGCTGCAGCCGCAGCGCCTCGCCGTCGTGGTCCGTCACGAGCGCGACGCCGTGAGCGCCCACGCCCTCCAGATCGACCCGGGCGTCGTCGTCGCGGATCAGGACGAGATCAAGGGCACGGGCCGTGCTGCCTGGAACGGCCTGGAGGCCCTGGACGCCGCGGCCGAGCCGGAGGTGAGCGGCGCCGTCGTCGTCCTCGCCGGTGACGTGCCGCTGCTCGACGCGGGGACGCTGGCCGAGATGCTCGCCGCGCACGACGCGGACGGCAACGCCGTCACGGTCCTGACCACCCGCGTGCCCGACCCGGCGGGCTACGGCCGCATCGTGCGCGACGCCGACGGTTCCGTGCTGCGCATCGTCGAGGACCGCGACGCCTCGGACGACGAGCGCGCCATCGACGAGATCAACACCTCGGTCTACGCCTTCGACGTCGCCGTGCTGCGCGACGCGCTGGTCCAGCTCCAGGACCCGGCCGCCGGTGCGACGGCGAACGCGCAGGGCGAGGTCTACCTCACCGACGTCCTGGCGATCGCCCGGGCCCGCGGTCCCGTCCGCGCCATCGAGACCGACGACCCGATCATCGTCGAGGGTGTCAACGACCGCGTGCAGCTCGCGACCCTCGGCGCGGAGCTGAACCGCCGCACCGTGACCGCGTGGATGCGCGAGGGCGTCACCGTCGTCGACCCCGCCTCGACCTGGATCGACGTCGAGGTGCAGCTCGACCGCGACGTCACGCTCCTGCCCGGCGTGCAGCTGCACGGTGCGACGACGGTCGGCGCCGGCAGCACCATCGGCCCGGACACGACGCTCGACGGCGCGAGCGTCGGCGCCGACGTCAGCGTCGTGCGCAGCCACGTGCTCGGCGCGCGGATCGCCGACGGCGCGACCGTCGGCCCCTACTCCTACCTCCGGCCCGGCACCGACCTCGGCGCGGGTGGCAAGATCGGTGGCTTCGTCGAGACCAAGAACGCGAGCATCGGCGCGGGCGCGAAGGTGCCGCACCTCGCCTACGTCGGCGACGCCGAGATCGGCGACGGCGCGAACGTCGGCGCCGGCGTCATCGTCGCGAACTACGACGGCGAGACCAAGAGCCGCACGCGCGTGGGCGCGGGCGCGTTCGTCGGCAGCGACAGCGTGCTGGTCGCCCCGGTCGAGATCGGCGACGGCGCGTTCGTCGCCGCGGGCTCGACCGTGACGCGCGACGTCGCCCCCGGGGACCTCGCCGTCGAGCGCGGGCAGCTGCGCGCGGTGACCGGGTGGGTGACGCGGCGCCGGCCCGGCTCCCGCTCGGCGCTCGCGGCGCAGGCGGCGCTCGCGACGCAGGGCCGCGAGGCGGACGAGCACGAACCGCAGGACCAGCAGGACTAGCACCACGGCGGTGGCCCGCCGGGTCGCCGCGCAGCAGCACCGATCGACCTCGATCAGCACCATCCGGCACGGCGAAGGGCACCAGGGCATGAGCGGCATCACGACGTACGGCGAGCGACGACTCGTCCTGATCTCGGGCCGTGCGCACCCCGAGCTCGCCGAGCGCGTGGCGGCCGAGCTCGAGGTCGACCTCGTCCCCACCACCGCCTACGACTTCGCCTCCGGCGAGATCTACGTGCGGTTCGCCGAGAGCGTGCGCGGCGCCGACGCGTTCGTGCTGCAGAGCCACACGGCACCCGTGAACCAGTGGGTCATGGAGCACCTGCTCATGGTCGACGCGCTCAAGCGCGCCTCGGTCAAGCAGATCACCGCCGTGATGCCGTTCTACCCCTACGCGCGCCAGGACAAGAAGCACAAGGGCCGCGAGCCCATCTCGGCCCGTCTCATGGCGGACCTGTTCCGCACCGCCGGCGCGAACCGCCTGATGTCGGTCGACCTGCACGCCGCGCAGACGCAGGGCTTCTTCGACGGTCCGGTGGACCACCTGTTCGCGATGCCGACCCTCGTGGACTACGTGCGCACCCGCGTCGACCTGTCCAACGTCGTGGTGGTCTCGCCCGACGCCGGCCGGATCCGCGTGGCCGAGCAGTGGGCCGCGAAGCTCGGCGGCTGCCCGCTCGCGTTCGTGCACAAGACGCGCGACATCACGCGGCCCAACCAGGCCGTCGCCAACCGCGTGGTCGGTGACGTCGCCGGTCGCGACGCCGTGCTGGTGGACGACCTCATCGACACCGGCGGCACGATCGCCGAGGCTGTGCGCGTGCTCAAGGAGAACGGCGCGCGCAACGTCACGATCGTGGCGACGCACGGCGTGCTGTCCGACCCCGCCGCGCGCCGGCTCGCCGAGTGCGGGGCGCAGGAGGTCGTCGTCACCGACACGCTGCCGATCCCGCACGAGAAGCGGTTCGAGAACCTCACCGTGCTCTCGATCGCGCCGCTGCTGGCGCGCGCGATCCGCGAGGTGTTCGACGAGGGCAGCGTCACCTCGCTCTTCGACGGCAACGCCTGACGAGAGCCCTCCCTTCGCGAGAGCTTTCCTGACCCTCCCCGAGAGGTTCCCGACGGCGCAGCCTCGCTCGCTCGCTCGCCCGGCCGCCGGCTAGTCCGGCAGCAGCCGCGCGTTCGTCCCGAAGTCCCCGCGCATCGCCGGACCGGTGGCCGCGAGCTCCGCGAGGTAGGCGGTCGTCCACTCGCCGTAGGGGCGCGAGGCCAGCGACTCGTTGGAGAACCGCAGGTCGTCGGTCAGCTCGGTGACGCAGAACGCGGGGATCTCGAGGTCGGTCACCGGCCCCGAGCGCTCGCACTCCGCGACCACGAGCGGCGCGTTCGGGCCGCCGAACACGTCCACGGACCAGCCGTCGCCACCGGCCCAGACGGAGTAGCGCGTCTTCACCATCGCGGCACCGCCCCGGCGGATCATCTCGACGGCGACGCCCGGGTCCACCTGTCGCTCCGACTCGTAGCGGGTCCCGCCCACCGACGGACCCTTCACCGTCACCGACCCCATCGTGAGCGCGTCCCGGTGCGCCTCGAGGACGTCGAGCGGGGACGAGCCGGCGTCGAGCCCGGCCTCGACGCCGGACCCCTGCGCACGCACCCGCAGCGCGTACCCGGCGTCGGCCAGGTAGTAGGACTGCACGACGAGCGTCGGGGCGTCGCGCAGGTGCGCCGGGAAGTCGGTGACCAGGAAGCGGCGCTCGAACTCGAAGTCCGCCGCGGCCTCGAGGTCCTCGGTCTCGCTGGGGGTGTCCACGGCACCATCCTCGCCCGTCCGGGCGCGGCGAACGGGGGCGACGCGCGAACGTGACCCGGGTCCGTGGATCGGGTAACATCCTCGGGTTGCCTCGGCGAGGGACCTCGGTCCGTGATCGACGCGGCCGGCCCGCTCCCTCAGGGAGCCGCGGCCTGCTGCGCTCGGACGCGGCCACACTCCTCGCCGGCGGCCCGCAACCGTCAGACCCGTCCTCCAGGAGGAACCCCATGGCCGAGGCCATCAACGCCCAGCTCCGCACCGAGTTCGGCAAGGGCGCCGCCCGTCGCGCGCGCCGTGCCAGCCTGATCCCCGCCGTCCTGTACGGCCACGGCACCGACCCGGTGCACCTCTCGCTGCCGTCGCACGAGGTCTTCCTCATCGTCAAGACCACCTCGAACGCCCTGCTCGAGCTGAGCTTCGACGGCGGCTCCGAGCTCGCCCTGGTCAAGGACGTGCAGAAGGACGTCGTCGCCAACGACATCGAGCACATCGACCTGCTGCTGGTCCGCCGCGGCGAGAAGGTCGCCGTCGACGTCTCCGTCGTGACCGAGGGCGAGTCCGCGCCTGGCACGATCCACTCCGTCGACCTGCAGTCGATCGCGATCGAGGCGCTCGCCACCGCGATCCCGGAGCAGATCACCGTCTCCGTCGAGGGCCTGGAGGACGGCACGGTCGTGCGCGTCTCCGACCTCACGCTGCCCGAGGGCGTCACCACCGAGGTCGACCCCGAGACGCCCGTCGTCGTCGTCTCGGTGCCACACCTGGAGGAGGAGCTCCCCGAGGCCGACGAGGACGCCGAGGGCGAGGCCGACGAGGCCGCGGCCGACGACGAGTCCTCCGACGAGGCCTGAGCCTCACCCTCCACATCGCGACGGCGCCCGGGCACCCGCCCGGGCGCCGTCGGCGTCTGACCGGCCCGACCACCACCCCGCCGACCATCTGAGGAGCAACCCGTGAGCAGCGACGTGTGGCTGGTGATCGGTCTGGGCAACCCCGGCCGCACCTACGAGGGCAACCGCCACAACGTCGGAGTCATGGTGCTCGACGTGCTCGCCTCGCGGATGAGCGGCTCCTTCACGCAGCACAAGGCGCGCGCCGCGGTGCTGGACGGCCGTCTCGGGACGCTCCCCGGCGGGGTCCCCGGGCCGCGCGTCATCCTCGCGCGCCCCGCGACGTACATGAACACCTCCGGCGGGCCGGTGGCCGCGCTGATGCAGTTCTACGACGTCGAGCCCGAGAACCTCCTCGTGGTGCACGACGAGCTCGACATCCCCGAGCACCAGCTCCGCCTCAAGCGCGGCGGCGGGGAGGGCGGCCACAACGGCCTGCGCTCGATCAGCTCCGCGATCGGCACGCGCGACTACGCTCGGCTCCGTGTCGGCGTCGGGCGCCCGCCGGGGCGCCAGGACCCCGCCGACTACGTGCTCAGCGACTTCGCGACGGCGCAGCGCGAGGAGCTGGGCGTCACGCTGCAGCTCGCGGCGGACGCGGTGGGCGACGTCGTGACGCAGGGCCTGCTCGCGTCGCAGAACACCTGGAACACCAGGGACTGACCGCGGCCGGGGGCGCGGCGGATCAGGGGCGCTCGCGGGCGACGTCAAGGAACCGCGAGGCCGCGGCAACCGCGCGCCCCGCCCAGACCGCCCGCAGCGGGCGCACGAGCGGCGGTCCGCCCAGCGGCACGCGGAGGAGCGCTCCCGACGCGAGGTCGGACGTGACCGTGCGGATGCTCATCACCGCCGGTGCGATCCCGGCGGCCGCGCTCGCGCGGATGATGCCGGTCGTCTCGAGGACGGCCGCAGGCTCGGCCAGGATCCGCCCGGACCGTGCCAGCCACGCCTCGACGGTGGCGCGTGTCCCGGACCCCTCCTCCCGCACGAGCAGCGGCGTCCCGGCCAGCTCGGCGGCACCGATGCCGGCCGACTCCGCCCACGGGTGTCCGGGCGCGACCACGACCGCCATCTCGTCCTCCGCGACGACGACGCAGGAGAGGTCCGACGCCGCGTCGGTGGTCTCGGTGAAGCCGAGATCGGCCGACCCGGAGCGGACGAGGTCGAGGACGGCGGCCGAGTTGCCCGCGACCAGCCGGACGCCCACGCCCGGCTCCCGGCGCCGGAACTCGAGCAGCCACCCCGGCAGGAGCAGCTCCGCGACGGTCTGAGACGCAGCGACCACGAGCGAGCCTGTGGGCCGGCGCAGCGCCGCCACACCGGCGTCCAGGCGCCGCGACGCCTCCAGCAGCGGTCCCGCCAGGCCGAGGACGAGCCGTCCGGCCTCGGTCGGCACCGAGCCGGTGACGGACCGGTCCACCAGCGGCTGCCCCACCGCGCGCTCGGCGGCGCGGACGCGTGCCGAGACCGCCTGCTGCGTGATCCCCAGCTCCGACGCCGCCCGGGTGAGGGATCCGGTCGCCGCGACGCGGTCGAGCACCTCGAGGGTGTCGAGGTCGAGGACGCGGTCGGTGAGTCGTCGGGAGGTCACAAACAACCATTGTGCCCCCACAGGAGAAGAGCCGTGGCGCCGGGGGTCGGCGGCGCCCACGATGGAGTCATGACCACCGTCCCGACCGCCCCGCCCGCCGTGCGAACCGGCCCGGCGCAGCGACCGCAGCCGCGGCTGTTCCGCGAGCTCGAGCGACCGGCGCACATCGTGTCGAACCTGACCCCGAACTGGTTCGCCTCCGTGATGGGGACCGGCATCGTCGCCGTCGCCGCCGCGTCGCTGCCCCTGCAGCTGCCGGGTCTGCGTGCCGCGGCCACCGTCGTCTGGGCGCTGGCCGCCGCGCTGCTCCTCACCCTGACGGTCGCGACGGCGCTCCACTGGACGCTGTTCCGCGGCACGGCGGCCGGCCACCACCTGCACCCGGTCATCTCGCACTTCTACGGAGCCCCGCCGATGGCGCTCCTCACGGTCGGGGCAGGCGCGCTGCTGCTGGGCAGGGACTGGATCGGGCTGCCCGCCGCCGTGACCGTCGACCTGGTCCTCTGGTCGATCGGCACGATCGGCGGGCTGGTCGCCGCCGTCGCGGTGACCTACCTCGCGTTCACGCGGCACGAGAACGCTCCGGAGTCGGCGTTCGGCGGCTGGCTGATGCCGGTCGTCCCGCCGATGGTGTCCGCCTCGACGGGCGCGCTCCTGCTGCCCCACGCCCCCGAGGGGCAGGTGCGGGAGACGCTGCTGTGGGGCTGCTACGCGCTCGTCGGCCTCAGCCTCGTGGCCTCGCTCGTAGTCATCACCCTGATCTGGAACCGGCTGACCCAGCACAAGATCGGTCCCGCGGGCATGGTCCCCACGCTGTGGATCGTGCTCGGCCCGCTCGGGCAGTCGATCACCGCTCTCAACCTCCTCGCCGCGAACGCGCCCGGCGCGGTCGACGCCGGCACCGCACGCGCCCTGATGGTCCTCGCGCTGGTGTCCGGCTTCGCGATCCTGGGCTTCGCGCTGCTGTGGACCGCCCTGGCCGTCGCGATCACGGCGCGGACCGCGCGCGACGGGCTGCCGTTCAGCCTGACGTGGTGGTCGTTCACCTTTCCCGTGGGGACGTGCGTCACCGGGCTCAACGGGCTCGCGCTGCACTCGGGGCTCACGGTGGTCGCCGGTCTGGCCGTCGTGTTCTTCGTCGGGCTCATCGCGGCCTGGGCCACGGTCGCCGTCCGCACCTTCCACGGGTCGGTGGTCCGCGGCACCCTGCTCGCACCCCCGCGCCCGGCGTGAACGCCGACGAGCACCGGGCGGACGCCCCCGGCCTGGAGGTGCTGGGCGCGCTGGTCGAGCGGTGGCGGACCGGGCCGGGCGGGGTCCGGCGGTTCGTCCCCGGTGTCGACCCCCGCTCCGGGGGGACCGCGAGCCGGGTGCTCGTCCTGATGCAGTCACCCGGCCCCGGGACCGTCGCGGTCGGCGACGACGCGATCTGCAGCGAGGACAACCCGGGTCCGACCGCGGCGGCGTTCCGGGCCGCCCGAGCCGAGTCGGGGTTGCGGCGCTCCGACTACCTGCGGTGGAACCTGATCCCGTGGGCGATCACCGGCGCACCCCGGAGCCAGGACGTCGAGGAGGGGCGGTGGGCGCTCGCCGAGCTCCTGGCGGTGCTGCCGGCCCTCGAGACCGTGGTCACCTACGGCACCGTCGCGCTCGACGGCGTCATGCGCCACCTCACCCTGTCGCCGGACGCGCGGCTGGTCCACGTCGTCGCGGCTCCGCACCCGTCTCCCGCGAACGGACGCCACCGCGCGCAGTAGCACGAGAGGTCCGTGCGCGCGCTCCGGCTCGCGGCCCGCGGCGGGCGCGAGGAGGTCGGGCCGGACGGCGGATGAGCGCGTCGGGCAGGAGCGCCCGGGAAAGCCCGACCGACCGCCCGACCGCGGCGATGTCGGTGGCGGTCCGTAGACTCGTCCAGGTCGCCGTGTCGCCCGTCCGAGCCCCGCTCGGGCCGCGTGCCGCGGGCCCGTCGTGCTGCCCGCACGCCCCGATGAGGAAGTGTTGATGAAGCTCACCGCCACCCTGCCGATCCTCGCCGAGGACCCCGCCGTCCCCGCCGCGCTGCTCGCCGTCGGCGCCGGGGGAGATCTCGAGATCGTGGCGCCGGCGGGCGCGCGCGCACCGCTGCTCGCCACCCTGCGGGAGGCCGAGCGCGCGGGTGGTCGCTCGCGCCCACTCGTCGTCGTGACGGCGACCGGCCGGGACGCCGACGAGCTCGCCGGCGCCCTGCGCGCCTTCCTCCCGACCGACGACGTCGCGGTGCTCCCCGCCTGGGAGACGCTCCCGCACGAGCGCCTCAGCCCGCGCAGCGACACCGTCGCCCGCCGCCTCGCGGTCCTGCGGCGCCTGGCGCACCCCGAGGTCGGCAACGCGCCCGCCACCACCTCGGACGGCGCCTCCGCCGACGACCTGACCGGCGCCGCGCGCGCCCAGGCCGGCCCGATCCGCGTCCTCGTGGTCCCGGTGCGCGCCCTGCTGCAGCCCGTCGTGGAGGGCCTCGGCGACCTCGAGCCCGTCAGCGCCCGCGCGGGCGAGACGCGGGGCATGGAGGACCTCGTCGAGGCGCTGACGGCCGCGGCATACACGCGTGTGGACATGGTCGAGAAGCGCGGCGACTTCGCCGTGCGCGGTGGGATCCTCGACGTCTTCCCGCCCACCGAGGACCACCCGCTCCGCCTCGACTTCTGGGGGAGGAGATCGAGGAGATCCGCTGGTTCGCCGTCGCCGACCAGCGCAGCCTCGAGATCGCGCCCGACGGGCTCTGGGCGCCGCCGTGCCGCGAGCTCCTCCTCACGCCACAGGTGCGCGAGCGCGCGCTCGAGCTGCGCGACGCGCTCCCGGGTGCCACCGACATGCTCGAGAAGATGGCCGAGGGCATCGCCGTGGAGGGCATGGAGTCCCTCACCCCCGCGCTCGTGGACCGCATGGTGCCGATCCTCGAGCTGGTCGACGCCGACTCGCTCCTCGTGCTGGCCGACCCCGAGCGCATCCGCCGTCGGGCCCACGACCTCGTCTCCACGACGCAGGAGTTCCTCGCCGCCGCGTGGACCTCGGCCGCCGCGGGCGGGTCGGTCCCGCTCGACCTCTCGGCCGCGAGCTTCGCCTCGATCGAGGACGCGCGCGACGTCGCCGCGCGCCGCGGCCTCGGCTGGTGGAGCCTCACGCACTTCGGGGCCGACGCCGAGCTCGCCGCCTCCGACCTCGACGCCCCCGAGGGCCTGGCGGAGGATCGCGACGGCGCACGCGCCTCGGACGACGACGTCACCACGCTGCGCCTGGGCGCGCGCGACGTCGAGGGCTACCGCGGCGACGTCGAGCGCGCCATCGCCGACCTGGCCGATCTCACGCGGCAGGGCTGGCGCCTCGTGCTCGTCACCGAGGGCGCCGGGCCGGCGCGCCGGCTGTCGGAGCAGCTCGCGGGCGCGGGCGTCCCCTCGCGCCTGGTGGCGGATGTCGACGGCGAGGTCGAGCCCGGCGTCGTGCACGTCACCACCGCCGTCATCGGTCGCGGCTACGTCGCCGAGCCGGCGCGGTTCGCGATCTTCACCGAGTCCGATCTCACCGGCCGCGCGGGCGCCAGCACGCGCGACGTGCGCAAGCTGGCGCCGCGCCGTCGCAACGTCGTCGACCCGCTGGCGCTGCGCGCGGGCGACTTCGTGGTCCACGAGCAGCACGGCGTCGGGCGCTTCATCGAGCTGGTGCAGCGCGCCGTGGGCGGGGCGAAGAGCGCCACCACGCGCGAGTACCTGGTAATCGAGTACGCGAGCAGCAAGCGGGGCCAGCCCGGCGACCGGCTCTTCGTGCCCACTGACGCCCTCGACCAGGTGACGAGGTACACCGGGGGCGAGTCGCCGTCGCTGTCCAAGATGGGCGGGAGCGACTGGGCCGCGACCAAGACCCGGGCTCGCAAGGCCGTCAAGGAGATCGCCGGCGAGCTCGTGCGCCTGTACTCGGCGCGCATGGCCACGCAGGGCCACGCGTTCGGCCCGGACACGCCGTGGCAGCGCGAGCTGGAGGACGCGTTCGCCTACATCGAGACGCCCGACCAGCTCGTCACGATCGACGAGGTCAAGGCCGACATGGAGAAGACGGTCCCGATGGACCGCCTCATCTGCGGCGACGTCGGCTACGGCAAGACCGAGGTCGCCGTGCGGGCAGCCTTCAAGGCCGTGCAGGACGGCAAGCAGGTCGCCGTTCTCGTGCCGACCACGCTGCTCGTGCAGCAGCACCTGCAGACCTTCACCGAGCGCTACGCCGGCTTCCCCGTGACCGTCGCCGGGCTCTCGCGGTTCCAGACGACGGCGGAGGCGAAGGCCGTGCGCGAGGGCGTGAGCGAGGGGAAGGTCGACATCGTCATCGGCACCCACCGCCTCATCACCGGCGAGGTGCGCTTCAAGGACCTCGGCCTCGTCATCATCGACGAGGAGCAGCGTTTCGGCGTCGAGCACAAGGAGACGCTCAAGCAGCTGCGCACGAACGTCGACGTGCTCGCGATGAGCGCCACGCCGATCCCGCGCACGCTCGAGATGGCCGTCACCGGTATCCGCGAGATGTCGACGCTCGCGACCCCGCCGGAGGAGCGCCACCCGGTGCTGACCTTCGTGGGGCCGTACGAGGACAAGCAGATCACCGCCGCGATCCGGCGCGAGCTGCTGCGCGAGGGTCAGGTCTTCTACGTGCACAACCGCGTCGAGTCGATCGAGCGGACCGCGGCGCACCTGGCGGAGCTGGTCCCGGAGGCGCGCATCGCCGTCGCGCACGGGAAGATGAACGAGGCCCAGCTCGAGCAGGTGATCCTCGACTTCTGGGAGAAGCGCTCCGACGTGCTCGTGTCCACCACGATCGTCGAGACGGGCCTGGACATCTCCAACGCCAACACGCTCATCCTCGAGCGGGCCGACGTGCTCGGCCTCAGCCAGCTGCACCAGCTGCGCGGGCGCGTGGGCCGCGGCCGAGAGCGGGCCTACGCCTACATGCTGTACCCGCCGGAGAAGCCGCTGACCGAGACGGCGCACGACCGGCTCGCGACCCTCGCCGCCAACACCGACCTCGGCGCCGGCATGCGCGTGGCGCTGAAGGACCTGGAGATCCGCGGGGCGGGCAACCTGCTCGGCGGCGAGCAGTCCGGCCACATCGCGGGCGTCGGGTTCGACCTCTACATCCGCATGGTCTCCGAGGCGGTCATGCGCTACCGCGGCGAGGAGGTCGAGGAGCTCGCCGACGTCACCATCGAGCTGCCGATCGACGCGCACATCCCGCACTCGTACGTGCCGCACGAGCGGCTCCGGCTCGAGGCGTACACGAAGATCGCCGCGGCGGCGGGGCCCGACGACGTCGCGGCGGTCCGCGAGGAGCTCACCGACCGCTACGGTCCGGTCCCCGAGAGCGTGGCGCTGCTCTTCCGCGTCGCGGAGCTGCGCACGCTCGCGCGCTCGGTCGGGGTGACGGCCGTGACGATCCAGGGCCAGTTCATCCGGTTCGCCCCGGTCGACCTCCTCGACTCGGCGCAGCTGCGGCTCAAGCGGCTCCACCCGCGCGCGATCCTCAAGCCCGCGATCCGCACGATCCTCGTGCCCGCGCCCATGACGGCGCGCATCGGGGGAGAGGTGCAGCGCGACGGCGCCCTCATCGACTGGGTGACCGGGGTGCTCAAGGGGGTCGTGGGGTCGGACGTGGGGGCGGCGGCCGCGGCCGTGTCGTCGTGAGGCGCGGCTAGGGGGCCTCGAAGGGCCGCAGGGCCGGTGTGACGTCGATGCGGTCGGCCGGGTACCACGGGGCGAGGGCGGAGCGGACGGTCTCGAGCGTGGCGTCGTCGGCCAGCAGGGCGCCGACCGTGAACCGGCCCTCCAGGGCGTCCGGTCCCCAGTGGATGAGGTCCAGGCCGTCGCTCCGCTCCGACAGCGCGTCGGAGGCCGCCACCCCCTCGGCCTGGGTCGGAACGTCCCGCGAGGCGACGCAGAGCCACCCCGCCCAGACCTCGCGCAGGCTGGTGTGCGCGGCCTCGACGTCGCTCCCGTCCGCGAGCACCAGGTTCATCTGGGAGTACCCGTCGGTCACGAACGTGCCGACGTACCCGGGTAGTGCGTCGGCGCGCTCCTGGAGGGCGGACAGTGCCGCTCCTCCCTCCACGCCCAGCGACTCCCCCTCGGGGAAGGTCTCGGTGGGGTAGGCGTTCTCCCGACCGCCCCGGTAGGGGTCGTCGCACAGCGGGTCCGACTGCTCGATCGCCAGGGACTCGGCGCTCGGCGAGAAGCCCGGGGGAGCGTCGGTGAGGACGGGCTCGGTGAGCGTGAACCGTTCGCCGTCGTAGGTGCCCAAGAGCCACCCGCTGCCGAAGGTGACGCCGGCTGCCGTCTCGGCGTCGGCCACGTCCTCCCAGCTCAGCCCCACGAGCTCGGGGCCGCCGCACTGCGGGGGATAGGACTGCTGGACCAAGCCGAAGCAGGCCATCGGAGCGCCGTCGCCCTGCTGGATCAAGGTCGCGGGAGCGGCGTAGACGATGTCGGCCGCGGTGTTGGCGGGTGTGGCAGGCGCCGCGGTGAGCGGCTCGGCGGCGGGGGCCGCGCACGCCGCCGCCAGCGCGAGGGCTGCGGTGAGCGGGACGAGCGCGACCGGGCCGAGTCGGCGTCGGGTGTGGGCGATCGTCATGGGGGCTCCTTCGTCGGCGCGGTCGGGCGACCGTCGTGCTGTCTGTGTCGATCGGGGGCGGGACCTTGCAGGCCCCGGCGCCCCGGCGCCCCGCCTCGCCGTGCCGGGGCCGTCAGCACTTGACACCCCGCCCGGGCCCCGCGACAGTTGGACCGTTCGGTGGAACTGGATTCTGCCAGATGGAACTGATGGGAGAGCCGCGTGGCCTGGAACGACCTGCGAGAGTTTCTGTCCGACCTCGAGCGCCGCGGCGACCTGCTGCGCATCGAGCGCGAGGTCGACTGGGAGTACGAGGCGGTCGCGCTGACCCGCCGCTCCTCCGACCTCGAGGGTCCGGCGCTGCTGTTCGAGCACATGCGCGACAGCCCCTTCTCCTGCCTCTCCGGCCTCTTCGGCGCTTCGCGCCGCGTCGGCCTCGCCCTCGGCCGCGACTACGCGTGGCTCCTGCGCCACGCCGACGAGCTCGAGCGCGGCCTAATCGACCCCGAGCCGTGGTCGGGCCCGGCACCGTGCCAGGAGGTCGTGCTGCCGGGCACCGCCGTCGGCACGCTGCCGATCCTGCGGCACTACGAGCTCGACGCGGGGCGCTACATCACTGCCGGGCTGCAGGTGGCGCGCGATCCCGACACCGGGGTCTCCAACGTCTCGATCCATCGGCAGCTGCCCGTCGGGGAGGACGGTCTGACCGTCTTCGCGCCCCCGGGCCGGCACCTGCGCACGATCATCGACCGCTGGCACGAGCGCGGCCAGGCTGCGGAGATCGCCGTCGTCATCGGTGCCGAGCCCGCGACCCAGATCGCCTCCCAGGCCCGGGTCCCGTACGGGGTCGACGAGTTCGCCGTCGCGGGCGCCATGCGCGGGGCGCCGGTGCCGATGGTGCGCTGCCGCACGATCGACGTCGACGTCCCGGCCACCGCCGAGATGATCATCGAGGGGCGCATCGAACCCGGGGTGCTCGTCCCGGACGGGCCGTTCGGGGAGTACCCCGGCACGTACTCGGCGGCGAAGCCCGCACCGGTGATGACCGTCACCGCCATCACGCACCGCCGCGGCGCGATCTACCAGAACACCCTCACGGGGACCCCGATGACGGAGAACCACTGGATGATGCAGCCCGCCGCCAGCGCGATGGCGCTGCGAGAGGCCCGTCGCGTGTGCCCCGAGGTCGTGGACGTCAACGTGACCGCCGGCGGGACCACGCGCCACCACGTCGTCGTGTCGATGCGCAAGCGGCACCCGTCCGAACCCCGCAACGTCATGCTCGCGCTGCTCGCCGCGCCGCTCGGGGCCAAGCTCGTCACGGTCGTGGACGACGACATCGACGTGCACGACCTCGAGAAGGTGGAGTGGGCGGTCAACACGCGCATGCAGGCCGATCGCGACGTCGTGATCGTCCCCGACCTCTACAGCCCGACGCTCGACCCCTCGGCGCCCGCAGGGCGCACGAGCGCCAAGATGGGGATCGACGCGACGGCGCCGACCGGCGAGGAGCGGCGGATGTACGAGGCGCCCAGGATCGTCGGAGCCGAACGCTGGTCGCTGGACGCCGACCTGGCCGCCGCGGGCTGGACCCGCCCCGGCTACCTCGGTTCGGAGAGCGCCTGATGTTCGGCTGGCGCGCCCGGATCGCGCTCGTCCTGCCGGCGGACAACACCGTCATCGAACCCGAGCTGTACGCGCTGGGCATCCCGGGCGTCAGCTTCCACGGGCTGCGCCTGACCACCGACGACCCCGTCGCGATGCGGGCGCAGGCGACCGACCTCGTTGCGGCCATCGAGGAGATGGCCGCCGACGTCGTCGTCTACGGCTGCGCCGAGACGAGCTTCAACGGCGGCAGCGGCACGCCCGAGCGGCTCTCGGAGCTGATGGCGGCCGGGTGCACGGCGCCGGTCGTCACGGCGACGGGCGCGATGGTGGCCGCCGTGCGCCACCTCGGGCTCTCCCACGTGACGGTCGTGAGCCCGTACGCCCCCGCGTCCGGCGCGCTCCTGGAGTCCTCGCTCGCGGAGCGCGGGATTGCGACGGCGGCGTCCCACCACCACGACTTCTCGGTCGCCTCGGCCGACCCCCG
Organism: Litorihabitans aurantiacus; assembly: GCF_030161595.1. Taxonomy (NCBI): domain Bacteria; kingdom Bacillati; phylum Actinomycetota; class Actinomycetes; order Micrococcales; family Beutenbergiaceae; genus Litorihabitans; species Litorihabitans aurantiacus. Next base: position 505,931 of record NZ_BSUM01000001.1, read on the forward strand.
GACGTGGTACGACACCAACCGCCAGGAGTCGTGGGTCTCCTACCGCATGGCTCGGGCGGCGGACGTCCCCGACAGCGAGGGCGTACTGATCTCCGCCACGAACTTCCGCACGATGGAGACCATCCAGGTGCTCGAGGACGAGCTCGGCAAACCCGTGGTTACGAGCAACCAGGCGATCCTGTGGCGCTGCCTGGACGTGTTGGGCAGGTCCGTGGCGATACCCGGCTACGGCGGGCTGCTGCGTGAGGGTCGGCGCGTCGGCGCACTCGCGTGAGCCGGCTGGGACCCGACGCCGTCGTGCTCGTGACGGGGGCCGACGGCGGGCTCGGTACCGCCGTCGTGCAGACCCTCCTGGAGGCGGGCGTGCGGGTGGCCGCAATGACCGGCCCCGGCGCCGACGTCGAAGCCGTGCGCGCGCGGCTCGGTGCCGGCCACCCGGGGGACCGGCTGCAGGTGCGGCGCCTGGACGTGCGCGACGTCGCGGACGTCGATGTCGCGGTGCGCGAGAGCGAGGCGGTGCTGGGGCCGCTGACCGGCCTGGTCAACAACGCCGGGATCACCAGCACGAGCCCGTTCCTTCAGACGACGGCCGCCGAGTTCGGGGACGTCGTGGGCATCAATCTCACGGGCTGCTTCACGGTGGGGCAGCGGGTCGCGACCGGCATGGCCGCGCGCGGCCGCGGGGCGATCGTCAACGTCTCCTCCACCCGACAGGTTCAGGCCCACCCCGGTTCGGCGGCCTACTGCGCCTCGAAGGGCGGCATCGCGATGCTCACGCGGGTCATGGCGCTCGAGCTCGCGCCACTCGGGGTCCGCGTGAACGCCGTGGCGCCTGGCACGGTGCCGACCGGGCTGAACGCCGACTACGTCCACGAGGAGCCGTTCCGCACCGAGCGTCTCGCACGGATCCCGCTGGGGCGCTACGGCGAGCCCGCCGAGGTGGCGGCCGCGGTGCTGTTCCTGCTCTCGCCGGAGGCCGCGTTCGTGGTCGGCGGGTCGCTGATGGTCGACGGCGGGCAGACCCTGTGGTGAGTCGCCGCCGAGCACTACCGCACCCGCCCGCCCGCACCCGCCGCACCGACCCTGCACCCGCCCGCACCGCACCACCGCCCCGGAGGCCCCGTGATCGTCCTGCCCGCCACCGTCGTCGACCGCCTCTACCCGCCCTCGGCCGCGCTAGCCGGGGTGCGCGAGGCCGTCCTCGCGCACCGCAGCGGACGTGACACGACCCCGCCGCGCACCGCGCTGGGGGCGCACGAGGTGGGCGGGGAGATGCTGGTGATGCCGGCGGTCCTGGCCCAGGAGGCGTTCGCGGTCAAGGTGTGGCACCGCTTCGAGGGGCGGGACGGAGCTCCGGCCTCCTCGAGCGCGAGCGTCCTCCTGGTCGACCCCGAGCTGGGCCAGGAGGTCCTGATGGACGGCGCCTGCATCACCGACCGCAGGACCGCCGCCATGACCGCGCTGGTCGCACTGTCGCACGCCCCGGCGCACGCGCGCGTGCTGTGCGTCATCGGTGCCGGCGTCCAGGCCCGTGCCACCGTCGAGGCGCTCCTGCACGCGCTGCCCGGGCTGAGCGAGGTCAGGATCGTCGCGCGCCGCGAGGATCGCGCCCGCGCGCTCGTGGCGGAGTGCGCGGCGTGGGCGGTCCCCGCCACGGCCGACGCAGACGAGCGCACGTGGCGGGCGCTCACCGACGTCGGCGCAGGGGTCAGGGGCGCCGACGTGGTGGTCGCGGCGACGACGTCCGCCCTGCCGGTGGTGCCGGACGAGGCCCTCGCCCCCGAGGTGCTCGTGTGCGGGGTCGGCAGCCACGACCCGGCGTCGGCGGAGATCGAGCCGGCCACCGTGGTGCGCGCCGGGGTGCGCATCGTGGACACCTTCGCCGGGGGCCTCGACGGCGCGGGCGACCTGGCGGCGCCGCTGGCGTCCGGGGCGATCGCTCGCGCCGACGTCGTGGAGCTGTCCGCGGTGGCCGACGGGAGCGCGCCGGCGCGGGTCCCGGGCCGGGTGAGCGTCTTCAAGAGCGTCGGGTTCGCCGGCCTGGACGCGGTCGCGGCGCGGACCGTGGCACGGGCCGCGCTGGCGCAGGGGGCGGGCGTCGTCGTCGACCTGCACGGCTGACGCCCGCGGAGCGTCCGGCCCCGGGAGCGGGGCCGGACGCGCCGGGTGGACGACTAGGCGCGGTGCGTGACGACGCCGTCGACCACGGTCAGCTCGACGCGGTGGCGCACGGCGCGGCCCGTGAAGGGGGTGTTGGCCGAGCGCGTGTGCTGCTCGTGCCCCTGCACGACGCCGTCCCCGGGCCCCACGACCGCCCACGTGGCGGGTTCACCCACCGCGACCGGCCGCCCCGCGCGGTCGGCGAGACCGCCGATGCGCGCGGGGACGACGGACGTCACGCGCGCGACCGCGGGCCAGTCGACCTCGCCCGAGGTGGGGTCGGTGAAGACCTCGGCCACGACGTCGAGGGCCGTCTCCAGGCCCGTGAGCCCGAACGCGGCCGTGCGCCAGGTGCCCCGCTTGCGCTCCGCCTCGTGCGGCGCGTGGTCGGTCGCGACGACGTCCAGCAGCCCGGTGCGCAGCGCGTGGCGCAGGTTGCCGGCGTCGTCACCCGAGCGCAGCGGCGGGTTGACCTTGAGCGCGGGGCCGGCCGCCACGGCGTCGGTGTCGTGCAGCACCAGGTGGTGCGGCGTCACCTCGCCGGTGACCCGGGCGCCGTGGGCCCGGCCGAGCCCGAGGATCGCGGCGCCGAACCCGCTGGAGACGTGGCACACGTGCAGGTGTGCGCCCGTGGCACGGGCGACGGCGACGTCGCGCGCGATGATCGCCTCCTCGCCCACGAGAGGCCACCCGGGGGCGTCGACGAGGTGAGCGACGGCGTCGTTCACGACCCCGCTGCCGGCCAGCGCGGTGCTCTGCGCGTGCTGAGCGAGCACACCGCCGGTGCGGGCCAGGGTCGTCATGGCCTCGGCGAGCAGCGCGACGTCCTCGAGGCAGCGGCCGTCGTCGGAGAACAGCCGGACCCCCGCCGCCGCCATGGCTGCGAGGTCGGTGAGGCGCTCGCCCGCGAGCGCGTGCGTCAGCGCACCGACGGGGTGCACGCGTGCCCACACGCCGTCCGCGGCGATCTCGCGCATCCGCCGCACCGCCGCGACCGTGTCGGTGACGGGCACGGTGTTCGCCATGGCGAAGACGTCGGAGTAACCGCCGGCGGCCGCCGCGCGCGTCCCGCTCGCGATGGTCTCGGCCGCCTCGCCGCCCGGTTCGCGCAGGTGCGTGTGCAGGTCGACCAGGGCCGGGAGCAGCACCCTCGCGCGCTCGTGCGGGACGCGGCTGGGCGTGACGTCGGCCAGCACCCCGTCGCGCACCGTCAGGTCCACCACCTCGGGCGAGCCCAGCACCCGGACACCGGGGAGGTGGCGCAGCGGCTCGCCGCCGTCGGCGGGCGTCATCGCGCCCTCCGCGTCGAGCAGCTGCATGGTGCGCAGCAGCGCGGTGGTACCGGCCGCGAGGTGGGTCCCCGACGTCCACTCCTGCGGCACGTGGCTGAGTCCGCCGCGGCTGGGCACGAAGATCATCCCCGTCGGCGTCACGCGCGAGATCATCTGGGCGTCGTGGCTCGCGCCGGAGGTCATGGTCACGGCGGGGAGGGCGAGCTCCGCCGCGGCGCGCGCGACGACGTCGGTGACGGCCCGCGGCAGGAGCACGGGGTCGGCGCTGGCCAGCACCTCGTACTCGACCGCCACCCCTCGCTCGCGGCCGAGACGCTCGTACTCGGCGAGCAGGTGGTCCAGCACCGCCCGCTGCGCCCGGGCGTCGACCCCGCGCACGTCGAGGGTGAACCGCACCTCGCCGGGGATGGTCGTCATGGATCCGGGCAGGACCTCCATGCGGCCGACCGTGGCGCGGGTCTCGCCGTCGTTCGCGGCCGCCTCGGTGGCGAGGACGCACGCGGCGGCGGCGGCGAGCGCGTCCACGCGCAGGTGCATCGGGGTGGCCCCGGTGTGCGAGGCGACGCCGTGGAGCACGACGGCGGCGCGCGAGCTGCCCGAGATTCGGTCGACGACGCCGATGGTGGCGCCGAGGTCCTCCAGGAGCGGTCCCTGCTCGATGTGGAGCTCCACGAAGGCGTGCCACCGATCGGGCTCCCACCTCGCCTCGTGCGCGCGGTCGGGGGCGAGTCCGACGTCGGTCATGGCCTGCGCCATGGTGGTGCCGTCGACGTCGTGCCAGCGGTGCAGGTCGGCGGCGTCGGCCACCCCGGCAACAACCTTGCTGCCGTTGCAGGCCGACCCGAAGCGCGCCCCCTCCTCGGCCGCGAACGCCACGAACCGCCACGGTCGGCGGCGTGGCAGGTCGTGGGTGACCGCGAGCCGTGCCACCTCGAGGGCGGCCACCACGCCGTACGTGCCGTCGTAGGCCCCGCCGAGCGGGACCGAGTCGAGGTGGGAGCCGGTGCCGACGGCGGGCGCGGGGCCGGGGTGCGTGGGATCGAGCTCGGCGATGGTGTTGCCGACGGCGTCCGTCCATGCGCGCAGCCCGAGACCCCGCATCCGGTCCGCGAACAGCGAGTGCGCCCGGCGCTCGGTGGGGGTGTGGGCGAGCCGCGTGACGCCGTCACCCCCGTCGGTCAGGCGCGCGAAGTCGGCCAGCGCGGTCTCGAGCTCCACCGGCCGGGCTTCGAGCGCGCCACCGTCGGTGGTCGTGCCCGGGGTCGACGGGCCGTCGGCGGCTGCCGTCACGCGTCCGCCCCCCGTCCGTGGACGTCGAGCTCCGTGCTGGGGGAAGGGCGCAAGCGCGCGGCGTGCACGGCCGAGGCGCCGGCCCCGGCGAGCAGGCGTGCGAGCGGCTCGAGGGCCCGGGGGCGGGGGGTGAACGACGTGGCCACGACGGCGACCACCGCGCCCGCGAGGGGCGGCCCGTCGAGCTCGAGCCGGCCGAGGTCGAGGCTGGCACGGCGCGAGGGGACACCCAGCTCGCGCGCCACGACGTGGGCGAGGACCGCGTCGTCGGGGTCGTTCCAGCTCACCACGACGCCGACCGCGTGCGCACGCAGGGTGTCGGCGACCAAGGTCCCGAGGAGTTCGAGTGCGGCGGGATCGGCTCCCGCGTCGATCTCGCCGTCGGGGGTCGTGAGCAGGGTGAGGAGTCCGTCCGTGGGCGAGGGAACGGGCACGGGCGAGGGTGCAGCGGTCATGGGGCCTCCTGTCGGAAGCCGTGAACGGTACACGCGGATCGCGCCAGGTGGAAGTAGCTTTCGCTCCGCGAAACTAACGTCACGGCTCGATGACGCCGTGTTGCAGGTGTGTGAACAACGCGCGGCGGACCCGCTCCCGCCTTGACAGCGGCACCGCGGCGCTTGCACCGTGGCACCGCCACCCGGAATCACCTTCCGCTTAACGAAACCCGAGGAGCTCGCTGTGCGATCCCACCCCGCCGTCCCCGCACTCGCCGCCGCAGCAGCCGCCGCGCTCGTCCTGACCGCCTGCGGGTCCTCCGACGGCGGGGGCGGTGACGATGAGGCCGCGGGAGGGAGCTTCAGCATCGCCATCGAGGGGCCGTGGACCGCGTCCTACGCACCGCTCGCGCTGACGATCGAGGCGATGGAGGCGGACGGGTACGAGGTCGAGCAGGTGCTCTTCGACGCGCCCGAGACGCTCGCCCAGGCCGTCGCTGCGGGCGAGGTGGACCTCGGATTCACCAGCGCCGGGACCGTCCTGTCGGTGGTCGACGCAGGTGCTCCGGTGAGCGCATTTCTCGGCATCACGCGTCCTGACTTCGTGATGGTCGCCGTCCCGGAGATCGACTCGTGCGAGGCGACCGATGGTCAGCGCCTCGCGATCCACAGCCGCGAAGGCACCACCGGCAGCCTGACCGAGATCTGGCTCGACGACGTCTGCCCCGGCACCGAGCCCGAGATGCTCGTGGTCGCCGGGTCGGAGAACCGCATGGCCGGCCTGCTCGCCGACCAGATCGACGCCTCGCCGCTCGACCTCATGACCTGGACGCAGATCGAGGCGGAGTACCCCGGCCGGTTCGCCCTCGTCGAGGGCTATGGCGACCCGTCCATCGTCGCCTCCTACTTCTTCGCGACCGACGCCTACCTCGACAGCGACGCCGAGACCGTCCAGGCGTTCACCGACGCCTACCTCGCCACGCTCGCCGACGTCGAAGAGGACCCCACGGCCGCGCAGGACAAGGCCGTGGAGCTCATCCCCGAGGTCGACGAGGCGGTCATGCGCGAGGTCATCAGCGCCTGGGCCGAGAACGACCTGTGGCCGGGGGCCGAGGGCGTCTCGGACGAGGACGTGCAGGCGACCATCGACCTGTACAGCCGGACGGTCGCGTTCGAGACCATCGAGGGACCGGCCGACCTGGTCACCACCGAGTTCGTGGACGCCTCGCAGTGACCACGGTGGCACCGCGCCGCGCGCGTCACCCGGTCGCCTCGGCGGCGAGCGGGGCGCGCACGGTCGCGCTCCGCCTCGTCGTGGCGGTCGTGCTGCTGTGCGCATGGACCCTGCTGAGCGACGACTCCGCGCGCGTCGAGCTCCCGAGCCCGGTTCGGACGTGGTCCTCGCTGGTCGCGCTGACCTCGTCGGGCGAGCTGCCCCGGGCGCTCCTGGAGAGCAACGTCGCGATGGTCCTCGGCTACCTGATCGCCGTCGCGGTCGGGGTGCCGCTCGGTCTCCTCATGGGGTCCTTCCCCGTCGCCGCCGCCGTCATCCGGCCCTACCTCATGCTGCTGCTGGCTGTTCCGCTGATCGCGCTGCTCCCGGTGGCCCAGGCCATCTTCGGGCTCGGCCTGGTCACTAGGGTGGTCGTGGTGGTCCTGTTCGCGCTGGTGTTCGTCACGCTCAACACGGAGACGGGCATCCGCTCCGTCCCCGGTGCGCTGCGGGAAATGGCGCACAGCTACGGATCCTCGCGGTGGGACACCTTCCGCCACGTGGTCCTGCCCTCCGCGCGCCCCGACATCGCGGCCGGACTGCGCCTCGGCCTCGGTCGCGCCGTCGTCGGCATGGTCATCGCCGAGCTGTTCCTCGTCACCGCGGGCATCGGCAGCATCATCAGCTACTACCGCGGGCGCTTCGACACCGGCGCGGTGCTGGCCATCGTCCTCGTGCTCGTCCTCGAAGGAGTTCTCGTCATGCAGCTCACCCGTCGTCTCGACAAGCGCCGGGGTGCCCGGTGACCGCCCGTCGCGCACCCGCCATCGAGCTGGTCGACGTCGTGAAGGACTACACGGTCGACGGCGTCACGACCCGCGCGCTGGACCGGGTCTCCCTCACCGTCGGCGAGAGCGAGTTCGTCAGCCTCATCGGCCCGTCGGGGTGCGGCAAGACCACGCTCCTGAAGATCATCGACGGTCTCGTCACCGCCGACTCCGGCGCCGTGCTGGTGCAGGATCGCGAGGTCGCCGGCCCCGGCCCCGAGCGGGCGTTCGTGTTCCAGTCCTTCGCCCTCCTGCCCTGGCGCACCGTGCGCGAGAACATCGAGTTCGGCCTGCAGGTCAGGCGGGTGCCCGCGGCGCAGCGCCGCGAGGTCTCCGACCGCTACCTCGAGATGGTGGGGCTCACGGGCTTCGCCGACCGCTATCCCGACCAGCTCTCCGGCGGGATGCAGCAACGCGTGGGCTTGGCGCGCGCGCTCGCCGTCGACCCGCAGATCCTCCTGATGGACGAGCCCTTCGGCGCGCTGGACGCGCAAACGCGCCACCTCCTGCAGAGCGACCTCGAGAGCATCTGGGAGGCCGGGAAGAAGTCGGTCGTCTTCGTCACCCACGACATGGACGAGGCCGTGTTCCTCTCGGACCGCATCGTCATCATGAGCCCGCGGCCCGGCGAGATCCACGAGATCATCGACGTCGACCTGCCGCGACCGCGGACCGAGGAGATGCGGCACGACCCCCGCTTCACCGAGCTGTCCTCCTACATCTGGGAGCAGCTGCGGACCATGATCGTGCGTCAGCCCGTGGACAAGCGGTGACCGCCCGACCGGCCGTCGGGACCGCCGCCGTCGCGCCGGAGGCGATGGACGCCACCGGTGCCGGCGGGGACGCAGGTACCTGCGGAGCGGAGGCCGGCCGCGGCGCGCGCACCGCGGCGCCGCGACCCGCCCGCACACGTGCCCCGGTCCGCACCCGGATTCGCCGCTGGCAGGTCCTCACCGGTGTCGCGCTGGCCCTCGCGTGGGAGGTTGCCGGACGCGTCTGGGACTTCATCTACCTCCCGCCGCTGAGCGAGGTGCTGACCGCTCTCGTGCAGATGCTCGTGGACGGGACCATCGTCGACCAGCTCGGTGCCAGCCTCGGAGCGCTCGGCGTCGGTCTCGCCGTCGCCGTGACGGGCGGTGTGCTCATCGGGTGCCTGATCGGGATGGTGCCGGCCGTTCGCACGGCCCTGGAGGTCTACGTCGACGCCATGATGGCCGCGCCGATGGTCGCCTTCGTACCGCTGTTCATCCTGTTGTTCGGGCTGGGCTTCGAGACCCGGCTAGTCATCATCGTCGCGTTCGCGATCTTCCCGATCATCACCAACACCGCCACCGGCGTGCGCAACGCCGACGCCCGCATCGTGGAGATGGCGCGCTCGTTCGGCGCGCCGCGGCGCGACATGGTGCTGCGCATCCAGCTACCGATGGCACTGCCCCAGGTCACCGCCGGGCTGCGCCTGGGCGTCTCGCGCGGAGTCGACGGTCTGATCACCGGCGAGGTCATCATCGCCGCGGTCGGCATCGGCGGCCTCGTCTCGCGCTACGGCAGCGGTTTTACGATGGACCGTCTCTACGCCGTCGTGATCCTCATCGCGGCGCTCGCGCTCGGCGCGGTCAAGCTCACGGAGATCCTCTCGCGCGTGCTGTTCGGCCGCCGGGCCACGGCGTGAGCACGTCCCTCGCGGACGAGCTGGCGGCGACCGCCCCGCTGTCGGTGTCGGCGGCGGGCCGGACGGCGCTGGCGGACCTTGCGGCGCAGGACGCCGCGGTGCGTCGCATGACGCGGCGGATCTGGGAGCTCGCCGAACCCGGCCTCACGGAGGTGGCCTCGGCTCGGGTGCTCACCGACCACCTGCGGGCGGCCGGGTTCGACGTCGAGACGGGTGTGGCAGGTTTCCCGAGCGCGTTCGTGGCCACGTGGGGAAGCGCCGGCCCCGAGATCGGGTTCTCGTGCGAGTACGACGCGACGCCGGGTGAGACGCAGGACCACCTGCCCCACCCGGCCGCCCGTCCCGGGAGGCGCGCGGGATTCACCGACCTGCACAACGGCATCGGCACCGCCTCGGCGGCCGCCGCCGTCGCTCTCGCCCGCACGCTCGAGCGCCACGGCCTGCCCGGTCGGATCCGGGTGCTCGGGACGCCGGCCGAGAAGCTCTGCGTCGGCAAGCCCTTCCTCGCGCGCGACGGTCACCTCGACGGTCCCGACGCGTACGTGGCCTGGCACCCCCGGGCCTACACGACGGTCGAGCTCGACGACGGCCCGGGCATCCAGACCGGAACCGTCCTGACCTTCGCCGGGCGGACGGCCTACTCCGCCCGCCCGTGGGACGGGGCCAGCGCACTCGACGCGCTCGTCCTGACCGACGTGCTGCTGCGCTACCTGCGAGACACGATCCCGGCGGCGCTGCGCGCTTCGGTGTCGCGGGTGGTGACCGACGGAGGACTCCACCCCACGTCGGTCCCGGGCAGCTCCCAGGCCTGGTTCATCGAGCGGGCCACCACGCTGGAGGGCCTCGACGTCGTCCACGACCGCCTGCTGCGCGCCGCGCGCGGAGCTGCGACCGCGCTCGACGTCGAGGTGACGGAGCAGCGCGTCTCCGGCACTCGGCCCTGGCTACCGAACCACACGATGGCGGCGGCGGGCTGGCGCGGGCTGCGGCGGGCGGGCGCCCCGCGGTTCGCGGGGGAGGACAAGGAGTTCGGCCGCGCCGTGCTGCGCGAGGTCGGTCGCCCCGCGGTGGCCGACCCGTTCGACGAGGAGCTGACGCCGCCCGCGAACCGCGCCGGTCGCGACTTTGCCGGTGGCGCCGACGACGTGACGGAGTACTGCTGGCACGCTCCCACCGTGCGGCTGTACGTGGCCCACGGCCTCGCCGGTCCGCACCTGCCGAACTGGGCGCGGAGCGCGTTCACGGGCGGCGGGTCGGCCCACACGACGGTGGCGACGGCGGCCCGGGCGATGGCCCTGACGGCGCTGGACCTCCTCGAGGACCCGGCGGTCCTCACCGCGGCGGCGAGTGAGCGCGCCGAGCGGGTCGCGATCGCCGGCGCCGTCGCCCCGCGCATCCCGGCGGGTGCGCCGACCCCGGTGGCCGCGGTCGGGATGCCGCCGTTCGTGACCGCGCACCTGCTGGCGGGTTCGGGTCTCGACGTCGCGGCCGTCACGGGCTGACGGGCCCGCGGCGACGCGCGCCGAGGTGTCGCGACCGGTGCCTCGGCACGCGTCGTCGGGGGTCGCCTCAGGACCGGGCCGTGGTCAGCCGCACGTGCTCCGGGGCCACCCCGTGCCCGTTCCAGCGCTCCTGCCCGGGCGTGGGCAGGCCTACGGCCTCCAGCATGCGCCGGACCGAGTGGTCCACGAGGTCCTGCACGCTGTGCGGACGATGGTAGAAGGCGGGAACCGGCGGGAAGATCACGGCTCCGGCGTCCGCGGCGTCCGCCATCAGCCGGAGGTGCCCGCGGTGCAGGGGCGTCTCGCGCACGGCGAGCACCAGGGGGCGTCGTTCCTTCAGTTGGACGTCGGCCGCCCGCGCCAGCAGGTTGGCCGAGTAGCAGTTCGCGACCGAGGAGAGGGTCTTGATGCTGCACGGCACGACGAGCATGCCCGTGACCGGGTAGGAGCCGCTCGCGATCGGTGCGCCGAGGTCGTCGTCGGAGTGGACGACGTCGGCGAGTTCCATGACCTGCCGCGAGGTGAGGTCGGTCTCGTCCCGCAGCGTCGCGCGCGCGCCACGCGTGAGCACGAGGTGCGTCTCGACGTCGGGGCGCTCGAGCCGGAGCAGCTCCAGCGCCCGCACGCCCATCGTCGCGCCGGAGGCACCGCTGATGCCGACGACCAGGCGCCGGGGTGCGGTGGTCATCCCGCGGTCGGGGTGAGGGCGGGGGCCGGCACGCGGGGGGCCGAGACGGGGAGCGTGGCGCCGATCTCGGCCGCGTGCCGGAGCACCGAGGCGATGACGGACCGGCGCGCCGAGGCGCTGCGGAGACGCTCGCGAGGAGCGGCCACGGTCAGGCTGGCGGCGACGACGCCGTCGCCCGCCGTGACGGGTGCCGAGACGGCCCACACGTTGACGTCCAGCTCGTTCTCGCAGATGTCGTACCCGCGCTCGCGCACCTCGGCGAGGTGGGACACGACCTCCTCGACGCTCCCGGGGGTGTCGTCGGTGTAGCGGCGGAACGCGTGGTCGGCCAGGAGGTCGAGCACCTGCGCCGGCGGCCGGAAGGCGAGCAGGGCCCGCGCGCCGGCGGAGGCGTGCAGCGGCAGGCTGCGACCGACCGGCACGGCGACGTGCAGCGCGCGGGAGCTGGGGGACGCGGCCACGCAGACGGCGTTGTCATTCACCATGGTGGCCACGAACGCCGTCTCGTCGAACTCGGTCCCCAGGTCCGCGAGGTGGGACTCGACGAGGTCGACCAGCTCGGCCTGGCTCGCGACGTCGGAGGCGAGCTGGAGCAGGCGCTGGCCGGGGAAGAACTCGCCGCGGTCGTTCTTGCGCACCCAGCGCGTCTCGAGGAGGTCCTTCAGCAACCGGTGAGCGGTAGGCATCGGGAGCGATAGCTGGGTCGCCAGCTCAGTCAGCGTCCGACCCTGCGGCGGTGCGCTCACGGCACCCATCAGGCCCAAGGTCCGTTCGATCAGCTGCACGTGCCCTCCACGACTCGATTTCGGAATAGTATTCCATCCACCGGAAGTCCTGGCAAGAGCGGGGCCCGTCACCCGCCCGGCTAGGATCGCACCGGTCCCGCAACGCCACCACCGGAGGTCGCCGTGCGCATGAGAACCACCCGACCGCGCCGCTCGTCCCGCGCGCGTCACGCCGTCGTGATCGTCCCGGCGCTCGCCGCCGCGCTCGTCCTGACCGGCTGCGGCCGCCCGGGAACGGCCGCGACCGTCGACGGCGAGCGGATCACCGAGGGGCAGGTCGGCGCGCTCGTGGCGGACCTCGAGCGGCTCGCGTCCACGGCCCAGGCGGGCGCGCCGGTCGATCCCGCCCAGGCGCTGTCCACCCTCGTGCAGGCGCCCACGATCCTCGACGTCGTGGCCGAGTTCGGGGCCACCGCCTCCGACCAGGAGGCCGTGGCACTGCTTGACAGCGTGGTGTCGCAGGGCGGTCTCGAGCCGTGGGACTACTCCGCCGAGATCCGTCAGGTGGCGCAGCTGCAGCTCGCGAGTCCCGCGCTGCAGGCGGACGAGGCCGCCTCGCTCGAGGTCGGCCGACGCCTGGCCGCGCTCGACGTCGACCTCAACCCGCGGTTCGGCACCTGGCAGGACGGGCAGATCGCCCCCACCCAGTGGCCGTGGCTCGTCCCGTCCGCCTCGTGAGCACGGTCGACGACACCGCGGCGTCGGCCGCCCCCGGCGAGCTCGTCCTGGTCCGGCACGGCGAGACCGCCTGGAGCCGCGCCGGCCGGCACACCGGGCGCAGCGACCTCCCCCTCACGCCCGACGGCGAGGAGCAGGCCCGCGCGACCGGTCGCGCTCTCGCGGGGCGCGAGTTCGCGCTGGTGCTGACCTCGCCGCTCACGCGGGCCCGCCGGACGGCGGAGCTGGCCGGGTACGGCGGAGCCGAGGTCGAGCCCGACCTGGCCGAGTGGGACTACGGACCCGTCGAGGGACTGACGCGCGTCGAGGTGGCCGACGCGCTCGGGCGCGGCTGGGCCGCGCTGACCGACGGCGTCCGCGTGCCCCTGACCGTCTCCGGCACCGACGACCTCGCGCCCGACGAGCGCAACCCCGAGCCCGGCGAGGGGGAGCTGATCGAGGAGGTCGCCGCCCGCGCGGCCCGTGTGATCGCCCGGGCGGAGACCACGCTGCTGGACGGCGGCGACGTCCTCCTCGTGGCCCACGGCCACCTGCTGCGCATCCTGACCTCGGTGTGGCTCGGGCTCTCGCCCGAGGTGGCCGAGCGGCTCGTGCTCGGCACGGCCGCGCGCTGCGTGCTGGGGTACGACCGCGGTGCGCGCTCGCTCGTGCACTGGAACGTCGCGCCGTGACGGGGCCGACGACGGACGCGACGGCCGGATCGGCGGGGCCCGCCCGACCGCTCGACCGGGACGCCACCGCGGCCGCACTGCTCGACGCCGTCGCCGTGATGGACCAGCTCCGTTCGCCCGGCGGCTGCCCGTGGGACGCCGAGCAGACCCACGCGACCCTGGCGCGCTACGCGATCGAGGAGGCGCACGAGGTCGCCGAGGCGGCCGAGGAGCTGACGCGCGCGGGTGGGCCGGGACAGGCTCCGCCGTCGGCGCTGGTGGACGAGCTCGGTGACCTGCTGCTGCAGGTGCTGTTCCACGCGCGGATCGGACAGGAGCACGGCCGGGGGCGTTCGACGTCGCCGACGTGGCGCGCGCTCTCGCGGCGAAGCTCCGCCGTCGGCACCCGCACGTGTTCGGCGACGTCGACGCCCGCGACGCGGACGCCGTGCGCGCCATGTGGGAGGACGTCAAGGCCGCCGAGCGCGCGGCGAGCGGCGCGGGTCGCCCCTCCGCGGCCGACGGCGTGCCGACCTCGCTCCCCGCCCTCGCGCGGGCGCAGAAGATGCTGGGGCGTGCGGAGCGGGCGGGCGTCGCCGTCGGACCGGACTTCGACGTCGACCCGGGTGATGCGCAGGCCGCGGCGGGTGCCGAGATCGGGGCGGAGCTGCTCGCCGTCGTGGCGCGGGCGCGCGCGCTCGGGGTCGACGCCGAGTCGGCGCTGCGCGCCCAGGTGCGGACCGTGGCGTCCCAGGTCCGCGACGCCGGCGTCTGACGTGCGGAGCGCGAGCTCCGCGACCCGACCTCTGGAGCCCGGGCGCGGCCGCATCATCTAGGCTGAGGTACGGGCAGCGCGCCCGTCACCGGGCGAGCTCCGGGCCACCGGCGACACGTCGGCGGCCCCACCATGGACCGACCCGAGGAGCATGCATGGCCACGATCGAGGCTGTTTACGCCCGCGAGATCCTTGACTCGCGCGGCAACCCCACCATCGAGGTCGAGGTCGGCCTCGACGACGGCACCACCGCTCGCGCGGGTGTCCCCTCCGGCGCCTCGACCGGTGCGTTCGAGGCCGTCGAGCGCCGTGACGGCGACAAGAGCCGCTACCTCGGCAAGGGTGTCCAGGAGGCGGTCGAGGCCGTGCTCGACACCATCGCCCCCGAGGTCCTCGGCTTCGACGCCGCCGACCAGCGCACGATCGACCAGACCATGCTCGACCTGGACGGCACGCCCAACAAGGGCAAGGTCGGCGCCAACGCGATCCTCGGTGTCTCGCTCGCCGTCGCCCGCGCCGCGGCCGACAGCGCCGACCTCCCGCTGTACCGCTACGTCGGCGGCCCGAACGCGCACGTGCTGCCCGTCCCGATGATGAACATCCTCAACGGCGGCTCGCACGCGGACTCCAACGTCGACATCCAGGAGTTCATGGTCGCCCCCTACGGCGCCCCGACCTTCAAGGAGGCCCTGCGCTGGGGCGCCGAGGTCTACCACTCCCTCAAGTCCGTGCTGAAGTCGCGCGGCCTGGCCACCGGTCTGGGTGACGAGGGTGGCTTCGCGCCGAACCTCGGCTCCAACCGCGAGGCGCTCGACCTCATCCTCGAGGCCATCACCAAGGCCGGCTTCGAGCCCGGCAAGGACCTCGGCCTCGCGCTGGATGTCGCAGCCACGGAGTTCTTCGACGAGGGCGCGTACGCGTTCGAGGGCGGCTCCAAGACGCCCGACGAGATGATCGCGTACTACGCCGCGCTCGTCGCCGACTACCCCCTGGTCTCCATCGAGGACCCGCTGAGCGAGGACGAGTGGGCCTCCTGGGGCCAGCTCGTCGCGCAGGTCGACGCCAAGGTGCAGATCGTCGGCGACGACCTGTTCGTCACCAACCCCGAGCGCCTCGCGCGCGGCATCGCCGAGAAGTCGGCCACGTCGCTGCTGGTGAAGGTCAACCAGATCGGCACGCTGACCGAGACGCTCGACGCCGTCGCCCTCGCGCAGCGCAGCGGCTTCACCGCCATGATCAGCCACCGCTCGGGCGAGACCGAGGACACGACGATCGCCGACCTCGCCGTCGCCACGAACGCCGGCCAGATCAAGACCGGTGCGCCCGCCCGCGGTGAGCGCATCAACAAGTACAACCAGCTCCTGCGCATCGAGGACCAGCTGGGCGACGCCGCCGTCTACGCCGGCCGCTCCGCGTTCCCGCGCCTGGGCTGAGCCCGCAGCACCACCAGCACCACCCGAGGGCCCCGGCTCGTCGCACCCGCGGCGGCCCCGGGGCCCTCACCCGTCCCCGAGAGGATTGCCGACCCTCCCCGAGAGGTTTGCCGACCTACCCCGAGAGGATCACCGACGCGTGCCCGCCGCCCGGGCGGCCCGCCCGCTGCGATGCCGGTGCCCGACGGCGCGGCTCGGTCCTGATCGCGACGGTGTGGGGCACCATGGCCGGGTGAGAGCCCGACCCACCGCTGCCCGCGTGACGCCGTCGCGCACTTCCGGCGGCTCGCGCTCGTCCCGCCCCGCGGGGCGTGGCGCGTCGCCCGGCCGTTCGGGTGCCGGCTCGCAGGCGGGTGCGGGCGGGCGGGGCTCAGGTAATCGAGGGTCGGGCCGGCCCGGCGCCTCGGGGAGACGTGATCGCGACGAGCCGCGCGAGCCGCGACAGATCACCATGAGGACGGCGGGGCTCGCCCTGGTCCTCCTGGTCGCCTTCATCGTCCTGGCGCCCACTCTGCGCGCCTACGTCTCGCAGCAGGAGCAGCTCCGCGAGGTCAACGCCTCTCTCGCCCAGGCGCAGGAAGAGGCGGCCGCGCTCGAGGAGGAGCTCGCGCGCTGGGAGGACCCCGAGTACGTAAAGTCGCAGGCCAGCGCGCGGTTCAACCTCGTCGCGCCCGGTGAGACCGGGTACAAGGTCGTCGACCCGGAGACCGTCGACGGCGAGGACCCCATCGGCGACCTCACCGCGCAGGAGGCGGCCCGGTCGCCGTACGCGGTGACCGCCACGCTGCCGTGGTACTCCACGGTGTGGGGCTCGGTCGAGGTCGCAGGCGCGGCTCAGCAGACCGCTGCCGAGGCCGAGGCTGCGCAGGACGTCCCGGCCGACGGCGCCGCCCCACCCGCGAGCGACACGCCCTGACGGCACCCCGACGAACGCGGGGGAGAATGGTGGCGTGACCTCCGACGACCCCACCGCCGCCCGAGCGCACCGCGACACCCCGGGGCTCGACGCCCGTGCCTCCGCCGGCGTCGTCGACCTCCCGCCGGTCGAGGCGGCCGACCTGGCGGCCGTCGCCGAGCAGCTCGGGCGCGAGCCCCGCGGCGTCGTCGCGATCGCTGCACGCTGCCGCTGCGGCCGCCCCACCGTGGTCCGCACCTCGCCCCGCCTCCCGGACGGCACGCCCTTCCCGACGTCGTACTACCTCACGCACCCCGGCGCCGTCGCCGCCGTCTCCACGCTCGAGGCCTCGGGCCTGATGACACGGATGACCGAGCGCCTGGTCGAGGACGAGGAGCTCGCCGCGCAGTACCGCCGCGCCCACGAGGACTACCTCGCCCAGCGCGCCGAGCTCGGCGACGTCCCGGAGATCGACGGGATCTCCGCGGGCGGGATGCCCGGCCGCGTCAAGTGCCTCCACGTCCTCGTGGGGCACAGCCTCGCCCGCGGCCCCGGCGTCAACCCGTTCGGCGACGAGGCGCTCGCGGCGATGGCGCCGTCGTGGTCGCCCATGCGCTGCACCTGCTGACGCCACCAGCGCCACGGGCACGAACAGCCCCACCAGCACCAGCGTGACCGCCGTCACCCCTCGACCGCCTCGTCGAGGGACGGACCGGCCAGGGCGTCGCGATCGCGCAGCAGGCTGGCCCTCGTCAGCGCGTGGCCGCCATAGCGGTGCCCGAGGGCGTCGACGGCGGCGTCGAGCTCGCGCGTGTCGCGCACCCGCGCCGCACCACCCCCAGCGCGCCCAGCACCGCCGCCTGCAGCAACCTCCGCGAACGACAGCTCCGGCTGCTCCACCCGGTCCGCGACGAGACCGCCGAGCGCCACTCCGACCAGGGTGATCCCGCGCGCCCGGACCAGGGGCCGCGCCTGTCGTAGCAGCGACACAGCAGTGTCGGCCAGGCGTGCGGTCGATGCGGTGGGGTGGGCGAGCGAGTGCGACCGCGTCACGGCCGTGTAGTCGTCGAACCGCAGCCGCAGCACGACGGTGCCCGCGAGCTGCTCGGCCTCCCGCAGCCGGCGCGTCACGCGGTCGACCAGCCCGAGGAGCGCCGCGTGCACGTGCTCCGGGCGGTGCGGCCCGCGGCCGAGCGCGCGCTGCGCCCCGATCGAGCTGCGGCGGTGCCCGAGGCTCAGCGTCGTCGAGGTCCGCCCGTGCACGACGGCGTAGAGGTGCCGCCCGCCTGCCCGCCCCAGGAGTCCGACGAGGACGTCCTCCGGCAGCGCCGCCAGGTCCCCGACCGTCTCGAGGCCGAAGGATCCCAGCCGCCCCGCCGTCGCCTCGCCCACTCCCCACAGCCGGCGCAGGGGGAGCGGGTGCAGGAAGGCGCGCTCGCCGTCGGGCGGCACCTCGAGCAGGCCGTCCGGCTTCGCGGCCTGG
This sequence comes from Litorihabitans aurantiacus, assembly GCF_030161595.1. Classification (NCBI taxonomy): domain Bacteria; kingdom Bacillati; phylum Actinomycetota; class Actinomycetes; order Micrococcales; family Beutenbergiaceae; genus Litorihabitans; species Litorihabitans aurantiacus. The sequence continues at coordinate 523,705 of NZ_BSUM01000001.1, forward strand.
CTCGCGGTCTTGGCCAGGAACGGGGTGCGCGCGACCCCCACGGTGATCGGCAGCCCGACCTCGTGCGCCACCCGCCGCCGCAGCCGCGCCGCGATGTCCACCGGGGAACCGTCGATCCGACCGAGCCCGCCGACGTCGAGGAAGGCCTCGTCCACCGAGACGCCCTGGACCAGCGGTGTCGTCTCCCGGAAGATCGCGAACACCGCCCGGCTGGCCGCGGTGTAGGTCGGGAAGTCGGGCCGCACGATCACGAGCCCGGGGCAGAGCGCCCGGGCGCGGTGCCCCGGCATCGGCGTCGAGATCCCGGCCCGCTTCGCCTCGTAGCTGGCGGCGAGGATCACGCCACCCCCGCCGACGGCGACCGGACGACCGCGCAGCGCGGGGTCGTCGCGCTGCGCCACGGAGGCGTAGAACGAGTCGAGATCGGCGTGCAGGATGCTCGCCCGAGGCTCTGCTGACGGGATGGACACGAACACACGTTCGCACACGGGTCCGACATCGGGCGCGGGGATGGAATGTCGGCGGCCCCACGTAGGGTGTCGGGCGTGACCCGGGTAGCTGCCATCGACTGCGGAACGAACACCATCCGCCTCCTCGTCGCCGACGTCTCCGCCGACAGCGGCCGGACGCAGGAGGTCGTGCGCCTCGGCCGCGTGACGCGCCTGGGCCGCGGTGTGGACCGCACCGGCGAGCTCGACCCGGCCGCGCTCGAGGCGACCCTCGAGGCGGCGCGGGAGTTCGCCGTCGTCATCGCCGAGACGGGGGCCGAGCGCGTGCGCTTCGTGGCGACCTCGGCCACGCGCGATGCGCGCAACCGCGACGCGTTCGTCGCCGGGGTGCGGGACGCGCTCGGCGTCGACCCCGAGGTCGTCACCGGTGAGGAGGAGGCGCGGCTGTCGTTCGCCGGGGCCGTGAGCGTCGTCGCCGACGCGCACCCCGGGCCCTACCTCGTCGTCGACCTCGGCGGCGGCTCGACCGAGCTCGTCCTCGGTGAGGCGGAGCCGGAGGCGGCGATCTCGCTCGACGTCGGCTCCGTGCGCCTGCACGAGCGGCACCTGCACTCCGACCCGCCCACGCAGCCCGAGATCGAGGCCGCCGCGGTCGACGCGCGCGAGGCGCTCGAGCGCGCCGCCGCCGTCGTCCCGCTCGGCCGCACCGCCACCCTCATCGGCGTCGCCGGCACCATCACCACGACGACGGCGCACGCGATGGGCCTGTCGTCCTACGACCGCACGCGCATCGACGGCGCGGTGCAGCCCACGGGCGTCGTCCTCGCGGCCGCGCAGGACCTCCTCGCCGCCACGCGCCACGAGCGCGCCGCGATGCCCTACCTCCACCCCGGCCGCGTCGACGTGATCGGCGCCGGCGCGCTCATCTGGTTCGAGGTCGTCTCGCGCGTGTTCTCCGAGGTGCAGGAGGCCGGGGGAGCGCTGCTGCAGGTCGTCACGAGCGAGCACGACATCCTCGACGGCATCGCCCTCGGGCTGCGCGAGGCGGTAGCACCGTGAACACCGGAGAAACCGCCCCCGAGCCCGACGGCGAGCGCCGCGCCCGCGAGGCGGCGCAGCGTCTCGGCCTCGCCCACGAGATCCGCCGCCACGGCCGCGTCTCGTCGCTGGCCGAGGCGGCGGCGGCTCGCGGCGTCGCCCCCGGCAGCCTGGTCAAGACGATGGTGGTGCGTCGGGGCGAGGGCGACTTCCTGCTCGTCCTCGTCCCCGGGGACCGCACGATCTCGTGGCCCAAGCTGCGCACCCTGCTCGGCGTGAAGCGCCTGTCGATGCCCGACGCGGCGACGGCGCTCGCCGCCACCGGCTACGAACGCGGCACGATCACGCCGCTCGGTTCGGCCACCGCGTGGCCGGTGGTCGCCGACGAGCGGGTGGTCGGGGAGATCTCGATCGGTGGCGGGGGACACGGCGTCGGGATCACGGTGGACGCCGACGCGCTGGTCGCCGCGCTCGGGGCTCAGCGGGCCGACGTCACCGATCCGGAGAGCTAGCCGAAGCCCCGCAGCAGCCCTGCCGCGAGTCCTGACGATCCGATGTGGCCACTGACACAAGCCCCTCATCTTTGACCGTTCCATGGGCCGCACTAAGGTCGTGGCGTGACTTCCTCGACGACAGGTACCCGGCGCGCCGCGAGCGGCCGCAAGACCCCGCGAATCCTCATCCTGGGCGGTGGGTACGTCGGCCTGTACACGGCGATCCGGCTGCGCAAGCAGATGGGCCGGCGCGACGTGGCGATCGTCATCGTCGACCCGCGCTCGTACATGACCTACCAGCCGTTCCTGCCCGAGGCCGCGGCCGGCTCGATCGAGCCGCGCCACGTCGTCGCGCCGCACCGCCGTGAGCTGAAGGGCACCACGACCGTCAACGGCCGCGTGACCGCCATCCAGCACGGCGACCGCGCCGTCCAGGTCACGCCCGCCAACGGCGAGCCGTACTGGGTCCGCTACGACCACCTCGTGATCTCGCTCGGCGCCGTCGCGCGCACCCTCCCGATCCCGGGCCTCGCCGAGGTCGGCATGGGCTTCAAGCAGGTCGAGGAGGCGTACGCGCTGCGCAACCGCGTCCTGGGTCTCATGGACCAGGCGTCCTCCACCTGGGACCCCGAGCAGCGTCGTCGCATGCTCACCTTCACGTTCGTCGGCGGCGGGTTCGCCGGTATCGAGGCGCTGGGCGAGGTCGAGGACATGGCCCGCGCCGCGTGCCGCGACTTCGACTCCATCTCTCCCGACGACCTGCGCTTCGTGCTCGTCGAGGCGACCGCCCGCATCCTGCCGGAGCTCGGGGAGGAGCTGGGCGGCTACGCGCTCGAGCAGCTGCGCCGCCGTGGCATCGAGATGAAGCTCTCCACCTTCCTCAACAGCTGCGAGGACGGCCACGTGGTGCTGTCCACCGGCGAGGAGTTCGACTCCGACACCATCGTGTGGACCGCGGGCGTCAAGGCCAACCCGGTCCTCCAGCAGAGCGACCTGCCCCTGGACCAGATGGGCCGTGTCACCACCGACGCGCACCTGCGCGTGGTCGACGCCGACGGCGCCGTCGTGCCCGGCGCCTGGGCGGCCGGTGACTGCGCCGCCGTCCCGGACCTGGCCCAGGGCGACGGCAAGTTCTGCGCCCCGACCGCGCAGCACGCGGTGCGTCAGTCCAAGCACCTCGGCGACAACATCGTCCGCTTCCTCAGCGACGAGCCCACCACCGAGTACGTCCACGCCAACCTCGGCACGGTCGCCTCGCTGGGCCTCGGCAAGGGCGTCGCCCAGATCTTCGGCGTCAAGCTGCGCGGCCCCGTCGCGTGGTTCATGCACCGCACCTACCACCTGTGGGCCATGCCGACGGCGAACCGGAAGTTCCGCATCGTCCTGGACTGGACCGCGGCGCTCTTCTTCCGCCGCGAGCCGGTCGCCCTCGGTGGCGTCGAGACGCCGCGTGCCGAGTTCCTCGCCGCGTCGGCCCCCGCGCCCGGCCGCGACAACGTCCCGACGCCCCCAAGGTCGGCGTCTGACAGCTCGCACCACCGCACCACCTCGCGACGGCGGGGCTCACCTCCTCGGTGGGCCCCGCCGTCGGCGTCTGAGGAGGTCGACGGCGCGCCGCCCTCGCCCAGGGAGGCCCCGCTCACTGCAACGACGCGACACGCCGGGCAGACACACCGCCGACGGCGTACCAAGGCCGCGCCGATCCTCCCTGGGCGAGCCCCGCCATCCGCGCACGGCCGCTGCGCACCGCCGACTAGGCTCGGTCGCGCCCCCGTAGCCCAACTGGCAGAGGCAGCTGGCTTAAACCCGGTTCAGTGCGGGTTCGAGTCCCGTCGGGGGCACCCCGTTCACACCCGGCGCGCCGCCGCGCCGCCGCTTCGGCGCCGCACCGGCGCCGCTTCGGTGCGCACGAATAGGGTCTTCAGCGCGGACGAAGACCCGATTCGTGCGCACCGAACCCCGGCGGTCGTGGCCGGCGGTGGCCGGCGGCGGGGGGATGGTGTCGGCGGTCCGTGGGAGGGTGACGGCATGGTCCGCGACATCCTGCTCGTCGAGCGGGACGCGTCCGTGCACCTGGTCGACGGTGCCGCCCCCGCCGGTGCCGCCCCGCTCGTGGTCGTCGCCCCCGCAGGCCTGCCACGCGCCGTCGCCGAGCTCGAGGCGGAGCCCGACGGCGTGCGCTGGGTCTGGGACTCCGCCTTCCGCCGGTACCCGGGCCTGATCGCCGCGGGCGTGCGCGTCGCTCGGTGCTGGGACCTGCGCCTGACCCGCGCGATCCTGCGCGCCTCCACGGTGCCGCCGCCCGCCCTCGTCCACGATGCCTGGCCGGCTCACGACCCGGCGTGGGACGCCTGGGACGGAGACATCGGCACGGCGGCCGCCACCGATCCCACGCTCGACGGCGGTGACGCGGCCACGCTCTTCGACCTCGTCGGCGAGGCGGCGGGCACGGCGCAGAGCGGCAGCACAGGCGGCGCAGGCAGCACCGGTACCGCAGCACGGGACACCCTCGCCGAGCACCACCGCCAGCGCGAGGTGCTCGACGCCGTCGCGGACCCCGCCCGCCGCCACCGCCTGCGGCTCCTCCTGGCCGCGGAGTCCTCCGGCGCGCTGGCCGCCGTCGAGATCCGGTACGACGGCCTCCCCTTCGACGCGGAGCTCCACGGAGCCACGCTGACCCGGCTGCTCGGCCCGCGCACGCGGCCCGGCGTCCGGCCTGCCACCCTCGAGCGCCTGGCGGGCGAGATCCGCGCCGCGCTCGACGCCCCGCGACTCAACCCCGACTCCGCCCCGCACCTCCTGCGTGAGCTGCGCCGCAACGGACTGGACGTCCGCTCGACCAGCAAGTGGGAGCTGCAGGGCCTCGACCACCCCGTCGTGGCGCCCCTGCTGGAGTACAAGGGCCTCGCGCGCCTGGCGTCCGCGAACGGCTGGCACTGGATGGACACGTGGGTGGGCGCGGGGAGGTTCCGGTCGGACTACGTGCCCTCTGGCGTCGTGACCGGGCGCTGGTCCTCGCGCGGCGGCGGTGCGCTGTCACTGCCGAAGATCATCCGCTCCGCCGTCGTCGCCGATCCGGGGTGGACCTTCGTGGTGGCCGACGCCGCCCAGCTCGAGCCGCGCATCCTCGCGGCGATGGCCGGCGACGGCGCGCTCCTGGCCGCGGGCGCGCGCGGCGACCTGTACCAGGGGCTGGTCGACGCGGGCGCCGTCGACACCCGCGAGCACGCCAAGGTCGGGATGCTCGGAGCGCTCTACGGCGCGACGTCGGGCACGTCCGGCCTGCTGGTGCCCCGCCTGGCGCGCGCCTACCCGCGCGCGCTCGGGCTCGTGGACGACGCCGCGCGCACGGGGGAGCGGGGCGGCGTCGTCACCACGTGGCTCGGGCGCAGCTCGCCGCCCGCGTCCCCGGAGTGGCGCGAGGCCCAGGCGGCCGCCTCGGGAGCCGGCGCTGGGGCGGAGGAGGAGCGTCGCGCCCGCAGCCGCGCACGCGACTGGGGACGGTTCACGCGCAACTTCGTCGTGCAGGGCACGGCCGCGGAGTGGGCGCTGGCGTGGATGGCGGGCGTGCGTCAGGCGCTGCGGGCGATGGTCCCCGCAGACACCGCAGACACCGCAGACACCGCGCACGACGGCGATCGCGCCCCCGGCCGGTCGCCGCACCTGGCGTTCTTCCTCCACGACGAGCTCGTCGTGCACACGCCGCAGGAGCACGCCGACGAGGTGGCGGCCGCCGTCGAGCACGCGGCCGCGCAGGCCTCGCGCCTGCTGTTCCCGCACCTGACGACCGCGACCGGTCCGCCGCTCGTGCCGCTCGAGGTGCTCGAGACCGCGAGCTACGCGGGGTCGGTGGCGGAGCCGGACGTCGCCGACGCGGTCGGGGCCGTCGACGACGGGGCCGAGGTCGACGGCGTCGCACCGGCGTCCGCACCGTCCTGACTGCCGCCCACCGCGGCGAGGTCGACGAGCATCGTGAGCGAGGTGTCGTCGTCGGCGCCGGCGCCGGGGACCACCGCGAACCCCGCCTGCTCGTACAGGTGCCGCGCCGGGTTGCCGGGCGCGACCGACAGGCTCAGGCGACGCACCCCGAGCTCGCGAGCCCGGTTCAGCAGCGCGGCGAGCAGCGCCCGCCCGATTCCGAGGCGGCGCCGCCCGGGGATGATCGCCATCGCGAGCTCCGGCACCCCGGGCTCGACGAAGCCGTACCCCGGTTCGGTGCTCGGGAAGTAGCGGATCCACGCGGCGCCGACGGGGATCTGCAGACCGCTCGGGCCGCCCTGGTCGATGGCGATCAGGCCGAGGTCCCCCTGGCGTCCCCAGCCGTTGGCGTACCGGGCGAGCCGCGGCGTGGTCAGGACGGCGCGGCGCGTGACGGTCTCGGCGTCCCAGTTCGCCGACTCGAGCAGCATGTCCACCAGGAACTCGCCGTCCGCGGGCGTGACCTCGCGCACGCCGATGTGCACCTGCCCGGGGTCCGTGCGCATCTCCATCCGTGCACGTTACCCGGGACGGACCAGTCCGGTGGAGTACGCGAGCACCACGGCCTGCACGCGGTCGCGCGACCCGGTCTTCGCGAGCACGTTGCCCACGTGCGTCTTGACCGTCGCCTCGGACACGACGAGGCGCTGCGCGATCTCCGCGTTGGACAGCCCGTGCCCGATCGCCTCGAGCACCTCGTGCTCGCGCGGGGTGAGGGTCGCGAGCGCGGGATGGACCCCGGGGGCTGCGCCGTCGTCGCCGCCCTCGGGCAGGCGCTCGCCGAACAGTTCGAGCATCCGGCGCGTGATGCGCGGCGACACGACCGCCTCGCCGCTCGCCACCACGCGGATCGCGTCGACGAGCTCGGCGGGCCGCGTGTCCTTCAGGAGGAAGCCGCTGGCGCCGGCGCGCAGGCCCGCGAACGCGTACTCGTCGAGGTCGAAGGTCGTCAGGATGAGCACGCGGGTCTCGGGGTGGGAGCGCGTGATCGCAGCGGTGGCGTCGATGCCGTTGCGCTGCGGCATCCGCACGTCCATCAGCACGACGTCGGGCCGCAGCGCCTCCACCATGCTCTCGGCGGCCACGCCGTCGGCGGCCTCACCCACCACCTCGACGTCCTCGACCCCCTCGAGCACGAGGCGGAAACCGGTGCGCAGGAGCGCCTGGTCGTCGACGAGCAGCACGCGGATCACGCCTCATCCTCCCAGGGCAGGACGGCGCGCACGCGCCAGCCGCCCGGCGTCGCACCGGCCTCGAGCGAACCGCCGAACACGGCCACGCGTTCGCGCATGCCGATCAGTCCCCGTCCGCTGCCCGCCGCGCCGGGTCGGTTGCCGGGACCCGTCGCGTTGACGACGGCGACGACGACGGCGCCGGGCTCGCGCTGGAGCGTCACGGTGATCTCGGGCGACAGGGGTGCGTAGCGCAGCACGTTCGTGAGCGCCTCCTGCACGATCCGGTACACCGCGAGGCGCAGCCCGGCGTCCGAGGGGAGCGCGCCGCCCTGCTGCACGAGGGCCACGCGCATCCCGGCGCCCCGGAACTGCGCCACCAGGTCCTCGACGCCGTGGGTCGGGGTGGGGGACAGGGGCGAGGGCTCGGCCGTCGCGGAGCCGTCGCCGGTGCCGCCACCGACGTCGTCGGTCCGCAGCACGCCGAGCACCCGGCGCATGTCGGCCAGGGCCGCGCGGCCGGTCTCGGACACGTCCTGCATCGTGGTGCGGGCGCGCTCGGGGTCGCGCCCGGCGATGCCCGCCGCGCCGTCGGACAGCGTGATCATCACGGTGAGGGAGTGAGCGACGACGTCGTGCAGCTCGCGCGCGATGCGGCTGCGCTCGGCGACGACGGCGAGCTCCTCGCGCTGGTCGCGCTCGAGTGCGAGCCGGTTGCCGCGCTCGACGAGCGAGCTGACGTGCTCGCGGCGGTTGTGCACGCTCAGGCCGATCGCGATCGCCATGAGGTTGAAGAACGCCACGACCGAGATGCCCGTGACCTGGTAGACCATCGTCGAGGTCTCGACGCCGTCGGCCGCGATCACGCCCACGACGGGCGACGTCGCGGTCCCCAGCAGGATCGCGGCCACCAGCAGCAAGGTCGCGCCGCCGAACGCCGGCCACGCGCGGCGCGGGCCGCCCGCCGCGGCGACCGCGTAGATGCAGAAGGCGACGGCGATGTCGATGCCGTTGGGGTTGAGAGTCGCGATCGCCGTCGCGCACCCCAGGGTCGTGACGACGGCGAGCGCGGTCACCGGCGCGCGGCGGCGCCACCACAGGGCGGCGACAGTCGCCACCATGCAGACGATCGCGATCGTGATGCGCGCCGTCGTAGGTGCGGGGGCGAGGTTGTCGACGCCGGAGGTCACGAGGGTGAGGAGAGCGGGGACGCCGTACCAGGCCATCACCAGGACGTCCATCACGACCGGGTGGCGCACGAAGTAGGCACGCACGGGGCCGAGGCGGCGCGCGGTGAGCTCGGTGAACTCCGGCGTGGGAGGGGTCGGGTCCACGGGCGCGGGCGGGGCCTTCGGTACGGACGAGTCGACGCCGGACCCCGCCCGCACCGGGGGTGCGGACGGGGTCTCGGCGTCGGACGTCACGGCGAGTGCCTCAGACGTCGCGCTTCTTCAGGAGCGTGATCGCGATCGCCAGGACGACGACGACGTAGCTCAGCATGACCAGCCCGCCGACCGCCGGGTCGAGCAGGGTGGCGCCCGGAGGCATGGACGCGTCGCCGATGCCGCCGTGACCCGTGATCATCCGCCCGCCCGCCTCGGACGGCAGGTAGGCCATGACGTCCATCGCCCAGCTCTGCCACACCGAGACGATGCTCAGCACGGTCGGGAGCATCAGCACGATGCCGAGGATGGCGGCGATCGAGCCGGCCGAGCTGCGCACGATCACGCCGAGCCCGAACGCCAGCAGGCTGATGAGCACGAGGTAGGCCACCGCGCCCCCGATGGCGAGCCACGTGTCGGACGCGCCGAGGTCGACAGCCAGGTCGTGCGGTGCCAGCAGCGGAAGTGTGACGAGGTAGGACAGCGCGATGCCGAGCACCGCCGTCGCGGCCACGACGCCCACCAGCACACCGGCCTTCGCCAGCAGGGCGTCGACGCGGCGGGGCGCCGCTGCCATCGTCGAGCGGATCATCCCGGTGGAGTACTCACCCGTGATGATGAGCGCGCCGAGCACGGCCACGGAGATCTGTCCGATCCAGTAGCCGAACGTGATGGCGGACAGGCCGAAGCCGTCACCCAGACCGGAGTCGGCGGCGAAGCCGGCGCCGGCACCGGAGAGGGCCGCGAGCCCGACCATGCCGAGCACGGTCAGACCGAGCGTCCACCAGGTCGAGCGCAGGGTCAGGAGCTTGATCCACTCCGACGCGAGGAGGTGGCCGAAGGTGACGCGGCCGGTCCCGGCCGCGCGGGGAGCGGGGCGGCCGACGCGGTCGGCCGTGCTGGTCGAGGGTGCGATGGCGCTCATGCTGCGGCTCCGTCCTGGATCTGCTGACCGGCCGGGGCGCCGGAGTGGTACTCGACCTCACCGGCGGTGAGGGTCATGAAGGCCTCCTCGAGCGACGCGCGCACGGGGGTGAGCTCGTGCAGCACGATCTGGTGCCGCGCGGCGGCCTCCCCGATCGCCGCGGCGTCGCGGCCGCGGACGGTGAGGAGGCCGGGCTCGCTGGCGGTGATGCTCACGCCGTCGCCCACCAGCAGCTCGGCGAGCTGGGCGGCGCCGGGCGAGCGCACGGTCACCGACGTGCCGGACGTGGCGTCGATGACGTCCTGCACCGGCCCGCTCGTGATGATCGTGCCGCGCCCGATCACGATGAGGTGGTCGGCCGTGATCGCCATCTCGCTCATGAGGTGGGAGGACAGGAAGACGGTGCGGCCGTCGTCGGCCAGGTAGCGCACCATCGTGCGCACCCACTTCACGCCCTCGGGGTCGAGGCCGTTCACCGGCTCGTCGAGGATCAGGGTGCGGGGGTCGCCGAGCATCGCGGCGGCGATACCGAGGCGCTGGCCCATGCCGAGCGAGAACCCGCCCACGCGCTTGCTCGCGACGGCGCCGAGGCCGGTCATCTCGATGACCTCGTCGACCCGCTTCGCCCCCATCCCGTGGGTGGCGGCGAGGGCGCGCAGGTGGTTGCGGGCGCTGCGACCGGTGTGGACGGCCTTGGCCTCCAGCAGCGCGCCGACCTCGTGCAGGGGGCGCGGTGCTCGCCGTAAGGCTTCCCGTTGACGGTCACGCGGCCCGACGTGGGGGAGTCGAGCCCCACGATCATCCGCATGGTGGTGGACTTGCCGGCCCCGTTCGGGCCGAGGAAGCCGGTCACGGTGCCGGGCTCCACGCGGAACGAGACGCCGTTGACGGCGACCTTCGCGCCGTATCGCTTGCTGAGGTTCTCCGCCTCGATCATCGGGTGGGCTCCTGCCTGGTGCGGGCCGCCGGGGCGGCGATGGGTGCGGGAGTGCTCATGCCCCGACGCTACGGCGCGCGGCCGCGCCGCGCCGCCGCCACGAGGGGGAACTTCACGCGCGCCGTCTCACCCTCGGGGATGAGGCGGTGGTCTCCCGGTGGGATCTTCCGCCCGACGGCGGCGCCCGGGTGTCGCCGTCGGGTCGCGTCTGGGAACATGGCGGGCACCCGGGGCGTTGACCCTGGTGTCGCCATCCGTGGTGGCAGAACGACCCGTTCGACCCGCCGCATCCCTGCCCACCTCCGAGGAGCGCTCGCGTGAGCAACCCGTACTTCAGCAACGACCCCTACTTCGGGGAGAGCGAGAAGGCGCGCAAGCAGCGCGCCGCGCTCGGCGTCCCGTCGGTGCCGCAGGCCCCCCAGGGCCAGGGCTACCAGGGCGGCGCCTACGGCCAGCAGGCCTACGGCACGCCCTCGGGCACGGCCACCATGCCGCCCGCCCCGGTCTCCGACAACCTCGAGCACGCCTACCGCATGCCGGCGGCCTCCGCCGTGCAGACCGGTCGGATGACCTACGACGACGTCATCATGAAGACGGCCACCGTGCTCGGCACGATCATCCTGTTCGGAGCGTTCAACTGGTTCGGCCCGGCCGCGATCGGGATGCCGGGGCTGCAGATGCCGCTGCTGTTCATCGGCGCCATCGGCGGTTTCGTCCTGGGTCTCGTCAACGCGTTCAAGCGCGAGCCGGCGCCGGCGCTGATCCTGGCCTACGCCGCGCTGCAGGGCCTGTTCATGGGCGGCATCAGCTTCATCTTCGAGGCCCAGTGGTCCGGCATCGTGCTGCAGGCGCTGCTCGCGACCGTGGCGACGTTCACGGCCGTGCTCCTGCTCTTCAGGAGCGGGAAGGTCCGCAACACGCCGAAGTTCCAGCGCATCGTCATGGTGTCGCTCATCGGGTACGCCATCTTCTCGCTGGTGAACCTGGTCCTGATGTGGACCGGTGTGATGGAGAACGCCTGGGGCATCCGCGGTGTCGAGGTCATGGGTATCCCGCTCGGCGTCCTCATCGGTGTCGCCGCCGTGGTGCTCGCCGCCGCGACGCTCGTCATCGACTTCGACGGCATCCAGAAGGGTGTCCAGCGCGGCGCCCCGGCGCGCTACGCCTGGTCGGCCGCGTTCGGCCTCGCCGTCACGCTGGTCTGGATGTACCTCGAGTTCCTGCGTCTCCTCGCGATCCTGCGCGGCGACAACTGATCTCCCGCCCGGGCTCGTCCCGGGTGCACAGCTGAACGGCCGGTCCCCGCGGGGGCCGGCCGTTCGTCGTCCCCGGGACCGGGTGGGATCCTTGGGCCATGCCCACCGCACACCCCGACCCGGCCACCACCCCCGGCCCGGTCGACCCCACCACGAGCGCACCGACCGGTCCGACCGACCCGGCGGGCGCCACCGACCCCACCCAGCCGACCCCGCGCTCGAGCGCGTCGCCCTACGCCGAGTCCGGCGCCGTCCTGCGGCACAGCCGCACCGAGGACGTCTTCGGCCTCCTCACCGGCGCGTTCATCGCCTCGCTCGGTCTGAGCCTCCTGCAGGCCGTCGACGCCGTCACGGGCGGCACCGCCGGCCTCGCCCTCCTGCTCAGCTACGCGACACCGGTCCCGTTCGGGATCCTCTTCTTCGCCGTCAACCTGCCGTTCTTCCTCCTCGCCGTGCGCGCCAAGGGCTGGGCGTTCACGCTCCGCAGCGCCGCCGCGGTGGCGCTCGCGGCCGCGCTGGCCTCGCTGCACCCGTTCGGCCGGCTCGCGGACGGCGCGGGGCTCGCGCTGGACCCCGTCTACGCGATCGTCACCGGCAACCTGCTGGCCGGCGTCGGGCTGCTCATCCTGTTCCGGCACCGCGCCAGCCTCGGCGGGTTCAACATCCTGGCCCTCACGCTCCAGGAGCGGCTCGGGTGGAGCGCGGGACTCGTGCAGATGGGGCTCGACGTCGCCGTCGTCCTCCTCGCCCTCACGGTGGTCGCACCGGTGACGGTGCTGCTGTCGGCGGCGGGCGCCGTCGTCCTCAGCCTGGTGCTCGTCCTCAACCACAAGCCGGGGCGGTACCTCGGCACCTAGGCTGGCGGCCGTGGCCCACTTCGACCTCCCGCAGGACCAGCTCGCCCGCTACCGACCGGAGCTCGACGTCCCCGACGACCTCGACGACTTCTGGACGCGCACGCTGGACGAGGCGCGGTCCTTCGACCTCGACGTCTCGCTCGTGCGGGTGGAGACGGGCCTGACCGCGGTGGACGTCTACGACGTCACCTTCTCGGGCTTCGGCGGCCACCGGATCAAGGCGTGGTTCGTGCGACCCGCCGGTGACGCCGTCGTCCCGGCCGTGGTGGAGTACCTCGGCTACGGCGGCGGTCGCGGCCTCCCGCACGAGCGCCTGGCGTGGGCGGCGGCCGGGTACGGGCACCTCGTGATGGACACGCGCGGGCAGGGCTCCGGGTGGGGGACGGGCGGGTCGACGCCGGACCCGGCGCCCGCGGGGCAGGGAGTCGGCGGGTTCATGACCCGCGGGATCGAGGATCCGCACGAGCACTACTACCGGCGCCTGTACACCGACGGGGTGCGGGCGGTCGACGCCGTGCGGGCGATCCCCGGCGTCGACCCGGCGCGCGTGGCGGTCACCGGGGTCTCCCAGGGCGGGGCGGTGACGCTGGCCGTCGCCGGGCTCGCGGACGGACTCGTGGCCGCGATGCCCGACGTGCCCTTCATGTGCCACCTGCCGCGCGCCGTCGTGCTCACCGACTCCTACCCCTACCGCGAGGTGGCCGACTACCTGCGCACGCACCGCGACGCCGAGGCGCGCACGATGCGCACGCTGTCCTACGTCGACGCCGCGATCCTCGCGCGGACCGCGACGGCGCCCGGGCTGTTCTCGGCCGCGCTGATGGACCTCACGTGCCCGCCGTCGACGGTGTTCGCGGCGTTCCACCACTACGGGCACCCGGCCGGCAGCGACATCGACGTGCTCCGCTTCAACGGGCACGAGGGCGGGGAGGGTCTGCGCTGGCCGCGGCAGCGGGCGTTCCTGGCCGAGCTGCTGGCCGACCCGCTGCGCTGAGGCCGGGCGCAACTACGCTGGAGCGGCAATCGTCACCGCTCGAAAGGCACACCATGTCGCAGCTCCCCTCCGCCTCCGGCTCGTTCGGCGACAAGCCGGTCCTCGAGTTCCCCGACGGCGGAGCCCCCGCCGAGCTCGCCGTCGCCGTCCTGGAGCAGGGCACGGGCGAGGAGGTCCAGGCCGGCCAGTCGATCGACGTGAACTACTACGGCCAGGTCTGGAACGGCCGGATGTTCGACAACTCCTACGACCGCGGGTCCTCCATCCAGTTCCCGATCGGCGTCGGAGCCGTCATCGCCGGGTGGGACGACGCGCTCGTGGGTAAGCAGATCGGCTCCCGCGTGCTCGTCTCGATCCCGCCGCACCTGGGCTACGGCGAGCGCGGCATGCCCGCCGCGGGTATCGGCGGCACGGACACGCTGGTGTTCGTCGTCGACATCCTCGGCGCGCGCTGATCAACCGTGGCTGACGCCCCGGGCCGCTCGGCGGCCGGCGCGATCGACGCGCTGCGCGAGATCGCGTTCTGGCGCGAGCGCGCCCGGGTCGACACCCACCGCGTCAAGGCCTACCGGCGGGCCGCCGACGCCGTCGAGGCGCTGCCGCCCGAGCGGGTCGCCGAGCTCGGCACGACCGTGACGGCCTGGACGCGGATCCCGGACGTCGGTGCGTCCACCGCGAAGGCGATCGTCGCCGCCATCGGTGGCACCGTTCCCGAGGCGCTCGCGAAGGCGCGTTCGGAGGCGACGCCCACGCTCGATCCCGACGACGAGGCCGGGGCCGCCCTGTTCGCCCACGCCCGCGGAGACCTGCACATGCACACGACCGCGTCCGACGGCGGCAGCCCGATGGGCGAGATGGTGCGGGTGGCGGCGCGGCTGGGGCGCGAGTACGTCGCCGTCTCCGACCACTCGCCCCGCCTGCGGGTGGCGAACGGGCTCAGCCCCGAGCGGCTGCGGGCGCAGATCGAGCAGGTGGCGGAGCTGAACGCGGCGCTCGCGGACGAGGGTGTCGGGATCCGGGTGCTGACGGCGATCGAGGTCGACATCCTCGAGGACGGCGGGCTCGACCAGGAGCCCGAGCTGCTCGAGGAGCTCGACGTCGTGGTGGGGTCGGTGCACTCGGAGCTGCGCATGGAGTCCGCGGCGATGACGCGGCGGATGGTGCGCGCCGTCGCTGACCCGCACCTCGACGTGCTCGGGCACTGCACCGGGCGGCTGGTGGAGGGTGCGCGGGGGACGCGACCGCCGTCGACGTTCGAGGCCGAGATCGTGTTCGAGGCGTGCCGCGAGTACGGCACCGCGGTCGAGATCAACGCCCGGCCCGAGCGGCGCGACCCGCCCGAGGACCTCATCGACCTCGCGCTGGAGGCTGACTGCCTCTTCTCGATCGACTCCGACTCGCACGCCCCGGGGCAGCTCGACTGGCTCGCTCTCGGGTACTCGCGGGCGGCGGCGCGCGGGGTGCCGGCCGAGCGCATCATCACGACGTGGCCGGTCGAGGACCTGCTGCGCTGGACGCGCACGCGCGAGCGCTGACGCCGACGCCGACGCCGCCGGGCTCGTCCGCGCCCCCGCGGTCGACCTCGGCCGCCTCGGACGGCTCACCTCGACCGGTAGCCTCCTCGGCCCCTCGCTCACAGCGGCTGAGCCCTCGCCGACAGCGGCTGGTGGCGGAGCGCCCGACGGGGCCCCGGCTCTCACCTGCGGTGATGCAGCGCCGGCGGCGTCGGCACCGCCACCAGCCGCTGTGAGCGAGACGCAGCCGCTGTCAGCGAGGACGCGGACAGCGCGGGTCGAGCCGGTCGGCACGCCCCTCGCCCACGACGGCAAGGCCCTCGCCCACGACGGCGACACCCTCGCCCACGACGGCGAGACGGCCGGTCGGGGTCGGCTCATCGCTGTGACCTGCGGCGATGCTGCGGGAGCCGTCGTGAGCGTTCCGGAACGCCGTCGTAGGCGAGGGCGTCGCCGTCGTGGGCGAGGGCATTGCCGTTGTCAGCGAGGGGATCGCCGTCGTCAGCGAGGGCCGCGCCGTGGTGGGCGAGGGCGTCGCCGTGGTGGGCGAGGGGATCGCCGTCGTCAGCGAGGGGCGCAGGCGGATCCTGCCGCGGCGTTCGAGGTCGAGCTCCGACCGCCCGGCCCCCTCGCTCACAGCGGCTGCGTCTCGCTCGGAGCGGCTGCTGGCGAGGTGATCGCCGGCTTTCCGGCTCTGACCTGCGTCGATGTCGGGTCTGCCGTGTCGGCACGACCACCAGCCGCTGTCAGCGAGACGCAGCCGCTGTCAGCGAGGGCACGGCCGAGGTCACCCGACCGGTCAGGGCGGACAGGACGCCGGCGACGCGGCACCCGGCTGCCTCATCGCCCGGCTACCGCGGCGAGGTGATGAAGATGTCGAACAGGTGCGGGTTGTGGGCGTGCACCAGCACCATGAACACGACGGCGTCGAACAGCAGGTGCACCGTCACCACGTACGCGAGCGACTTCGTCAGCGCGAACGTCCACCCCTGCACGAGCGCGAACGGGATCGTCAGCAGCGGCCCCCACGAGCGGTACCCGAGCTCCCACAGGAACGCGACGAACACCACGGCCTGCATCACGTTCGCGAGCCACAGCGGCACGTGCCGCCGGTACAGCGCGAACACGACGCACACGAAGAACAGCTCGTCCCAGATGCCCACGGCGTTGACGCCGACGAACAGTCGCCCGATCTCGTCGGCCGTCGAGATCGCCGGCCAGTTCTCGTACGCCCCGGACCCGAGGAAGTAGGCGGGCAGGATCAGGTAGCCCGCCACCACGACCACGACCAGGTACGCCCACGCGCCCTTCGACCACCGCTGCCGCGTCCGCAGCGGGTAGGTCACCGCGTCGGGCGCCACGAACCGCCGCGCCAGCAGCGCCGGCACCACCGCGGCGAAGCCGAGCACGACGGCGAAGCGTGCGATCCCCGCGTCGCTCAGGTCCGCCTCGAGCGAGATCGCCGAGAGCGCAACGAGCGCCAGGGCCACGATCGCGAGCGTCCGGGCCAGCACCCGGTCGACCACGACGGCGAGCCCCACCCCCGCCGCCAGGACCGCGTACCCCAGCGGTCGCTCGAGCAGGACCAGGAGCACGACCGCGCTGCCGCTGACCAGCCCCATCGACACGACACCCCACGCCGAGGTCGGGGTGACCGGTCCGCGGGGGAGGTCGGGGCTGATCACAGAGCTGTCGGGGCGGGCCGGCATCCGCCCAGTCTGCCGGACGCGTCCCGCGTCCGGTTCGTCCGGTCGGGCAGGTCGGCCGGTCGGGTCGGTCGTGCAGGTCGGCCGGGTGGGTCGGTGGGCCGCGTCGTCCGCCCTGCGCCTGCAAGCCCTTGCGCAAATTTTCGGTAACGACCCTGTCTCACCACCCCGATCGGGCTGTCGGCCGGCATCCGAGTCGCTACGGTGACTGTCGTGACCGAGACGAGCACCCCCGTGTCCGAGACCGCCCCCGACGCCACGCCGTCGGCGCCTCCCGCCCCCACGCACCCGCTGGCCCTCGCGACCGTCACGGCGCCGCCGACGTCGGTCGACGGCTTCGTGCGCGAGTTCCTGCGCGAGCTGAACTTCGGCCAGGGTGTCTCGCTGCAGGCGTCCACCGTCAACGACCAGTACCTCGCGCTCGCGCGCACCGTGCGCCACTACCTCATGGCCCGCTGGTCGGAGACGCTGCGCCGTCAGCGCGAGACGCAGTCCAAGGGTGTGGCCTACCTGTCCGCCGAGTACCTGCTCGGGCGCCAGCTCGGCAACGCCCTCCTGGCCACGGACCTCACCGAGATCGTGGCCGACGGTCTGTCCCAGTGCGGGATCGAGCTGGCCGACCTGCGCGCCCAGGAGGTCGAGCCCGGCCTCGGCAACGGCGGCCTGGGCCGTCTCGCGGCGTGCTTCATCGACTCCCTCGCCACCATGAGCGTGCCGTGCATCGGCTACGGCATCCGCTACGAGTACGGCATCTTCCGCCAGACGTTCGTCGAGGGCCGCCAGGTCGAGCAGCCGGACTCGTGGCTCGCGCTCGGCGCGCCGTGGGAGTTCCCGCACCCCGAGAACGCGCGTCGCATCTCCTTCGGCGGCAGCGTCGCCGACCACACGGACGACGACGGCGTCGTCCGCCGCCGCTGGACCCCCGCCTGGGACGTCAACGCGCTCCCGTACAACTACATGGTCCCCGGTTACCGCAACGGCCGCGTGAACACGCTGCGACTGTGGCGCGCGCAGGCCACGGACGCGTTCGACCTCAAGATCTTCAACTCGGGCGACTACGAGGAGGCCGTGCGCGCGCAGACCTTCGCGGAGAACATCTCCAAGGTCCTCTACCCCGAGGACTCCACCCCGCAGGGCAAGGAGCTGCGGCTGCAGCAGCAGTACTTCTTCGTCGCCGCCTCGATCGGTGACTTCATCGACCAGCAGCTGCCCGAGGACTTCGACCTCGCGCAGCTGCCCGAGCGCATCATCTTCCAGCTGAACGACACCCACCCCGTCATCGGCGTGCCCGAGCTCATGCGCGTGCTCGTGGACGAGAAGCGGCTGGAGTGGGGCGCGGCCTGGGAGATCACGAAGAAGTGCTTCGCCTACACGTGCCACACCTTGCTGCCCGAGGCGCTCGAGGTCTGGTCGGTCGACCTGCTCGGCCGGCTGCTGCCGCGCCACCTCGAGATCATCTACCGGATCAACGAGGAGTTCCTCGCGGAGGTCCGCGAGCGCTTCGGCGACGACGAGCTCCGGATCCGCCGGATGTCGATCATCGCCGAGCACCCCGAGCGCTCGGTCCGCATGGCCTACCTCGCCACGGTCGCGGGCGCCAAGGTCAACGGCGTCGCCGAGCTGCACAGCCAGCTGCTGCGGGACAAGGTGCTGCCCGACTTCCACGAGTTCTACCCGGGCAAGTTCACGAACGTCACCAACGGCATCACGCCGCGCCGCTTCGTGCGGCTGGCCAACCCGTCGCTGTCCGAGCTCATCACCGACACCATCGGCGTCGGTTGGCTGACCGACCTCGAGCGGCTGCGCGGGCTCGAGCCGTTCGCCGAGGACGAGGAGTTCCGCGCGCGCTTCCGCGCGGTCAAGGCCGGCAACAAGCGCCGCCTCGACGCGGTGCTGCGCGAGCGCGACGGCGTGGGCGTGCACGACGACCACCTGCTCGACGTCATGGTCAAGCGCCTGCACGAGTACAAGCGCCAGTCGCTCAAGCTCCTGCACATCGTCACGACCTACGACAAGATCGTCTCCGGCGAGGTCGACGTCGCGGACGTCACCCCGCGCACCGTCATCTTCGGCGCCAAGGCCGCGCCCGGCTACAAGATGGCGAAGGAGATCATCCACCTCATCAACGCGGTGGGGGAGACGGTCAACAACGACCCGCGCGTGCAGGACCGGCTCAAGGTGATCTTCCCGCCGAACTACAACGTGACGCTCGCGGAGAAGGTCATCCCCGCGGCCGACCTGTCGGAGCAGATCTCGCTCGCGGGGAAGGAGGCGTCCGGCACCGGGAACATGAAGTTCGCGCTCAACGGCGCCCTGACGATCGGCACGGACGACGGCGCGAACGTCGAGATCCGCCAGCTCGTCGGCGACGACAACTTCTTCCTGTTCGGCATGCTCGAGCCCGAGGTCGAGGATCTGCAGACCCGCGGCTACGTGCCGAGCTCGTTCTACGAGGCGGACGCCGACCTGCGCCGTGCGATCGACCTCATCGCCTCCGGCGCGTTCTCGGGCGGCGACCGCGCCACCTTCGAGCCGGTCGTGTCCAACCTGCTCTACGAGGACCGCTTCATGGTGCTCGCGGACTACGCCGCGTACATCGAGGCGCAGGCGGCGGTCGACGCCGCCTACGCCGACACCGAGCGGTGGACGCGCGCGGCGATCCTCAACGTTGCGCGCTCGGGCTTCTTCTCCTCCGACCGCTCGATGCGCGACTACATCGACCGCATCTGGGCCACGCCGCCGTCGTTCTGACCGACGCGTCCCGTCGTGAGGTGTCGCGGTCCCGTCGTGAGGTGTGGCGGGATCCGCCGCGCACCCGCGCGTCCCTGACCAGCGGATACGGTCAACGACGTCGTGCGAGCACCCCGCCGGACCTCACGGCGGGACCCGCACACCTCACGACGGGACGGCCGCCCCGCCCGTGGTGAGGCGGCCGACGGCGTCGCGCACCTCCGCGCGCACGCGCGGGTGGTCGACGATCCGGAAGTGCCCGACGGCGTCGACCCGCACGTTGTGCGCCCCCGGCAGCTCGCTGCCGCCCGGGATGTGCGGGTCGAAGGCGGCGTAGATCGAGGTGATACGGGCGTCGACGTCGTGGCGCCGCCCGAGCGAGCCGATGTGCGGATCGCGGTCGCTGAGCCCGCGCACGCCCGCCCCGGGGAACCAGCGCGCGTGTCGGGAGCCCGCGAACGGTGTCGCGATCGCGACCATGCCGCGCACGCGCGGTCCGAGCGGTCCCAGCATGAGGGCCTTGCCGATGAGGCCGCCCTTGGAGTGGGCGAGGATCACGAGCTCGCCGGATCCGGTCTCGCGCAGCTGACGCGCCACGATGCGCGCCGAGACCCGCAGCGCCCGCAGGTTCGCCCCCAGCCCGGGCACGACGACGATCGGGTGCCCCGCCTCGTTCAGGTCACGCGCGATGCGCCCCAGGGCGTGCCAGGACTCGTAGATCCCGGGCAGCACCAGCACCGGCGTGCGCGACCCGGCGGCGAACGCTCGCGGCGGCGCGGGGCGCACCAGGGCCCGAACCTGGGTCCACAGGATGTGCCGGTAGTCGTCCAGCCAGCCGACGGCGCGGCGCAGCAGGCCCGGCCCCCGTCCGACCGCACGTCGGTGACGCCCGCCGGATCCGCCACGGCCGTCAGGTTCGTCGACGTCCCTGTGGCGATCGGGACGCCGGCCGCGCTCGCGCACCACGCCTCAGCGGTGAGCCGGGTCCGAGGCCGGGGCGTCGGCGGCCGCGTCATCGACCTCGTCAGCGACCTCCTGCGCCACCTGGCGCGCGTCCTCGACCGTCCCGACCGCGAGGCCGTCCGGTTCGGCGGCGGGGCCGCGACCGTCGAGCCGGGCGCCGTCGACCGCGTCGCCGCGGGCGTGCGCGAGCACGAGGACGCCGACCTCGGCGAAGTGCTCGTAGACGACGGCGTGCGAGGCGCCCTCGATCACCGCGTGCGCACCGCGGGGGCACGCGGCGGCCAGGCTGGTGGTCCAGTCCTGCGGAGCCACGTGGTCCCACGTCCCGCGCAGCACGAGGGTGCGGGCGCGCAGCGAGCGGACCTTCTCCTCGATCGGGTAGTTCAGCAGCGCCGGCAGGACTCGCAGGACCCAGTGCGGCCCGCACCGCAGGTACCCCGCGATCGCGGCGCGCCGGGTGCCGAAGGACTCGTGCAGCGAGCTCTGGGCGAGCCGGAGGACCTGACGCATCGGGCTGCGCTCCGAGGCGTTGACCGGGGGCCCGATGAGCACCGCTCGTGTGGCCAGGTCGGGGTGGCGCACGAGCGTCTCGACGACGACCTGGGCACCCATCGAGTGCCCCACCAGCACGGGGTCCGTCAGCCCCTCGGAGCGGACCCACGCCGCCACGACCTCCGCGAACCCGTCGATACCGAGGGGGTGGCCACCGTGGGGGACGCCGTCGAACCCTGGCAGGTCCAGGAGGTGGACCGTTCCCTCGCGCGCGAGGGCGGCGGCCAGCGGCTCGAAGTAGGAGGACGAGACCCCCAGCCCATGCAGGAGCACGAACGTCGGCCGCGGTACCGCCCCGCCCGACGGCGGCCGCTGGTCGGCGTCGTCGACCCGCATCCGCCACACGCGCAGGAACTCGCCCCGGACGCGGCGGCGCTGGATCCGGATGTCGAGCCCGTTCGGGGCGAGCTTGGCGCGGTCGAGTCGGGGCACCCCGGCAGGCTACCGGCGCGCGCGCCGCACGCGGCCCCGCGTCCTCAGAACGTCACGCCCGTGGCGTGCACCGGGCAGTAGCCGTTCGGGTTCGCCACCAGGTACTGCTGGTGGTAGCCCTCGGCGTACCAGAACTCCCCGGCCTCGCTCGCGGGCCGCGCGTCGGTCGCGATCGCGCCGTAGCCCGCCTGCGTCAGGCGCGGCTGGTACGCCTCGCGCGAGCGCTCGTAGGCCTCGCCCTGCTCCGGCGTGGTCCAGAAGAACGCCGAGCGGTACTGCGTGCCGCGGTCGTTGCCCTGGCGGTGCACCTGCGTGGGGTCGTGCTGCGTCCAGAACACCTGCAGCAGCTGCTCGGTGCTGACCACGGCCGGGTCGTAGGCGACCATCACGGTTTCGGTGTGGCCGGTTCGACCGGTGCACGTCTCCTCGTAGGTGGGGTTCGGGGTGAACCCGCCCATGTAGCCCACCGCGGTCGTCACGACGCCGGGGATCTGCCAGAAGTGCTTCTCCTCGCCCCAGAAGCACCCCATCGCGACGTAGAGCACCTGCGTGCCCTCGGGCCAGGGGCCGCGCAGCGGGGTGCCGAGCACGCGGTGCGTGCCGGGCACGGAGAACGCGGGCTCGGTGCGTCCGGGCAGCGCCTGCGACGCCGTCACCATCTCGGGGGCCTGCTTGAAGAACATGGGAGCTCCTTTCGCCACCAGGCACAACGCCCGCGGCGCGCGAGGTGTTCCGGCGCAGGGGCCCCCGGGTGGCAGGCTGGTGTCGTGACCGGCCAGCCCCTCGTGCAGCGCGACGACGTCCTCGCGGCCCGCGAGATCCTTGCGGACCTCCTCCACCGCACCCCCGTGGAGAGCAGCGACGCATTCTCGGACATCGCCGGAGCGCCGGTGCGGATGAAGTGCGAACACCTGCAGCGCACCGGGTCGTTCAAGGTGCGCGGTGCACTCGTGCGCCTGGCGCGCCTGAGCGAGGACGAGCGACGGCGGGGCGTCGTCGCGGCCAGCGCCGGCAACCACGCCCAGGGCGTGGCGTGGGCGGCCCGGCGGCTGGGGATCGACGCCGTCGTGCACATGCCCGCCGACGCCGCGATCCCCAAGGTCGAGGCCACGCGCTCCTACGGCGCGCGCGTCGTGCTCGGGGGCGACCGCGTCGAGGACGCGCTCGCGCGCGCGAAGCTCGAGGCGCAGCAGGAGGGCCGCACCTTCATCCACCCGTTCGACCACCCCGACGTCGTTGCGGGCCAGGGCACGGTGGGTCTCGAGATCATGGAGCAGGTGCCCGACGTCGGCACGATCCTCGTGCCCACGGGCGGCGGCGGTCTCGTGGCCGGGATCGCGGCGGCGGTGCCCGACGACGTCCGCGTCGTCGCCGTGCAGGCCGAGCGCGCCTCGGCGTACGCGACCTCGATCGCGCGGGGCGAGCCGGTCGCCGTCGCCACCACCCGCACGATGGCCGACGGGATCGCCGTCGCGCGCCCGGGGGACGTGCCGTTCGGGGTGCTGGCCGCCCGGGGGACCCGCGTGCTCACCGTCAGCGAGGACGACCTCTCGCGGGCCGTGCTGTCGCTGGCGGAGCGTGCGAAGCAGGTGGTGGAACCGGCGGGCGCCGCCGGGATCGCGGCGCTCATCGCGCACCGCGGCGCGGCGCTCGCGGAGGTCGTGGACCCCGGGCGCCCGGTGGTGGCGGTGCTCTCGGGCGGCAACGTCGACCCGATCGTGCTGCGCAAGGTGTTCCGTCACGGCATGTCGGCCGCGGGGCGCTACCTGCACCTGCGCTGCCGGCTCTCGGACCGGCCCGGGAGCCTCGTGGAGCTGCTGGGGGCGATCGCGCAGGTGCACGCCGACGTCGTCACGATCGGGCACGTCCGCACGGGCGCCGATCTGGGGGTGGACGAGACCGCCGTCGACATCGAGGTGGTCACCAAGGGGTCGCAGCACAGCCGCGAGGTCGTGGAGCACGTGCGGGCGGCGGGGTACGTGCCGATCGAGCGCTGAGGCGACGTCGATCCCCCCGGGGCCGGGGCCGGGGACGACGACGGCGGCCGACCCCGCAGGGCCGGCCGCCGTCGGTCGGTGATGACGTGGGGCTCAGCCGTGGAACGGCTTCGCCTCCTTGATCGTCACCGTGATCTCGACGTCCTTGGGCGTGGTGTAGCTGGTCTTCTCGCCGACCTTCTTCCCGTTGATCGCCGCGCCGAGCAGCGAGGAGGGGAGTAGACGTCGAGGTCGGTGTCGCCGCCGACCTCGCGCGAGCCGAACAGGAACGTCATGTCCTCGCCGCCGACGTCGGCCGTGACGACCATGCCGGGCTCGACGACGCCGTCGTCCTCCGGGACCTCGCCGACCTCGGCCGTGCGCAGCAGCTCCGTGAGCTGGCGGATCCGGCCCTCGGCCTTGCCCTGCTCCTCGCGCGCGGCGTGGTAGCCGCCGTTCTCCTTGAGGTCGCCCTCGGAGCGCGCCTGCTCGATGCGCTCCGTGATCTCGGTGCGACCGGGGCCGGTGAGGTGGTCGAGCTCGGCCTTCAGGCGGTCGTAGGCCTCCTGCGTGAGCCAGGTGGTGTCGGGCACGGTGTTCTCCTAGGTGCGTGATGTCGTGCACCCGCACGGGACGTGGCCACGGGGAGTCCGGGGCCGGGCGGCGGGTGCGAGACGCGGACCGACGTGTCGTGATGACACGATCGCCGCCCCCGAGCGGGAACGGCGAAACGACCAGTGTAGTGCGGATCGGTCGTTCGCGGGTGGTCGGGAGGGAAGCACGGTCGGTGCGGGTACCGGGGCCCGACCGGGTCGACGGCCCGTCGCGTGCGTGTCACCGGGAGGTCGACCGGTGTTGGCCCGGTGCTCGTCTCCGCCCTGTCGGATGTGGGGGCGCGCACCGCCCGCCTCCGTCGCCGGCGCGCGCCCCTGGACGACGGACTCGCGAGAGCAGACATGACACCCTCACCCCCACCCGCCCGACGCCCCGCCCGCGCCCTCAGCCTCGTGCTGGGCGGAGCGCTCCTCGCCACCACCGGGCTGGTCGACACGGCGTCGGCCGCCCCCGAGGCCGCCCCCGCCGCGGCCCCCACGATCCCCGGCACGACCGGCGACGGCTCGCCGGCCGCGCCCTACCTCCTCGACTCGGCGGCGGACCTCGCCGCCGTCGCTGACGCGGTCAACACCGCGCCGCAGGACTACGCCGCGGCCTCCTACCGGTTGAGCGCCGACATCGCGCTCGACGGCGCCGCCTTCGTCGGTCTCGACACGTTCCGCGGGGAGTTCGACGGCGCGGGTCACACGATCAGCGACCTCACCTACGCGCCGAGCACGGCCGGGCACGCGCGCTCGCGGTCGCTGGCGTTCTTCCGCGAGCTGACCGACGCCACGGTCCGCGACCTCACGCTCGAGGGCGTCACGGCCGTCACCGACTCCAGCGCGGACCGTGACTGGGCGGCCGGTCTCGCCCTCGTGACCGCACGCTCGAGCATCACGGGCAGCGCCGTCGTCGACGCCGAGATCGGCGCTCCACAGGGCGAGAAGGCGGCCGGTCTGGTGGCCGAGATGGACGGCGGTCTCGTGCAGGGCAGCTGGGTCGAGGCCACCGTCACGGCCCGCCGCATGCCGGGCGGTGTCGCCGCGTACACGAAGAACGGCGCCCGCATCACCGAGAACCTCGTCGCGGCCGACCTCACCGTGGGCAACCCCGGCGGCACGCGCGGCGACAACGCCGGGATGGTCGTGTCCTACCCCGGCAACCCGGGCAACGACTCGCGCTTCACCGCGAACGTGGTGCGCGACGGCGCGATCACCTACGGCGGCACCGTCGACGGCTTCGCCGGACGCGTCGTGGGCTACACGGCGCTGGCGGGGTGGAGCGCCGCGAGCAACCTCGCCGCCTCCGACATCACGATCGGCGGCGCCCCCGTCGCCGGTCCGGGCACGCGCGACCAGCACGGCACCGACGCCACGACGCAGGAGCTCGCCGACCCCGCGACGTACTCCGACCTGGGCTGGGACCTCGAGGGCCGCTGGCGCTGGGACGAGGAGCGGGGCCACCCGGTCCCCGCCGCCGCGTCGTTCGGTGGTGAGTCGCCCAACCGCATCACGACGACGTTCCACGGCGACACCTCGACCGGCCGCGCCTTCACCTGGTACTCCTCGCTCCCCGGGGAGCACACCGTCCACGTGAGCGCGGACCGCGCGTTCCCCGCCGGTGCCGCGACGCGCGAGTTCCCCGCGACCGCCGGCACCAGCAGGAACGGCGAGACCGTCCTGCGGGCGGTCGCGACCGACCTCGAGCCCGGGCGGGAGTACTTCTACCGGGTCGGCGAGGCCACTGCGGAGGTCTGGAGCGACGTCGGCACGTTCACGACCGCGCCGGGTGAGGGCGACTTCTCGTTCGTCGCGCTGACCGACACCGACGCGGGCGACCAGGCCGGCGCCGAGCGCGGGGCCGGGACGATGGCGGCGGCGCTCGCCGCCGTCCCCGACGCGGCGTTCCTCGTCCACAGCGGCGACCTCGTCGGCGCCGGGGACCGCGAGCAGGCCTGGAGCGAGCTCCTGGACGAGGCGCGCCCGAGCCTCACCAGCACGACCCTCGCACCGGCCGCCGGCGGGAACGAGGCCGCGAGCGGTGCCTTCCGCGACCACTTCACGCTGGAGACACCCGCCGACCAGGACGACGCACGCGGCTCCGCCTACTCCTTCGGCTACAACGGCGCGCACGTCATGGTGCTGAACACGAACGACGACCCGCGGTCCGCGGCGGACGGCGGGCAGCTCGTGACCGACGCGCAGCTCGCGTGGCTGCGCCGGGACGCCGCGGCGGCCCGCGAGGCCGGCGCGCAGTGGCTGATCCTCTCGATGCACCGGGGCGCGTACTCCACGGGTGCGCGCACCGACGCCGCGGAGACCCTCGCGCTGCGCCGCGCCCTCATGCCCGTGGTCGCGGAGGTCGGGATCGACCTGGTGCTCCAGGGCGAGGACCACGTGATGACGCGGACCGAGGTCCTGCGTCACGACCCCGCCGGCGTCGAGCAGGCCGCGGCCGTGCCCACCACCTCCTACACCGAGATCGTCGGAGGCAAGCGGATCGAGTGGGACGTCGACCCCGACGGCACGATCTTCCTCACGCCGCAGACCGCGGGCGCCGCCCCGGCGGACCAGAAGCTCGCGCGGGACGTGAGCGCGTTCGACCTCGAGTCCTACCTGCAGCTGTTCGACCGCACGGGTCCCGCCAACTCGCAGTGGCGCGACACCCGCAACTTCGCCGGGGTGACGGTGACCGACGACGAGCTGCGCGTGGACCTCTACGACGTGCGGGGCGCGAGCGGGAGCCCGCGCATCTTCGAGAGCTTCGGCATCGACCGCGCCCTGCCGCCGGTCGAGGACGCGATCGCGGCGCTCCCGGCGGCGGCCGAGCTCACGGCCGGCGACGCCGACACCGTGCGCGAGGTGAGCGACCTCGTCGCGGGCCTGCGGCCGGCCCAGCGCGCGGCGCTCGCGGGCGGACCGGCGCTGCGCGCCGCGGAGGCCCGGGTGCGTGAGCTCACCGGCGTGGTCGAGCCCGACGGCGGCGTGCTGGCGTGGGCGAAGGCGGACGCCACCCACCGCCAGCCGGTCACGGTGCACAACGACACGTCGGGCACGTTCCGCGACCACCCCGTGCAGGTCCGCCTCGCCGACACGCCGGACGTGCCGGCCGGCTCGCTCGCCGTCGTGGACGCCACGGGCGCGCCGCTCGCTGTCGAGGTCGAGAGCTGGAACCCCGGCGGCACGTCGACGGTGTGGGTCCGCGTACCCGAGCTGCCGGCGTCGTCCGCGACGACGGTGTGGGCCTACCTCGGTGGCGCCGAGACCGACGCCGACCCCGCCGACGTCTGGGAGGGCGACTACGAGCTCGTGGAGCACTTCGCGCAGCCGATGGCGGCGGGGGAGTCGCGCGTCGACTCCACCGGACGGGCGACGGGCACGCTCACGGGCGCCGACCTGCGCACCGACGTCTCCGACCGGGGGACGGGCGAGGCCGCGTTCGCCGGCTCCCGCCTCGCCTACCCGGGCGACGTGGGCGGTGACCTCGACCGCATCAGCATCAGCGGGCTGGTCCGGGTGACGCAGGACGACCTCGCGGCCCTGACGGGCAACGCCCCGATGATCGCGAAGGAGAGCGCCTCCGGTGCCGGCCGCACCACGTTCTGGCAGGGGGTTGTGCAGGCCCAGGGCCAGCTCGGTGCGCGCCTGGCCGGCAACAGCTACGAGTTCGACGACACCGACATCAGCACGCGCCACGACCTGGCCGCCGACGGCGAGCCCCGGCTGATCACGCAGGTCTACGACGGCATGACCTACGCCGTCTTCGTCGACGGCGTGGAGGTGCACAGCCGGTTCCTCGAGTACCGCACGACGTTCGGCGACCACCGCGTGCGCACCACGATCGGCGACTACGACACCGACGACGGCGCGCTCCACTCGCCCTTCCACGGCACGATCGACGAGGTCCAGATCGCCTCCGTCGCGTTCACGCCGGAGCTGGAGGCGTTCCGGTATGCGAACTACCTCGGCGACGCCGTCGTGGTGGGCGAGCGCACCGCGCGCGAGGGTGAGGGCGTGAGCGTCGCCGTCGCCGGCCCGCGCGCCGGCACGGAGGTGGAGGCCGGCCTCGTCGAGGTGACCGGCACGCTGACGCAGCGCGCCGACGTCACGGCCGTCGTCGCGGGCGAGGAGGTGCTGACCCGGGAGGTGGACGCCGGGCCGTTCGCGCTCGAGGTGCCCGTGGACGCCACCGGCGAGGTGACCGTGGAGCTGGTGGCGACGTCGGGCGCCACGTCCGGCACGGCCGCCCTCCCGCTGGTCGTCTCCGACACCGTCGCCCCCCAGCAGCCCGAGGTCGCCGACACGGCCGAGGGCGACGTCCCGGTCGACGGCCAGGTCGTGCTGAGCGCGACCCCGCGCACCGACAGCCGCGAGCGCGTCGACGTGACGTTCCACGCGGGGAGCTCCTCACGCTGGACGCGAGCACCGCCGTCGTGCGCGAGGGATCGACCACGGACCGCACCCCCGCGGCGCTGACCCCGACCTCGGGCACGGTGGTCGAGGAGCTGCTGCCGACCACGGTCGCCCGCGCCGAGAACCCGTTCCAGATCCACGAGATCACCCTGACGCCCGAGCAGGCCGCGCAGGAGCGGTTCCACCTGGCCTGGGAGGGGACGGGCGACGAGCGCCGCGTGTCGGCCCACGTGTGGGACCACGACGCCGGGGCCTGGGTCCTCAAGGACTCCGGGGCTGACGCTGCGGGCGGCACGGTCGCGCTCGACGTCGAGGCGCTGCGCTCGGAGGGCGCCGTCTCGCCCGAGGGCACGCTGCACCTGCTGGTGTGGCGCGGGCTGACGTCCGAACCGTTCGGCGAGGACCACCGCTACGAGGCCGACCCCGATCCTGCGGACTTCGACTTCTCCATGGAGCACGTGCCCGACACGCAGCTCTACGCCCAGGCGACCCCGCAGATGTTCACCGACCAGATGTCGTGGGTGGTCGAGCGGGCGCAGGAGCGGAGGACGGCGATGGTGGTGCACGCCGGTGACCTGGTCAACCGCAAGTACCTGTCGCAGGAGTACCAGTGGCAGGGCGCGGAGGACGCGATGGGCCTGCTGGACGACGCGGAGATCCCCTACCTCGTCTCGTGGGGCAACCACGACTACGAGAACGACCGCAACAACCGCGTGATGCTGCAGCGGTACTACCCCGCGCAGCGGTTCGCCGACAGCCTCGAGGGTTCGCCCTGGACGTTCGGCGGCAGCCACGGCGTCGACGCCCTGCAGGACAACTACTTCTACACGGCCGACCTCGACGGCGCGAAGGTCCTGCTCCTGACGGTCGGCTTCTTCTCGGCCGACAACCCCGACGACCCGGGCCTGGCCTGGGCCGAGGAGGTCATCCGCTCCCACCCCGAGCACGCCGTGATCCTCGCGATCCACCAGTCGGTGGACACGGGGGCGAACCGGTGGGCGAACGAGAACGTCACGAGCCGCCTGATCGACCCGCACAGCAACGTCCGGCTCGTGCTCGGCGGGCACATCACGGGCACGGGCGTCGCCCACCGCCCGGGAGCGGACGGGGCACCGGTGTACGGCATCCTCACCGACTACCAGGGCCGCACCTACGGCGGTCAGCAGTTCCTGCGCTCGCTGGCCTTCGACACCGAGAACGGGCTGCTGCACGCCAGCACCTACTCGCCCTACCTGGACGCCCGCACGTCCGACGGCCCGTGGCGCCAGGAGATCCCGGCCGGCGCCATCCCCGGCTTCCACGGCTCCGACAGCGAGAACTTCGTGCTCGAGCTGGACCTCGGGGTCGACGACGAGCGCACGCTCGCGACCTCGGCCCTCACCGTCGCGGCGGGGGAGAGCACCGTCGTCGGGCCGGTGCAGGCCGCCGTCGGGGCGGAGCGGGTCGAGGCCGTGCTCGGTGACCTCGAGCCCGGCCGCTCCTACGGCTGGTACGTCGAGGTGCGCGACGGCGCGGGGCACGTCACGCGCAGCCCCGTCTCGCCCGTCACCACGGCGCCGTCGGACGTCTCCTCACCGTTCGTCGACGTCCCGGTGGACTCGCTGTTCTTCCCCGAGATCGCGTGGCTGTTCGAGCACGGCATCTCCCGCGGCTGGGTGGCCGCGGACGGGACCCGGGAGTTCCGCCCGGTGACCCCGATCGCGCGGGACGCGATGGCGGCGTTCCTGTTCCGCCTGGCGGAGGTGGCGGGTCAGGTGGAGGGCTACGTCGCGCCGACCACCTCGCCGTTCTCCGACGTCGGGGTCGACGACGAGTTCTACACCGAGATCGCCTGGCTCCACGCGGAGGGGATCGCCACGGGGTGGGACGCCGGGGACGGCACGGCGCAGTTCCGTCCGCTCGCACCGATCGGGCGGGACGCGATGGCGGCCTTCCTGTACCGGATGGCCGGCGAGCCGTCGCACACCGCACCCGCCACGTCGCCGTTCACCGACGTGACCCCGAGCACGCAGTTCTACGACGAGATCACGTGGCTCGTGGACGAGGGCATCGCGACGGGCTGGGTCGGCAACGACGGTACCGCGCAGTACCAGCCGGTGGCGCCGATCAACCGCGACGCGATGGCGGCGTTCCTGCAGCGCTACGTCGCCGCCGGCCACGCGGACGGGGGTGCGCAGGAGGGCTGAGGCCGGCCTAACGGTCGCCGGCCGGAGCGGCCGGCCCGATCGCGGCACCGCCCCCGGGACGAGCGTCCCGGGGGCGGTGCCGGGCGTGGTGGGTGTCCGGCGCGTGCGCCCGGTTCAGTCCTCGAGCGCGAGGCAGCCGTTCGCGATCGCGTCAGCCTGCTCGGCGCGCGCGAACGTCGTGACGTCCACGCTCACGGGGACGGTGCGGGCGCCTCCCGCCGGGATCTCCACGACGGTGACGCCGACCTGGGCGTGGCTCGCGTCGAGCGCCTGCACCGAGCAGGCGAACGCGACGTCGGCGTCGTCGCGCACGACGGAGAATGCGACGCGCACCGAGGAGTCCGAGAGCACCTGGTAGCTCGACCCGGTCACGCTCGCGCTCGCACCGCTGCCGCCGAGCACCAGCCAGGCGGCGATGCCCGTCCCGACGACGGCGATGACGCCCGCGGCGATCGCCGCGACACGGCCGGAGGAGGCGGACGACGGCGAGGTCCCGCCGTCGGCGCCGCGGCCGCGGCCTCGCGTGCCGTAGCGGCGCTCGAGCCGCGCCCGCTCCTCGGGGTCCGCCCCTCCAGGGGTGGCGGCGGGGCGCGTCGTGCTCACCGCACCAGTCTGCCCCAGGTGGGAGGATGGTCCCCGCTGACCGACCGTCCGCAGACACCCGTACGCAAGGAGGGCCCGTGGCCCCGCTCCGGCTCATGGCCGTGCACGCACACCCCGACGACGAGTCCAGCAAGGGCGCCGCCACCATGGCGCGCTACGCGGCCGACGGCGTCGACGTCCTCGTCGTCACGTGCACCGGGGGTGAGCGCGGGGACGTGCTCAACCCGCGACTGCAGGACGACCCGCTGGTGCTCACCGATCTCCCCGCCCGCCGCCGGCTCGAGATGGACGCCGCGGCGCGCGCGCTCGGGGTGCGCCAGACGTGGCTCGGCTTCGTCGACTCGGGGCTGCCCGAGGGCGACCCGCTGCCGCCGCTGCCCGAGGGCTGCTTCGCGCTCGCCCCGCTGACCGAGACCGTGCCCGCTCTCGTGGCGCAGATCCGCGAGTTCCGTCCGCAGGTGCTGCTCACCTACGACGAGAACGGCGGCTACCCCCACCCCGACCACATCATGACCCACGTGGTCTCGATGGCCGCGGTCGAGGCGGCGGCGGACCCGGAGCAGCACCCCGAGCTCGGTGAGGCGTGGCAGGTGCCCAAGGTCTACTACCACGCGTCCTTCTCACGGGCGCGGATGTCGGCGGTGCACGAGGCGCTGCTCGAGCGCGGGGCCGAGTCCCCGTTCGGCGACTGGCTGAAGGACTGGGACGGGCGCGGCGGACGCACGGTCACGTGCCGCGTCGAGTGCTCGCCGTACTTCCCGCAGCGGGACGCGGCGCTGCTCGCGCACGCCACCCAGATCGACCCCGACGGGTTCTTCTTCGCCGTGCCGCGCGACGTCGAGGCCCAGGTCTGGCCGTGGGAGGAGTTCGAGCTCGTCTCCTCGACCGTGGCCACGGAGGCGATGGAGGACGACCTGTTCGCCGGGGTGCGGCCGTGACGGGCCTCGTGCACGCGCTGGCGGAGTCCGGCGTGCCGGACCAGTACGAGGTCACGCCGGGGCTCCTGGGCTTCATCGCCACCTTCTGCGTGCTGATCGTCTTCCTGCTGCTCATCCGCTCCTTCAACCGCAACATGCGCAAGGTGAGTGCGAACGAGCGCCGGCGCCAGGCCGCGGCCGAGCGCGCGGGCCGCGAGACCGCCGAGCGCCGGGACGCGGTCGAGGACGAGGACGAGGCCGAGGCCGACGTGGTCGACGACGCGCCCTCCGCCGAGGTCACGCCGTCGCCCGACCCCCGGTCCGCGGAGGGCGAGCCGCGACCGTGAGGATCGCCGTCGCGCAGCTCGACGCCGCCCGCGACCGGGCGGGGGTGCGCGACGGTGGCGGCCCGACCGGCGCTGCCGACCCCGTCGACGCCGTCGTCGACCCCGTTGTCGACGTCGTCGCACGCGCGGCCGCCGCGGGCGCCGACCTGGTGGTCCTGCCGGAGTACGCGAGCGGGTGGTCCGACCCGCTCACCGCCGATCTCGTGCAGGAGCCCGACGGCGAGTTCCTCCGGGCGGTGCGCGACGCCGCGGCGGAGCACGGCGTGACCGTGGTGGTCGGGACCGTGCTCGCCGCCGAGGTGCCCGACCGCGCTCGCAACGTCACGATCGTCGTGGGACCCGACGGCCGCGACCTCGGCCGCTACGCGAAGGTCCACCTCTACGACGCCTACGGGGCGCGCGAGAGCGACGTGCTGGAGGCGGGCGACCCCGTCGGCGACGGCGCGCCGCTGGTCGTGACCGTGCCGACGTCCGAGGGCCCGCTGCACCTCGGCGTCGTCACCTGCTACGACCTGCGCTTCCCGGAGGCGTTCCGCGCGCTCGTGGACGCGGGCGACGGCGACGGCGCGCCAGACGTCGTCGCGCCAGACGTCGTCGCGGTCGGGGCCGCCTGGGCGGCGGGCGAGGGCAAGGCCGAGCAGCTGCGCGTCCTGGCCCGGGCGCGCGCGATCGAGTCGACGAGCTGGGTGGCGCTCGCCTCGCAGAACGGACCGGGGCGCGTGGGCGGTTCCGTCGTCGTCGACCCGACCGGCGCGGTGGTCGCGGAGGCGATCGACGACGGCGCGCACCTCGTCGTCTCCGACCTCGACCTCGCGGCGCTGGCACGGGTGCGCCGGACCAGCCCGGTGCTGGCGCACCGGCGCTACCGCGTCGTGCCGCGCTGAGACGACCCGATTCGAGCGCGGTCGGGCGCGGCCGGGTGCTCAGCTCCCGGGCACCTCGCCGCCGCGGACGATCGCGCCGACCTCGGAGACGGTGAGCGCCGTCGGGTCCTGCGCCGTGGCCGCGAGCGCGCGCTCCGCCGCAGCGACGTCGAAGTCGGCGACGGGCCACTCCAGCGGCAGGCCGGAGAGCGCCTCGACGAGGAGCTGGGTGACGGCGAGCCGGGCGTACCACTTGCGGTCGGCCGGGACGACGAACCAGGGCGCCGACGCGGTCGAGGTGCGCTCGATCGCGACGTCGTAGGCCGCCGTGTACTGCGGCCACCGGGCGCGCGTCTCGAGGTCGCTGACGGCGAACTTCCAGTGCTTGTCCGGGCGCGCGAGCCGCTTGCCGAGGCGCTCGTGCTGCTCCTGCGGCGAGATGACCAGGGCCACCTTCACGACCGTGGTGCCGGCCGCGGCCAGCTTCTCCTCGAACCGCACGATGTCGGTGTAGCGCCTCTCGATCGTCTCGGCGGGCACCAGGGAGTCGACGCGCGCCACGAGGACGTCCTCGTAGTGCGAGCGGTCGAAGACGCCGATGCGGCCCGCGGGCGGCAGCGCCCGGCGCACGCGCCACAGGAAGTGGTGGGACAGCTCCTTCGCGGTCGGGACGCCGAACGAGCGGACGCTCACGCCCTGCGGGTCGACCATGCCGAGCACGTGGCGCACGATGCCGCCCTTGCCCGAGGTGTCCATGCCGTGGAGCACGAGCAGCACGGAGCGGTGACCGCCGGCGCGGCCCTGGGCGAAGAGGCGCTCCTGGAGCTCGGAGAGGTGCTCACCCAGCTCGGCGGTGCGCTTCCTCGCCGCCTTCCGGCCGCCCTGCCAGCCGGGGGTGGCCCGGGTGTCGACGTCCGCCAGCGACGCGCCGGGGGCGGCGTGGAGCAGGGAGGAGAACGGATCGAGCCTCTCGTCCGGCCTGTCGGGATTCTGCTTCGTCGACTTCTTGCGGCTCACGGGGCCCTCCTTCGGCGTCTGGTGTCGAGGTTAGACGCGGCGGGTGGGCGAGCGGGCGATCAGCACCTCAGCGCAGGGACGCGACCGTGATGAAGATGGCGATCGCGTGGCACGTGTAGCCGATGAGGGTGCCGACGTGGAAGATCTCGTGGAAGCCGAACCACCGCGGGGAGGGGTTGGGTCGCTTGAGCGCGTACACGACGGCGCCGAGCGTGTACCCGATGCCGCCAGCGATGACGAGCCACATGACCGCGCCGCCGCCGGAGCGGCCGAAGGAGGGCAGGAACCACACGGCCACCCAGCTCAGGGCCAGGTAGATGGGCACGTAGAGCCAGCGCGGCGCACCGAGCCAGAACACGCGCGCCAGGATCCCGGCGCCGGCGCCGATCCAGACCACGAGGAGCAGCGTGCGCGCCTGCCCCGGCGGCAGCAGCAGCGCCGCGAGCGGTGTGTAGGTGCCGGCGATGACGAGGAAGATGTTGGAGTGGTCGATGCGCCGCAGGATCGCGAGCGTGCGCGGTTCCCACGTGCCGCGGTGGTAGACGGCGCTGGCACCGAACAGCAGCGACGTCGCGGCCGCGAACACGAGGGTGCTCCAGCGGGCCTGCGACGTCGGGGAGAGCGCGACCAGGACGATGCCCGCCGCGAGGACGAACGGGAACATGCCCGCGTGGATCCAGCCGCGCAGCAGTGGCTTGACGGCGCTCGCGAGCTGCTCGACGGCGGACTCGACCGTCGGGCGGTCCTTCCGACCGTCGCCCCGGCCCCGGGCGGGTGCCGGCGTGGGGGAGGTGCTGGCGCGCATGAATCCTCACTCGTGGTTACGTCACCGTAGGTTACTCCTCCGTAGGTTACGCCCCCGGGCCGGGCGGGCGTCCCACGGGGCGTCGGCGGCGGCCCCGGGCGCGGGCGAGGGGTAGCGTGACCAGCCGGATCAGTCGAGCAGCGCGAGGGTGGTGTGACGGTGGCGGGACCGAGTCTCACGCGGGGGCTGTACGGGCTCTACGAGCGTCGGCTGGCGCGCGAGCTGCGCACCGAGGACGTCCCCGCGCACATCGGCATCATGATGGACGGGAACCGTCGGTGGGCCCGGCAGGTGGCGGCTCCGCCGTCTCACGGGCACCGCGCGGGCGCGGCCAAGATCGTCGACGTGCTCGGGTGGGCCGACGACATCGGGGTCGAGGTCGTGACGCTGTGGATGCTCTCCACCGACAACCTCCGCCGCGATCCCGGCGAGCTGACCGAGCTGGTCGCGATCATCGAGGACGCCGTGGCTGACCTGGCGGCGTCGCGCCGCTGGCGCATCCACGCCCTCGGGGCGCTGGACCTCCTGCCCGCCTCGACCGCCGACCGGCTGCGCGCCGCGCAGGAGACGACCCGCGACGTCGGCGGCATGGTCGTGAACGTGGCCGTGGGCTACGGCGGGCGCCAGGAGATCGCCGACGCCGTCGGCTCGCTCCTGCGCGAGGCCGCGGGCCGCGGCGCGACCCTGGAGGAGGTGGCGAGCGAGGTGACGGTCGAGCAGATCGCCGCCCACCTCT
The DNA here is from genome assembly GCF_030161595.1 of Litorihabitans aurantiacus. Lineage (NCBI taxonomy): Bacteria > Bacillati > Actinomycetota > Actinomycetes > Micrococcales > Beutenbergiaceae > Litorihabitans > Litorihabitans aurantiacus. The sequence goes on from NZ_BSUM01000001.1 coordinate 559,543, forward strand.
ACACCAAGGGGCAGCCGGACCCCGACCTCGTGATCCGCACCTCGGGGGAGCAGCGCATCGGCGGCTTCCTGCTGTGGCAGAGCGTCCACACCGAGTTCTACTTCACCGACGCCTACTGGCCGGACTTCCGCCGCGTCGACTTCCTGCGCGCGGTGCGCGCCTACTCCCGTCGCGAGCGCCGCCTCGGCCGCTGAGGCCGGGGCGAGATCGGGTCGAGGTTGCCGTCGTGTGAACATCGCGCGACGTTCCGCGCAGGTGTGGCGTGTCGCACATCTTCGTGCCCCGACGGCTCGTAGCGTCGCCCTCGTGACCGACGACGCGTCGGTCACCGGGAGGCCACTGTGGAGCACTGCTTCGTCAGGAGGGGCCGCCGGCCCCAGCGGTCTGCCGTCCCCACCTCGCACGGTCCGCACGGGCGCGCGAGCGCCCGGACGGACTGACCACCAGGCGCGGCGACGCGCCGGAGGGAGCCAGACGTGAGTGCAGCCACCGAGATCCACCCCGAGGAGACGTCGGGAACGACGCCGCCGCACTCCACGAGCGCGGGGGAGGTGGCCCGCACGACGTACGTGCTCGACACCTCCGTCCTGCTGTCGGACCCGCGTGCGATGTTCCGCTTCGCCGAGCACGACGTCGTGCTGCCGGTCGTCGTCGTCACCGAGCTGGAGGGCAAGCGCCACCACCCCGAGCTCGGCTACTTCGCGCGCAGCGCGCTGCGGATGCTGGACGACCTGCGCGTGCAGCACGGCCGCCTCGACGCCGCGGTGCCGGTGGGCACGGGGACCCTGCGCGTCGAGCTCAACCACTCCGACCCCGGCGTGCTGCCCTCGGGGCTGCGGCTCGGGGACAACGACACCCGGATCCTGTCGGTCGCGGCGAACCTGGCGGCGGAGGGGAGCGACGTCGTCGTCGTGAGCAAGGACCTGCCGATGCGCGTGAAGGCGTCCTCGGTCGGTCTCGCGGCGCAGGAGTACCGCGCGCAGCAGGCCGTGGAGGTGGGCTGGACCGGCATGGCGAGCGTCGACCTCGACGAGGGTGAGCTGGCCTCGCTGTGGGGCCAGGACCGCGTCTCGATCGCCGAGCTGCGCGACCCCTCGGGCGTCCGCGACCTACCCGTGCACACGGGGCTGGTGCTGCACTCCACGCGCGGGTCCGCGCTCGGCCGGGTGACCGCCGACAAGCAGATCCAGCTCGTGCGCGGCGACCGCGACGTGTTCGGGGTGCACGGCCGCAGCGCGGAGCAGCGCGTCGCGATCGACCTGCTGCTCGACAGGGAGATCGGCATCGTCTCGATCGGGGGCGGGCCGGGACGGGGAAGTCGGCGCTCGCCCTGTGCGCCGGGCTCGAGGCCGTGATGGAGCGCCGGGAGCACCGCAAGATCATGGTGTTCCGGCCCCTGTACGCCGTCGGCGGCCAGGACCTCGGGTACCTGCCCGGGAGCGAGTCGGACAAGATGAACCCCTGGGCGCAGGCCGTGTTCGACACGCTCGGCGCGATGGTCTCCAGCGAGGTCGTCGAGGAGGTCATGGACCGCGGGATGCTCGAGGTCCTCCCGCTGACCCACATCCGCGGCCGCTCGCTGCACGACGCGTTCGTCATCGTCGACGAGGCCCAGTCGCTCGAGCGCAACGTCCTGCTGACGATGCTGTCGCGGATCGGCCAGAGCTCGCGCGTGGTCCTCACGCACGACGTCGCGCAGCGCGACAACCTCCGGGTGGGGCGGCACGACGGCGTCGCCGCGGTCATCGAGGCGCTCAAGGGCCACCCGCTGTTCGCGCACGTGACGCTCACGCGCTCGGAGCGCTCGCCCGTGGCGGCGCTCGTGACGGAGCTGCTGGAGGGCCTCGACGTCTGAGCCGCGGTGGGCGCACGGTCGATCCGGTGGTCGACGGTGCGCCCACCCCGCGCGCCACCCACCCCGCGCGCCACCCACCCCGCGCGCCACCCACCCCGCGCGCCACCCACCCCGCGCGCCACGCACCCCGCGCCCCGCGCCCCTTTCACCCGCCGAGATGCGACAACAGCGCCGAGCAGCGCCCCATCCGCGTCATTCTCGGCCGCGATGTCGCATCTCGGCTGTGATCCAGGGGCGCAGGGTCGGGGTGGCGAGGTCGCGGGGCTCCGGGGTCGCGGGGCCCGGTAGGGGCGGCGGCGTGCAGCGGGAGGTGCGCCGGCACTGAGCCCACGACGACGACTTCCTTGCGCTTTCCGAGCGGGGTGGGGTTCTGTAGAGAGCGAGGATCCTCCACGACGGAGGACCGTGCCGGCGACGACGTCGGCGCGTGACGGTCGAGGGGCGTGGGATGAGACGGACGGGAGCAGCCGCGGTGGCTGCGCTGGTGGCGACGCTGGGCCTCGCGGCCTGCGGGTCGGGCGGGGACGACGGGGTCGAGCTGACCTGGTACATCAACCCCGACGACGGCGGGCAGGCGGAGATCGCGGCGCAGTGCACCGAGGCCGCGGGCGGTGCGTACACGATCGCGACGTCGCTGCTGCCGAGCGAGGCGAGCTCGCAGCGCGAGCAGCTCGCGCGGCGCCTCGCCGCCAACGACACCTCGATCGACCTCATGAGCATCGACCCGCCGTACATCCCGGAGATGGCGCGTGCCGGGTTCCTGGCGGAGGTGCCGGCCGAGCTGCAGGAGGTCGCGCTCGACCAGGCGGTGCAGGGGGCCCTCGAGACGGCGTCCTGGCAGGACGAGCTCGTGACCGTGCCGTTCTGGGCCAACACGCAGCTGCTCTGGTACCGCACGTCCGTGGCCGAGGCGGCCGGGCTGGACATGTCGCAGCCGGTCACGTGGGACCAGATCATCGAGGTCGCCCGGACGCAGGACGTCGTCCTCGGCGTGCAGGGCGGCCGCGAGGAGGCGCTGACGGTCTGGATCAACTCCCTCGTGGCCTCGGCCGGCGGTGAGATCGTCACGGGCGAGGCGTCCGACGCCGCCGACGTCGAGGTCAGCATCGACAGCGAGGCGGGCGCGGAGGCGGCCAGGATCCTGTCCGAGATCGGGCAGGAGGGCCTCGGCGGGGCCGGCCTGCCGACGTCGACCGAGAACACCAACCTGGCCGACTTCCAGGGGGACCGCGGCTCGTTCATGGTCAACTGGCCGTTCGTGTGGTCGGCGATGAACGCCGCGGTCGAGGACGGTTCGCTCGAGCAGTCGGTCCTCGACGACGTCGGCTGGGCGCCGTACCCGCAGGTGGTCGAGGGGGAGGACTCGCGACCGCCGCTCGGGGGGATCAACCTCGGTGTCAGCGCGTTCAGCGAGCATCCCCAGGAGTCCTTCGACGCGATCGCGTGCATCACGGAGCCCGCGAAGCAGGCGAACTACTTCGTCACCAACGGCAACCCGCCCTCGGCGGCCGAGGCGTTCGACGACCCGGCGGTGCAGGAGGCGTTCCCGATGGCTGAGGAGCTGCGCGAGGGCCTCGAGGCGGGCGCTCCCCGCCCGCTGACGCCGTTCTACACGACGATCTCCATCGGGTTGCAGCGCTCCTGGCACCCGATCGACCAGGTCGACCCCGAGAGCACACCAGCCACGTCGACCGAGCTGCTGCGTTCGATCCTGGCGGGGGAGAGGCTGCTGTGAGCACCGTGACCAAGCCGGCGCCGCGTGCGTCGTCGACACCTGCGGCGGGAGCCGCACCCGGGAAGCCGCGCCGCAGCGCGCGCCGCCGCGCCGAGGCCCGCCTCGGGTGGCTGCTGGCGGGCCCCGCGTTCGTCGTCATGCTCGGCGTGACGCTCTACCCGATCCTGCAGGCCGTGTGGGAGTCGCTCTTCAACTACCAGCTCACGGCGCCGGACGACCGCGCGTTCGTCGGGCTGAACAACTACCTCGTGATCCTCACGGACGGCGTCTTCTGGCAGGCGCTCCTGGTCACCACGGTCATCATGGTGGTCACGGTCGCGGTCGAGCTGGTCATCGGGTTCGGCCTGGCGCTGGTGATGCACCGGGCGCTGAAGCGCCTGCGCGGCCTGCTGCGCACCGCGATCCTCGTGCCCTACGGCATCATCACGGTCGTCTCCGCGTTCGCCTGGTTCTACGCGTTCGACACCTCGAGCGGCTACGTGAACGCGTGGTTCGACTGGGTGCCCGGCATCGATCCCGACCTCAACTGGTTCGCGCAGACGCCGACGGCGCTGTTCGTGATCATGGCCTCGGAGATCTGGAAGACGACGCCGTTCATCTCCCTCCTGCTGCTCGCGGGCCTCGCGCAGGTCCCGGGCGACCTCGAGGAGGCCGCCAAGGTCGACGGCGCCAAGCCGTGGCAGATCTTCAAGCGCGTCATCGTGCCGAACATGAAGGCCGCGATCATGGTCGCCGTCCTCTTCCGCGCGCTCGACGCGTTCCGCATCTTCGACAACGTCTTCATCATGACGAACGGGGCCCAGGGCACCGAGGTGCTCGCGCTCCTGGCGTACCGCACCTCGATCGGACAGCTGCAGATCGGCATGGGCTCGGCGATCTCGGTGCTGCTGTTCCTGTGCGTGATCGCCATCTGCTTCGTGGCGATCAAGGTCTTCAAGGTCGACCTGGCCGGTCAGACGGGAGGAAGTGACGTGCTGAGCACTCGTCAACGCCTGGTGTGGGCGCTCGGCACGATCGCCGTGCTGGTCTACGCCCTGTTCCCGGTCGTCTCGATCTTCGCGACGTCCTTCAAGCCCGCGGGTGAGCTCACCTCCGGTACCTTCCTGCCGGGCAGCCCCACGCTCGCGAACTACGAGCAGATCCTCGTGGGTGACGCGCAGGAGCTGTTCTTGACGGCGCTGCGCAACTCGATCGGCATCTCGCTGATCGCCACGGTGCTCGCCTCGGTCCTCGCGACGCTGGCCGCCTACGCGATCGCGCGGCTCGACTTCCCGGGCAAGAAGCTCGTGCTGATGACGTCGCTCGCCGTCTCGATCTTCCCGGTGATCTCGATCGTGACGCCGCTGTTCAACCTGTGGCGCGCCGTCGGGCTCTACGACACGTGGCTCGGGCTGATCATCCCGTACATGTCCCTCACGCTCCCGATCTCCATCTGGACCCTGACGGCGTTCTTCCGCCAGATCCCGTGGGAGCTCGAGCAGGCGGCCCAGGTCGACGGCGCCACGGCCTGGCAGGCGTTCCGCCGCGCCATCGTGCCGCTCGCGGCGCCCGGGGTGTTCACGACGGCGCTGATCGCCTTCTTCATCGCCTGGAACGACTTCGTGTACGGCATCTCGCTGACGTCCACGTCCGCCGCGCGCCCCGTCCCGGCGGCGCTCGCGTTCTTCACCGGCGCCTCGCAGTTCGAGGCGCCCACCGGGGCGATCTCGGCCGCCGCCGTCATCGTCACCATCCCCGTCGTCGTGCTGGTCCTGCTGTTCCAGCGTCAGATCGTCTCCGGTCTCACCCAGGGCGCCGTCAAGGGCTGAGCGCCCGGAAGGAAACCATGTCTGCCATCACGCTGAAGAACATCGTCAAGAAGTACGGGGACGGCTACGCGGCGGTCAACGACGTCAGCCTCGAGATCGCCGACGGCGAGTTCGTCATCCTCGTCGGCCCCTCGGGCTGCGGGAAGTCGACCCTGCTGCGGATGATCGTCGGGCTCGAGGACATCACCTCGGGCGAGCTGCTCATCGCCGACGACCTCGTCAACGACAAGGCGCCGCGCGACCGCGACCTCGCGATGGTGTTCCAGAACTACGCGCTCTACCCGCACCTGACGGTGTTCGAGAACATCGCGTTCCCGCTGCGCCTGACCAAGGGCGAGCTGAGCGAGCAGGAGATCACCGAGCGCGTGCGCCGGGCCTCCTCGCTGCTCGAGCTCGACGAGCACCTCGACCGCAAGCCGGCCAACCTCTCCGGCGGGCAGCGGCAGCGCGTCGCGATGGGGCGCGCGATCGTGCGCGAGGCGCGCGCGTTCCTGTTCGACGAGCCGCTGTCGAACCTCGACGCCAAGCTGCGCGGCCAGATGCGCACCGAGATCGCTCGGATGCAGCGCACGCTCGGCACCACGACCGTCTACGTGACCCACGACCAGACCGAGGCCCTCACGCTCGGCGACCGCGTCGCCGTCCTGCGCAAGGGCGTGCTGCAGCAGGTCGCGAGCCCGCGCTCGCTCTACGAGCAGCCGGTCAACCTGTTCGTCGCGGGGTTCATCGGCTCGCCGCCGATGAACTTCCTGCCCGGCACGGTGGGGGCGGACGCGATCTCGACGCCGTTCGGCGACCTCCCGCTCACCGGCGACCTGCGAGAGAAGGTGGCCGGGCGCGACATCGTCATCGTGGGCATCCGGCCCGATGCGTTCCACGACGCCGCCGAGACGGACGTGCCCGAGGGTGCCGTACGCGTGGAGTCTGAGATCGACGTGACGGAGTGGCTCGGGTCGGAGCTGTACGCCTACATCCCGTTCACGAGCCACGACGACGTCGCCGCCAAGCTCGAGGAGCTCGACCGCGACCTCGACGGCGAGGGCATGCGCACGCAGCTCGTCGTCTCGCTCGACGCGATGAGCACCCTGTCCGACGGCGACGACGTGACGCTCTGGTTCGAGCCGTCGTCGGCGCACGTCTTCGATCCCGAGACGGGCGAGAACCTCACGCGGGACCCGGCGCGGGCCGACAAGCTGGACGAGCAGGGGGCGAGGGCGCGCAAGCGGGCGATCGAGCGGGCACGCGAGAAGGCGGCGCAGGAGGACGGCGCACCGGGCGCGGTGGTGGTCCCGACGGCGAGCTGACGCCCGGCGATCGGCGAATTGACGCCCGGCGATCGGGGAGCTGACTCGCAGCGATCGGTGGGGCGTCGGGCCGCGGTCGTGGTCCCGACAGCGGGCTGACGCCGCGAGGCCGACCTGCGTCGCGCCGGCGGTCCGGCGACGGAGGTCGGGCGTCAGCGGTCCGGCGTCAGCGCAGCGGGTCGAGGGGGCGCAGCACCTCGGGCACGACGCCGGTCACCACCGTCTCGGCCAGCAGCTCGCCGGTGAGGGGTCCGAGCGTCACGCCCCACATGCCGTGCCCACCCCCGAGCAGGACACGTGGTGAGCGCGTCGGGCCGACGAGGGGGAGCCCGTCGGTGGTGCACGGCCGGGAGCCGACCCACTCCTGCTGACGGTCGTCGAAGTCGGCACCGGTGATCATGGGCTCGGCCGCGCGACGGATTGCCTCGATGCGGCGGCGGTCCAGGGGTTCGCCGGGCCGGCGGAACTCCATCATCCCCGCGACGCGGAGGCGACCGCGGAGCGGGGTGCAGGCGACGCGCTGGGCCGGGAGGTAGAACGGGCCGGAGGGCAGGTGCTCGACCGGCACCGTGAAGGAGTACCCGCGGCCCGCCTGGACGACGCGCCGGACGCCGACCGTGTGCGCCAGCTCGCCGAGGCGAGCACCGGACGCGAGGACGACGACGTCGGCGCTGTGGTGCGCGCCGTCGTGGTCCCCGCGGGCGGTGCGGCCGCGGGGCGGGACGCCGGTGTGGTCGACGACGCGCACCCCGGCCGGTCGCCGGGGGTCGCCGCCGCTCACGGACGTGACGCGCAGGCCCTCGACGATGCGGACGCCGTCGCGCCGCACGAGGTCCGCGAGGGCCTCGAGGAAGCGAGGCGGGTCGATGTGCCGCGTGCCGTGGAGCAGGACGCCGGCCTCGACGCGGTCGGAGGCCGCGGGCACGAGGGCGCGCACGCCGTCGCCGTCGAGGAGCTCGTGGGGCGCCTCCTGGCCGGACTCGGCGATGATGCGCAGCTCGTGCAGGAGCGTGGCGCGGTCGGTCTCGCGGGCGTACGCGGCGACGAACGGGACCTCGGCCCGGGTGGGTACGCTCAGGCCGTGCTCGGCGAGCGTGTCGTAGGCGGTCAGCGCCCGTGCGTTGAGGGGGACGAGCGCGGCCATGCTGCGCCGCCACGCGTCCCAGGTGCAGTGCCGCAGGAATCCGGCGAGGAACCGCAGGAGGTTCGGGTCGGCGCGGAGGGGGACGTACACGGGTGACGACGGCGAGGCGAGCGCCCGGAGCCCGGCCGCGAGGATCGAGGGGTCGGGGAGCGGGATGGTGAGCGTGGGGGTGAGCCAGCCGGCGTTGCCCCAGGAGGCGCCGGCGCCGACGTGCTCGGCCTCGAGGACGGTGACCTCGAGCCCGGCGCGGCGCAGGTGGTGGGCGGTCGAGAGCCCGACGATGCCGGCGCCGACGACGATCGCGGTCCGCGGCTGGGGGAAGCGGCGAGTGGCCATGACCGATCGTCCCACCGCAGGGCCCTCCGGGCGAGGGCGGGCCGTGCCGGGGGTGCGCGACCCCCGCAGCCACTCGAGAGTCCGCTCGGCGGTCGGACCTCGGCCGCCGCCCGGAGCGTCGAGTTCGTGCCTCCCGGGCGACTCCGCGGTTCGCTGGAGCCCGCTGCACCGAGTTCGGGCCTCCGCCGCGAGTTCGCGGGCGCTGTGCGCGCTCTCGCGCCGGAGCCCCGAGCTTGAGGATCTCGGCGGCGCCGGTGGAGGGGTGCTGCCGGCGCGGAGGTCAGGCTCTGCCGCGAGTTCGGGCTTCCGCCGCGAGTTCGCGTGCGCCGTGCGCGAACTCGCGCGGGAAGCCCGAACTCGGGGAGGCGCCCCCTCCGGTCAGGCGGTGGCGGGCTTCACGCCGACGTCGCCCTGGACCGCGACGAGGCGGGCGCGGCCGTCGGCGAGCGCGTACTCGACGCCGACGACGGCGAGGGTGCCCTCCTCGATGCGTCGCGCGAGCGTGGCGGAGTAGGCCGTCAGTGTCCGCGTGGTGGTCTCGACGTGCTCGCGCAGCAGGACGTCGGCGTCGGGGAGGTGGGCGTCGCCCCTGCCGAGGGCGGCGGCGAGCGTGCGCTGCGAGACGATGCTCGGGATGACCCGGTCGACGATCGCCCGCACGAATCCGGGCGGCATCGTGCCGGTCTCGAGGGCGTCGATCGCCGCCTGGACGGCGCCGCAGCTGTCGTGGCCGAGGACGACGACGAGCGGCGTACCGAGCACCTCGACGCCGTACTCGATCGAGCCGATGATCGTGGTGTCGATGACGTGACCGGCGGTCCGCACGACGAACGCGTCGCCGAGGCCCTGGTCGAAGATGATCTCGGCCGCGAGGCGGGAGTCCGAGCACCCGAAGATCACCGCGAACGGGTGCTGGGCGGCCGCGATCTCACGGCGGCGCTGCAGGTCCTGGGCGGGGTGCGTGGCGGCCTCGGACAGGAAGCGCTCGTTGCCCTCGACGAGGGCCGCCCAGGCCTCGGCGGGCGTGGTGGGGCGGTGCGCGGCGGGGGTGGCGGGCGTGGTCACGACTGGTCCAGCTCCTGACGGGTGGGCGGGTTGGCGCCGGGGCGCGAGACGGTGATGGCCGCGATGCGCGCGGCCTGCTCCAGCAGTCCGGTGAGCGCCTCGACGTCGATCGCGGCGATCGCGTCGTGGCGTCCACCGCCGACGAGGCCGGCGCTCCACAGCCCGTCGACGAGGCCACCCATGAACGAGTCACCCGCCCCGACGGTGTCGGCGACGTCGACGCGCGGAGCGGCGACCGACACCTCGACCCCGGCGGCGGTGACGGCGAACGAGCCCGCCGCACCCAGGGTCACGACGACCAGGGCGGGCCCGGAGGCCGCCCAGGCGCGGGCGACGTCCTGGGGCGGGGTGCCGGGCTCGAGCCACTCGAGGTCCTCGTCGGAGACCTTCACCACGTCGGTCGCGGCGACCAGGGCGAGCACGTCGGGACGGACGTCGTCCCGCGCACCCATGATGCTCGGTCGCAGGTTGGGGTCGTAGGTGAGGACGGCGCGGCGACGGGCGCTCCCGAGGAGTGCGGCGACCTTGGTGGCGCCGGGCTGGAGGACCGCACCGATCGAGCCGACGTGGACGACCACCGTGTCGTCGGCGACCCGGTGCTCGGGGTAGTCGATCTCGAGGTCGAAGTCGTAGGTCGCGGAGCCGTCGGGGCCGATGAGCGCCCGCGCGGTCGAGGTGCGGGCGGCGCGCTGCGAGCCGGAGGCGATGAGGACCCGGCTGGCCTCGAGGTGCTCGCGGACGAGGTCGCCGTTCGCGTCCTCGCCGAGCCACGTCAGCAGCTGGGCCTCCCGGCCGAGGCGGGCGAGGCCGATGGCGACGTTGGCGGGCGATCCGCCGGGATAGGCGAGGGGGTCGGTCCCCGGGCGCTCGACGATGTCGACGAGCGCCTCACCGATCACGAGGGCCTGCATCACGCGTCCTTCGGGGTGTTGTCGGCGGTGGCACCCTGCTGGGCCGCGTCCCGTTCGGCGGCGACCGCTCGCAGGCGCGTCCGGGCGCCGTCGAGCCACGTCTGGCAGTGGGCGGCGAGCGCCTCGCCGCGCTCCCAGGCCTTCATCGAGTCCTCGAGGGACGCCGAGCCCTGCTCGAGGCGCTGGACGACCTCGACCAGCTCGGCACGGGCCTGCTCGTACGTCAGCGTTGTCACGTCAGCAGTCACGGGTGCACTCACGTCCTCAAGTCAACCAGAGATGGTGGGGGTGGTCGGGGTCGTCTGACTCGTGGACGGAGCCGCCGGGGAGGACGGCGCCGCGGGCGACGTGCCGGTGACGGCGAGCGCGAGCCGCCCGGAGGCGACGAAGGCCTCGAGCGGCTGGCCGTCGGTCACCTCGGTCGCGTCCTGCACGACATGACCCTCCGAGGTCCGCAGCACGGCGTAGCCGCGCTCGAGGGTGGACTGCGGGGACAGGGCGCGCACCTGGGACGCGAGCGCACCGATCCCGACGGCGGCGCGCTCCAGCCGGGCGTCGAGCGTCCGGCGCATCCCGGCCACGTCGCGCGCGAGGGACTCCTCGCGGCTCGTCACCATGACCGACGGGTCGGCCATGACCGGCCGGGTGCGCAGCGCGGTGAGGCGCTCCTGCTCGGCGCGCAGCCGCGCGCCGACGGCGTGCTCGAGGCGGCGGCGCGCGGTGTCGAGGCCGTGGCGCTCGGCGACGACGTCGGGCACGACCCGCTTGGCCGCGTCCGTCGGCGTCGAGGCGCGGTAGTCGGCGACGAGGTCGAGGAGCGGGGCGTCGGTCTCGTGGCCGATGGCGGAGACGATCGGCGTGGTCGCCTCGGACACGACACGGACGAGCGCCTCGTTGGAGAACGGGAGCAGGTCCTCCACGGAACCACCCCCGCGGGTCACGACGATGACGTCGACCTCGGGGTTCGCGTCGAGCTCGGTGATGGCGCGGCTGACCTCGCCGACGGCCTTGACCCCCTGCACCGCGACCTGGCGCACCTCGAACCGCACCTCGGGGAAGCGGTCGCGGGCGTTGACGAGGACGTCGTCCATCGCCTTGGCCTCGCGGCCGCAGACGAGCCCGACGCACGCGGGCAGGAACGGGAGGGCTCGCTTGCGCCGCGCGTCGAACAGGCCCTCGGCGGCGAGGACCCGGCGGAGCTGCTCGATCCGCGCGAGGAGCTCACCCAGCCCCACGGGGCGGATGTCGCGCGCCTGGAGCGAGAGGTCGCCGCGCTTGGCGTAGAAGGACGGCTTGGCCTGCACGACGACGTGCGTGCCCGGTGCCAGCGGCGTCGCGACGCGGTCGAGCACCTCGGAGAACGCGGTCAGGCGCAGGGACATGTCGGCCGCGTTGTCGCGCAGGGTGAAGAAGCTCATCCCGGCACGACGGTTGGCCTCGACGATCTGCCCCTCGACCCAGACGGGCGACATCTTCCCGATGTAGTCGGCCATCTTCGCCGAGAGCAGGCGCAGCGGCCACGGACGCTCGGCGGTGGTGTCGAGGGCGCGCTCGGGCAGCGGCTGCGGTGCGGGGGAGGAGGTCACGGCGTCCAGCCTGCCGCACGGCGAGACGCGGTCGGACCGGCTGTGGACGCCCCAGGTGCGCGACGGCGCCCACGTGGGGCGGGCGCCGCCGGCGCGACCCGCAGATCAGGCACTGCGATCACGCGGACGCTCGGCCTCGCCGCGCTGCGCGGTCGGAGGCCGCGTCGCCGTCGTCGGCGCCGGCGATCTCGCCGAGCAGGTCGTCCTGCACCCCGGCGGCTTCGAGCGCCGCCTGCTGCTCGGCACGGTCACGAGCGATCTCGGCGTCGGTCAGCTCGACGACGTGCAGGTCGGACTTCTGCGCGGGGACCGCGAGGACCTCGAGCGGCGGCGGCACCTCGAACGCGGTGTCGAGGCCCTGCAGCGCGCTGAACTTGCGCACCTGCGGCACCACGCGGGAGTCGAGCGAGGACGTCATCTTGTTGAACTGGTCGACCGTCCCGTTGAGCTTCTTGGACAGCTGCTCGAGGTGCCCGCCGAAGATCGCGAGGCGCTTGTGGAGCTCGCGCCCCACGGCGAAGACCTGTCCGGCCTCGGCCGCGAGCTTCTCCTGCCGCCACGTGTAGGCCACGGTCCGCAGCAGCGCCACCAGCGTCGCGGGGGTGGCGGGGACGACGTTGCGCTCGAACGCGTACTCCTGGAGCGACGGGTCCTGCTCGAGCGCCGCGTTGAGAAACACCTCCGACGGCACGAACATCACCGTGAACTCCGGAGTCGCCTCCAGGTGGGACCAGTACTCCTTGCCGCTCAGCTGGTCGATGTGGGTGCGCATGTGCCGGGCGTGGGCCAGGAGGCGCTTGGCGCGCGTGGCGTCGTCGCGCGCCTCCATCGCCTCGAGGTAGCCGTTGAACGCGACCTTGGAGTCCACGACGACCTGCTTGCCGTCCGGGAGCGAGACCACGAGGTCGGGTCGCAGCTTCCCGCCCTCGAGCTGCACCTGCTCGGTGAATGACACGTGCTCGACCATGCCCGCCGCCTCGACGGTGCGGCGCAGCTGCATCTCGCCCCACTGCCCGCGCACCTGCGGGGCGCGCAGCGCGTTGACGAGCGCCGACGTCTCCGTGCGCAGCTGCTCCGAGGACTCCTGCATCCCGCGGACCTGCTGCGCCAGCGCGGCGTGCGCCTCGAGGCGCGCCTTCTCCGCCGTCGTCATCTCCTCCTTGACCTGCCCGAGCGTCTGAGCGAGCGGTGCGACGAGCTGCTTGACGGCCTCCTCGCGCTTGGCGAGCTCGGCGGCGCCCTCGCCGTGGGTGCGCTTGAGCCGCTCCTCGGCCTGGGCCAGGAACGCCTCGGTGTTGGCGGCGAGCGCCTTCTTCGAGAGCGCGTCGAACTCGTCGGCGAGGCGCTTGGTGTCGCCACGCAGCTCTGCGATCCGTGCCTCGGCGTCGGCGCGCAGCTTCGTCTCGCGGGCCTCGCCGTCGGCCCGGCGCTGCGCCTCGGCCTCCGCGTGCCGGCGCTCGAGCGACTCGAGCGCGGCCGCGTGCCGCTCCTCTGCCTCCGCGACCGCACGCGCCCCGCGCCGCTCGGCCTCCCCGAGGCGTGCTGCCGCGTCCTCGCGGGCCTGGGCGGCCGTGCGCTCGTGCGTTCCGCGCGCCTCCTCGAGCGCGAGCGCCCCGGCCTCGCGCACCTGCTCGAGCTGCGCCGTCGCGCCCTCGAGACGCGAGGTGAGCGCGCTGACCTCGGCCGACGCGGACGAGGCGTTCGAGGCCGCGCGGCCCTGCGCGAGCAGGAACCCGACGACCCCGCCGACGGCGAGGGCGGCGAGGGCCAGAAGGAGGCTCGTGATGTCCATGACGTCAGTCGACCACAGACCACCGACATCGACGTCGGCGACGGGCCGCGGGCTGCGGGCACGGCCTCACGAGCGGGGACTGCGGCGCCATCTAGACTGACGTCCCGTGGCTCTCACTATCGGCATCGTCGGCCTGCCCAACGTCGGCAAGTCCACCCTGTTCAACGCCCTGACCCGCGCGCAGGTGCTCGCGGCGAACTACCCGTTCGCCACGATCGAGCCGAACGTGGGTGTGGTGCCGCTGCCGGACCCGCGTCTGGACACGCTCGCGGAGGTCTTCGGCTCCGAGAAGATCGTGCCCGCGACCGTCTCCTTCGTCGACATCGCCGGGATCGTCAAGGGTGCGAGCGAGGGTGAGGGTCTGGGTAACCAGTTCCTGGCGAACATCCGCGAGGCCGACGCGATCTGCCTGGTCACGCGCGCGTTCGCGGACCCCGACGTCGTGCACGTGGACGGCCGCGTGGACGCGCTCGCCGACGTCGAGACGATCATCACCGAGCTGATCCTGTCCGACGTGCAGACGCTAGAGAAGGCCGTGCCGCGCCTGGAGAAGGAGGTGCGCGGCAAGAAGGCCGAGCAGATCGTGCTCGACACCGCGCAGCAGGCGCTCGCGCTGCTCCTGACCGGCGAGACCGTCGCCGCCCACCGCGGTGACTTCGACGCGGCCGCGCTCGCGCAGTTCGGCCTCATGAGCGCCAAGCCCTTCATCTACGCCGTCAACACCGACGACGCCGGGCTGGCCGACACCGCCTTCCAGGAGCAGGTCCGCGCGCAGCTGGCTCCCGCCGACGTCATCTTCCTGGACGCGAAGTTCGAGTCCGAGCTCGTCGAGCTCGACGCCGACGACGCGGCCGAGATGCTCGCCGACTCCGGTCAGGACGAGGCGGGCCTGGACCAGCTCGCGCGCGTCGGCTTCCACACGCTCGGGCTGCAGACCTACCTGACTGCCGGGCCGAAGGAGGCGCGCGCCTGGACGATCCGCCGCGGGTGGACGGCGCCCCAGGCCGCCGGCGTGATCCACACGGACTTCCAGAAGGGCTTCATCAAGGCCGAGATCACGTCCTTCGACGACCTCGTGGAGGCCGGCTCGGTGGCCGCCGCGCGCGCCGCGGGCAAGGCCCGCATGGAGGGCAAGGACTACGTGATGGTCGACGGCGACGTCGTCGAGTTCCGCTTCAACGTCTGACGGGCGCGGCCCGTCGAGGCCAACCACTCCGCCTGGGGCCGCGACGTCACCCGCGTGGGACGACCACGGACGCCAGGGCTCGTTCCATCGTCCGTCTCGTCGCGGGGTCGTCCTCGCGCCCGGCCGCCTCGGTCAGCACGGGAGCGAGTGCCTCGAGCCCGTGATAGCGGACGTTGTCAGCGGCCTGCGCCCGGACGACGGCGCTCCGGTCGAGCAGGCCGGCCGCACAAACGCGCTCGTGGGTCGGCGACGGCGGCGAGTGGCGCAGCCAGGTGAGGGCCTCTCGCCTGGTCCGGGCGAGCGGGCTGCGGGTGCGGTGCACCACGACGTCCATCGCCGCGGGGAACTCTGCGGCGAGCCGGCCGACCAGGTCTCCGACGGAGTCCCGGAGCACCGTCGAGCGGTGGTCGAGGAGCCGGACGAGGCCCGCGAAGGTGTCGTCGTCGAGCTCACCGTCGCGCAGCGCGGTCGCCGTCGCGTCGGCGGCTCGCCGGAAGGGCGTCGCCAGATCGGGGTACCGCGGTTCCAGGTAGGTCTCGATCCAGTGCTCGGGCACGCGGTAGGGCTTCGGTCGCACGGCGCTCTCGGGGGTCGTCGCTGGTCGCTGCACGTCAGGCCGGTGAGACGACCCGCAGGCCGTGGCTCTGGGCCGCCGCTGCGAGGCGGACGTCGGAGGTGAGCACCGCGTCGGCCTCGACGCTCAGCGCTCCTGCGAGGTGCAGCGCATCGAGACTGCGCAGTCCGGGGTCGGGGTAGTGGCCCGCCTCGCGGTACTGGTCCCGGCTGAGCGGCGTGGGGTTGACGCCGTCGAGCACGGTGGAGATCAGCAACGTCACCATCGCCGACGTGTCCCCGTCGACCAGCGGTGCCGCGGGCGCGGACGTCACCACCGGTCGTCGCGCTCGTCGTCGACGACGTCGCTCACCGACCGCGGCAGATCGACCGTCGGCAGCGCGGTCCAGCCGCCGCGGCGCCTGGCAGGGCGCGTCACGGGGAACGGCAGTTCTGGCGCGCCGAGAGGCGCCAGGCGCGCCACGGCCACACCGTGGTCGGTCGCCTCGAAGGCCTCGCCCTCGCGCACCCGGCGCAGGACGTCGGACGAGTTGTTCCGCAGCTCGCGGTGGCTGATCGTGGCCATGCCATCAACGTAGTACGGGGTGCAGCACACAGAGGCGGTCGTTCCCGCACCGCAGCCGACAGGGAGCGTCAGAACAGCGGCCAGGGCACCGCCGACGCGTCCCCGGCCGGGGCAGGGAAGCACGCAGCTTTCAGCAGCGCCGAGCACCGCGCCGCGAGCGCCTCGATCTCCTCCGCCTCGAGCAGCTCCGCCAGCTCTCGCCCCAGACCACCCTGGACCGACTCGAGGAGCCGCCGAACGCCGTCGCGCTCCTCCTGGGTCAACTCCTCGCCGAGCCATCCCCACAGCACCGTGCGCAGCTTGTGCTCGCGGTGGAACGTCAGGCCGTGGTCGACGCCGTGGCGGTGCCCGTCCGGCATCGCCAGGACGTGGTCGCCCTTGCGGTCCGCGTTGTTGACGACGACGTCGAACACCGCCATCCGCCGCAGTGCCGCCGAGTCCTCGTGCACGAGGGTGACGAGCCGCCCGCCGGCGTCGCGGCCCTGCAGCACGGGCCGCCACCCGACCTCCGGCACCTCGTCGGACGGGAGGAGGTCGACGGCGCGCACCTGCGCGTCCTGCTCCTGCCACACCTGCACCATGCCGGTCCCGAACGGGCCCTCGCGCAGCCACGTCGGCGGCACCACGCCCCATTCGAGCGCCTCCGAGACGAGGTGCGCGGCCACCTCGCGGTGCGCCAGCGCGCCGTCGGGGAAGTCCCACAGCGGGGCCTCGCCGTCGATCGGCTTGTAGACGACCGCCGTCCCGCCGATGGCGCCGAGGAACGTCGCGTTCGACGCCGAGCGGATGCGGCCGGTCAGCGTCAGCTCGCCCGTGGGGAGGTCGGCGTCGGCCATCAGCCGGACATCAGTCCTCGGGGTCGGGGCAGACGTGCCCGTCGGGGTCGACCGGGTGGCCGCACAGCGGGCACGCGGGGCGGCCGGCGGCGACGACCTCGCGGGTGCGCCGGGCGAACGCGCGCGCGGCGCCCACCGGCATCCTCACCCGCAGCACGTCGGTCGTGTCCTCGTCGTCCGGCGTCGGGTCCTCGTCGTCGGCGTCGATCACCGGGTGCGCCTCGATCACGATCTGCGCCGTGGCCGGGTCCCACCCCAGCCCCATGGTCCCGATGCGGAAGAGGTCCTGGTCGGGCTCGAGCCCGTCGTTGTCCACGAGTTCCGGGGGAGTGCTGGCGGGGACGCTGGCGGGATTGCCCTCGACGGCGCGCAGCTGGTCGAGGATCTCCTCGATCTTCTCCGCGAGGAGGGCGGACTGCTGCTTCTCCAGCACGACGCTCGCGAGCCGCCGGCCCGCGCGGACCTGCAGGTAGAACGTGCGGTCCCCGGGCGGGCCGATGGTTCCGACGACGGCCCGATCCGGCCAGTCGAACTCGTGCACGAGGGGAGCCATGCGTTCATCCTAGGCACGCGGCCTGACACCGGTCAGGGTCGGGGCGCCCCGTGACCGGCGCCGCCGCCGACCGGTGCGTCGTCGCTTCCTGTGCCGCCGGCGCCGCGGGCGAGCCACGACAGGTCGCCGGCGTCGCTGTTGAGCGCGTGGACCGTGGGCCGCGCCGCGCCGTAGCGCACGATCGAGACCGACGCCGGCCCGACGTCGATGCGCTGGAACAGGTCGAGGTGCATCCCGAGCGCGTCGGCGAGCGCCGCCTTGATGATGTCGCCGTGGCTCACTGCCGCCCACACGGCCCCGGGGCCGTGCTCGGCCTCGATTGCGGCGTCGCGACGGCGCACGGCCTCGACCGCGCGCGCCTGCATCCCCGTCATGGACTCGCCCCCGGGGAAGACGACGGCGGAGGGGTGCGTCTGCACGCGCGGCCACAGGTCCTCGGTCGCCAGGTCCGCGAGGGTCCGCCCCTGCCAGGTGCCGTAGTCGCACTCGGTGAGCGCGTCGTCGACGGCGACCGGGGGAGCGACCGGCTGGCGGTCCAGCACCAGCTGAGTGGTCTCCCGGCAGCGTTCCAGCGGGCTCGTCACCACGGCGACGAGGGGGACGGCGGCGAGCCGCTCCCCGGTGCGTGCGGCCTGGTCCCGTCCCACCTCGTCCAGGGCGACGCCGGGGGTGCGGCCCGCGAGGATCCCGGAGGCGTTCGCGGTGGTGCGGCCGTGCCGCACGAGCAGGACTGTGGCCATCCGGGCAGCCTATGCCGCCGTCGCGACCCGTGACACGCGGCCCACCCACCCGCGAGGGTGGGGACATGACACGCCCCGCCCGGCCGCCGCGCACGCTCTGCCTCATCCTCGCCGGTGGGCAGGGTTCCCGCCTCGGGGCGCTGACCGAGCACCGCGTGAAGCCGGCGCTTCGCGTGGCGGGCAGCTACCGCCTCATCGACGTCGCGCTGTCCACCATTGCGCACAGCCGGATCGACGACGTGTGGATCGCCGAGCAGTACCTGCCGCACTCGCTCAACGCGCACCTCGGCAACGGCCGCCCCTGGGACCTCGACCGGGTGCGCGGCGGTCTGCAGGTGCTCGCCCCGTTCGAGGGCGGCGAGGGGGAGGGGTTCGCCCACGGCAACAGCGACACGCTGTGGCGCCACCACGAGCGGCTGCGGGAGTTCGGCGCTGACTGCATCATCGTGCTCAGCGCCGACCACCTCTACACGCTCGACCTCCTCGAGGTCCTCGCGACCCACGTCGAGCACGACGCCGAGCTCACGATGGTCACGACTCGCACCGACGAGGACCCCTCCTCCGCCAGCGTGGTCCAGGTCGACGCGCGCGGACGTGTCACCGACTTCACGTACAAGCCCGAGGAGCCCGACGGCGATCTGGTCGCGGCCGAGGTCTTCTGCTTCGACGCCGCACTGCTGGTCGACGCCCTCGAGGAGCTGCACGCGCGACCCGAGGGACTGGGGGACTACGGCGAGGACCTCGTGCCGTGGTTCGTGGAGCGCGGGCGAACGGTCGAGCACCGGCTCGAGGGCTACTGGATGGACATGGGCACGCCCGAGCGGTACTGGCGGGCCCACATGCAGCTGATCGACGGCGACGGCGCCCGCCTCGACGATCCGCGACGTCCCGTCCGCACCGCCCAGCCGCAGCTGCCGCCGGCACGCGTGGAGGCCGGCGCCGTCGTGGTCGACTCCCTGCTCGCCGCGGGATCGCGCGTGGCCGGCGAGGTGCGGCGCAGCGTCGTCGGGCCCGGCGTCGTCATCGAGTCGGGCGCGGTGGTGGAGGAGTCGGTCCTGCTCGACGACGTCCACGTGGGCGCGGGTGTCCACGTGCGGCGGTGCATCGTCGACGACGGCGTGCGGCTGACGGGCCCCTCCCGCCGCGGCGGATCGGACGAGGTCACCGTCGTCGGTCGCTGAGACAGGGGCCGGGTACGGTCGAGGCGACGGGCGGTACCGCCCGGCACGCAGCAGAGGGGGAGCTCCATGACCACGCCCGCATCCGGCACCACCGTCACGGACGACGGAGCCCGCCCGGGGCGACACCTGCGCGTCTGGCAGTTCCTCGTCCTCGTGGTCGCCTACGTCGTCGTCATCCAGGTCAGCACGCGCCTGATCACCGGAGGTGCCGAAACCTCGGACAGCCCGTCCTCCGTCCCGGTGCTCCTCCGGGAGTACCTCGTGCCGATCGGGCTCGCGGCCGTTCTCGTCGCCGGGGTGACGACGGCGTTGCGCGCCTGGCCCGACGTCATGGTCGAGAGTCGTCGGCTCGCCCGGTGGACCCTCGTCATCCCGGTCGTCCTCGTGCTGGTCGCGCTCGGCATCACGAACTACCCGGCGCTCGCGGCGGAGGGCGTCGCCTTCGTCCTCGTCCTGCTCGTGGTCGTCCTCCTGATCGGGTTCGGGGAGGAGCTGCTGTTCCGGGGCCTCGGGGTGCGGACGCTGCGGGCGAGCGGTCGTGGCGAGGTCGCCGTCGGGCTCTGGGTCTCGGTGACCTTCGGCGCGGTCCACCTGACCAACGCGCTGTCGACCGGGCAGGTGGGCGACGCCGTCGTGCAGTCCGTGCTCGCGACCGCGACCGGCTTCCTGCTCTACCTCACGCTGCGCGCGACCGGGACGCTCGTCGTGCCGATGCTGGTGCACGCCGTGTTCGACCTCGGTGCGATGAGCACGACGGTCGATCCCGACAACCCGTCGGGCGTCACGACGATCGCTGCGGGCGTCGTCCTGGTGCTGGTGCTCGTGGTGCTCCTGCTGAGGCGCCGTCTCACCGCGCGAGCCTGATCGAGGCCACGACCTCGTCGCCGAGCGCGATGTTCTCGGCGCGCTGCACGGCGACCTTGACCGGCAGCAGGAACCGGCCGTGCCGGGGCCACATCGCCGTCGCGAACTCCGTGCCGCCGATGCGCGCGACGACGGGCACCTGACCCCAGTACTGGATCCCGCGCGCCGCCTCCTTCACCTCGGCCGACAGATCCTCGGGCAGCGGGGCGAAAAGGAAGGGTGCGGGGCCGCGCCACTCGACGATCTCGGCCCCGAACGTCCAGACCGTCACGGCGCGCCACCCGGCTCGAGTCGACGGCGCAGCATCGCGACGCCGTCGCCCGCGAGCCGGTCCAGGGCGAGGGCGCGACCGGCGACGGCGAGCAGGAGCGCGTCGGCCGGTCCTGTGACGTCGGGGCCGGACCCCGACGCCCACCCCACGTCGTCCGCGACGAACCGCAGTCCTTCGATCGACCCGCGGCGGACGACGGCGGAGGGTGCCGCCATCAGCGCTGTCAGGGCGGTGCGTGCCCGGTCGGGATCGAGGGCGAGTGGTAGTCCGAGCGGCCACCGGATGTCAAGGCCGTGGACCAGCACGTCAGTCAGGGGTGCCTCCGGGCCCTCACCTGGCGGGGTGAAGCGATGGTCGGCCCGCGCGTCCAGCACGTACCGCAGCTCCTCGAACGGTCGTCGCGCGTGCCGGCGTGCCAGCCGGTCGTTCGCGACGTCGAAACGCCCGCGCGCCTGCAGCATCGCAAGGGCGAATCTGGGCAGACCGACCTCGAGCGGGACGACCAGGTGCGCGAGCGTGACGTGCACGCTCCACCCCTCGCACAGGGTCGGCGTCGCGCGCTGCTCGGGGTTGAGGTCGGCGAGATCGGCGGCGAGCGTGCGCCGTTCGTCGGCGATCGCCGCATAGATGTCCACGGCGCGATCCTGGCGCGGCGCGGCAGAGGACTCAAGCCCTCGGGCGGGTCAGTCCGACGACTCGCGCGGCGGAGCAGTCATCACGAGGGGCGAGGCTCCGCCGTCGGGCTCGAGGAGAGCGCGCGCCCGCGCGTGGTGCGCCTCGCGCTTGTCCGGATCGAGGCGGTCCAGGAGGGTGGCGACCATGCGGGCGCGCGGGTTGCCCTCGAAGACCTCGCGGTGGTCGGCCACGAACGTCCAGTAGAGCGCGTCCCAGTCGTCGCACCACTCCCCGCGGGGCAGGTCGCTCATCTTGCGGAGGTAGTTGCTGCCCGAGACGTAGGGCTTGGTGGTGACGGCGTCGCCCGCCGCGAACTGGCTCATCGCGTAGACGTTCGGCACCATCACCCAGTCGTAGGCGTCGATGAACAGCTCCATGAACCACTCGTAGACGGCATCGGGGTGGATGCGCAGCAGCGACATCGCGTTGCCGAGCACCATCAGGCGCTCGATGTGGTGGGCGTATCCGGTGGCGAGCGTCCGGGAGATGACGAGGTCGAGGGGCGCGAGGCCGGTGGTGGCGTCCCACCAGCCGTCGCCGAGCCCGTTCGTGTGCCGCAGGTGGTTGGAGGTCCGCAGCCGCCGCCCGCGCGTGCGGTAGGTCGCGCGCATGTACTCTCGCCACCCGATGATCTGCCGCACGAAGCCCTCGAGCGAGACGATGGGCACGTCCTCGTCGGCGCGGGCGAAGACGGCCTCGAGGATCTCCTCGGGTTCGAGGAGACCCACGTTCAGCGCCCCGGTCAGGAGCCCGTGGTTCACGAACGGGTGCGTCGCGGAGATCGCGTCCTCGTAGGGTCCGAAGTCGGCGAGGCGCTCGCGGACGAACTCGTCCAGGTGCTCGCGCGCCTCGTCGTGGCTCGTGGGCCAGGCGAAGAGGTCGGGGTCACCGGGGGCGTCGGGGAACTCCTCGCGCACCCAGGCGATCGCGTCGGTCACGGCGTCGTCGCGGTCGACGGCGAAGCCGCCCGTGCCCTCGAGGTCCAGCTGGTCGTCGCCGGGGACGACGGGGTGGCCGGAGAACCGCGCCACCTCCGGGGGTCGTACCCCCGCGGCAGCTTCTTGCGATTGTCCGCGTCGAAGGACCACTGCCCGCCCACGGGGCCGCCGTCGTCGGTCAGGAGGATCTCGAGCCGGCGCCGCTGCCACACGTAGAAGTCGTGCATGCGGGCCGCGTGGTTGCCGAACCAGGAGTCGACGTGGGCGCGCGGGGTGAGGAAGTTCGGGGTCTCGAGCTCGTCGTCCTCGGTCGGCTCGTAGCCGCCCGCGGCGACGGCGGCGCGCAGGTCGCGCTCGAGCCAGTCGTCGACGACGTCGAACCACGTGATGCGCGACGGCGCGCGGTCCCGCACGAGCGCGGTGAGCTGGTCGTTCGAGCTCCGGTCGGCCTCGCTGGCGAGGACGACGACGTCGTGGCCGCCTTCCCGTGCCCGGCTCGCGAATCGCGCCGTGGATGCGCGGTGGAGGACCAGCTTGTGGGAGTGGAACGGGTACTGGCGCAGGAGGAGGTCGTGCTCGATCAGGACGAGGACCGTGCCCCGGTCGACCTCGAGGTGCGCCTCGAACAGCTGGTGCGGCAGGACGAGGCGCAGGTGGGGGCCGGAGGTCATGGTCCACCGTAGGTCGGGGTCGGGTGGGTGCCGAGGATTGATCGGGCTTGTTGGGTGCGCGGTCCCGCGGCGGGGTGCGGTTGTGGGTTGTCCCCAGGTCGGGTTTGCGTTGCGGTGGCGCCGAAATCTGTGGATGCAAGTTTGGCTGGAGGCCTGTCGTCTCGAACGTTCGTTCGATAGAATCGGGGCATGCAGGGGACGCAGCGGGACCAGGGTGAGGCCGCGCTGCGGGCTGCCCGGGAGGCGGTCGCGGCGGCCGAACCCGCGCTGGTGGCGGCACTGGCGGCGGCCGATGTGATGGATGCGGTGGAGCTGGCTGAGCAGGTGGAGCAGCTGGCCAGGCTGGTGCACCGGTGGCAGGTGCGTGCGGCGGGTGCGGTGGAGGCGGAGTCCCCGGCGGTGCGGCCGGGTGAGGGTCCTCCGGAGGTGCCGTTCCGGCGGGGGTGTGACTTGCTGCGCAGCCGGTTGCGGATCTCGGGTCGGGAGGCTGCGCGGCGTATCCGTGCGGCGGGTGCGGTGCTGCCGCGCCCGGTCATGAGCGGGGGAGTGCTGGCGCCGCTGGCATCGGTCGCGGCCGCCGGGATCGGGATCACGCCGGTGCCGGCGTTCGGGGTGGTGGACATCGCGCCCGGCCACGGGGCTGAGGGCGACGGGGACGGCGACGGGGGCGGTGTGTCCGGTCTGTTGGCGGATGCGCCGGGGCCGGAGGCGTTAGAGGTGGTGCTGCGCACGCTTCAGGAGGTGGGTCGGGTCGCCCCACCGGAGGTGGTGGCCGAGGCTGAGGTCACGATGGTGGAGCACGCGGCCACGTTCGACCCCGAGACGCTGCGGCGGGTGGGTCGCCGGTTGGTGCACCTGCTGGACCCTGACGGGGTCGAGCTCGATGATCGGGTGCTGCGCAGCCGTCAGGGGGTCAAGGTCGGTGCCAGGTGGCACGGGCTGACCCACCTGGACATCTGGGCCGACCCCGTCCAGACCGAGATCCTCATGACCGTCTTCGACACCGGCACCAACCCCCGCCCCCACGGCCAGCGCCCTGCCGTTCAGGATTCTGCCGTTCAGGACTCCGCCGTCCAGCGCGAGGCGAGCGTCGCGAGGGCGAGCGCCGAGGACCGACGTGCAACTGGCGTTGATGCGGAGCCGGTCGTGGATGACCGTCATCGTGGTCTGCGGATGCTGGACGCCCTGGTCAGCGCCTGCCAGGCGGCGCTGCGATCCGGGACGCTGCCCCGGGTCGGTGGACTGCCGCCACAGGTGCTCGTGATCATCGGTCTGGAGGAGTTGCGAGCCGACCTCACCGGCGCCGCGGTGGCCCCGCCGATGCCACGCGGGGCGGCCGAGTCGGACCAGATCGGGCAGTGCGATCCGGGACCGCCCGGCCGACCGCCGGACGACACGGACACGAGCCGCGGCCCGCGCACGCACCCGCGACCGGTGCCCGATCCTGGAGATGAGTCACGCACGGCCCGGACCGGTCGGGGGAGCCTGCCGCACGCGGGACCCGTCGCCGTGAGGTCGCTGCGACGTCTGGCGTGCGACGCCGACCTCATCCCGGTCGTCCTGGGCACCGCGGGCGACGTGGTGGACGTCGGGCGCGCTCACCGTCTCGTACCCGCGTCGATGCGCCGCGCCCTCATCGCCCGCGACTCCGGCTGCATCTTCCCCGGCTGCACCATCCCAGCCACCTGGACCGAGGCCCACCACATCACCCCGTGGTCCCACGGCGGACCCACCTCCACCGCCAACACCACTCTGCTGTGCCCCGCCCACCACCACGCCGTCCACCAGGGCCGATGGGCCATCCAACCCGACACCACCCCCTCACCCCACCCCTTCCGCATCACCTCACCCTGGACCACCCGCCCCCACCACACCCGGAACGCCTACCCCCTCGGCGCGTGAGGCCGCGTGCGCGGACGCGGTGCCCGTCGCTCGGGTGCGGTTGCATGTGCCGCTAGCTGCCCGGGTGCGGGTGCGGGTGCGGGTGCGGGTGCGGCCAGTCGCCCCGGTGCCGTTCCATGTGCGGGTGCGGCTGCGTGCACCCACCCCCGGTGCCTTCCCAGACGGCGCCCGTCGCTGCGTTACGGGCGTGTGACGCCCCGGGGCGACCGGTATCTATTGAGTAACGATTAACGCTGTTGCGCGGGAACGGGGGATGACCGGCCTCGGGCCCGCGGTTACGCTCACCCCGTCCTAAGCGTGTCCCCGGACCCCCGACCCACAAGGTCGGGACCACCCTGTTGGCGGAACCCTTCCGACCGCGGAGCCCGGGGGCTCATCCCCACTGGAGGAACATTGAGAATCCGGAGAATGACCGCGGGTATGGCCGTGGTCGCGGCGACCGCACTCGTGCTGAGCGCCTGCACCAGCACCCCGCAGGGCGACGGCGACGAGACCCCCACCGACGGCGGTTCGTCCGACACCGGCACCGGCGGCGGCTCGGGCGAGGCCTACGAGGGCACCGACAAGGAGGACCTCGGCGACATCACGACCGTCGACGACACGATCTCCTACTCCCTCGGTGAGGACGAGTGGCTCGGGTACAACGGCAACACGCCGGAGACCTACTCCACGTACAACTCCGTGGTGAACGACCGCATGCAGAGCGGCTTCACCTACTTCGGTACCGACGGCACCATCTACGTGAACGAGGAGCTCGGCAACGTCGAGCTCGTCTCCGAGGACCCCATGGTCGTGGAGTACACGATCAACGACGACGCCGTCTGGTCCGACGGAACGCCGATCACCTACGACGACGCCCTCTTCTCCTGGGCCTCGCAGGCCTTCGTCGACGCGACCGCCACGGAGGCCGCTCGCGCCGAGGCGACGGCCGCCGGGGAGGACCCCGAGGCGGTCTCCGACGTCCCGCTGTTCAACTACGTCGGTGGCACGGACCTGGGCGACCGCACCTCGATGCCCGAGGGTGAGCCCGGCGGCAAGACCTTCACGCTCACGTACGACGACCCGTACCCGGACTACATGATCTCGACGATGATGCAGTTCCCGCTGCACGTCGCCGCCGAGCAGGCCGGGACCACGTCCGAGGACTTCATCGCCGCGGTCGAGGCCGAGGACATCGAGGCCCTGCGTCCCGTCGCCGAGTTCTTCAACGACGGCTGGCTGTCCCCGAACCCGGGCACGCTGCCCGACGAGAGCATCGCGCTGAGCTCCGGCCCGTACATGCTGTCGTCCTGGCAGGCCGGCCAGAGCATCACGCTCGAGGCCAACCCCGAGTGGTGGGGCACCCCGCCCGCCACGAGCACCCTCGTCTACCGCTTCGCGCCGGCCGAGACCCAGGTCCAGGCGCTCGCCAACGGCGACCTCAACATCATCGAGCCGCAGGCCACCGTCGACACGGTCTCGCAGATCGAGGCCATCGGTGACTCCGTCTCCCTGCTGACCGGGCCGAGCCTCACGTGGGAGCACCTGGACTTCAACTTCAACACGGGTCCGTTCGCCACCAGCCTCGAGCTCCGCGAGGCGTTCGCCATGTGCGTGCCGCGTCAGCTGATCATCGACAACCTGATCAAGCCGATCGACCCCGAGGCGGTCGTGATGAACGCCCGCGAGGTGTTCCCGTTCCAGGAGACCTACGACGAGGTCCTCGAGACCTCCTACGACGGCCGCTACGACGAGGTCGACATCGAGGGCGCGCAGGCCAAGATCGCCGAGTCCGGCGTGGCCGGCCCGATCGATGTCCGCATCGGCTACTCGGGCCCGAACGCCCGCCGCACCGAGCAGGTCGCCCTCATCAAGGACAGCTGCGACCAGGCCGGCTTCAACGTCTCCGACGTCGGCAACCCCGACTTCTTCGACCAGACCCTGCCCAACGGTGACTACGAGGTCGCGCTCTTCGCGTGGGCCGGTTCCGGCCAGATCACCTCGGGCCAGAACATCTACGCCACGGGTCGCGGCCAGAACTACGGCGGCTTCTCCAACGCCGAGGTCGACGCCGCCTGGGACACCCTGAGCACGACGCTCGACACGGACGAGCAGCTCGAGCAGATCAAGATCATCGAGAAGGTCCTCTGGGACGAGCTGTACGGCATCCCGGTCTTCGCCCACCCGGGCGTCGTGGCCTACGACAGCACCATCTCCAACGTCCGGGACACCACCACGCAGAGCACGGTGGCCTGGAACGCCGAGCAGTGGGTCCGCGCCAACTGATCGCCCCTCGGTGCTGATCCCGGCACCGCTCCTGGCGATCCGCTAGCGCACACCACCACGCGACGGGGCAGGGACTCTTCGAGGCCCTGCCCCGTCGCGCTGCTCCACTCGAGCGACCGGTCCGGTCGGCGCCCGCGCCGGGCGCGTCTAGAGTGGTCCAGCGCCTGAGCGTGCGACCCCCAAGTCGAAGGGCCCACCCCGTGATCAAGTTCATCCTCAAGCGGCTGGGGATCTCGTTCCTCGTGCTGCTCGGTGGATCCGTCCTGATGTTCTACCTGACGGTCACCGCGGACGATCCGCTGAAGGACTACTACGAGTCGAACGACCCGAACCGCGACCAGATCATCGCGGCCATCACCCAGCGTCTCCAGCTCGACGAGCCGTGGCCGGTGCGCTACTGGGACTGGCTGACGGGCGTCGCCGGCTGCGTCGGGCCCGGGGTGTGCGACCTCGGGCAGAACATCAACGGCGCGGAGGTCAGCACGCTGCTGGCGAACGCCGCGAGCTCGACCCTCCGCCTCGTCACCATCGCGACGGTCCTCGCGATCGTCGTCGGCATCGTCGTCGGTATCGTGACCGCGATCCGCCAGTACTCGGGCCTCGACTACGTCGTGACGTTCCTGACGTTCCTCTTCTTCTCGCTCCCGGTCTTCTGGGCGGCCGTGCTCCTCAAGGAGTTCGGCGCCATCCGCTACAACAACTGGATCGCCGACCCACAGATCTCACCGGTGCAGGCGATCGTGACGGGACTGATCCTCGGACTGATCCTCCAGTCCGTGCTCGGTGGATCCTGGAAGCGACGGCTGGCGACCGGCGGGGGGACCGCCGTCTTCGTCGTCGCGGCCCTCCTCTACTTCACCAGCGTCGGCTGGTGGCGGGCGCCCGCGCTCGGGATCGGCATCGTCGCCGTCGTCTCGATCGCCGCAGCCGTCGGACTCACCGCGATCTTCGCCGGACTCGCGAACCGCCGCGTGCTGTACGCCACCCTCACCACGGTGGGCGTCGGGATCATCGCCTACTTCGCGGTGAGCCCGCTGCTGGCCGCCCCGTCGCTCCTGACTCTCGTCGGCCTGCTGGCCGTGGCGATCGTGGTCGGCCTCGTCTCGGGCTACTTCTGGGGCGGGTACTCCAGCCGCCGGGCCGCGATGGGCCTGTCGGTCGTGACCGCTGTCGTGATGGGCCTCCTGATCGTCGTCGACCGCATCGTGTACGCCTGGGCAGGCTTCCTCGGGATCAAGTCCCGCCCGATCTCGACCATCGGTTCCAACACGCCCAATTTCCGCGGGGACTACTGGGAGACGATCCTCGACAACGGCACCCAGCTCCTGCTGCCCACGATCCTCCTGACGCTCATCTCGATCGCGAGCTACTCGCGCTACACGCGCGCGTCCATGCTCGAGACGATGAACCAGGACTTCGTGCGCACGGCGCGCTCCAAGGGTCTCTCGGAGCGCGTGGTCATCGTGAAGCACGCGTTCAGGAACGCCCTCATCCCGATCACGACGATCGTCGCGTTCGACTTCGCGGCCCTCATCGGCGGCGCGGTCATCACCGAGACCGTCTTCGGCTGGAAGGGCATGGGCGAGCTGTTCCGCACCGGTCTCGACGCCGTCGATCCCGCCCCCGTGATGGCGTTCTTCCTCGTCACCGCCCTTGCCGCGATCGTGATGAACATGCTGGCCGACATCGCCTACGCCTTCCTCGACCCGCGGATCCGGAGGTGAGGCGCGTGAGCACCACGTTCGTCCCCACCCCCGCAACGCAGATCGGAGCCACCGATGAGTGAGCGCGAGAACGAGTCGCAGGCCCCCAAGGGGAGAGCCTGCTGCCGGGCGAGGAGCGCGACGCGCCCAGCCCGGTTCCCGGTGGCATGGTCGGGCTCCTGCCCGACGGGCCCCAGAAGTCCTACAGCCAGGCGCAGCTCATCCGGCGGCGGTTCTTCCGTCACCGCGGCGCGATGGTGGCACTCGCGGTGCTGGTCTTCATCACGCTGCTCGCCTTCACCTCGATCGGCATCGGCCCGATCCCCGGCTGGTGGGACAAGAACTTCACGAGCACCGGCCCCTCGATCGACGGTGGTCGGCCCACCCTCGGTTGGTTCACCATCGGCGAGCACCCCTTCGGCCAGGACACCGTGGGTCGCGACTTCTTCGCGGCGACGATGCGCGGTACGCAGATCTCGCTGATCATCGCGTTCGCGGTCGGCATCGGCTCGACGATCATCGGCACCGTGATCGGGGCTCTCGCCGGCTACTTCCGCGGCTGGGTCGAGTCGATCCTCATGCGGCTGACCGACCTGCTCATCATCATTCCGCTGCTCGTGCTGGCCGCGGTCATCGCTCGCCGCGCGAGCGACGCCGGTATCTGGGGACTCGTCGTCGTGCTCGCGATCGTGACCTGGACCTCGCTCGCCCGCCTCGTGCGGGGCGAGGTGCTCTCGCTTCGCGAGCGCGAGTTCGTCTCGGCGGCCCGAGCCATCGGTACCCACCCGCTACGGATCATGTTCCGACACATCCTCCCGAATACGGTGGGCGTCATCATCGTCTCAGCGACGTTCTCGATCTCTGCGGCGATCCTGCTGGAGAGCTCCCTGAGCTTCCTCGGGTACGGCGTCCAGGCCCCCGACGTCTCCCTCGGCCTGCTGATCAGCGACTACCAGAACGCCTTCACGGTCCGCCCCTGGCTCTTCTGGTTCCCCGGCATGTTCATCCTCGCGATCGCGCTGTGCGTCAGCTTCATCGGTGACGGTCTGCGCGATGCCTTCGACCCCCGTCAGAACAGGAAGGGCGAGTGATGGCCCGCTTCGGCAAGCGCCCCGCGGCAGTGGGGGCAGCCACCGGTACGGACGAGGTCACGACGACCGACGTCACCGCCCCGGTGCTCTCCTTCTCCAACCTGGACGTCAAGTTCGGCACCGAGTTCGGCACCGTGCACGCGGTCAAGGGCATCGACCTCGAGGTGCGCCCCGGCGAGGTGCTCGCGCTCGTCGGGGAGTCCGGCTCCGGCAAGTCGGTCACCTCGATGACGGCGCTCGGCCTCCTGCCGCGCAACGCCAGCATCACCGGCGACATCACGGTGGCCGGCAAGAAGGTCGGCGAGCTCAGCCCCGCCGGCCTGCGCCGCATGCGGGGCAACGACGTCGCCATGGTGTTCCAGGAGCCCATGACGGCGCTCAACCCGGTGCTCACCGTCGGCACGCAGCTGACCGAGTCGCTCGAGCTCCACGGCGTCGCCTTCGGTCGCGACGCGGAGAAGCGGGCCGCCGAGCTGCTGACCATGGTCGGGATCCCCGACGCCGAGCGCCGCCTCAAGCAGTACCCGCACGAGTACTCCGGCGGTCAGCGCCAGCGCGTGGTGATCGCGATGGCCATCAGCTGCGACCCCAAGGTGATCGTCGCCGACGAGCCGACCACGGCCCTCGACGTCACCGTCCAGGCCGAGATCCTGGACCTGCTGCGCTCGCTGAAGACCGAGCTCAACACCGGCATCCTGCTCATCACCCACAACATGGGTGTGGTGGCGGACATGGCCGACCGCGTCGCCGTCATGCTCAAGGGCGACCTGGTCGAGACCGGACCGGCGAGCGAGGTGCTCACGCGGCCGACGCACGACTACACCAAGAAGCTGCTCGCCGCCGTGCCGCACCTCGGGGCGCGCGCGGCGGAGGTGGCGGAGCCGTCTCGCGACGACACCGCCGCGGCACCCGCCATCCGCGTCGACAACCTGGTCATCGAGTACCAGCGCACCGGCAAGGCGCCGTTCCGGGCCGTCGACGACGTCTCCATCACGGTGAACAAGGGCGAGATCGTCGGCCTCGTGGGGGAGTCGGGCTCGGGCAAGTCCACGATCGCCCGCTGCGCGCTCGGTCTCATCCCGGCGAAGTCCGGCACGATCGAGATCCTCGGCGAGGACCTGCTGAAGCTGCGCGGCAAGCAGCTCAAGGGCCTGCGCCGTCGCATGGGTGTGGTCTTCCAGGACCCGGCCAGCTCGCTCAACTCCCGGCTGCCGATCGGTGACTGCATCAGCGAGCCGCTGGACGTCCACAAGATCGGCGACGCCAAGTCTCGCAAGAACCGCGTCATGGAGCTGCTCGACGCCGTCGAGCTGCCGCGCAACGTCTACAACCGCTACCCGCACGAGCTCTCGGGCGGTCAGCGCCAGCGCGTCAGCATCGCCCGCGCCCTCACGCTCGACCCCGAGCTCCTGGTCGCGGACGAGCCGACCTCGGCCCTCGACGTGTCGGTGCAGGCGAGCGTGCTGGAGATGTTCACGACGCTCCAGCGCGAGTTCGAGTTCGCGTGCCTGTTCGTGAGCCACGACCTGGCGGTCATCGACATGCTCGCCGACCGCGTCGTCGTGCTGCAGAACGGGCAGATCGTCGAGCAGGGCGAGCGCACCCAGGTGCTCCAGCACCCGACGCAGGAGTACACGCGCCGTCTCCTCGCCGCGGCCCCGGTCCCGGACCCCGCCGAGCAGCTCGCGCGGCGCCAGGCCCGGTACGCGCTCATGAAGGAGCTCGGGGACTCCTCCAACGAGCTGCACGTCGTCTAGGCGGCGCTGACGGGGCGGGCGGCGGATGAGGTTCACGTGGCAGCGCAGCCGCGCGAGGGCGACCATGGTCGTCGCCCTCGCGGGGCTCGTCGCCCTCGTGAGCGCCACGCTGCTCGCCTCGTTCACGTTCGTCGCCCAGGCCTCGGCCGCCGTCTCGGCCCAGGAGCTGCGGGCGGCGGACGGCGCCGCGGGCGTCACCGTCGTCCAGACCAGGCTGGAGGCCGACCGCGACGCCCAGGCCGAACGCTTCGAGGAGCTGCTGCGGCGCGAGGTCGGCGACGTCGTCGCCCCCGTGACGACGCTGGTGGGCGAGCCCCTCACCCTCACCTCGCCCGACGGCGCGTTCCCCACCTCGCGTACGTCTCTCGTGCAGGCGGAGTGGGTGGTGGAGCACGCCGACCTCGTCACCGGCGAGTGGGCCGGCGCCACATCCGGCACCCCGTCCGGCACCGCGTCCGGGGACACGATCCCCGTCACCCTCCCCGAGGTGGCCGCCGCCGAGCTCGAGGTCGAGGTCGGTGACCTCCTCCTGCTCGGCCGCGAGGCCGACACCACCGCCGAGATCGTGGGCACGTGGGCGCCGCGCGTCCCCGGGGACCCGCGCTGGTTCGCGTTCGCGTCCTCGGAGGTGTCGGGCGGCGTCGCCGCGGCCGGGCCGCTCCTGACCGCCGACGTCGAGGCCGCCGGCGGCCGCCCCTTCGTGCGCTGGAGCGTCGTCGGCTCGGGCGCCGACCTCGACCTCGCGGCGCTGACCCGGGCCGCATTCGGACTCGCCGGCCTGGCCGACGCCGTCGCCGCCGACGACGAGCTCGCGCCCCAGGGCGTCACCAGCTCGGGCGGCCTCGCCACCACGGTCGAGGAGCTGCGCGTCGCAGCCGAGGCGGCCCGCACGGTCTGCGGCGTCGCCCTCGTGCTGCTCGCCGTGATCGGCGCCGTCACCGTCTCCCAGGTCGCCCGCCTCCTCGCGCAGGCGCGCGCGGGTGAGACCGCCATCCTCGCCGCGCGCGGTGCCGCCCCCGCGCAGCTGCACCGCCTCGTGTGGGGAGAGGCGGCGGTGTGCGCGGTCGCGGGCACCGGGATCGGCACCGTCGCCGGCCTCGCGCTCGGTCGGGTGCTGCCCGACGGCGGCGACTCCTCGACGGCCGTCCTCGCCGCCCCCGTCGCGCCGCCGGCGTCGGCGGTCATCGGCGCGATCGGCGTCGGCCTCGCCGTCGCGATCGGCTGGACGCTGGTCATCGGCGCCCCCGGGGCGGGTGCCCTGCGCGGCGCCGGCGGGCGGATCTCCACCGGCGACTCGGGCCGCGTGCGGCGCGCGGCCCGCTCCGGCGTCGCCCTCCTGCTCGTGGGCGCGGCCGCCGTCAGCGTGTGGCGCTTCGCCACGACGTTCGCCGGTCCGGCGGAGCGTCGCACGGCGCTCGACCAGGTCGTGGCGGTCGGAGCCCCCGGCCTCCTCACGCTCGCGCTCGCCGTCGTCGGGCTCGTCGTGCTGGTCCCGGTCTGGAGCGCGCTGGAGCTGCTGGCCGCACGAACCAGACGCGCGGGCACCGCGCTCGCGCTCCGCTCGGTGGCGCGCCGCCGCACGGTTCTCGGCGTCCCCCTGCT
Source organism: Litorihabitans aurantiacus (assembly GCF_030161595.1). Lineage (NCBI taxonomy): Bacteria > Bacillati > Actinomycetota > Actinomycetes > Micrococcales > Beutenbergiaceae > Litorihabitans > Litorihabitans aurantiacus. The sequence continues at coordinate 592,452 of NZ_BSUM01000001.1, forward strand.
CCTGCTGGTCGTCGCCGTCGCGACCTCCGTGGTCGCCTCCGGGTACGCCGGGTCGACGACGACGGCGCGCGCCCTGGTCGAGGACACGCGCGTCGGCGCCGACGCCCGCATCGGCTACGGCGGCGCGAGCGTCGTGACCGCGCGCAACCCCGCCCGCACCGCGCAGGACGTCGCGGCGGTCGACGGCGTCGACGCGGCAGCGCTCGCCCGCACGCTGGAGGGCGGCGCCGGAGAGGTGGACCTCACCGTGCTGGCCCTGCCGGGTGCCGGGGCGAGGGAGGTGCTGCGGGGCGGCACCGCCTCGGCCGACGCGCTGGCGGATGCGATCACGACCGGTGTCGATGCTGATGCCGCCGACAGCGCCGACGCCGCCGCCGACGCGGCTCCCGCGCGCGTCGCCCCCGGGACCCTGACCGTGACGGCGCAGCTCGCCTGGGGCGCCGACGCCGACCTGATCGGCTCGCGCGCCGAGCGTGGCGCCCTGCCCGGCACGCTCGGCGGGCTCGTCTGGCTCGGCGGTGCGGGCGGCGAGGTCGCGCGGCTCGAGCTCACCACGGCCGACGTCGCCGACGCCGACCAGAGCGTCGCCCTGACCGCCGAGGTCCCGGCCGGCGACTGGAGCCTGCTGGGCGTGGACGTCGCCGTCTCCGAGGGGACGCTGCGCGGCTGGTGGGGCTTCGTGGACGTGGTCCTCGACTCCGTGACGGGCGAGGACGGCCCCGTCGCGGGCGACTTCTCGCACCTCGCCGGCGAATCGCGCGAGTCGGGAGCCCGCGCCGAGGGCCTGGGCGGTACCGGCGGAGCTGCGACGGCGCGGTTCACACCGCCGGTCCCCACCCCCTCCCGCTCGTGGTCACCACCGCCCTCGCGGACTCGCTGGCCGTCGACGACGGCGACGCCTTCACGCTCACGATCGCCGGCACCGAGGTCGACGCGCGGGTCGCCGCGATCACCGACCTCCTGCCCGGTGCGCTGGACGCCCCGGCCGTGCTCGCGGACCTCCCCGCGCTGCAGCGCGTGCTGGTCTCGCAGCGCGTCCCGGTCGACGGTCCCGACGAGATCTGGGTCGCGTTCGGGCAGGACGGCGACGGCGGAGCCACCCGCTCCGACGCCGTCGCCGCCCTGCGCGAGCAGGTCCGTGAGGACTCCGGCACCCTGACCGTCTCGGGCGCGGGAGCCTCGGCCGGCACCGCCGTCGCGCAACCGGTCTTCCTCGCCGTCGCGGCGGTGGCGACGCTGCTCGCCACGATCGGGACCCTCGCGGCCGTCACGGTGCTGACGCGCCTGCGACGAGGTGAGGTGATCGCGCTGCGGGCCGCCGGGGTGCCCGGTCGCACGCAGGCCCGCAGCCGCCTGCTCGAGACGCTCGTGCTCGGTGCCGGCGCGCTGCCGGTGGGGCTCGCCGTCGGCCTCGTGGTGGCGGTGGTCACGATGCCGACGCTCGTGCGCCTCAGCGTCGTCGGGCTGGCCGACTACGCCTCCCCGCTGCGGCTGGACGCCCCCGCCCTCGCGGCGGGACTCGTGCTGGCCGCGCTCGGCACGCTGCTCGCCGCGGTCGGCTCCGCGCGCCGCGTGCGCGTGCAGCACGCCGACACCGAGCACCGGGAGGAGACCCGATGAGCTGGTGGCGGCTCTCGCGCCGGGCGCTGGGCGCCCAGCGCGGTGCGGTCGCGCTCGTGGTGGTCGTGGTCACCGTCCTCGCGCTCGCCGTGACCGTCCTGCCGCGGTTCGTGGCCGCGTCCCAGGCCGATCAGGTGCGCCACCGGCTGTCCGACGTCTCGCCGCAGCTGCGCGACCTCGTCGCGACACCCGGTCCGGGCGCGTTCGACGTCCTCGCCTCCGGGGTCTCCGGCCTGCCCGTGACGCCGGAGGAGAACCTCGCGGGCTGGGACGCCGTCACCGCGGGCCTGGCGGCCGTCACCGAGGACGTGCCCCCGCCCCTGCGGGACGTGATCGGCGCACCCGGGGTGACCGCGGAGCTCGAAGCCGTGTCGATCCCCGTCAACCCGGCGATCGACGTGCGCCGCCCCAGCCTCACGCTGTCGGGCGACCCCGGCGTCGCCGACCGCGTCGAGATCGTCGACGGCGCGGCGCCGGCCCCCGTCCGCTGGGACCCGGACACCGCGGTGAGCACCGGCGGGCTGCTCCCGGTCGAGCAGCAGCCCGATCTCGAGGTCGAGGTCATGCTCGAGGAGTCCTCGGCGCAGCGGCTCGCGCTCGCGGTCGGCGACCGGGTCAGCGTGGCCAACCTCGTCTACGACGTCACCGTCGTGCTCGCGGGCACCTACCGCGTGCGCGACGCCGAGGACCCCGCCTGGGCGCACGTGCCGACGGGTGCCGGCCCGAGCGTGCTCGAGGACCTCAACCTCGGCACGGCCGTGAACGCGCGCGCCTACGTGGCCCCCGACGGCTGGTTCGCCACCGTCGCGGCGCTCGGCCAGCTCTCGGAGTGGTCGCTGTTCTACCCGGTCGACGTCGACGCGATCCGCGAGGGCGATCCTCGCGTCATGGCGTCGCAGCTGCGCGGGCTGACGGCTCAGATCGTCGAGGTCCCGGCACCGCCCGGGTCGGACCTCCCCGCGTCCCTGCTCCCGCGGATGCGTCTGTCGACCGAGCTCGCCGCGCGGGTCGACGCGGTGGCGGGGGAGAACGCGGCCGCCGCGAACATCGTGGCGCTGGTGGCGGTCGGCCCGCTCGGCGTCGCGGTCGCCGTGCTCGCGCTCCTGACCCAGCTCCTCATCGACCGCCGGCGTCCCGCGCTCGCGATGCTGCGCGCCCGCGGCGCGGCGCCGTCGCGGCTGCGGACGGTGCTCGGCCTCGAGGCGCTCGCGATCGCGCTGCCCGCCGCGGCCCTGGGCTGGGGCGTCGCGACGGCGGTGCTGGGTGGGGTGCTCGGCCCACCCGAGCGGTGGAGCCCGCTGCAGTGGGCGCCCGCCGCCGCTCTCGCCCTGGTGCCCGCCGCGGTCGCGGTCACCTCGCGGCTGCCCACCGGGCTGCGCACTCGTCGCCGCGACCTGGCCGTGGGCGGGGTGGTGCGCGACGTCGTCGTGCTCGCCGCGGCGGGGCTCGCGCTGTCCCAGGTGCTCGGTGTCGCCCCCGGCGCGATCGCCGACACGGGTGACCCGCTGCTCGTGGCCGCCCCGCTGCTGGCCGCCCTGGCCGTGACGGTCCTCGTGCTGCGTCTCTACCCGGTCGCGGCGCGGGCCGCGCACGCCGCGCTGCGCGGCGGCCGGCACCTGTCGGCCTTCCTCGGGTCGGCCCGCGCGGTGCGCGACCCGGGCGCGACGTTGACGTCGGTCCTCGCCGTCGTGGTCGGCGTGAGCGTCACGGTGTTCTCGGTCGTCACGCTGGCGACCGTGCGCGACGGCGTCGAGCGCGCCGTCTGGGTCTCCTCCGGCTCCGACCTGCGCGTCTCGGGTCCACGGGTGGACGCCGACCAGCTCGAGGCGGTGCGCGCGCTCGACGGCGTCGCCGCGGCCGCGACCGTCGCCGCCGTCAGCCCGGCGATCCTCACGACGCCGACCGCCTCGCAGCGCACGACCCTGTACCTGGTGGACCCGGCCGCCTACGCCGCGGTGACCGCCGACGTCCCCGGATCGGTCGGCGCGGCGCCGGTCGCGGACCTCGCCGACGGCGCGGCGGTCGCGGACGCCGCGTCGGACGCCGCGTCACCGGCGGCCCTCCCGCTGCTGGTCTCGCCGCGCCTGGACGTGGCTCCCGGGACCGACGGGGTCCGCGTGAGCACGGGCGAGAGCGTCGAGGCGCGGGTCCTGACGTCGGGGGACGTGCTCCCGGGAGTCGCGGGCGCCTCCGACACGTGGCTCCTGGCCGCCGCCGCCGCGCTTCCCGAGGTCGCGGCGAGCACCCCCGCCCGCCTCCTCCTCGTCCGCCTCGTCCCCGGCGCGGACGGCGACGCCGTCGCGACCCAGGTCGAGGAGATCACCGGTCCGGCGGGTGTCGAGAACGCTGCCGCGGCGCGCGCCGCGGCCACCGCGACACCGGTGCTGCGTCTGCTCGAGGGGAGCCTCGCCGGCAGCGTGGCGGCCGCTGCGCTGCTCGCGGTCGGTGCCCTCGTGGCGGTGCAGGTCGCGGCCGCGCCGCGGCGGGCGCGGGCCCTGGCGACGCTCCGCCTCCTCGGACTGCGGCGCCGGGGGCTGCGGGCGCTGGCGTGGTGGGACCTCACGCCCTGGGTCGCGCTGTCGGCGCTCGCCGCGCTCGGTCTCGGGGCGCTCACCTCGCGCCTGCTGCTGCGCACGCTCGACCTGCGCTCGTTCACCGGGAGCGAGCAGCCGCTACCGGTCTGGCCCGGGGTCTCGCTTCTCCTCGTCCTGGGCGGCGTCGCGCTCGCCGTCGTGGGCTGCTCGCTGCTCCCCACCCTGCTCTCGTCGCGGCGCGCCGCGACACCCGCCCGTGCCACCACCGCCGAGGAGGACTCATGACCACCACCGGACCGTTCGTGCAGTGCGAGGACCTGGTGCGCATCTTCTCCGTCGACGGGATCGAGGTGCAGGCCCTCCAGGGCCTCAACCTGCGGATCGAGCCCGGCGAGCTCGTCGCGATCGTCGGTGCCTCGGGATCGGGGAAGTCGACGCTCCTGACCATCCTGTCCGGTCTCGATCGGCCGACCGGCGGCACCGCGCGCGTCGCGGGGCTCGACCTCGCCACGATGTCCGCGAGGCAGCGCGTGCAGTTCCAGCGCGAGACGGTCGGGTTCGTGTGGCAGCAGACCTCGCGCAACCTCCTGCCCTACCTCACTGCGCGCGAGAACATCGCCCTGCCGCTCACGCTGGCCGGACGGCGGGCGCGCGGTGGCTCGGGCGGTCGTGGCGCCGACGCCGCACGGGTCGCCGAGCTCGTCGAGCTCCTCGACCTCGGGGACTGCGCCGGCCGGGTGCCGGCCCAGCTCTCCGGCGGTCAGCAGCAGCGGACGGCGATCGCCGTCGCCGTCGCGAACGACCCCCGCCTCCTGCTCGCCGACGAGCCCACGGGCGAGCTCGACGAGGCCGCGTCGGTCAACGTGCTGCGCTCGATGGAGGCGGTCAACGCCGAGCTCGGCGTGACGGTCGTGATCGTGACGCACGACCCCGAGGTGTCCGAGCACGTGGACCGCACGATCCAGATCCGCGACGGTCGGACGTCGCGGGAGGTGCTGCGCCGTACCGAGACCGACGAGGCCGGTGCGCAGCGGCGGGTGGTCGAGGAGTTCGCCGTGCTCGACCGGGTCGGTCGGATGCAGCTGCCGGAGACCTACCTCGAGGCGCTGGACCTGCGCGACCGGGTGCGCCTCGACCTCGAGACCGACCACGTCGAGGTGTTCCGCGACGTGCCGCGCGAGCAGACGCAGGAGGGGAGCGATGAGACACCGTCGCGACGACGAGGCCGCACCCGCCGGGGCCGAGCCGGATCGGGAGCGCCGGGTCGTGCTGCGCGACGTCCACCGCACGTTCTCGACGCCGGCCGGTGACGTCCACGTGCTGCGCGGGCTCGACCTGGAGGTCGGGGCGGGGGAGCTCGTCGTCGTGCGCGGGCCCTCGGGCTCGGGCAAGACGACTCTCCTGAACGTCGCCGCCACCATCGACGCCCCGACGTCGGGCGCGGTCGAGCTCGCGGGTCGCGCCGTCGCCGGTCTGGGCGACGACGCCCTCGCGGACCTCCGGGCCCGCAGCGTCGGCTACGTGTTCCAGTCCTTCGGGCTGCTGCCGGTGCTGTCGGCGGCCGAGAACGTCGAGGTCCCGCTGCGGATGCTTGGGACGGATCCGCGCGAGCGCACCGAGCGCGTGACGGACGCGCTCGAGCGGGTGGGCCTCGCGCGTCACGCCCGCCAGCGCCCCTACGAGCTCTCGGGCGGCCAGCAGCAGCGCGTCGGCGTCGCGCGGGCCCTGGTGACCCGACCCGCCGTCCTCATCGCCGACGAACCCACCGGTCAGCTCGACAGCGCGACGGCGGAGCAGGTGATGGCCCTGATCGCCGACCTGGTGCACACGGGCGGGGTGGCCGCCGTCGTCGCCACGCACGACCCGGCGCTCATGGAGCGCGCCGACCGCGTGCTCGAGATGCACGAGGGGCGGCTGGTCCCCGCGTAGGGGAGCGGTCAGATCTCGTCGCGCCGGACCTCGCGCTCGCTCTGCGTCACCCCACCGGGCGCGCGCGGGTCGCGCACCGAGGTGCGCTCGCTCGTGACCGCGCTGCGGCGGCGGTTGACGATCAGCTCGATGACGAGCCAGACCGCCCCGGCGATCATGAGGATGAGGCCGATCATCGTCAGGTCGACCGCCTCGATCATGTCGGAGACGGCGAAGTAGAGGATGGCGCCGATCACGGCGAGCGCGATCGGTCCTCCGATGCGGGCGGTCCTGGTCATGGCGGATCCTCTCCTGGAAGGGACGGTGCGCGGGGCGACCACGGGTGGTTCACCCCTGAACGAACCACGCTAGGCCTGCCCGGGGTGACCTTGCACGCATCTCGTCGTGCACGGGGTGACGGCACGGCGCCGCCGGGTACCATGGACCCGCGCCACGTCTGGCCGCTCCACCAGCTGTCCCACCCGCACCTCGGTGACAGCCGCGCGCACCACCACCGCCGCCGATGAGATGAGTTCCCGCATGCCCGCTGCCACGCAGCAGAACGCCCTGCGCTCCGACCTGCGCAACGTCGCGATCGTCGCGCACGTCGACCACGGAAAGACCACGCTGGTCGACGCCATGCTCTGGCAGGGCGGCGCCTTCGGCGAGCACGCGCACGTGGACGAGCGCGCCATGGACTCCGGTGACCTCGAGCGCGAGAAGGGCATCACGATCCTCGCGAAGAACACGGCGATCAGCTACCGCGGTCCCGCCGCGGAGGCCGCCGGTCACCCCGAGGGCATCACGATCAACGTGATCGACACCCCCGGGCACGCCGACTTCGGCGGCGAGGTCGAGCGCGGCCTGTCGATGGTCGACGGCGTCGTCCTCCTCGTGGACGCGTCCGAGGGCCCGCTCCCGCAGACGCGGTTCGTGCTGCGCAAGGCGCTCGCGGCCAAGCTGCCCGTGATCCTCGTGGTCAACAAGGTCGACCGCCCCGACTCCCGCATCTCCGAGGTCGTCGGCGAGGCCACCGACCTGCTCCTCGCGCTCGCGAGCGACATGGGTGACGACGCCGACATCGACCTCGACGCCATCCTCGACCTGCCCGTGCTCTACGCCTCGGCCAAGGCCGGCCGCGCGAGCACCGAGCAGCCCGGCGACGGCGAGCTCCCGGACTCCCCGAACCTCGAGCCGCTCTTCGCCACGATCCTCGAGCGCATCCCCGCGCCGTCCTACACCGAGGGTGCGCCGCTGCAGGCGCACGTGACCAACCTCGACGCCTCGCCGTTCCTCGGCCGCCTCGCGCTGCTGCGCGTCTTCAACGGCACCATCCGCAAGGGGCAGACCGTCGCGTGGGCGAAGAAGGACGGCACGCTCGCGAACGTCCGCATCTCGGAGCTGCTGCGCACCGAGGCGCTCGAGCGCGTGCCCGCCGAGAGCGCCGGCCCCGGTGACATCGTCGCCGTCGCCGGCATCGAGGAGATCACGATCGGCGAGTCGCTCGTCGACGTCGACGACCCGCAGCCGCTGCCGCTCATCACGGTCGACGACCCCGCCATCTCCATGACGATCGGGATCAACACCTCCCCGCTCGCGGGCAAGGGCGGCAAGGGCCACAAGGTCACGGCGCGCCAGGTCAAGGACCGCCTCGACAAGGAGCTCATCGGCAACGTCTCGCTCCGCGTGCTGCCGACCGAGCGCCCCGACGCCTGGGAGGTCCAGGGCCGCGGCGAGCTCGCTCTGGCGATCCTCGTGGAGCAGATGCGACGTGAGGGCTTCGAACTCACGGTCGGCAAGCCTCAGGTCGTGACCAAGGAGGTCGACGGCAAGCTCCACGAGCCGATGGAGCACATGACGATCGACGTGCCCGAGGAGTTCCTCGGCGCCGTCACGCAGCTCCTGGCCGCTCGCAAGGGCCGCATGGAGACCATGAGCAACAACGGCACCGGCTGGGTGCGCATGGAGTTCATCGTCCCGGCCCGCGGCCTCATCGGCTTCCGCACGCAGTTCCTCACGGACACGCGCGGCACCGGTATCGCCTCCTCGATCGCGCACGGTTTCGAGCCGTGGGCCGGCACCATCGAGTTCCGCCTGTCCGGCTCGCTGGTCTCCGACCGCTCCGGCGCCGTGACCACCAACGCGCTCATGCTCCTGCAGGACCGCGGCACGTTCTTCGTCCAGCCCACGCAGGAGACCTACGAGGGCATGGTCGTCGGCGAGAACAGCCGCGCGGACGACATGGACATCAACATCACGCGCGAGAAGAAGCTCAACAACATCCGTTCGGCCACGGGTGACGAGCTCGAGCGCCTCACGCCGCCGCGCCTCCTCACCCTCGAGGAGTCGCTGGAGTGGGCGCGCGACGACGAGTGCGTCGAGGTCACGCCCGAGATCGTGCGCATCCGCAAGGTGGTGCTGAACCAGACCGACCGGGCGCGCGCGGCCTCGCGCGCCAAGAAGGCCTGAGATGACGACGGCGGAGCCCGGCCCCGACCTCGGGGCCGGCCCGCTGCTCGCGTTCTTCGCCCACCCCGACGACGAGACGCTGCAGGCCGGCGGGCTGCTCGCGCTCGCCGCGGCCGCCGGTCGGCGCGTCGTCCTCGTCACCGCCACCCGCGGTGAGCGCGGCGAGATGATCGGCCGCCCCGACCTGGAGGGGACCGACGCCGTCGCCCAGGTGCGCGCGCAGGAGCGCGCCGCGGCGCTGGCCGCGCTCGGCGTGACCGAGCACCACTGGCTCGACGAGCTCGTCGCCGCCGACGACCGCGCGGCGATCGGCCCGCAGGGCCGCTGGATCGACTCGGGCATGGTCTGGACCGCACCGGGCATCGCCGGTCCGGCGCCCGACGCCGCACCGCACGCGTTCGCGCGCGGCGACGTCGAGATCCCCGCCCGCGCGCTCGCGCGCCTCGTTCGCCAGGTGCGCCCCGCGCTGGTGCTCACCGACGAGGTGGGCGGGTCCTACGGCCACCCCGACCACGTGCGCGCGCACGCCGTCGCGCTCCGGGCGCTCGCGCTCGCGGCCGCGCCCGGCGCTCCCGCGGGAGGCGAGGACGCCGTGGCGCCCGTGCACGCGGTGGTCGCCGTCGCCCACGACCGGCAGCGCGCCGCCAACGACGCCGTGGCGGTGCAGGTCGCGCAGGTCCAGCCGATCGGTGCCGACGGCGCGCTGCTCCTGCCGCCGCCGGCGGCCGGCGCCGCGCTGCCCTCGATCGTCCGCCCGTCCGCGGACGTCGACGTCGAGCTCGACGTGACGTCCGTGACCCCCGCGTGCTCGCCGCGCTGCGCTGCTACGCCTCGCAGGTGCAGGGCGCGACGGTCCCGGTGCTCGACGCCGGTCGCCGGGGAGGAGACGGCGACCCACGACCTGGCGCCGTCGCAGGCCGCGATCGGGTGGTACGCGCTGAGCAACGGGGTCGCGGCCCCGCTCCTGCCGGTGGTCGGTCTGACCGCGGTGCGGGGCGACGTCGGCGCGCTCCTCACCGCGGTCGCAGGTCTGCAGGGTGCGGCCGACGGCGCGCCCGCCGTGGCCGCGTCGTCGGCCGCCACGCCGGTGTCACGCGACCTGTTCACGCGGCCCACCCCGGGGCGCGTCGCCGCCGTGATCGCCTGCCTGCTGCTGGGCGTCCTCGTCGGCGTCGCGGCGACCGTCGTGCACCGCTGGCGCGTCGGCGACGTCCCGCTGGGGATGGTGCTCGCCGTCGCGACCGTGCTCGTCGGGGCGCTCGCCGCCCGCTCGTGGACGCGCGGTCCGGGACTGGCGGGATTCGCCGTCGGGACGATCGGGGTGATCCAGGCGATGGCGTTCGTCGTCACCGGGGGCGATGTGCTCGTGCCCGGGGACACCCTCGGGACGGTGTGGCTGCTCGTCTCCGTGCTGGCGATCGGCGTCGCGGCGTTCCTCCCGGAACGGTTCGTGGGCGCGCGCCGTGGCTGACGAGCCCGCGGTCCACGCCGAGGTCGACCCCGAGGACGTCGGGGCCGGGGCCGACGAGCTCGAGCGGTGCTACCGGCTCGCGATGGCCCGCCTCCCGGGCGGGGTCGCCGTGGTGGCGGGAACCTCGGGGGCGCGCGACGTCGTCGCCGTCGTGACCTCGCTCGTCTCGCTGTCGCTGGAACCGCCCACCGTGCTCGTCGCGGTGCACGAGGCGAGCCGGTTGGCGGAGACCCTGGAGGTCGGCCGGCGTTGGGCCGCTACCGTCATGGGCGCGGGCAGCGCTCCGCTGGTGACGTGGCTCGCCGAGCCCGGACGCCCCGACCTCGGCCAGCTCCAGGGCGTGCCGCACCACCGCGGCGAGGTGAGCGGCGCCGCCGTGCTGGAGGCGGGGGCCGCCTGGGTCGAGTGCGTGACCACGCGGGTGCTGGAGGCCGGGGACCACGCCGTCGTGCTCGGACGGGTGGAGCGGGCGGGCGTGGGTGCGGCCGACGGCGCGCTCGTGCACCGGCTAGGACGCGTGCGCGACCTGCTCTGACCGAGACCGACGCCGATCGATCCCGGGATCCGGCCGGGATCGACCCGCCGCCTGGCACCTCCACCGAATCGTTACCCCAGCGTGGCCGGAACGGGGCGGTCGGGTGCGCACGCCTGAATAGGATGGGCGCAACCGCACCCATGGCGACGAGGAGATCGTGCGTGTCTGAAACCACGGAGCCCGAGGGCTCGCCGCTGGACGAGCTCGAGGGGAGAAGCCCTCCCGCCGTGGTCGCGTCGTCGCACTCGCGTGCGGGATCGGCGTGCTCGTCCTCGGCGGTGCCTACGTCGCCGCCGTCCTCACGACCGCCGACCGGCTGCCGCGCGAGGCCGTCGTCGCGGGGGTCGACGTGAGCGGGCAGGGCCGCGACGAGGCGGTGGCGTCCGTCGAGGCGGCGCTCGCCGACCGCACCTCCCAGGCGATCCCGATCACCGTGGGCGACGTCGAGGCGTCGATCTCACCCGCCGACGCCGGACTGCGGCTCGACGCCGCCGCGACCGTCGATCGGCTCACGGGCGCCGCGTGGAACCCCGCCGACCTCTACACCCGTCTCCTCGGCAGCGACCAGGCCGACGCCGTCACGCTCGTGGACCAGGAGGCGCTGGGCGCCGCGCTCGCGGACTCCGCCGACGTCGTCGCCGTCCCGCCGGTCGACGCGACGATCGGTTTCGCCGACGGTGCGGCCGTCGTCACCGATCCGGCCGACGGCAGCGAGCTGGACGTCCCGGGCGCCGTGACCGTCCTCTCCGAGCAGTGGCTCACCGCGAGCAGCGCCATCGACCTGCCCGTGACGGTGCTGACGCCGTCGCTCGGCCAGTCCGCCGTCGACACCGCGATGAGCCAGATCGTCGACCCGCTCCTGTCGGGTCCCGTGACCGTCCAGGCGGGTGACCTCACGACGGAGCTCGACCCCGCCACGATCTCGGCCGCCGCGACCGTGACCGGGCAGGACGGTGCGTTCTCCCTGGCCCTCGACGCCGAGGCACTCGCGCAGACCGTCTCCGACGCGCTGCCCGAGGCCGGTCAGGCGCCGAAGGACGCGAGCTTCACCTTCGCCGACGGGCGCCCGCAGATCGTCCCGTCCGAGAACGGCACGGGGATCGACCCCGCCCAGCTCGGCTCGGCGGTGCAGGCCGCGGCGACCTCGACCTCGGAGCGCACCGCCGCCGTCGAGCTCGTGGGGGCCGAGGCCGAGTTCTCGACCGCCGACGCCGAGGCGCTCGGGGTCACCGAGGTCATCGGGGAGTTCTCGACGCCGCTGCCCCCCGGCAACGACGCGCCGCGCACGGGCAACATCAGCACCGGCGCCGAGAAGGTCACCGGTGTGCTGCTCAAGCCGGGGGAGACGTTCAGCCTCATCGAGAACGTGGGGCCGATCAACGCCGCCTCCGGCTACCGCCCCTCGGGCGTGGTGGAGAACGGCAACGTCTCGACCGCGTACGGCGGTGGCCTCTCGCAGCTGTCGACCACGCTGTTCAACGCCGCCTTCGAGGCCGGGCTCGAGGACGTCGAGCACAAGCCCCACACGCGCTGGTTCGCGCGCTACCCGGAGGGTCGCGAGGCCACGCTCTTCGAGGGCTCGATCGACATGCGGTTCACCAACACCACCGAGCACGGCGTGCTGGTTCAGGCGTTCGTCGACGGCGGGCGCACCTGGGCGCGGATGTGGGGCACCCCGACGTTCTCGACCGAGATCACGACCGGCTCCCGCTACGCCCTGCGCAGCCCGTCCACCGTCTACAACACCCGCGGCGACTGCACCCCCGAGGGTGGCGGACAGGGCGGGTTCTCGGTGGACGTCCGGCGCGTCGTGACGCGTCTGGACGGCAGCCCCGTCGCGGACAAGACCTACTCGACGACCTACGTGCCGTGGAACCGTGTCGTCTGCGGCCCGGACCCGGCCACGCTGCCTCCTGCACCGTCCCCCGAGCCGCCGCCCGAGGGCGAGGGCGGCGAGGGCTGAGCCCCGAGCCCGAGGTCCGAGGTTCCGCCGAGAACGTCAGGGGCCGCGTCCGGACGCCCGTTCGCACGGCCCTGGACGTTCTCGTCGGCGTCGTGACGACGGCCTCAGGCCGGCGGTCGGCGCGGGGCGCGCCGCGCCGGTGCCGGCGGGACGGGCTTCGCGGCCACGACGTCGGCCAGCTCCACCCGCACGTCCCCGCGCCGCGTGCGGATCACGACGGCGTCGTCCGTCCGTTCCACGACGTCGCCCACCGCGTCCGTCAGCGCGTGCTCGGCGTCGGTGATCCGGTGGCGGACCACCACTCGCGTCCCGACCCGCAGCACCGTCGTGGAGTCCTCGCTCATCCGGGCGATACTAGAGGGACACCGCACCACCAGCTGTTCCAGAGGAGTCGTTCGTGACCTACGTGATCGCACAGCCCTGTGTCGACGTCAAGGACAAGGCGTGCATCGACGAGTGCCCCGTCGACTGCATCTACGAGGGTGAACGCTCGCTCTACATCCACCCCGACGAGTGCGTGGACTGCGCGGCGTGCGAGCCGGTCTGCCCGGTCGAGGCCATCTACTACGAGGACGACGTCCCCGGTCAGTGGTCCGCCTTCACCCTCGCGAACGCCGAGTTCTTCGACCCGATCGGTTCGCCCGGCGGCGCCGCGAAGATGGGGCTGATCCCCTCCGACCACGCGCTGGTCGCGGCACTCCCGCCCCAGGGCGAGTAGCGCCCGTGGGGTTCCACCGGCTGGAGGCCGCCTACCCCTGGGACGCCGTCGTGCCCCTGCGCGAGCGCGCGGCGCAGCACCCCGGCGGTCTGTGCGACCTGTCCATCGGGACGCCGGTCGACCCGACGCCCGACGTCGTGCGCGACGCGCTCGCCGCCGCGTCCGACGCGCACGGCTACCCGACCGTCGCCGGCACGCGCGAGCTGCGGGCCGCCGTCGCCGACTTCCTTATGCGGCGCCGCGGATCGGTCGAACTGACGCCGGAGGCCGTGCTGCCGACCATCGGCTCGAAGGAGCTCGTGGCGCTGCTGCCGAGCCAGCTGGGACTCGGCCCGGGCGACGTCGTCGTGATCCCGACGGCGGCCTACCCCACCTACGAGGTGGGGGCGCGGCTCGCGGGGGCGCAGGTCGTGGCGAGCGACGACCCCGGCCAGTGGGCGGGGCGCGAGGAGGTCGCGCTGGTGTGGCTGAACTCGCCGTCGAACCCGACGGGCGAGGTGATGAGCGCCGAGCGGATGGCCGCCGTGGTGCGGGCCGCGCGCGAGGTGGGCGCCGTCGTCGCGAGCGACGAGTGCTACGCCCTGCTGCCGTGGGTGGCGCCGTGGACCGACCCGGCGCCGCAGGGCGGGGGCGTGCCGAGCATCCTCGACGCCCGCGTCAACGGCGGCGACCTGCGCGGCCTGCTCGCCGTGCACTCCCTGTCGAAGCAGTCCAACCTCGCCGGCTACCGCGCGGCGTTCGCGGCCGGTGACGCGACCCTCGTGGACGAGCTGCTCCAGCAGCGCCGCCACCTCGGGATGATGCTGCCCTGGCCCGTCCAGCAGGCGATGGTCGCCGCGCTCGGGGACGACGCGCACGTCGAGGCCCAGGTGGAGCGCTACCGTGCGCGGCGCGAGGTGCTCCTGGGCGCGCTGCTGCGCGCGGGCTTCGAGGTCGACCACTCCGAGGCGGGTCTGTACCTGTGGGTGCGGGCGGGGGAGCGCGACGGCGCGGCGCCGGTTTCCGAGGGCAGCAAGGGCACAGCCACCACCGACGCCACCGACGGCGACGACGAGGCGCCGTGCTGGGCCCTCATGCGCTGGTTCGCCGAGCGCGGTGTCGTCGCGGGTCCGGGTGTGTTCTACGGCGCCGCCGCGGCCGGGCACGTGCGCCTCTCGCTGACCGCGAGCGACGAGCGGATCGCCGCCGCCGCGTCCCGGCTCACGCCCGCGACGTGAGAAGATCACCGGAGGTTCTTTGCCCGTTCCTGGCGGAACGCGGCGATGTCCGTGAACAGTGAGACCCACGAACGCACACGAACAGCGCGGTCCGACCTGCGGTCGCGCGCCGGTAGGAACGGAGACCCGATGACGGTGAGCACATCGGCAGCAAGCTTCGCGGTGGACGAGACGACGCTCGAGTTCGAGCGCGTCCCGGCCGTGGACGGGAACGACGGCGTCGCCATCTCGTCCATGCTGTCCAGCTCGGGCGTGGTCACCTACGACCCCGGCTTCATGAACACCGCCGCGTGCCGGTCCGAGATCACCTACATCGACGGCGAGGCCGGCATCCTGCGCTACCGCGGGTACCCGATCGAGCAGCTCGCCGCGCGCTCGAACTACCTCGAGGTCTCCTACCTCCTGGCCAAGGGCGAGCTCCCGACGGCGGAGCAGTACGCCGCCTTCGAGGAGCGCGTGCTGCGCCACACGCAGGTCCGGGAGGAGTTCCGCGCGCTGATCCGCGCGTTCCCGCGCACGGCGCACCCCATGGCGATCGTCTCCAGCGCGATCTCTGCGCTCCCGGGCTTCTACCCCGAGGTCTTCGAGGTCACGGACGCCGAGTCCGAGGAGCTCGCCTCCGTCCTGCTGCTGGCGAAGATGCCGACGATCGTCGCGTACGTGCTGAACCACGTGAACGGTGAGGAGATGCTCGAGGTCGACCCCTCGCGCGGCTTCATCGAGGACTTCCTGCGCCTGGCGCTCGGGGCCTCGCGCGAGGAGGAGTTCGGCCCCGAGGTCGTGGCCGCCATGGACAAGCTCCTCGTGCTGCACGCCGACCACGAGCAGAACTGCTCGACCGCCACCGTGCGCTCGGTCGGTTCGGCCGACACCAACCTGTTCCTCTCGGTCGCGGCCGGGATCAACGCGCTCTCGGGCCCCAAGCACGGGGGCGCGAACGAGGCCGTCCTGACGATGCTCGAGCAGATCCGCGACGAGGACGACGACGCCGGCTCGTTCGTCGCGAAGGTCAAGGACAAGTCGAGCGGTGCCCGCCTCATGGGCTTCGGTCACCGCGTCTACAAGAACTACGACCCGCGCGCCGCCATCGTCAAGGAGGCGACCGACAGCGCGCTGCAGGCGCTCGGCAAACGCGACGACCTGCTCGACCTCGCGATGGGCCTCGAGGAGATCGCGCTCTCCGACGACTACTTCGTTCAGCGGAAGCTGTACCCGAACGTCGACTTCTACACCGGCCTCATCTACCGCGCGATGGGCTTCCCGACGTCGATGTTCACGCCGCTGTTCGCCCTCGGGCGGATGCCGGGCTGGATCGCGCAGTGGCGCGAGATGATGCACGACCCCGCCACGAAGATCGCCCGGCCGCGCCAGGTCTACACCGGCCCCGCCGAGCGCGACTTCGTGGCTATCGACGACCGGCGCTGATCACGACCTCACCGCGGGCGGGCATCGGATCGGCGCCCGTCCGCGGTCGCCACGTCGGGTGGTCGGTGCCCGTCGGGCTGCTCGGCCCCGTCGCGAGTGTCCGGTCCCACACCCGGCTGCCGACGGTCACCTGACCCGCGCCGGTCTCCGAGGCGGCCGCCACCGCCGCGTGCGCGACCGCCCAGGCGAGGCGGTCGACGTCGTCGCCCGCCTGGGCCGCGAGCGTCACCACGACCTCGCGCTCACCCGCCCCCGCCGGCCGGATCGATGCCGTGACGTCGAGGTCCCGGCCGAGGCGCTCGACGACGGCCTCGGGCACACCCGCGGTGTCCTGCGCGGGCGCGAGCCGGCACGTCAGCTCCGCCTCGCTCCACCCCGTCAGGGCGGAGGCGAACGCGCGCGCCATCTCCTCGTGCTGGGCGTAGGCGTCCGGGAACCCGCTGCGCTGCACCGCCTGCGCGGCCTCCGTCACCTCCATCTCGGTGTACCCGGGGACCTCGACGAGGTGGTCGAAGAACGTCTCGGTCGCGTACACCGGGTCCTGCACCTGCTCGGGAGTGCCCCAGCCCTGGGACGGCCGCTGCTGGAACATCCCGAGCGAGTCGCGGTCGCCGTAGTCGATCGGCCGCATGCGCGACTCCTGCATCGCCGTCGCGATCCCGATCGTGCCCGCCCGCGCGGGGAGCCCGCGCTGCACCGTGGTGCCGACGATCAGCGCCGCGTTGGCCGTCTGGTCCGGATCCAGGCGGTAGCCGCCGGCGAAGCAGCCCTGGGCCAGCGGTCGCGCCGTCTCGAGGGAGCGCAGCAGGAGGACGACGCCGCCGATCCCGGCACCCGCCACGACGGCGAGCACCAGCACCCAGGCGAGCGCGCGTGCCGCACGCGATCCACGCGTACGGTTTCTCGTGGCCACCGCTACTGCGCGTGCAGCGCGGCGTTGAGCTCGACCGCGCGCGCGGCGCGGGGCAGCGCCTGCACCCCGCCGGTGAGCGAGTGGCGGCGCAGCAGGAGGCCGTCGAGGCCCGACAGCAGGTGCGCGGCGACGACGGGGTGGCCCTCGCCGTCGGACGCGGCGTCCGTGAGGTCGACGTCGTAGGACGAGGCGTCGCCCAGCAGGCTGATCTTCGTGCCGGCGGTGACGTACAGGCCGGCCTCGACGACGCAGTCGTCGCCCAGGCTGATCCCGAGACCCGCGTTCGCGCCGAGCAGGCTGCGGCGGCCGATGCTCACCCGCTGCTTCCCGCCGCCCGAGAGCGTGCCCATGATCGAGGCGCCGCCGCCGACGTCGGTGCCGTCACCGATGACGACGCCCTGCGAGACGCGCCCCTCGATCATGGCCTCGCCGAGCGAGCCGGCGTTGAAGTTCACGAAGCCCTCGTGCATCACGGTGGTGCCCGCGGCGAGGTGCGCGCCGAGACGGACGCGCGAGGCGTCGGCGATGCGGACGCCGGACGGCACGACGTAGTCGGTCATGCGGGGGAACTTGTCGACGCCGTGGACGCTCAGACCGGGCGTGCGCGCCTGCAGCCGGGCGCGGGTGAGCTCGAACTCGACCGGCGAGCACGGACCCGCGCTCGTCCACACGACGTTCGCCAGGGCGCCGAAGATGCCGTCGAGGTTGATCGTGTTCGGCGCCACGAGCCGGTGCGAGAGGAGGTGGAGGCGCAGGTACGCGTCGGCCGCCGAGGCGGGGGCGGCGTCGAGGTCGATCTCGGTCCGCACGACGTCGCGGCGCACCCGGCGCACGGGGTCGACGACCTCGAGGGCGCCGATCTCGGCGGGCACGTCCCAGGGGCTCGCGGTCCCCGGCTCGCCGAGCGCGGGGGTGGGGTACCAGGCCTCCAGGACCGCGTGGTCGATCTCGGAGGTGGTGGCCAGGCCGATGCCCCAGGCGGTGCGCGTCATGCCTCCAGGATACGTGGGGCGACACAGGGACACCCCGGTGTCCGGCCGGTGTGCGGCGGGTCCTGCGCGGGCGCCCGAGTATGTCGGGAGCGCCTCAGCGGCGGTCGACGAGGTCGCGCAGCGTGCCGGGGCCGACGACCGCCACGCCCGCGGGCAGGCGGGCCCGCAGGCCGCGGTCGGCTGTCGCGACGACGACGGTGGCGCCCGTCGCCGAGGCGGCCTCGGCGGCCTCCACGACCGCGTCGTCACCCGACCCGGGGGCGCGGACGAGCTCGAGCGCGGGCGCGGGGACGGAGGACGGCGACGGTGGCTGCTCGGGCGGCGCGGCATCGCGCGCCGCTCCCTCGAGGACCGCGACGGTGCGCGGCCACGCGCGGGCGACCTCGGGATCGAGCGCGTCGAGGCCGAACCACCCGGCCGGCACGCCGCCGTCGTCGGCGGGGGTGACGGCACCGGTGCCACCGGGGGTCCCGAGAGCCCCCGCCAGCGCGGTGAGCAGCCGGGCGCTGGCGCCGGCGCGGTCGCGCCACCAGCCGTCCGGACGCGCTCCGAGCACGTTCGCGACGTCGACGACGAGGACCGGGTCCAGGAGCGCGAGCGCGCGCAGCCGGGGCCAGGCGGCGGCGAACGAGGGGTGCAGCGGGAGGTCGGCGACGGCGTCGAGATCCACCCACCGCAGGTCGGCGGACTCGCCGTCGAGCGCCGTGAGGGTGGGGCGACCGCCGCCCGTGGCGGACCGGAGCGTGCGGGCCAGGACGGTCGTGTACGACCACTCGCCGTGGTCGAGCACGCGCGTCAGGACGGGCCGGACGTCGGCGGGCCGGACGTCCGCCTCCTCGGCCGCCTCGCGCAGCGCGCCGGCGAGCGGAGTCTCACCGGTGCCGATCGCGCCGCCGGGCAGACCCCAGGTGCCGCCGTGGTGGCTGCGCTCGGAGCGCAGCTGCAGCGCGACCGCACGGGACGCGACGTCGACGAGCGCGAGGCCCGCGGCGCCGCCGAGGCCCCAGTGGCGCGCACCGCAGGAGCACTCCACCCAGGCGTCGAAGGCGTTGCGCACGAGAGCTACGGTGCGGCGATCTCGCAGAGCACCTGGCCGGCCGTGACGCCGGCGCCGGGGCTCGCCTTCAGGCCCGTCACGACGCCGTCGCGGTGGGCGAGGAGCGGCTGCTCCATCTTCATCGCCTCGAGCACGACGACGAGGTCGCCGCTGGCCACCGTGTCGCCCTCGGCGACGGCGACCTTGACGATCGTGCCCTGCATCGGGGAGGTGAGGGAGGCGCCGCCGGCCGCGGGCGCGGCGCCGCCCGGGCGTCCGACGGCGCGGGGACGCCCGGGGCGCGCGGCGCGGGCGCGCACGCCCCCGAGGCTCCCCAGGCTCGCGGGCAGCACGACCTCGAGGCGCTTGCCGCCCACCTCGACGACCACGCGCTCGACCTCGACGTCGTCGCCCGCCTCGGGTGACGGCGTCGCGCCGGAGGTGGAGGTCAGGGCCGCGAGACGGGGGGCCATCTCGGACTCGATCCAGGTGGTCCACACGCCGAGGTCGGTCTGGACCTCGCCCGGCTCACCCGCGAAGGCGGGCTCGTGCAGGACCGCGCGGTGGAACGGCAGGACCGTCGGCAGACCGACGATCTCCGCCTCGCCGAGCGCGCGGCGGGCGCGCTCGATCGCCTGCTGCCGGGTCGCCCCGGTCACGACGATCTTCGCGAGCATCGAGTCGAAGTTGCCCGAGACGACGGCGCCGGGGGCGATCCCGGCGTCGATGCGGACGCCCGGGCCGCCCGGCCAGGTGACCGTGGTCGCCGTGCCGGGGGCGGGCAGGAAGTTCGCGGCCGGGTCCTCACCGTTGATGCGGAACTCGATGCTGTGGCCACGCGTGGCGACCTCGGTGTAACCGAGCGGCTCGCCGGCGGCGATCCGGAGCTGCTCGCGCACGAGGTCGACACCGGAGACCTCCTCCGTCACGCAGTGCTCGACCTGCAGGCGGGTGTTGACCTCGAGGAAGGACAGCGTGCCGTCCGACCCGATGAGGAACTCGCACGTGCCGGCGCCCTCGTAGCGGGCCTCGCGCAGGATCGCCTGCGAGGCGCGGACCAGCTCGGCGTTCTGCTCGTCGGTGAGGAACGGGGCGGGGGCCTCCTCCACCAGCTTCTGGTGGCGGCGCTGCAGCGAGCAGTCGCGGGTCGAGACGACGACGACGCCGCCGTAGGCGTCCGCGAGGCACTGGGTCTCGACGTGGCGGGGGCGGTCGAGGAACCGCTCGACGAAGCACTCGCCGCGACCGAACGCGGCCACCGCCTCGCGCGTGGCGGACTCGAACAGCTGGGGGATCTCCTCCAGCGTGGTCGCGACCTTGAGGCCCCGGCCGCCGCCGCCGAAGGCCGCCTTGATGGCCACCGGGAGGCCGTGCTGCCGCGCGAACGCGACGACCTCGTCGGCGTCGCCCACGGGGTTCGGCGTACCCGCCACGAGCGGGGCGCCCGCGGCCTGCGCGATGTGGCGCGCGGAGACCTTGTCGCCCAGCGCGTCGATCGCGGCCGGGCTCGGGCCGATCCAGGTCAGGCCCGCGTCGCCGACGGCGCGGGCGAAGTCGGCGTTCTCGGACAGGAAGCCGTAGCCGGGGTGGACCGCGTCGGCGCCCGAGCGGCGTGCGACGTCGAGGATCTTCGCGGGGTCGAGGTAGGTCTCGGCCGCGCGGACGCCGCCCAGGGCGAAGGCCTCGTCGGCGAGCCGGACGAAGGGTGCGTCGCGGTCGGTGTCGGAGTAGACGGCGATCGAGACCAGGCCGGCGTCGCGCACGGCGCGCACCACGCGGACCGCGATCTCGCCCCGGTTGGCGATCAGCACGCGCGAGACGGGTCGGTGCACGCGGTCGAGGCCGTCGGCGGTGCTGGTCGTGGTGCCCGCGGGCACGCTCACGTCGGACGTCATCCACACTCCTGTTGCTCGCGGTCCGGGCCACGGTAGTCCCGGGCGGCTGCCGCACCCAACGCGCCTGGCCGCGCGCCGGGAAGTCTGTCGGGGGCGGCAGGTGCGGTGACCGGGTGTTGGAGGGTTCCCACAACGCGCGGGCCGCGAGGCCGGGTGTAGCGGCGCGTCACTCGTGGAGAGTCTCCAGCCGGGTCACGTCCACAGCGCGGGGTAGGGGATGCCGAGATCGGCCAGCAGGTGCCGCAGGAGCGGCAGGCTGAGGCCGAGGACGCCGTGGTGGTCGCCGTCGATCCGCTCGACGAAGGCGCCGCCGAGACCGTCGATCGTGAAGGCACCCGCCACCTGCAGCGGCTCCCCCGTCGCGACGTACGCGGCGATCTCGGCGTCCGTGACGTCCGCGAACCGGACGCCCGTGCTGCTCACGCCGCTGCGGGGGCGACGGCGCGGGCGCCCGTCACCCGCCAGCGGGGGGCCGCTCACGACGAGGTGGTGGCCGGTGTGCAGGACACCGGTGCGGCCGCGCATCGAGCGCCACGCGCGGGTGGCGCGGTCGGGCGTGTGCGGCTTCCCGTGCGCCTCGCCGTCGATCTCGAGCAGCGAGTCGCAGCCGAGCACCAGCCGGGGAGGTCGTGCGCGTCCGTGGGCGGGAGCTCCCGGGCGACGGCCTCGGCCTTCGCCCGGGCGAGGACGGCGACCTGCTCGGGAACGGTGAGGTCGGTGATCGAGCGTCGACGCTCCGCCGCGAGCACGGCCTCCTCGTCGACGTCGGAGACGACGACCTGCGGCACGATGCCGGCGGCCGTGAGGAGTGCGAGGCGGGCCGGCGAGGCCGAGGCCAGGACCAGCCGCACGTGCGTGCGGTCGCGGCTGCGGCGTCGACGATCGGGGGTGGAGCCGGGCGTGGGTGCGGCCACGGTCAGCGCAGCGCCTGCGCGAGGACGTCGAGGCCGACCGACCCGACGTCGAGCGCGCGGCGGTGGAACGCCTTGAGGTCGAACGCGGCACCCTCGCGCGCGGCCTGCTCGTCCCGGATCTGCTCCCACAGGCGCTGGCCGACCTTGTAGGACGGCGCCTGACCGGGCCAGCCGAGGTAGCGGTCCAGCTCGAAGTTCAGGAACCCGGGGGCCATGTTGGCGTTGGCGAACAGGAACGTGCGGGCCTTCTCGGCGTCCCACGTGCCGCCGCCGAGGTCGGCCGGGGCGTCCTTGCCGAGGTGGACGCCGATGTCCAGCACCACGCGGGCGGCGCGCAGGCGCTGACCGTCGAGCATTCCCATCCGGTCGGCCGGGTCGTCGAGGAAGCCGAGGTCGGCCATCAGGCGCTCGGCGTACAGCGCCCAGCCCTCGCCGTGCCCGCTGACCCAGCAGGCCAGGCGGCGCCAGGAGTTCAGCAGCGCGCTGCGGTAGGTGGTCTGGCCGATCTGGAGGTGGTGACCGGGGACGCCCTCGTGGTAGACGGTCGTCTTCTCGCGCCAGGTGCCGAACTCCGTCACACCGGCGGGCACCGACCACCACATGCGGCCGGGGCGGGAGAAGTCCGCCGTCGGCTCGGTGTAGTAGATGCCGCCGGACTGCGTCGGGGCGATGCAGCACTCGAGGCGTCGCACGGGCTCGGGGATGTCGAACTGCGTGTCCGCGAGGGCGAGGACGGCGGCGTCGGACGTCTCCTGCATCCACCGCTGCAGCGCGTCGGTGCCGTGCAGCTGGCGGGCGGGATCGGCGTCGAGACGCTCCATCGCCTCCTGCGGCGACGTCCCCGCGCCGTAGAGCTCGACGGCGGTGGCCTCCTGCTCGGCGACGATGCGCGCGAGCTCCTCGCGGCCCCAGTCGTAGGTCTCGTCCAGGTCGATGCGGGCACCCAGGAACTGCTGGGAGAAGAGCGTGTAGCGCTCGCGGCCGACCGCGTCCGCCTCGGGCGCGCGGTGGATCAGCTCGGTGCGCAGGAACTGGGCGAGGTCGGCGTAGGCGGCGCGGGCGGCGTTCGCACCGGCCTCGAGGGCGGCGGCGTCACCGCCTGCCTCGGCGCCGCGGCGGGCGAGGTCGCTCCAGAAGGAGGTGTCACCGGCGAGCTCGTCGGCCTGCCCGGCCCCGGCCTCGACCTGGCGGCGGGCGGCGACGACGCCGGTCGCCGCGCCCTCGCGCAGCGACTCGACGTACCCGGCGAGGGAGTCGGGCACGCTCGCCGTGCGGGCGGCGACCACGTCCCAGTCCGCGGCGGTGTCGGTGGGCATGAGGTCGAAGATGTCGCGCGTGGTCTGCAGCGGGGAGTGGATGACGTTGAGCGTCGCGAAGCTCTCGCCGGAGTCGTACAGCTCGCTCTCGAGACCGATCCGCTCGAGCATGGCGGCCTTCGTGACCTCGTCGACGGCGTCGGCCGGGGTGAGCTTCGACAGCTTCCCCAGGACGGCGGTGCGCTCGGCGTCGAGCGTGGCCAGGCCCGCGGGGGAGACGTCGTCGAAGCTGGTGTGGTCACCGGGCAGGCCGAGGCTCGTGCGCATGATGGGGCTGAGGCTCGCGAGGGTGTCGACGTAGGCGTCCGCGACGGCGTCGATCTCGGTCGGGGTGCGGGGGTCTCGGTCACGCGACAACCCTACGTGCGACCGCCGACGCCCCGCCCGCCCACCCCTTCGCGAGAGCTTTGTGGACCCTCCCCGAGAGGTTTGCCGACGGCGCCTGTCCCTGCCGGCGTCCGGCGAACCTCTCGGGGTACGTCGACGAACCTCTCGGGGTACGTCGACGAACCTCTCCGGGGTACGTCGACGAACCTCTCCGGGGTACGTCGACGAACCTCTCCGGGTACGTCCGCAAAGCTCTCGCGGTACGTCAGAAAAGCTCTCGTCAGGGGTGCAGGGACCAGCGCCAGGCGTTCGCGCCCCGGGCGGGCAGCCCGCGCGAGCCGCCGCGCAGGGCGTGCGAGCGGTCCTGCCAGCGGTGGCGCACCGCCTCGGCCGGCTCCTGGGCGCCGCCGGCCGCCGTCGCCGCGCTCAGGCCCGCGATGAGCGCGGCGAGCTCGACGGCGTCCGGCGTCCCGCGTACGACGCGCACCAGCGCGGGCGCCGCCGTCGGCGACTCGTCGGCGCTCACAGCGGGATGTTCCCGTGCTTCTTCGCCGGCAGCGCGGCCCGCTTCGTCCGCAGGGCGCGCAGGGCCTGCGTGACCTGGGCCCGGGTCTGCGACGGCGCGATCACCGCGTCGACGTAGCCGCGGTCGGCCGCCTCCCACGGGTTGACGATGGCGTCGTTGTACTCGTCCACGAGCCGCGTGCGCTCGGCCTCGACGTCGCCCCCGGCGTCCGCGACCGTCTTCAGCGCCCCCGCTGCAGGATGTTGACGGCACCGGAGGCGCCCATGACGGCGATCTGCGCCGTCGGCCACGCGAGGTTGACGTCGGCCCCGAGCTGCTTGGAGCCCATGACGATGTACGCACCGCCGTAGGCCTTCCGCGTGATCACCGTGACGAGCGGGACCGTCGCCTCGGCGTAGGCGTAGATCAGCTTCGCGCCGCGGCGGATGATCCCGTTCCACTCCTGGTCCGTGCCCGGCAGGAAGCCCGGCACGTCCACGAACGTCAGCACGGGGATGTTGAACGCGTCGCACGTGCGCACGAACCGCGCCGCCTTCTCGGCCGCGTTGATGTCGAGCGTGCCCGCCATGACCTGCGGCTGGTTCGCCACGATCCCGACCGACCGGCCCTCGACGTGCCCGAACCCGACCAGCACGTTCTTCGCGAAGAGCGGCTGCACCTCGAGCAGCACCCCCTCGTCCAGAACGGCCTCGACGACGGCGCGCATGTCGTAGGGCTGGTTGTCCGAGTCCGGAACGAGCGTGTCGAGCGCGACGTCGGACTCGCTCGGCCCGAGGTCCGCCTCCTCCTCGTAGGTGGGCGGGTCGGCCAGGTTGTTCGAGGGCAGGTAGGCCAGCAGCGCGCGGACGTAGTCGAACGCCTCGGCCTCGTCGGAGGCGAGGTAGTGCGCGACGCCGGAGCGCTCGTTGTGCGTGAGGCCACCGCCGAGCTCCTCGAACCCGACGTCCTCGCCCGTGACCGCGCGGATGACGTCCGGTCCGGTGATGAACATGTTCGACGTCTTGTCGGCCATGACGATGAAGTCGGTCAGCGCGGGGGAGTACACCGCGCCGCCCGCGGACGGGCCGAGGATGAGGAGATCTGCGGGATCACGCCCGAGGCCGCGACGTTGCGCCGGAAGATCTCCGCGAACTGCGTCAGCGCGGCCACCCCCTCCTGGATCCGCGCGCCACCGCCGTCGCTGATGCCCACGAGGGGCACGCCGGTGCGCAGCGCGAAGTCCTGGATCTTGGCGATCTTCTCGCCGTGGACCTCACCGAGCGAACCGCCGAAGACCGAGAAGTCCTGGCTGTAGACGCACACGCGGCGGCCGTCGATGCTGCCGTGGCCGATGACGACGCCGTCGCCGTACGGACGCCGCGCGGCCAGGCCGAAGGCGGTGGCGCGGTGGCGCGCGAACGCGTCGATCTCGGTGAAGGACCCCTCGTCCAGCAGCGCGTCGATCCGCGAGCGGGCCGAGCCCTTGCCCCGAGCCCCCTGCTTGGTCGCGGCGACCTCCGCGGGGCCGTCGATCCCTGCGGCGACGCGCGCGTGCAGGTCCGCCAGCTTCCCGGCGGTGGTGGTCAGGTCGATCGGGTCGACGGGCGGCTCGCCCGCGCCCACGCTGGTGTCACTCACGCAGGGCAGGCTACCGGTGGCAGGCTGACGGCGTGACTCGACAGGCCCCGCACGACCTCGCGCACGACCCCTCGCAGCCCACGACCCACCCGCCCGACGGCGCAGGCGTCGACCACCCGTTCGCCCGCCTCGTGGAGGTGGCGCGGACGGGCTCGACGAGCTCGGACCTCGTCGCGGCCGTGCAGGCGGAGGGTGACGACGGCGAGCACGCCTGGCCGCACCTGTCGGCGCTGCGCACGGACCACCAGGACGCCGGCCGCGGGCGTGCCGGCCGCGTCTGGGAGACCCCGCCCGGATCGTCCGCGACGTTCTCGGTGGTGCTGCGCCCGCGGCGCCCGCGCGCGGAGTGGCCGACGCTCGCGCTGGTGGCGGGGCTCGCCGTCGTGACCGCGGTGGCGGAACTGCTGAGGGTCGATGCCGACGCCGTCGACACCGGTCGAGGCGCCGGCACCGCCGTCGTGCCCGCCCTGAAGTGGCCCAACGACGTCGTGCTCCGCCCCGCAGGCGGCGTCGAGATCGAGGACGTCCCCGGCTGGGGCGACTCGCGCAAGCTCGCCGGACTGCTGGCCGAGGCCGTCCCCGGCCGCGACGCCGTCGTGCTCGGCATCGGGGTCAACGTGACCCAGGATCGCGCGTCGCTCGCCGTGCCGTGGGCGACCTCGCTGGCGCTCGCCGGGACGGACGTGACCGCGCGCGAGGTGACCCTCGCCGTCGGTCGCGCCCTGGTGGCGCTCGTGGGGGAGTGGGACGACGGCGGGTTCGCCGCCCTGCACCCGCGCGTCGCGGCGGTGACCGACACGCTCGGCCGCGAGGTCGCCGTCGACCTCGGCCTCGGTGACGGCGCCGGTGGCGGCGCCACCCTCACGGGGTCCGCCGTCGCCCTCGCCCCGGACGGCCGGCTCCTGGTCCGCACGCCCGACGGCGCCACCCACGCCGTCGCCGCCGGTGACGTCACCCGCGCGCGGCGCCGCTGAGGTCCACTCGGACCAGCCGAGACCAGCACCGCCGTGGGACGCGGCGGCGGTCGGGGCGTAGGATCGCGTGACGTGGGCCACATCGGTGCGAGTGACGCGGAGGCGTCGCAGCCGGGCACGCTGGAGCGTCAGACGCGCCTGCTGCTCGGGGAGACGCCGCACCTCGACGCCTACGAGGTCGCCCGACTCACCGGCACGACGGCCGCGCGCGTGCTCGAGTTCTGGCGGGTCCTCGGCTTCGCGAGCGTCCCCGCCTCGCGCAGGACGTTCACCCACGCCGACGTCGAGGCGCTGCGCGCGGCCGTGAGCCTCGCGGAGACCACCGGCATGACCGAGACCGCGCTGCGCACCGTCGTGCGCGCCGCCGCCCACTCCGCCGACCGGATCGCGGTCTGGCAGCTCGAGACCCTGGTCGAGGACGCCGAGCGGCGCTGGGGCCTCGACGACGTCTCGGCCCGCCTCGTGGTGCTCGACACGGTGGGCGAGGCGGTCGACGCGCTGGAGGCCCTGAGCAACCACGCCTGGCGGCGGCACCTCCTGGCGCTGCTGGCACGCACCGAGCAGTCCGTGGGCCGGGCGGGCACGACCGACGACCGCGACGCCCTGCCGCTCGAGCGCGCGACCGGCTTCGTCGACGTCGTCTCCTACACCACCCGCGCGGCCGGCCTGGGGGCCGCCGGTCTCGGCGAGCTCGTGGCGACCTTCGAGGAGCGTGCCCGGGACGTCATCACCGAGGCGGGCGCGCGCGTGGTCAAGACGATGGGCGACGGCGTCCTGTTCGTCGCCGACGACCTTCCCACGGGGCTCGAGGTCGCGCTCGGCCTCGTGGACTCCTACGCGGAGGGTCCGGTGCCGCTCGAGGTCCACGGCGCCGTCACCTGGGGGCGGGTGCTGTCGCGCTCGGGCGACGTGTTCGGGCCCACCGTCAACCTCGCGGCGCGCCTGGCCGACATCGCCGAGGCGGGCCAGATCCTCACCGACGAGATCACGTGGGCGCTGGCCGAGACGGATCCGGCCATCCGCGCCGAGGTGGTCGCGCTCTCGCTGCCGACCGCGCAGGTGTCCGGCATCGGCCCGGTCGAGCCGGTGCTGCTCAGTCGTTCGGCGACCTGATGCCGGTCGTGGACCAGGCGTGCCCGATGTGCAGTCTTGGTGAGCCGATGGCATTAGCATGCACGTGTGACGAAGGTTCTCCTTGCTGAAGACG
Organism: Litorihabitans aurantiacus; assembly: GCF_030161595.1. Lineage (NCBI taxonomy): Bacteria > Bacillati > Actinomycetota > Actinomycetes > Micrococcales > Beutenbergiaceae > Litorihabitans > Litorihabitans aurantiacus. Next base: position 620,029 of record NZ_BSUM01000001.1, read on the forward strand.
ACCCGGCCATCGCCGAGCCCCTGGCCCGCGCGCTGACGCGCGAGGGCTACGAGGTCTCCGTCCACGGGACCGGCCGCGGCGCCATCGACGGCGCCGCCACGGCCGACCTCTTCGTGCTGGACCTCGGTCTGCCCGACATGGACGGTCTCGACGTCGCGCGCTGGATCCGCAGCCAGGGCATGACCACGCCGATCCTCGTCCTCACGGCGCGCGCCGACGAGGTCGACCTCGTCGTCGGCCTCGACGCCGGCGCGGACGACTACGTGACCAAGCCGTTCCGGCTCGCCGAGCTGCTCGCCCGGGTGCGGGCGCTCCTGCGCCGCGCCGGTGTCGAGGGCGAGGAGACGGACGAGCTGCTCGCGCAGAACGTACGCGTCGACGTCTCGGCCCACCGCGCCTTCCAGGGCGAGCGCGAGCTGCAGCTGACGGCGAAGGAGTTCGACCTGCTGCGCGTGCTCGTGCGCGAGGCCGGCACCGTCGTCTCGCGCGAGTCGCTCATGCGCGAGGTCTGGGCCTCCGACCCCACCGGCTCGACCAAGACCCTCGACATGCACGTGTCGTGGCTGCGCCGCAAGCTCGGTGACGACGCCGGCTCGCCGCGCTACATCGCGACCGTGCGCGGCATGGGCTTCCGCTTCGAGGCGACGACGGCGTAGCCGTGGTCCGGCGCACGCCGCACGCCGCGCGTGCGCCCCGGGGGCCTGAGACGTGCAGCGCCGCCTGCTCCAGGCCACGATCGCGGCCGTCCTGGTCGCCGTCGTCCTCATCGGCGCGCCCGTGGCGATCCTCAGCGCCATCACGGTCCGCAACTCGATCGAGGAGAACCTCACGGTTCGCGCGCAGGCCATCGCGCGCGCCGTCGAGCGCCGCGCCTCGATCAACGAGCCGATCACGACCGACCAGCTCCTGCCGTGGGTCGAGGAGGGCGACGCCCTCACGCTCAGCATCGAGGTGACTCCCGCGCGCGGATCGGTGGTCGAGGTCGGCCCGGAGATGCCGGCCCGATCGGTCGTCCGCGTCGTCCCGACGGCGTCGGGCGCCGACGTCCGCGTCGCCATCTCGGGCGACGCGATGGCGCTCCGGATGGCCCAGGTCGTCATCTTCGTGGCGCTCGCGGCGATCGTCGCGACGGCGGCCGCGGTCGTCGTCGCCCGCTACCAGGCCAGGCGCCTCGCCGCCCCCTCATCTACCTCGCCGCGAGCGCGGAGCAGCTCGGGTCCGGCCAGGTCCGGCCGCGCACCGAGGAGTCGGGCATCGAGGAGATCGACCTCGTCGCCGCCGAGCTGGGCCGCACCTCGGACCGGCTCGCCGCGCGTCTGGCGGCCGAGCGCCAGTTCAGCGCCGACGCCTCCCACCAGCTGCGCACGCCGCTGACCGCGCTGTCGATGCGGCTCGAGGAGATCGAGCTCATGGCGGGCGAGGAGGAGGTCCGCACCGAGGCGAAGGTGGCGCTGGAGCAGGTCGAGCGGCTGGTCGGCGTCGTCGACGACCTGCTGAAGAGCTCGCGCAAGTCGGCCGGCGGGACGACCGAGGTGGTCCTGCTGCGCGACGTCTTCGCCCAGCAGGAGAAGGAGTGGGGTCCGACCTACGCCAAGGCGGGCCGGGCGCTCGTGTTCGAGGCGGCGGGCACGACGTCGGTGCTCGCCACCCCCGGTGCGCTCGCCCAGGTCCTCGCGACCCTCCTGGAGAACTCGCTGAAGTACGGCGACGGCACCACGCGTGTCGCCGCGCGGCCCGCGTCCGCCCGGCAGTCGGTGGTGCTCGAGGTCGCCGACGAGGGCGACGGCGTGCCCGCGGACCTGGCGCCGCGCATCTTCGAGCGGTCGGTCTCGGGCGGGTCGAGCACGGGTCTGGGGCTCGCGCTCGCGCGCGACCTGGTGGCCTCCGACGGCGGGAAGCTCGAGCTCGCGAAGGCCGTGCCGGCGACGTTCCAGATCTTCCTCAGCGCCGTTCCCACGCAGCTCGACCCCGACCGCGTGCTGCCGCCGGGGGCGCTCGTGGCGGTCGGTCGCCGCCGCCGTCGCCCGTGACCGGAACCGTCCCCGCGCCCGGCTCCGACACCGCGCCCGAGGGCTCGCGCGGTGCGCGCCCGCTCGTGCAGCTGATCCGGTTCGCCGTGGTCGGTGGCATCGGCGTCGTCGTGAACATGGCGGTCGCGATCGCGATGAACCGCCTCAACGGGGGGACGCGGAACGCGCAGGAGGTGCTGCTCGCGATCCCGGGGACGGACCTGGCGGTGCGCTTCACGGCGGCCGTCTGGATCGTGGGGTTCGCCGTCTCGGTCGTCGTGAACTACCAGCTCAACAGGTCCTGGACGTTCCGGGGCGTCTCGCCGGAGTCGTGGTGGTCGGGCCTGTGGCGGTTCGTGTGCGTGGGCGCTGCCGCCGCCGTCGTCGGCCTCGCGCTGAAGATCGCCCTGACCAACCCGACCTCGCCCGTCCACCTGTCGCAGGCGTGGTTCACCGAGGACGTGGGCCTGCGCTCGCGCGAGTACTGGGCGCAGCTGATCGCGATCGCGCTGACGGTGCCTCTCAACTTCCTGGTGAACCGCGCGTGGACCTTCCGGCGGCGCCGATCCTGACGGCTGCGGGCTGCCGACGCGGCGCCGTCAGAGCGAGGCGCGCAGCTTCTCGCCCTTGGCGCGCGCCACGTCGGCGAGCTCGGTCTGGAACGCGAGCATCGCCGTCCGCAGCCGGAGCGACTCGGCGTCCGTGCCGGCGCCCAGGATGCGCGCCGCGAGCAGACCGGCGTTGCGCGCCCCACCGATGGACACGGTCGCGACCGGGACGCCCGCGGGCATCTGCACGATCGAGAGCAGCGAGTCCATGCCGTCGAGGTGCCCCAGCGGCACCGGGACGCCGATGACGGGCAGCGGAGTGACCGCGGCGAGCATGCCGGGAAGGTGCGCCGCGCCGCCGGCACCGGCGACGATGACGCGCAGCCCGCGGTCGGCGGCCGTGCGGCCGTAGTCGATCATCTCGGTCGGCATCCGGTGGGCCGAGACGACGTCGACCTCGACGGCGACACCGAGCTCCTGCAGCGCGGTGGCCGCGGCCTCCATCGTGGGCCAGTCGGAGTCCGAGCCCATGACGATGCCGACGACGGGTGCGCCGGTCGGTGCGGGTGCGGTCGCGTCGGTCATCGGAGCTCCCCGTTCAGGTGGGCGATCGCGCGGGCGGCGTCGCGGCGGCAGGTCTCGAGATCGTCCCCGACGACGGTGACGTGGCCGAGCTTGCGCCCCGGCCGCACCTCCTTGCCGTAGAGGTGGACCTTCACGTGCGGCAGCTCGGCCATCAGCGCGGGGTAGGCGTCGGTCGGGTCGTCCAGGCCGCTGCCCAGGAGGTTGGCCATGACGGCGTGCGGGGCGCGCTGCGCCGTGTCCCCGAGCGGGAGGTCGAGCACGGCGCGCAGGTGCTGCTCGAACTGCGAGGTCGTGTGAGCGTCGATCGTCACGTGGCCCGAGTTGTGCGGGCGCATCGCGAGCTCGTTGACGACGAGCTCGCCGTCGACGTCGAACATCTCCACGGCCAGCACGCCCGTGACGCCCAGGCCCTCGGCCACGAGGCGGCCGACGCCCTCGGCCTGGCGCGCCGCCGTCGGGCTCAGGTCGGGTGCGGGGAGAGGACCTCGGCGCACACGCCGCCGCGCTGGATCGTCTGCAGCACCGGCCAGGTGCGGACCTCGCCGCTCGGGGTGCGCGACACGAGGACGGCGAGCTCGCGCGTGAAGGGGACCTTCTCCTCGCACAGCACGGGCCAGGACCAGTCGAGGTCCCAGGCCTGCGCCTCGGCCCGCTCCAGCACGCGCACGCCCTTGCCGTCGTAGCCGCCGCGCGGAGTCTTGACCACGACCGGCCAGCCGACGTCGTCGCCGAACGCCAGGACGTCCTCGACCCCGGCCGCCTCGCGCCAGCGCGGGCACGGGACGCCGAGGTCCTCGAGCCGGCGGCGCATCACGACCTTGTCCTGCGCGTGCACCAGGGCGTCCGGGCCCGGTTCGACGGCGTGGCCCGCCGCCCGCAGGTCGGTCAGCACCGCGTTCGGCACGTGCTCGTGCTCGAACGTGAGGACGTCGGCGCTCTCGGCCAGTGCCCGCAGCGCCTGCGGGTCGTCGGCGCGGCCGACGACCGCATCGGGCACGACCTGCGCCGTCGAGGAGGTCGCTGACTCCACGAGCGCCGTGACGTGGACCTGAAGACCGACGGCCGCCTGGGCCATCATGCGGGCGAGCTGGCCGCCGCCGACGACGGCGACACGGGGGAGGTCATGGTGCTCGAGCCTACCGAGCGGCGCGGGAGGTCCGTGTCGTCGTCCACCGTCGAGCCGCCGTCGAGCGCCGGGGGCCGAGGTGACCGTAGGCTCGCACCGTCCGCCCCTGCCACCGGGAGAACCGCGTGTACCGACTCACCCCTGCGCTGCGCCACTACGACTGGGGCTCGCCGACCGCGATCCCCGAGCTGATCGGGCGCGAGGCCGACGGTCGGGCCGTGGCGGAGGCGTGGTTCGGGGCGCACCCGCAGGGCTCCAGCCTCGTGGAGCACCGCGACTTCCCGACGCTCACGCTGGCACAGGTCGTGGCGACCGATCCGGCGGGTCTCCTGGGCCGCGACGTCGTGGAGCGCTTCGGACCCGAGCTGCCGTTCCTGCTGAAGCTCGTGGCCCCGGTCTCGCCGCTGTCGCTCCAGGTGCACCCCTCGCTCGAGCAGGCGGCGCTGGGGTGGGTCCGGGAGGAGCGTGCCGGCGTGGCGGCCGGCGCCGACAACCGCACCTACCGCGACACGAACCACAAGCCCGAGATGCTCTACGCGCTGGAGACGTTCGAGGCGCTCAGCGGGTTCCGCACCCCGCGGCGGGCGGTGGAGATCCTCACCGGGCTGAAGGCCCCGCTCATCGAGAAGACGATCGAGCGCCTGCGCTACGGGCACTCGGCGCAGGCGGTGCGCTCGGCGTTCGAGTACGTGCTGCTCGGGGCGCGCGACCGCGACGCGGACGTGGCCGCCGTCGTCGCCCAGATCGAGGAGCGGCTCGCGAGCCGCACCAGCCCGTCGCTGCACGCCGACGAGATCGCGCTGCGGATCGCGCGGGAGCACCCCGGGGACCGCGGGGTGCTGGCGTCGCTGCTGCTGAACCCCGTCACGCTGCGCCCGGGCGAGGCGATGTTCGTCCCTGCCGGCGCCGTGCACGCCTACGTCTCCGGCGTCGGGGTGGAGGTGATGGCGAGCTCGGACAACGTGGTGCGCGCCGGCATCACCCGCAAGCACGTCGACGCCCGGGCGCTGCTCGACATCGTCGACGTGCGTCCGGCGCCGCCGATCCGGCTGGCGCCCGAGCACGCGCGCACCGGCGTCGAGGTCTTCTACGCGCCCGTGGAGGACTTCGAGCTCGCCGTCATCACGGTGGCGGACGCCGACGAGCCGGTGGCGATCGACGGCGGCGGCCCGAGGATCCTGCTCGCGATCGAGGGCGAGCTCGAGCTGTGCCACGGGGACCGGGTGGAGCCGCTCGTGCGCGGCGCCGCGGTCTTTCTCTCCGACGGCGAGGACCCGGTCGTGCGCGGGCACGGTCGGCTGGTGCGCGCCGGCGTGCCGTGACGCCGGCGGGGCGCTAGCGCAGCAGGCCCAGCCGTCCGGCCTCGATGGCCGGGCAGCGGTCCATCACGACGTCGAGGCCCGCCTGCGCGGCTCGGGCCGCCGCTGCGTGGTCGATCACGCCGAGCTGCAGCCACACGGCGCGGGCGCCGGAGGCGATCGCGTCGTCGACCACCGCGCCCGCGCGCGTCGCGTTCACGAAGACGTCGACGACGTCGAGCGGGCCGCCCTGGGCGGCCTCGGCCACCGTGGTGACGCCCGCGGCGCCGTGGACGGTCTCGGCCGCGGGGTGCACCGGGACGATGGTCATCCCCAGGCCCTGGATCGTGCGGGCGACGCCGTGCGCGGCGCGGGCGCGATTCGTCGACAGGCCGACGACGGCCCACCGACCGGGGGTCGTCAGGAGGCGGCTGATGACGGCGTCGTCGTTCACCCCTGAGCCCCCGCCTCCTGCTCGGCCTGCGTCGGGAGCGTGCCGTCAGTGACCTGCTGCCAGAACAGCGCACCGGCCGCCTCGTCCAGGAGCACGGTGGAGCCCAGGTTGCCGGGGCGGTGGTCCGGATCGGCGATCGGCGGGGTTCCGCGGAAGCCGTCCGGGCCGGTCGCGCTGCGGAACGTCAGGGCCATGCGACCCAGGCCGACGACGCCGGTGCCCGGGTCCGTCGTGAGGGCGTCGGTGCCGGCGGTGATCAGCGGCACCTGCTCCCACGGCAGGAGCAGCGAGGGGCCGCGCAGCTGTGACGTGACGGCCTGGATGACCTGCTGCTGCCGCTGACCGCGCCCGATGTCGCCGGTCGGGTCGGAGTAGCGCATGCGGGCGAAGGCGAGCGCCTGGGCCCCGTCGACGTCGTGGCAGCCGGCGGTCCAGACCATGCCGGACAGCTCGTCGTCGACGTCGGAGTCCCAGCACAGGTTGACGCCGCCGACGGCGTCAACGATCGACTCGACGCCGCCCATGCCGATCTCGACGTAGTGGTCCACCTTCAGTCCCGAGAGTCCCTCGACGGTCTGCACGAGCAGGGGTGCGCCACCGAAGGAGTAGGCCGCGTTCAGCTTGTTCTGGCCGTGGCCGGGGATCTCCACGAGGGTGTCGCGCGGGAGCGACACGAGGGAGGCGGTGCCGTCACCCGGGGCGGTCAGGAGCATGATCGTGTCGGTCCGGGACCCCTGGGTGGTGTCGCCCTCGAGCGCACCGTCGCTGCGCGAGTCCGAGCCCGCCAGCAGGTAGGTCCGGCCGGGGGTGCCCGCGGCGTCCGAGAGCGCCTCGGTGTGCTGCACGCGGCCGTCCGCCCAGACCACGAGGCCGATGGGCCACACGAGCAGGAGCACCAGCGCGACCGCCACGAGGACGAGGCGGCGACGGCGGAACGTGGCGCGGGAGGGGCGCCGCGGTCCGCCGCCCGCGGGGGTGCGGGGGCCGTCGTCGGTCGGCGGGTGCGTGGAGCCCCCGTTCCCGCGCCCGGCGGGAGAGGCGGAGAGGCCCGCCGCACCGGCGAGCGGCATCGCGCGCGTGGCGCCGACCTCGCCGGACGTGCGGGAACCGGGGCGGACCTCGAGCGGCTGGGCCTGCGGACCGCGCGCGGCCGCGGCGCCGGGGGTGGTGCGAGGTGCCGCGGGGCGGGTCGACCGGCCCGGCGACGGTCGCGCGGGGGCGGTGGCGCCGGCGCGGCCCGGGGTCTGGCCCGTGGAGCGCGGCAGCGGTCGGCGCTGCGGACCCGGCGACGGCGGGGCCGCGGGTTGGGAGGGCGCCGGACGGCGGTCCGGGATGCGGCGCCCGCTGCCCGGCTCGAACGACGGGGGAGTCTCGTCGTCGGTCATCGGGTCTCCTCGGGTGGTCGCGGACACGGTCGTGCCTGCGGGTCGTGAGCTGCAGTCAGGTTAGGGGCGGGCTCGAGCGCCCGTGGCCGCGCCGCGCCGTCGGGCGGTGGTCAGCAGATCGTCTCGTCGGTCCCGCGCACGACCGTCCACGGGTCCTGCGTCGGAGTCTCGGTGGGCTCGGGGTCGGGCGTCTCCTCGACCGGCGGCTGCGCACCGGGGTCGCCCTCGCCCTCGACCGGCGTCTCCGGCGCACCGGGGTCGGCGACAACGGGCGGCTCGGGCTCGGGTTCGGGGGTCACGATCGGCTCGTCGTTGCGCAGGCGCTCCCACAGCTGCTCGCTCAGCCCGTTCTCGACCACGCGGGCCCCGGCGTAGTCGAACGGCATCGTGACGAAGGTGACGCCGCCGGCGCCGACCGAACCGAGCGACGTCGCGAGGCCGGCGAGGTTCATCAGGTTCGCGAGGCCGGAGCTGACCGACAGGGAGTCGGTGACCGCGTCGAGGAAGTCCAGCAGCGGCTTGATGTCTGTCACGACGTTCTTCGACAGCACCTGGCGCACGACCGCGGCCAGGAGCTCCTGCTGACGGTCGATGCGCTGGATGTCGCTGCCGTCGCTCCCCGCGATCTTGCGGGCGCGGGCGAGGCCCAGGGCCTGCTGCCCGTCCAGCGTCTGCTGGCCGGCCGCGAGGTCGAGGTCCGAGCGCGGGTCGACGATCGGCTCGGGGATGCACATCGGCACACCGCCGATGGTGTCGACCATGCGCTGGAAACCGGCGAAGTCGACGACGGCATACTCGTCCACCGTGAGGCCCGTCAGGCCCTCGACCGTCAGGGCCGTGCAATAGGCGCCCAGGTGGACGTCGCCCTGGGCGGCACCCGTGCTGAACGCCGAGTTGAACATGGCGCTGGACTGGCGGCCGGAGGTGCGTTCGAGGTTGTCCTGGTCCAGCGGGCAGGCGGGGATCGCGGTCAGGAGGTCACGAGGGATCGACACGGCCTCGACGCGGCTGCGGTCGGCGGCCACGTGGACCAGCAGGGTGGTGTCGGAGCGCGCCCCGCCCTCCTCGCCGCCGCCGATCGCGAGGTTCTCGCCGTCGCGCGAGTCCGAGCCGATGAGGACGATGTTGATGGCCTGGCCGGCGCGCGGGTCGGTGGGCGGTGCCTCCGTCGTCGGACCGTCCTCGGGGTCGGGCTGGACCGGTGCCTCGGTGCGCATCGCCTCGAGGTCGAGGCCGCCGCCGACGTTGGAGGCGAAGTTGGTGTACACCGCGAACGCGCCACCGCCCACGAAGGTGAGGGCGCCGACGAGGACGGTCGCCACGAGCCGCAGCGCGCCGTGGCGGCGGATGCGTCGGGAGTGACGGGGGACCCGCGCGGCGGGGCGGCGTGACGATGACATCGCGTCCGATCGTAGGGGGCCGCGCGGCCGCGCGGTCGGGGGCGGGGCGCGGTTCCTGTGAAGAGTTGGTGCACGCCGCCGGCCGCCGGGCGTCGCGAGGACGGGCGTGCGTTCGCCGGTACGGTGAGGGGCGTGAGTGACAGGACCGATCCGGGGGCGCAGGTGTGCGCCGTCGTCGTCGCCTGGAACCGCCGCGACCTCCTGGTGGAGGTGCTCGACGCGTTGCGTGGGCAGACGCTGCGCCCGACCCGCGTGGTCGTGGTCGACAACGCCTCCGACGACGACTCCGCGCAGGTCGCCGCGTCCTACCCCGAGGTCGACCTCGTGCGGCTGACGCGCAACACGGGCGGGGCCGGCGGGTTCGCCGCCGGGCTGGCGCACGCGCTGGCGGGAGCGTCGGGGGAGTCGGACTGGGTCTGGCTCATGGACGACGACACGGTGCCGACCGCGACCGCGCTCGCGGAGCTCGTCCGGGTCGCACAGGCCGCGGGCGCCGACGTCGCCGGATCCCGCGTCATCTGGACCGACGGTCGTGAGCACCCCATGAACACCCCGCGCGAGAACCCGTTCGCGACGGCGGAGCGGCGCCGGGCCGCGCGTGCCGCCGGCGGTCTCGACGTGCGCAGCACCTCGTTCGTCTCGATGCTGGCGCGCACCGCCGTCGTGCGCCGCCACGGGCTGCCGGTGGCCGACTACTTCATCTGGAACGACGACTTCGAGTACTCGACCCGGCTCATCCGCGGCGGGACGGGCGTGCACGTGCCGAGCAGCGTCGTCGTGCACAAGACGAAGGCCCTGGGCGCGACCGACGTCGACCCCGGGGCGCGGTTCTTCCACGAGGTGCGCAACAAGGTGTGGCTCTTCACGCGCTCGCGCTCGCTGGCGCCCCGCGAGAAGCTCGTCTACGGCGCCTCGACGTTGCGGCGCTGGGTCCGGACCGTGGCGCGCTCCGGCAGCCGGGGGCTCCTGGTGCGGTGCCTCCTGCGCGGCCTGCGCGACGGCGTGCTGACGAGGCCGCGGCGCACCGCCGTCGTGCTCGAGGACCTGGGGGAGACGACGGCGCTGGTGGCCCGGGCGGAGGCGGCGCGTGGCTGAGGCGTTCTCGCTGCTGATCCCCGTGTACCGCGGGGACGATCCCGCGCACGTGACGCGGGCGTTCGCGTCCTCGGTCGGTGAGCAGACGCGGCGGCCGGACGAGGTCGTGCTGGTGCAGGACGGACCGGTGGGTGCGGCGCTCGCGGCCGCGATCGACGAGCTCGAGTCCACGAGCCCGGTGCCGGTGGTGCGCGTGGTCCTGCCGACCAACGTCGGTCTCGCGCAGGCGCTCACCCGCGGTCTGGACCGGTGCAGTCACGAGATCGTCGCACGCATCGACGCCGACGACGTCTCGCTCCCGCGGCGCTTCGAGCTGCAGGTGCCGCTGGTGGAGGCGGGCCTCGACCTCGTCGGGTCCGGGATGGAGGAGTTCGCGGACGACGAGGACGTCGTCGTCGGGACGCGCGTGCCGCGCACCGGGCAGGCGGCGATCGAGTCATACGCGCGGTTCCACGACCCGTTCTCCCACCCGACGGTCGTCTACCGGCGCTCGGCGGTCGCCTCGGCCGGCGGTTACGTGCCGATGGGTCTGATGGAGGACTACTGGCTGTTCGTGCGCATGCTGCAGGCGGGCGCGCGCGTGGACAACGTCGTCGAACCTCTCGTGCGGTATCGCGTGGGGGAGGGCGCCTACGCGCGGCGCGGGGGATGGGCGCAGTGGCGCACCGAGGTGGCGCTGCAGCGGGCGATGCGCCGGGTGGGGTTCACCACACCGGTGCAGTACGTGCGCAACGTCGTGGTGCGGGGGGTGTACCGGTTCGTGCCCGAGCGGGTGCGGAAGGTGGCGTACCGGGCGCTGATCGCGCGTGGGGGGCGGTAGGCGGGCCGCACCGCCGTCGCGGGTCGCACGCGGAGTCGTGTCAGCCGCCGTCCTGTCGCAGCGCCATCGCCACGGAGAAGCGTCGTTCGAGCTCGTACGACAGCGTCTCGACGTAGACGGCCGTCATGTGGTTGTCGTCGCTGAACACGAGTCGGTTCCCCTGCACCGCGGAGCACAGGCCCTGCGGGCAGATGACGTCGTTCATGTCGACGAACTCGACACCGTCGGGGTAGAGGTCCAGCGTCGGATCCTCCACCGAGATGCGGTCGTAGAGGAGGACGTCGCACATGGCCGTGTCCGTGACGGACGCGACGCAGTCGGACATGGAGAAGTCGAACCACGGGGTGTCACGGATCGCGACGATGTGCGACGACGTCGGGATCGCGTCGAACGCCTCGAGGTAGGCCGGGGGGACGTAGTCCTCGCCATCACCTGCGGGACGGGTCGACGTGGTGACGATGTACTCGGGACCGGTCGCCAGGAGCTCGTCCGTGAGGTCGTCCAACCAACGGGCGCAGTCCGAGGTCGGCGCCTGCGACGACGCCATGAACGGGCAGCCGACCTTGAGGTACGGCACCAGCCGCATCCCGAGAGCCTCCGCGACCCGCACCATCGCCGCGAACCACTGCTCGGAGTGCGAGCCGCCGACGAGCGCGACGGTCGTGGGGCTGGTGAGGTCGCCGTAGGCGCACTGTCGCAGGGTCGCGTCGCCCTCACCGGTGACGCATCCGTCGGCGAACACCTGGGTGTCGGGGATCGCCTCGACCGCGGGGATGAAGGGCACGTCCGGGAACTCCGCGAAGACCTCGGGTTCCGTGACCGACAGGGCTCCGGGGTAGGTGTCGACGTCGGCGAGCTGGGTGAGGTCGATCTCGGAGCGCAGCACCTCGACCCTCGCGAGCCAGGTCAGCGGGAGGGCGAGGACGAGGACTGCGGCGGAGATCGCCGTCGCACGGCGCGCCACGGGGGAGGGCCGTGGAGGAAGGGCGCGCCGCGCCCCACCCGGACGACGATCGGCCAGGAGCCGCCGCCACCGGGCCGGGACGGAGTCGCGGACCGAGGCCCCCGTGCGCAGCGGCTCCTCGACGAGGTGGTGCGTCAGGACCGCGAGCACCGCCGACAGGAGCAGGACGCAGGCGCCCGCGAGCCACCCGACCGAACGCTCCCGGACCGCCACCGTCAGCACGAGCACGGGCCAGTGCCAGAGGTAGAAGGCGTACGCGTAGCGCCCCGCGTAGGCCAGGGGCCGCACGCCCAGCATCCGGGGCAGCGCCGACCGCGGTGAGGCCGCCCCCGCGACGACGACGGCGACGGCGGCGCCCACCGGTAGCAGCGTGGCCGGACCGGGGAAGGTGCTCCCGCCGTCGACCAGCAGCCCCGTCAGCAGGAGTGCGGCGAGACCGACCCAGCCGAGAACCTGCAGCGCGGGTCCGCGGGGGTTCCAGCGTGTGAGCGCCATCGCGAGCACCATGCCGAGGAGGAACTCCCACGCGCGGGCCAGGGTGTGGACGTAGGCGACCGGCTGGTCGATCGCCGTGAGGACGAGGGCGAACACGAACGACGCCAGGGTCGTCAGCGCCACCACGAGCGCGAGGATGCGGAGCCGGCGTGACGGCGCGAGACGGCGCACGCACCACCAGGTGAGCAGCATCAGCAGCGGTACGGCGACGAACAGCTGACCCTGCACCGACAGGGACCAGAAGTGCTGCCAGGGGCTCTGGTCGGGGTTGGCGGACCCGTACTCCTGGCCGGTCGTCGCCAGCCACCAGTTCTCCACGTACAGCAGCGAGGCGAGCGTCTGCTCGGCGCCGGCACGCCACCGCGTCACCGGGAGGATCACGGTGACTGCCGCGAGCGTGACGAGGAGCACCGTGACCGAGGCGGGCAGCAGGCGGCGGGCGTGCTTCACGAGGTAGGTGCGCAGCCGTACGCCGTCACCCCGCGCGAACCCGCGCCAGAGGCCGCCGCCGACGAGGAAGCCCGAGAGCATCAGGAAGACGTCGACCCCGCCGGAGACCCGGTCACCCCACACGTGGTAGCCCGCCACGAGGAGGATCGCGACGACGCGCAGTCCCTCGAGGTCCGTCCGCCACCTCGTGGTGGCCGAACGGCCGGGTGCGGGCGTCGAGGTCGGCGTCGTGATCGTGTTCAAGGCGGCAATCGGGTGGGGTGCGGGGCCGATCGATTCAACCACGGTGCTCCGCACCGCCACGACCGTCGCGCGACGCGGCGGTCGTGGCCTGCCCGACCAGGTCCGTCGGTGCCGGTAGCCTCGGGGAGTTGACGTCGAGCGAGGGAACATCGTGAACGCAGATCTGGTTGTGGTGGGTTCGGGCTTCTACGGCCTGACCGTGGCGGAGCGTCTGGCGACGGAGCGCGGCATCAAGGTGCTCGTGATCGACCGTCGCTCGCACATCGGGGGCAACGCCTACAGCGCGAACGAGCCCGAGACGGGGATCGAGGTGCACCAGTACGGTGCCCACCTGTTCCACACCTCCAACGAGCGTGTCTGGGAGTACGTCAACCGGTTCACGGCGTTCACCTCCTACGTCCACCGGGTGTACACCTCCCACAAGGGCGAGGTCTACCCGATGCCGATCAACCTCGGCACCATCAACCAGTTCTTCCGCAGCGCTCACGGCCCCGATGCCGCACGTGCCCTCATCAAGGAGCAGGCCGCCGAGCTCGGGGGAAGACCCCGGAGAACCTCGACGAGCAGGGTGTGAACCTCATCGGCCGCCCGCTGTACGAGGCGTTCATCCGCGAGTACACCGCGAAGCAGTGGCAGACGGACCCCAAGGAGCTTCCCGCGTCGATCATCTCGCGACTCCCGGTCCGCTACACCTACGACAACCGCTACTTCAACGACACGTACGAGGGTCTGCCTGTCGACGGCTACACCGCGTGGCTCGAGCGGATGGCCGACCACCCGAACATCACGGTGCAGCTCGACACGGACTTCTTCGACGCCTCGCAGCCGATCAACAAGCAGGCCGTCGTCGGCCAGGTGCCGGTCGTCTACACCGGTCCGGTCGACCGCTACTTCGACTACGCCGAGGGCGAGCTCTCGTGGCGCACACTCGACTTCGAGCAGGAGGTGCTCCCGGTCGGGGACTTCCAGGGCACCTCCGTCATGAACTACCCGGACGCGGGTGTGCCGTACACGCGCATCCACGAGTTCCGCCACTTCCACCCCGAGCGCGACTACCCGAACGACAAGACGGTGATCATGCGCGAGTTCTCGCGCTTCGCCGAGCGCAGCGACGAGCCGTACTATCCGGTGAACACCGCGGCGGACCGCGAGCGGCTGCTGACCTACCGCGGCCTGACCGAGGGCGAGCCGGAGGTCTTCTTCGGTGGCCGCCTGGGCACCTATCAGTACCTCGACATGCACATGGCGATCGGCGCGGCCCTCAGCACCGTCGACAACAAGCTCGACGCCCTCTTCGCGGGGGTCGACGCGTGAGCGCCCCGGCGACGGCGGTCGACACCGCCCCGAAGGACCAGCAGACCTTCCGGGTCGTCTCCCGCGTGGTCCTGCCGCTCGACGCCGACCCCGACGTCATGCCGCTCTACGTCGACTTCACGCTGGCGCGCGGCAACGTCGAGGCCTTCAGCGAGACCCCCAGGTCCTCCTGCAGACCGCGGCGGGCGACGTCGACACGAGCGTGATCAGCGGTCGTCACGAGCTCTCGCTGCGGCGGGGTAGCCGGGTGTCGTTCGCCACCTACTTCAACGCCTTCCCGGCCTCGTACTGGCGGCGGTGGACCAGCGCGGACAGCGTGCGGCTCTCGGTCGGGATCGACGCCGCGGCGACGATCACGGTCTACAAGTCGAACGCGCGCGGGGTCGCCCAGCGGGTCAAGTTCCTCGAGGCCGATGCGGGCGACCACGTCTTCGACCTCCCGCTCGCACCGTTCGGCGACGGTGGCTGGTACTGGTTCGAGCTGCAGGCCGGCAAGAGCGTCACCCGGATGCGGTACGCCAGCTGGAGCGTCGACGAGCGCCACGCCCGGCGCGAGGGCAGGACCTCGATCGGTATCACCACGTTCAACCGGCCCGACTACTGCGCGGCCCAGCTCGCGTCGTTCGCCGACGACGAGCTCCTCTCGAGCGTCGTCGACAAGGTCTACGTCGTCGACCAGGGCACGCAGCTCGTCAGCGAGAAGGACGACTACGTCCGCGCCAAGGAGGCACTGGGTGACCGTCTGGTCCTGGTGCGCCAGGGCAACCTCGGCGGCTCCGGCGGCTTCTCCCGCAGCATGCTGGAGACGGTCCGGGCGGGTACCAGCGACTACCTCCTTCTTCTCGACGACGACGTGGTGTCGGAGCCCGAGGGCATCGTCCGCGCGGCGACGTTCGCCGACTTCTGCCGCAAGCCCACCATCGTGGGCGGCCACATGTTCTCGATGTACGACAAGTCACTCCTCCACGCCTTCGGGGAGCGGGTGCAGCCCTACACCTTCCTGTGGGGAGCAGCGCCGCACACGGGGTCGCACGACTTCGGGTCCCACCCCCTGCGGACGACGCCCTGGCTGCACCGACGGGTCGACGTCGACTACAACGGGTGGTGGATGTGCCTCATCCCCGTCGAGGTCATCAAGGAGGTGGGGCTGTCCCTGCCCGTCTTCATCAAGTGGGACGACTCCGAGTACGCCCTCCGCGCCCGGAAGGCGGGCTTCCCGACCGTCTCGCTCCCGGGCTCCGCCGTCTGGCACGTGCCGTGGACGGACAAGGACGACGGCATCGACTGGCAGGCCTACTACCACCAGCGCAACCGCTGGCTCGCCGCCCTGCTGCACTCGCCGTACCCGCGTGGGGGAGCCCTGCTGCGGCAGAGCTTCAACGTCGACGTGAAGCACCTGCTCTCGCTGCAGTACTCCGCTGTCGAGCTGCGGCTAATGGCACTGGAGGACCTGCTCTCGGGTCCCGACCACCTCCACGAGTCGCTCGGCACCCAGCTGGGGAAGATCCGCTCGATGCGGGCCGAGCACCCGGACGCTCTCGTCAAGCGCACCTCCGACGCCTTCCCGGACCCCGTCCCGGTGCGGCTGCCGCGCAAGGGGCGGGAGCCCGAGCCGCCGCGCGGACGTCTCGGGTTCGTCGCCTCGGCGGCGGCCGGCGTCCTGCGGCAGCTCCGGCCCGTCGACGCCAGGACGAAGGAGGTCCCGGAGGCGCTGGTGGAGGCCACGGCGGCGAAGTGGTGGCGTCTGGGTCACGTCGACTCCGCCGTCGTGACCTCGGCCGACGGCACGGGCGCCTCCATGTACGTGCGCGACCCCGAGCTGTTCCGCAGCTACCTCGCGCGCAGCGTCCGGCTGCACCAGGAGCTCGCCACGCGCTGGCCGCAGCTCCTGAAGCGCTACCGCCGCGCGATGCCCGACTTCGTCTCGACCGAGCAGTGGGCGAGGACCTTCGAGGCCAACACCGTCGACGACGATGACTGATCGCGCCCCGGCGGCTCTCGCGGCCGGGATGCGTCGGCCGGGCCAGGGGCGGGGCATGGTCGACGTCCTGAACCACGGCTACCTGCTCAAGCTCCTGGTGCGCAAGGAGCTCCGCGTCCGCTACCAGGCCTCGTTCCTCGGTCTCGCGTGGTCCTACGTGAAGCCGGGCGTCCAGTTCGTCGTCTTCTACTTCGTGATGGGCAACTTCCTGGAGCTCGCCAGGACGATCCCGCCCTTCGCCGTCTACCTCTTCAGCGGCATCGTCGTCATCAACCTGTACTCCGAGATCCTCGGGAACGCGACCCGGGCCGTCATCCAGAACGGCGCGCTGGTCAACAAGATCTACCTCCCGAGACAGCTCTTCCCGGCCTCGTCGGTGCTCGTCGCGCTCGTCCACTTCGTCCCGCAGCTCATCGTCCTGATGGTCGGGGCCGGTGTCGTGGGGTGGCGACCGGGACCGTGGGAGGTGGCGGCGGCGCTCCTCGGGTCGGCCATCGTGCTGACGCTGGCACTGGGCCTCGGACTGATCTTCGGCGCGATCAACGTCGCCTACCGGGACGTCGAGAACATCGTCGACCTCATCCTGATGGTCGCGGTCTGGTTCTCACCCGTCCTCTACCCGCTCGACCGCGTCCGGGTGGTGTTCGGGGCGGACAGCCTGATCATGACGATCTACGAGGCCAACCCCCTGACGATCGCGGTCGAGCTCTTCCACCGGGCCTTCTGGTGGCCGGTGACGACGCCCGAGCTGCAGACCTCGGCCCTCGTCGACGACGTGATGGTGCGTGGCGTCCTGGCCCTCGGGTTCAGCGTCGTCCTCCTCGTGATCGGCGACCTCGTCTTCAAGCGGCTCTCCCGCAACTTCGCACAGGAGCTCTGACATGCAGGACGTCATCGCCGTCGACGGCGTGAGCAAGCACTTCAGCCTCAAGCACGTCCACTCCCTGAAGGAGATGGCGTCGCGCGCCGTGCGGCGGAAGACCGCCCCGCGGGACACCTTCACCGCGCTGTCCGACGTCGACCTCCGCGTGACCGAGGGCGAGACGGTCGGCCTCCTCGGCTTCAACGGTTCGGGCAAGTCCACGCTCCTGAAGTGCATCTCGGGGGTGCTGACGCCCGACGAGGGTGTCATCGGGGTGCGCGGCCGCGTCGCCGGCCTGATCGAGGTCGGGGCAGGCTTCCACCCGGACCTCACCGGTCGGGAGAACGTCTACCTCAACGGCGCGATCCTCGGGATGAGCGAGGCGCGCATCTCGGCGGCCTTCGACGAGATCGTCGCGTTCTCGGAGATCGAGCAGTTCATCGACACCGAGGTGAAGTTCTACTCCTCGGGGATGTTCCTGCGCCTCGCGTTCTCCGTGGCCGTCCACACGGATCCCGACGTCTTCCTCGTCGACGAGATCCTCGCCGTCGGCGACGAGCCGTTCCAGAAGAAGTGCCTCACGCGGATCAAGCAGCTCCGGAGCGAGGGACGCACGCTGGTCATCGTGAGCCACGACCTCGACATGGTCGCGAAGCTCTGCACGCGCGGTGTGCTCCTCGAGGGTGGCCACCTCGTGATGGACGGCGACCCGGCGGACGTCGTCGCTCGGATGCGGTCCTAGCAGTCGGTGTCCGGGGCGGGTGCTCCGGTCGCCTGGTGCCTCGAGCAGAGCGCCGCCCCACCCTGCCGGGTGGGGCGGCGCTCTCGTCTCAGGCGGTGGCGCGGGTCCGGCCGCGGTGGGCGAACCACGCGGTCGCGAGCAGCCCGAGCACCGCCACGGCCGAGGTGGGCCAGGCGATCGACCACGTCACGGGCGTGTAGGACAGCTCGATCTCACCCGATGCGCCGGCCGGGACCTCGACCTGGACGAGCACGCCGTCGACGTCCGTCACGGCGAGCCGTTCACCGTCGAGGGTGGCGGTGTAGCCCGGCCACCACATCCGTGCGAAGGCGACGGCGCCCGCCTCGCTCGTGGGGTTGTCCACGGTGACGCGCTCGACGCGGTCCGTGACGAGACGGTCGCCGGTGATCTCCACACCCGGTGTCGCGAGGGAGACCGTGGACCGCGGGTCGTCGAAGTCCCGCTCCGTCGTGAAGAGCGTGGTCTCGCCGCGCGTGCTGACCTCGGAGAAGCTGCAGGCCTCGAGTGCGGCGTGCCGGCCGCCGTCGGGATCGGCGTCGGTGAGGACTCCCGTGGTGCGGTACGCGTCGAGCCAGCACGACTCGTCGAAGGGTGCGGGCGCAGGCTCCCCGACGATGTCGATCACATCGGGGTAGAGCCGACCGTGGGTGCTCTGGTGCATGAACGAGGAGAACGAGAGCTGACCGACGGGGTCGTAGCCGTTCACCACCTGGACACCGGCCAGCAGGTAGCGCGAGGAGTCGTATCCCGGCGCCCACTCGTTCGGGTGCAGCGCCGAAACGGCGTCGAGGAGGAACCCGCCCTCGGTCTCGGCCGCCAGCTCGGCGCCCACCGCGGGGTCGGGCACGCGATCGTCCGTCGCGAAGAAGGCACCGCGCGCGGGAATCTGGAACCAGAGCAGCACGAGACCGAAGGTCACCAGCGCGGCGTGCAGCGTCCGGCGCCGAGCGGGGTTGGCGTACAGCCAGAAGATCACGATCGTCCCGACCGCGAAGGTCAGGGGCAGCCGGAACGAGTGCAGGACGTCGAGCTCCGGCTCCTCCACCCGCCAGGAGCTCCACAGCGCCACCACCGTGGCGCCGACCGCGAGGACGGCGAAGCGGCCGCGGCTCCACGTCCGCTCGGTCCGCGCGAGGTAGTACACGGTCAGCGCCGCGACCAGCACGAGCGCGTAGGGGAGGTAGCGGAAAGACCACCGGGTGGGGCCGAGCTGAGCCGGCAGCTGGGTCATCAGGTACAGGACGCCGGCGTTCACGGCCATGAGCTGCAGCAGGCGGTCGGTGCGCCACAGGGTCGCGTCGTGCCGCGTGAACAGCAGGGCGACCACCACGAGGAGCGAGGAGAAGCCGATGGGGATGGCGAGCCACTCGTATCCCCAGAACGTCTGCATGAAGTCGCCGCCGACCGGGTTGGCGAGGCCGAGGAGCTGCGAGAGCGAGGGGGTGAGGAAGTTGTCGATGTTGTGCGTCTGGTCCGCCCGGAGCAGGTAGTCGCCCAGGTAGAAGTACTCGGACACCAGCGGCAGCGCCGCGAGAGCCCCGAGAGCCACCGTGACGGCGAGCCACACGCTCGTCCGGGCACGCGCCCAGAACGTTCCCGAGGCGCCGAGCCAGGAGGCGACGGCGGCGAGCACCGCCGTCAGCGCGAACGCGAGGTACGACGGGGGCCATCCCGTCGCGAACAGGGCCCAGGTGGTCGCCCCGAGAAGGAGGAGGCGCCCCGGGCGTGGCGCGTGCCACGCCCACAGGAGCGCCGCCGTCGCCCAGACCCACCCGATGATCCCCAGCCCGTTGTTCCACCACGCGGGGACGAACAGCGCGATGAACATCGGCGAGCTCGTGACCACGACGGCGACGAGCAGCGATCCCCGGCGGTTCAGCCGGACACCCGCGCGCGCGAGCAGGTACGACCCCGTGAACATGCCCAGGAGCAGCACGAAGGCCCAGATCAGACCGACCCGGTGGGGGTTGTCCGTGACCCAGGCGAGGTTCAGGAGCAGGTTCTGGGGGTGGAAGGGCCCGCGTCCGAAGTCGACCAGCAGGTTGCCCCCGCTGATCGCGCGGGCCGTCAGGACGGGCAGCTGGCCCTCGGCGAGCATGCGCGCGGTCTCCGCCGAGTTCGGGAGGAACTCGTTCAGGGCGTCGTCCGTGTGGAAGTAGTCCGGGTTGACGAGGCGGTAGGCGAGCACCACGACCGCCGCGAACACGGCGCCGGCGCCGATCGCGATCGACGACTCCTGCAGCCACCCCCACCGGCCGGCCCGAGGTCCGGCGGCCGGTGCGACGCCGTCGCCCGGCTCGGGGGGATCGACGGTCTCGGCGGGCGCGGTCACCGGCGCGTGCGCCAGCGTCGCGTCCAGGGCCTGCTCCGTGGCGGAACCGGTCGACGGCGGAGCGCCCTCCGGCGTCGGCGAGGGGGTGGTGGACGGGGTCACGACGGCGGCGGGCCTCTCTCGGAAGACGACGAACCGGTAGAGCAGGAAGTTCCACACGAGGGTCACCCCGGTGGCCGCCACCTTGCCGGCCATCAGGGCGAGCTGCCCCTCGATGCCCCAGCCCTCGGCGACCCCGCTGACCAGGAGGATGATCGGGGGCTGGATGACCCACAGCCCGACCAGGGTGATCGCGAGGAACTCGGTGATCTGACGCCACGCGGGCTTCGAGCCCTGGTAGCGGAAGGTGAACCGGCGGTTGACCAGGAAGGAGAAGATCAGGCCGGCGGTGGTGGACGCGAGGTTCGCCGGGATCAGCCCGACGCCCTGCATCGTGAGCACCCACAGCAGACCCATGTCGATGGCCGTGTTCGCCACCCCCACGGTCAGGAAGCGGATCCCCTCGCCGCGGGCCTTGCGTGGAGCGGTCATGCACCCTCATTCATGTCGGGGCGGCACGCCGCTCTCGCCAGGACAACCGTTCTACAGTAGGGCATGGCCCAACCCCGGGGGCGGGGGTGAGGTCACCGTCGTGGGCGTCACCCGGCGCCGGTCCCCGAACCGATCGGAACCCGTATGCGCCAGGCCCTGCGTGCACTCGTCGTCGCCCTGATCGCGGTGCTGCTGATCGCCCCGCTCCCCGCCTCCGCGGCGCCGGGGCCGTGGATCACCGAGACGTCGGGGTGGCGCTACCGCACCGTCGACACCGGCACGGAGTACTCGAGCCCGCTGGGCACCTACACGGTGCGCGCCCCCTACTTCGACACCAAGCACCGGGCGCTGGGTGGCGGACGTGGGCTCGGCTACCCGGTGGGGGAGGAGGTGCGCACGGCACCGTCTGCCTTCTACCAGCAGTTCGAGCGCGGCGTGATCTACGTGACCGGCACGACGGTGGCGGTCGTCAAGACGAACGGTGACCCGATAGGCCGGGTGCACACCCAGATGGGCGGGTCCTCGGGCGTGCTGGGGGCGCCGCTGGGCGACGTCGCCTCCGACAACGGCTCCTTCTTCTACCAGCGGTTCGCCGGGGGCGTCGTCTACGCGAGCCCCCGTGGCGCCCACGCCGTTCCCGCCAGCGGTCGCGCGGGCACCGACGTGCTCGCCTACCACCGGGCCCAGGGGGCGGGACGGGCGGTCTCGGCTATCCCGTCGGGCCCATGGTCCGCGAGGCGGCGGGGCACGCCTACCAGCGTTTCGAGCGCGGGATCGTCTACGAGCGCACGGTCGGGGGCACGGCGTCGAGCGCTCAGGTCCGCGGGGGTTTCGTCGCCGCGCACGCGAGCGCGGGCGGTGGGAGCGGCTCGGTCGGGTACCCGATCGGTGAGGAGCTCGTCGCCTGGTCGTCCCCGCGCGAGTGGATCCAGCACTTCGAGCGCGCCTCGATCTACGTCAACGGCTACGGCGCGACCGTCTGCGCGGTCGGGGGCTCGTGTGGCTGAGCGTCGACGGGGGCTGGTCCTCACCGCGCTCTGCGCGACCGGCCTGCTCGTGTCCGCCTGCACGTCACCGGCCCCGGCCGATCCGTCCGAGCCGACCGTGACCGACGCGTCGCCGTCGCTGAGCACCACCGCCCCGACCGACGGCGCCGGCGGGACCGGCGGCACCGACGGTCCGACCTCCGAACCGACCGCGCCGGAGGGCTCGTCCTCCCCGACGGCGACCCCGGACCCGTCGGCCACGGGGTCCGACGACCCCGCGCCGGACCCGACCGACGAGCCGACCCCGCCGTCGCCCTCACCCACGGATCCTCCAGCGCCGTCGACCGCCCAGGTCACGGTCGTCGTCGCGTGGTCGGGCCTGACGGACGCCGGTGACCCCGGTGCGAGCGGGTACGCGCAGATCCTGGAGGAGGGTGGCCGGTGCGTCCTCGACCTCACCGCCGCGGACGGCACCACGTCCAGCTCGTCCTCGGCGTCGTCGCCCGACGCCTCCACGACGTCGTGCGGCGAGGTCGCCGTGCCGGCCGGTGAGGCCGGGCCGGGTCCGTGGCAGGCGCTGCTGCACTACGAGTCGGCGACGTCCGACGGTACGAGCCCGACGTTCGAGGTCAGGGCCTCGTGACCGCGGTCGCGGCATCGTCGGCGGCCAGGGTCCGACGGCGTGCGAGTGGTGCGTGGATGATCGTCGCGATCATCGGGATCGTGTCCGCGCTCGCGGCCCCGCCCGCACGGGCCGACCTCAGCGGGTTCGACCCGGGCTACATCATCAGCGACGAGGTCTTCTACAACCCGGGAACGATGACCGCGGCGGACATCCAGCGGTTCCTCGACGCCCGCGGAGCGTCGTGCCGTCCGAACGCCGACGGGACCGCCTGCCTGCGCAGCTACCGGCAGACCACGAACGACCGCACGGCCGACCAGTACTGCCCGGGCGGGTACCGCGGGGCGAGCGACGAGTCCGCCGCCACGATCATCGCGAAGGTCGCGGCCTCGTGCCGCATCAACCCCCAGGTGCTGCTGGTGACCCTCCAGAAGGAGCAGACCCTCGTCACGCGCACGACGGCGGGGTCGGCCCGGACCTACGACATCGCCCTGGGCTTCGGGTGCCCGGACGGGGCACCGTGCCAGACCCAGTACTTCGGGTTCGCGAACCAGACCTACAACGCGGCCCGGCAGTTCCAGCGCTACCGGGCGCACCCGACGAACTACTCCTACCGCGCCGGCCGGGAGAACTTCATCGGCTACCACCCGAACGCGTCCCTCGGGTGCGGGGGATCGAGCGTCTTCATCCGCAACGACGCCACGGCCGGTCTGTACAACTACACGCCGTACCAGCCCAACGCGGCCGCCCTCCGCGCGGGCTACGGCACCGGTGACGCGTGCTCGGCCTACGGCAACCGCAACTTCTACCTCTTCTTCAACGACTGGTTCGGCGGGCCGCAGGCCGGAGGCCTCGCCGGCAGCCTGACCTCGGTGGTGCAGTCCGGGCCGAACCGTGTGCGCGTCCAGGGGTGGGCTCTCGACCGGGGCACCCCGAACCCGGTCGACGTCCGCGTCCTGGTCGACGGCGCCGCCACCGACGTCCGGGCCGACCGTCCCGGGGCTCCCGAGGGCCACGGCTCCAGCCGCAGCTACGCCGTGGCGCACGACGTCTCCGCGCCCCCGGGTCTGCGCCGGGTCTGTCTGGTCGCCATCGCCCCGGGTGGCGGAGCCAACGCGCCGCTCGGGTGCCGCGACGTGACCGTGCTGGCCCAGCCGGTGGGTGCGGTCGATCCGATCCGTGTGGAGCAGGGCGGGCGCGCGACCGTGTCCGGGTGGGCGCTCGACCCCGACTCGTCGGCACCCGTGACCGTCCGAGTCGTCGTGGACGACCGTGTCACCGAGACCGTGGCGGACCGTCCCGCGCCCGGCCGCACCGATCGGGTCGGCTTCTCGGCGAATGTGACCGCCCAGGCGGGGTCCCGTCGGGTGTGCGTCCTCGTGGGGGACGACGCCGGCGCGCCCGGCGTCCTGCTGTCCTGCCAGGACGTCACGTTCCGGTAGGCGTCCGCTCCCGTCCGTCGACGGCGGCGCGGCTGACGCGTCGCTCCGGGCCGCGCCCCTAGACTCCCAGGGTGGATCCGAAGCCTGCACCGCACGCGCTGTCCGTGGTCGTCCCCGTGTACCGGGGAGAGACGACCCTTCCCACGCTGTTGGCGGAGCTCGACCCCTACACGACCGTCTTCACGACGCCGCAGGGCAACGAGGCCGTCGTCACCGAGGTCTTCCTCGTCCACGACCACGGACCCGACGACTCCGCCAGGGTCATCCACGAGCTGTCCGAGCAGTACTCCTACGTTCGTCCGGTCTGGCTCTCCCGCAACTTCGGGCAGCACCCGGCCACCCTCGCCGGCATGGCCTCCTCGGGTGGCGACTGGATCGTGACCCTGGACGAGGACGGGCAGTACGACCCGGCCGACATGGCCGGGTTCCTCGACGTCGCCCTGGCGCAGCGAGCCACCGTCGTCTACGCGGCGCCCACGAACGAGGCGCCGCACGGCGCGCTGCGCAACATCGCGTCGCGCGGGTCGAAGCGCGTCCTCGATCTGCTCGTCGGATCTCGCGAGGCCCGCCAGTACCACAGCTTCCGGCTCGTCCTCGGGGAGATCGGCCGCTCGGTCGCCGCATACGCGGGCTCCGGGGTCTACCTCGACGTCGCGCTCGGGTGGGTCGCGGGCGAGGTCGCGACGGCGCCGGCCACGCTGCGCACCGAGGACCGTGCCTCGGGGTACTCGCTCAAGCGTCTCGTGGCGCACTTCTGGCGGATGGTCCTGACGAGCGGCACGCGCGGGCTGCGATTCGTCACGGGTACCGGTGTGGCGCTGGCCCTGCTGGGGGTGCTCGTGGCGCTCGGCTTCGCGGTCCGGCAGATCGTCACGGGCGAGCTGCCCGAGGGCTGGACGTCGCTGATGGTCGTGCTCCTGGTCGTCTCCGGTCTGCTCCTGTTCTTCCTCGGGATCGTCGCCGAGTACGTCGGTGTCGCGGTCAACATGGCGATGGGCAAACCGCTGTACCTCATCACGAGCGACCCCGGTGTGGGACCGCTGAGCCGTGCCGCGCGACGCCGTGACTCGTAGCTCCCTCGTCGTCGGCTCCCGCGGACTGCTCGGCCGGTCGCTCGTCGCCGAGCTGCGCGGGCGCGGTGACGACGTCGCCACGGTTTCCGTCCCCTGGTCGGACGAGGAAGCGGCGGGGGAGGAGCTGGCGCGGGCGCTTGAGCGACTGGTCGCGACCGCCTCCGACGACGTCGCCGTGTGGTGGTGCGCGGGGGCGGGCGTGACCGCCACGCCCCAGCACGTCCTGGACGCCGAGCTGCGCACGCTCGAGCGATTCGTCGACGACGTCCGCCGCATCGTGGGCGGGGCCTCGGCACGACGGCGGACGCTGTTCTACAGCTCGTCGGCCGGTGGTGTCTTCGCCGGGTCGCAGGAGCCGCCGTTCACCGAGCTCACGACCCCCGCGCCCCTGGCGCCGTACGGTCACGCGAAGCTGCGGGCGGAGGCGATGGTGTCGTCGCTGGCCGACGCCGGAATCGGGGTGGCGATCGGTCGGCTGGCGAACATCTACGGTCCCGGCCAGGACCTCGCGAAACCGCAGGGCCTGATCTCGCAGCTGTGCCTGGCGCACCACACCGCTCGGCCGATCAACGTGTACGTGTCGCTCGACACGTTGCGCGACTACATCTTCGTCGACGACGCCGCGAGGCTGTGCGCCGACCTGGGGGACGCTGCGTCGCCCCGGTCGGGGACCTCTGCGATGCCGCCGGTCGCTGCGGACGAGGCATCGAAGGGTGACGCGGACGCGGGTGGCGCGGTCGTGGGTGCTGCGGTTGTGAAAATCATCGCGTCGGGCCGTGCCGCATCGATCGGCGCGCTCATCGCCGACATGAGGCGGCTGTTCAAGCGGCGCGTGCCGGTGGTGCTGGCGGCGTCCCCGTACGCCCGGCAGCAGGCGCGCGACCTGAGGCTGCGCTCGGTCGTGCTGCCGGAGATCGACCAGCAGCCCCTCGTCACCCTCATCAACGGGATCGACCGCGTGAACGAGGACATCGGTGCGCAGTTCCGCGCCGGCGTCCTCGACCGCTGACGGAGGCCGCTCGAGCGGGGGCGGTTGTCGGTGGTGCCCGACTGGCGAGGCGAGCACCACCGACGAGTCGATCAGGAGATACGCACGCGTCCGTTGTTGAAGATCTCGACGAATCCGCGCTCGAAACTCTGGTTCCAGGACCCGTCCCCGCTGTAGTAGAACTGGTTGCCCGTCGGGTAGCCGAGCCGGCCGGTGCCCCCGCCGTACTGGGCGTGAAGGCGAAGGAATCCTCCCCTGACGGTCTTGCAATTCTCGCGGCTCTGCGTGTAAGGCGTGCAGTAGACGACTCCGCGCTCGAAGGTCTGATACCCGAAGCCGGGCGCGTCCTGACGGCGGGGAGCGGTGGGATAGCCGAGCCCGCTGCCGCCGCCCTGGTACTTGTGCTCGGTGGCGAGCTGGCCGGCGACGGCGTGCACACCGTTGCGGCTGGCGAACACGTAACCGTTCGAGAACTCGCGATACCACCAGCCCGGCGCCTCCTGGACCTCGGGAGCAGCGGGATAACCGACCGCACTCGAACCGCCGCCGATGCGGTTGAAGTGCTGCGTGATGCCGCTGCCGTTCAGGAGCGTGTGGGTTCCCTCGAAGCTGCCGTAGATCGTCCCGCGCTCGAACGTCTGCCAGTAGCCACCTGCCGAGATCGGCCCCCACGTCTGCTGACGCACGCCGGACGTGGGGTAGCCGAGTCGACCGCCTCCACCCCCGTACGCGGCGTGCTCGTCGTCGAACTCGTGGAAGTTGTCGGGCACGAGGTGCTGGCCGTAGGGCGAGGTGTACCAGACACCCTCCCAGCGGGTCTTCTCCCAGCCCCACCCGGGGGCATCCCAGGTCCACCACCCCGACGGGGCGGCGGTGGCGGCGGGGGCGGCGACGGCGCCGACCCCCAGGGCGATGGCGACGGCGGCGAGTGCCGTCACCAGGCGGCGCCGGACGTTCCGGGCCACGGTGGTGGTGTTCACGTACTTCTCCTCGGTCAGGGCGATTGAGCGATCGAAGGCTCCCACGAGCCACCGACATCCGCGCGGCGAACCGCGTCGTCGTGAGCGACGTCTCATGCCGAGGCGTCGCCCACGACGAGTCGGCCGTTCAGGGCCAGATCATCACGCTGACACCGGTGGGCGAGATCTCGACGAGGCGGTGCTCGAACGCCTGCCACCACGAGTTCGTCCAGGGGTCGTAGTACTCGTCGCCCATCGGGTAGCCCAGAAGCCCTCGTCCGCCGCCGTTGCGCTGGTGGACGTCCACGAACCCGCCGCGCACGGTGGAGCAGCGGTCGCCGTCGGCGGAGCTGACGCAGTAGACGTTCCCACGCTCGAAGGTCTGGTAGGAGTATCCGGCCGCGTCCCACCGGCGCGGTGCCGTCGGGTATCCCAGGGCCCCGCCGCCGCCTCCCTGCAGGAGGTGCTCGACGCCGAGTGCGCCGGTGACCCCGTGGGTGCCGTACCTGCTCGCATAGACGGTCGAGAACGTGAACTTCTGGTACCACCACCCGGGAGCTTGGCGGACCTCGTGCGAGGTCGGGTACCCGTACGCCCCGCCGCCGCCGCCGTTACGGTTGTAGTGCTGGGTGATGCTGCTCGACGCGGGCATGCCGACGCCCCCGAACTGGCTGGAGTAGATGGTCCCGCGCTCGAAGGTCTGGTACGCGTTGTCGTAACCGTCCGAAGCCGTCTGCGCACGCACCGGTCCGGTCGGGTAGCCGAGTGAACCGCGTCCGCCGCCGAAGAGGCCGTGGACGCCGCGGAAGTAGGCGGCGTCGGGGACCAGGTGCGTACCCCGCGGGCTGGAGTACCAGACGCCCTCGTCCGGGACGACCTCCCACCCGTAGTAGGGGGCGTCGAGGGTCCACGCGCCACTGGGCTCGGCGTGGGCGGTCACGGCCCCCGTGGCTGCGATCGCCAGGGCGGACGCTGCCACGGCGAGGGAGCGGAGGGCGGTTCTGAAGGTCACGTGCATTCCATTCTCGAAATCGGGTGGTGACTGGAGAATGGCATGGTGACGCGGCTGCCGCGCGTTGAGTGGATCACGACGCGGTCACGATCGGGTGACGTTTCGGAACGGCCTGGAGCGCCGCCCGGAACTCAGTAGCGCGAGGTGATCCCGAGGTGCTCCTCGAGCGTCAGTCCGCGGGTGTGGAGCGAGGTCGCGAGGTCGACGCCGAGGTGGCGCAGGTGCCACGGCTCGTACATGTATCCGGTGATGTGCTCCTTGCCCTCGGGGTAGCGGACCACGAATCCGAAGCGGTGTGCGTTGTCGCGGACCCAGCGGCCCTCGGGCGTGCTGCCGAAGCTGCCGCTCGTGGAGTTCACGTCCATCGCCAGGCCGGTCTGGTGCTCCGAGTGCCCGGGGCGCGCGGAGAACCGGTCGGCGGCCGCCTGACCGTGCTGTCGCACGTACCGGTCGTACAGACCCGCCTGGTAGCTGAAGGACCGGTAGCCCGAGACGATGCGCAGCGTCAGGCCGGAGCGGGCGGCCTCGGCTCGCATCGTCTCGAAGGCGCCCCACGCCACGCCGCTGGGGCCGGGGTCGTAGTCCTGCGGCAGGGCGTAGGACTTGTTGGCGATCAGCACGTCCTGGATCTTCGTCAGCGACGTGACGCCGAGCTGCGGACCCGCACCGTACGCCGTCCCCCGCTCGAAGTGCTGGTAGCGCTGACCGACGCCGTACGTGTCCGACGTGGGGTAGCCGAGCCCACCGGTGCCGCCGCCGCGCTCGCCGTGCAGACGTCGGATCGAGTCGTCGTCGACCACGAACGTGCCGTGGCGGCCGGAGTAGATCACGCCGCGCTCGAAGCGCTGGTAGCTGTACCCGGGACCGTCCGACGCGGCGGGACCCGCCGGGTAGCCGAGGACGCCGGTCCCGCCGCCCCACGAGCGGTACTTGGCATCGATCGCGCCGGAGACCGAGTAGGTCCCCGAGGGTCCCGCGTAGATGCCGCCGCGCTCGAAGTCCTGGTACCAGTGGCGCGCGCCCTGGCGGATCTGGGACGTCACCGGGTATCCGAGCACGCCCCCGCCACCGCCGGATCGCGCGTGCTCGGCGGCCACGTAGGGCGCGTGCACGGTGTACGTCCCTCGCGGTCCGGCGTGGACGACCCCGCGCTCGAAGCGCTGGTACCAGTACCGCGGGGACTCCGAGACCTGCGGTCCGACCGGGTAGCCGATCGCTCCCCGGCCCCCGCCGGTGCGCGCGTGCTCCGCACTCACGAACGGCGCGGGCACCAACCACGTCCCGTACGGGCTCGAGTAGGTCACCCCGGCCTGGCCCTCGTCCCACGACCATCCCGGCGCGTCGGTGGCGGCGGTGGCCGGGGTGGAGACGGCGACGACGCCGAGCGCTCCGGTCACGAGCACCGCCGCGATCCGGCGGCGGAAGGAGGACGGGGTCACGACGATCTCCAGACGCGGTGGGTGTCGGGGGCCGGCCTCGAACGGGCGACCGGCGGGTCACGATCGTATAACGGCGCGCCCGTCGCCTAGATTGGTGACCTCAGTCAGTCGAAGGGAAGACAGTGAAGGTACTCGTGACCGGCGGCGCCGGGTTCATCGGCTCGAACTTCGTCCGCCTCAGCGCGGTGGAGCGACCCGGGGCGGAGATCACCGTGCTCGACGCGCTCACCTATGCGGGTGACGAGCGGTCGTTGGACGGTCTCGACGGCGTGACCCTGGTCCAGGGGGACATCGCCGACGCCGACGTCGTGGACCCCCTGGTGGCCGCCAGCGACCTCGTCGTCCACTTCGCTGCCGAGTCGCACAACGACAACTCGCTCAACGACCCCTCGCCGTTCGTCCGGACGAACCTCGTCGGGACGTTCACGCTGCTCGAGGCGGCGCGCCGGCACGGCACCCGCTTCCACCACATCTCCACGGACGAGGTCTACGGCGACCTCGAGCTCGACGACCCGGCGAAGTTCACGCCGTCGACCCCCTACAACCCGTCGAGCCCGTACTCCTCCACCAAGGCGGGCAGCGACCTGCTGGTGCGGGCCTGGGTCCGCTCGTTCGGCCTGGAGGCCACCATCTCCAACTGCTCGAACAACTACGGGCCGTACCAGCACATCGAGAAGTTCATCCCGCGCCAGATCACGAACCTGGTCGACGGCGTCCGCCCGCGTCTCTACGGCGCGGGGGCGAACGTGCGCGACTGGATCCACGTCGACGACCACAACCGCGCCGTCTGGTCGATCATCGAGAAGGGGCAAATCGGCGAGACCTACCTGATCGGGGCCGACGGCGAGCGGTCCAACCTCGACGTCGTGCGTGCGATCCTGCAGGCCTTCGGCCGCGACGCGGACGACTTCGACCACGTGGCCGACCGCCCCGGTCACGACCTGCGGTACGCGATCGACGCCTCGCGGCTGCGCGAGGAGCTCGGGTGGCAGCCGCAGCACACGTCCTTCGAGGATGGCATCGCCGCGACGATCGCCTGGTACCGCGAGAACGAGGCGTGGTGGCGGGCCGCCAAGGCCGAGGTCGAGGCGAAGTACGCGGCCCAGGGCCAGTGACGGCCGCGGGGCGGTCGAATCGCGACCGCCCCGTCCGCCGTGGCTCTCAGTACCCGAAGACCTGCGTCGCCCACGCGATGTCGGTCCGGTGGTCGCCGCCGCCGATACGAGGTGAGGGGCGCACGATCCACCCGACCCCGATCTCGGTCGGCCCGGCGCGCAGGATGTTCGCCCGGTGTCCCGACGACCCCATCCAGGACCTGACGGCGGAAGCGGCGCCTCCCGCGGCGTCGTAGGACGCCCCCCGGCGGACGCTCGTGTAGAGCACGTTCTCCGACATCACACCGCCCGACGCGGCGAACTGCGGGTTGTGCCACAGGAGGTCCGTCGCCGCCATCTTCCCCGACCAGCGGGTCGCGAGGGCGGACTTGACCGGGTTCTCCCGGAGGCTCGCGAGTCCGTTCGCGGTGCGCTCCGCGTTCGTGAGCCGGACGATCTCGCTCGCCTCCCACGTGCGCGGCAGCCAGTACGAGCCGTTCGACGGCACGGCGTAGCACTCGGCCGGGCAGGTCTCGGGGATGCGCCCCTGGTTGGTCTCGACGAACGCGTACCCGCGCTCGAACGGCTGCAACCACTGGCCGGGCAGGAACTGGACCTCGTCGCCGATGGGGTAGCCGTGGGTTCCGCGGCCGCCCCCGGCGGCGCGGTGCATCGAGGTGATCGACGACGAGGAAAGCGTCGCCCACGTCCCGCTGGGCCCGGAGTACAGCACGCCCCGCTCGAACGCCTGGTAGCTGTGCGAGGCCGCCTCGCGGACCTCGGCGGTCCTCGGGTACCCGAGAGCTCCGGAACCGCCGCCGCGGGCTCGGTGCGCGCCGTCGACGCCGCCCCTGACCGCGAACGTTCCCGCGGGGGAGGAGTAGATCACTCCCCGCTCGAACGTCTGGTAGCCGTGCTGGGTCGTCTGCGAGTTCCGGGCCGCGACCGGGTACCCCAGCGATCCGGTCCCACCGCCGTGCGCCCGGTGGACGGAGTCGATGGGGCCGGCAACCGTGAAGGTGCCCCGCGGGCTCGAGTACTCGGTCCCGTTCGCCGTCGGGCTCCACCCCCAGCCGGGTGCGTCCCAGAACTGCGCACGTGCGCTCGCCGCCGGCACGAGGGCGACGGCGACGAGCGCGGTTCCGACGAGCGCCGCGAGTGAACGTCTCCAGGTTCTCCACGTCACGGTGGACCTCCCTGCTCGGGCGGGCGCAGGACTGGATCCCGCACCCCGAGAACAAAGATTACCGCAGAAGGGGGTTCGTTTTACCTCAGTGCTCGAGGAGGCCGAGGAGGTACTCGCCGTATCCCGACTTGATCAGCCCTGCGGCGCGGGCCCTCAGGTCGTCGTCGTCGAGGAAGCCCTGACGCCAGGCGACCTCCTCAGGGCAGCCGATCTTGAGTCCCTGCCGGGCCTCGACCGTGCGGATGAACGCCGTCGCGTCGGCCAGGGAGTCGAAGGTGCCGGTGTCGAGCCACGCGGTCCCGCGGGGGAGGACCTCGACCTGGAGGCGGTCCTGCTCGAGGTAGACCCGGTTGACGTCCGTGATCTCGTACTCGCCGCGCGGGGAGGGCTTCAGGTCACGCGCAATCTCGACGACGTCGTTGTCGTAGAAGTACAGGCCGGGGATCGCGTAGTTGCTCCGGGGTTCCGCCGGCTTCTCCTCGATCGAGACCGCGCGGTTGCGCTCGTCGAACTCCACGACGCCGTAGGCGGTCGGGTCCGCCACCCGGTAGGCGAAGACGGCTGCGCCGTCGATGTCCGAGAACCGCTCGAGCTGGGTACCCAGTCCGTGGCCGGCGAAGATGTTGTCCCCCAGCACGAGCGCGGCGGGCTCGGACCCGATGAAGTCGGCCCCGAGGACAAAGGCCTGGGCGAGCCCGTTGGGCTCCGCCTGCACGGTGTAGCTGATCGAGATCCCGAACTGCGAGCCGTCACCCAGCAGCCGCTGGAACTGGTCGGCGTCGTGCGGGGTGGTGATGATCAGCACGTCCTTGATCCCCGCCAGCAGGAGGGTCGAGAGCGGGTAGTAGATCATCGGCTTGTCGTACACCGGGACGAGCTGCTTGCTCACGCCCTGCGTGATCGGGTGGAGCCGGGTGCCGGAGCCGCCGGCGAGAATGATTCCGCGCATGGTCCGTCAGTGTTCCAGATCGCGGGCGGCCCGTGTCACCCCGCCAGCGCCACGACGCCGTCACCGGCCAGGGCCGCAGCCGTGCGCACGAGGCTCGCCGCGACCTCGCCCCCGGGTTCGCGGCCCCAGCGGCGAGCTGCGCGAACGTGACGCGGCTGCCGCCGACTTCGAGCGCCACCGCCCCCGCGTCGATACCGACCACGGGGCCGAGCGCGTCCGGCTGCACGGCGACGTCGCTCCCGCCGTCGAGTGCGCCGGCGGGTAGCTCGCCCGGCCAGCGCAGCGCGAAGGACGGGAGCGGGACGGCGACGACGACGTCGGCCCGGCTGGTCCAGGCCTCGGGGCGCGTGGTCGCGACGACGTCGACCGGTCCGGCGACAGCGCCGCCGTCGCCCTCGTCCCCGCCGACGACGAGCACACCCGCCCCCGACACCCAGGCCCCCAGCGCCCACACGAGCGTCCGCCAGTGCACGGGCAGGTCGAGCGCCACACGCGTGCCCGGCCCCGCGTCGACCTCCTCCACCAGGAGGTTCGCGATCTTCGAGGTCCAGTTGCCGAGCACGCGGCCGGACAGCTCGAGCGCCTCGCCGTCGGCGGAGGTCCAGGACAGGCGGGGGAGCGGACCGTCGGCCAGGAGGCGGCGGTGGAGGTCGCGGGGATTGATGCTCATACGTCGAACCTACGGCGATCCCGCGGCGACACGCCGTGCGTGTCGTGATGGATACCACCGACCGGCTTGACGGGGCGGGGATGACACGCGTGTAATTCAACGGTGGGTGCGCAGGGGCCGCGCCACGAACTCAATCTTAAGGAGACGCGGATGTGGAACATCCTGGGTGAGGGTCCGCTCTCCTCTCCGAACGCGTGGAACGCGATCAACTCGGAGCCCTACCAGGGCGAGGGCGCCCTCGAGTGGCAGGAGCGCGCCCTGTGCGCGCAGACCGACCCCGAGGCGTTCTTCCCCGAGAAGGGCGGCTCGACCCGCGAGGCCAAGAAGGTCTGCGTGTCGTGCGAGGTCCGCGGCGAGTGCCTCGAGTACGCCCTCGAGAACGACGAGCGGTTCGGCATCTGGGGTGGCCTGTCCGAGCGCGAGCGACGCAAGCTCAAGCGTCGCGCCGTCTGACCCCGGGTAGTCGTGACCTCAGCCGCTGCGCTGCGTGAGCCCCGTGCGGTGCTCGCGGTCCTGGTGACCCGTGGGGTCACCGCCTGGCTCCCCACGACCCTGCGGGCGCTCGCCGCGCAGGAGGTCCCGCCCGGCCGCGTGCTCGTCGCGGTGTGGGACCCGACGGCGATCGCCGCCGTCCGCGAGGCGCTGCAGGACGCGGGTCTCACCCACGCCGACGTCGTCGCCGCCGCCGGTGCCGCGACCTTCGGCGCCGCCGTCCGCACCGCCGTCCGCGACCACCCCCCGGTCACCGGGCAGTGGCTCTGGCTCCTGCACGACGACGGCGCCCCCGAGCCCGGCGCCCTCGCGGCCCAGCTGCGCGCCGTCGAGCAGGGGTCCTCGATCGTCGTCGCCGGCGCGAAGCAGGTCGAGTGGAACGCCCCCGACGAGCTGATCTCGGTCGGCGTCGGGCTCACGCGCTCCGGCCGCCGATTCACCGCGCTCGAGCAGGGCGAGATCGACCAGGGGCAGTACGACGACCGCCTCGACGTGCTCGCCGTCGGGACCGCCGGGATGCTCGTGCGCCGCGACCTCTGGGACGACCTGCGCGGACCCGACCCCGCCCTCGGTCCCTACGGCGACGGCGCCGACCTCGCCCGGCGCGCCCGGCTCGCCGGTCACCGAGCCGTCGTGGTGCCCGACGCCGTCGTGCGCCACGCGCGCGCGAGCTACGCCCACCTGCGCCACCGGGTCGACGACGCCGGTGGTGACCCCGCCGGGGACCGCCGCGCCCTCGTCCCCGAACCCGTGCGCACGTGGCCAGCGCGCCGCCGTGCGGTGCTCCACTCGCGCCTGGTCAACGCCTCGCCGCTCGGTCTCGTGCTGCTGTTCGTCGGCATGTTCGTGCTCGCCCCCGTGCGCGCCCTCGCGCGCGTCGCGACCAAGGAGTTCGCCCTCATCGGTGGCGAGCTGCGGGCACCGCTCGCGACGGCGGCGCACCTGCCCGCGATCCGGCGCGCGCGGGCGCAGGCACGTCGCACCGCCGTCGTGCCCCGACGCGTGCTCGCTCCGCTCCAGGTGGGCGTGGGCGCCCAGCTCGCGGCCTGGCGCGACACCCGGCTGCAGCGCGCCTCGCTGCGTCGCTCGCGCCGCGCGCGCAGCGAGCTCGAGAAGGCCGAGGTCGCCGCGCTGACCCGGCGCCGCCGGCTCGCGCTGCTCGGCCTGCTCGTCGTGACCGGGGGCGTCGCGGCCGCGACGGTGGGCGCGTGGGCGCCGGCCGGCGCGCTGCTGGGCGGATCGCTCGTCCCCACCGACGGCGGGGTGGCGGAGCTGTGGACGCGGGTGACGTCGCCCTGGCTCGCGGCAGGCGACGGTCACGCCGTCCCGCCCGCGCCGCTGCTCGCGGTCCTCGCCGCCCTCACGACGCTGCTCGGCGGCTGGTGGGGGACCCCCGTCTCGGCGAGCGTGACGGTCGTGATGGTCGGCGCGATCCCGTTCGCGGCGATCGGCGCCTGGTTCGCGGCCGGTGCCGCCACGCGCGGCCTCGCCGCGCGCAGCTGGGCCGCCGCCGTCTGGGCGTTCGCGCCGACGCTCCTGCTCTCGCTGGCCCAGGGCCGGCTCGGCGCCGTCGTGGCGCACCTCGCCCTGCCGTGGGTCGCGCTGGGCGTCGTCCGCGCGCTCGGGGTGCAGCGCCGCGACGTCGTGCTCGGCGGGATGGTCGGGGCGCGCCGCGTCCACGCGACCGATCCGAGCGAGGCCACCTCCGCCGGCGACGGCGTGACGTCCACCGCGCGCCCGACGGCGAGCGGTACGCGCTCCTCACGCGCCGGCGGGTCGATCGGGGCCGCCGCGGCCGCAGGGCTCGCCTTCGCCGTCGCGTGCGCCGGTGCCCCGCTGCTGCTGCCGGTGGGCGTGCTCGCCGTGCTCGTGCTCGTGCTGACGCTCCCGCGGGCCTCCCGCGGCGCCCAGGCCGGCCGCGGCCGGCTCGTGCTGGTCCTCCTGCCGGCGCTGGCCCTGCTCGGGCCGTGGCTGACGGCGCCGCTGCGCGCCGTCGGCGCCGACGCCCAGGACTCCTCGGTCGAGCAGATGCTCCGGCTGCTGCTGTCCGAGCCCGGTGCGACGCAGGGGGCCGGGGCCGTCGCCCCCTGGCAGCAGCTGCTGGGCTGGCCCGACACCCCCGACCTGCTCCCGCCCCAGCTCGACGTGCTCGGCGCCGTCGGCCCCTACCTGCTCACCGGGCCGGTCCTGGTCGGGGCCGCGCTCGCGCTCCTGCGCGGTGGCGGCCGCGCCCGCGCGATCCGCATCGCCTGGCTCCTGGTCGCGACCGGACTCGCCGCCGCCGTCGTGGTCGCGCTCGTCCCCGTGGGGATCGTGCTCGACCCGGCCACCGGCACCGAGACCGCCGTGACGGCGTGGTCCGGGCCCGCCGTGTCGGTCGTGCTGCTGGCGCTCCTGGCCGCCGCCGTCGTGGCCGCCGAGGGTCTGCAGGGGAGCCTGGGCGAGAACACCTTCGGATGGCGGCAGCCGCTCGTGGCGGTCCTCGCCGTCGTCGTCGCGGTCGCGCCGCTGCTGTCGGCCACCGTGTGGACGTGGACGGTCCGCCAGGACCCCGGCGTCCTCGCGGTCACCGGTCGCGGCGCCGACCCCGTCCCGGCGCTCGGTCGCCAGGTCCAGGCGTCGGCGGCGTCGGCCCGCGTGCTCTCGCTCGCCCCGACCACGACCGGGTACGACCTGCAGCTCTGGCGCGGCAACGGGCCCCAGCTGCTCGAGACGAGCATCTCCTCGCACGCGCTCACCGGATCGCTGCTGCGACCGGGCGTCACCGTGCCGGACGCCGCCGACGAGGCGCTCGCGGTCGCCGTCGCGCGCCTGTCGGTCGCGGCCGACGAGGCGGTGCCCGCGCTCGTGGAGCACGGTGTCGCCGTCGTCGTGGTCCCGCCGGAGGACGCCTCGTGGCGGGCCGGCGTCGACGCGACGGCGCGCGCGGCCCTCGTCTCGAGCCTCGACGGCACGGCCGGACTCGAGCGCGTGACCACGAACGCGTCCGGGACGATCTGGCGCGTGACGGCGGAGGCCGGCGTCTCCCGGGCGCGCGTGCTCGAGGCCGACGGCACGACACCGTCGGCGCAGGTCGCCGTCGCCGGGCGCGACCTGCCGGTGGGCGGACTGACGTCGGGCGTCCTGCGCGCCGGGGGCGAGGTCTCCGCGGCGGACGGCGATCGGCTCGTCGTGCTGGCCGAGCGCGCCCACCCGGGCTGGCGCGCCACGCTGGACGGGCGACGCCTCGAGACCGCCGAGCTCGACTGGCGCCAGGCGTTCACGCTGCCCGCCGGGAGCGAGGGCAGGATCGCGATCACGTACACCGACCCGGTGCGAGGCATCTGGATCGTCGCGCAGGTGCTCGTGCTCGGCCTGGCCGGGCTGCTGGCCCTGCCGACCCGACGACGCAACCCGGGGAGGACGCATGAGCCGCCACGACGACCGCACCGACGACCGGTACGACGGCGAACGGCGGGAGGATGCCGCGGTGGACGGCGACGGGCGGGAGGATGCCGCGGTGGACGGCGACGGGCGCGAGCAGGTCACGCCGTCGGACGACGGTGGCGCACCGTCGCTCGCGTCGCCCTACCGGTTGACGGCGCCCGAGCCGGTGCCCGAGCCGGAGGTCTCGACGGCGACGCCGGAGCTGGATGATGGCGAGGCGCGCGGGTCGGAGGACGAGCTCGAGGGCGGGGCGTCCGACGGCGCAGGGTCGCCCGACGAGGCGGCCGATCGTGAGGCGGCGCAGGACGACGGCGTGCCAGCGGCCCCCGTGTCGCGGCGGGTTCCGAGGGCGTGGCGACCGACTCCGATCACGACGCCCCCGCGCCCGCCGCGCCCGCCGGAAAGCGCGACAAGGCCGAGAAGCGCGACAAGGCCGGGAAGCGCCAGAAGGACCGCGGGGCCGGGAGTCGCGGCAGCACAGCCCGGGCCGGGACGGCCACGCCTGCTGGTGAGCGCGGGACGGCGGCCGGCCGCGGCCCGGAGAACCGGACGTCCGCGCCGTCGCGCGGCAGGACGACCTGGCGCCGGGTAGGGGCCACCCTGTCGGGCGCACTGGTGCTCGCGCTCGCGGGCGGCGTCGCCGTCGGCGGCGGGCTGCTGGAGCGGCCGCGGGCGGCGTCGTCGGACCCCCTCGTCGTCGCCGTCCCCCCGACGCAGGTGGCGCTCGCGTGCCCCGGGCCGGGCGAGGCGCCCGACGGCGGTGCCACCGACAGCGAGCTCGGCGGCGCGTCGGTCACGACCGCGGACGTCCGTGCCCTCGTGCTGCCGCGCGGTGACGAGGAGCCGCGGGCCGTCCTCGGACCCCTGGCCGAGGGCGGCGGCGAGACGCTGACCGGCACGGGCGACGCCGTCGTGGCGACTCTCGCGCAGCCCGAGGGCTCGAGCGTGCTGCGCGCGGAGCCGTCGGCGTCCGCAGCCGCCTTCGCGGCGGCCGCCGGCGCGTCCCGCGCGGACACCGGCGACCTCCGCGGACTCGCGGCCGCCTCGTGCCCGCCCGGTGCGACGTCGTCGTGGCTCGTCGGCGGAACCACCGAGCTCGGTGCCTCGGCCGTGCTGGCGCTGCGCAACGTCGGATCGACCCCCGCGACCGTGTCGCTGCGGGCCTGGGACGCGGTCGGCGAGGTCGCCGTCGGCGGGACGAGCATCCTCGTGCCGCCCGGTCAGGAGGTGCGTCAGGCGCTCGAGGCGAGCGTGCCCGACGCCGAACGCCTCGCCGTCCTCGTCACCGCGACCGGCGGACAGGTCAGCGCGACCGTGCAGACCTCGCAGCTGACGGGCCTGACGCCCGCCGGGACCGACGTCGTCGCACCGACCGCGATGCCCGCGCTGGAGCAGCTCGTCCCCGGGGTCGTGCTGACCACCACGACCGTCGACGAGAGCGACCCCTCCCTCGTCCGGATCCTCAACCCGGGCGACGAGCCGACGACCGTCCGGCTCGAGCTGCTCGGTTCCGACGGCACGACCGCCCTGACGGACGACGCCGGCCTCGTGGTGGAGGCGGGTGCCGTCGCCGACGTGTCGCTCGCCGGCGCCCCCGCGGGCACCTTCACGGTCCGGGCGGTGGCCGACGACCCGGTCGTGGCCGCGGCGATGCTGGTGCGTCGTGGTGAGCCCGCACCCGAGGACCCCGACGTGCCGGTGATGGACCGCGCGTGGCTGCCGGCCCTGCCGCCCGTGACCTCGGCCGCCCTGGCGCTGCCGGGGGTGGGTTCGCTCGTGGACCGCGGCGTCCTGGTGATCGGCAACGGCGAGGCGG
This sequence comes from Litorihabitans aurantiacus, assembly GCF_030161595.1. Taxonomy (NCBI): domain Bacteria; kingdom Bacillati; phylum Actinomycetota; class Actinomycetes; order Micrococcales; family Beutenbergiaceae; genus Litorihabitans; species Litorihabitans aurantiacus. Next base: position 658,838 of record NZ_BSUM01000001.1, read on the forward strand.
ACACGGCCGAGGTGATGGTGACGGCGCTGAACGGTGGCGGCGAGGTCCTCGGGACGCAGGAGGTGACCGTGCCCGGCTCCGGGAGCGCGGCGCTCGAGGTCACGTCGCTCGGATCGGGGGTGTCCGGGGTGGTGCTGGAGTCGGACGTCCCGGTGAGCTCCGCCGCCGTCCTGACGTTCGCGGACGTCCTCGGCGAGCTGATCGCCGTCGTCGGTGCGCAGGCCGACCCGCAGGTCGAGCGCTCGGCCGCGGTGACGATCTCCGGGTCCTGAGGCGCTCCGCCCCGGCGGGTCGGGCGGGTCCGGCGGGTCAGTCCGCCTGGTACCCGGGGTCGACCTCGTCCGGACGCTTGCCCAGCAGCCGCGCGACCTGCTCCACGAGGACCTCGCGCACGAGGTCGCGGAGCTGCTCGTCGTCCTCGGCCCGCTCCTCGAGCGCGCGGCGGTACAGGACGACGCGGTGCGCGAGCCCCGCGGCGGGGTCGGCCGCGAAGTAGCGTCCGAGGGGCACGCCCCGTTCCCAGGGCGAGGGGTCCGACGGCGGGACGTCCTCCACGGCGTACTCCACCCCGCGCAGCTCCCTCTGCCATCGCTTCTCCAGCGCCTCGACGAGGTCGAGCACGGCGTCGTCGAACTTCTCCGCGCGGCTGCGCGAGGCGGGCATCCCGGGCGGCAGCAGCGGGCCGCGCAGGCCGCGACCGCGTCGGTCCCGACGGCGCGCACCACGCCGGGAGGGGATGCTCACCTGGTCCACACCGGTACCGGCACCGATCTCGTGCGGTCGGCGAGCGGCGGGGGAGGGCATGGCCCCACGGTAGTCGCGGGTGCGGGTGCGGGTGCGGGTGCGGGTGCCGCTTCGCGGTGAGCGGGCCCGGGTCCGCGTGCGGGGCGCGTCGCGCGAGCGGGCGCGCGGTCAGAGGGTAGGTTGGCCCGTGTGAGTCCCGCCCGTCAGTGCACGCGAGCCACGTGCGCGAAGCCCGCAGCCGCCACGCTGACCTACGTCTACGCCGACTCCACGGCGGTGCTCGGCCCGCTGGCCACGCACGCCGAACCGCACTCCTACGACCTGTGCGGCTCCCACGCCGAGCGCCTCACGGTCCCGCGCGGCTGGGAGGTGGTCCGTCTCGACGTCGACCTCACCGCCGCCGCACCCACGACCGACGACCTGGCCGCGCTGGCCGACGCCGTGCGCGAGGCCTCCCGCAGCGTGCCGCGCCGGGCGACGCCGCCGTCGCAGGGGCGCCACGCCGTCGCCGCCCCGCAGGAGCCGCCGCTGTCCGCCGGCGCCCGCCGCCGCGGCCACCTGCGCGTGCTGGACGGGGGCGAGTGATGACGTCCCCGGAGTGGGTGCGCGACGCGCTGCGCTGCCCGGTCACGCGGACCGAGCTGGTCGACGGGACCGGCCCGGACGGCGCCCCCGAGCTGCACAACACCTCGTCCGAGCGACCCCTCGCGTACGCGGTGCGCGACGGCGTCCCGGTCCTGCTGCCCGACGAGGCCCGCCCGCGCTGACGCGCCGCCCACCCGCGTTGACGCACCCGCCCGCTGACGCGCCCGCCCGCGTTGACGCGCCGCCTTCCCGCGTCGAGGTGCCGTCCGCCGTCGCCCTCAGCTACGTCCTCGTTCTCGCGCTGGCCTCGCCACGGTGAGATGCGACTTCCGCGCCGAGATGCGTTGTGGAGGTGTGCATCTCGGCGATCGTGTCGCATCTCGATGCCGATGCCGATGCCGATGCCGATGCCGATGCCGATGACGACGCCGGACAGCCGCGGTGTCGCACGAGCGCGGCGGGGTTTCAGCCGGTGGCACGGTGACGCACGAGGCGTCGCAGCCGTACGACGAGGGCATCTCGATCACGGAGGTCGCTCCACGTGAGGTGCAGCACGACCCACCCGGCCCGCGCCAGGGCCGCTTCACGCCGTGACGTCCGGTTCACCTCGCGCGTCAGCTCCTCGCCACGGAGCCGGGCGAGCTTGACTGCGCCGTCGAACTCCACGGCCACTCGCATCTCCGGCCACGCGATGTCGAGCTCCACCCTGCCGATCTCCGTGTCCACCAGGTGCAGGGTGCGAGGCAGCGGTAGGCCGTCGGCCACCGCCACCGCGCGGACGAAGGACTCACCCGGCGAGTGCACCTGCGCCGTGGCGATCTCCATCGTGCGTCGGGCTGCGCGGACGCCCCTTGCGCCCGTGACGGTTGCGATGCGTCGAAGAACGTCCTCCCGGTCCGCTCCCATGCGGAGAGCGGAGTCGACCAGCACGACGGACTCCACGAGCGGGAGCGTTCGCGCACAGTCCGCCACCGTTCGTTCGATGCAGGTGACACGGACGTCCTGGTGCAGGCGGATGTCGCGTGCCTCGAGCGGCGTGTGGTGGACGCGCAGGTGCGGGGACGGCCGGTGGCCGGTCGACGGTGGCGGCGCCGTGACGTGGACCGGCAGCCCGGCACCGAGGATCCAGCACCCCAGGAGGAGGGCGGCGGTCTGGTGGGAGAAGGGAAGATCGGTGCGCGCCATGTGCGAGTGAGCCCGGACGTGCTGCAGGACGAGCTGGCTCCGCCTCTGAGCGCTGCTGGCGCCCGCATCGGGAGGCGCGGCCAGCACTCCAGGACGGAGGGCGACGAGGTCACCGTTCTCGAGCAGGCGTGCGGCGTCGCGCCGCGGGAGGTTGCGCGTGGGCACGACGGTCGGCAGGTCGAGCGGGGCCATGGGCAGCCCACGGGTAGGAGACGCCAGTCCGTGCCAGGAGTCCAGGAGCATGGTCAGAGCCTGGCCGGGGCGGCCGATCTCCAGCTGCGACACCCGCTCGACTGTGGACCTGGACGCCGCCCCGCCGACCTGGGGACAGCTCGTTCCGGCTGCGGCGAGCGGCACCGGCCGTCGAGGCGAAGCCGAGCAGCGACATCGTCGTCGAGAATGCCGCCGCGGTGTCGCTGTTCGACGACGGTGTCGCTGCTCAGCGGAGGCGGGGCGCGGGGCGCGGGGCGTGGGGCGCGGGGCCGGTGGGGTGTGGGGCCCGGTGGGCGCGGCCCGGAACGCCGCGAGGCGGTGCCGACCGGTCCGGTCGGCACCGCCTCGCGGTGGGTGGCGCTCAGGCACGGCGCCGGGCGGGGCGCGCCGAGGCTCAGGACTGCGCGGCGGCCTTCAGGTCGTCCACGAAGTCCGGGTTCTCCTCGAGCCACGCGGCGGCCGCGTCGGCCTCGTCGGAGTACTCGTCCGAGTTGAACATCATGTTCTCGAGCTCGAACAGCTGCTCGTCGGTCAGCTCGAACGCGCCGAGCCAGGTGGCCAGGGTCGGGTAGCGCTCGGTGAAGTCGCTGGCACCGAAGGAGTGGATGCTCTCGGCGCCGCCGAGGGCGCCCTCCGGGTCCTCGAGGTCGCGCACGGGGAACTCGTCGTAGGCCCAGTGCGGGCGCCACAGCGTCACGGCCACGTTGGTGCCCGACTCGGTCGCGCTCGAGAGCTCGGCGAGCATCGCCGGGGTCGAGGAGACGACGTACTCCATACCGTCCAGGCCGTAGGTCGGGATGACCTCGTCCTGCGTGATGCGGGTGAGGCCGGCGCCGGCCTCGATGCCCACGAGGCGGTTGCCGTACTCGTCGGCCATGTCGGCCAGGTCCGCCAGCGACTGGGCGGGGGAGTCCTCGTTCACCGCGATCGTGAGCACGGCGTTGTCGTACCAGGCACCCAGGTCGACGATGTCCTCGCCGGCGTCGGCGACGTAGTCGGCGTGCGTGCCGGGCAGCCACGCGTCGAGCAGCAGGTCGTACCCGCCGCCGGAGAGCGACGTGAAGATCAGGCCGATGTCGGCGGTCTCGAGCTCGACGTCGTAGCCCTCGCTCTCGAGGATCTCCTGCCAGAGGTAGGAGACGGCGATGCCCTCGTCCCACCCGGTCGGCACGCCGATCGAGAGGCTCGCCTCGTCACCCTCGGGGACGGTGGCACCCGAGGCGGCGGAGTCGTTCGAGCCGCAGCCCGCGAGCACGAGGGCGGCGGCCGCGGAGGCGGCCAGGGTCTGGATGGTGGTGCGGCGCATGTGTCCTTTCCTGGCGTCGCCCTCGGTCCGGGCGGCGCCTGCTTCGGGAGGTCGTGCAGGTCGTGCTGGTGGTGCAGTTCTGAGGTCCCTCGGGGCCGCGCTCAGCTCGCGGCGCGGGCCCGCGCACGGGCGACGGGGGAGCGCTCGCCGAGCGCGGAGGTGACGCGGTCGAGGAAGATCGCGAGGATCACGACGGCGAGTCCCGCCTCGACGCCCGGGCCGATCTGGACGCGCTGGGTGGCGCCCACGACGTCGTTCCCGAGGCCGCCCGCGCCCACGAGACCGGCGATGACGACCATCGACAGGGCGAGCATGATGACCTGGTTGACGCCGGCGAGGATCGTCGGCATGGCGAGCGGGAGCTGGATCTGGCGCAGGATGCGGCCGCGGCTCGAGCCGAAGGCCTCACCGGCCTCCACGACCTCGCGGTCGACCTGGCGGATGCCCAGCTCCGTGAAGCGGACGCCGGGGGCGAGCGCGAACGCGATGGTGGCCATGATCCCGGGCACCGGACCGGTGAGGAAGATCGTCACCGCGGGTAGCAGGTAGACGAACACCGGCATGGTCTGCATGAGGTCGAGAATCGGGCGGACGATGCGCGAGACCGTGCGGTTGCGCGAGGCCCAGATGCCTAGCGGGATCGCGATCGCGAGGGCGATGGCGGAGGCGATGAGCACCAGCGCGAGCGTGCGCATCGCGCTGGTCCACAGGTCCATCGACCAGATGAGCGTGAATCCGACGGCGGAGCCGAGCGCGAGCTTCCAGCCCTTGGCGAGGAACGCGATCGCCACGAGGATCGCGGCCATCACGTAGAACGGCGGGAGGGTGAGGGCGTCGGCCGTGACGTCGAAGACGCCCGAGAGCGCCGTCTTCAGCAGGTCGAAGAAGGCCCGGAAGGTGGCGGTGAGCCAGTCGATGGCGTCGGCGGCCCACTCCCCGAGCGGGATGCGGATGACGGGGTCGTTCACAGCGACGCACCTCCCTGGCGCTCGGTCGTCTTGCTCGTCTCGGTCGTCCCGGTCGTGCCGGTCTGGTCGGTGGTGCCGCCCTCGTCCGGGCGGACGAACGCGTCGTGCGTCGCGGTCGCGGGGGCGACGTCGTCGCGCGTCTCCGCGACCGCGTCACCCCCGGAGCCCTCGCCGCTGTCGGGCGCGGCCTCCGTCGTGTCCGGCGGGACCATCGCCTCCAGCAGCCGGACGCGGGGCACGACGCCGACCAGGCGGCCGTCCTCCGACACGACCGGCACGGGCAGGGTCGAGGACGCCGACGGCGCGAAGATCTCCGCGAGCGGCGCGTCGGGTCGCACGGCGCGGTCGTCGGTCTCGAGCACGCCGGTCAGGTCCGGCGCGCCGGCGCGCTGCGCGGCGAGCACGGCGTCGTCGTGGACGACACCGGCGAACCGGCGCGAGCGGTCGACGACGAACGCCGCCGACGCCTGCGCCTGCTCCATGGTCCGCAGCGCCTGCCGCGGACCGCCGCCCAGCGGCACGGTCACGGCGGGCGCCCGCATCACGGTCGCGGCGGTCAGCACGCGGGTGCGGTCGACGTCGGCCACGAACTGCGCGACGTAGTCGTCGGCGGGTTCGGACAGGATCTGCTCGGAGGAGCCGATCTGCACGATGCGGCCGTCCCGCATCATCGCGATGCGATCGCCGAGGAACATGGCCTCGTTGAGGTCGTGGGTGATGAAGACGATGGTCTTGCCCAGCGTGCCCTGCAGCTCCAGCAGCTGCTCCTGCATCTCGCGCCGGATCAGCGGGTCGAGGGCCGAGAACGCCTCGTCCATCAGCAGGATGTCGGTGTCGGCGGCCAGCGCGCGGGCGAGGCCGACGCGCTGGCGCATCCCGCCCGAGAGCGCGCCGGGCACGGAGTCCTCCCACCCGGCCAGGCCGACCAGGCGCAGCGACTCCATCGCACGCTCGTTGCGCTCGTCGCGGCCGACGCCCTGGATCTCGAGCGGGTAGGCGGCGTTGTCGAGCACGGTGCGGTGCGGCAGCAGCGCGAAGTGCTGGAACACCATCGACACCTTGCTGCGGCGGATCTCGCGCAGCCGGGCGGGGGAGACGGTGGCGAGGTCGTCGTCGCCGAGGTGGATCGAGCCGGCGGTCGGCCGCCACAGCCCGTTGAGCATGCGGATCAGCGTCGACTTGCCGGAGCCCGACAGCCCCATGACGACGAAGATCTCACCCCGGTTCACCTCGAACGAGGCGTCGATGACGGCCGCCGTCCCCAGCGGCTTCACCTCGTCGCGGGTGGCGCCGGCGCGCAGCCGGCGCACGGCCTCGCCGCCCCGGCGTCCGAACACCTTGTAGGCGCCGTCGGCGCGGATCTCCGTGTGGTTCTCGGTCATGTCTCGTGCGTCCTTCCGGACACAGCCCTGACCCGGTGCGGGTCGCCGTCACATTCGTCCGAACGCGGCAGCGGGCGTGCCAAGCGAGCCCGACGCGGTGCGCCGGGCTGGTCCCTGTGGTCTGCCTCCACCGTGACGGATCGATCACGAACGCGCAAAACCGACCACCCCGTCCAACGTGCGAAAATGCGTGACGCCCGACACGCGGAAGCCTTCTGACCTGCGGCGATGCCCGCCGTCGATCGTTACGCCTTCGTTATCGCGAGACGCCCGGCGGAGCCCGAGGAGCCGCGAGTAGGCTCGTCGACCGTGACCTCACCCCTGCAGCACCGCGTCCGCGACCTGTCCCTGGCCGAGGCCGGCCGCCACCAGATCCGCCTCGCCGAGCACGAGATGCCGGGTCTGATGGCGCTGCGCGAGGAGTACGGCGCAGCGCAGCCGCTGCGCGGCGCACGCATCGCGGGCTCGCTCCACATGACCGTGCAGACCGCCGTGCTCATCGAGACGCTCACGGCGCTCGGGGCGCAGGTGCGCTGGGCGAGCTGCAACATCTTCTCCACGCAGGACGAGGCCGCGGCCGCCGTCGTCGTCGGACGACCGGAGACCGGCGGGACGCCGCAGGACCCGCGGGGGTCCCCGTCTTCGCCTGGAAGGGCGAGACCCTCGCCGAGTACTGGGAGTGCACCGACGAGATCCTGCGCTGGGTCGAGGGCGAGACCGGGCAGGACGTGGGTCCCACCCTGATTCTCGACGACGGCGGTGACGCCACGATGCTCGTGCACGAGGGTGTGGTCGCCGAGCGCCGCGGCGCCGTCGAGAGCGACCCGGTCCCGGGCGACCGCGGCTACAGCCACGAGAAGCTCGTCTTCCTCGCGACGCTGCGCGCCTCGATCGCGGCCGATCCGCGCCGCTTCACGCGCCTGGCGGAGACGATCGAGGGTGTGAGCGAGGAGACGACGACCGGCGTCCACCGCCTCGCCCAGCTGGCGGCGTCCGGCGACCTGCTGTTCCCGGCGATCAACGTCAACGACTCGGTCACCAAGTCCAAGTTCGACAACCGCTACGGCATCCGCCACTCCCTGCCCGACGGCCTCAACCGCGCCACGGACGTCCTCATCGGGGGCAAGGTCGCGTTCGTCGTCGGCTACGGCGACGTCGGCAAGGGGGCTGCGGAGTCGCTCCGGGGCCAGGGGGCGCGCGTCGTCGTCTCCGAGATCGACCCGATCTGCGCGCTGCAGGCCGCGATGGACGGCTACCAGGTCGCGCGCCTGGCGGACGTCATCGGCCAGGTCGACTTCGTCATCACGACGACGGGCAACGTCGCCGTCGTGACTGCGCAGGACGTCCTGGCGATGAAGGACAAGGCCGTGCTGGGCAACATCGGCCATTTCGACAACGAGATCGACATGGCGGGCCTCGAGCAGGTCCCGGGTGTGACACGGACGGAGATCAAGCCGCAGGTCCACGAGTGGACGCTGCCGGCCGACGTCGCCCCGGACGGGACCGAGCGCCCCGAGCGCAGCGTGATCGTGCTGTCGGAGGGGCGCCTGCTCAACCTCGGCAACGCCACGGGCCACCCGAGCTTCGTGATGAGCGCGTCGTTCGCCAACCAGGTGCTCGCCCAGATCGAGCTGCACGTGAAGGCCGACTACCTCGACGTCGCCGAGGGGGCGACCCCCGACGTCCACCGGCTCCCGAAGGAGCTCGACGAGAAGGTCGCACGGATGCACCTGGCCGCCCTGGGCGCCGACCTGACCGAGCTCACCAAGGAGCAGGCGGAGTACATCGACGTCGACGTCGCCGGTCCCTACAAGAGCGAGCACTACCGCTACTAGGCGGGTCCGCAGCCGGCACCGCCGGCACTGCCGGCAAGGCCGGCTCGATCGGCTCGATCGGCTCGATCGGCGAGGGCCTCAGGCGGCGGACCGGCCGTCCCCGTGTCGCTCCACCAGCTCGGCGTGCACGACGGCGCAGACCAGCGCGCCGAGGGGCCCGGTGATCGCCGAGGCGGCCGTCGAGCCGGCCGCGCCCCACGCGGCGGACCCGCCGAGCATCGCGCCGAGGGCCGTGAACGGCGCGGTGACGACGCCCGCGGTGATGACGAGCACGATCACGCTCAGCAGCCAGATGCCGATGAGCCGCCACCGCTCGCCGTGCACGAGCGACGCCGCGCGCCGCAGCGATCCGCGCGCGCCGCCGTCGTCCGTGGTGGCGTGCTGCGGCAGCGCGATGACGACCACCGGGAGCCAGCGGCCGAGCGCGACGACGGCGAGCGCGGTGCCCAGCACGATCGCGAGCGCTACGAGGGCGTCCGACCCGGTCGCGGTCGCGAGCGCCCCGAGACCTGCGGGCACCAGGAGCGCGAGGGCGACGGCGAGCGCGGTGCCGCCCGCGAGCGCGAGCATCCCGGGCACGCGCCGCCGCAGCGCGCGCCAGACGGTGCCGGCGCCGGCCGCGCAGCCGGCGGACTGCAGCGCGAGCGCCCGCGCCGCCCAGCCGACGACGACGACCGTGGTGATCGCGCCGAGGACCGTGGCCAGCGCGGACGCGGTGACCTGGGCGACCAGCAGCCGCAGCTGGGCCTGCGACTCCTCGCCCCACGCCGTCGCGTCCACGCCCGCGGCGGACAGCAGCGCGTCGGCGGCGCCGCCGCTCGGCAGCAGTCGCGCGGCGGCGACCTCGACCGCACCGGCCACGATCACGACGCCCGCCCCGACGGCCCACGTCGAGCGGGGGAGCGTCCGGATCCGGGCCACGACGCGTTCGGTCAGCTCACCCAGGCCCCTCGCGCCGGGCGCGTCGCCCGACGGTCGAGCGGATGACGCCGACGGCGCGGCGACGGGGGCGTTCGTGTCGCCGTCGCCCACCGCCTCAGGGGCGTCCGGACCGCCGGGACCGCTCGCTCCGGACGCGTCGGGTCCGGTCGGTCGGGGGCGCGCCGCCTCCCCCAGCCGCGTGGTGCGCTCATGGGTGCCACGATAGGGGTATGACCTCCACCATCCTCGTGGTCGACGACGACCCCGCCATCTCGGAGATGATCGGCATCGTGCTGGCCTCGGAGGGCTTCCAGGCCGCGTTCTGCCCCGACGGCGAGCACGCGGTGGAGGTGTTCAACTCCTCGACCCCGGACCTCGTGCTGCTCGACCTCATGCTCCCCGGCAAGGACGGCATCGAGGTCTGCCGCGACATCCGACGCATCGCGGACACCCCGGTGGTGATGCTGACGGCCCGTTCCGACACGGTCGACGTCGTGCGGGGCCTCGAGGCCGGCGCCGACGACTACATGGTGAAGCCGTTCAAGCCCCAGGAGCTCGTCGCCCGGGTGCGGGCGCGGCTGCGCCGGCAGGACCACGACGCCACCGAGCGGCTGCAGATCGGGGACCTCGCGATCGACGTCGCCGGCCACCGGGTCACGCGCGCCGGCGCGACCATCGCGCTCACGCCGCTCGAGTTCGACCTCGTGGTCGCGCTCGCGCGCAAGCCCTGGCAGGTCTTCAGCCGCGAGGCGCTGCTGGAGCAGGTCTGGGGCTACCGGCACCAGGCGGACACGCGGCTGGTCAACGTCCACGTCCAGCGGCTGCGCGCGAAGATCGAGCGCGATCCCGAGCACCCCGAGGTCGTCGTCACCGTCCGCGGGGTCGGCTACCGGGCGGGGACCCCGACGCCGTGACCTCGCCGGGCCAGGCGCGGACCGCGGCGTCGGAGGTGGCGAGCACCCCGGCGTCGACCGCGCGCCCGCCCGGCCCGGTGGCCCGCACGCGCCGCTGGTGGCGCCGCAGCGCGGTGCGCCGCCGGTCGTTGCGCCTGCGCGCGGCGTGGGGTCGCTCCCTGCGGCTGCGCGTGCTCGCGGTCACGACCGTCGTCGGCATTCTCGCCCTCGTCCTGATCAGCGCCTACCTGTCCGAGCGCGTCCGGGACACGCTGTACGAGCAGCGGGTGCAGGAGGCGCTCTCGGACGCCGCCACGCGCACGGGACTCGTGCAGCAGCAGTTCGACGCCTCCACGGCCTCGACGCCGGCGCAGGTGCAGACGGTCGTCAACGACATCGTCCGACGCACCCAGAGCTCCGGCTCGGGCGCCGTCGGCACGATGCTTCGCCGCAGCCCGGGCGACACCGGCAGCACCTCGCTGCTGCCGTTCACGTTCGGGACCGCGGTCGAGCTGTCCGGCCAGCTGCGCGCGAGCGTGGGGGAGACCGGGACGCAGCACTGGCAGGCGGTCGAGCTCGATCTGGCCGACGGCGCGGCGCCCGGGATCGTGGTCGGCTCCGTCGTCTCCCCGCCGGTCGTGGGTCCCTACGAGCTCTACTTCGTCTACAGCCTGCAGAACGAGGAGAACACCGTCGTCCTCATCCAGCAGACGCTCGCCCTGGCGGCGCTCGCGCTGCTCGGACTGCTGGCGGCGATGGCCCTCTACCTCACGCGGCAGGTGCTCGGACCGGTGCAGCTCGCGGCGCGCTCGGCCGAGCGGCTGGCCGCCGGGCACCTCGACGAGCGCATGACCACGCGAGGGCGTGACGAGCTGGCGCTGCTGGGCCGCAGCTTCAACGAGATGGCCGACAGCCTCCAGGAGCAGTTCGAGCGGCTCGCCGGGCTCTCGGCGCTGCAGCAGCAGTTCGTGTCCGACGTCAGCCACGAGCTGCGCACCCCGCTGACCACCATCCGGATGGCCTCGGAGATGCTCTACGACGCGCGGCGAGACTTCGATCCCGTCACGCGTCGTTCGGCCGAGCTGCTGCACACCCAGGTCGACCGGTTCGAGGCGCTGCTCGCCGACCTGCTGGAGATCTCGCGGTTCGACGCCGGGGCGGCGATCCTCGACGTCGAGCACCTCGACGTGCGCACCGTGGTGCGCCGCGCCGTCGACCTCGCGGCGCCGCTGGCGGAGCGCAGCGGCACGAGCCTGGCGGTCGAGATGCCGCCCGAGGCGTGCCGCGCCGACATCGACCCTCGCCGGGTCGAGCGCGTCCTGCGCAACCTGCTGGCCAACGCCATCGAGCACGCCGAGGGCCGGGGGATCGAGGTCGTCGTGGTCGCGGACCCGCGTGCGGTGTCCATCAGCGTGATCGACCACGGGGTCGGGATGACGGCGCGGCAGACCGAGCAGGTCTTCGACCGGTTCTGGCGTGCGGACCCCTCGCGCGCCCGCACGCTGGGCGGGACGGGGCTCGGACTCGCGATCTCGCTCGAGGACGCCCGGCTGCACGCCGGTGACCTCGAGGCGTGGGGCAGCCCGGGCGTCGGGGCCACGTTCCGCCTGACGCTCCCACGCCGCGCGGGTGTGACCATCACCCACTCCCCGGGTCCCCTCGCGCGGACCGAGGCGGAGCCCGAGGCACCCAACGAGCTGCTGGGTCCGTCGCCGGCGAGCGTCCCGGGGCTCGACGGCGTGCTCGCCGCGGAGCGCACGATCGAGGAGGTCCGATGAGCCGGCCGACCCGCGTCGCCGCGTCTGCGTCCGTGACCGCGGGTCGACGGCGTCCTGCGCGCGTCCGCCGTCTCGGCGTCGCGCTGGCCCTCGCGCTCGGCGTCGGCGGGTGCACCTCGCTGCCGACCTCGGGGCCGGTGGAGACGGGGATGACGGAGGCGCCGACGTCGGGCGTCATCCGCTACGAGGCGAGCGGGCCGGTGGCCGACGCCGAGCCCACCGAGATCGTCGACGGGTTCCTGCAGGCGGGCGCCGCCGGACTGTCGGGGGACAACGACTTCGAGGTGGCGCGCTCGTTCCTGACCGCGGGGGCCGGCCGGAGCTGGCTGCCGCTGGCGCAGGTCGTGGTGTCCGCCAACGACTCGCCGCAGATCCCCGTCGTCACGCTGCCCGAGGGGGCGCGACGGCGGACACGGGTGACACGGGCGGGTCCGGCGGGGCGGACGGGTCGGGATCCGACACCGACACCGATGCCGCCGACGGCGCCGGGGGCGGTGCGGACGAGGGCGTCGGTGAGCCCGGGCCGGGCGAGTCGCTCGGGACCGCTCAGATCGAGGAGCTGGAGCGGGTCCAGGTGCGCCTCGGGGTCGAGGCCGTGGCCGACGTCGACCAGCGGGGCGTCTACACCGCCACGACGTCGGCGACCGCCTCGGAGCTCACCTACGAGCTCGTGCGCGTGGACGGGCAGTGGCGCATCGACTCGCTGCCGAGCGGGCTGCTCCTGTCGGAGGTCGCGTTCGGCAACGTGTTCCGCTCGGCCCCGGTCATGTTCCTCACCCCCGACGGCGGCTCCCTCGTGCCGGACGTCCGGTTCGTCCCCACGCGCAACGCCGTCTCCTACGCGCTCGATCGCCTGCTCACGGGGCCGGCGGACTGGCTCGCGCCGGCGGTCACGACCAGGGCGGGGTCCGGCATCACTCTCGAGCAGCCCGGTGCCGGTGTCACGGTCGAGGACGGGAGCCAGGTCGCCGAGGTGCGGCTGACCGGCGCCGGCGACCTCGACGAGGTCGGCCGGACGCAGCTGTACGCCCAGGTGGACGCGACGCTGCGCTCGATCACGGGGGTGAGCGGCGTGTCGCTGTGGCTGGACGGCAACCCGTTCGAGCCCGGGGCGGACCTCCCGCGGCCCACGCGTGCCGACGACGTCGTGCCGGACCGGCTGGTGGGGCTCGCCGACGGCGAGCTGGTCGTGGTCACCGACGGGGTCGTGGAGCCGTACGTCGGGAGCGGGGACGAGGCGGACGGCGACGGCGTGCCGACCGACCCCTCCGATCCGGGCGACGCGACCGACCCGTCCGGCGCGGACGCTGCCGGTGCGGCCACGCCGTCGTCCGGGGCGACGGCCACCCCGACCCCGCCCGCGACCGCGTCGCCCCCGCCACCCCTGCCGCCGGGACTCTCGCGACCCGCGCCCGCCTACCGCGAGCAGGACGGGGTCGCGGTGCTCCAGGACGGCGACCGGCTGCTGCACGTCTCGCCGTCCGGCGCCGTCTCGGTGCTGGCCACCGGGCGCGACCTCCTGGCGCCGACGCAGGACCGCTGGGGCTGGATCCTCACCGGCGAGCACGACAACGAGGGCGAGCTGACGGCGGTGCGTCCCGACGGCACCACCGTGGCGGTCGAGGCGGACCCCCTGGTGGGACACGTCGTCCAGGTGCGACTCTCCCGCGACGGCACGCGGGCCGCGGTCACGACCGAGCGCGAGGGACTGACGCGCGTGCGGGTCGTCGCCCTCGTGCGGGATCGCGACGGCGTCCCGCTGCGGGTCGTGGACGGCCCCGTCCTCCTGGACGACCTCGCGGCCGGCTACGGCGCGGTGTGGGTCTCCGGGTCGGAGGTCGCGGTGCTGGCCGCCACCGAGGAGGGCGCCGTGCCGGGTGTGCGGTCGGCGCTCGTCACCGGGCCCGTGTCCCAGGTGTCCACGACGACGCAGGCCGTCGCCATCGCCGGGGGGAACGGCCTGGGGGAGCTCGTCCTGTCCACGGCCGACGGACGACTGCTCGGGCGTGTGTCGCTGCGGTGGGAGGAGCTCGCTGCCGGGGTCACCGATCCCGCCTACCCGGGCTGAGACGCGCTGTCCCCCGGGCGCTCCGGGGTGCGGTGCGTCCACGGACGGCCCGCGCGTCGTGCCGACCGGCCGCGCGGCGGGCACGGTGGGGCGATGAGCTCGCGACACCCGCCCGCCGCCGCCCGCGCCGACGACGACGCGCGGCGGAGGCGCCGCGCGGTGGACGTGGTGCGCTCGCTGGCGTACGAGGTCGCCAGGCTGGCGGTCCCGCTGGCGTGCGCCGGGTGCGGCCGCGTCGACGTGACGCTCTGCGGACCGTGCACGGCGCTGCTCGCCGATCCCCGGCGGGTCGACGGCGCCGCACCCGACCTCCCGGACGGCCTGCGCGTGTGGGGTCTCGGCACCTACCGCGACGAGCTGCGTCACGTCGTGCTCGCGTGGAAGCTCGGCGGTCGTCGGGACGTCGACGGCGTGCTGGCCGCGGCGACCGCAGGAGTCACCGCGGTGGCGCTCGCGCACGGCCTGCTCGACGGTGCGGCGCCTCCGGCGCCGGGGACGCCGTCGGTCTCCCGGGGGCCGGTGCGGGGGCGCCCGAGGTCTGGGTGGTCCCCGCGCCGTCGGGCTGGGGTCGGGTCCTGCGCGGACGACCGCCGGTGGTGCGGCTCGCGGACGCCGTCGCCCGCGCGGTCGCCGACGCCGGGACGCCCGCGCGCGTCGTGAGCGCGCTCCGGCGGCGCGGGGCGGCACCGCACCACGCGGCCGGCTCCCGGAGGGCGCGGGGCGGACGACGGTCCGCGCCGGCGCGGCGCGGCGCGGGGCGAGGCCCCGGCGTCGGCGCGCGGATCGATCTGACGGGACGGGTGGTGCTGCTCGTCGACGACGTCCTGACCACGGGCGCCACGCTGTCGCGGTGCGTCGCGGCCGTACGGGCCGCGGGCGGCGCGCCGGTGGGTGCGGTCGTCCTGGCGGCCGCCGGCTCGGTGAGCGTCGCGGGGGCGCGGATCAGGGTGCCCGGGACGCCGTCCCGGGCAGCGGTCGGTCCGCCACCGGTCGCGCCGCGGCGCTCCCGCGTGCACTAACGTCGATCCATGGAGCGCACCACGATCGCACCGCACCGAGGCGGACGACGGCGAGCAGCGCCCGCGACGGGGGTGATGCCCGTCCCCATCCACCCGTGAGGGTGGCCCCAGCACGCACGACCCGGCGCCACGCGCCGGAGATCCACGGAGGTAGTCCCATGGAAATCGTCGTTGTCGGTCGGCACACCGAGGTCGCACCCCGGTTCCGCAAGCACGTCGAGGACAAGCTGTCCAAGGTCACCCAGCTCGCGCCGTACGCGCAGCGGGTCGACGTCGAGATCAGCCACGAGCCCAACCCGAGGCAGGCCGCCTCCAGCGAGCGCATCGAGCTCACCGTCCGGGACAGGGGACCGGTGGTCCGCGCCGAGGCCAGCGCCTCCGACCGCTACGCGGCGCTCGACGTCGCGACGACGAAGCTCATCGAGCGGCTGCGGCGCTCGCACGACCGTCGCAAGGGCAAGGCGGCCCGCCGCGAGGGCAAGGCCCCGGTCGCGGCCGAGGAGGCGCTCGCGGCGCTCGACGCGGCGATCGCGCCGGCGCCCCAGGAGGCGCCCGAGCAGGACGTGAACACGGCACCGACGGAGCCGGACGTCGCGGTGGAGGCCCAGCTGGGGGACTCGCCCGTCGTCGTGCGCCAGAAGGTGCACCGCACGTCACCCGTCAGCGTCGAGGACGCCATCGACGAGATGGAGCTCGCCGGCCACCCGTTCTACCTGTTCATCGACGCCGAGACGCGGCAGCCCGCCGTCGTCTACCACCGTCACGGCTGGACCTACGGCGTGATCCGCCTCGACGCCGAGGCGGCACCCACCAGCTGATCGACCCGGAGGATGCGCGGGGGACGCCTACGATGGGTGGGCGTCCCTCGTGCCGGGGGCGTCAGGCCCGCGCCGCGGGCACGTCACCAACCTGGGAGCAAAGCGTGGTCTCCATCCTCGACCGGGTCCTTCGCATGGGCGAGGGCCGCATCCTCAAGAAGCTGCACGGGATCGCCGCCCAGGTCAACGCGCTCGAGGACTCGTTCTCGGACCTGACCGACGCGGACCTCCGCGAGGAGACGGACGTCTTCAAGCAGCGCCACGCGGACGGCGAGAGCCTCGACGCGCTGCTGCCGGAGGCCTTCGCCGTCGTGCGCGAGGCCGCGAAGCGCACGCTGGGTCAGCGCCCCTACGACGTCCAGCTCATGGGTGGCGCGGCGCTGCACCTCGGCAACATCGCCGAGATGAAGACCGGTGAGGGCAAGACGATCACCGGCACGCTGCCCGCCTACCTCAACGCGATCTCGGGCAAGGGCGTCCACGTCGTCACGGTCAACGACTACCTCGCGAAGTACCAGAGCGAGCTGATGGGCCGCGTCTACCGCTTCCTCGGGATGAGCTCCTCGGTGATCCTCGCGGGGCAGACGCCGGACGAGCGCCGCGGCCACTACGCGGCCGACATCACCTACGGCACGAACAACGAGCTCGGCTTCGACTACCTGCGCGACAACATGGCGTGGACCACCGCCGAGCTCGTGCAGCGCGGCCACAACTTCGTCATCGTCGACGAGGTCGACTCGATCCTCATCGACGAGGCCCGGACGCCGCTCATCATCTCGGGCCCCTCCTCGGGCGACACGAACAAGTGGTTCGCCGAGTTCGCCCGCGTGGTGCGGCGCATGGACCGCGAGACCGACTACGAGGTCGACGAGAAGAAGCGCACCGTCGGCGTGCTCGAGCCCGGCATCGAGAAGGTCGAGGACCACCTCGGCATCGAGAACCTCTACGAGTCCCTGAACACCCCGCTCATCGGCTTCCTCAACAACGCCATCAAGGCGAAGGAGCTGTTCAAGCGCGACAAGGACTACGTCGTGATCCGCGGCGAGGTGCTCATCGTCGACGAGCACACCGGCCGCGTGCTCGCGGGCCGCCGCTACAACGACGGCATGCACCAGGCGATCGAGGCGAAGGAGGGCGTCCAGATCAAGGCCGAGAACCAGACGCTCGCCACGATCACGCTGCAGAACTACTTCCGCCTGTACAACCGGATCTCCGGCATGACCGGTACCGCGATGACCGAGGCCGCGGAGTTCCAGAACACCTACACGATGGGCGTGGTGCCGATCCCGACCAACCGGGACATGCAGCGCATCGACCAGCCCGACCTCGTCTTCACCACCGAGGACGCCAAGACGACGGCGGTCGTGGAGGACATCGTCGCCCGCCACGCCGCGGGTCAGCCCGTGCTCGTGGGCACCACGTCGGTGGAGAAGTCGGAGGCGCTCGCGGTGCGCCTCAAGCGCCAGGGTGTGCCGCACGAGGTCCTGAACGCCAAGAACCACGCGCGCGAGGCCGCCATCGTCGCGATGGCGGGCCGCAAGGGCGCCGTCACGGTCGCGACCAACATGGCCGGCCGCGGGACGGACATCATGCTCGGCGGCAACGCCGAGCACATCGCCGTCGCGGCGCTCGCCGACCGCGGGCTCAGCCCGGCGGAGACGCCGGAAGAGTACGAGGAGGCGTGGCCGGAGGCGCTCGAGGCAGCCAAGGAGTCCGTGGCGGCGGAGCACGACGAGGTCGTGGACCTCGGTGGGCTCTACGTGCTCGGGACCGAGCGGCACGAGTCGCGTCGTATCGACAACCAGCTGCGCGGTCGTTCGGGGCGTCAGGGCGACCCCGGTGAGTCCCGCTTCTACCTGTCGATGCAGGACGACCTCATGCGCCTGTTCAACTCGGGTCTCGCCGAGCGTTTCATGAGCTCCTCGGCCTACCCCGAGGACGTCCCGCTCGAGTCGAAGATCGTCTCGCGCGGCATCCAGAGCGCCCAGGGGCAGGTCGAGGCCCGCAACTTCGAGATCCGCAAGAACGTCCTGAAGTACGACGACGTCCTCTCTCGCCAGCGCGCCGCGATCTACGGCACCCGCCGCCGCGTGCTCGAGGGGGAGAACCTCTCCGACCAGGTGCAGGGCTTCGTCGACGACGTCCTGACCGACGCCGTCGAGTCCGTCACGGCGGACAACGACCCGGCGACGTGGGACCTGGAGGAGCTGTGGAACCTCCTCAAGCCCCTCTACCCGATCTCGCTCACGGTGGAGGAGGTCGTGGAGCAGGCGGGCGGCAAGAACCGTCTCACGCGTGACGCCCTCGTGCGCGAGATCCGCTCGGACGCCCAGCTGGCCTACGAGCGCCGCGAGGAGCAGCTGACCTCCGACGTCATGCGCCAGGTCGAGCGACGCGTCGTGCTGTCGGTCATGGACCGCAAGTGGCGCGAGCACCTGTACGAGATGGACTACCTCAAGGAGGGCATCGGGCTGCGGGCGATGGCGCAGCGCGACCCGCTGGTGGAGTACCAGCGCGAGGGCTTCCAGATGTTCAACGCGATGAACGAGGCCGTGAAGGAGGAGGCGGTCGGCTACGTCTACCACCTCGAGGTCAAGGCGCCCGAACCCGCCGCCGAGCCCGCCGTCGCCACGGTCGAGGGGGCGCAGGACGCCGCGGCCGAGGACGCCGACGCCGACGGCGCCGCGACGGACGAGGCTCCCGCCGCGCCGTCGCCCGCACCCGCGGAGGACGTCGACGCCGCGCTCGGGCTCGAGGCCCCGGAGCGGCCCACGCGCCTGCAGTACTCGGCGCCGTCGGAGGACGGTTCGGCGTTCGTCTCCGGTTCGCCCCGCGGCGCGAGCCGTCGCCCGGCCCCGGGAACCGACACGGGCACCGGAACCGACGATGCGTCGGTCAACCGCGAGGAGCGCCGCCGCGCGGCCAAGCAGGCCAAGAAGCGCTGATCCGCACCGACGCACGACGACGCCCCCGACCCGCGAGCAGCGGGTCGGGGGCGTCGTCGTCGACACCTCGGATCGCCGCGCGCCCCACCGGGGCGGTCCAGGTCATCCCACCTGGAGCTCGACGACGCGCCAGCGCCCCCGGAAGAGCTCCATCCGGCCGGCGACGGCGCGCACGCGCCGACCGTCGTGGACGACGGCGCAGACCTCGACGACCCCGGGTCGCGTGGTGTCCGCCCGGGCCGAGAGCACGCGGCCGTGCGCCGGGCGGGTGGGGCGGCCGTGCAGCCTGACGTGCAGGCCGGCGCGGCGTGCGACGGACCCGTAGATCTCGGTCGTCACCCAGCGCACGAGCTGCTGGGCGGGCCGCCCGCCGGCCAGGACCTGGACGACGGCGAGTGCGAACGACCCGAACCAGCGGGTGGGATCCGTGACGCTGTCGGCGTGGTTCGCGCGGGCGCGGCCCGGTGCGGCGGCGATCGGCACGACGGGGGTGAGACCCGGCCCCCGGTGCGGGTGCAGGGGAACCGGGGAGGGGGCGGGAAGCTGCTCACCGGCGACGTCGGGGTGCGACGGAAGTGCGGACATGGCTGCTCCTAGTCGTGGGTCGGGGTCTCGGGCGACGCGGTGGCGGCGGGGGTGGCCCCCGCCGGTGCCCGCAGCTGCGCTCCGGGGTGGATGAGGTCGGGGTCGGGGCCGACGACGTCGCGGTTCGCGTCGTACCAGTCCTGCCAGCCGGTGGGGCCGTCCGGCCCGGCCCAGTCCTGCGCGATCCGCCAGAGCGAGTCGCCCGCGACGACCGTGTACATCGCCTCGGCCGCGCTCCCGTCGATCGCGGTGGCCGGCGGTGGTTCCTCGCCCGCGGCCGGCGGCGGCGCCGGTGCGGGCGCGGGGCTCGCCGGAGTGGGAGCGGAAGCCGGAGCCGGAGCGGTGGTGTCGTCCGGTGTCCCGGGGTCCGCGAGGACGCGGCCCTTGAGCGAGGGTGCGGGTGACGGGTCGTCGACGGGGACGACTGCGGCCGGCCGGTCCACCGGGGCGGTGGGTCGCGAGATCTCGGGGGTCGCGCCGCCGACCGCGACCGGCGGGACGTGGACGGGGGTGACCGGATCCGTCGACGTCGGGTCCGGCGCCGTGGCCGCCGGTGCGGCGACCACCGGACCGACCGTCAGGTCGTCGGGGACCGCGGACGCCGGACCGACGAGGGCGGCGAGCGACACGCCGGCGACGGCGCTCGCTCCCACGAGCCGCTGGACGAGGCGTGGGCCGAAGCGCCGCACGAGCGTCCGACCCGTGCGCCAGCCCCCGCCGAGACCCTCGAGCCCGAGGGTGACGGCGGCGAGGAGACCGGCCACCAGGTACCAGCCGCTCGTCGCGACACCCACGACGCGGAGGCCCTGCACCACGAGCTCCTCGACCGTGCCGGGCTCGCCGTCCCACGTCAGTGCGAGCAGGGCTCCCACGGTTGCGGCACCCGCGGCCACGGCGAGACTCAGCAGCAGGCGGGTGCCGGGCGTGCTCCTGCCCGCGGTGTGATCGTGTGTCGATCGTCGGTCGTCGCGTGTCATGTCCACCCCTGCGTTTGACGCTGTTTGACGTCACAGAAGAATGTCGGACGTCGCCACACGAGTCAAGGGGTGTGGAACAGTACGGCCATGCGATGGCACGAGCTGTTCGAGGACCTGGAGTCCCAGGCCGACGCCGCCGAGCGTGCGGACGGCGAGCTCGAGGGCGCCGAGCTCCTGGAGGCGGAGCAGGGCCGCATCCCGCTCGTGGACCGGCTGCGCGCCGTCGTCGGGAGGACCGTGTCCGTGGGGACGGCCGACGAGCACGTGACGGGTGTGCTCGAGGACCTGGCGCCCGCCTACCTCGTGGTGGCGACGGCGCAGCGGGACGTGCTCGTGCCGGCGGCCGCCGTGCGGTGGGTGCAGGGTGCCGGGCGGTCGGCCCTCGAGGGGGCGGGTGCGGAGGCCCGGCTGACGCTGGCGCACGTGCTGCGCGGTGTCGCGGAGCGAGAACGGGTGGTGCGCGTGGTGACGACCGCTCGCGTGGTGGTCGGTGAGATCGACCGGGTGGGGCCCGACCACGTCGACGTGGTCGAGAACGGTGACGCCGTGAGCATCCCGTTCGCGGCGATCAGCTCAGTCGCGCTGTAGCGCCGTCCGGCGCGCGGCTGCGGCCGCCTTCTCGCGGTCGACGTACGCGTCGAGCTCCTTCGCCTCGACGCGCCACATCCCGCGTCCGCCGACCTGGAAGCCCTGGATCTCGCCCTGACGGACCAGGGCGCGCGCGGTCGGGACGGTGATGTCGAGGATCTCGGCGACATCGGCCAGGGTCAGCATCCGTTCGGGCATGCTCCTTAGTCTGACACCGCACGCCCGAAGGCGCGCGTCGACCGCACCACCTGTGGAGAACTGCCCCGCACGGTGGCGGGCGTGGCACGATGTCCGCCACAGGGCTAGCAGCAGGGGGTGCACGTGGCTCGTCGATCCGGTCGTGCCGGAGAACAGTCCGTCGGGGCGCAGCAGGTGCTGCCCGCCGTGACGTCGCGCCGCCCGCCGGCGTGGCGAAGCCCGCGCTTCGGCGTCGGGATCCTGCTGGTGGTGGGGTCCGTCGCGCTGGGCAGCTGGGCGCTGGACCGCGCCGCGTCGGGTGAGCAGATGTGGGTCGCCCGGCACGACCTCGCGCCCGGCGACCCCGTCAGCAGCGAGGACCTGCGGAGCGTCGCGGTCGCCTGGGAGGGGGACGAGGGCGTCTACCTGACGGCGGCCGACGTCGTGCCGGGGAGCGTCGCCGTCTCGTTCGTGGGCGCGGGCGAGCTCGTACCGTCCGCCGCGCTCGGTGTCGCGGCCGACGTGGACGGCCGTCCGGTCACGGTCCCCGTCCCGACCGGTGTCGTGGTGGAGCCCGGCGTCCTCGTCGACCTGTGGTCGCTGCCCCGCCCCGGTGAGGGCGAGCCGCAGCAGATCGCGGACGGTGCCCAGGTCCTGGGCGTCGAGGAGGATTCCGGGCTGCTGCGCAGCGGCAGCGGCAGGGTCGCCCGCGTGCTCGTGGACCCCGCGGTCGTCCCGGCCGTGCTCGCCGTGCAGGCGGACGGCGGCGCGGTGACCCTCGTCGAGCGCCCGGGGAGCTGAGCGTGGCACCCGGTGCCCTCGTGTGGCTGGAGGGACCCACCGAGCCCGAGGTCGTGGCCCGGCTCGGCGCGCCCGGGTCACCGGCGCGGGTGCTGCGGCGCTGTGCCGATCTCGCCGAGCTGACCGCCGCCGCGGAGTCGGGGGTGGGCGAGGTCGCCGTGTTCCACCTCGGGCGCGGTGTCGACGCGTCACGCGCCGCGCTGCTGCGGCGGTGCGGCGGTGCGGCGTCGCCAGCGTCCTCGTGGTCCCGGCGGCGGACGCGCCGCGGGCGCTCGCGATCGGTGCGGACGCCGTCGTGCCCGACGGCGAGGGGCTGGGGGAGCGGCTCGTCACCGTGATCGCTGCGCTCCTCGCGCGCCGCGCGGGCTCGGACGGTCCTGGTCGCGCCGGTCCGGGGGGCAACGGCCCCTCGGGCGGTGCGCGGGCCGACGCCGCGCCCCTGGTCCCCGACGACCCCGGATCGCTCCTCGCACCCGACGGGCGCCTCGTCGTCGTGTGGAGCGGCCACGGGGCTCCCGGACGGAGCGTCACGGCCGTCAACGTCGCCGCCGAGCTGGCGCTGCACGGACCCACGATGCTCGTGGACGCGGACTCCGTGGCGCCGAGCCTGACGCAGGTGCTCGGGGTCGTGGAGGAGACGGCGGGGCTCGCGGCGCTGTGCCGGGCCGCCGGCCAGGGGGTGCTCGAGACGGTGACGGTGCTCGACCGCGCCCGCCGGCTCCCCTCGGGCGTGCTGCTCCTGCCGGGCCTGACGCGCGCGGACCGCTGGCGCGAGCTCGTCGGCGACCACCTCGACCTGGTCTGGCCGGCGCTGCGCCGCAGCGCCGCCTGGGTCGTGGTCGACGTCGCCGCGGGCCTGGAACCGGCTCCCCAGCGCGGCGCCGACCGGTGGGCGGCCACGCGCTCGGCCCTGCGCGCGGCCGACGACGTGGTGGTGGTCGCGGGGTCGGACCCGGTGGGTCTGCGACGGGCCGTCGGCGCGCTCGCCGAGCTCGACGCGGAGGAGGTCGCGGCACCCCGCCACCTGGTGACCACCCGGGTGCGTGGCGGGCGTCGCGCCGGCGCGGACGCCGCCGTGGCCAGGGCCGTCGAACGATTCGCGGGCGTCCCACCCGTGGTGGGGGTGCCGCAGGAGGACGCGTTCGACGACGCGCTCCTGGCGGGGGCGGCCCTGCGCGAGGCCGCGCCGCGTTCAGCGGCGCGGCGGTCCTACGCGGCGCTCGCTGACCACCTCCGCGAGTCGGGAGCGCCCGAGGCGACGACCGAGGTCGCGAGGGTGACCGCACGGGGCCCGGCGCGCCGCTCGACCGGGAGGCGTCGCGGCCGGGAGCCACGGCCTCCGGGTGGCGAGCGGCCGGGTGCATGACCGGCCGGGTGAGCGAACGGCCGGGTGACGAACCGCCCCGGTGATGAGACGCGGGTCGGCGAGGCCTGCTGCGACACTGGTCCCGTGCGCCTCTACGTCCCCGCCACCCTCGGCGACCTCGCCCGCCCCGAGCTCGGCCCGCGTCCGGCCTGCGCCGTCACCCCGGCGCTGCGCGCCGCGCTGCCGGAGGAGGACGAGGAGGGCCTCGAGCTGTCGGCCTTCCTGTCGGCGACCGACCTGGCCGTCCTGCGCCTGGCCGACGCCCCGGGTGAGCCCCGGCGTCGGGTCGTCGTCGCTCTCGAGGTCTCCGACGTCGCGTTCGCGCCGGTCCCCGCCGACCTGGCGGACCTCGCGGCCGTCGTCGGCGTCGTCCCGGCCGTGCCGTGGGCCTGCGTCGTCAGCCTGCACCTGGACGAGCCCGAGGCGGCGGACGCCGTCGCGGCGGCGCTGGCGGACGACGACGCGTTCGACGCCCTCGGTGAGATCGACCTGCTCTGGTTCGACCCGAGCGAGCGGGCCCACCTCGTCACCGGCGCCTGACGGCGGAGGACCGGCGCGGGCGCCGCGGCAGCCGGCGGCTCAGCGCCCCAGGGCCGACAGCAGCTGCGGGTGCAGCACCCCGTTCGTCGCCAGCGCGTCGCCGTCCCACGGGCCCGGGCGCCCCGCGCGCGAGGTGAACGTCCCGCCCGCCTCGGTCACGATCGGGACCAGGGCGGCCATGTCGTACACCTCGAGCTCGGGTTCGACCGCGACGTCGACGCTGCCCTCGGCGACCATCATGTAGGACCAGAAGTCGCCGTACCCGCGCGTGCGCCAGCACCGCGCCAGCACCCCGGTGAAGCGCTCGAGCTCGCCGCGCTGGGCCCAGCCGTCCAGGCTCGCGTACGACAGCGACGCGTCGTCGAGGTCGGCGACGCCGGAGACGGCCAGGCGCCGCGCGGGCGCACCGGCGACCACGACGTGCGCGCCGGCGCCGGTCGCCGCGTACCACCGCCGCTGCAGGGCCGGCGCGCTGACGACGCCGACGCGCATCTCCCCGTCCACGGCCAACCCGATGAGGCTCGCCCAGACGGGGACGCCGCGCACGAAGTTCTTGGTGCCGTCGATCGGGTCGATGATCCACTGCCGCCCCGTCGGCGCGACGGTCCCGCCGAACTCCTCGCCGAGCACGGCGTCGTCCGGCCGCTGCTCCGCGACGATCGCCCGCGCCGTCCGCTCGGCGGCCAGGTCGGCGTCGGACACGGGGGAGGTGTCGGGCTTGGCGTCCACCTTCAGGTCGAGGGCGCCGAAGCGGGGCAGCGTGACGGCGTCGAGCGCGTCGGCGATCGCGAGCGCGAGCGCGAGGTCGTCGGCGAGGTCGGAGCCTGCGGCCGTGGCGTCACTGGTCATCGAGGGTCCTCACGGGGTCGAGGTCGGGTAGGCGTCGGGGTCGGGACGGCGCGAGGCCAGGACCCGGCGCAGCGACTCCACGCGCGCCGCCTCGCGCGCGTCGGAGCCGGGGCGCGCGAGCCACGCGTCGAGCGCGCACCCGGGGGCGCGCTCGAGGTGCGTGCAGCGCGGCGGGCAGGCGGTGACGACCTCGGCGAGGTCGGCGAACGCGGCGACGACGTCGTCGTCGTCCACGTGCCCGAGGCCGAACGAGCGCACGCCGGGGGTGTCGATGACCCATCCGCCGTCGGGCAGCGCGAGCGCGACCGCGGTGGTGGAGGTGTGCCGGCCGCGGCCGGTGACGGCGTTCACGTGGCCGACGGCGCGCGAGGCGGTGGGGACCAGGGCGTTGACGAGGGTCGACTTCCCGACGCCGGAGTGGCCGACCAGCACCGAGGTGCGCCCCCGCAGGCGCTCCGCGACCTCGGGCGCCCCGAGGATCACGCTGCGGTCGACGGCGTCGCGGTGGGTGACGACCGCGGGCACGTCGAGCGGGGTGTAGTGCTCCAGGAACGGCGCGGGGTCGGCGAGGTCCGCCTTGGTCAGGCACAGCAGCGCGTCCATCCCGGCCTCGAACGCGGCCACGAGGCAGCGGTCGACCATGCGCGTGCGGGGTTCGGGGTCGGCCAGCGCGGTCACGACGACGAGCTGGTCGGCGTTCGCGACGAGCGCCCGCTCGATGCCGCCGACGTCCTCCGAGGACCGGCGCAGCAGCGTGCGCCGCTCCTGCACCCGCACGATGCGGGCGAGCGACCCGTCGCGACCCGTCAGGTCACCGACGACGGCGACCTCGTCGCCCACGACGACACCGCCACGGCCCAGCTCGCGCGCGGCGACGGCCGTGACCGCCCGGTCACCCACGAGGACGTCGTAGCGTCCGCGCGTCACCGCCGTCACGAGACCCGCAACCGCGTCGGCGTGCGAGGGACGCTGCTTGGTGCGCGGACGGCTCCCGCGGCGGCCGGGTCGCACCCGGACGTCGGACTCGTCCCAGTCGCGCGCCCTCACGCAGTCGGCGTCCCGCCGGGGGCGAGCATCCGGCGCCACATGCCGGGGAAGTCGGGCAGCGTCTTGGCGGTGGTGGCGACGTCGAGCACCTCGACCCCCGCGACGGCGAGCCCGACGACGGCGCCGAAGGTCGCCATCCGGTGGTCGTGGTAGGTCTCGACGACGGCGCCGTGCAGGGGCGCCGGGTCGATGGCGAGGCCGTCCGGGAGCTCGTGGGCGGACCCGCCCAGGCGGGTGATCTCGGTGACGAGGGCGGCCAGGCGGTCGGTCTCGTGGCCCCGCAGGTGACCGATGCCGCGCAGCCGCGTCGGGGAGTCGGCCAGGACGGCGAGCGCGGCCAGCGTGGGCGCGAGCTCCCCGGCGCGGGAGAGGTCGAGGTCGAGGCCGCGCAGCGTCCCCGTCCCGGTGACGGCGAGGGTGTCCCCGTCGAGGACGACGCGCGCGCCCATCGCCGTCAGGATGTCGCGCAGGTCGTCACCCGGCTGCGTGGTGGTGGCGGGCCACCGCGGGACGCGCACCGTCCCGCCGGCGGCGAGCGCCGCGGCCAGGAACGGTCCGGCGTTGGACAGGTCCGGCTCGACGACGACGCGCCCGCCGGCGACCATTCCGGGTTCGACGCGCCAGCGCCCGTGGCCGAGCTCGCGAGCCTCGACACCGCGCTCGCGCAGGACCGCCAGCGTCATGTCGATGTGCGGCTGGCTGGGCAGCGTGTCGCCGACGTGCGTGAGGGTGAGCCCGTTCCGCATCCGCGGGGCGACGAGCAGGAGCGCCGAGACGAACTGGCTCGAGCTCGAGGCGTCGATCTCGATCTCGCCGCCCTCGAGGCCGCCGGTGCCGTGCACGGTGAGGGGGAAGGCGTCGGTGGGCTCGCCGTCGTGCGTCACGGCGACGCCGAGGGCGCCGAGCGCGCGTGTCACGGCCGCCATGGGGCGCTCGCGGGCACGCGCGTCGCCGTCGAGGTGGACGTCGCCGTCGGCCAGGGCGGCGAGCGGGGGCACGAACCGCATGACGGTGCCCGCGAGACCGACGTCGATCGTCCCGCCGCCCGTGATCGTGGCGGCGGGGGTGACGTGGACGTCGCCGCCGGGCTCGACGGCGACGCCCGCGCCCAGCGCACGGATCGCCTCGATCATGAGCGCGCTGTCACGTGAGTGCAGCGGTGCCACGAGGTGCGTGGGCTCCGCCGCGATCGCGGCGAGGAGCAGGTAGCGGTTCGTCAGCGACTTCGACCCCGGGACCTCGACGGTCGCGTCGAGCGGCGTGGTGGCGTGCGGGGCTGCCCAGGACGGTGCGGTCACGCCTGCCAGGGTAGTGGAGCGGAGTCGACGGGCGGAGCGCAGGGCGGCGCCCCGCGCGGGACTCAGACGCGGTCGGTGACCTCGTGCAGGGCCAACTTCGCCTTGTCGGGGACGCGCGCGGCGGCCTGCTTCGCGGCGACCTTGGCCACCTTGGCCGTGCGGCGCGCGTGCCTGGCGTGCGTCGTGGCTTTCTTCGCCGTGGTCGTGCGGGCGGCGTCGAGGCGCCAGCCGAGCGAGGGCTTGCCGGCCGTGTCCGCCGCGGCCAGGAGCAGACCGCCGAGGACCGCGCCGTCGCGCACGAGGCCGGCGACGTGCTCGCGCCGCGTCTCGCCCTTCGTCTCCCAGAAGGGGTGCGCCGCGGCGAGGGTCGGCACGTGCAGGACGGTCAGGACGGTCGCCGCCGCGCGCGGTGCGACACCGAGGCCCAGGAGCACGCCGGCGACGATCTTCGTCGCGCCGGCGGCGCGGACGACGACGTCGGCGCTCAGCGGCACGGGGGCCCGCTCGGCCAGCACGGTCAGCTGCTTGCGCGCCCCGGGGAGGTGCTCGATCTCCTGCGCGGGGTGGCGCAGCGCGCGCCAGCCGTCGGCGACGAAGACGGACGCCAGCAGGGGTCGGGCCACACGACGAATCAGCATGGATCATGCCTACCGCAGACCGGCGTCAAAGGCGAGCGTCCTGCCACCCCGGCGGGACGCGGCGGCGGGGGCGCCCGGGGTGCGGTCGGGGGAATGCACGTCGGGGCGGCCGCGTTGGCCCGGGTGTGAGACAGACGACCGACGCCCCCTCGACGGCGGCGACCCGTGCCGGTGCGCCGGCCGGATCGGACGGCCGCGCGCTCGACGTCGCCGCCGTAGGCTGGTGGATGATGAACGCCTCCTCGCACGACCCCGGCAGCGTCCCCGCCGCGAACACCGACGAGCCCGCGACCAACGGCCCCGTCGCCGGCGGTGCGCCGTCGGCCGAGGTCACGAGGCGGCCGGTCGTGCCCGACGTCGCCGTCGAGGACGCCGCCGAGCCGGACGTGCGCGAGAGCGAGACCGACGCGGAGCGCACGCTGCGTTTCGAGACGGATGCGCTGCCGCACCTCGACCAGCTCTACAGCGCCGCGATGCGGATGACGCGCAACCCCGCCGACGCCGAGGATCTCGTGCAGGAGGCGTTCGCGAAGGCGTACGGCTCGTTCCACCAGTTCCGCCCCGGCACGAATCTGAAGGCGTGGCTGTACCGCATCCTGACGAACACCTACATCAACTCCTACCGCAAGAAGCAGCGCGAGCCGCTGCAGTCGGACGCCGACGGCGTGGAGGACTGGGAGATCGCGCGCGCAGCCTCCCACACCGGGACCGGCCTGCGCTCGGCGGAGGTCGAGGCGCTGGACCGCCTCGGTGACTCGGTGGTGCGCGACGCCCTGGCCCAGCTCTCGGACGACTTCCGCCTCGTGGTCTACCTGGCCGACGTCGAGGGCTTCGCCTACAAGGAGATCGCCGAGATCATGGGCACCCCCATCGGCACGGTGATGTCTCGGCTGCACCGCGGTCGCGGTCAGCTGCGCACGCTGCTCGCCGACCACGCGCGCGACCTCGGGATGAAGGTGGGATCGTGACTTGGCAGCCAGGACGAGGGCCGTCTGAAGACCCGGCGATCAGCGCCCAGTGCCGGGAGGCGCTGGACCACCTGGCCGAGCTCCTGGACCACGCGATGGCGGAGCCCGACGCCGAGGTCGTGCGGGCGCACATCGAGACGTGCGAGCCGTGCCTCGAGGCCGCCGACGTCGAGGAGCACGTCCGCCTGCTCGTGCGACGGGCGTGCCTGTCCAAGGCTCCCGACGAGCTCCGACTCCGGATCGTCAGCCAGCTCACGGTGCGCCGCATCGGCTGAGCACCCCGCGGCGGCGGGGGCGCGTCCCAGGTGTGGGACGATGGTCCGTCACCACCGACGTACCCGAGGAGTTCTCATGAGCAAGCGCGGACGCAAGCGCAAGTCTCGCAAGGGCAGCGCGGCCAACCACGGCAAGCGCCCCAACGCCTGACAGCGCGACGCAGCACAGCACCACCGGACGGCCACCCTCGGGTGGCCGTTCGTGCGTCCGGGGCGAGACGGGGTCGGTACGGTGGCTCGATGAGAGCCGTCGTGGTCCAGCAGTTCCACCCCACCGACCCGGCCGCGGGTGCCGCGGCGCTCGACGTCGAACCGCCCCGGCCGCCGGACGGATGGGTCCGGGTGCGCGTCGAGGCCGCCTCGCTGAACCACCACGACGTCTGGTCCCTGCGGGGGTCGGGCTGCGCGCCGAGCAGCTGCCCCTCGTGCTGGGCACCGACGCCACGGGGCTGCTCGACGACGACTCGCCGGTGATCGTGCACGGCGTCGTGTCGGACCCGCTCTGGCGCGGTGACGAGACGCTCGACCCCCGCCGCACCCTGCTGTCGGAGAAGCACCCCGGCACGCTCGCGCAGGAGGTCTGGGTGCCGCCGGGCAACACGGTCCCGCGTCACCCGGATCTCGATCCCGTGCACGCCGCGTGCCTGCCCACGGCCTACCTGACCGCCTACCGGCTGCTGTTCACGGCGGCCGACCTGCGGCCGGGTCAGACCGTGCTGATCCAGGGCAGTGGCGGCGGGGTGGCGACGGCGAGCATCCTGCTGGCCCGCGCCGCCGGGCTGCGCGTGTGGGTGACGGCGCGTGACGAGGCTCGCGGGGCGGCCGCCGTCGACCTCGGGGCCCACGCCGCCTTCGGCTCGGGCGAGCGTCTGCCGGAGCAGGTGGACGCCGTCGTCGAGACCGTCGGCGAGGCGACCTGGGCCCACTCGGTGCGCGCGCTGCGCCCGGGGGCGTGATCGCCGTCGCCGGTGCGACGACCGGGGAGCGCCCGACGCCGACCTCACGCGGACGTTCTTCCGCGGTCTCCGGGTGGTCGGCTCGACCATGGGGACCCGTGACGAGCTCGAGCGGCTGCAGCGCCTGCTGGTGACGACCGGGGTGCGGCCGCTCGTGGACCGCGTCGTGGACCCGGCGGGCGTGCCCGACGCGCTGCGCGACCTCGCCGACGGTCGCGTGCGCGGCAAGGTCGTCGTGACCGGGTGGTCCGACCGAGGCTGAGTCAGACCTCGTCGACGGCCGTGCCGATCCAGCCGGCCCAGTCGTGGTGCAGCACGAGCCACGCCAGCAGGCCGTGCCCTGCCTGGGCGGGGTGCACGCCGTCGGTCGAGGCGAGGTCCGCCGACCACTGCTCGTGCGTCGCCAGCGGCTGGTAGGTCTCGACGTACGGCACGCGCCGGCGGTGGCACACGTCCGCGAAGGCCGCCGAGAGCGCCGCCTGCGCCTGGTCGGGCAGGTCGGTGCGCGGGGGCGGCCCGACGACGAACACCGGCAGGTGCATCGCCTCCGCCTTGTCGAGCACGTTGGCGAGGTTGAGGCGGCTGCGGGCCATCGAGGTCCCCGCCACCAGGTCGTGGGCGCCGAGCGCCAGGACGAGCGAGGCCTCGCCGCCGCCGCGACGCCGCGCCACCTCGGACTCCCACCGGGCGCTCAGCCCCGTGGTGGTCTCGCCGGCCACCGCGAGCGTGTGCACGAGGAGGTCCTGCGGCGAGGACCGGGCCACGACCCGTCCGACCCATCCGAGGGCCCGGGGATCGCCGAATCCGGCCACGAGCTCGTCGCCGACGACGAACAGGCGCCGCACGGTCTGGGTCAGGTCGGCCACGCCCACCATCGTGCCACCCGGGTCGCCACCCGCCCGGTCGCACGCGCCGCGCGCACCGAGGCTGGGCGCGCCGTCGGGCGTCGGGCGAGAGGCGGACGCCAGCCGTGGACGAGTTCCCCGGCCGCGGGGGGCCCGCTGCTAGCCTGCCGAGCGGGTCGCCCGCCCGCGGGGGCCGGTGCGCGCCGCGCACCCAGGAGGAGCGAGGGAGCACGGACGTGGGATTCTTCACCAAGCCGCAGGACGCCGCATCCGCCGGCGGACTGGCGCCGCTGACGACCGACCGCATCAAGGCGACGCTGGACGCGCGCGGGTCGCAGTACGGCGTGGACGACGACGGCGACGTCGGCGGCTACTGGGACGGTCACCTGTTCTACTTCTTCCTCCTGGGCCAGAGCTCCGAGTACCTGCAGGTCCGCGGTCGCTGGAACCGGCGCGTCGGCATCGACCAGCTGGACGCCGTCACGCGGCTGGTGAACACCTGGAACGCCGACAAGCTGTGGCCGAAGGTCTACGTGCGTGCCGAGGACGACCTCGTCGGCGTCTACGCCGAGCACACCGTGGACTACGAGCACGGCGTGAGCGACGAGCAGCTCGACCTCCACCTGGCGTGCGCGATCGCGACGTCGGGCCAGGCCTTCGACCAGCTGGACGAGTCCTACCCGAGCGAGGCCGCGGCGGCCAGGGCGGAGTTCGAGCGCGAGTGACCCACACGTTCCAGGTCGACCTGCGGGGCATGGTCGACCTGCTCGCGCGACACCTGTACTCCGGACCGCGCGTGTACGTGCGCGAGCTGCTCCAGAACGCGGTCGACGCCGTCACGGCGAGGCAGCTGATCGACCCCGCCGCACCGGCCACGGTGCGCCTCACGGTGCACCCGGGCGAGGGCGGCACACGGCCCGCCCTCGAGGTGGTCGACACCGGCGTGGGGCTGACGGCCGAGGAGACGCGCGAGCTCCTGGCGACCATCGGTCGCAGCTCGAAGCGCGACGCCGATCTCGGGCTCGGCCGTGGCGAGTACATCGGACAGTTCGGCATCGGGATGCTGGCGGCCTTCATGGTCGCCGAGACGATCGAGGTCGTCACCCGGTCGGCGCGCGAGGGGTCCGCCGTCGTCACGTGGCGCGGGCACGACGACGGGACGTTCGAGGTGAGCGAGACGCCCGATCCCGACGGCGCGACGCCGGTCGGCACCCGCGTGGTGCTGCGGGCGCGCCCGGACGCCGAGCACTGGTTCTCCCACGAGACCGTCACCGCGCTCGCGCGCGAGTACGGATCGCTCCTGCCGCTCGACGTCGCGATCGCCGTCCCCGTCGGCGGCGAGCTGCTCTGGAGCCGGATCGGCGACGGCGAGCCGCCCTGGCTGCGCACCTATCCCAGCGAGGCGGCGCGCCGTGAGGCGCTCGCGACCTACTGCGAGCGCACCCTCGGGTTCACGCCGCTCGGCCACATCGACCTCGCCGTCCCCCTCACGGGACTGACCGGGGTCGCGTTCCTGCTGCCGGCGGCCGCGCCCGGGTCCGCCGGCCACCGGGTGCACCTCAAGCGCATGCTCGTGGGCACGCGCGTCGAGGGCCTGCTGCCGGAGTGGGCCTTCTTCGTGCGCGCCGTCGTCGACGCGACCGAGCTGCACCCGACCGCGTCGCGCGAGCAGCTGCACACCGACGAGGTCCTCGTGGCCACGCAGGAGGCGCTCGCCGCGCAGCTGCGCGCCTGGGCGAGTGCGACGCTGACCGGCGGCGGGGCGCTCGCCCGGCGGTTCGTCGAGACCCACCACCTCGCGCTGCGCGCGCTCGCGCTGACCGATCCCGAGATGCTGGAGCTGGTCGCGGGGGTGCTGCCGTACGAGACGACCGACGGCGGGGCGAGCCTCGCGCAGGTGCGCGAGCGCACCGGCGAGGTCCTCTTCACCGGCACCACCGAGGCGTTCCGGCGTGTGGCGCCCGTCGCCCGCGCGCAGAACCTCGTCGTCGTGAACGCCGGCTACGTCTACGACGCCGACCTGCTGAGGCTGCTGGGCGCCCGGCCTGGCTGGCGCGTGCGCGAGCTCGCCGCGGGCGACCTCGAGGCCGTGCTCGTGCCGCTCGCGCCGGTGCGCGAGCTGGAGGTGATGGACGCCGTCGCCGCCGCTGGCGAGGTGCTCGCGGACGCCGACTGCGAGGTGCTGGTGCGCACCTACGCGCCGGCGGAGGTGCCCGCGATGCTGCTGCGCGACCGCGACGGCGAGCACCAGCGCGACCTGCGCCGCGAGGCCGAGGCCGCCGACGACGTCTGGGGCGCCGTGCTGGAGACGTTCGCGACCCCGGCTCGCAGCCGCCGGCTCGTGCTGAACGACGCCTCGCCGCTCGTGCGCGACCTTCTCGCCGCGCCGCCGGGGGACGTCTCCGCCGCCGGCGTCCGCTCGCTCTACCTCGCGGCCGTGATGCTGGCCGGCGACGGGCTGCGACCGCGCGAGGTCGAGCAGCTCAACGACTCCCTCGGCGCGCTCCTGCGGGCCGGGCTGACCGGGGGCCGCACGAGCGCGGAGGACGACGCATGACCACGGACGACGGCGGTGCGACGCCGGGCGGTGGCGGTGGCGAGGCGGAGGTCGCGCGAGCGACCCGGGCGCTCTCGCAGCTGCGGGCGATGCCCTACGGGCTCGCCCGGACCGCGAACGCTGAGGCGCAGGTGCGTCGGATCGAGGAGTCCGGACCCCGCGCCGCGCTGGCCTTCGGGCTGTTCATCCTGGTGGAGTCCTACGTGTGGGGCGGCGAGGTCGAGAAGGCCTACGTCCCCTTCCGGCGGCTGATCCGGCTGTGGGACGAGAGCCCCGAGCTCTTCGACGAGGCCGACCGGGAGAACTTCTTCTGGTCGTTCAAGTGGATGGTGACGGGGCTGGTGGAGCTGCCGCAGATCCCGGCATCGGCGATCACCGCGACGATCGCGGACATGGAGCGCCGCTACGCCGTGGCGGGCAACGGCATGGACGCCGTCGCCTACGCCGCCTACCGGTGGGCCGAGCACCGCGAGGACCCCGACGTCGAGCGGGCCTTCGAGCTGTGGAGCACGACGCCGCGCGACCCGTACTCGCAGTGCGAGGCGTGCGAGCTGGGGGACCGGGCCGTGCACCTGGCGGACCGGGGTCGGTTCGCCGAGGCGGTCGACCTCATCGAGAACGTCCCGCCCACCACGCGCTGGTGCGCGACCGAACCGGCCGACATGCTGGCCGTGCTCGCGCTCGCCCGCCTCGACCTGGGGCAGCCCCGCGAGGCGGTCGGCGCGCACCGTCGCGCCGTCGCGGCGCTCGCGGACGCCGAGTCCGACATGGTCGCCGCACGCGCGAGACGCCTGGAGCTCCTGGCCCGTGGCGGCGCGGTCGAGCTCGCGCTGGAGGCCCTGACGCAGGACGCCCGCCTGCTGGTGGGGGCCGACTCCCCGCTCGGGCGGCTGCGCTTCCTGACCGCGGTCGTCACGGCGCTGACGGCGATGACGACGGCGGGGGAGGCCTCGTCGCACGAGGGATCCGACGCCGGGCTGCTCCTCCCCAGCCGCCCGCTTGCCCTCCCGGACGTGCCGACGGCGACCGTGGGCGAGCTCCTCGCGTGGGCGGACGACCGCGCCCGCGAGCTCGCGACCGCGTTCGACGAGCGCAACGGCGGTGACGGGCGGATGCGTGCGCTGGCGCGTGCCCGAACCGCGCGACGGGCCGCGCACGCGCTCGACTTCACGGTGCTGGGTGGGGTGGTGGGCGGCGACGCGGTGACGCCGGTGTCGGTGTCCGGCGCGCCCATGACCCCCGACGACCCTGAGGCGCCCGACGGCGGCGGCCGGGACCCGGGCGACGCCGCCGAGCGATCGTCGAGTGCGCCCGAGCTCCTGGCGACGGCGGAGTCCGCGCTCGCGCAGGACCGCCCGGAGGACGCGGCCGCCCGCTTCCAGGAGGCGGCCGCCGCGTGGGAGCGCGAGGGTCACCTCGCGAGGGCCGGCGAGGCGCTGGCGGAGGCCGCCCACCTCGCGCAGGGCCTGCACGACCTCGACGGCGCGCACGGCGCCTACGCGCGGGCGGTCGCGAGGCTCGCGGCCGGTGGGGCCGACTCCGAGCTGCGCACGCGCGTGCTCGTCGCCTGGGCGCCGCTCGCGCAGCGGCGCGGTGCGACGCCGGAGGTGCTGGCCGCCGTCGCGACCCTGCGGGCCGAGGTCGCCGCCGCCGTCGCCGACGAGCGCCCCGACGTCAGCGCGGACCTGCGCGAGCGCGACCGCGGTCACGGCCGGCGGCTGCTCGCCGACCTCGACGACACGGCGGCCCGCCTGCTGGCGGGAGACGAGGCACTCGCGGTCGAGCACCGGGCGGCCACGGGGCTGGACGCTGTCGGGCTCGCGGTGCGGGCCGCCGAGGCCTACGCCGGGGTGGGCGCGCCGGCGGACGCGGCGCACGCGTTCTGGCTGGCCGGCAGGCTGCAGGCCGCGGCGGGCGAGGTCGAGGACGCCGTCTGGAGCCTGGAGTCGGCGGTGGAGGGCTTCGAGATAGCGCGACGGCGGGACGAGCGCTCGAGCGCGGGCGGGGAGCTGGTGGCGCTGCTGCGCGCGCACGGTCGCGAGGCCGACGCGGACGGGCTCGTCGAACGCCTCGCCCGGCCCCTGTGAGCGAGCGCGGGCCCGAGCCGTCCGAGCTCGACTCGCCCGATGCTGTCGTGGCGGCCGTGGGACGGCTCGCCGCCCTCCCGTACGGTCTGGTGCGCACCAGCGCCGCCGAGGCTGCCGTGCGGCGCGCCGAGGCGCCCGGACCCGAGATCGCCCTCCCGTACGCCCTCGCCGGCCTCGTCGACGCGCTCTTCTGGGGTGGCGAGGCGGAGCGCGCCCTCGTGCCGTTCGCGCGGCTGACGCGGCTGGCGGACACCCGCCCGGAGCTGTTCGACGACGTCGACGCCGCCCTGCACCTCGGCGGTTACGCCTGGATGCTCGGCGGGCTGCAGGACGATCCGCGCGTCCCGGCGGCGACGATCGACCCGCTGCTGGCGGACATGGAGCGCCGCTACGCCACCGCCGGGCGGGCGCCGGCCGCACCCGCCTACGAGCGACTGCGGTGGTCGGTGCGCCAGGAGCGCGACGACGTCGAGGCGAGGTACGACGCGTGGCTGCGCGCCGCCGAGGAGCCCGAGGAGGTGTGCGAGCACTGCCGCCGGACGCGCCGCGGGATCTTCCTCGCGCGCACGGGACGGTGGGCCGAGGTCGTGGCGGTGCTCGGGGCCCCTGGACTGCCGGAGCAGGGCTGCCCCACCGAACCCGCCGACATGCTCTCGCTGCTCGCGCTCGCCCACCTCGAGGCGGGGCAGCCCGAGGAGGCGCTGGCCGTGCACCGGCAGGCGCACGCGGCGCTGCCGCGCGCGAGCACCGCGATGGAGGGTGCCCGCGGTCGACGGATCGCGCTCCTGGGTCGCGGCGGACGCACCGGTGCGGCGCTGCGCGCGCTGCACGAGGACGCTCACCTGCTGCACGAGGCGATCACCCCGTTCTGGCGGATGCAGGTGCTCGTGCTGGTGGGGTCGGCGACCGGTGTGATGCGGCGGACGGATCCGAACCGCCCGGTCGCCCTGCACGACGTGCCGGCCTCGACGGTCGCGGAGCTCGACGACTGGGTGCGGGCGAGGGCGCTCGAGCTCGCGGACGCGTTCGGCGAGCGCGCCGGCAGCCCGGCGACCCGGGAACGCGCCCTCGCGGCGATGGACGCGCCGCCGCCGCCACCGCTGCCCGACGAGCTCCCCACCGACGGCGATGGTCGGGACGGAGCGGGGTGGTCCGGCGACCTGGTCCTAGCGAAGGCCGAGAGCCTCGCCGCCGCGCCTGGTCGAGACCCGGCGGAGGTGGTGGCCACCTACATCCGAGCCGCGGCGCTGCTGGACGGAGAGGGGCGGACCGTGGATGCGGGATACGCCCTGGCGGAGGCCGCCCAGGCGGCGGCGCTCGGCGGGGACCCGGTCGACGCGTACGCGTCGTTCACCGCCGCCCTCGACATGCTCACGGTGGGCGGACTCGATGCGGAGCACCTCGCGGACGTGCTGGTGGCGGCCACCGAGGCCGCGTCGGTCGCCGCGGCCGACCTCGGCGCGCACCTCGCGGTGCTCGAGGGGCACCTCGACTCGACGATCGTGGACCTCGCCGTGCGGACCGAGGGCGATGCTGGTCGTGGTGCCGAGCACGACGCCGGCAGCACGTTCGCCCTCGCGCGCCTGCGGGATGCGCGGGCGCGTCTCGTAGCGACGACGGCGCAGGGAGGCGGGCGCGCCCGCGCACTGGCGATCGCGGCGACCGACGCCTCGTCCGCGGCGGAGGCCCTCGCCGGTCTCGGCCGGGTCGAGGAGGCCGGGCACGCGTTCTGGCTGGCCGGGCGGCTGCACCGCGAGCGCGGTCGCGCCGACGACGCGACGTGGCACCTCGAGTCCGCCGTCGAGGCCTTCGCGCTGCGCCGGGCGACGACGCCCCACGCGCTCGCCCTGACCGAGCTCGTCGAGCACCTGCGGGCGTGCGGCCGGACGGACGACGCCGACGAGACGCTGCGCCGCCTCGCGCCCTGACCGCACGAGGGCCTGAGCCGCTCGAGGGCGGACCGCCCGAGGGTCGGCCGTCCCCTCCCGACGCCGAACGCCCGTGTCCCCGTCGCGGACGACGGGGGCGCGGGCGTTCGTGGCCCGAGGGCCAGCTGAGGGTCAGCGCGCGAAGGCGTCCTTCACGAGCTGCAGCTGCTCGGCCTGGCTGACCTTGGCCGATCCGGTCGACGGCGCGGCCGAGGACGGGCGCGAGACCCGGCGGACCGGGACGCCGTCCATCTTGCGCGAGGTGATCCCGGCGAGGTAGGGCCACACGCCCTGGTTGGCGGGCTCGTCCTGCACCCACACGAGCTCGGCGCCCTCGTAGGGGGCGATGACCTCGCGCAGCGTGTCGGAGTCGAGCGGGTAGAGCTGCTCGAGACGGACGATGGCGGTGCGCTCGTCGGCGCCGTGCTCGCCCTTGGTGCGCGCGGCGAGCAGGTCGTAGTAGACGCGCCCCGAGCACAGCAGCACGCGGTCGACGCCCTTCGGGTCGATCGTGTCGCCGATCGAGGTGCGGAACGTGCCGGTCGTGAAGTCCTCGACCGACGACGTCGCGGCCCGCAGCCGCAGGAGCTGCTTGGGCGTGAAGACCACGAGCGGCGTGCGCGGGCGGTCGTAGGCCTGGCGGCGCAGCAGGTGGAAGTAGTTCGCCGGCGTCGAGGGCTGGGCCACGACCATGTTGTTCTCGGCGCACAGCTGCAGGAAGCGCTCGATGCGCGCCGAGGAGTGGTCGGGGCCCTGGTGCTCGTAGCCGTGCGGCAGGAGCAGCACGACGGAGGAGCGCTGGCCCCACTTCTGCTCGGAGGCGGAGATGAACTCGTCGACGATGGTCTGCGCGCCGTTGACGAAGTCGCCGAACTGCGCCTCCCACAGCACGAGTGCGTCCGGGCGCTCGACCGAGTAGCCGTACTCGAAGCCGAGCGCGGCGAACTCCGACAGGGAGGAGTCGTAGACCATGAACTTGGCCTGGTCGGCCGAGAGGTAGGACAGCGGGGTCCACTCGGCGCCCGTGCGGTGGTCGTGCAGCACGGAGTGGCGCTGGACGAACGTGCCGCGGCGCGAGTCCTGACCGGCCAGGCGGACCGGGGTGCCCTCGAGGACGAGGGAGCCGAAGGCGATGAGCTCGCCGAAGCCCCAGTCGATCCCGCCCTCGGTGGAGGCCTTCGCGCGCTTGTCCAGCAGCTGCGCCAGCTTCGGGTGGACGACGAAGCCGTCGGGCGGGGACAGGTGCGCCTCGCCGATGCGCGCGAGCACGCTCTCGGGCACCGCCGTCGACCAGCCGACCATCGTGCCGGCGTCCTCGCGCTGCGACTCCGGCTGCTCGAGCCCGCGCTGGGAGTCGGCGCCTGCATCCGGGTCCGAGCTCGGGCGGTGGCCCTCCTTCGTCTCGCGGAAGGCGCGCTCGAGCTCGCCCTGGTACTCCTCGAGCGCCTGGGCGGCCTCGTCCTTCGTGAGCTCGCCGCGGCCGATCAGCGACTGCGTGTAGAGCGTCCGGACGCTCTCCTTGCCCTCGATCAGGTGGTACATCACCGGCTGGGTCATCGAGGGGTCGTCACCCTCGTTGTGCCCGCGGCGGCGGTAGCAGACCATGTCGATGACGACGTCCTTGTGGAACTCCTCGCGGTACTCGAACGCGAGCTGCGCCACGCGGGCCACCGCCTCGGGGTCGTCCCCGTTCACGTGGAACACGGGGATCTGCAGACCCTTGGCGACGTCGGTCGGGTAGAGCGTCGAGCGCGAGCTCGAGGCGCCCGTCGTGAAGCCGACCTGGTTGTTGATGAGCACGTGCACGGTGCCGCCGGTGCGGTAGCCGCGCAGCTGCGACAGGTTGAGCGTCTCGGTCACGACCCCCTGGCCCGCGAATGCCGCGTCACCGTGGATGAGGATCGGCAGCCAGGAGAAGCCGTCACCGCCGAGGTCGATGCGGTCCTGCTTGGCGCGCACGACGCCCTCGAGCACGCCGTCGACCGCCTCGAGGTGGCTCGGGTTCGCGGCGAGGTAGACGGCCGTGGTCGACCCGGTCGCCGAGGTGTACTCCCCGACGGTGCCGAGGTGGTACTTCACGTCACCCGAGCCCTGGACGGTCTTGGGGTCGGCGTTGCCCTCGAACTCGGTGAAGATCTGGCTGTAGGACTTCCCGGCGATGTTGGCCAGCACGTTGAGTCGGCCACGGTGCGCCATGCCGATGCCGACACCCTCGAGCCCGGCCTCGGCCGCGCCCCCGAGGATGGTGTCCAGCAGCGGGATGAGGGCCTCGCCGCCCTCGAGGCTGAAGCGCTTCTGGCCGACGAACTTCGTCTGCAGGAACGTCTCGAAGGCCTCGGCCTGGTTGAGCTTGTGGATGATGCGGCGGATCGCCTCGGGCGACTGCTTGGGCCAGCCGCCCTCGAGCCGGCGCTGCAGCCAGCGGCGCTGCTCCGGGTCGTGCAGGTGCATGTACTCGGCGCCGATGGTGCGGCAGTAGGAGTCGCGCAGGCGGGCGAGGATGTCGCGCAGCGTCGCCGTCGGCTTGCCGGAGAAGCCGCCGGTCGGGAACGTGCGGTCCAGGTCCCACAGCGTGAGGGAGTGGTTCGCGACGTCGAGGTCCGGGTGCCGGCGCTGGCGGTAGGCCAGCGGGTCGGTGTCGGCCATGAGGTGGCCGCGCGAGCGGTAGGCGTGGATCAGCTCGGCGATGCGGGCGGGCTTGCCGAGCGCCGACTCCGTGTCCTCCACAATGTCCGTGAGCCAGCGGACCGGCTCGTACGGCACGCGCAGCGCGGTGAAGACGCGGTCGTAGAACCCGTCCTCACCGATGAGCTTGGTGTGGATGATGCGGAGGAAGTCGCCGCTCTGTGCGCCCTGGATGATGCGGTGGTCGTACGTCGAGGTGAGCGTGAGGACCTTGGAGATGCCGAGGTTCGCGAGCGTCTCGGGCGCCGCCCCCTGGAACTCCGCCGGGTAGTCCATCGCGCCGACGCCGACGATCGTGCCCTGGCCCTGCACGAGGCGGGGCACGGAGTGCACCGTGCCGATCGTGCCGGGGTTGGTCAGCGAGATGGTGGTGTCCGCGAAGTCCTCGACCGTCAGCTTGCCGCCGCGGGCCTTCTTCACCAGCTGCTCGTAGGTGGACCAGAACTGCGCGAAGTCCTTCGCCTCGGCCGCCTTGATCGAGGGCACGAGGAGCTGGCGCGTGCCGTCGGGCTTCGGCAGGTCGATCGCGAGCCCGAAGTTGACGTGCTCGGGGCGGTGGACACCCGGCTTGCCGTCGATCTCGCGGTAGCCGGCGTTCATCTCGGGCATGGCCGCCAGCGCCTCGACGACCGCGAAGCCGATGAGGTGCGTGAACGACACCTTCCCGCCGCGCGTGCGGGCCAGGTGGTTGTTGATGACGATGCGGTTGTCGACGAGCAGCTTGGCCGGCACGGCGCGGACGCTGGTCGCGGTGGGGACCGTGAGGGAGGCCTCCATGTTCGTGACCACGCGCGCGGCGGGGCCGCGCAGCTTGGTGGTCTCGCCGTCGCCCAGCGGGCTGGAGGACGGCGCGTTGTCACCGGGCACGTACGGCGCGGTCGCCGGCTGGGGGACCGCGGGGGCAGGTCGGCGCGCACGTCCTGAGGGTCGAGCTGGGCGCGAGGGTCGGTGTGCGGGTCCACGTGGGGCTTCTCGACGGGCTTCTCAGCAGCCGGAGCGGCGGGCTTCTTCGCGGTCGCGGCGGGTGCCGGCCTCGTCGCGGGCGTCGGTGCCGCCGTGGGGGCGGGTGCCACCTTCTCGGGGGACGACTCCTTCTCGGCCGGCGTCGCGGCCGGGCGTGCGTCGCCGGCCTCGGCGGCGAAGAAGGCCTGCCACTTCTCGTCCACCGAGGTGGGGTCGGCGCTCCACGCGTCGCGCAGCTCGTCGATGAGCCACTCGTTCGCGCCGAAGTCGGCCGCAGCCGAGGTAGGGGAATCCGTTGACACGCTTGCTCACTCCATCGCCGTCGTCCGTCCGAGCCGCCTTCCAGGGTAGGCCCTCGCAGCTCCCCGCGCGTGCCACCGTCGCCGATCGGGACGCGTCGTTCCCGCCTCTGACCTGGACTTTCGCCCAGGCGGGCATGGCGGCGGCAACGAGCGGGCAAAGTTGGCCAAGGCCGGGCAACCTGGCGGGAGCGACGGCGGTCGGGTCAGGTCGGCCCGTCGCTCAGGCGGCACCGTCGGACCGCGCCGGCGGCGGCCCGTCGACCGGGAGCACGAGCCGCAGCGTCGCCCCGGTGCTCGGAGGGGTGGGGGCGACGGCGTCGAGCGTGCCGCCGTGCAGACCCGCCGCCCACCGGGCGATCGCCAGGCCGAG
Source organism: Litorihabitans aurantiacus (assembly GCF_030161595.1). Lineage (NCBI taxonomy): Bacteria > Bacillati > Actinomycetota > Actinomycetes > Micrococcales > Beutenbergiaceae > Litorihabitans > Litorihabitans aurantiacus. The sequence goes on from NZ_BSUM01000001.1 coordinate 700,300, forward strand.
ACCGGTGCCACCACCGGTCTGACCGCCCGTCGTCGTCCGGTTCGTGCCCTGCTCGAACCGGTCGAAGATGCGGGCGCGCTCCGCGGCGGGGATCCCCGGGCCGTCGTCGACCACGTCGATGACGACGTCGCGACCCCGGGTGCTCGCCCGCACGCTCACGGTGCCGCCGGCGGGGAGTGGCGCGACGCGTTCGAGAGCAGGTTGAGCAGCACCTGGTGCAGGCGCTCGGTGTCGACCGTGAAGGCGAGGTCGGCACGGACGTCCACGTCCCACGCGACGTCGCGACCCGCCGCCCGCGCCGCGTGGGAGGCGGCGTCGACCACCTCCTCCACGACGTCGCGGACCGCCACGCGCTGCAGGTGCAGGCCGGCCGCCCCGGCCTCGAGGCGGGACAGGTCGAGCAGGTAGGTGACGAGCCGGGTGAGGCGCTCGGTCTGGTCGAGCGCTGAGGTGAGCGACTCGGTGTCGGGAGTCGTGACGCCGTCGACCATGTTCTCGAGCTGCGCGCGCAGCGCGGCGACGGGGGTGCGCAGCTCGTGCGAGACGTTGGCGACGATCTCGCGCTGCGCCGCCGCGAGGGAGGCGAGGTCGGCGGCCATGGCGTTGAACGCCACGCCGAGCTGACCCACCTCGTCACGGCTCGTGGTGCGCACGCGGATGTCGTAGTCGCCGGCCGACATCGCCCGCGCGGCCCGGGTCATCTCGCGCAGCGGGGAGGTCATCCCGCGCGCCAGGACCTGACTCACCACCAGCGAGATCACGATCGCGACCGGGAACGTCATCCACCACCGCGCGCCGTAGCTCCGCCCGGCCCACACGATGATCGTCGAGACGAGCACCGAGGCGAGGATGACGACGCCGAGCTTGGTGCGGATCGACGTCAGCGGGTCGAGCGGCCGGAAGTCGACGGCGTAGCGCAGCGCGGGCACGTCGCGTGCGTGCCGTGCCCCCGTCGCGTTCGCGCGGGGGCTCACGGCGTCGGCGGCTCGAGCGAGTACCCGACCCCGTGCACGGTGCGTACGAGGTCGGGCCCGAGCTTGCGCCGCAGCGCCTTGATGTGCGAGTCGACCGTGCGCGTTCCGCTGGCGTCGACCCAGTCCCAGACCTCCTCGAGGAGGCGTTCGCGCGTGAGCACCGTCCGCGGCGACAGGGCCAGGCAGACCAGGAGGTCGAACTCGGTCGGCGTCAGGTGCGCCTCCTGCCCGCCGCGGCTGACGCGCCGCTGGGCACGGTCGACGACGAGGTCGCCGAGCTCGATCGGGGCGGGGCCGGCCGGCGCCGACGGGTCGACGGCGGCGACGCGCGCCGTGCGCTCGTGGCGCCGCAGCAGGGCCTTCACACGGGCGACGAGCTCGCGCATCGAGAACGGCTTCGTCATGTAGTCGTCCGCGCCGACGCCGAGGCCGACGAGGAGGTCCGTCTCGTCGTCGCGCGCGGTCAGCATCAGGATCGGCACGGCGCGGGGGTCGTCGGCCTGGATCTGGCGGCAGACCTCGAGGCCGTCGAACCCGGGGAGCATCACATCGAGCACGATGGCGTGCGGGGCGAAGTCGCGGGCGTCGGCGACGCCGGCGGGGCCGTCCACCGCCACGCGGACCTGCCACCCCTCGGCGGTGAAGCGGCGCGAGATCTGCGTCGCGATCTCGGGGGAGTCCTCGACGACGAGGACGCGCGTGGCGGCCTCGTCGGCGCCGTCGCGCGAGGCCGGTCCGGCGGGGTGGGGGACGGGGGACGTCGACATCACCCCAGCGTGGCACACCGGCCCGGACCGGGCCCGGGGGCCGCGCGGGAGAGGGTGTGGAGGCTCGGGAAAGGCTTCAGGGAGGCTCACCGGGGAGTACGCGCGCCCGCCTGTGAACTGTCGCGCACCCGTTTGGCTCGCGCCGCGGGCCGCGTTATGGTTTCGTGATCCAGCCGTTCCCCGCACCGTCACGGGCGCGTCCCCGCGCCGCCCGTCGATCGCCGGAGGAGTGGCGCACCACGCCGTCCCCCGCCGCGTGGTCCCCGAGCAGTTCCCCCGAGCAACCGGAGGTCGTGTGAGCGTGCTGTCCACGGACGTCGCCACCCCCGCGGGCGACACCCGTCGATCTCGACGCCTCGCCGCAGCAGCCTCGAGCGCCGGTGCAGCCGACGCCCACCAGAGCGTCCCCGGCTACGGACCCCACGTCGCGACCGTGTCGGTCGCCTCCGGGTCGACGGCGGTCGCCGCCCCCACCTTCGAGCCCTTCATGCTGCAGACGGTGCACCCGCCCGCGGCCACGGCGACCACGCGGCGCGAGCTGCGGCGCCGCAGCGCGGTCGCCGCACCGGTCGCGCCGATCCTCACCGCCCGCGAGGTGCTGAACGACTCCCTCGTGACGCAGGGTGGCCCGTCGATGACGCGCCGCGAGCTGCGCGCCGCGGCGCTGGCAGCCTCGGGTGCCGGCCGGGCCGAGCGGGCCGGGTCGTCGGCGACGACGTCGGTGGCCACGCCTGCCGCCGTCGCCTTCCAGCAGGCGCAGGTCGAGCAGCCCGAGGCGGCCGACCAGCCCGTCGACCTCGAGTTCGACTTCGCGTCCGTCGCGCTCACGCTCAGCTCGCTGACGGCGCCCTCTACGGTGAGCAACGAGACCGTCGCGATGTCCGCCGGGCCCGCCGTCGCCGAGGCCCCCGCCCGGGACGAGGCCCCGCAGCCCGTCGCCGACGACGTGCCCGCGGTGCTCACGACCCTGGTGCCGCCCGTCGTCCCCGTCCCGGCCCCCGCCCTCGCGGGCGCCGCCGGTGGCGGCTCCACGCGCGTGGCCGCGCCGACGGCAGGTGCGACCGGTCCCCGGCAGTGGGTCCCGCGCCTCGCCGTCCTCTCCGCCCTCGGCGTCGCCACGGTCGTCACGCCCGTGCTCGCCGTCAACCAGGGCGGTGCACCCGAGGCGGCGCCGGCGCCGCTCGCCGACAGCAGCGCGCTCGACGGGCTCGTCCCGGCCGACGGCGCGGCCGCCGGGATCGCCGTCGCCGGCGCGTCGGCACAGACCGGTGCCGCGGTGGGCGGGAGCGTCGACGAGACCGCGTCGCTGCTGGCCGCCGACCCGATGGCCGAGGTGCGGGGCGTCGTCGCCGCGAGCCGCAGCGAGGGACGCTCCGACCTGCCGCAGTGCGGTGCCCCGGGCACCGACTTGCCCAACGGCACGCTGGCCGCACTCGAGTCGACGGACAACCTGCTGATGAGCATGCCGATCCAGGAGGGCGTGTACCGCGTCAGCTCCGGCTTCGGCCCCCGCTGGGGTGCGTTCCACTACGCCACCGACTTCGCCGCCCCGCTGGGCACGCCGATCCGCGCCGTCGCCGGTGGCGAGGTCGTGCACAGCGGCGGCGGGCTCGCCGGCCGCAGCCCGAACCTCATCGCCATCCGCTCGGAGATCGACGGCGAGACCGTCGAGATCTGGTACAACCACATGTACGACGACGGGGTCTTCGTCGAGGAGGGCGACACCGTCGAGGTGGGCGACATCATCGGCGAGGTCGGCAACAACGGCAACTCGACCGGACCGCACCTGCACCTCGAGATCCACGTCGGCAACGTCTCCGACCCCAACGGCAGCGCCGTCGACCCGCTCCCGTGGCTGCGCGCCAAGGGTGCGACGCCGGTGACCACCACCGGGGCCGTCTGCGCCTGAGCGCGACGCTCCCTCCGAAGCCGCGAGGCCCGCATCCCTGAGGGTGCGGGCCTCGCGGCGTCCCGGCGTGCGGGCGGGCGTCCTCAGAGGAGCCGGAGGCCCCAGGTCACCACGTGCTGCGCGACGCCGTCGGTGCCGCCGGCTGGGGCGAGGCGCACGAGACGGTCGCCCGTGTTGAACGCATCGGCGATGCAGCTCATGGGCTCGACGGCGAGTCCCTGGCGGCGGTACTCCACCGCGTCGAGGTGGTCCCCGGTGCAGACCTGCCAGGTGTCCATGGAGTCGTTCGTCCAGATCGCGGCCGTGCGACCGTCGGTCCCGGTGAGCCTGCCCCAGGAGAGTCCGTCGCCGTCGCGCGTGATGCCGGTGAACGCGTCGTCGATGTCCGTGGTGCCCACGGCGCGCGCCGAGCGGAAGTCCAGGTGCTGCGGCAGGTCCTCCTCGCCGACGGGCAGCAGCCGCTCGTCGGGTCGGATCCACCGGGTGGCGTCGAGGCTGAAGGTGGCGTCCTCCAGGCCACCTTCGCCCGGCGAGAGCCACGGGTGGAAGCCGACGCCGTAGGGGGCGGGGGAGTCGCTGAGGTTGCTCGCGTGCACCGTCACGGCGAGGCCCGGCCCCGACAGCGTGTACGTCACCGTCAGCAGCAGCGACCAGGGGTAGCCCGCCACCGGGACGGTCTGCAGGCTCAGGACCACCTCGGTCGTGCTCGCGTGGGCGAGGTCCCAGCGCTGGTGCGTCACGAGGCCGTGCAGCGCGGTGCGGCGCTCCACCTCGGTGATCGGGAGCTGGTAGGAGACGCCGTCGAAGGTGTAGGCGCCGTCGGCCAGCCGGTTGGGCCACGGTGCGAGGATCGCGCCGTGACCGGCGGGTGCGAGGTCGCTCTCGGGGTAGGAGGAGATGACGTCGCGGCCCGCCACGGTGAAGGAGCGCAGCGACGCCCCCACCTGCGTGACGACGGCGGTCGCGTCGGTCTCGGGGTCGTGCAGGACGTGCTGGAACCCGGTCGGGGGAGGGTGTTCATCGCTCCACCCTAGGGGCGGTCGGGCGACGCGCACCGGCCCGTCCACGCCGGTACGACGAAGGGCCCCCGGCCAGCGACGAGGCTGACCAGGGGCCCTTCGGTTCGGTACCCCCGACTGGATTCGAACCAGCGACCTTCTGCTCCGGAGGCAGACGCTCTATCCACTGAGCTACGGAGGCGCGACACCGGATCCGGGGCGGGAGCGGGGCCCGCGGTGGAGTCTCGATGACGACGCACGAGCCTACCAGCGAAGCGGCGGATCGCTGAATCACGCCGGAAGCGGCCGATCGCCTAGGGTGAGGGCGATGACTGCTGGAGGGCGATCGTGAGCGACGGACCGCGACGGGACGACAAGGAGGACGAGTCCCGCTCGTCCGATCCCTACGGCTACCTGTCCGGGGCGGGCGACGACGCCGCCGGGTACCTCCCGAGCGACGTCGCCCGGGAGCGGCCCTTGTCGGTACCCGACGAGGATCGCGCCGCGCCGACCTCCGCGTCCGAGGCCTCGGGGCAGCCCGACGACGGCCCGCTCGAGATCACGGTCGGGATGACCCGGCGCGAGCTGCGGGAGCTGCGTGCCCGCCGCGCCGAGCGGGCGGCCGCTGCGGCTGCCGCCGACGACGGCCCCGGGGGCGACGGCGTCGCCGAGGTCTCCGGCGCCGACGACGACGCTCGCGGTGTCCGGGACGACGAGGCCACGGGCGAGTCCGGCGCGAAGGCCGGGGAGGGCCGTGACGGCGCCTGGGCCTCGACCTGGCCGGTCCCGGCCACCCCCGCCGCGCCGACCGCGCCGTCGGCCTTCGGGACCGCGGGGGAGAGCGACGCGATCGCTGGCGCGGCCGGCGCCTCTGCCGCGAACGGCCCCTGGGGTTCGCCGGCGACGCCTGCCTCGTCGCCGGAGTCCATCGCCCCCGGCTGGCACGACCCGGCCGCCCGGCGTCGTGGCGGCCGGCGCACGCTCTGGATCGTGCTCGGCGTCGCTGTCGTGCTCGCGGCGGCGATCGCCGTCGTGCTCACGCTCGTGCTGGGCGGGAGCTCGGACGAGCCAGAGCCGCAGCCGACCACCACGACGGCGCAGGAGGAGGCCACGGGTCTCGCGGCGCTGCTGCCGGCCACCGTCGTGGGCGGGGTGAACTCCGAGGACGGCTCGACCGGCGTCACCTACACCCTGACCGAGGCCGGCCTCGTCGAGAACCCCGTGCCGCCGCAGGGGGCGACCGAGTCGCTGACCGGGGAGTACACCGGTGGCGAGGTGCCCGTGTCGCTCACGGCGTCGAGCTTCGCCTCCACCGAAGAGGCGCTCGCGGCCGCGACGGCGCAGGCCGACCAGCTCGGCACCCCGGTCGACACCGGTGTCGTCTTCCCCGACGACGACCTGGGCACCTACTGGATCTTCAACACCGACGGCCTGGTCACGATCGTGTGGAACGACGGCGCGGAGGGCGCCTACACGGTCGTCTCCGAGGAGACCGCCGACGCGCTGGGCTTCTACAACGGTCTCGAGTTCTGACGTGGGCGCGATGCCGACCCCTGGCCCGCGACCGCCCGTCGCACCCCGGCCGGCGACGTCGAGATCGGTGGCGTCGCGCTGGCGGCGCTGGCGGAGGACGCGACCCCCGTCTACGTCCTGGACGAGGCCGACGTGCGCGCGCGCGCCCGCGTCTACCGCGACGCGTTCACGGCCGCGTGCACGGAGGCCGGCACCCAGGTCGACGTGTACTACGCGGGCAAGGCGTTCCTGAGCGTCGCCGTCGCCCGCTGGATGACGCAGGAGGGGCTGCGGATCGACACCGCGAGCCTCGGTGAGCTGACCACGGCGCTGCGCGCCGGCGTCGCGCCCGGCGACATCGGGCTGCACGGCAACAACAAGTCCGACGCCGAGATCGACCTCGCGCTGCGGAGCGGCATCGGCCGGATCGTCCTCGACTCGCTGCCCGAGGTGGCGCGCGTGGCCGAGGCGGCCGCGGCCCTCGGCGTGCGGGCCCCGGTCATGGTCCGCGTCACGACCGGGGTGCACGCGGGCGGGCACGAGTACATCTCCACGGCGCACGAGGACCAGAAGTTCGGGCTCTCGCTCGCGGCGCCCGACGGCGAGGACAGCCCGGCGACCGCCGCGGTCCTCGCGGTCCTAGCCCGTCCCGAGCTCGAGCTCCTCGGCCTGCACTCCCACATCGGCTCGCAGATCCTCGACCCCGCCGGGTTCGGCGTCGCCGCGCGCGCCGTGATGACGCTGCGAGCGGAGATCGCCCGACGCACCGGGGTGCTCGTGCCCGAGCTCGACCTCGGCGGCGGGTTCGGCGTCGCGTACCTGCCCGGGGACGTGCCGCTCGACCCCGAGCGCGCCGCGAAGGAGATGGTCGCGGCGCTCGCCGACGCGGGCCGCGAGCTGGACCAGCCGCTGCCGCGCCTGTCGATCGAGCCGGGGCGCAGCATCGTCGGCCCGGCGGGCGTCACGCTCTACACGGTCGGCACGGTCAAGCCCGTGCGCACCGACGACGGCAGCGTGCGCACCTACGTCGCGGTCGACGGCGGCATGAGCGACAACATCCGGCCCGCCCTGTACGGAGCGGACTACCACGCCGAGATCGTCTCTCGCGCCTCGGACGCCGCGCCGACGCGGTGCCGCGTGGTCGGCAAGCACTGCGAGAGCGGCGACATCGTGGTCCACGACGTCGCGCTCCCGGGCGACGTCGCCGCGGGCGACCTGCTCGCCGTCGCCGTCACGGGCGCCTACGGCCGCTCGATGGCCAGCACCTACAACCTCGTGCCGCGCCCCGGTGTCGTGGCGGTCTCCGGCGGCGTCGCGACGCCGATCGTGCGCCGCGAGAGCGTCGAGGACCTGCTCGCGCTCGACCTCGGCTGAGGTCGCGCGGCGACGGCGCTGAGACGGCCCCGCGCCGTCGCGAGCCACGCCGTATCGTGAGCCCGTCACCCGCCCCGCTCGAAGGAGTCGCCGTGCCCGACGCGCCCACCAGCGCACCCGACGCCCGCCCCGACCTGCGGGTCGCGATCCTGGGGTGCGGCACGGTCGGCACCCAGGTCGTGCGGCTGCTGACGGAGCAGGCCCGCGACCTCGGGGCCCGGATCGGCCGCGGGCTGCGCGTCACCGGCGTGCTCGTGCGCGACGTCGAGGCCCCGCGCGACCCCTCCTTGCCCCGCGAGCTCCTCACGACCGACGCCGCGGCGCTCGTGGCCGACGCCGACCTCGTCGTCGAGCTCCTCGGGGGCACGACGACGGCGCGCGACCTGGTCCTGGCCTCGCTGCGGGCGGGTGCCTCGGTCGTCACGGCGAACAAGGCCCTGCTCGCCACCGCCGGACCCGAGCTGTACGCCGCGGCCGACGCGGCCGGCGTCGACCTCCTCTTCGAGGCCGCCGTGGCCGGCGCCGTTCCCGTGGTCCGCGGGGTGCGCGAGTCGCTCGCGGGCGACCGCGTCGAGCGCGTGCTGGGCATCGTGAACGGTACGACCAACTACATCCTCGACGAGATGACCACGCGGGGGCTCGACTTCGACGTCGCGCTCGCGCAGGCGCAGGAGCTCGGCTACGCGGAGGCGGACCCGACCGCCGACGTCGAGGGGCACGACGCCGCGGCCAAGGCCGCGATCCTCGCCTCGCTCGCGTTCCACACCCGCGTCGCGCTGGGCGACGTCGCCTGCGAGGGCATCACGGCCGTCACGGCCGACGACATCGCCGCGGCCCGCGAGGCCGGGGGTGTGGTGAAGCTGCTCGCCGTCGCCGAGCGCGTCAGCTCCGGTGACCAGGGCGCCGAGGCCGTCTCCGTGCGCGTCAACCCGGTGATCCTCCCGGCCGCGCACCCGCTCGCCGGTGTCGGCGGCGCCTACAACGCCGTCGTCGTCGAGACCGAGGCCGCGGGCCGACTCATGTTCTACGGCCAGGGTGCCGGGGGTGCGCCGACGGCGAGCGCGGTGCTCGGCGACGTCGTCGCCGCCCTGCGCCACCGCGCGCACGGCGGGCGGGCGCCGGCCGAGAGCGCGCACGCGGCGCTGCCGCTCGCGACGCCCGCCGACGTCGTCGCCCGCCTCCAGGTGCGGCTGCGCGTCGACGACCGCCCCGGCGTCCTCGCCCACGTCGCGCAGGCCGTCGCCGAGCACGGCGTCTCGATCGAGTCGGTGCACCAGCGGGTCGCGGGCGACGGCGAGGCGGTGCTCGCCGTCGTGACGCACGAGGCCGACGAGGCTGCGCTGCACCGCACGGTGGAGGCGCTGCGCACGACCGAGGGCGTGCGCGAGACCGTGTCGGCCTACCGCGTCGAGCGCGCGTAGCACCGACGTCCCCCGACAGCCCGCACGAAGCCCGCCCTCACCAACGCACCCCAGGAGACACCGATGGCCCACCAGTGGCGCGGACTGATCGCCGAGTACGCCGAGCACCTGCCGATCGAGCCGGGCGAGCCCGTCATCACGCTCGGCGAGGGCGGGACGCCGCTCGTGGCCTCGGCCGCGCTGTCGGAGCGCACGGGGGCTCGCGTGCACCTCAAGGTCGAGGGCGCGAACCCGACGGGCTCCTTCAAGGACCGCGGCATGACGATGGCCGTGTCCAAGGTCGCCGCCGCCGGGGGAGCGCTCGTGCTGTGCGCCTCCACCGGGAACACCTCGGCCTCGGCCGCCGCGTACGCCGCGCACGCGGGCCTGCCCTGCGCCGTCGTGCTCCCGGCGGGGAAGATCGCCGCGGGCAAGCTCGCGCAGGCGATCGTGCACGGCGCGACGCTGGTCTCGCTCGAGGGCAACTTCGACGACGGGCTGCGCGTGGTCCGCGAGCTCGGCCAGCGCCCCGACGTCGCGCTCGTGAACTCGGTCAACCCCTACCGCCTGCAGGGGCAGAAGACCGCGGCGTTCGAGATCGTCGACGCGCTCGGCGACGCCCCGGACATCCACGTGCTCCCGGTCGGGAACGCCGGCAACATCTCGGCCTACTGGATGGGCTACCGCGAGTACGCGGTCGCGGGGCACGCCACGCGCACCCCGCGGATGTGGGGCGTCCAGGCCGACGGCGCCGCACCCTTCGTCAAGGGCGAGCCGGTGGAGAACCCCGAGACGATCGCGACGGCGATCCGCATCGGCAACCCCGCCTCGTGGTCGCTCGCGACGGCGGCGCGCGACGAGTCGGGCGGTCGGATCGACGCCGTCTCCGACGCCGAGATCCTCGACGCGCAGGCGCTGATCGCCCGCGAGGTCGGGGTGTTCGTCGAGCCGGCGTCGGCGGCCTCGGTGGCCGGGCTCCTGGCACGCGCCGCGGCCGGCGAGGTCCCCGCGGGCGCCACGATCGTGTGCACCGTGACGGGCAACGGCCTCAAGGACACGGCGACCGCGCTGGGGGAGACGCCGATCGACCCCGTCGTGGTGCCGCCGACGACCGCCGCGGTCGCCGACGCGCTGCGGCTGGTCTGAGGATCGGCCGGACCGCCGAGTGAGGACCGCCGCATGAGGATCGCTAATGACTCCGTCCGGGTCCGCGTCCCCGCCACGAGTGCCAACCTCGGCCCGGGGTTCGACGTGCTCGGGATCGCGCTCGGCCTCCACGACGTCGTGGAGGTGCGCGCGACCGCGGGCGCGACCCGCACCGCGGTGCGCGGCGAGGGTGCGCAGACCGTGCCCGACGGCGAGGACCACCTCGTCGTCCGCGCCGTCCGGGCGGGGCTCGAGCACGCGGGCGCACCGCAGGTCGGTCTCGACCTGTCCGCCTACAACCGCATCCCGCACGGGCGCGGCCTCGGCTCGTCGGCGGCCGCCGTCGTGGCCGGACTCGTGGCGGCGCGCGGCCTGATCTCCGAGCCCGAGGCGCTCGCCGACGACGTGGTCCTCGAGCTCGCGACGGCGTGGGAGGGGCACCCGGACAACGCCGCCGCCGCGATCTACGGCGGGGCGACGCTCGCGTGGGCGCCGGGTGCGGCTGCGGGTGAGACGGCGCGTACCGTGCGGGCCGAGCGGCTCGACGTCGACGCCGCCCTCACCTGCACGGCCTTCATCCCGGCCACGGAGCTCGCCACGAAGGTCGCGCGCGGGGTGCTGCCCGACGTCGTGCCGCACGCCGACGCGGCATTCACCGGATCGCGCACCGCGCTGCTCGTGCTCGCGCTGGCGGGCCGCACCGACCTGATGATGACGGCGACGGAGGACCGGCTGCACCAGCCGTACCGCCGCGACGTCCTGAGCGACTCCTCGGAGCTCGTCGACGCGTTGCGCGCCGCCGGCCACCCGGCCGTGATCTCGGGGGCGGGGCCGACCGTCCTGGTGCTCGGCACGGTGCCCGAGCGGCTGGAGTCGGCCGTCGTCGCGCGGGGCTGGCGCGCCGTGCGCCTGCCGGTCGACCACGCGGGGGCCGCTGCCGTGTAGTCTGGTGGTGCACCGCGCGGATCGATCGGACTCATCGACGCACGGCGGCATCCACCGAACGGCCACCGGCGCTCCGCCGTGGTCCCCGTCGGCTCCCACCGGGTGAACACCATCGCGGTGACGAGCGGCGAGACGACCTGTGGCCCCACTCCTGGGTGCCGCGGGCATGCGATCCACCGCCAGGTGCTTCCGAGCCCCTGCCGCCGGCATCTCCGAACGCAGCGGCCGGAACCCCACGACTTCGCGCCACCCGGGCGCACCGCAAAGGACACTCGTGACCGACACCACCGACGCTGCCGCCTCGCGCGGCGGGTCCCTCAGCACCCTCCGTCTCGCCGAGCTGCAGCAGGTCGCCAGCGGCCTCGGCATCTCCGGGACCTCCAAGATGCGCAAGGGCGACCTCGTGACCGCCATCCGCTCGGCGCGCGGCGCCGGCGGGAGCGCGTCCTCCGCGCCCGCGCGCTCCGCCGAGCGCGCGCCCCGCGCCGCGCGCGCTGCCGGCGACGACGCCGCGGCTGCCGCACCGGCGACGGCGCAGCCCGCGGCGTCGTCGGCCCCCTCCTCCGACTCGGCGCGGGCCGAGCGCGCCGCCGACGGCGAACCCCGCCGCGGGCGTGGGCGTCGCGAGGGTGGCGCGCCCGACCAGCGCACCTCCGAGCAGCGCACCTCCGAGCAGGCCACCTCGTCGGATGCGGCCGCGGCCGATCGCGGCGAGCGGTCCGAGCGTGCTCGCCAGTCCGACGGTGCCTCGACCGACGGCGACGGCGGAGGTCGCCAAGGCGGGCGTCGTCAGCGCGACGGCGGCGGGCGCCAGGGCGGGCGCCGCCAGGGGCTGGACGACATCAAGCTCCCCGAGCCGCGCAGCGAGGACGAGGCCGGCCAGACCGCACAGGGCGGCCAGCCCGGGCAGGGTGGTCAGCAGGGTCGTGGTGGCCAGGGCGGCAACCAGGGTCAGCGGGGAAACCAGGGCAACCAGGGCGGCCAGAGCAACCAGGGCGGCCAGAACCAGGGCGGCAACTCCGGTGGCCGGCAGCGCACCCAGGACATCTTCGACGACGAGCCCGGCGGGCGCCGTCGTCGCGGCCGTGATCGCTTCCGCGACCGTGATCGCGACCGCGGCGGCAAGCGACGCGGCGGTCGCGGCGACGCGCCGCTGACCTACGACGAGGTCGAGCTGTCGGACGACGACGTGCTCGTGCCCGTCGCCGGCGTCCTCGACATCACCGACAACTACGGCTTCGTGCGCACGTCCGGCTACCTGCCGGGGTCCGACGACGTCTACGTGCCGCTCGGCCAGGTGAAGAAGAACGCGCTGCGCCGCGGCGACGCCATCACCGGCGCCATCCGCGCCCCCGCGAGGGCGAGCAGCAGGGCGGCGGCCAGGGCAACCGCCAGAAGTACAACGCGCTGGTCCGCCTCGACACGGTCAACGGCATGCCGGTCGACAAGGCCCGCAACCGACCGGAGTTCGGCAAGCTCACCCCGCTCTACCCGCAGCAGCGTCTGCGCCTGGAGACCCAGCCGCAGGCCATCACGGCCCGCATCATCGACCTGGTCTCGCCGATCGGGAAGGGCCAGCGCGGCCTCATCGTGGCGCCCCCGAAGGCGGGCAAGACGATCGTGATGCAGCAGATCGCGAACGCGATCACGACGAACAACCCCGAGGTCCACCTCATGGTCGTCCTCGCGGACGAGCGTCCCGAGGAGGTCACCGACTGGGAGCGCACGGTCAAGGGCGAGGTCATCGCCTCGACGTTCGACCGCCCGCCGTCCGACCACACGATCGTCGCGGAGCTCGCCATCGAGCGCGCCAAGCGTCTGGTCGAGCTCGGCCAGGACGTCGTCGTGCTGCTGGACTCCCTGACGCGACTCTCGCGCGCCTACAACCTGGCGGCTCCGGCGTCGGGCCGCATCCTGTCCGGTGGTGTGGACGCCTCGGCGCTCTACCCGCCCAAGAAGTTCTTCGGTGCGGCGCGCAACATCGAGCGGGGCGGCTCGCTCACGATCCTCGCGACGGCGCTGGTGGAGACCGGCTCCAAGATGGACGAGGTCATCTTCGAGGAGTTCAAGGGCACGGGGAACATGGAGCTGCGGCTCTCGCGCCACCTGTCCGACAAGCGCGTCTTCCCGGCGATCGACGTCAACGCCTCGAGCACGCGCCGCGAGGAGATCCTGGTCGCGGCCGACGAGCTGAAGATCATCTGGAAGCTGCGTCGGATCATGGGTGGCCTCGAGCAGCAGCCCGCGCTCGAGCTGCTGCTGGGCAAGGTCCGTGAGCTGCCGACCAACGCCGAGTTCCTCATGACCGTCCAGAAGACGACCCCGTCGGTCCCGAACCAGACCAACGAGCTCGTCGGCTGACCGCGAGAGGTTCTCTGACCCTCCCCGAGAGGTTTTCCGACACCGCGGGGAGGGTCCGCAGCCCTTCGGCGAGCGTCAGGAAACCTCTCGGCGAGGGTCCGCAATCCTCTCGCGGAGGGTCGGAAAACCTCTCGCGAGGGTCGACTTGACGGGTCTGGCAGAATACTTGTCGGCTTCCGGTTCACGTCCCTCGCTCCGCAGGTGGCGACCCGGCAGCACCCCACACAGGAGGACTCCATGAAGAGCGGTATCCACCCCGAGTACGTCGTCACCGAGGTGACGTGCACGTGCGGCAACACCTTCACCACCCGCAGCACCGAGAAGTCGGGCAAGATCAGCTCCGACGTGTGCAGCGCCTGCCACCCGTTCTACACGGGCAAGCAGAAGATCCTCGACACGGGTGGTCGCGTCGCGGCGTTCGAGCGCCGCTTCGGCAAGAAGGCCGCCAACTAGCGACCTCGGCGAGCGCCGGCACCCCTGCGGGTGCCGGCGCTCGCTTCGTCTTTTCCGCCCCGGAGCTCTTCCGCCCGGAACCCCGGCCACCCGCAAGGAGATCGCGTGAGCGAGGACTTCGCCGTCGTGCACGGCCTGCTCGAGGAGTACGCCCAGCTCGAGCGCGACCTCGCCGACCCCGAGCTGCACGCGAGCCCCGGGCGCGCGAAGAAGGTCGGCCGGCGCTACTCCGAGCTGGGCCGCGTCGTCGGCGCCTACCGCGCGTGGCGCAGCGTCGTCTCCGACGCCGAGGCCGCCGCCGAGCTGGCCGACGAGGACCCCGACTTCGCCGCCGAGCACGCCGAGCTGCTCGCGAAGGTCGCGCCCGCTGCGGACCACCTGCGCCGCGTGCTCGTTCCGCGCGACCCCGACGACGGCCGCGACGTCATCCTCGAGATCAAGGCCGGCGAGGGCGGGGAGGAGTCCGCGCTGTTCGCGGGCGACCTGCTGCGCATGTACACGCGCTACGCCGAGCGCCGCGGCTGGTCCACGCAGGTCATCGAGTTCACCGACTCCGCGCTCGGCGGCTACAAGGACGTCCAGCTCGCCGTGAAGTCGCGCGGCAACGCTCCGGAGGAGGGGGTCTGGGCCGCCCTGAAGTACGAGGGCGGCGTCCACCGCGTGCAGCGCGTGCCCGTCACCGAGTCGCAGGGCCGCATCCACACCTCCGCGGCCGGCGTGCTCGTGCTGCCCGAGGCCGACGACGAGGGCGAGGTCGAGATCGAGCAGAACGACCTGCGCATCGACGTCTTCCGCTCCTCGGGACCGGGCGGCCAGAGCGTCAACACCACCGACTCCGCCGTCCGCATCACCCACCTGCCCACCGGCATCGTGGTCTCGATGCAGAACGAGAAGAGCCAGCTGCAGAACCGTGAGGCCGGGATGCGCGTGCTGCGCGCCCGCATCCTCGCCGCTCGCCAGGAGGCCGCCGACGCCGCGGCCAGCGAGGCGCGCCGCAGCCAGGTCCGCACCGTCGACCGCTCCGAGCGCATCCGCACCTACAACTTCCCCGAGAACCGCATCGCCGACCACCGCACGGGCTACAAGGCCTACAACCTCGACGCGGTGCTCGACGGCGACCTCGACCCCCTGCTCGCCTCGGCGATCGAGATGGACGAGGCGGCACGGCTGGCGGCCGCGGGGGAGCGGTGACGCAGCCCGACCTGCGGTCGATGGTCCGGGGCGCCGCCGGGATCCTGGCCGAGGCGGGCGTGCCCTCGCCCGAGCACGACGCGCGCGCGCTCGCGACCCACCTCCTCGACGTCCCGCACCTCGCCTACGCCCCGGCCGAGCTCCCGGACGACTTCCGTGCCGACTTCGCCGCCCTCGTCGATCGCCGACGGCGCCGCGAACCCCTGCAGCACATCGTCGGTCACGCCGCGTTCCGGCACGTGACGCTGGCCGCCGAACCCGGCGTCTTCGTCCCGCGGCCGGAGACCGAGGTGGTCGCGCAGCACGGCGTCGACGCCGCGCTCGCCGTCGCGGCGGCCGGGCGCGAGCCCCTGCTCGTCGACCTGTGCTGCGGCGCCGGCGGGATCGCGGTCTCGCTCGCCGTCGAGGTGCCCGGCGCGCGCGTGATCGCCGTCGACGCCTCGCCCGAGGCCGTCGCCCTCACCCGCCGCAACCACGCCGCGAACGCACCCGAGGACGGCGCCGGGGTGCGCGTGGAGCAGGGCGACGTGCGCGACCCCGCACTCCTGGCCGACCTCGACGGCACCGTCGACGTCCTCGTCTCCAACCCGCCCTACATCCCGCCCGACGCCGTCCCGAACGAGCCCGAGGTGCGCGAGCACGACCCCGATCTCGCGCTCTACGGGGGCGGCGCCGACGGGCTGGAGGTGCCGCGCGCCGTCGTGCTCACCGCCCGCCGCCTGCTGCGCGGCGGGGGAGTGTTCGTGATGGAGCACGCCGAGGTGCAGGCGGCCGCGGTGCGCGCGATCACGAGCGCCGCGGGGTTCGTCGACGTGACGAGCTTCACCGACCTGACGGGTCGGGACCGGGGCGTGCGCGCCGTCGCTCCCTGAGGCGCCGCGCCGCGCGCCAGGCGAGCCACCCCACGGCGATCCCGACGGCGTCCGCGGCCAGGTCCGCCAGGTCGCCCGTCCGGTCGGGCAGGAACAGGTGCTGGACCACCTCGCTCGCCACGGCGTTCAGCGCGACGAGCGCCAGCAGCAGCCGCGGCCGGACGCCCGCCAGCAGCCCGGTGAACGTCAGCGCGGCGAAGCTGGCGGCGTGACCGACGAGGTCGGGGCGCAGGCCCAGGGGCAGCTCGACGCCGGGCCCGGGCACCGCGGGGGCGTACATCGCCCAGAGGTTGACGGCGAGCGCGGCGGCCAGCAGGAGGCGGCGCAGCACGAGGGTGGATCGAGGCGGCACCCCGGCAGCCTGCCACGTCGGCCGGCGGCAGCCGTGGGAGGATCGCTCGCGTGACCATCCTGCCGTGCACCCCGCAGCAGCGCGCCGCCAGCATCGAGCAGGCGACCACCGTGCTCTCCACCGGCGGCCTCGTCGTCCTCCCGACCGACACGGTCTACGGGATCGCGGCCGACGCGTTCGACGCCGACGCCGTCGCCGCCCTGCTGGCCGCCAAGGGCCGGGGCCGGCAGATGCCGCCGCCCGTGCTGGTGGCCACCCCCGCGATGCTCGACGTGCTCGCGGTCGACGTCGCGCCCGCCGCCCGCGCGCTGGCCGAGGCGTTCTGGCCCGGCGCGCTCACGATCATCGTCCGCGCGCAGCCGACGCTGACGTGGGACCTGGGGGAGACGGCCGGCACGGTCGCCCTCCGCATGCCCGACCACGAGGTCGCGCTCGACCTCCTGCGCGCGACCGGTCCGCTCGCCGTCTCCTCGGCCAACCGCACGGGTGCGCCTGCGGCCACGACGGCGCAGGGCGCCAAGGACCAGCTCGGCGCGCGCGTCGCGGGCTACCTGGACGACGGTGAGGCCCCCGGCGGGCAGCCCTCGACCATCGTCGACGCGACGGGTCCGCGCTTGCGGATCGTGCGCGACGGCGCGATCGACCGCGCGCGGCTCGCCGCCGTCGTGCCCCACCTGGGGGAGGTCGAGGAGGCTGCGCAGGTCGAGGAGGTCGAGGAGGTCGACGTCGTCGACGTCGTCGACGGCGAGGCCACCGACGAGCCCGCCGCCTCCGACGAGGCGCGCGACGGCGACGCGGGGCAGCCCGGGTGAGGATCTACCTGCTCGTCATCGCGCTGGCGGCGGCGGTGACGTTCGTGGCCACCCCGCTCGTGCGCGTCCTGGCCCGCCGCGTGAACGCCGTGACGCCGCTGCGCGACCGGGACGTCCACACCGTGCCGACGCCCCGCCTGGGCGGGATCGCGATGCTGGCGGGATTCGCCGTCGCACTTCTCGTGGCCTCGCGCACCGAGTTCCTCGGCGACGTGTTCACGATGTCGAACCAGGCGTGGGCGATCCTCGGTGCTGCCGGGCTGATCTGCGTGCTCGGCGCCGCGGACGACATCTGGGACCTGGACTGGATGACGAAGCTCGTGGGCCAGGTGCTGTGCGCGGGGCTCATGGTCTGGCAGGGCGTCCAGATGGTCACGGTGCCGCTGTTCGACTCGATCGCCATCTTCTCGCCGCGGATGCTGCTGGCGATCACGCTGCTCGTGGTGCTGGTCGCGATCAACGCCGTGAACTTCGTCGACGGGCTCGACGGTCTCGCCGCCGGGCTGGTCGCGATCGGCGGTGTGGCCTTCTTCGCCTACACCTACTACCTCACGCGCTCGACCGAGGCGGACTACGCCAACCTCGCCACGCTCGTGATCGCGGCGGTGGTCGGGGCGTGCCTGGGGTTCCTGCCGCACAACTTCTACCGCGCCTCGATCTTCATGGGCGACTCCGGGGCCATGTTCCTCGGGCTGACGGTCTCCGCGGCCGGCATCGTCGTGACGGGCAACATCGACCCCGGCGCGTCGTCGCAGCTCACGGGTCTGGTGGGGCTGCCGGCGTTCCTGCCGATCCTCCTGCCGGTGGCGGTGATGCTGGTGCCGCTGGTGGACCTGGTGTTCGCCGTCGTGCGGCGCATCGCGGCGGGCAAGTCCCCGTTCGCGGCCGACGGGCAGCACCTGCACCACCGCCTCATGCAGCGCGGGCACTCCCACCGCCGCACGGTGGTGATCCTCTACGGGTGGACGGCGATCTTCGCGGCCGGCGCCGTCGCGCTGGCGTTCCTGCCCCTCGTGACGGTGCTGATCGGCCTGGCGGTGGGGGTGGCGATCGGAGTGGTGCTGACGGCCGTGCCCCTGCCCGTGCGGCGCACCCGTCACCGGCACCGCCACGTGCGGACGCCGGAGCCGCACGCCTGACGGCGCACCGGCGCGCGCCCGAGCCCTCCCCGTCGGGCCGTCACGGCCCCGTGGGAGACTGAGGGCATGGTTGCCACCTCCACCCTGACCGCGCTCATGCGCACGATCGTCCGACGCCAGAGCATCGTCAGCGCCGTCATCGTCCTCATCGGCGCCGTCGTCGGGGTGCTGGCCGCCCAGACCCCGGGCCTGTGGGGCGCGGTGCTCGGGGCCGTGATGGCGGCCATCCTCGTGGGGACCACGAGCCTGAGCCTGTGGGGCGCTGTGGGGCGCGAGCCGCAGATCCTCCTGCTCATCGTGCTGGGCTCGTGGATCGTCAAGATGGTGCTGATCATCGCGATCCTGCTGGTCCTGCGAGAGGCGGACTTCTACGACCGCTACGTGCTCGCCGGCGTGCTCGTCAGCGTCGTCCTCGCGGGCGTCGTCATCGACATCCACGCCGTGATGACGGCGCGGCTGACGAACGTCGAGGTGCCCGAGGCGAAGGTCGACATCACCGACTGAGGGTGTCGCTCGGAGGCCCGTCGGAGGGTGCTCCCACCGGCCCGGTCCGGGCCGGGAGGGGCCCACGATCGGGTAGGCTGTTCAAGGAGATCACCTGAGACCATCACGGTGAGCCGTCACTGACCTGTTCACCGACGACGCACGCGGGAGTTCCCCCTGTTCACGAGTTCTCAGATCCTCGCCGCCGAGGGTGATGGCTTCAAGGCGCCCGGTCTGGAGGAGTTCTTCCCTCCGGCCATCTTCTTCGAGGGGACCCCTTCGAGTTCAACCGCATCATGATGGTGCGCGTGATCATGGCCGTGGCCCTGATCCTCATCCTCTGGCTGGCCACCCGCCGCGCGAAGCTCGTGCCGGGCCGCGCTCAGGCCGCCGTCGAGTTCGTCCTCGACTTCGTGCGCGTCCAGATCGTCGAGCAGATCCTCGGGAAGGTCAACGGTCGCCGGTTCACCCCGATGCTGACCACGATCTTCTTCACGATCATCGCGATGAACATCTCCGGCGTGATACCCGCGCTGAACATCGGTGGCACGTCCGTCGTCGGGCTCCCGCTGCTGCTCGCGCTCTGGGTCTACGTCATGTACCTCGCGACCGGTGTGCGCAAGCACGGGGTGGTGGGCTACCTCAAGACCAGCCTCTTCCCGAGCAGCGTGCCCTGGTACATGTACCCGATCGTCACGCCGATCGAGATCCTCCAGGTCTTCATCCTGCGGCCCGCGACGCTCGCGCTGCGACTCCTGGCGAACATGCTCGCCGGACACCTGATGCTGGTGCTCTGCTTCGCCGGCACGAACTTCCTCTTCTTCGAGGGGGCGGCCTGATCAAGCTGACCGGTGTCCTCGCCCTTCTAGGCGGCTTCGGCATCACGATCTTCGAGGTCTTCATCGCGATCCTGCAGGCCTACATCTTCACGCTGCTCGCGGCGATCTACCTGAACATGTCGCAGGAGGAGGAGCACTGACCTCCGCCTGCGCCACCCGCTCCATCTGACCCGCTCCACCGCCGACCCACCCGCACCGGGAATCGGACTGCACCTACAGACGCCGCACACGGCGCCAACCGGAAGGAACCCCCTGTGGACAACTACGCTGAGCTCACCGGAAACATCGCCACCGTCGGCTACGGCCTGGCGACCCTGGGCCCGGGTATCGGCCTGGGCATCCTGGTCGGCAAGACCGCCGAGGGCATGGCTCGCCAGCCCGAGGTCGCCAACCGCCTCTTCTCGACCATGATCATCGGTGCCGCCCTCGTCGAGGTGCTCGGTCTGCTGGGTCTGGTCGCCGGTCTGCTCTTCACGTGAGTTCCGGCATGGACGAGGTGATCCTCGCGGAGAGCACCAACATCCTGCTTCCCGCGATGTACGACGTCGTGTGGTCGGCGGTCGTCCTGATCCCGATCGCGATCTTCTTCTTCAAGTACCTGATGCCGAAGATGACCGCGATCCTCGACGAGCGCGCCGAGAAGATCGAGGGTGGCCTCGAGAAGGCCGCCCAGGCGCAGGCCGAGGCCGACGCCGCCCGCTCCGAGCGTGACGCCGAGCTCGTCGCCGCCCGCCAGGAGGCCGGTCGCATCCGCGAGGAGGCCAACGGCGAGGGCAACGAGATCGTCGCCGAGGCCAAGAACAAGGCCCAGGCGGAGGCGCAGCGCATCGTCGAGAACGCGCACCGCCAGATCGAGGCCGAGCGCCAGCAGGCCGTGACGTCGCTGCGCGCCGACATCGGCTCGCTCGCCACCGACCTCGCCTCGCGCATCGTCGGGGAGTCGCTGGCCGACGACGCGCGTCAGTCCCGCGTCATCGACCGCTTCCTGGCGGAGCTCGACGAGACGAGCGCGAACGGCGCGACCCCGGTCGCGTCGGTCGCAGAGACGGAGAAGTGATGCGCGCGACCAGTGAGGCCTCGCTCTCCGCGGCGGACGAGCGGTTCACGCCGATCCTCGACGCCGCCGGCGAGGGTGCCCGAGAGCTCGGGGAGCAGATCTTCTCCGTGGTCGACGCGCTCGACGGCTCGGTCTCCCTGCGTCGCGCGCTCACCGACCCCACCCGCAGCGGTGACTCCAAGGCCCAGCTGGCCACGGGTCTCCTGCGCGGCAAGGTGCACGACGACGTCGTGGACCTCGTCGCGGGCCTGGCCCGCTCGCGCTGGTCCGCGGACGCCGACCTGCCCGAGGCGCTCGAGGAGCTCGGCACGACGGCGGTGCTCGTGGCCGCCGAGGCGCGCGGCGACCTGCTGCGCGTCGAGGAGGACCTGTTCCGCCTCGGTCGGATCCTGGCGGGGGAGCGCGACCTGCGCGTCGCGCTCGCCTCCACGGACGCGACCCGGGAGCAGCGCGTCGCGCTGTCCGACCGCCTGCTCGAGGGTCAGATCGCTCCCGAGTCGCAGGTGCTCGTGCGCCGCACCGTCGGCGCGCTGCGCCAGCGGACGGTGACCACGCGCCTGGCGCGCATCGCCGAGCTGGCCTCGGCGCGTCGGCAGCGCGTCGTCGCGTCCGTCCTCGCGGCCACGCCGCTGACCTCCGCCCAGGTGGAGCGCCTGACCGCGACGCTGTCGCGCATCTACGACACCGAGGTGCACGTGAACGTGGCCCTCGACCCGAGCATCGTGGGCGGGTTGCGCATCCAGGTGGGCGCCGAGGTCGTCGACGCCACCGTGCTGTCCAAGCTTGCCGAAGCCCGACGCCGCATCGCCGGCTGAGCTGCTCACCCCCACACCCCGCGCCCGGCGCGAGAGACGAGAGAAGGAACCGATGGCTGAGCTCACGATCAAGCCCGAGGAGATCAGGGCTGCGCTCGACACGTTCGTCAGCTCCTACACCCCCACGACCGACGCTCGCGAGGAGGTGGGTCGGGTCACGCTCGCGGCTGACGGCATCGCCGAGGTCGAGGGGCTGCCCGGCGCCATGGCCAACGAGCTGCTCACGTTCGAGGACGGCACGCTCGGCCTCGCGCTGAGCCTCGACGTCCGCCACATCGGTGTGGTGGTCCTCGGTGAGTTCACCGGCATCCAGGAGGGCCAGGAGGTCCGCCGCACGGGCGAGGTGCTCTCGGTGCCCGTCGGTGACGGCTACCTCGGCCGCGTCGTCGACCCGCTCGGCGCGCCGGTCGACGGCCTCGGCGAGATCGCCACGAGCGGTCGCCGCGCCCTCGAGCTGCAGGCTCCGGGCGTCATGGCGCGCAAGAGCGTGCACGAGCCGCTGCAGACCGGCATCAAGGCGATCGACTCGATGATCCCGATCGGCCGCGGCCAGCGTCAGCTCATCATCGGCGACCGCAAGACCGGCAAGACGGCCATCGCGCTCGACACGATCCTCAACCAGAAGGCCAACTGGGACTCGGGCGACCCCGAGAAGCAGGTGCGCTGCATCTACGTCGCCATCGGTCAGAAGGGTTCGACCATCGCCGCGGTGCGAGGCGCCCTGGAGGAGGCCGGCGCGCTCGAGTACACGACGATCGTAGCCGCCCCCGCGTCCGACCCGGCCGGGTTCAAGTACCTCGCCCCCTACACCGGCTCGGCCATCGGCCAGCAGTGGATGTACGAGGGCAAGCACGTGCTCGTCGTCTTCGACGACCTGTCGAAGCAGGCCGAGGCCTACCGCGCCGTGTCGCTCCTGCTGCGCCGCCCGCCGGGCCGCGAGGCCTACCCGGGCGACGTCTTCTACCTGCACTCCCGCCTGCTCGAGAGGTGCGCCAAGCTCTCCGACGAGCTCGGCGCCGGCTCGATGACCGGCCTGCCGATCATCGAGACCAAGGCCAACGACGTCTCGGCCTACATCCCGACCAACGTCATCTCGATCACCGACGGCCAGATCTTCCTGCAGTCGGACCTGTTCAACGCCAACCAGCGGCCCGCCGTCGACGTCGGCATCTCGGTGTCCCGCGTCGGTGGTGCCGCGCAGGTCAAGGCCATGAAGAACGTCTCGGGAACGCTGAAGCTCACGCTCGCCCAGTACCGCTCGCTCGCGGCCTTCGCGATGTTCGCCTCGGACCTCGACCCGGCCTCGCGCCAGGCGCTGGCCCGCGGTGAGCGTCTGACGGAGCTGCTCAAGCAGCCCCAGTACTCGCCGTACCCGGTCGAGGACCAGGTCGTCGCGATCTGGGCCGGTACCAACGGCTACCTGGACGACGTCCCCGTCGCCGACGTGCTGCGCTTCGAGCGCGAGATGCTCGACCACGTGCGCCGCACCACCGACGTCCTGGGGGCGATCGCGACGACCGGCAAGCTCGACGACGCCTCGCTCGAGGCGCTCAAGAGCTCGATCCAGTCCTTCGCGCCGACCTTCCAGACCTCCGACGGCGACCTCCTCGGCAGCGACGAGCAGGTCGACGACGAGGGCCTGGACGTCGAGCAGGAGCAGATCGTCACGCAGAAGCGGGGCTGAGCTGTGGCAGGTCAGCAGCGCGTCTACAAGCAGCGGATCAGGTCGACCCAGACCCTGAAGAAGATGTTCCGCGCCATGGAGCTCATCGCTGCCTCCCGCATCGGCAAGGCCCGGGCCCAGGCCCAGGCCGCGGCGCCGTACTCGCGTGCGATCACGCGCGCGCTGTCGGCGGCCGCCACGCACGGCGACGTCGACCACCCGCTCCTCTCGGAGCGCGCCGACACCTCCCGCGTGGCGGTGCTCGTGCTCACCGCGGACCGCGGCATGGCGGGCTCGTACAACGCCAGCGTCCTGCGTGAGGCGGAGAAGCTCCTCACCCGCCTCACCGAGGAGGGCAAGCAGCCCGAGCTCTACGTCGCGGGTCGGCGCGGGGTCGGCTACTTCACCTTCCGCGGTCGCGAGATGGTGCAGACCTGGCTCGGCAACTCCGACGCCCCCGCGCTCGAGCGGTCCGTGGAGATCGCCGAGACCCTGCTGGAGGCGTTCCGCGCCCCGGCGGAGGACGGTGGCGTGAGCGAGATCCACCTCGTCTACACGCGGTTCGCGTCCATGGTCAGCCAGGAGCCGCGCGTCGTGCGCATCCTGCCGCTGGAGGTCGTCGAGGGCGTCGCTCCCGCGGGTGATGGCCCGGTGCCGCTGTACGACTTCGAGCCGTCGGCCGAGGTCGTGCTCGACTCGCTCCTGCCGCGCTACATCCAGGCGCGAATCTTCACGGCGATGCACCAGGCCGCGGCCTCGGAGCTGGCGGCGCGGCAGCGCGCCATGCACACGGCGACCGAGAACGCCGAAGACATCATTCGCAACTACACCCGACTGGCCAACTCGGCCCGGCAGGCGGACATCACCCAGGAGATCAGCGAGATCGTCTCCGGTGCCGACGCCCTCGCCGGCTGATCGCCGACCGAGCTACTGACAAGGACAACCATGACTGCTGAAGCTGCCGAGGCTCCCACGACGGTCGGCGCCGGTACGGGGCGTATCGCCCGGGTGAACGGCCCCGTCGTCGACATCGAGTTCCCCTCGGGCACCCTGCCCGAGATCTACAACGCCCTCACCGCCACGATCGATGTGGGCGACGCCGAGGGTCCGACCACACTGACGCTCGAGGTCGAGCAGCACCTGGGTGACAACCTGGTGCGCGCGATCGCGCTGAAGCCGACCGACGGTCTGGTCCGCGGCGGCGAGGTGCGCGACTCGGGCGGCCCCATCACGGTGCCGGTCGGCGACGTCACCAAGGGCCACGTCTTCAACGTCATCGGCGAGCCGCTGAACGTCCCGGCCGACAGCCTCGAGATCACCGAGCGCTGGTCGATCCACCGCAAGGCGCCGGCGTTCGACCAGCTCGAGTCGAAGACGCAGATGTTCGAGACCGGCATCAAGGTCATCGACCTCCTCACCCCCTACGTCCAGGGCGGGAAGATCGGTCTGTTCGGTGGCGCCGGCGTCGGCAAGACCGTCCTGATCCAGGAGATGATCCAGCGCGTCGCCCAGAACCACGGTGGTGTGTCGGTGTTCGCCGGTGTCGGTGAGCGCACGCGTGAGGGCAACGACCTCATCGTCGAGATGGAGGAGGCGGGCGTCTTCGACAAGACCGCCCTCGTCTTCGGCCAGATGGACGAGCCGCCGGGCACGCGTCTGCGCGTGGCCCTGTCCGCCCTGACGATGGCGGAGTACTTCCGCGACGTCCAGAAGCAGGACGTGCTGCTCTTCATCGACAACATCTTCCGCTTCACGCAGGCCGGCTCCGAGGTCTCCACGCTGCTGGGCCGCATGCCCTCCGCCGTGGGCTACCAGCCGAACCTGGCCGACGAGATGGGCCTCCTCCAGGAGCGCATCACCTCCACGCGCGGTCACTCGATCACCTCGCTGCAGGCGATCTACGTCCCCGCGGACGACTACACCGACCCGGCGCCGGCCACCACGTTCGCGCACCTCGACGCGACCACCGAGCTCTCGCGAGACATCGCCTCGCGCGGTCTCTACCCGGCCGTGGACCCGCTGGCCTCCTCCAGCCGGATCCTCGACCCGCAGTACGTCGGTGAGGACCACTACCGCACCGCGACCCGCGTGAAGTCGATCCTGCAGAAGAACAAGGAGCTGCAGGACATCATCGCGATCCTCGGTGTCGACGAGCTCTCCGAGGAGGACAAAATCACGGTCGCGCGTGCGCGCCGGATCGAGCAGTTCCTCTCGCAGAACACCTACATGGCGGAGAAGTTCACCGGCGTCGAGGGCTCCACGGTGCCCCTGACCGAGACGGTCGAGGCGTTCGGCAAGATCGCCGACGGGGAGTTCGACCACATGTCCGAGCAGGCCTTCTTCAACATCGGCGGCCTCGAGGACCTCGAGCGCAACTGGGCCCGCATCCAGTCCGAGCTGCGCTGATGGCCGGACGCGGAGAGCTGACCGTCGAGATCGTCGCCCCGGACCGCGTGCTGTGGTCCGGGACGGCGGCGGGCGTCAGTGTGCCGGCGGCCGAGGGCGACATGGGTCTGCTCCCCGGGCACGAGTCCGTCCTCTCGCTGCTGCGCGCCGGCACCGTCCGCGTGCGCGCCACCGGTGGTGGCGCGGCGGAGGAGTTCGCCGTCGAGTCGGGCTTCGTCTCGTTCGACGACGACTCGGTGACCGTCGTCGTCGACGCCGAGGGCTGAGCCGCCTCGGTGCCCGGTGTCGTCTGGATCGCGCTCGTCGTGGTCGTGGGCCTGGTGCTCGCGCTCGCGGGGGTCTTCTTCCTCCGCCTGCGCACCCTGGGTCACCGCGTCGGCTCGTTCGAGTGCGCGCTGCGCACGCCCACGGGTTGGGCGTCCGGCATCGCCCACTACGGTGCCGACTCGCTGCACTGGTACCGCCTGATCTCGCTGGACCCGCGCCCGGACCACTCGTGGTCCCGGGCGCGGTTCCACGTCCGCAGCCGCGACGCGCGGGACCCCTCGGCCGCCGTGACGCCGTCGCGCATCTTCGAGGTGTCGTGCGAGGTGGACGGCCGCGAGTTCGTCCTGGCCATGCGGTCGGGGCAGTACTCGGGCCTGTCGTCGTGGCTGGAGTCCCAACCCCCGAGGGAGATGTCGCTGTGAGGATCGTCGTGGCCACGTGCGCCGTCGACTACTCCGGCCGGCTGTCCGCCCACCTGCCGCTCGCCCCGCGCGTGCTGATGGTGAAGGCTGACGGATCGGTCCTCGTCCACTCCGACGGCGGCTCGTACAAGCCGCTGAACTGGATGAGCCCGCCCTGCACCCTGAAGGTCTCCGAGCCCACGGCGGATCAGGCCGAGCAGGGTGTGACCGTCGTCTGGACGGTGAGCGCCACCAAGACCGACGACAAGCTGGTCGTCTCGCTCCACGACGTCGTGCACGACTCCGCGCACGAGCTGGGCGTCGACCCCGGTCTGCAGAAGGACGGCGTCGAGGCCCACCTGCAGAAGCTGCTCGCGGAGCAGGTCGAGCTCGTGGGCACGGGTCACACGCTGGTGCGGCGGGAGTTCCCGACGGCGATCGGGCCCGTCGACCTCATGGTGCGGGTGCCGGGGCGCGCGGGGGCGGCGAGCGGTGCGAGCGCGGCGACCGGCGTCGGGGGAGCGGTGGAGGTGACGGTCGAGGTCGACACCGCAGCCACGAGCCACCGCCACGTCGCCGTGGAGATCAAGCGGCGCGCGACGATCGACGCCGTCGAGCAGCTCACCCGCTACCTCGAGCTGCTCAACCGCGACCCGCACCTGGCGCCGGTGCGCGGTGTGCTGGCGGCGCAGAGCATCGCTCCCCAGGCGCGCACCCTCGCGACCGACCGCGGCATCGACTGCCTGCTGCTGGACTACGACGCGATGCGCGGCGTCGACGACCCGGACTCCCGCCTCTTCTGACCGCGGGCGGGCCGGCGGTCGGGCGATCCGACGCTGGTGCCGAGAACGCCCTGTGCGGCTCGGACCGCGATCTCGAGCCGCACCCGCCGTTCTCGCCTCGAACGAGGTCGACCGAGAACGCTCTGCGCTGGTCGGACGGCCATCTCGAGCAGCACAGGGCGTTCTCGTCGACGGGGGCCGGCGATCGGGGTGCCCGGGGTGGTTGGTGGGCTGGACGGCGGGTGGGCCGGCAGATGGAGCGGCGCGTAGGGTCGGGGCATGGGTCGCCGGTCGAGCAAGCGTGCGTACGGCAGCGAGCACGTGCCGCTCGACGTCGACCGCCTCACCCAGGGGTGGACCCGCGGTGAGACCACCGGCGACGGGCGCGCCTGGAAGGTCCGCAGCACCGGCGGGAGCGAGAAGTCCTACCGCTGCCCGGGCTGCGACCAGATGATCCCGCCCGGCACGCCGCACACCGTCGCGTGGCCGGACGACCACCTGCTCGGTGCGCAGGCCGGGCTCGAGGACAGGCGCCACTGGCACACCTCGTGCTGGCGCAGCGGTCGCCGCCCGACCCGTCGCTGAGGCGCCCGCCGCCTTATCGAGGTGACGGCACCCCGCGCCGTCGGGCACAGTGCAGCGGTGGGCCACATCGACCTCAGCCAGATCACCTACTCCCTCCCCGACGGCCGTCCGCTGCTCGGCGGCGTCGACCTGCGCGTGGGGGAGGGCCACCGGATGGCGCTGGTGGGCCCGAACGGCTCGGGCAAGACGACGCTCTCGCGCATCCTCGCGGGCGACCTGCTCCCGGACGACGGCGCCGTCGTGCGCACCGGCGGTCTCGGCATCATGCGTCAGTTCATCGGCTCCGTCCGCGACGAGACCACCGTGCGCGAGCTGCTGATCGGCGTGGCCCCGGAGCGCGTGCGCGTCGCGGGACAGGCGCTGCTGGCGGCCGAGGACCGCATGCTCACGGTCGACGACGAGCCCGCGCAGATGGCGTACGCCCAGGGGCTCGCGGACTGGGCGGACGCGGGCGGCTACGAGCAGGAGACCGTCTGGGACATGTGCACCAGTGCGGCGATGTCGCTGCCGTTCGACCGGGCCGAGCACCGCCGGGTCTCGACGCTCTCGGGCGGCGAGCAGAAGCGGCTGGTGCTCGAGGCGCTCCTGCGCGGTCCGGACGAGGTGCTCCTCCTGGACGAGCCGGACAACTACCTCGACGTGCCGGGCAAGCGGTGGCTCGAGCGCGCGCTGCGCGAGTGCGGCAAGACCGTCCTGCTCATCAGCCACGACCGCGAGCTGCTGGACCAGGTCGCCACGCGCGTCGCCACCCTCGAGCCGGGTGCGGCCGGCGCGACCCTCTGGGTGCACCCCGGACCGTTCGCCACGTACGCGCAGGCGCGCGAGGACCGCAACGCGCGGCTGGAGGAGCTGCGGCGCCGCTGGGACGAGGAGCACGCCAAGCTCAAGGCGCTGGTGCTGATGTACCGCACCAAGGCGTCGGTCATGGACACGATGGCGGCCAAGCTCCAGGCGGCCGAGACCCGCCTGGCACGGTTCGAGAAGGCGGGCCCGCCCGAGGCGGTGCCTGACGTGCAGCAGGTGAGCATGCGCCTGCGCGGGGGCCGGACGGCGAAGCGCGCCGTCGTCGTCGAGGGCCTGGAGCTCACCGGCCTGGCCGGGGCGTTCGACGCCGAGCTCTGGTTCGGCGAGCGCATCGGCATCCTGGGGGCGAACGGCACGGGCAAGAGTCACTTCCTACGGCTGCTGGCTGCGGGCGGCTCCGACCCCGACGTCGAGCACCGCCCCGTGGGGGACGTGCGGCCCGAACCCGTGGCGCACACCGGCGTCGTGCGACTGGGATCCCGCGTCCGTCCGGGCTGGTTCGCCCAGACGCATGCCCACCCCGAGCTGATGGCGCGCACGCTGCTGGAGATCCTGCACCGCGGCGACGAGCACCGGGCCGGGATGGCGCGCGAGCAGGCCTCCCGCACGCTCGACCGCTACGGCCTCGCGCGCTCGGCCGAGCAGACGTTCGGTTCGCTCTCTGGCGGCCAGCAGGCGCGGTTCCAGATCCTCCTGCTCGAGCTCTCGGGCGCCACGCTGCTCCTGCTCGACGAGCCGACCGACAACCTCGACCTCGCCTCCGCCGAGGCCCTCGAGGCGGGGCTCGACGCGTTCGAGGGCACCGTCGTCGCCGTCACGCACGACCGCTGGTTCGCGCGTGGCCTTGACCGCTTCCTCGTGTTCGACGGCGCGGGTGCCGTCAGCGCCAGCGACGCCCCGGTCTGGGACGTCGCCCGCGCCGCGCGCTGACCGGCGCCGGGCCACGTGCGTAGGCTGGGAACCGATGAGCACCACGATCGGACCGCTGAGCATCCTGCCCGCCGCGCGCGAGGACATCGAGCTCCACACCGCCGACGGCCTGACTCTCGTGGGGGAGGTGGCGCGGCCCGCGGGGGCGACGCCCGCGGCGACGCTCCTGACGCTGCACCCGCTGCCGACGCACGGCGGCTACATGGACAGCCATGTGTACCGCAAGGCCGCGTGGCGGCTGCCAGCGCTGGCGGACGTCGCCGTCGTGCGCTTCAACACGCGCGGCACCTCGAGCCCGCGCGGCACGAGCGAGGGCGAGTTCGACGGCGGTGACGCCGAACGCTTCGACGTCGCCGCGCTGCTGGAGTACGGCGAGTTCCACGACCTCCCGCGGCGCTGGCTGGTGGGTTGGTCGTTCGGGACCGAGCTGGTGCTCAAGCACGGCGCCGACCCGAGCATCGAGGGCGCGATCCTGCTGTCCCCGCCGCTGCACCGCGCGACCGACGCCGACCTCGACGCGTGGGCCGCGTTCGGCAAGCCGCTGGTCGTGTTGGTCCCCGAGCACGACGACTACCTGCAGCCCGACGCCGCGCGCGAACGGTTCGCGCGCATCCCGCAGGCGCGCGTGATCGCGGGCGAGGGCATGAAGCACCTCTGGGTGGGGGAGACCGCGGTCCGCTGGGTGCTCGAGCAGGTCCTCGCCGTCGTCAACCCCGCGGCGCTGCCGCTGCCGAGCGAATGGGACGGGCCCGTGACCACCGCACCGAAGGAGTGACCGTGACCGAGCAGACACCCCAGGAGCCGCGGGTGCAGATCCCGCTCGTGCTGCTGCACGGCTTCCCGTTCGACGCGAGCATGTGGGACGAGGTCGTGGAGGACCTGGTCGACGACGGCGTGCCCACCATCGCACTCGACGCGCCCGGCTTCGGGCAGTCCGAGGTGCCCGACGGCGAGCCCAGCCTCGAGCTGGCCGCCGACGCGGTCGCGGCGACGCTGGACGAGCTCGGGGTGGATCGCGCCGTCGTCGCCGGGCTGTCGATGGGCGGCTACATCGCGCTGGCGCTCGCCGCGCGCCACGCGTCGCGCCTGGCCGGGCTCGCACTGCTGGACACCAAGGCGTCGGCGGACTCCGAGGACGCCCGGGCCAACCGGCTGCGCGTCGCGGACGCCGCCGAGGGGAGGCCGGCGCGGGCGCCGTCGCCCCGATGCTCACCAGCATCCTCGGCGAGACGGCGCTGAGCAGCGAGCCCGACGTCGTGGACGAGCACCGCCGCCGGCTCGCCGCGGCGCCGCCCGCCGGGATCGCGTGGGCGCAGCGCGCGATGGCCGCGCGGTCGAGCCGGTTCGAGGCGCTCGAGGACCTCGAGGTCCCCGGACTCGTCGTCCGCGGCGGCGAGGACGCCCTGTCCAGCCAGGACGACGCCGAGGCGATGGCCACCGCGATCCGGGCGAACGGCGGCGACGCCGAGCTCGTGATGATCCCGAACGCCGGCCACATGACCGCCACCGAGGACCCGAGCGCGACGGCGGAGGTGCTCGCCGCGTTCTGGCGGCGCTGCACCCGCTGACCTCCGTCTCGGCGGGCGCGGCCGGCCCTCAGCGCCGGTGGCGCTCGAGCGCGGCGGCCATGTCGATGGTCTCGCCGTCGCCCCCGCCCTCACCGACGATCAGCGGCGGCGGGAGCGGGCGCGGCGTGAGGCCGCGCAGCCGCTCGCGCAGGGTGAGGTCGGCGCGCAGCACGTAGAACCGGCCGTCCGTGTCGAGGCCGACCGAGCGGTCGGCCTTGAGGTACCAGCCCTGCAGCCCGGTCCGCGCGCGACCGCCGCGGTAGCCCTGGACGACGAGTGGTTCGGGCGCGACGGCGTCCTGCGCGGCGGTGGCCACGAACGCGTCGATCAGCGCCTGCGCCCGTGCCGACTCCGCGGCACGCCGCTCCTGCAGCAGGCGCTCCTGCTCGGCAGCCGCCTCGCGGCGGCCGTCCGCCCAGCTCCCAGGCACGGACGGGGAGTCAGCGCGACGCGGTGGCGTCGGCGTGGTCGGAGGACTCCTCGGCGTCGGTGTCGGACTGCTCGGCGTCGGACTCCTCGGCGTCGGACTCCTCGGTGTCACCCTCGTCGACGACGGCGGGGAGCGTCTCGGTCGCGTCGCCGGCCTGCTCGCCGTCCTCGGCCGTGCCCGTCTCCTGCGCCGAGACCTCGGCGTCCTCGTCACCCTCGCTGGTCGACTTCTCGAGCGCCGCCGCCGCCTCGTCAGCCTTGGCGATGAGGCTCGCGTCCGGCACGCTGCTGGACCCGAGCAGCCCGCGCAGCTCGTCGAGGTAGGTGGAGATCGCCTCGCGCTGACGCTCGAGGTCGGCGACCTCGTCCCGCACCGAGCCGAGCCGGCGGTCGGCCTCCTCGCTCGCGGAGCTCGTGGTGCGGTCCGCCTGGTCGACGGCGTCCTCGACGATGCGCGTCGCCCGGTCCCGGGCGCTCGCGAGGGTGTCGCGCGCGCTCGCCTCGGAGGAGGAGGTGATCTGCTCGGCGCGCGCGAGCGCGTCGACGACCCGCTCCTCGGCGTCGGCCACACGCCCCTCGGCGTCGGTCACCAGCTGGTCCGCGGCGGCCTTCGCGGCGGCGTGGATCTCGCCGTTCTCCGTCTCGGCGGCCTCGCGGCGGCGCGCGACGTCGAGATCGCCGTCCGCCTTGGCGCGGGCGGCCGCCTCGAGCAGCTCGTCGGCCTGCTCCTGGGCCTGCGCGAGCGTCTGCTCGGCGGTGCCGCGCGCCTGGGCGAGCAGCGCGTCGGCCTCGGCGCGGGCCGAGTCGCGCGTCGTGGTGGCGTACGCCTCGGCGTCGGCGCGGGCGGTGCGGGCCGCCGCCGTCGCCGTCGCGACGATCTCGCGCGCCTCGGTCTCGGCGGCCACGCGCAGCTCGGTCGTCTCGCGCAGCACGAGTGACTCGCGCGCCGCGAGGTCGCGCTCGAGCGTGGCGCGCCGCTCGGCGACCTCCGTCTCGAGCGCACCGCGGATCCCGCGCGCCTCGCGCTCGGCCGAGGAGACGAGCTCACCGGCGGTCAGGGCGGCGCTGCTGCGCACGCTGTCGGCCTCGGTCGCGGCCGAGGTCGTGGTGTGCTCGGCCTCGGACCGGGCGGCGGCGAGCTGGTCGGCCGCCTCGCGCTCGGCACGGTCCAGCAGCTGCGTCGCGTCGGCCTCGGCGCGCGAGGTGATGACACCCGCCTTGGTTGTCGCCTGGGTCACGACGTCGGTGCTCTGCTCCTCCGCCGAGCGCAGGAGCTGCTCGATCCGGGAGCCGAGACCGGCGTAGGTCGGGGCCTCGGTCTCGCTCAGCGCGCGCTGCGTCTCCGACAGCTGGCCGGACAGGCGCAGCGACTCCGCGTCCGAGCTCTCGACCTGCCGCCGCGCCTCGTTCAGGGCGCGCACGAGGTCGTTCACGTGCTGGTCCACCTGCGCGCGGTCGTAGCCCCGCAGGACGACGGGGAAGGCGGTGTGCTCGTCGGTCATCAGGGGATGTCCTTCGCGGGTGAGGAGGCAGATCCGTACTCGCCAGCCTATCCGGCCGGGCACCACCGGTACCCTGGATCGCGCGCTCGGCCCGCCCGGGCGCAGGTCTGATCGGTCCCCGTGCGCCGCGCGGGAGGGGAGAGGAGAGACGCACCATGGTTCGTCGCATCACCGGGATCGTGGTGGCGCTCCTCGGCATCACCGCCATCGTCCTCGGCGTCCTGTCGGCGACGCAGTGGCGCACCTCCGACACCGTGACGGCGACGTCGCCGTCCGCCGACGTGCCCTTCGTCGTGGTCGAACCCGGGGTGGCCGGGGTCAACGCGCCCGACGTCGACGTGCGCATCACGGCCGCGGACCCCGAGCAGCAGGTGACCCTCATCACCGGGCGCGACGTCGACGTCGACGCCTGGCTGGACGGGCTCGCGCAGCAGCGGCTCACCGACGTCGTGGACTGGGAGACGTTCGTCGTCACCGACGTCGAGGGCGAGAGCGCCGACGTCCCCTCGCCCGTCGGCAGCGACATGTGGACCACCACCGAGCAGGCCGCCGGTGAGCTCGCCTTCTCCCAGGAGGTGGCGCAGGACCGTCAGGTGATGCTCGTCGTGCGCGACGGCGCCGAGGGCCCGGCCCCGACCGTCTCCTTCACGTGGCAGCGCGAGGTCACGACCCCGTACTACGAGCCGCTCGTGTACGGCGGCGCGGCCGGCGTCGTCGTCGGCCTGGCGCTGATCGCCTGGTCGTTCGTGAAGCGCCGCCGCCCCGCCGCGGAGACCGCGGGCGAGCCGGAGGCGGCTGCGGCGGCTGCCGAGTCCGGTGACGACGGCGACGCCACCGCGCCCGTCGCACCCGACGGCGCGGAGGGCGTCGCGGTCGACGACGCTCCGACCACCGTGCTCGGTGCGGTGCCCGCCGCGATCGCGACGGAGAGTGACAGCCACGATCCGCCGACGGCGGAGACAGCGGTGCTGACGCGCCGCCAGCGCCGCGAGCTGCGCAACTCCGGCGTCGAGGTCGACGGCCCCGGTGCCTACGACGGTCTGCGGGAGCGTCTCGCGGCGGTCGACGTCGAGCGCATCGCCTCCGACATCGCCCCGGCGCAGGAGAAGTCGCCGCCGACCGACGCCCCGGACGCCTACCCCGGCTGGCTCCGGGCGCAGCAGGCGGCCGAGACCGACGGCGACGGGGAGTCCGAGGTCGACGGCGACCGCACTGGGACCGCCGTCGGCGAGACCGGTGCCGAGCCGGAGGGGCAGCCGGTCCGACCCACCTGGAGCCAGCGCTGGGGCGTCGCCACCACCGGTTCGATCCCCGTGACCGTGGCTGGGGAGCCGAGCGACGGCGGAACGCCCGAGGAGCCGAGCGACGGTGAGACCCCCGTGGACCCGACCGACGCCGGCGACACGGCCGACGACACGGCCGACGACACGGGAGACGTCGCGACACCACCCGACCCCGACGACGCCGACCAGACCAACGAGACGCAGGAGGACGACCGATGAGCGAGATCCGCCGTCGCCGACTCGCGCTCGGGGGAGCGCTGCTCGCCGCCGCCACCGCGCTGACCGCGTGCGCGCCCGAACCGGCGCCCGAGATGACCACCCCGCCGCCGCCGGAGTTCGCACCGCCCGCCGTGACGGAGGAGCGTGCGCAGGAGATCCTCGCCCAGGTCGAGGAGCAGATCGCCGCGGCGGACACGTCGGGCGACGTCGAGCAGATGCGCGGGCGCGTGACCTCGCCCGCGATCGACTTCCGCCAGACGCAGTACGCCCTGCAGACGGCCACCGGCGGCGCGCAGACCCCGGTGCCGCTGGCCACGGACTCCGACATCTTCGTCGTCACCGCCACCGACACCTGGCCCCGTTCGATCCTCGCGGTCTCCGACGTGGTCGAGGGCAGCCCCGTCCGGCTCTACCTGGGCCTGGTCCAGGACGCGCCCCGCGACCCCTACCGCCTCGTGGCGTGGTCGCGACTGCTGCCCGGCGTCCAGACCCCGACCTTCGCGACGGCGGAGATCGGGTCGGCACCGATCGCCGACGACCAGTCCGAGCTCCGGGTCACCCCCACCGACGCGCTGGCGCAGCTGGCGGACGTCATTGCGAACCCCGGGAGCGAGTTCGCCGCCGGCTTCGGCGAGGACCCGTTCCGCCTCGCGATCAACGCGGAGGCCGACGGCCTGCGCCAGGCGATCGGCGAGCTGGGCGAGGTCGGCAGCGAGGCCGTCGCCGGGGAGCCGGTGTTCGCGATCGCGACCGCCGACGGCGGGGCACTCGTCATGGGCGTCGTCGAGCAGGCCTACACCCTGCGCAAGACGGTCCCCGACGCGACGGTGACGCTGTCGCCCGAGTGGT
This sequence comes from Litorihabitans aurantiacus, assembly GCF_030161595.1. Taxonomy (NCBI): domain Bacteria; kingdom Bacillati; phylum Actinomycetota; class Actinomycetes; order Micrococcales; family Beutenbergiaceae; genus Litorihabitans; species Litorihabitans aurantiacus. The sequence continues at coordinate 735,387 of NZ_BSUM01000001.1, forward strand.
CGGCGTTCGTCGGGGACGAACCCCTGGACGCTGCCGCCCGCGCGACGTACCGCCAGATGGTCACCCTGTCGATCCCGCCGGCCGACGCCGACACCCCGATCCAGGTCCTCGGCGCCGAGCGCGTGCTCGCGTCGGTGGAGCGGGTCGAGTAGGACCCCGCACCACACCACGCCGGTTCCACGACACGCCGGTCCCACCACGAGCCCCGCACCGACCGAGAGGCACCCGCAGTGACCCAGCCCCACTTCGATCCGCGCGGCGCGATCGACCTGTCCTCGCTCCAGAAGCCGACCCCGGCGCAGGAGCGCGCCGCAGCCGCCGCCGAGGCCACCAGGGCCGCCGCGCCCGCCGGCGTGATCGTGGACATGACCCCGGAGACCTTCCAGCAGGTCGTCGAGGGTTCGGCGAGCGTGCCGGTCGTCGTCGCCATCGGGGCCTCGCGCACCGCGGCGGGGGAGAAGATGACGCCGCTGCTCGAGGCGGCCGCCGTGCGGTACGGGGGGCGCTTCGTGCTCGCCCGCGTCGACGCCGACGCCCATCCCCAGGTGGCGCAGGCGTTCGGTGTCGAGGGTGTGCCGTGCGCCGTCGCCGTGATCCAGGGGCAGCCGCTGCCGCTGTTCCAGGGTGCCCCGGCCCCCGAGCAGGTGGACCAGGTGCTCGAGCAGGTGCTCGCCGCCGCCTCGCAGGCGGGGGTGACCGGCGTCGTCGCCGGTGCCGAGCAGGCCGACGCCCAGCCGGAGCCCGAGCCGGAGCCGGAGATCCCGCCGCTGTTCGCGAAGGCGTACGAGGCGATCGAGGTCGACGACTTCGACGGTGCGGCGGCCGCCTACACCCAGCACCTGAACGAGAACCCCGGCGACCGGGACGCGAAGGCCGGCCTCGGCCAGGTCGCGCTGATGAAGCGGCTGCACGGGGTGACCGACCCGGTCGCCGAGCTCGAGAAGGCCGAGGCCATGGGGCCCGCGGCGCTCGACCTCCAGCTGCACGCCGCCGACATCGAGATGGCCGCCGGTCGGGTCTCCGCCGCGTTCGACCGGCTCATCGCCGTCGTGCGCGCCACCCGGGAGACCGAGCGGGAGACCGCCCGCAAGCGCCTCGTGGAGCTCTTCGAGCTCGTCGACCCCCAGGCGGACGAGGTCAAGGCGGCCCGCCGCAACCTGGCGCTCGCGCTCTTCTGAGGCGCGGCGCCCGCCCACCGACGAGAACGGGCCCGATCTGCAGCATCCGCTGCGGATCGGGCCCGTTCGGGTACCGGGTCCTCAGTCCTCGACCGGCTCCCGCACCAGCCACACGGCGCCGAACGCGGGCACGCGCAGCGTGGCGGAGTGCGCCTCACCGTGGTGGCTGTGCTCCACCGCCTCGACGGAACCCAGGTTGCCGACGCCCCAGCCGCCGTACAGGTCGGCGTCGGTGTTGAGAACCTCGGTCCACCGGCCACCTCCCGGCAGGCCGACGCGGTAGTCCTCGATCGTCTGGCCCGAGAAGCTCTGCACCACGATCACGACGTCGTCACCCGCCGTGCGCTGGAACGCCAGGACGTTGCGATCGCCGTCGTTCGCGTCGAGCCAGCGGAAGCCGGCGGGGGAGAAGTCCTGTCCCCACAGCGCGGGATGGTCGCGGTACACCTCGTTGAGCCGGCGGACCAGCTCGGCCACCCCGCGGTGGCCCGGGTCGTCCATGTGCCACCAGTCGAGGCCGCGCTCCTCGTTCCACTCCGCGCTCTGGGCGAACTCCTGGCCCATGAACAGGAGCTGCTTGCCCGGGTGGGCCCACTGGTAGGCCAGCAGCCCGCGCACGCCCGCGAGCTTCTCGCGGTGGTCGCCGGGCATCTTGCCGTAGAGCGAGCCCTTGCCGTGCACGACCTCGTCGTGGCTCAGCGGGAGCAGGAACTGCTCCGAGAACGCGTAGACCAGCGAGAACGTCAGCTCGCCGTGGTGGTAGCGGCGGTTGATCGGGTCCTCGTGGACGTACCGCAGCGTGTCGTTCATCCAGCCCATGTTCCACTTCAGGCCGAACCCGAGGCCGCCGGCGCTCGTGGGCGTGGTGACACCGGGGAAGGACGTCGACTCCTCCGCGATCATCACGGCGCCGGGGGCGACGCGGTAGGCGACCGCGTTCGCCTCCTGCAGCAGTGAGATCGCCTCGAGGTTCTCGCGGCCGCCGTGCACGTTCGGCTCCCACTGGCCGGCCTCGCGCGAGTAGTCGAGGTAGAGCATGGAGGCGACGGCGTCCACGCGCAGCCCGTCGACGTGGAACTCCTGCAGCCAGTAGGCGGCGTTGGCGACGAGGAAGTTGCGCACCTCGGTCCGGCCGAAGTTGAAGACGTAGGTGCCCCAGTCCTTCTGCTCGCCGCGGCGGGGGTCGGGGTGCTCGTACAGCGGCGTGCCGTCGAAGCTGGCCAGCGCCCACGAGTCCTTGGGGAAGTGGGCGGGGACCCAGTCCATGATCACGCCGATCCCGGCCTGGTGCAGCCGGTCGATCAGGTGGCGCAGCTCGTCCGGTGAGCCGAAGCGCGCCGTCGGGGCGTAGTAGGAGGTGACCTGGTAGCCCCAGGACCCGCCGAAGGGGTGCTCCGCGAGCGGCATCAGCTCGACGTGGGTGAAGCCCGTCCACGTCAGGTACTCCACGAGCTGGTCGGCGGCCTCGAGGTAGGTGAGGTCCTTCTTCCAGGAACCGAGATGAAGCTCGTATACCGACATCGGGCCGGAGTGCGGGTCGGTGGCGGCGCGCGCCGTCATCCACGCGTCGTCGCCCCAGGCGTAGCTGCTGGCGGTCACGACCGAGGCGGTCGACGGCGGGACCTCCGTCGCGCGGGCCATCGGGTCGGCCTTGTCGCGCCACACGCCGTCGGCGCCGCGGATCTGGTACTTGTAGCGCGACCCCTCGCCCGCGTCCGGGACGAAGACCTCCCAGACGCCGGTCGACCCGAGCGAGCGCATGGCACCCGCCGGACCGTCCCAGCCGTTGAAGTCGCCGATGACGCGCACGGCGCCGGCGTTCGGGGCCCAGACGGCGAACGACGTGCCGTGCACCTGGCCCAGCGCGCTGTCGAACGTGCGCACGTGCGAGCCGAGCACGTCCCACAGCCGCTCGTGCCGGCCCTCGCCCAGGAGGTGGCGGTCGACGTCGCCCAGCGTGGGCAGGAAGCGGTAGGGGTCGTCGACGACGCTCGCGGCGCCGTCGTAGACGACCTCGATCCGGTAGTCGGGGACCTCCTCGGCCGCGAGCGCGGCCACCCAGATCCCGTCGACCTCGTGCACGGCCTCGACCTCGACGACGTCGCCGGTCGGCCGCAGCACGCGGTAGGTCACGGACTGCGCGAGCGGGCGGCGCGTGCGGAACGTGACGACGCCGTCGGTGACGTGGGCGCCCAGCACGTCGTGCGGGAGGGGGTGCTCCCCGCGCGCGAGCGCGCCCACCGTTGCGTGGTCGACGGGCTGGGGCTGGGCGTCCGGGGTCGCGGTCGGGGTCGCGGTCGGAGTGGTCGGGGCCGCCGGGGTCGTCGGGGTCGCCGGAGTCGTCGGCTCGGCGGGGGTGGGGCCGGTGGGGTCCGCGTGGGGAGTGGTCACTGCGGTTCCTTCCGTGGTGGCGGGAGGGGCGACGTCGACCTCGACGTCCGGGAGGAGTCGGTCGAGCGCCGCGAGGGGGATCGGGAGCCAGTCGGGACGGTTGCGGTTCTCGTAGACGACCTCGTACAGGGCCTTGTCGAGCTCGAGCGCCCGCAGGAGCGGGTCGTCGGCGAGCGACCCGCCGTCGACCGTGCCGCTGGCCAGAGCCTCGCTGTAGCCGTCGAGGAACGCGGCGCTCGCCGCCGAGACCCAGTCCCGGGCCGGCGTCCCCGCGTGCTCGGCGCTGCCACCCGCGTAGTCGAACGAGCGGAGCATGCCCGCCACGTCGCGCAGCGCGAGGTCGGGCAAGGACCGCTCGGCGAGCGGCCGCATCGGCTCGCCCTCGAAGTCGATCGCGAGCCAGCGGTCTCCCGCGTGCAGCACCTGGCCGAGGTGGTAGTCGCCGTGAACGCGCTGCAGGTCGGGCCAGCTGACCAGGTGCTCCAGCTGCGCCAGCGCGGCCTCGATCACCGCGCCGCGCGAGGCGAGCTCGGGGACCTCGGCGACCGCCGTCGCCGCACGGGTGCGCAGGCTCGCGAGGACGCGGTCCCGCTCGGCGGCCCCCGTCGGGGACGTGCCGAGCGAGGATGCCAGCGCGGTGTGGATCCCGGCGGTCGCGACGCCGAGCTCGCGCGCCTGCGTCGAGAAGTCCTCCCCGGCCAGCGCCGCCCGCGACGCTACGCGCCAGGCGTCCTCGACGCCCGCCAGGAACTCCTGCGCGAACGCGAGGTGGCCGGCGAGGAGGGGGCACCGCCGTCGCCGTCGTCATCGCTGCTCGTGCCGGCAGGATCGCTCCAGACCCCGCTGACGTGCCCGAACACGGCGGGCACGTAGGGCGACCCGGCGCCGCTCAGCGTGCCGGCCACGACCACGTCGGGGTTGTCCCCGGCTGCCAGCACCCGGAAGAGCTTGACCATGATCGCGGGCATGACGACGCCCGAGGGCTCCGAGACCAGGCTGCAGATGAGCGAGGTGTTGGACTGCTCGCCCGCGAGCACGGTGTGCTCCACGAGGCGCAGGTGCGAGGCGTCGCCCGGGGTGTGACCGGCCACGCGCGGCTGCGGCGTGTCGCTGACGCTCGGGTCCTGCGCGGCCGTGCGGCCGGTCAGCAGGTCGAGGAAGGTGGCGGCGAAGACGGGGTCGTGCGCGCCGTCGTACACCCACCGCTCGCCGAGCACGCCGTGCTGGGTGGTCCCGACCAGGGCGCGACCCAGTCCGGGCGCCTCGGAGTCGCGGTACGTCAGCGGCACCTGGTAGACGACCGGTGCGGAACCGCTGTCGTCGGCCACGATCACCACGTGCACGCCCACCTCGCCCGCGGGGTCGTCGAGTCGGTATCCGCCGACCACGCGCAGCTGCGGTGCGCGGCCCTTGCCCGCGAACCACCGCTGCCGCGGCATCCACGCGGCGAGCAGCTCGAGGCGGCTCGGTTCCATCGTCGTGTCGTGGATCTCAGCCACGGGTGACCCCCAGCCAGAAGAAGTCGCGCGATCCGAACGTCAGCATCACGCCGCCCCCGCCCTGCGGCGTCGGGACCACCGGGGGAACTGCGATCCGCCGAACAGATCCGTCAGCGTGGCGTTCGGGATGTCGGGCAGCTGGATCGTCGCCGTGCGCGGGGTGTTGGCGAGGTTCGCGACGCACAGGACGGTCTCGCCGCCGCGCTCGGGGTCGCGGCGCAGGAATGCGAGCACCGACTCCTCGTCGCACGGCAGCGGGACGAACTCGCCCGTGCCGAACACCGGGTGCTGGCGCCGCACGGCCAGGAGGCCGCGCACCCAGTGCAGCAGCGACGTCGGCTGCGCCTGGTTGGCCTCCACGTTGACAGAGTTGTAGTGGTAGACGAGCGACTGCACCAGCGGCAGGTACAGCTTGCCGGGGTCGGCGCTCGAGAAGCCGGCGTTGCGGTCCGGCGTCCACTGCATCGGGGTGCGCACGCCGTCGCGGTCGGGCAACCAGATGTTGTCGCCCATCCCGATCTCGTCGCCGTAGTAGAGGCAAGGACTGCCCGGCAGGGACATCAGCAGCGCGTGCGCCAGCTCGATCTCGGCCCGGCTGTTGTTCAGGAGCGGGGCGAGGCGGCGGCGGATGCCGACGTTGGCGCGCATCCGCGGGTCCTCGGCGTACCAGCCGTACATCGCGGCGCGCTCGTTCGTCGAGACCATCTCGAGGGTCAGCTCGTCGTGGTTGCGCAGGAACGTGCCCCACTGCGCACCGACCGGGATGTCGGGCGTCTCCGCGAGGATCTCGCGGATGTTGGTGGCCCGCTGGTCGCGCAGCGCGTAGTAGATGCGCGGCATCACCGGGAAGTGGAAGCACATGTGGCACTCGGGCCGCTCGGGCGTGCCGTAGTAGGCGACCACGTCCTGGGGCCACTGGTTCGCCTCGGCCAGGAGCAGCGTGCCGGGCGCCTCGGCGTCGACCATCGCGCGCAGGTCCGCGAGGAACTCGTGCGTGCGGGGCAGATTCTCGCCGTCGGTGCCCTCCTCCTCGAAGAGGTAGGGGACGGCGTCGAGCCGGAACCCGTCGACGCCGGTGCGCAGCCAGAAGCGCACGACGTCGAACATCGCGTCCTTGACGGCCGGGTTCTCGAAGTTCAGGTCGGGCTGGTGGGAGAAGAACCGGTGCCAGAAGTACTGCTTGCGCACCGGGTCGAACGTCCAGTTCGAGGTCTCCGTGTCGATGAAGATGATGCGCGCGTCGGCGTACTCGGTGTTGTCGTCGCGCCACACGTAGAAGTCGCCGAACGGACCGCTCGGGTCGCTGCGCGAGGCCTGGAACCACGGGTGCGCGTCGCTGGTGTGGTTCATGACCAGGTCGATCACGAGGCGCATGCCGCGCGCGTGGATCTCGGCCACGAGCTGCTCGAAGTCCTCGATCGTGCCGTACTGGCTCGCGACCGCGGTGTAGTCGGCGACGTCGTAGCCGCCGTCGCGCAGCGGCGACGGGAAGAACGGCGGGAGCCAGAGGCAGTCGACGCCGAGCCACTGCAGGTAGTCCAGGCGGCGGATCAGGCCCTTGATGTCACCGGAACCCGTGCCGTCAGAGTCGTCGAAGGCACGCAGCACGACCTCGTAGAAGACCGCGGTGCGGTACCACTCGGTGTCGTCGCTGCGCGCGTCGACCAGGGTGGTGGGGGTGATGTCGTTCGTCGGCGCGCTCACGCGTGGACCTCCAGGATGTGCGCGACGGCGCCGCGCGGGTCGAGCCGGACGTAGTTCTCGCTGCCCCAGCGCCACTGCTCACCGGAGAGCTCGTCCCGCACGGTGACGGAGGCACCGGCGTCGGCCCGCGTGACGCCCAGGGCGGACAGGTCGAGGGTGACGACGCCCTCCCGCGTGGTGAACGGGTCGAGGGTCAGCACCACGAGGACGGTGTCGGCCTTCCCGGTGGGGGAGTGCTCGGCCGGGAGGTGCTTGGAGAACGCGACCATGTTCTCGTCCGAGGTCTCGTGCAGCGTGAGGTTGCGCAGCTGCTGCAGCGCGGGGTGGCGGCGCCGGACGTCGTTGAGGAGGCCGAGCAGCCGCGCGATCCCGAGGCGGTCGGCCGCCTCCCAGTCGCGCGCGACGTACTGGTACTTCTCGTTGTCGATCTGCTCCTGCGCGCCCGGCCGAGGAACGTTCTCCACCAGCTCGTAGCCCGCGTAGATGCCGTAGGTGGGGCTCGCAAGGGCGGCCAGCGCGGCACGGATGGCGAACGCCGCGGTCCCGCCCTGCTGCATGTAGGGCGTCAGGATGTCGTGCGTCGTGGGCCAGAACGAGGGGCGCATGACGGCGCCCAGGTCGCCGGAGACCTCCTCGAGGTACTCCTCGACCTCCTCCTTCGTGTTGCGCCACGTGAAGTAGGTGTAGGACTGGTGGAACCCGACCGCGGCGAGCGTGCGCATCATCGCCGGGCGGGTGAACGCCTCCGACAGGAAGACGACCTCGGGGTGCGCGGTGTGGATCTCGCCGAGGATCCGCTCCCAGAAGTCCAGCGGCTTGGTGTGCGGGTTGTCGACGCGGAACGCCGTCACACCGTGCTCGATCCAGAGCAGCAGCATGTCGCGGATCGCGACGTAGATGCCCTCGGGGTCGTTGTCGAAGTTCAGGGGGTAGATGTCCTGGTACTTCTTCGGCGGGTTCTCGGCGTAGGCGATGCTGCCGTCGGCGCGGGTGGTGAACCACTCGGGGTGCTCGGCCACCCAGGGGTGATCGGGCGAGGCCTGCAGCGCGATGTCGAGGGCCACCTCGAGGTCGAGCTCGCGGGCGCGCGCGACGAACGCGTCGAAGTCGTCGAAGGTCCCCAGGTCGGGGTGGATCGCGTCGTGCCCGCCCTCGGGCGCGCCGATGCCGTACGGGGAGCCCGGGTCGCCCGGCACCGTGGTGAGGGTGTTGTTGGGCCCCTTGCGGTTGGTCGTGCCGATCGGGTGGATCGGAGTCAGGTAGACGACGTCGAAGCCCATCTCGGCGATCTGCGGGAGGCGCTCGCCCGCCGTCGCGAAGGTGCCGGAGCGCCACTGCCCCGTGTCGGGGTCCTGCCACGCGCCCTCGGAGCGCGGGAAGAGCTCGTACCAGGCGCCGGTCAGCGCGCGGGTGCGGTGCACGCGCAGCGGGTAGGCGGTGCCGGTGGTGACGAGGTCGCGCAGCGGGCGCGCGGCCAGCGCGTCCGTGACCTCGCGGCTGCGGGCGACGGCGAGGCGCGCCAGCGGCGGCGAGGTCGTCTCGCGCAGGGCGGCGGCGGCCGAGGCGAGGGTGCGCGCGGCGTCGCTCGTGGTGCTCGCCGTCGCGGCCGTCAGGGTCGCGACGGCGCGGTCCAGGAGCAGGGCGCCCTCGGTGAGCATGAGCTCGACGTCGATCCCGGCGGGGACCTTGATGTCGGCGTCGTGCGTCCAGGTGCCCCACGGGTCCGACCAGCCCTCGACGTGGAAGGTCCAGTCACCCTCGGCGTCGGGCACCACGGTGCCGTGCCACAGGTCGAGGCCGGCGTTCACGCTGGTCATCGTGGTGGCGCTCGCGCGGGTGCCGTCCGGGCGCGTGAGTACCAGCGTGGCGGCGACGGCGTCGTGCCCCTCGCGGAACACGGTCGCCCGGATCGGGACGACCTCGCCCACGACGGCCTTGGTCGGCCATCGGCCGTTCTCGATGGTGGGGCCGACGTCGACCACCGGGATGCGACCGATGGGCGCGGACGGCGTGGGCTGCGGGGTCGTCGAGTTCGCCTGAGTCGTCGAAGTCACGGTACGAACCTAGCCGGGGAGAGCCAGTGGGGTCACTGATCCTGTCGCGGGGCGCGCCGTGCGGCGTCGCCCTGGCGGCCGTGCTCGGCCCGGCCCGCCGGCCGACCGCCACCACCTGCCCCCCGGCCCTCCGACGTCGCCCGACCCAGCCCGCCCGGCGGCCCGAGGGCGCTCGTGGGGAAGTTCCGGACGGCTCCGGCATCCGAAAGTTCCCCACGAGCGGCCTGTGGCGTCAGGTGGGGTGGTCGGGCGTCGAGATGGGCGCCAGCAGGTGCGTCGCCGTCGACGTTCACCGTCGCGCTCGCCGCCGCGCCCGCCGGGGGCGCTCGTGGGGAAGTTCCAGACGGCCCCGCCGTCCGGAACTTCCCCACGAGCACTCTCCGGGTGCTGGGAGGGGATCCAGCGGCAGGCATCGGGCGCGGAGGAACGGCGGCGGTCACCGACTGTTCACGGTGCACCCCGGGCCGCAGGGAAGCGGTCGTCCGGCCCACCCGCCGCGGCGGATGGCGCCCGCCGTGAGCGCCGCGCTCCGGCAGGGTCGGCCGACCACGTGCCGGTAGCGCAGGCGCAGGGTGAGGTGCCCGGAGTCGACCGCCACCCAGTCGTCACGCCACACGTCGTCGTCGGTCAGCGCCTCGTGCAGCCGACCGTCCAGCTCGACCCGCGTGCCGTACTCCTCGAACACGGCGTCGCTGCGGATGCGTCGACCCTCCACCACGTCCGTGTGCTGCATCCTCGGGATCGGGAGGCCGTGGGCGCGCACCACACCACGCACGTAGCGGTGCTCGAGGACGGACTCGATCCCGCGAGTGACGAGCAGATCCTGCAGCACCGCCCGGTGGCGCACCGTCCGCCGTCGTGCGAGCTCGCGTCGCAGGTGCCCCGTGCCCCGCTGGAGCCTCGCGGCGGAGGTGATCAGTCCGATGACCGTGTCGACGTCCTCGGTCTCGTCGCACAGGTCGAGCGCCGTGACCTCGGCGGGGGTGCGGGCCGGGCTGCCGCCCCACGAGAGGGGCCGCCGCTGGCGTGACACCTCCATCCAGGACGGAGCGGCGACACGGCGGGCGTGCGGCACCACGACCTGGATTCTCGGCGACGGAGGATGCTCGAGCCCGAGGAGCCGGGCCGCCGTGGACCGGCACAGGGTCGCGCCCTCGCCGCAGTGCAGGAGCGTCGCCCAGCACCGCTCGCGGAAGCCGATCCGCCCGGTGTGGGTGAGGTACACCCCGTCCAGGATCCGGCGCCACCGCCCGGCCACCACGCGGTCGTGGCCATGGCGGTCGGACAGCCCCGCACCGATCAGCTGGTCTCGTGAGACGACCCCGTCCTGCGACGCGGCGAGCGCGTTCAGGTGGCGCCGTTGGTCGGTCGTCAGGGCTCGCGTCACGGGACGACCGTCCCGGGCGTCCCCACTCGCGTGCAACCGTCCCCGCCGCCCTGTGGACGGGACCTACCGTGGGCGGGTGACGACGCCGTCGAACCCCGCCGCCCTGAGTCCGCCCGATCCCACGTGGCCGGTGCGCGCCGAGGGCGTGCTCGCCGTCGTCCGCGCGGCGCTCGCGGACCTCCCGGGCGGTGGCGCGATCGTCGCCGACCACATCGGGTCGACGGCGGTGCCCGGCCTGGCCGCGAAGCCGTACCTCGACCTCCAGGTGCGGATCCTGCCCCTGCCCGACGACGCCGCCGTCGCCGCGCGCCTGGTGCCGCTCGGGTGGGCCCGGGCCGAGGGCTCGCGTCCGGACTCGCCCGGCGTGAACCACGACGTGCCCCGGGGCAGCGCGCAGGTGCCCGCGAAGGTGTGGGCGAAGTCGCTGTGGTTCCACGCGGAGGAGGCGGCCGTGCTCCACGTGCGCCGCACCGACTCCCCGTGGGGCCGGTACACGGTCGCGTTCCGCGACTGGCTGCGCGCGCACGACGGCGAGAGGCGGCGCTACGAGACGGTCAAGCGCGAGCTCGCGGCGCGGGAGATCGGCAAGGCCGACTACGACGACTACACGCGGGCCAAGACCGCTCACCTCGACGAGGTGCAGGCCGCGTTCGAGGTGTGGGCCGGCCTCCGGCCCGACGGCCCGCGCTGACGCCCCGGCGCCCCGCGCGACCTATCGCCGCACCAGCGTGAGGTAGTGCTCGCGTACGCGAATCACGTCCTGCAGCTGCGCCGCGACGTCCTCGACGAGCTCGGTCCGGTAGGCGGCGTCGACCTGGACGTTGATCGCGTAGTACAGCCCGTTGAAGGTCGCGAGGGCCACCGCCACTCGCACCAGGGTCTGGTCGATCATCAGGGACGCGCCGAGGAACGGCAGGTCGCGCACCTGCCACGTCCCGCCCGCCACCGCCCACGCCTCCCGGGTCTCGGGCGTGATCGTCAGCACCCCGAGCAGCACGAAGAAGACGCCGGTCGCGAGGCTCACGACGAGCACCTGCAGCAGCTGCGAGGCCGCCACCATCGCCACGATGTTGCGGCGCTGCGCCACGCTGAAGGTGGTCGCCGCGGGGAGGCGTGCGGGGCGGCGTCGAGGATCACCGCCTCGGCCTCGCGCCGCGCCCCCACCGCGGTGAGCGCCACGATCCCCGCCCCGAACAGCACGCCGAGCGCGATGTCGGCCTGCCCCGAGACGCGGTCGAAGACCTGCCACACCTCGGTGGTGAAGAACAGCACGATCGAGAAGATCAGCACGAGCGGCAGCAGCCGCACCAGCCGCCGCAGGGACGACCCCAGCTCGTCCGTCACGCGGGAGAGCCCCCAGCCGAGGGTCGCCAGCAGCCCGAGCCCCACGAGGAAGCGGACGGCGAGCAGCAGGAGCACGTTGACGACGGCGAGCGCGAGCGCCGTCCGCCAGCCCGCCACGAGCGCGAGCGCCACGGCCGGCGGGGCGAGCACGACGAACGCGAGCTCGGGCCAGCGCACGGACTGCGGCGCCGTCGCCCACGGCCGCCCGCGCACCACGTTCAGCAGCGCGTAGAGCCCCAGCACCGCCACGAGGCCACCGCCGACGGCGAGCAGGTTCTGCCACCAGGTCCACTCCCGGTCCACCAGCGTGATCGTTTCCAGGAGCACGACCGCCACCAGGAACGGCGCCGAGCGTCCGAAGACGTCGCGCGCGACGCTGTGGGAGTCCACGAGCAGCGGCAGCCCCTGGCGGCGGAAGAACCGCTCGCACTGCCGCCTCGTCAGGTGGGTGACGCGCTCGCCCGACGGCGGCAGGTGGGGCACGGGCGCGTCGGTCACCGGGGCCTCAGCGCGAGAGGTAGTAGCGGATCGAGAGCGCCTCGAGCGGGACGCGAGCGCCGCCGTCGACCTCGACGAGACCGGCGGCCGCCGCCTCGGCGACCTCGCCCGGCGTGTCCCACACGGAGTCCCACACCAGCTCCCACCCGTCGGTGCGCGACGGCGCGAGCGCCACTTCGACCTCGTTCAGCGACCCGTTGATCACCACGAGCAGGTCGCGGGGCGAGGACGCGGCGCCCGACGGCGATGCTGCAGCCACGCCGTCGGCCGAGCGCGGGTGCAGCGCGGCACCGCCCGAGCGGCGCATCTGCAGGACGCGACGGTAGGGGTCGTGCCACGCGTCGCCGTCGACCTCCCCGCCGTCCGCCGCGAACCACGCGAGGTCGATGAACGGGTCGCTGGAGCGGCCGCGGCCGTAGGCGAACCGCGCCGGCCGCAGCGCCGGGTGCTCGCGCCGCAGGGCGAGCAGGTGGGAGGTGGTCTCCTTCAGCTCGCGCTGCCAGGGCGCGAGGTCCCAGTCCACCCACGAGATGTCGGAGTCCTGGCAGTAGGCGTTGTTGTTGCCGCGCTGGGTCCGGGCGAACTCGTCACCGGCCGTGATCATCGGGGTGCCGGCGGAGGCCAGGAGCGTCCCGAGCACGTTGCGCATCGAGCGGCGTCGGACCGGCCGCACCTCCGACCCCGGCGCCCCGGCGGGCACACGCCCCTCGACCCCGTGGTTCCAGGACAGGTTGTTGTCGCTGCCGTCCCGGTTGTCCTCGAGGTTGGCCTCGTTGTGCTTGTGGTCGTAGGTGACGAGGTCCGCGAGCGTGAAGCCGTCGTGCGCGGTGACGTAGTTGATGCTCGCGGCGGGCCCGCGGTCGAGGTGGTGGAACATGTCGGCCGACCCCGCCAGGCGGGTCGCGAGGTCACGCATGTCGTGCGGCGTGCCGGACTGCCCGTGCGCGAGGGCGCGCGCGTCGGCCAGCCAGAACCGCCGCACGCTGTCGCGGAAGCGGTCGTTCCACTCGTGCATCGGCGGCGCGAACTGCCCGGTGCGCCATCCCGAGGGCCCGACGTCCCACGGCTCGGCGATCAGCTTGACGTCCGCGAGCACCGGGTCGCTCGCGAGCGCCACGAGGAAGGGGTGGTCGGGGTCGAACTCGCCCGCGCGGCGCCCGAGGGTCACGGCGAGGTCGAACCGGAAGCCGTCGACGCCGACCTCCCCGGCCCAGTACCGCAGCGAGTCGAGTGTGAGCTGCACGACGCGCTGCCGGCGGAAGTCCAGCGAGTTGCCCGTGCCGGTGACGTCGGCGTAGCGGGCGGGGGAGCCGCCGTCGTGCAGGTGGTAACCGGTGTTGTCGAGGCCGCGCAGGCTGAGCAGCGGGCCGTCGAGGCCGCCCTCGCACGTGTGGTTGTAGACGACGTCGAGGATCACCTCGATACCCGCCTCGTGCAGCGCGTCGACCATCGCCCGCACCTCGGCCACGACGGCGTCCGCCCCCGCCTCGCGTGCGGCGGCCGTGGCGTAGCTCGGCTCGGGCGCAAGGTAGCCCAGCGTGGAGTAGCCCCAGTAGTTGGGCAGGCCGCGCGCCGCGATGGCGTGCTCGGTCACGAACGCGTGGATCGGCAGCAGCTCGATCGCAGTGACCCCGAGGCCGCGCAGGTGCGCCACGACGGCGGGGTGCGCCAGGCCCGCGTACGTGCCGCGCAGCTCCTCGGGCACATCCGGGTGCAGCAGCGTGAACCCGCGCACGTGCGCCTCGTAGACCACGGTCCGCGACCAGGGCGTGCGCGGCCGGGCCGCCTGGCGGCGGGCGGTCTCGGCGGGGTCGGACGGGGCCAGGACGACGCCGTGCGGCACGAAGGGCGCGCTGTCGCGGTCGTCGCGCACCTCGAGGCCGGTGTGCGTCTCACGGGCGTCGGCGACCACGTGGCCGAAGATCTCCGGCACATACGCGATCTCGCCCTCGACGCCGCGTGCGTAGGGGTCCAGCAGCAGCTTGGCCGGGTTGTGCATCTGGCCCGACGCCGGATCCCACGCGCCGTGCACGCGCAGCCCGTAGCGGGTGCCCGGGGCGACGTCGGGCACGTGCGCGTGCCACAGGCCGTGCCGTGCGCGGAGCAGACCGACGCGGCGCTCGCCGTCGGGCTCGCCCTCCGTGGCGCGAAGGAGCACGAGGTCGACGGCGTCGGCCTGCGACGCGGCCACGACGACGTCGACGCCGTCGCCCACCACGTGCACCCCGAGGCGCGCCAGGCTGCGTGCGCCGCGCTCGGCGGGCGGGGCGGGCGCGGGGGCGCCCGGGCCGGCGGGGTCGGCGGCGGAGGCGTGATCGATAGTCTCAGTCATCGCGCCCCATGCTTCCACCCCTGCTCCCACACCTGAGCCGCGCCCCGCGCGCGCCCCCAGGTGGCAGGGTAGGGGCATGCGCGTCGTCGTCCTCGTCAAGCAGGTGCCAGACATCACGTCCGAGCGGGGGCTCGACGCCGAGGGTCGCCTCGAGCGCACCCCCGAGGCGGCGGTGCTCAACGAGCTGGACGAGGGCGGCCTCGAGACGGCGCTGCGCGCGGCCGACGCCCTGGGCGCACGCGTCGTCGCCGTCACGATGGGCCCGGAGCAGGCCTCGGCCGCCGCCCGCAAGGCGCTCCAGGTGGGTGCCGCGCTCGGGGTCCACGTGTGCGACGACGCGCTGGCCGGCTCCGACGCCGTCGTCACCGCGCGCGTGCTCGCCCGGGCGATCAGTCTCCTCGACGACGAGGACCCGACCGACCCCGTGGCGCTCGTCGTCGCGGGTATGTCCTCGCTCGACGGTCTCGGGTCCGTCGTCCCGGCGCTCGTGGCCGCCGAGCTGGGGTGGCCGGTGGCCTCCTACGCGGGCACCGTCGAGGTGACGGCGGGGGAGGGTGGTGACGGCGTCGGCGCCACCGTCACCGTCACGCGCGCCACCGACCACGGCCGCGAGGAGCTGCGCACGTCGCTGCCCGCCGTCGTCGGCGTCACCGACACCATCGCGGCCCTGCGCGTCCCGAGCTTCCCCACGATGCTCGCCGCGCGAAGCGCGACGCTGCGAACCCTGACCGTCGCCGACCTGGGCCTGGACGAGGGCGACGTCGGCGCGGCCGGGGCGCGCGCCGTCGTCGCGACCGCGCAGGAACGACCGGCGCGGCCACCGGCCCGGATCGTCACGGACACCGGCGCGGCGGGCGTGGCGCTCGTCGACTTCCTGACCGAGCGCGGCCTCGTGGAGGTGTCGGCATGAGCGCGGTGACGGTGGCCGTGACGGTGACCGACGGTGCCGTGGACGCCGGACGCGTCGCGGCGCTCGCGGCCTTCGCGGCCGGGGCGGGCGAGGACGTGCGGGTCGTGGCGGTCGACGCCGCGTGGACCTCGGCGCAGCAGGCGGCGGCGCTCGTGGCGCACCTGGAGGCCGATGGCGACGGCGCGGCCGAGGTGCTCGTGCTCGCCTCCTCCCACCCCGCCAAGGAGCTGGCGGCGCTGGTGGCGCACGCGCGCGGCGCCGGGATCGTAGTTGACGCGCACGCGGTCGAGCGCGACGGCGAGCGCCTCCTCGGCCACAAGCGCGAGCTGGGCGGCACGTGGGACGTGACGTGCGCGGTGACCGGACCCGCCATCGTGATCGCGAAGCCGGCGCCCGCGCCGGAGACTGACGTCGAGGTGACGGTGCTGCCGCCCGCCGCGGTCGCCGGGCGCGACGTCGAGGTGCTCGGGCGCACGCACCACGACGGCGACGGCCGGCCCTCGCTCGCCGAGGCGACCGTGGTCGTGGCAGCCGGGCGCGGGCTCGAGGGCGACCTGACCCCGGTGCAGGAGCTCGCGGACGCGCTGGGCGGTGCCGTCGGCGCGACGCGCGACATCGTGGAGGAGGGGTGGATCGGCCACGAGACGATGGTCGGCCAGACCGGCACGATGATCTCGCCGCGCCTCTACATCGGTGCCGGCATCTCGGGCGCGCCGCATCACCGGCTGGGGATGCAGGCCTCGGAGGTGGTCGTCGCGATCAACCAGGACGCCGACGCGCCGCTCATGGAGATCGCCGACCTCGCGATTCAGGGCGATGCCGCCGACGTGCTGCGCCAGGCGAGCGCCGAGCTGGCCGCGCGCCGGGCGCGCTGACCCTCCCGCCTCGACCCCGCCGACGACCGTGACCGACGACCTGCGTGTGACCGCCACTGTCGTCATCCCGGGCGGTGAGCTGCTGGAGCGGTTCTCCCGCTCGTCGGGACCGGGCGGCCAGGGCGTCAACATCACGGACAGCCGTGTCGAGCTGCGCCTCAACGTCGCCCGCACGACGGCGCTCCCGGAGCCGTTGCGGGAGCGGCTGCTCGCCCGCCTGGCGCCGCGCCTGGTCGACGGCGTGCTCACCGTCACCGCGAGCGAGAACCGCGCGCAGCTGTCCAACCGGCGGGCCGCCCACGAGCGGATGACCGCCATCCTGGCCGAGGCGGCACGGCCGCCCGGCCCCCGCCGTCGGGCGACCCGGGCCACGCGCGGCTCGCAGGAGCGGCGCCTGGCCGGCAAGAAGCAGCGCGGTGCGGTGAAGCGCAACCGAGGCAGGGTGGGCGGCCGCGGCGACTGGTAGCACCTCCTCGGCGGGGGCATGGCCATCTTTGGGCGTCCGGAACTCGTCGCGCTCGGCGTTGTGGAGTGATGAGTTCCGCACACGAGTTGTGGACGAAAGCGCGTCGGCGTGTCGGCTGTCGCAAGCGGACGTCCGGAACCGACCGAATACGTCCAGCTGTAGAGCACCTCCAACTTGGCTACTCACGACACTTAGCGAGCAGAGTTGGGGATCGTCCGAGAGACTGTGACGGTGCAGCCCCTCCCCGAGAACGAGCCGGCAACCTCTCCAGGCCCACCGCGATGGACGTGGATCTTCCCCGGAGTGCTGATCGTTCTAGGGGTCTACGACCTCGCCGTCCTCAACGCTGGGGATGAAGGGTGGGAACGGTGGTTCTCAGGCCCGCTCGTGGCCGGCGTACTGACGGCACTCGTACTGCTGCGAGTCCGACAGCTCGCCCGCCGCCCCAGCAAGGGAAACTTCGAACGCTAGCGAACCGACCAAAACGACGGGCGTCGGACGACTGTCCGTGCGTAAGTTGAGCAGATGGCCTACGACGCTCTGGCTGAAAGCCTTCGGTTGATCGAGACCGGCACGCTGGCGCCGCGGGCGTCGCTGAGCCGCAGCTGCCGGCACCTCGCTATGGCTGTTGACGTGGCGGGAAACTACGCCGTCACGATGTTCGCGCGCCGGAGCGTGGGCCGCACTGTCATCGATTCATGGGTACTAGCGCGCCGCGACGGGTCGTGGTCGATGATCTGCGGCGAGACGGGGTCGAACGCTGCTGAGCACCGCCTCCAGTATCGCCCGGCACGTCTTGACGTAGGCCTGCCGCCCGAGCTGGGCTTGAGTTCCCACATCGCGACCTCGCACACGGGTATGGCCCGGGACACCGGGGTAAGGAGCGTTTTTCGGCCTACCGGGCGGTGGGTCTACTTCACCTCGGTAAAGGTCAGCGCCGAGGTGGCTACGGTGTCGATCAGCGGCCGTCAGGTGATCGTCCCGTGGCACGGCGAAGTCCCGTTTGTATGGACAGGGCGCAGACCACAGATCGAGGCCCGAGCCGAGGATGGGACCCTCCTCGGCCAGGACCGACCGTGCGCCCCCTGACGGTGAAGGACCCGCGACCGAGTGCAAGTGGACACAAACGGTCGTTATCGAACAGTTCGCCGTGCGGGTGAGGGCAGGATGCGGCAGGGTGTGTGGGTGAGCGAGCAGCGCGAGTGGCCGTGGAGCGGGCGAGCGACCTTCTTCCTCGTGGTCATGATCGTTTTATCGCTTCTAGGCGCGCTACAGGTCGTCATACAGGCCGTCGGCGACGGACCGGATGGGACCGACTGGGTTCAGCTCGTCTTCGGCGCAGGTCAAGCTGTTGCAGGAGCGGGCGGGGCAGCAAGCGTCGTGGTGCAGCGTCGTCGCGAGCGGCGCGGCGCCCCGCCGCGCAGGCCGTAGTACATGACCGCCTGGGCTCCGGGCGGCGGGTAAACGCGCGTGGCGCGTGAGCGCCCGGGACAAGTGCCCGCAAACGACCGTTTGCGCACGTCCCTCGGCGCCGTGAGACACGCCGGCGGACGTCCGTAACAGATCACCGGTAGTAGAGGTTGGCGCGCAGCCCGCTTCTAGCGCGCGGTGCCGATGAGTAGATGGCACTATCTGAGAATGCGACGACGCTCTCTAGTGGCCGTAGCCGCCCTAGCTCTCCCGCTTGTAGCGTGTACCCCTTCCTCCGAACCCGCCGATAGCGAACTGCCGTGGTCACGTCGCACCGACCCGTATGTTCACGGGAGGGTGACGGCAACAAATCGACCTACTCGGCCGCGTCAGAAAGGTCGGCGGGAGGAGCACTACCGCACTGGCCGGGCGGGGGTGCAAACCGGCGCCGCCATTCGTCGCTAGGCTCACGCGGGCCGGGCGCTTAATCGGCCGCCCGAGTCCTCTCGATCACGTCGATAACCTCCGCGATCGACGGATCGACCCGCGAATCTGGGAATCCATCGACAATATCGGCTAGCGGTCCGCACTCTTCGTCTCGGAATGCAGGAGGTTCGCTGTCGGTGATAGTAATGGAGAAACAGGAGGCAGCGACAACCTTTAAGTTTGTTATATCTGGCGCATGACCAACCCCCGTGGTAGTCACTGACGCCTTGTAGGACGCGCTAAAACTTGTTATCGACGTCACCCATCCCCACCCGTCTGGATAAGAAACGTCCGACACCTTAGTCCCCTCGGGGACGCCCGACGCGAAACTTAGATCGAAACACTGATCGAAGAGACTGCTAGCATTTCCGCCTCTTGTTGCTTCGAAATCGAGCGCGTCGACACACTCAACCGCACCTTCGTGCTTGAATGCAACCTCGACCAGAGCGCTTTCCCTTGCCAAAGATTCGCCCCTCAGGCTCCCGCATCCCGCAACCGCCGCAAGCGTCGCGACAACGATCAGGCAGTGTTTTAGGCGTCGCATGGCCAAACTATAGCCCTTCTTTGGCGGTGCGTGACCGGGGGCGAGCCACGCTCACGCCCTGCCGGTGCGGTAGTGCTCATACCGGTAGATCACGTGCACGGCGACTTTGGTCCAGTCGTCGGCCTCACCGTCGAACTGGGTTGAGCCGAACCGAGCTCGGGGCATCCGCACCCGCACCGGGAGCATCTCATCGCCTCATCGCCTCATCGCCTCATCGCCTCATCGCCTCATCGCCCCATCGCCCCATCGCCCCATCGCACCGGCTGACCGCAGCACCTGGAGGCGTTCGGAAACGACCGTTTTCGGCCGCCATGGTGGTGAGGCTCTACCGTTCCGTGGGTAGATGCTTGCGGTTCAGCGACCCCGCAGGCTTGACCGGTGGACCACGAACCGTTCGTCGGCGATTCCATGGAGGAGTTCAACGGTGACGAGACCGTGGAGGTCGGTGGCGCTCGACGGGTCGACGGGTCGATCGGCTAGCGCGCAGGTGCGTCTAACTCGTGAGAGCGCATCTTTCGGCTACCAATGAGCCAGGAGTAGCTCGTCGGCTCCGGGTGGAACGATTTCGAAGGCTGCACCCCAAGAGTGCAGTGTCGTCACCTCGAGGTCGCCCCAGAGGTCCCGTTCAACGATACGTAGATGGTTGTCCTCGTCGAACCAGAAGTCGGCGTTGATCTCGTAGAAGGCGGGCAGGGTGCCCAGATCTTCGTCCGGGAGTATCTGTCTCAGGTCGAAGGTTGCGGAGTACCGGCCAAGGTCCATGCCGTCGACGTTCTCGATACCGAGGTAGCGAGCCCTGGTGATCGCGGTCAGGGCGTCGGACCAGAGGTTTAAGGGGTCGGCCGCGGCGAGGAGTTCGTCGGCGCTACCCCACGGGGAGCCCTCCGCGGGGTCGATGATGTAATACTTGCCGCGGCTGTCGCCGACGCCGAAGTACACGACACCATCGACAGACCGGGTCACCGTCGGTTTGGTGGGGTCGCCCGAGTCATCGAGCGAGACGTCGAGCTCTACCGGCTCGGTGGAGGAGTCGACACGGCCGTTCATCAGCTGCACAGGGTTCGTGCCTGGCGAGGTCATCTCGACCTCGAACTCGAAGGTCCGCTCTGCGTTGAGTGACCGTCCGAGTCGATCGGCAAACGTGTCTTCGTCTCCGCCTTCGGCGGTTGCTGCGGGATCCACGGGGTCAATCGAAGGTTCAGCCGTATCAGCATCGACGCCGCACGCCATGAGCGGAAGTGGGAGGACGCTGAGGGCCAGGAGCCTGGGGAAAAACTTCACGTTCGCGATCCTCGCACGTGTGACGAGCCCGTCTGCCCCGTGCCCGATGACTGCCGGGTCCGGTTGGGTCACCGGGGGCGGGCCGGGTGCGGAGGTGCGGCCTGCAGGAGTGCGCAGTTCACGTTGTCGGGGACGTTGGCTCCCCGTTTCCGTCCCTGTCCGCGTTGGGGTCTTCAGTCAGTTGGTCCATGAACCCGGCGAACTCCGCAGGGTGGGCGTACTGAAGCATCACCCAGTGGAGGTCTTGGACTGAGTCGATCAGCGAGGCGTCGGGAGTGTCCTGCTGCCGGGTGTGGTCCTCGATCAGGTGCATCTCGACAACCTGGGCGATCCACCCGAGGCTCTCCGGGACGCCGTCAGCGGTGATCTCGAGCGGAGTAGTGATAGATGAACCTGCCCGGTCGACGTAGAAGCCGGCTTGCTTGTCGCGGTTGCGTTGGCTGGCGGTTGCTTCGAACGAGGCGGCGTCGGGCGGTTCGTAGTACTCGGCGCGCCGGCTCATGTCCCAGAAGCCCCCAGCCCTGAGGCGAACTGCTCGGCGACCCTCAACTTCTCGGCGTGAGGTCGGCGAGCGCTGCGCAGCCCCTCGGGCACCATGACGTCGCCGGCCGGGCTAGGGGGAATAGCGTATAGGCCCAGGGGTTTGCACCACTCCCACTCGCTGGCCTCGTACAGCCATCGCGCCTTCGCGAGCTCCTCCATCGCGAGAACAAGCAGCGAGTGCGCGCGGCCGTTGCTGCCCTGTGCCGCGAGCGTTGCAGCGTCCTCAATCAGCGCTACGGTGTTGCCCATAAGCGCCTTCCACCACGTGCGCGCAAAGGTCGCTGTGACGTACTCCGGTTCTGAGGCTGCCATGGAGCCATTCTCGATCCACTAGCCGACCGAACAGTACTTCGAGCTGTTTACCTTTGGTTGCCGGAAACGATCGTGTGCGGTCAGAGGTCAGGGTCGGACGTCGATGACGACGCGGTAGGGGTCGGTGAGGGTGAAGGCGCGGAACTGGCTGGCCTCGCCCAAGCCGAGTAGGAGGGCGGCTGAGCCGCCGGTGGGGCCGGACCATAGAGCACCCGTGAAGGCGCCTCCTTCGTCGATGGGTGTTTCGGGCGTCTCGGGGGTCACATCATCATCGGGAATCCAGGCCACCCCGTTCAGCGAGATGGTCAGGATCGAGTCGCCGGCAAGATCGACCGTCTCGCCTGTTTCCAGCGCTGCGGAGTCGGTTCGTTCGGCCCACAGGCCCAGCTCACCGGGAGCATCATCGGCCTGGGGGGCGAGGGTGACGACGACTCGATGTGACCCGTCCGGACAGACGGAGGAGTCGAAGGCTTCGAACAGCATGGAGGGCGACTCTGCGGGGCGCTGCTGTAGCTCTGGGGCGTCGGGGAAGTTGAGGTCGATGAAGTCGACGTCCACGCTGTCATCCAACGCCGGGCACGCATCCCTCCGTAGTCACGGAGGAGGACTCAGCGGGCGTGGTGGTTGGCTCCGCAGGTGTGGACTCTTCGGCGGTGGGGCCGGTGTTTTCGTACCGGTGCTCGAGGTGGGGCTGGTGGGATCGGGGGCAGGGGTGGGTGTGCATGCAGCCAACGCCAGCATCAGCGTCCCGACCAGGACAGGGCCTCTCGCGCGGGTTCGGTTCGTCATCAGTCTTACTGCGCGCGCGTGGGAGTGAGCTCGTCCGCCGACAGGCCCGGTGCCGGCGGCTCGATCGACTCCGGTGTGAGCGGGGGAGGGGGTGCCGGTCGCGGGCCCGGTGGTGAAGCGCCGGCCGAACAGCCGGCGGCGGGTACGTGCGTCCTTCATGTGGTTCCCCCCTGGGGTGTTGTCCTCCTCGGCCGTGTACCAGAGGGGTCTTGGAGCTGATCGATCGGGCGTAGGCCGGCTCTGATGGTGGCGGCGAGGTCGCCGCCGGTTCGTGCGGTTTCGCGTAGTGCGAGTGCGCGTCCGCGTGCTCCGCGTTGGTCGCGGATGGGGCTGCCGAGGGTGTGCCGGCGTTGACCACGGTTCGCGGGGGAATCCGCTCGGTCATCACTTCGATCAGCGCGCTCCCGCGCTGGACCGGCGGACCCACGTACAGGTCGGGGCGACCCGCACCACCGACCCCGGGGGTCGTCGAACTCCGGCACGTAGAGGCAGGTGATCCACCATCGCGTGCACCACGTCCTCGCGGGTAGTTCCGTGCCGCGCAGCGCTATCCGCCCCGACGACCGCCATCGAGATACCGCACTATTAATTAGCGGTTTCTGGGGTGGCGGTCTGATATGTCAGCGGACCGCTTGTCCGCGAACCGGACGCGGGGATGGGGTTGAGTGAGGTGGCTGGCCTAGTCGATGCATCCGCCTGAGCCGGGTGGCGGGGCTCGTAGCCTCGGTGTGTCGGGTGCCCCCTTCCTAGACTGGGCCGGTGACCTACCTCGACCACGCGGCGACCACCCCGGTGCTGCCCGAGGCGCTCGAGGCGTTCGCCCGCGAGGCGCAGGTCCTCGGCAACCCGTCCTCGCTGCACGCCGACGGCCGCCGCGCCCGCGCCAGTCTCGAGACCTCGCGCGAGCGGATCGCCGCCGCGCTCGGCGCCGAGAGCGCCGAGGTGATCCTGACCGGTAACGGCTGTGAGGCGGACACGCTCGGCGTCGTCGGTGCCCACCGGGCCGCGCGCGCCGCGAACTGGGGCCGGACGCGCGTGGTGACCTCCGCCGTCGAGCACCACGCCGTGCTTGAGGCGGCGCACACGCTCGTGGGGGAGGGCGCGGAGCACGCAGCGATCGGCGTCGAGCGCGACGGCGTGCTCGACCTCGGCGCGCTCGAGGCCGACCTCGCGGCGCACGCCGCGCGCACGAGCCTGGTCAGCGTGATGTGGGCGAACAACGAGACGGGTGCGATCCAGCCGGTCGAGGACGTGGTGGCGCTCGTGCGCCGGTACGGCGGGAACGCCGTCGCGGTCCACTCCGACGCGGTGCAGGCCGTGGGGCACGTACCGCTCGACTTCGGCGCCAGCGGGCTCGACGCGCTCAGCCTCTCCGGGCACAAGCTCGGGGCGCCCGCCGGGATCGGGGCGCTGATCGCGCAGCGCACCCTGCCGCTGGCGCCGATCGTGCTGGGCAGTGGCCAGGAACGGGGCGTGCGCTCGGGAACGGTGCCGGTGGCGCTCGCGGCCGCGCTCGCCGTCGCGGTCGAGCACTCGGTCGCGGGTCTGGCCGCCGAGCGCGAGCGGCTGACCGGGTTGCGGGACG
Source organism: Litorihabitans aurantiacus (assembly GCF_030161595.1). Lineage (NCBI taxonomy): Bacteria > Bacillati > Actinomycetota > Actinomycetes > Micrococcales > Beutenbergiaceae > Litorihabitans > Litorihabitans aurantiacus. The sequence goes on from NZ_BSUM01000001.1 coordinate 758,975, forward strand.
CTCTCGCGGAAGGCGCGCTCGCGCGACTCGACGGCGCCCGGCTTAACGGTCCGGCGGGGGACGGGCGGCTGCCCGGGCACGTGCACCTGTCGATCGCTGGGGTCGACGTCGACGCGCTGCTGTTCGCGCTCGACAGCGCCGGGGTCGCCGCCTCGGCCGGGGCGGCGTGCGTCGCCGGGGTGACCCAGCCCTCGCACGTGCTGCTCGCGGCGGGCGACGACGAGGTGGCTGCCCGCGGGGTGCTGCGGCTGACGCTGGGTCGGACCAGCACCGCGGCCGACGTCGAGCGCGTGCTGGTGGTGCTGCCCGAGGCGGTGGCGCGGGCGCGTGCGGTGGCGGGGCTGGCCCGTCGCTGACGGGACGCCGCTCGGCCTCAGAGGTGCGTCGGACCCGGCTCGCGCCGGCGCGACAGCGCGGGCGTCCAGCCCTCGCGGCGGTCGGCGATACCGCGCGCGGCCGCCCGCAGCACGTCCGAGCCGTCCCACCGGGGCCTGACCCCGAGTAGATCGTGCGCGCGACTCGAGTCCAGGACCGGCACGGCGCGCAGCACGTCGAGCCAGTCCGGACGCGCGCGCACCGTGCGGGTCCACCACGCGACGTCGTGCCCGGTCTGCGCGAGCGCCGGCGAGATCGTCACGGTCCGGTGCGCACCGATCGCCTGGGCGACGTCGCCCGCGTGCAGCACCTGCGGCGAGGCGATGTTGTAGGCACCCGGGGCGCGGCGCTCGATCGCGGCGAGGAAGGTAGCGGCGACGTCGTCGGCGTGAGCGACCTGCAGCCGCAGCCCCTCGGGCCACAGCAGCGTGGGCACGGCGCGGCCGAGACCGAGCGCGAGCGGCCCGAGGTGGCGTCGCGCCAGCTCGGCCCCCGCGGACTCCTGCAGCACGAGCGCCGGTCGCACCCGCGTCACCACGACGCCGGGGTGGCGCCGCTCGAACTCGTCGGCCAGGTGCTCGTGGCCCACCTTGTCCTGCGACAGCGCGACGCCGGTGAGGCCGTCGGTGGCCCAGTCCTCGTCGCGCGCGTCCTGCGTGTAGGAGGCCGAGTACACGCTCGCGCACGACCCCACGACGAGCTGGCGGGCGCCGCGGGCCGCGCGCAGCACGCCGCGGCTGAGGGCGACGTTCGCCGCCGTCGCGCGTGAGGCGGAACGGGCGCTCGACCACGCGAGGTGCACGACGGCATCGGCACCGCTCGCGAGCTCGGCCAGCCGCTCGGCGTCCTCCGTGCCGGCCGGGGCGGCCGCGTCCAGGGCGTGGTGGGCGACGGCGACCGGGCCCGGCGTGGTCAGGCGGCCGGCACCGCGGCGCGAGACGGCGTCGACGTGGGTGACGCTGCTGCGGTCGGCGGCCGCGCGCAGGAGGGCGGTGCCGATGTTGCCGGTGGCTCCGACGAGGACGATGCGCATGGCCTCAGTTTTTCACGGGTCGGGGACGGGTTGGGCTGCGGCGTCGCCGCTCAGCCGCGGGCGTAGCGAAGGTCGGCGTCGTCGGGCGAGCACTCGGTGCCGATGCGCAGCGGGGCGATCGCGCCACTCTCGCGCAGCGCGAGCAGCTCCTGCGTCATCCGCTGCTTGATCGCCCAGGGGTCGATCGTGTTGACGTAGATCTTGGTGCCACCCTCGAACCCCGCCGGCACCTGCAGCCGCCACTTCAGCACGATGCGCCAGGGCATCGGCTCGACGACGTCGGGCGGCCGGTGGTGCCACTCCTCGTTCGTGGCCACCTGCGGCCCGGTCGCGGCGTGCATCGCGTGCAGGAGGTCGGACACGGCGCGGCGCTGCGCGGCGTCGTGCTCCCACGGCAGCTGGACCGGGGCGGTGGAGTAGATCTCGATGCTGGGGTGGCGGTGGCCGACCCCGGCGACGGCGACCGCGCCGTCGTTGCTCGCGATCACCAGCTGGTCCGCGCGCACCAGGTCGATGACCGCCCGGTTGTACAGGTCGGGCTCCTCGCGCAGCATCGCGATCTCGCGCTGGGTCTGCGGGCCGTGGGCGTCGATGCCGACGAGCTGCTTGTGCAGGTGGTCGAACGTCGCACCGGCGGCGCGCAGCCAGTTCTGGAACACCGAGACGTAGCGGGCCGCGGGCTGGCGGGCGTAGGTGTCGCGCAGCGCCTCGACCGTGAAGTCGATGAAGTCGGCGTGCTCGAGCGGGGTGAGCGTGCCGGCGGCGGCGAGGTCCGCCGTCGTGCGGGCGTCGGCGCGCAGGTGGCGGCGGGCGACGACGACGTCGTGCGAGCCCGCCATGAAGTCCTCGGTCACGCGCGCGAGGGCGGCCTCGTCGCCGGCCGCGGGCGCCAGCACCCCGCCGGCGGCCTCGCGGGCGGCCGTCAGGGCGAGGACGTGCTCGCGGCCGACCGGGTCGGCCAGGTAGTCGCGCGCCCACGCCGCGACGTCGGCGGGCGCGACGAACCCGTGGTTCGTGCGCCAGGAGGCGGCGGGGACGATCTCGAAGAGGTTGGCGAACCGGCGGACGTCGGCGACGTCGTCGGACAGGCGCGGGGCCGAGCGGCGCTCCGAGACGAGCACCTCCTGCCCGCGACGGACGAGGCGCGACTTCTCGGGCGTGGTCTCGAGGTAGCGCGCGGGGCAGAAGGCGCACAGGTCGTCGGCGTGCTCGGGGTCCTCGGGGGCGGGCGGGGCGCCGTCGCCGGAGTGGACCGGCAGCGGCCGGTGCGAGCGACCGGGGATGGTCCACACCTGCGTCCCGGTGAGCGGACCGACCTGACGGACGGTGCCGTCGGCGAGCCGGACGAGGGGGTGGGCCATGCCTCAAGGATTCCAGCGCACGAGGCGTGGGAGGGCTCGCCGGTGCCCCGGGGGCGGTCACAAGGTCACAACGATTCGCGGGTGCGCGTGACGAGGGCCACGCGCACGGGCGCGTTCGTAGACTGGCGACCATGCGAGTGCTGGCCGCCCTGTCCGGAGGAGTCGACTCCGCCGTCGCCGCCGCGCGCGCCGTGGACGCGGGGCACGACGTCGTCGGCGTGCACATGGCGCTCTCGCGCAGTCGCGCGCAGCACCGCAACGGCAGCCGCGGCTGCTGCTCGCTCGAGGACGCCTCGGACGCGCGCCGGGCCGCGGACGTGCTCGGCATCCCGTACTACGTGTGGGACCTGTCGGAGGAGTTCACCGAGACCGTCGTGGCCGACTTCGTGTCCGAGTACGCCGCCGGTCGCACGCCCAACCCGTGCGTGCGCTGCAACGAGCACATCAAGTTCTCGGCGCTCCTGGACCGGGGGATCGCGCTGGGGTTCGACGCCGTCGCGACCGGGCACTACGCGCGCATCTCGCGCGGCGGTCCGGGCGGCGGTGACGGCGTGGGCGCCCCGTCGCTGCACCGCAGCCTCGACCCGCTGAAGGACCAGTCGTACGTGCTGGCGGTGATGGGCGCCGAGCGTCTCGCACGCTCGCTGTTCCCGCTCGGCGACGTCGCCTCCAAGGAGCAGGTGCGCGCCGAGGCGGCCGCGCGCGGCCTGAGCGTCAGCGCCAAGCCCGACTCCTACGACATCTGCTTCGTGGCCGACGGCGACACCCAGGGCTTCCTGCGCTCCCACCTCGGCTCGCGTCCGGGCGAGATCGTGGACGACGCGGGCGACGTCATCGGGGCGCACGACGGTGCGTACGCGTTCACGGTGGGCCAGCGCAAGGGGCTGCAGCTGCCGCGCCCGGCTGCCGACGGCCGGCCGCGGTACGTGCTCGAGGTCGACACCGAGGCGAACCGCGTGATCGTGGGGCCGGACGAGCTGCTGTCGGTGCGCGACGTCGTCGGGCGCGGCGTGGTGTGGCTGGCGCCGGACGTCCCCGCGGACACCGAGACCGAGGTGACCGTGCAGGTGCGCGCGCACGGCGAGCCGCAGGCGGCGACGATCCGGGTCGCGCCCGGCGCCGACGGCGAGGAGCCCGAGCTGCTGGTGCGGCTGCACGCGCCGCTGCGCGGGCTCGCGCCGGGCCAGAGCGTCGTGGTGTACGACGGCGACCGCGTGCTCGGGCAGGCGACGGTCGCGCTGACCGGGCGGCGTGCACTCGAGCACGGGCGTGCCGCAGCACCGCTCGGCGCTGGCGCCCCGGCGTGACCCTCACAATCTCGGGGCTGGGCGCGTGGCCCGGCCGGGACGAGCACGACGCGTTCGCCGCGCACCAGGCGATCCTCGAGGTGCTGGCGGCCGCGCCGTCGGGCGTCGACGGGCTCCCGCACCTGGCGGTGCTGCCGGCGCGCGGGCCGTGGGCGGCGCCGATCGGTCGGACGCTCGCGCTGCTCGAGGCGATGCCGGCGGCGCTCGAACCGCACGGGTGGCGGCTGGCGGGGGCGCCGTCGGCCGAGCTGGTGCGGGCCGAACGGGTGCTCGCGGCGGACGTGGAGTCGTTCGCTCTCGCCGCCGCCGGCTACGACGGACCGCTCGCGGCGCCCGTGCTGGGGCCGTTCTCCCTCGCGGCGTCGGTGTGGCTGGGCGTGGGGGAGCGCGTGGTCGACGACGCGGGGGCGACCGCCGACGTCGTGGAGTCGCTCGGTGTGGGGCTGGGGCGGCACCTGGAGGCGGTGGCGTTCGCCGTGAGCGGCTCGCGTGCGGCGGCGGGGGCGCTGGCCGGAGCAGACGCGGTGCCGGACCCGCGCGATTCCGGTGATTCCGGGCCCGCGGCAGTCTCGCCGGAGGCCCTGTCCGACACGGTCCTGGTGCACGAGCCGCTCCTGGCGGACGTGGTGTCCGGCCGCATCGCGACGTTCACCGGCTCAGGACGGTTGCGTCCGCCCGAGTCGTCCTGGGTCAGCGCCCAGCTGGGACGCCTGGTCCAGGCGTGCGCGCCTCACCCCTGCGTACTGGTCGTGCCGCCCGACGCCGCGGCGATCGCGGTCGCCTCGGCCGCGGCCCCGCACGCCCTGGCCACCGACGTCACCGCCCTCGACCCCGCGGGCTGGGAGGCGCTGGCTGAGGCGGTCGAGTCCGGGCGGCGCGTGTGGGCGGCCTCGGTGCCGCACCGCCGGTCGGACGCCCGCCCGGACCCCGGCGCCGCGGCGCGTGCCGTGCTGACCCCGTGGCGGGCGATCGGCCTGCCGACGGCGGACCTCTCGTTCACCCTCGCCCCGCGGCCCGGACTGGGGATGCTCACGCCGTCGGCCGCCGCGGACACGCTGCGCGACACCGCACGGACGGCGCTGGCGCTCGCGGAGCTCGTGGCGTAGGAGCCCCTGGCCTCCTCAGAACCGCACGAACACGATCCCGGTCGCCTCGACCGTCAGCGACACCGCCATCGCGAGCACCCCGCACCCGAGCACCAGGTGGACGAGCGCGCGCACCGGGCGACGTCGGCTCCCACCGTTCGCGATGACACGTGCGGCGAAGCCGAACGTCAGCACGAGGGTCGCCGCAGGGACCACGAACGACCAGACCGGGTCGATCGCGTCGGGGTAGGTGGCCTTGAGGGTGAGCACCCCGAGCAGGAACGGGACGACGACACTCATCATCATCAGGAAGACGCCCGGGGCCACGAGCAGGCCGAACGGTGCCGGACGCGTGTCCGCCGAGACCGGGACCACGGCGGTCGGAGTGGAACCCTGGGGCGGAACGCGGAGGTCTTGTCGGCGGGGAGAGGCGGGCTCCGCCGTCGACCGGGCCTGAGCCGGGCGCGGCGGTCCCGGTGACGGCCGCGACGGCGCCGGTCGCGGCCCGGGGCCGGCGGCGCGCGGTGCCGGCCCGCGCTGCTGCCCGTACGGCCCGGAGGGCGACTGCCCGCTCATCCGGTCACGACCATCGTCACCAGCACGATCGCCCCCGCGATCATGAGCGATGCGAGAGCGGGCCGGCGACGAGCGTCCACGAGCGCACCGACGGCGAGCGAGAACGCTCCGGCCGCCAGCAGCAGCGGGTCGAGGAGCGCCTGCCGTATCTCCGGCGCCACCGGGCAGTCGAGGTCACCGACCCGGCAGTCCCCGAGCGCGTCGAGGGCCGGTGCGGCGTCGTTCGCCCAGCGCCACCCGAGCTGCGACATGCTCGGAGCCTAGTCTCGGGCCACTCGCCGCGCCCGGGTGTCGGCGAACCACCCCACCCGTGGCCCGCGAGACCCGCCGAGGCATACTGGCGAAATGATCGCGATCGCCCTCGCCCAGGAGCTCGCCGGTGCCGGTCTGCGCTGGCAGCCCCGCTCCGGAGACACCTTCACGATCCCGGGGGAGGCGTTCGAGGGGGAGTCCTTCGCCGTCTCCGAGCTGACGATCGAGGTGCACACCTACCCCAGCGGTCAGGTGCTCGGCTTCAACGGCACCACCGAGTGGGCGCTGGACTCCGTCGCCGTCGAGGACACGCTGTGGCTCCCGCGCGAGGACCAGCTGCGCGAGCTGCTCGGCCAGACCTTCATCGCGCTCACGCGGGACGACGCCGCCTACGTCGTGCACGTCGTCGACGCCGTGACCGGGGAGGACGACGCCTACTCCGCCGCGACCCCCGTCGACGCCTACGCCCAGGCGCTGCTCGCCCTGCTGGTGCAGGCGGACGCGGCAGGCTGACCGTGGCCGCGAGCGCTTCCTCGGCCGTCACCGTCGACCTCAACGCCGACCTCGGCGAGGGTGTGGGCGACGACGCCGCGATCCTGGAGGTCGTCACGAGCACCTCGATCGCGTGCGGCGGTCACCGCGGCGACGCCGCCTCCATGCGCGAGGCGGTGCGCCTGGCGCACGCGCGCGGCGTCGTCGTCGGCGCCCACCCCTCCTACGTCGACCGCGAGGGTTTCGGTCGGCGCCGGCTCGACGTCGCCCCCGACCTCCTGCTCGCCCAGGTGCTGGCGCAGGTGCGCGACCTCGAGACGCACGCGCGCGCCGTCGGGACGCGCGTGCGCTTCCTCAAGGCGCACGGCGCGCTGTACAACGTCGCGATGGTCGACGACGGCGTGGCTCGCCTCGTGCTCGAGGTCGCCGAGCGGGCGCTGCCCGAGACCCTGCCGGTGCTCGGGCTGCCGGGGTCCGTGCTGGCACGCCTCGCCGCTGAACGCGGGGTGCCGTTCGCCGCCGAGGCGTTCGCCGATCGCGGGTACGCCGCCGACGGCACGCTGCTGCCGCGCGGCGAGCCAGGGGCGCTGCTGACGGAACCGGCGGAGATCGCCGCGCGCGTGCCGGCGCTCGCGGAGCGGGCGCGGACGATCTGCGTGCACGGCGACTCGCCCGACGCGCTCGCGCTCGCGCGCGCCGCGCGGGACGGGCTCGCGGCGGCGGGGTGGCGCTGCGCGCGTTCGTCGAGCCCGACGCCGATGCGTAGCCGCTGCTACGGCGAGCGGGACGTGCTCGTCGACGTCGCGTCCGCCGCGGTCGCGCACGTGCTCGCGGAACAGCTGCGGGGTCGGGAAGGCGTGCTCGACGTCGTCCCCGCCGCTCGTACGCTGCTGGTCCGGTGCGCGGAGCCGGCGGAGGCGCTGGACCTGGCGGCAGAGCTGGCCGAGAAGGACGAGCCCGCCGCCGACGTCGGGCCGGGCGGGGGACGCGAGGTCGTGATCGAGGTCGTCTACGACGGACAGGACCTCGCCCGCGTCGCGGACCTCGCGGGCCTGGGGGTGGACGAGGTGATCCGGCGGCAGACCGGTGCGACGTACACGGCGGCGTTCGCCGGCTTCGCCCCGGGCTTCTGCTACCTCGAGGGGCTCGACCCCGCCCTCGCGACGCCGCGGCTGGACGTGCCCCGCACCCGCGTTCCGGCGGGCTCGGTCGCGGTCGCCGCCGGGATGACGGCCGTCTACCCGCGCGCGAGCCCCGGCGGCTGGAACCTGCTGGGCCGGACCGACGCGGTGCTGTTCGACCTCGAGCGGGAAACGCCCGCCCTGATCGAGCCGGGCGACCGCGTGCGGTTCGTCGACCTCACGGCCCGGCGGCGGGGGCGCGCGTGATCGCCGTCGAGCGGATTGCGGGCCTCGGAATCCTGACCGACTTGGGGCGGCCGGGGTACGCGCGGTGGGGTGTGACGCCGTCGGGCGCGTTTGACGTCGGGGCGCACCTGGCCGCGAACGCCGTGCTCGGCAACGCCCCGGGCGCCGCGACGATCGAGCAGCTGCTGGGGCCGCTGGTGCTGCGGGCGCGCCGCGCGTGCGTGCTGGCGGTGACCGGCGCCGAGGGTGACGTGCTGGTCGACGCGCTCGCGGTCGCGTCCGGGCGACCGTTCACGCTGCTGCCCGGGCGCGCGCTCACGATCGGCGCGCCGCGCGAGGGGCTGCGGCGCTACGTCGCGGTGCGCGGCGGGTTCGACGTCCCGCGCGTGCTCGGGTCACGCTCGCGCGACACGCTGGCCGGGCTCGGTCCGGCGCCGCTCGCGGTCGGGGACGTGCTCGCGGTGGGACAGGAGGTGGCGGGGCCGCTGCGGCCGCCGCCGGGGACGGACCTCGGCGGTGCCGTGGGCCGTGGCGGCACGGACGCCGCCGTCGCCCTCGACGTGCGGCCGGGCCCGCGTCCGGAGATGTTCGTGCAGGGCGCGTTCGAGGCGCTGGCGGAGCACGTGTTCACCGTGAGTCAGGAGAGCGACCGCGTCGCGGTCCGCCTGCTCGGCGCGGCCCCGGACCGTGCGGGGGCTGCCGAGCTGCCGTCGGAGGGGCTGGTGCCGGGTGCGGTGCAGGTCCCGCCGTCGGGCAGCCCCGTGGTCATGGGACCGGACCACCCGCTCACGGGCGGCTACCCGGTGCTCGCGGTGCTGACGCGCGACGCGCTCGACCGCCTGGCGCAGCTGCGGCCCGGGACCCGCGTCCGCCTCGTGCCACGTCCGACCTGACGCCGCGGCACCCGTCGGCGGCCCGGATCCACTTCCCCACGCGTACGCCGACCCACCTAGCCTCGGCGGATGCAGAGGGCGACGGCGGTGCGGTGGGCGGGGTGGGTGACGGCGGCGGCCGTCGTGGTCGGGGGCGTGATGCTGTGGCAGCGGCAGACCGCGCTCGTGGCGGGCGACGTCGCGTGGACGGCGACCGCGGAGGACCTCGATCTCGAGGGTTTCGGCGGGCTGAAGTTCGCCGCGCGTGCCGGCGACGCCGTGGCGCTGACCGGGCACGGTGGGACCCGGGTGATCGACCGCAGCACGGGTGAGCTCCTGGCTTCGCCGGATGTGCATGAGGTCCTGTGGCTGCGCCCGGACGGCTCGGGGGTGGGGGCGAGCCGGCCTGCCGAGGACGGGGTGCACACCGACGAGGTGGCGCTCCTGGGGTGGGACGCCGGGGGGCGCGAGACTGTCGAGCTCCTGGGCAGCGACATCGCGTCGATCGTGGCCGGCGGCTCCTCCGAGGACGGCGGACTTGCCGCGACGTCGGTCGCCACGGTGGGGGCGACCGACGACGTCGTCGCCTTCTCCGGTTGCGTGCATCCCCCTGTCCAGGGTTCCGAGGCGTGGTTCACGCCGCCTGGCGCGTGGCTGGTCGTGGTGGGGCTCGACGCGCGCACCGGTGCCGAGGTCTGGCGCACCGAGGGTGAGTCCCTGGGGCCGGGGGAGTGCCGCATCGGCACGACCCGAGTCCCGTCCGTCCTGTCCGAGTACGCGCTCGGGCTCGTCTCGACGCCTGATCCGGCGGACTTCCGCGACCGGAGCGGCTCGGTGGTCGTGCTCGACGTCGACTCCGGGGAGGTCGTCCTCCGCCGCGAGGCGAACGAGAAGCCGGGTCTCGACCACGTCGGTGCGACCGTGGTGGTGCATGACGGGCGCGAGGTGGTGGCGTACGACATCGCCGCCGACGCCGAGCTCTGGCGGACCGCGCCGTGCACCGATCGGGTCGAGTTCGTCCATGTCGGGTCGGGGCGGGTCGACGTCTCGTGCGCGGACGGACCCCAGCCGGCGCTTGACGTCGGGACCGGTGAGACCCTCGTGGAGGAGGGCCTCGTCCTCGCGCGCTATGACCGCGCGATTCTCACCACCGAGGGCACACCGGAGGTGACGGCGGTCGACGCCGTCACGGGTGATCCGGTGTGGTCGCGCGACTTCTCGGTGCCGGACGGGTGGTCGCCGGACCTCGCGGCCAACCCGAGCGGCGAGCTCCTCACCGTCTCGGCGCGCGAACCGCAGATCGGCGACAGGGTCGCCGACGACCGTCGCCTCTGGGCCCTTGATGTCGTCACGGGCGAGGAGGTCCTCGCGACCCGGGGGAGCGTCGCGTCGACCTGGTCGGCCTCGGCGGCCGCGGCATCGCCGTCGCCGACATCGAGAACGGCCGCCTGCACGCCGTCCTCGACGACTGAGCGACGACTGAGCGACGACTGAGCGACGACCGAGCGCCCCGCACCCCCTCTAGACTCGGGGCCATGCCCACGTTCAACTCCGAGGAAGTCGCGCGCCTCGCGGCGCTCGCGCGGATCGACCTCACCCCCGACGAGCTGACGCGGTTCGCGGGCGAGCTCGAGGTCATCGCGCAGGCCGTCGAGAAGGTCAGCGCGATCGCGACCGACGACGTCCCCGCGACCAGCCACCCGATCCCGCTGACGAACGTCTACCGGGAGGACGTCGTGTCCGACGTCGTGGACCGCGACGAGGTGCTCGCCTCGGCACCCGCGTCGCAGGACGGCAAGTTCCTCGTCCCGCAGATCCTGGGGGAGGAGGCGTGAGCGCGAACCTCACCCGCACCACCGCCGCCGACCTCGCCGCGCTGCTGAGCACCGGCGACGTCTCCGCCGTCGAGGTCGCGCAGGCGCACCTCGACCGCATCGCGGAGGTCGACGGCGACGTCCACGCCTTCCTGCACGTCGACGCCGCCGACACCCTCGCCCAGGCACGCGCCGTCGACGACGCCCGCGCCGCCGGCACCGACCTGCACGAGCTGGCCGGCGTCCCGATCGCCGTCAAGGACGTCGTCGTCACGCGCGGCACGCCCACGACCGCCGGCTCCCGCATGCTCGAGGGCTGGATCCCGCCCTACGACGCCACGCTCGTGGAGAAGCTCCGCGCCGCCGGTCTGCCGATGCTCGGCAAGACCAACATGGACGAGTTCGCGATGGGCTCCAGCACGGAGCACTCCGGCTACGGCCCCACGCGCAACCCGTGGGACCTCACCCGCATCCCGGGCGGATCCGGCGGCGGCAGTGCCGCGGCGCTCGCGGCCTTCGAGGCCCCGCTCTCGATCGGCACCGACACGGGCGGCTCGATCCGCCAGCCCGCCGCGGTCACCGGCACGGTCGGCGTCAAGCCGACCTACGGCTCCGTCTCGCGCTACGGCCTCGTGGCGCTCGCGAGCAGCCTCGACCAGGCCGGCCCGTGCGCGCGCACCGTGCTCGACGCCGCCCTGCTGCACGAGGTCATCGGCGGGCACGACCCGCGCGACTCCACCTCGCTGCCGCAGCCGGCCACGGGCTACGCCGACGCCGCGCGCCTGGGCGCCTCGGGCGACCTCACCGGCGTGCGCGTCGGCGTCGTGAAGGAGCTCGCGGGTGAGGGCTACCAGCGCGAGGTCAGCGAGGCGTTCGCGCGCAGCGTGCGCGAGCTCGAGGCCGCCGGCGCCGAGGTCGTCGAGGTGTCCTGCCCGTCCTTCGAGGCGGCGCTCGCCGCCTACTACCTGATCCTCCCGGCCGAGGCGTCCAGCAACCTGGCGAAGTTCGACGGCATGCGGTTCGGCCTGCGCGTCGAGCCGAGCGAGGGCCCCGTGACCGCCGAGCGCGTCATGGCCGCCACACGCGGTCAGGGCTTCGGCGCCGAGGTCAAGCGCCGCATCATCCTCGGCACCTACGCGCTCTCGGCCGGCTACTACGACGCCTACTACGGCAGCGCGCAGAAGGTTCGCACGCTGATCCAGCGCGACTTCGCCGCCGCCTACGAGCAGGTCGACGTGCTCGTCTCGCCGACCGCCCCCACCACGGCGTTCAAGCTCGGCGAGAAGCTCGACGACCCGCTGGCGATGTACCTCAACGACGTCGCCACCATCCCCGCCAACCTCGCGGGCGTGCCCGGCATCTCGGTCCCCAACGGGCTCGACGACGCCGGCCTCCCCATCGGCGTCCAGGTGCTCGCCCCGGCCCGCGCCGATGACCGGCTCTACCGCGTCGGCGCGGCGATCGAGCACCACGTCCGCTCGTCCCAGGGCGATCTCCTCGCCCGCATCCCGGAGGTCCACCGATGAGCGCCCGTACCACCACCGCGCTGGTCGACTTCGACGAGGCCGTGCGCCGCTACGACCCCGTCCTCGGCATCGAGGTGCACGTCGAGCTCGGCACCACCACCAAGATGTTCGACGGCGCGCCCGTCACCTTCGGCGCAGAGCCGAACACGCAGGTCACGCCGGTCTCGCTCGGCCTGCCCGGTGCGCTGCCGGCGGTCAACCGCAAGGCGGTGGAGTCCGCGATCAAGATCGGCCTCGCGCTGAACTGCTCGATCGCGCCGCTGTGCCGCTTCGCCCGGAAGAACTACTTCTACCCGGACGTGCCGAAGAACTTCCAGACGTCGCAGTACGACGAGCCGATCGCCTTCGACGGCTGGCTGGACGTCGAGCTGGCCGACGGCGAGGTCGTGCGCGTGGAGATCGAGCGCGCCCACATGGAGGAGGACGCGGGCAAGAACACCCACGTCGGCGGGCACGACGGTCGCCTCCAGGGCGCCGAGTACTCGCTCGTGGACTACAACCGCGCCGGCATCCCGCTGGTGGAGATCGTCACGCGCCCGATCCCGGGCACGGGCGCGCGCGCCCCCGAGGTCGCGGCCGCCTACGTGCGCACGCTGCGCGACATCTTCCGTGCGCTGGACGTCTCCGAGGCACGGATGGAGCGCGGCAACGTGCGCGCCGACGTCAACCTCTCGCTGCGCGCCACGCCGGACAGCCCGCTCGGCACGCGCACCGAGACGAAGAACGTCAACTCCTTCCGCAGCGTCGAGCGCGCCGTGCGCTACGAGGTCTCGCGGCAGGCCGCGGTGCTCGACGGCGGCGGCGCCGTCGTGCAGGAGACGCGCCACTTCCACGAGAGTGACGCCACCACCTCCCCCGGCCGCGTGAAGTCCGACGCGGAGGACTACCGCTACTTCCCCGAGCCGGACCTCGTCCCCGTCGCGCCCGCGCGCGAGTGGGTCGAGGAGATCCGCGCGACGCTGCCGGAGCTGCCGGCCGCGCGCCGTCGTCGGCTCGACGCCGAGTGGGGCTTCGCGGAGGCCGAGATGCGCGACGTCGTGAACGCCGGCGCCCTCGACCTCATCGAGGCGACCGTGACCGCCGGGGCCACCCCCGCCGCGGCCCGCAAGTGGTGGATGGGTGAGCTCGCACGCGTCGCGAACGCGGGCGAGGTGGCGCTCGAGGACCTGAGCATCACGCCGACCCAGGTGGCGCAGCTCCAGGCGCTCGTGGACTCCGGGCGCCTCAACGACAAGCTCGCGCGCCAGGCGCTGACCGGCGTCCTGGCCGGGGAGGGCGACCCCGAGCAGGTCGCGGCCGCACGCGGCCTCGAGATCGTGTCCGACGACGGCCCGCTGCTCGAGGCGATCGACGCCGCGCTCTCGGCCCAGCCCGACATCGCCGAGAAGATCCGGGGCGGCAACCTCGGCCCGATCGGTGCGGTCATCGGCGCGGTCATGAAGGCGACGCGCGGCCAGGCCGACGCCGGGCGCGTGCGCGAGCTCGTGCTCGAGCGGGTCCAGGGCTGATCGGGGGTCGCACCCTACCCTCGAGACCATGACCACGCCGCAGCCGTCCCCGCCGTCACGGCTGGGGGACCTCAGCGCCGTCGCCCAGGACTACCTCAAGGCGGTGTGGAACGCGCAGGAGTGGTCGAGCCGCCCCCTCAGCGTGAAGGAGCTGGCCGCGCGCCTCGGGCTCACGGCCGGGACGGTGTCGGAGGGGGTGCGGCGGCTCGCGGACGCGGGCCTCATCGACCACGCGCGCTACGGGCAGATCGCGCTGACGCCCCAGGGACGGCACGCCGCCCTCGCGGTGGTGCGCCGGCACCGCCTCGTGGAGACCCTGCTCGTGCAGACCTTCGGGTACTCGTGGGACGAGGTGCACGACGAGGCCGAGGTGCTCGAGCACGCCATCTCCGACGAGCTCGAGCGGCGGATCGACGCCCACCTGGGCCACCCGAGCCACGACCCGCACGGCGACCCGATCCCGAGCGCGGAGGGTGACATCTCGATCCCGGCCGCGCGCCACCTGAGCGATCTCGGCACGGGGGAGTGCGGCGTCGTCACCCGCGTGTCCGACGCCGATCCCGAGCTCCTGCAGCGCCTCGCGCAGGTGCGCCTCGTGCCGGGCGAGCACGTGGTCGTCACGGACCGCGACGGCGCCTCGGCCGTCACGTTCGTCGCGGCGCGCGCGCACGACGACGGCGGCGAGGGCGAGGGCGACGGCGGGACCGCGCCGTCGCATGCCGCGCCCGTCCCGTTCGGTCAGCCGGCGCTCGCGCACGTGTGGGTGGTCCCCGGATGATCGTGGCCACCCTGCCCGCCATCGCGATCGGCGCCCTGTGCGTGCTGGGGGTCAACCTCTACGCGGCCGCGATGATCGTGCTGCGCGCCGTGCGCTACCGCACCCCGCTCTACCGGCCGATGCTGCTGAACATCGTGCTCTCGATCGTGCCCATCGTGCTGGCGGTGGCCGGGTTCGTGGTGGTGCTCGTGGCCCAGGCGTCCTTCTTCGGCGACCCGAGGTTCGGGTGGATCGGACCGACGTCGTTCGCCCTCGCCGCAGCGATGTTCCTGGCGTTCTTCCCCAACTCGGCCTACCTGATCACCGAGCTGAACTTCTCCCACCGCAAGGAGGGGACGGCGTGCCGATGTGGTTCGACATCGTCATGACGCTGACCCTGACGATGTCGGGCATCCTCAACGCGATCGTGTCGCTCGCGCTCGTGCAGACGTTCCTGATGTTCGGTTTCGACCTGCGCGACGGGATCCCGGTCGTGCCGCCCGCCTGGACGTGGGGCGTCGCGGCGGCGGCGCTGCTTCTCGCGTGCGTCGGGGTGTGGATGGGGCGGATGATCCGCCTGAACAGCTGGGACCTGATCCTGCCGTGGCGGCTCGCCGTGAAGCTGGTGCGACACCTGGCCCAGCGGGGGAAGGTCCGCGAGCTGATCGGGTTCACGCTGAGCCACTTCGTCCTGCTCGCGCTGCTGTACACCGCGGTCTACGCCCCGGTCTCGATGCTGGTGCTGTCGGAGATCAGGATGAGCCAGGAGGTCGCCGCCGGGCAGGTCGTCGACGTCGGGTGAGTCGCGTCCCTCGCGCATGAGCGGCGCGGTCCGCCGCCTGGCGGACCACGTGGCGGACGCCGTCGGGCGCGCCACCTACGCAGGCGTAGGTTGGACGGCGGTCCGACGCGCGGCAGCGGCGTCGCCCCGCCGATCCCGGCCAGTCGGAGCTGCCTGAGGAGCACCGCATGTCCCGTCCCCTGCGCTCGCGCACCTCCACCCACGGCCGCAACATGGCGGGCGCGCGCGCCCTCTGGCGCGCCACGGGGATGGGATCGGACGACTTCGGCAAACCGATCATCGCGATCGCGAACTCCTACACGCAGTTCGTGCCGGGCCACGTCCACCTGAAGGACATGGGCGACCTCGTCGCCGGCGCGATCCGCGAGGCCGGGGGCGTGGCCAAGGAGTTCAACACCATCGCCGTCGACGACGGCATCGCGATGGGTCACGGCGGCATGCTCTACTCGCTGCCCAGCCGCGACCTCATCGCCGACTCGGTCGAGTACATGGTCAACGCGCACTGCGCCGACGCGATCGTCTGCATCTCCAACTGCGACAAGATCACGCCCGGCATGCTGAACGCCGCGATGCGCCTCAACATCCCGGTCATCTTCGTCTCGGGCGGGCCGATGGAGGCCGGCAAGGCGGTGATCGCCGACGGCGTGGCGAAGACGCCCCTCAACCTCGTCAACGCGATCAACTACGCGGCCGACGACGCCGTGGACGACGCCGCGCTCGCCCAGGTCGAGGAGAACGCGTGCCCCACCTGCGGCTCGTGCTCGGGCATGTTCACGGCCAACTCGATGAACTGCCTGACCGAGGCGCTGGGGCTGTCCCTGCCCGGCAACGGTTCGACGCTCGCGACGCACGCCGCGCGCAAGGAGCTGTTCCTCGAGGCCGGCCGCACGATCGTCGACCTCGCGCGCCGCTACTACGACGACGAGGACGACTCCGCCGCGCCCCGCGGCATCGCGACAAAGGCGGCGTTCGCGAACGCGATGGCGCTCGACGTCGCCATGGGCGGCTCGACCAACACGGTGCTGCACGTGCTCGCCGCGGCCCAGGAGGGTGAGGTCGACTTCGACCTCACCGACATCGAGCGCATCTCGCGCGCCGTGCCGTGCCTGTCCAAGGTCGCCCCCAACCACCCGCGCTTCCACATGGAGGACGTGCACCGCGCCGGTGGCATCCCCGCGCTGCTGGGCGAGCTCGACCGCGCCGGGCTGCTCGACCACGACGTCACCTCCGTCCACACGCCCACCCTGCGGGCGTGGCTCGACGAGTGGGACGTGCGGGGTGGGAGCGCGAACGAGCGCGCCGTCGAGCTCTTCCACGCCGCGCCGGGCGGGGTGCGCACGACGCACGCGTTCTCGACCTCGAACCGGTGGGAGTCGCTCGACGTCGACGCCGCCGACGGGTGCATCAGGGACCTCGCGCACGCCTACACCGTGGAGGGCGGCCTCGCCGTGCTGCGCGGGAACCTGGCGGAGGACGGCGCGGTGTTCAAGACCGCCGGCGTCGACCCGGACGTGTTCCACTTCGTCGGCCGCGCGCTCGTGTGCGAGTCGCAGGACGAGGCCGTGGAGAAGATCCTGACGAAGCAGGTCGAGCCGGGGCACGTCGTCGTCGTGCGCTACGAGGGCCCCTCGGGCGGTCCGGGGATGCAGGAGATGCTGTACCCGACGTCGTTCATCAAGGGTCGCGGGCTCGGCAAGGTCTGCGCGCTCATCACGGACGGGCGGTTCTCGGGCGGTTCCAGCGGCATCTCGATCGGGCACATCTCGCCCGAGGCGGCCGCGGGCGGCACCATCGCGCTCATCGAGGACGGCGACGAGATCGAGATCGACGTCAACACGCGTCTGATCCGGCTCAACGTGCCCGACGCCGTGATCGCCGAGCGCCGCGCGAAGATGGAGGCGTCGGAGCACCCGTGGCAGCCCGTGGACCGCGACCGCTACGTCTCGCCCGCGCTGCAGGCCTACGCGGCGATGGCGACGTCGGCCGACCGCGGCGCCGTGCGCGACGTGTCGCTCATCCGGCGCTGATCGAGCTCAACCCGCCCGAAGGTTCCTAAGGTGGAGGCATGAGCGAGACGGTGAACGCAGGCGTCGACATCAAGCCGCGGTCGCGGCAGGTGACGGACGGGATCGAGGCGACGGCGTCGCGCGGCATGCTCCGCGCCGTCGGGATGGGCGACGACGACTGGGTCAAGCCCCAGATCGGCGTCGCCAGCTCCTGGAACGAGATCACGCCGTGCAACCTCTCCCTGGACCGGCTCGCGAAGGCGGTCAAGGAGGGGTGCACGCCGGGGGCGGCTACCCGCTCGAGTTCGGCACCATCTCGGTGTCCGACGGCATCTCGATGGGTCACGAGGGGATGCACTTCTCGCTCGTCTCGCGCGATGTGATCGCGGACTCGGTGGAGACCGTCATCTCGGCGGAGCGGCTCGACGGCTCGGTGCTGCTCGCGGGCTGCGACAAGTCGCTGCCGGGCATGCTGATGGCCGCCGCGCGGCTCGAACTGTCCTCGGTGTTCCTCTACGCCGGCTCGATCATGCCGGGCTGGGTGAAGCTCGAGGACGGCACCGAGAAGGACGTGACGCTCATCGACGCGTTCGAGGCGGTCGGGGCGTGTCAGCGAGGGCTGATGAGCAAGGGGGACCTCGACCGCATCGAGCGGGCGATCTGCCCGGGCGAGGGTGCCTGCGGCGGGATGTACACCGCGAACACGATGGCCTCGGTGGCCGAGGCGATGGGGATGTCCCTGCCGGGGTCGGCCGCTCCGCCGTCGGCCGACCGCCGCCGTGACATGTTTGCGCGCAAGTCGGGCGAGGCGGTGGTGGAGCTGCTGCGGCGCGGGATCACCGCGCGTCAGATCATGACGAAGGAGGCGTTCGAGAACGCGATCGCCGTCGTGATGGCGTTCGGCGGCTCGACGAACGCGGTGCTGCACCTGCTCGCGATCGCGCACGAGGCCGAGGTCGAGCTGACGCTCGCGGACTTCGACCGCGTCGCCTCCCGGGTGCCGCACCTGGGTGACCTCAAGCCGTTCGGGCGGTACGTGATGAACGACGTCGACCGGATCGGTGGCGTGCCGGTGGTGATGAAGGCGCTGCTCGACGCCGGGCTGCTGCACGGTGACGCCCTGACGGTGACGGGCCGGACCGTGGCCGAGAACCTGGCCGACATCGACCCGCCGGACCCCGACGGCAAGATCCTCCGCGCGCTCGACAACCCCATCCACCACACCGGCGGCATCACGATCCTGCACGGGTCGCTGGCCCCCGAGGGCGCCGTGGTGAAGTCGGCGGGGTTCGACGAGGACGTGTTCACCGGGACGGCCCGGGTGTTCGAGCGCGAGCGTGCGGCCCTCGATGCGCTCGAGGACGGGACGATCACCGACGGCGACGTGGTGGTCATCCGCTACGAAGGCCCGAAGGGCGGGCCCGGGATGCGCGAGATGCTCGCGATCACGGGGGCGATCAAGGGTGCGGGGCTGGGCAAGACGGTGCTGCTGCTGACCGACGGTCGCTTCTCCGGGGGACGACGGGCCTGTGCGTCGGGCACGTGGCGCCCGAGGCGGTCGATGGCGGGCCCATCGCCTTCGTGCGCGACGGCGACCCGATCCGGCTCGACGTTGCGAACAAGACCCTCGACGTCCTGGTGCCGGACGAGGAGCTCGAGGCGCGGCGGTCCGGGTGGGAGCCGCTGGCGCCCAAGTACTCCCGGGGCGTGCTGGCGAAGTACGCAAAGCTCGTGCAGTCCGCGTCGCGCGGCGCGATCCTCGAGTAGACGGCGATCCTGCGGGCGCCGGTGCCCACGGCGCCGGCGCCCGCAGCCGTTCTCGAAGGGGCTCGGTCTGGACGCGGCCGCAGAGGAGCGGCGTTCGCGAACGGTGCCGGTGACGCAGGCCACACGAAGGTTACTCGCGGCCGTTGCTGTCGCGCTGCGAGGACCGTCCGCCGCTGGGAGGGGGCGAGAACGGCGGAATTTCGCGCCTGAACGGCGGTCGTCGTGACTGATGCGAGAGACGGAGCTCGAGAGGGATCCGCAGGATCGCAACGTTTTGCCAGCACGCACACGCTCACGTAATGTTCTTGTCACACGGGGAAGCGAGCCGGACCGAGAGGGCCGGGCTGACCGTGAATCCCCGGCGAAGAGTCGCGATCCACTGGGTGGGTTGTGGGGCCACTGCTGTGGGGTCATCCTTCTTGGTTTGCTGGTCGGGCTTCGGTTTGACGGTGTGCTGTGGGGGGTGTAGGTTGGAGAGGTTGCCCCGGTGGGGCTGGCCCGGTTCGGGTTGGTCTGGCTGGTGTGGTGTGTTGTTTGAGAACTCAACAGTGTGTTTGTGAACTTGATGCCATGTGTTGATCGCATGCCTGTGGGTGTGTGGTTGATGTTGATAGTTTTTGGCTCTCGTGCTGGTTGCGCCTTCGACTTTTGGGTTGGGGGTGTGGTTGGTGTGGGGGTTTTGTTGGGGTCATTCCCGTTGTATGGATTCCCGCTCCTTTTTGGGGTTGGGGTTTGTTTTTGACGGAGAGTTTGATCCTGGCTCAGGACGAACGCTGGCGGCGTGCTTTACACATGCAAGTCGAACGATGAAGGGGTGCTTGCATCCTGGATTAGTGGCGAACGGGTGAGTAACACGTGAGTAACCTGCCCCTGACTCTGGGATAAGCCTGGGAAACTGGGTCTAATACTGGATACGACATTCTCCTGCATGGGATGGGTGTGGAAAGGGTTTCTGGTTGGGGATGGGCTCGCGGCCTATCAGCTTGTTGGTGGGGTGATGGCCTACCAAGGCTTTGACGGGTAGCCGGCCTGAGAGGGTGACCGGCCACACTGGGACTGAGACACGGCCCAGACTCCTACGGGAGGCAGCAGTGGGGAATATTGCACAATGGGCGGAAGCCTGATGCAGCGACGCCGCGTGAGGGATGACGGCCTTCGGGTTGTAAACCTCTTTCAGTAGGGAAGAAGCCTTTCGGGGTGACGGTACCTGCAGAAGAAGCGCCGGCTAACTACGTGCCAGCAGCCGCGGTAATACGTAGGGCGCAAGCGTTGTCCGGAATTATTGGGCGTAAAGAGCTCGTAGGCGGTTTGTCGCGTCTGCTGTGAAATCCTCAGGCTCAACCTGGGGCGTGCAGTGGGTACGGGCAGACTAGAGTGCGGTAGGGGAGACTGGAATTCCTGGTGTAGCGGTGGAATGCGCAGATATCAGGAGGAACACCGATGGCGAAGGCAGGTCTCTGGGCCGTTACTGACGCTGAGGAGCGAAAGCATGGGGAGCGAACAGGATTAGATACCCTGGTAGTCCATGCCGTAAACGTTGGGCACTAGGTGTGGGGTCTGTTTCCACGGATTCCGCGCCGTAGCTAACGCATTAAGTGCCCCGCCTGGGGAGTACGGCCGCAAGGCTAAAACTCAAAGGAATTGACGGGGGCCCGCACAAGCGGCGGAGCATGCGGATTAATTCGATGCAACGCGAAGAACCTTACCAAGGCTTGACATGCACGGGAAGCCGCCAGAGATGGTGGTCTCTTTGGACACTCGTGCACAGGTGGTGCATGGTTGTCGTCAGCTCGTGTCGTGAGATGTTGGGTTAAGTCCCGCAACGAGCGCAACCCTCGTCCTATGTTGCCAGCACGTGATGGTGGGGACTCATAGGAGACTGCCGGGGTCAACTCGGAGGAAGGTGGGGATGACGTCAAATCATCATGCCCCTTATGTCTTGGGCTTCACGCATGCTACAATGGCCGGTACAAAGGGTTGCGATACTGTGAGGTGGAGCGAATCCCAGAAAGCCGGTCTCAGTTCGGATTGGGGTCTGCAACTCGACCCCATGAAGTCGGAGTCGCTAGTAATCGCAGATCAGCAATGCTGCGGTGAATACGTTCTCGGGCCTTGTACACACCGCCCGTCAAGTCATGAAAGTCGGTAACACCCGAAGCCAGTGGCCCAACCTCCTGTAGGGGGAGCTGTCGAAGGTGGGATTGGCGATTAGGACTAAGTCGTAACAAGGTAGCCGTACCGGAAGGTGCGGCTGGATCACCTCCTTTCTAAGGAGTTACATGTCACCGGCCGCCTCGTGTCCTCACGCGGTGCCCTTCGTGCTCGCCCGCTGCCTGGCCCTGCTGCTGGGGGTGGGTTGAGCTGTGGGGTGTGTGGGGCGGGGTGCCGGCAGCCGAACACTGCCCGCCTGGGGTGGTGGGGGTGCTGATGTGCTCTGTGGGTGGAACGTCAGGTTCATTCCTCCGTCTCGTACCTTGAGGTTCGTGGTTCCCGTCATATGGGGGGCTGCGGGCCCGGGTGTGGGTTCGGGGGGCACACTGTTGGGTCCTGAGGCAACACGCTGGTTGCCCGTCCTGGTGCTGGGAGAGCTTCGGCGCTCCTGGCCGGGGGTGGGTGGTGGTGGTTGTTCCTCTGGTTGCCTCTTCCTTCGCGTGTCCGCTCTTGGGTGGATGCTGTGGGGGTGGGTGGGGTTGGTTGTTTGAGAACTGCACAGTGGACGCGAGCATCTTTGATCTTTTGTGGTCAAGTGTTTAAGAGCAAACGGTGGATGCCTTGGCATCAGGAGCCGAAGAAGGACGTTGTGGCCTGCGATAAGCCTCGGGGAGTTGGCAAACGAGCTGTGATCCGAGGATGTCCGAATGGGGAAACCCCGCACGAGTCATGTCGTGTGACCTGCACCTGAATATATAGGGTGTGTGGAGGGAACGCCGGGAAGTGAAACATCTCAGTACCGGCAGGAAGAGATATTCCGTGAGTAGTGGCGAGCGAAAGCGGATCAGGCTAAACCGTGTGCGTGTGATACCCGGCAGGGGTTGCGTATGCGGGGTTGTGGGAATCGACTGGCACTGCTGCCGCAAGTGCGATGGAGTAAGAAAATCGTGTCATAGTCGAACACTCTTGAACGGGTGGGGATACAGGGTGCGACCCCCGTAGACGAAATGGCATGGTCTCCTGTTCGAATCTCCCGAGTAGCACGGGGCCCGTGAAATCCCGTGTGAATCTGGCAAGACCACTTGCTAAGCCTAAATACTACCTGATGACCGATAGCGGACAAGTACCGTGAGGGAAAGGTGAAAAGTACCCCGGGAGGGGAGTGAAATAGTACCTGAAACCGTTTGCTTACAATCCGTCGGAGCCTCCATTGTTGGGGTGACGGCGTGCCTTTTGAAGAATGAGCCTGCGAGTTAGTGGTACGTGGCGAGGTTAACCCGTGTGGGGAAGCCGTAGCGAAAGCGAGTCCGAATAGGGCGATACAGTCGCGTGCTCTAGACCCGAAGCGAAGTGATCTACCCATGGGCAGGTTGAAGCGCGTGTAAGAGCGTGTGGAGGACCGAACCCACCAGGGTTGAAAACCTGGGGGATGACCTGTGGGTAGGGGTGAAAGGCCAATCAAACTTCGTGATAGCTGGTTCTCCCCGAAATGCATATAGGTGCAGCGTTGCGTGTTCCTTGCCGGAGGTAGAGCTACTGGATGGCCGATGGGCCCTACCAGGTTACTGACGTCAGCCAAACTCCGAATGCCGGTAAGCCAGAGCGCAGCAGTGAGACTGTGGGGGATAAGCTTCATAGTCGAGAGGGAAACAGCCCAGATCACCAGCTAAGGCCCCTAAGCGTGTGCTAAGTGGGAAAGGATGTGGAGTTGCCCAGACAACCAGGAGGTTGGCTTAGAAGCAGCCACCCTTGAAAGAGTGCGTAATAGCTCACTGGTCAAGTGATTCCGCGCCGACAATGTAGCGGGGCTCAAGCACACCGCCGAAGCTGTGGCATTCACACAAATGATAAGCCTTCGTGGTTCAGTCGTGTGGATGGGTAGGGGAGCGTCGTGTGGGCAGTGAAGCTGCGGAGTGATCCAGTGGTGGAGCCTACACGAGTGAGAATGCAGGCATGAGTAGCGAAAGACGGGTGAGAAACCCGTCCGCCGAATGACCAAGGGTTCCAGGGCCAGGTTAATCCGCCCTGGGTAAGTCGGGACCTAAGGCGAGGCCGACAGGCGTAGTCGATGGACAACGGGTTGATATTCCCGTACCGGCGAAGTACCGCCCATACCGAGCCCGGTGATACTAACCGCCCAAACCATCCCACCGTGACCTTCGGGTCGCACCGGGGTGGGGCGCGCGGGACCTGAACCGGTAGTAGGTAAGCGTGTTAACAGGGGTGACGCATGAAGGTAGCCAGTTGGAGCGATGGTTGACTCCTTCCAAGCCTGTAGGACGCACGATAGGCAAATCCGTCGTGCAAGCGTTCCGAGAGGTGATGGTGACCGCGAACGCGGGAATATGGTGATCCTATGGTGCCAAGAAAAGCCTCGACGCGAGGGACTAGCCGCCCGTACCCCAAACCGACTCAGGTGGTCAGGTAGAGAATACTAAGGCGATCGAGACAATCGTGGTTAAGGAACTCGGCAAAATGCCCCCGTAACTTCGGGAGAAGGGGGCCCGGAGCGTGACCCCGCCTTGCGTGGGTGAGCGTGCAAGGGCCGCAGAGACCAGGGAGAAGCGACTGTTTACTAAAAACACAGGTCCGTGCGAAGTCGCAAGACGATGTATACGGACTGACGCCTGCCCGGTGCTGGAAGGTTAAGAGGACCGGTTAGACCCTCGGGTCGAAGCTGAGAATTTAAGCCCCAGTAAACGGCGGTGGTAACTATAACCATCCTAAGGTAGCGAAATTCCTTGTCGGGTAAGTTCCGACCTGCACGAATGGCGTAACGACTTCTCCGCTGTCTCAACCGCGAACTCGGCGAAATTGCACTACGAGTAAAGATGCTCGTTACGCGCAGCAGGACGGAAAGACCCCGGGACCTTTACTATAGCTTGGTATTGGTGTTCGGAGCGGCTTGTGTAGGATAGGTGGGAGACTGTGAAACCTTTACGCCAGTAGGGGTGGAGTCGTCCTTGAAATACCACTCTGGTCGCTTTGGACATCTAACTTCGGTCCGTGATCCGGACCAGGGACAGTGCCTGGTGGGTAGTTTAACTGGGGCGGTTGCCTCCCAAAATGTAACGGAGGCGCCCAAAGGTTCCCTCAGCCTGGTTGGCAATCAGGTGTCGAGTGTAAGTGCACAAGGGAGCTTGACTGTGAGACTGACAGGTCGAACAGGGACGAAAGTCGGGACTAGTGATCCGGCGGTGGCTTGTGGAAGCGCCGTCGCTCATCGGATAAAAGGTACCCCGGGGATAACAGGCTGATCTTGCCCAAGAGTCCATATCGACGGCATGGTTTGGCACCTCGATGTCGGCTCGTCGCATCCTGGGGCTGGAGTCGGTCCCAAGGGTTGGGCTGTTCGCCCATTAAAGCGGCACGCGAGCTGGGTTTAGAACGTCGTGAGACAGTTCGGTCCCTATCCGCTGCGCGCGCAGGAAACTTGAGAAGGGCTGTCCTTAGTACGAGAGGACCGGGACGGACTAACCTCTGGTGTGCCAGTTGTTCCGCCAGGAGCACTGCTGGTTAGCTACGTTGGGAAGGGATAACCGCTGAAAGCATCTAAGCGGGAAGCCTGCTTCAAGATGAGGTTTCCATCACCCCTTTGAGGGTGGAGAGGCTCCCAGTAGACCACTGGGTGATAGGCCGGAAGTGGAAGCGGGGACTAAAGACCCGTGGAGCTGACCGGTACTAATAAGCCGACCACTTCACCACAACAACAAAGACTCAATACATGTTGCGACGCGTCCACTGTGCGGTTCCCGAACCACCAACGCACCACCACCCCACCCGCAAGGGCCCGGGGCGAGGCAGTGAGTGTTGACAGTTCGATAGAGTTACGGCGGCCATAGCGAGGCGGGAAACGCCCGGCACCATTCCGAACCCGGAAGCTAAGCCCCTCAGCGCCGATGGTACTGCCCTGGAGACGGGGTGGGAGAGTAGGACACCGCCGAACACCCATTAAGCCGAAAGGCCCCACACCCACCCGGGTGCGGGGCCTTTCGCACACCCAGAAGCGCGCGCCAAGATCACCCCAAGAGGGCACCGACGCTTGCCGAGACGATCCCCGACCCCAGGCGAGAGGATCGCGGACCCTCGCCGAGCGGATTGCCGACCCTCCCCGAGAGGATCGCGGACACTCGCCGAGAGGATTGCCGACCCTCCCCGAGAGGATCGCGGACCCTGGCCGAGAGGATCCCGGACCCTTGGCGAGAGTATCCCGGACCCTCCGCGGGGAGATCGCTGGCACCTGTCGAGAAGATTGCCGATCTGCACTCGAGATCGCTGCGGGCGTTGCTCTATCGGGTCCGCTTGGGTCACCTGATCGTGCGCCCTCGCCGGAGGCGTCGCCAATTCTCTCCGCGAGGATCTGCAGTGTTCTGGGGGAGCGTCGGGAGTGCTTCCGGAGCGCGTCGCCAATCCTCTCCGCGAGGTTCGGCAATCCTCTCGGGGAGGGTCGGCAATCCTCTCGGGGAGGGTCGGCAATCCTCTCGGCGAGTGTCCGCGATCCTCTCGGGGAGGGTCGGCGATCCTCTCGGGGAGGGTCGGCAATCCTCTCGGGGAGGGTCGGCAATCCTCTCGCGGAGGGTCCACAAAGCTCTCGCGAAGGGTTGGGCGGGCGGGGGTGGGGCCTGCTGGCTAGGGTGGGTGGTACCGACCGAGAGGGCATCGATGCTGCGTGTGACCGTGAGTGGGTCAGGTGCACCCCGGGTGGTGCTGGGGCCGGGAGAGACGCTGCTGATCGGTCGTGCGCCGGACCAGGCGCTCCCCGAGCGGGACGCCACCGAGCAGCTCCGGACGACCGCCCTGGCTCTTCCTCGTGTCGCGGGCCACGTGTCGCGGCTCCTGGGCGAGGTCGCCGTCGGCGAGGAGGTCGTGCGGCTGCGCTGGCGGGGGAGCACAGGCGCCCAGCTCTCCAGCCTCTTCGACGCGCCTGGCGGAGCACGACGAGTCACGCTGTCGGACGGGATGGTCGCGCTCCTGGACGAGGGCGACAACCAGCTCCTCCTCCTCCAGGGCCGCCAGCAGCCCGACGGTACGTTCACCGACCTCCTCGTCTCCATCGACGTCGAGCTCGTCAGCACGCCTGACGTCCGGACCCCGTGGGTGCCGCTCCCCGATCCGGAGTCCGCACCGACCACGGAGGCACCTCGCCTCGAGCCGTGGTCCCGCGAGTGGTACGTGGCCCTCGCCCTGGCGGAGCCGTGGCTCAGCGGTGAGGACGACTACCCGCGCCCGGCGTCCAACCGCGAAATCTACGAGCGCATCCTGGCCTGGCGGGGACACGCGTGGAACCTCGAGCGTGCCCAGCGGGTGGACGACGCCATCCGCGTCGTCGCCCGCATGGCGTTCGGCATCGCGGACGACCCCTTCACCCAGGGCCAGGGACGCGTGCAGAACGTGCGCTTCGCCGTCGGGCGCCGCTCGGCCGAGGTGCAGCTCGTGACCGCGAAGGACCTCGCCGCCGTCCTGAGCGCCCAGGCGCGGGGGACGGGGCTGCGCCCGGCCGAGGACCCCGCCATCACCTGACGCACCGCCCGCCTCCCACTCCACACCCCACGCCCTCCCGAGCGCTCCGGCGCACGGGAGGGCGTCGTCGTGCTGCCCGAACGTTCCGCGACGACGCCCTGACCTCGCCCCCGAGCCCCCGGATCGGCCTCCCAGCCACCCACGGGGCGGAACCTTCCACCCCCGCCGAGGTGGTCGCGCGCGCGCCCCGTCCCTAGCGTCGTCAGCACCAGTCACCGACGTCGAGAGGCAGCGCCATGTACGACAGGAACACCTTCTACGGGATCGACCCCGAGTACTCCCGCAACGCCTCACGAGGCATGGAGCAGGGCGCCGGGGACCTCGGCAGCCTCGTGGGCTCCATCTCCGCGATGCTCGACTCCATCACCTGGGAGGGGGCCGGCGCGAAGCGCTTCCTCGGCGACTGGAACGGCGCCCTGCGCCCGGAGCTCCAGGCCGTCACCCAGTCGCTGACAGAGTCCGCGCACGAGCTGCGCCGCCGCGCCGAGATGCAGGAGCAGGCCAGCAGCTAGGCGGAACGTTCCACCCCCGACGGGGGTGCGGACGGCGCACCGGCCGGCCTAGCGTCGACGCCACACCCCAGCGGCAGGCTCCCCAGCCGGCGCCGCGGAGAGCACCACCCGGGCCCGCCCGGCACAGCGATCACCAGCACACCAACCATCACGACACGAACGAGAGGAGGCGGGAGATGTCCTTCCAGGGAGCCGACGTCAGCGCACTCGACAAGATCGCCACCACCTGCCAGGAGGGGGCCGACTTCGCGCAGCAGGTCGTCGTCGCCCTCAAGGTCGTCGTCGCCGCGCTCAAGGCGATGTCCTGGACGGGGTGGGCCGCGGCGTACGCGGCCTACCTCGAGGCCACGGTCATCCCGTGGGTCCAGGCGACCGGCCGCTACCTCGAGAACGCGGCACGCATGCTGTCGCTCGTCTCGCAGATCCAGAAGTCCACCAGCGAGGACTCGCCCACCGTCGTCATCCCGAAGGGCGGCTACACCCCGGTGCAGCTGCCCGCAGGCACCGCGACGAACCCGCCGAAGCTCTCCACGCCCGACGTCCGCATCACCATCACCGTGGCGGGCGGCGGCGCCGAGGGGGCCGGGGCGACCGTCTCCACCCCGGGCGCCATCGGCGCCGGGTCCGCCGCGGGCGGAGGTTCGGCCGGTGGCGGCGCGGGGGTCGCCTCCC
This sequence comes from Litorihabitans aurantiacus, assembly GCF_030161595.1. NCBI lineage: Bacteria > Bacillati > Actinomycetota > Actinomycetes > Micrococcales > Beutenbergiaceae > Litorihabitans > Litorihabitans aurantiacus. The sequence goes on from NZ_BSUM01000001.1 coordinate 786,730, forward strand.
CGACGACGCCGTCCGTCAGTGGTGCGGGCGCGACGTCGTCGACGGCGAGCGACGGCTCCACCTCCATCGGCGGGTCGATCGCGCAGGCGGGCGCCGCGATCTCCGCGATCGGCAAGGGGATCACCGGCATCGGCGACGGCGTGTCCCAGATCGGCGCCGGCATCGATCAGATCCGGGGTGGGATCGAGCAGCTGACCGGCGGCTCGAGCGCCGCGGGTGCAGGCGGCTCGGGTGCGGGCCTGCCCGCTCTCGGCGCGGGCGGCGCGGCGATCGGCGCCGGCAGCCTGGGCTCGCTCGGCCTCGGCAGCGGCGGCACCGGGTCGACGTCCGTCGGCGGCGTCGGCAGCGTGGGGGTGTCGGCCTGCCCGGTCTCACCGGCGGTTCCGGCCCGGCCTCGGGCGCGGACGTCGGATCGGCGTTCCAGATCGCCCCGGGTGCCGGCAGCGTCGGCTCGGGCGGCCTGGCCTGCGCGCCCGGCTCCTCGTCCGGCGGGGCGAGCCTGCCCGGCACGACGGCGGGCACCGGCTCGGGCGGCGGGCTCGACCTGGGCGGGGCGGCGGGTTCGTCCGGTTCCGTCACGCCGACCCCGATCGCGCCGGCCAGCACGTCGGGTGAGACCGGGGCAGCCTCGGGAGGATCCTCCGGGGGTGCGGCCGCGCCCGGCGGTACCTCGGGTGCGGGCACGGGCGGCGGCTCGACCGGTTCCGGCGGCGGATCGCCGGCCGGTGCTGGTGCCCCCGGGGCGGCACCAGCGGTCGGCGCGGGCGATGCCGCCGATGCAGCGCACGCTGCGCCCGCCCCGGTCAGCGCCTCGGCGACCTCCGCGACGCCGTCGTCCCTCGGCACCACGATCGACCCGCCCGTCACCGCGACGCTCTCCACGGGCTCCCTCGCCGAGAGCGGGGAGGACTCCCGGCGGCGGCGATGGCCGCACCGCTGGGCCTCGCCGGGCTCGGGGCCGCCGGCCTCGGGGCGCTGCGCGGCCGCGCCCGCCGGGCCGACGAGGGGGAGCTCGCACCCGACGAGAACTGACCGGCACCCCCACGCGATCCGGCACCACTCCAGCACCACCCCAGCAGCACCCGAACCATCAGAAGAACCGGCACCACCTGATCGACCGCCGACCGGCAGCCGACCACACCTCACCGCCACCCTCGTGGCACCGACGAAAGGACCACTCTCATGAGCACCACCGTCTACGGCATGGACATCAACGCGGCCCGCGATCTCGTCCGGGTGATGACGACCGACGCCGACACGATCACGCAGCTCACCGCCCGCCTCACCCAGCAGCTCGAGGCCACCCCGTGGCAGGGCCCGGACTCGCAGCGCTTCCGCGGCGACTGGCAGGGCCAGTACGTGCCGGCCCTCAACAGCGTCGTCCAGGCGCTGCAGGAGAACGCGCAGATCCTCGCGGCCCAGGCCGACGACCAGGAGCGCGCCTCCAGCTGACGCCCAGCCCGGGCCCTGCCCGGGTGCCCGACGACGGCGGCGGTGACCGGGGAGGTCACCGTCGTCGTCGTCGCACGTCCCGCCCGAAGCGCCCGGCAGACGCCCCGGAAGGTTCCACCCCCGTCCGCGTGGACGCGCGCGCGGCCCCTCCCTAGCGTCGGGGTGGTCAGGGACGAGGACCGAAGGAGTGCCGCATGTGGCGACTGAGCGTGGTGCCGAGCACCGAGAGCGCGCTGGAGGCCGTCGACGTCGTGGTCGACGCCGCACCGCACGGGCGGGTCGCCGACCTGGCCGCCAGCCTGGGTGACCACCTCGCCGGCCCCGGGTCGCGCGTGCTCCTCGCGCCCGTCACCGACGGGCGGCCCTGGCCCGCGCAGCAGCGGCTGCTCGACTCGCCGCTGCGCGACGGCGGCCTGCTGCACGTGGCCTCTGTCCCGAGCGACTGGCTCACCCGTCCGCAGGCGCACCGGCGCCCCCGCGCGATCCTCCGCGTCGTCGACGGCCCCGAGGCGGGCCGCGAGGTCGAGCTGCACGGCGACGTCGTGACGATCGGACGCGCGGCGGGCGTCGACGTCCGTCTCACCGACCCGCTCGTGAGCCGGACGCACGCGCGCCTCGTGCTCGCGGCGACCCCGTCCGTCGTCGACCTCGGCTCCGCGCACGGGACGCGCGTGGCCGGTCGCGAGGTCCAGGCGGCGCAGCCGCTGGCGTGGGGCGAGACCATCGAGCTCGGCGGCACCCGCCTCACGCTGCGCGACGTGCGCGACGGCGGCCGCGCCACGACGTCGGGCGTCACGGGCGCCGGCGACGGCGCCGCGGACCGCGAGCAGGGCGTGCTGCGGACGCCGCGGTTCGGCACGGGCGTCGTCGAGACGGAGCTCGACCTGCCGGCCCCGCCGGCGTCGGTGCGCAAGACCCCGTTCCCGTGGCCGATGATGCTGATGCCGGTCCTGATCGGCGGGGGCATGCTCGCGATGAGCCGCAGCCCGATGTCGCTCATCTTCATGATCGGGTTCCCGCTCATGATGGCGATGACGAACCTCGTGCAGCGCCGGCAGGCCCGCAAGGAGTTCGAGGCCGAGCGCGACCTGTGGCGCGGCGACGTGCGCGAGGTCCTCGCCACCCTCGACGACTCGGCCGCCACCCAGCGCGCCAACGCGTTCGACGACGAGCCCGACCTCGACGCCGTCGTCGTCCGCGCCCGCACGCGCCACCACCGCCTGTGGACGCGGCAGCAGGACGACGCCGACTTCCTCACCGTCCGCTCGGGGCTGGGGGAGCGGCCCGCCCTGGTGACCGCCAAGAAGCCGAGCGGCGGCGACCGCGGCCTGCGCGCCGAGGCCACCCGGGCGCTCGCGACCCGCGGCACGCTGCCCGACCTCCCGGTGCCGCTCGACCTCGGCGCCCCGCTCAGCGCGGTCACCGGTCCGGTCGACGACGTCGACGCCTGGGTCCGCGCCGCGATCGTCCGGCTCGCCGTCACGCACTCGCCCACCGACCTCGCCATCACCGCCGTCCTCGGCCACGACCGGGGCGCGCTCGAGACGTGGCTGCGGTGGCTGCCGCACGTGAGCTCGGCCGGCCCCGCGCCCGTCGCGATCGGCGCTGCCGCGGGGCAGGCGCTGCTCGAGCAGCTCACCCTGGCGACCGGCACCGGCCACACGCTCTGCCTCGTGGACGCGGGTGCGGGTCTGACGCGCCGCCACGTCGAGGCCGTCGCGCAGCACGCCGCCCGCGCGGCGCAGGAGGGCGGCCCCGGCCTGCACCTGCTGTGGCTCGGCGAGCGGACGGAAGAGGTCCCGGCGGCCACCGCGCGGCTGGTGGACCTGCGGGTCGGCTCGCTCGAGCACGCCCGCCGCGGCGGTGTCGAGCGCATCGACGCGCCCGAGCGGCTCGACCTCGCCACCACGTGGCACACGGCCCGCTCGCTCGCCGGCTACCGCGACGAGGCCGCCGTCGGCGCGGCCGAGGCGCTGCTCCCGGCCATGGTCCGCCTGCCGGACCTCACGGGCTGCGGGAGCGACGACGTCGAGCAGGTGCTCGAGCGCTGGTCCACCAGCCGCGGGCTGCGCGCCCAGCTGGGCGCCGGCACCGACGGCGCCGTGACGATCGACCTGCGCGAGGACGGCCCGCACGGTCTCGTGGCCGGCACCACCGGCGCGGGCAAGAGCGAGCTGCTGCAGTCCCTCATCTCCTCGCTGGCCGTCAACAACCCGCCGAGCCGAATCACCTTCCTGCTCGTGGACTACAAGGGCGGCGCGGCGTTCCGCGAGTGCGCGCAGCTCCCGCACACCGTCGGCTACATCACCGACCTGACCCCGGCCCTCGTCCAGCGTGCGCTCGTCTCGCTGCACGCCGAGCTGACCGCGCGTGAGCACCTCCTGGAGCGCTACGGTGCCAAGGACCTCCCCGACCTCGAGCGCAAGCACCCCGAGGCCGCCCCGCCGAGCATGCTGATCTGCGTCGACGAGTTCGCGGCGCTGCTGGCCGAGGTCCCCGACTTCGTCGACGGCATGGTCTCGATCGCGCAGCGGGGCCGCTCGCTCGGGATGCACATGCTGCTCGCGACCCAGCGCCCCGCCGGCGTCGTCACGCCCCAGATCAAGGCCAACACCGATCTGCGCATCGCGCTGCGCGTGGCCTCCCCGGACGACTCCACCGACGTCATCGACGCCCCCGACGCCGCACAGCTCTCGCGCCGCAACCCCGGCCGGGCCTGGCTGCGCCGGACCGGCCACGGCACGCGCGAGCTCGTCCAGGTCTCCTGGGTCGGTGCGCGCGAGATCCGCCGCGAGGCGGCCGCACCGGTCGAGGTGCGCCCCTTCGACGCGCGCGGCGGCGCGGACGCGGCCGCGGCGCTCGCGGCGGGCGACGCCGACCGCCTCCACCCCCGCACCGACCTCGAGCGGTTGGTCGAGACCATCACGACGGCGCACCTGCGCACCGGAGTCGCCCCGCCGAGCAGGCCGTGGCTGCCCCAGCTGGCCGACGTGCTGCCGCTCGCCGTCGCCGGGCCCGGACGCCTCCTCGTCGGCGCCGACGCGACGCAGGCCGCGCTGGTCGACGGCGCGGGCGCGTCGCAGGCGCGGACGGTCGAGCCGGGCGGGGGCCAGGTCGTGCTCGGGATGATCGACGACCCCGCGGCGCAGACGCAGGAGCCGTGGGTGCTCGACCTCACCCGGTCCGGGCACCTGCTCGTGCTCGGGTCCTCCGGCGCCGGCAAGACCGAGCTGCTGCGCACGCTCGCCGTCGCCGTGACCGCCGGTGGCGACGCCGCGGCTCCGCTCGTCTACGGGCTCGACTGCGGCGGGGGCGGCCTGGCGGTGCTCGGGCTGCTGCCGTCCGTGGGCGCCGTCGTCGTCGAGGCGCAGCGCGAGCGGATGCAGCGCCTCGTGCGGATGCTGCACCGCACCGTCACCGAGCGGAACGCCGCGATGGCATCGCGGGGGTGGCCGACCTCGCGGCGCTCGCGGCCACGGGGGTCGACGTGCCGCGCGTGCACGTGCTGATCGACAACCTGCCGGCACTGCTGGAGTCCTTCGAGGGCGGCGGCTCGATGCGCCGCCAGCACGCCGACATGCTCGTGGCGATCCTCCAGGAGGGGCGCCGCGCGGGGGTCCACGTGAGCGCGACGGCGCCGCAGCGCACCGGCGTGCCGGCCCCGGTCGCGGCGGCGTTCGGGCAGCGCCTCGTGATGCGCATGACGATCCCGGACGACTACATGATGCTCGGCGTGCCCGCGGGGGTGCTCGACGCCGACAGCCCCGCGGGCCGTGCACTGCTGGGGAAGCACGAGGTCCAGGTGGCCACGATCGGCGGCGCCGGCACCCCGCTCCAGGCCGAGCGGCTCGCCGCGATCGCGGCGCAGGTCGCGGGTCGCTATCCCGACGGCGCCACCACCGTCCCCGCGATGCCCGGCCGGCTGCCGCAGGAGGCGGCACCGCAGCCGGTGCGCGACGAGGTGACGGTTGGCGTCGAGGAGGACATGGTCGCCCCGGTGACGCTCGCCCTGCTGGACGGGCCCGTGCTCGTCACCGGACGCACCCGGACGGGGCGCAGCACCCACCTGCTCGCGCTCGCGCAGCTCGCGGCCCGGGCTCAGCAGCCCGTGGCGGAGGTGGTCCTCGCGGGGCCGCGGGCTGCCGCGACGGCGTCGACGCTCGGCGGCGGGCTGCCGCTGACGGTGCTGGCGAGCCCCGAGGAGGTGCTCGCCTGGCTCGAGGGACCCGGGGCGAGCGCGCCCGACGGCGACACCCTCGCGGCGCCGTCGGGCTCCGCGCCGTGGCGCCTGGTCCTCGCGGACGACGTGCACGAGTGGGAGCGTGCCTGGGAGGCCGCGGGCGCCGAGCGACGCGCCGTCGAGGCGCTCGCGGCGTGGGCCCCGCGGGCCGCAGGCCTGGGTACCGCGCTCGTGGTCGCGACGGACGCCGACGACGCCCGCACGCGCCAGCACATCCCCGGTCTGGTCTCCGTGGTGCGGCGCTCGCGGCGCGGTGTGCTGCTGAGCCCGGAGATGGGTGACGGCACGCTGCTCGGCGCCCAGGTGCCGATGGCGAGCCACGAGGCGCTCACCGGACCCGGCCGCGGGCTCCTCGTCGCCGGCGGAAAGTTCCACCTCGTGCAGACCACCGCGGCGTCGATCACCGTGGAACAATCGGCGGCAGGACGGGGCTGAGCGGCCCTATCGGGCACCGGACGGGGCCCGATCGACATGACGGCACGACCGACGGAAGGGGTCGGCATGCGCAGGTGGCGGAGGCCGAACGGCGAACGTGGAGCCGTCGAGGTCGGGGTCGCGATGGCCGGAGCCCTCCTCGTGGTGGGTGCGATCGTCGGCAACGGCGTCGCGAGCACCCTCGTGGACATGTCCGACGGCACCACCTGGCTGCCCGAGGACGACCAGGGGACGGTCGTGCAGATCAACCCCGCCACCGGTGAGCCCGAGCGGCGGCTGCAGATCGCGGCGGGCGAGGCCGAGCTCGAGCTCGCGCAGCGCGACGGCCGCCTGATCGTCACCGACCGCCTGACCGGCGAGATCACCGCTGTCGACCTCAGCACGCTGCTCGCCAGCGGGCAGCGGACCGCGGCCGACCCGGCCGACACCCGCGTGCTCGTCGGGGGTGGTCACGTCGCGCTCGTCGAGCTGGGTGAGGGCCTCGTCCGCGCCGTCAGCCCCCTCACCCTCGCCGACATCGGCACCCCGTACCGGACCGACGCGCTCGCCGACGCCACGATCGACGACGCCGGGCGCGTCTGGGTGATCGGGCAGGACGGCCGGCTCCAGGAGCTCGAGTACCGCACCGAGGCGCGCGAGCACGCGGTGCGCACCGACGTCCCCGTCGAGGCGGCGGGCCCGGCCTCGCGCCTGGTGCCGCACGCGCGCGGCGTGACGGTGTTCGCACCGGACCGCGGCGCCGTCGTGCAGATCGGGTCCGGCAGCGACGTGAGCGCGGGGGTGCCGCAGCTCGAGGGAGCCCTCGAGGTCGCGCCGCGCTCGCCGTCGGACCTCGTCCCGGCCTCGATCCCCGAGCGCGGGCGCGTGGTGGTGCTGAGCGGGCGCGACGTGCTCAGCGTCGACGTCGCCGCGATCGGGTGCGAGCGGCCCGCGCAGCCGCAGACGTTCTCGGGGCGGATCTACGTGCCGTGCACCGGCGCCGGCAAGGTCGTCGTGCTCAACTCCGACGGCAGCCGCGGCGCCGCCGACATCATCGTCCCGGGCGGCGGTGACCCGCGCCTGACGATCGACGAGGGTCGCCTGGTCGTGCACACGAAGGACCGCTCGGGCGGGTACGTGCTGGTCGACGGCGGTGGCACCACGCGCGTGGTCGAGCCCGAGCCGACGGCGGTCACGCCCGTCCCGGTGGATCGCCCCCTCCCGCCGCGACCGGCCCCGCCGCAGCCCCAGGTGCCCGGGGCGGGCGGTCCGACCGCGCCGCAGCCGCCCGTACCGACGACGGACGCGCCCGCGGCGCCGACCGACACCCCGACGGGTGCCCAGCCGCCCGAGGTGCCGGGCGTGCCGACGCCGCCGGTCCCCACGACGCCGCCCCCGGGTCTGCCGTCCGTGCCGGTGCCGACGGACCTGCCGACCGACGTCCCCACCGACGGCGGCACGGTCGTCCCGCCGACGACGGGCGGGCCCACCGACACCGGGACCGGCACCGGCCCCGTGCAGGAGTACGCACCGACGAACATCCGTGTCACCGCCGCGAACGACCCGGCGACGGCCCGCGTGACGTGGCAGGCCTCGGAGGTCCCGGCCGTGCGCTACCAGGTGACCGCGTCGGTGGGCACCGGGGCCGAGGTGGCGGCCACCGCGCCGCTCGAGTCGACGCTGACCGAGCTCGTGTGCGGCCGCGAGATCGAGGTGCGCGTGACGGCGGTGCACGTCCCGGCGGTGACGCAGCCCGTGACGCGCGAGACGACGTACACGCCGGAGTGTGCTCCCGGCTCGACGCCCCCGACCGAGGATCCGACGTCGCCGAGCCCCACCGAGACCACGCCGAGTCCGACCGAGACCACGCCGAGTCCGACCGAGACGACGCCGAGCCCGACGGAGACGACGCCGAGTCCGACGGAGACGACGCCGAGCCCGACCGGGACGACCCCGGCTCCGACCCCAACGGCGGACCGCCCCACGGCGGCGACGGGCGTGTCCGCGACGGCGCGGCCGGACGGCACCGTCATCGTCACCTGGAACGCCGCGACGCGGGCGGATCGGTACAGCGTCCGACCCGCCGGGGGTGGGCAGCTGACCGATGCGGGTACGGCGACCAGCGCGACGGTGCCGGCGGCGGCCGGCAGCACCGTCGCGTACGAGGTGGTCTCGCACGTCGGCACGGAGACAGCGGTCTCCGCCGCCAGCGGTTCCGTGACCGTCCCTGCGCGCCCAGGTGCACCCGGGGTGGGGGTCACCGTCACGCGGAACTCGCCGCAGCAGGTGGCGCTGTCGTTCGCGATCACGCCACCGGCCGATGGCGGTTCGCCGATCATCGACTACACCTTGAACTTCTCCGGCCCGTCGGTGACCCCGACCCAGGTCCCGCTCGGTGGCCAGACGACACACGCGGTGACGATCGACTGCAACGCCCAGGGGCTGTGCCGTGACGGCGGCACCGTCAGCGCGACGGTCACGGCCACGAACGCGGCGGGGGAGGGGGCGGCGGGTTCGGGCAGCGGCAGCCTCGCGGCCCTCCCGGTGCCGAGCGACAACGACGGTGTGCTGACTGGCCGCAACTCCACGGGCACCAACACGGTGACGGCGGCGGTCGACTACGCGCCCATCGCGAGCTGGGTCGAGACGCCCGGCACGTGCACCACGGGCGGTCAGGTGATCGACTGCGCGACGCCGACGACGATCGCCGAGCAGCGAGGCGCCCGCAACGTCGGTGCGTGGGCGAGCGGCGAGGTGACCTTCACCGGCAGCGGGTGGGCCGCGGGTATCACGGCCACCGTCTCCGGCTACGCCGACGCCCCGGGTGAGGCCTACTGCGAGCCGGGCGGGCCGTGCTACCAGATCGCGTCGCTGCCCCCGACAGAGGTCCAGGTCGTCCCCGTTCCGTGGACCGCACCACAGATCCCGCACCCGCCCGCCGTCGCGGCCGGCGTGCTGCTCCTCGGCACGGCCGGCGCCATGCGGCTGAAGCGTCGTCGCACGTCCCTCGCCGAGGCGACGGATACGTCCGATGCCGCCGCGACGACCGCCCCCACCACCTCTACGACCCGCACCCCGTCCCCGGAGGACCGATGACCACGCCCGCCACCGACGTCGCCCCCGCCCGGATCGCCGAGGTCCGCGTGCTGCACGACCGGATCGTCGACGCCGTCGAGCAGGCGCTGCGGGGCAAGCGGCCCGTCGTCGAGCTCGCGATCGTCTCGCTCCTCGCGGGTGGGCACGTGCTGCTGGAGGACGTCCCGGGCACCGGTAAGACGACGCTCGCGCGCGCGGTCGCGGCCGCGCTCGGCGGGAGCTCGCGCCGCATCCAGTTCACCCCGGACCTGCTGCCCTCCGACGTCACCGGCACGTCCGTCTTCGAGCCGGGCACCGGTGAGATCACGTTCCGCGAGGGGCCGGTCTTCACGCACGTGCTGCTCGCCGACGAGATCAACCGCGCCGCCGCCAAGACGCAGTCGGCGCTGCTGGAGGTGATGGCCGAGCGCACGGTGACGACCGACGGGATCGGACGCCGCGTCCCCGACCCGTTCCTGGTCATCGCCACCCAGAACCCCGTCGACCTCGACGGCACCTACCGCCTGCCCGAGGCGCAGCTCGACCGCTTCCTCGTCAAGGTCGAGATCGGCTACCCCGACGCCGAGCACGAGATCGAGGTGCTGCGGCCCGGCAGCCGAGCCGGCTCCGTGGAGCACGTGCCCCAGGTGACGACGCCGGACGAGGTCGCCGCGGCCGCCGCCACCCTCCGCGGCGTCCACGTCGCCGAACCGATCCTCGGCTACGTGCGCGCCGTCGGCGCCGCCACCCGCGAGGACGCCCGGTTGCGGCTCGGCGCCTCGACACGCGGGCTGCGCGGGCTCGTGGGCGCCGCCCAGGTCTGGGCCGCGACGCAGGGCCGGCACTACGTCGTCCCCAGCGACGTGCAGCGGCTCGTGGTCCCCGTGCTCGGCCACCGCGTCATCCTGACGCGCGATGCCGTGCTCGCCGGGACGACCACGGAGCAGGTGCTGCTCGACGTGCTCGACCGCGTCGAGGTGCCGCGCCCCGGCGCGGCCTGAGCCGTGCCGCCGCTCGACCCCACCGGCGCGGCCGACGGGACCGCCACCGGCGCGGGGTCCGACACGGGCGCCGACACCCACGCCGACACCCACGCCTGGGGACCGCCGCGCCTCACGGCCCGCGGCACCGCCGTCCTCGCCCTCGCGCTCGCCCTGCTCGCGGGTGGCCTGCTCGCCCGGTTCCCCTCCGTCGTCGCGCTCGGCACGGGTCTCGTGGTGCTGCTGGCGATCTCGCTCGCCGGCGTGCTCGCGCGCGTCCCGGTCGACGTCGAGCGCCGCACCAGCCTCACGCGCGTGACGCGCCTGGCGGACTGCACGGCCGAGATCACGGTCACCAACCTCTCCTCGTGGGCCTCGCTCCGGCTCGAGGGCCTCGACCGCGTCGGTGACGAGCTGCGGCCCGTCGCCCTGCCACGGCTCGCGCCGGGGGAGCGCGGGACCGGGCGGGAGGTCATCCCGACCGACCGGCGCGGCCGGGTCGTCTTCGGGCCGCTCCTCTTGCGCCGGTCCGGGGTCGCGGGCCTGGTGGTGCGCACCAGTCGGCACGGCGAGGCCACGAGCGTGCTCGTCGAGCCGCGCGTGCTCGACGCGCTCTCCCTCGCCCCCGGCCTGCGCCGCGGGCACACCGGGGCGCAGGAGCGCATCGAGCACGGCGGGACCGACCTCGTGGGCCTGCGCGAGTACATCGCGGGTGACGACCTGCGCCGCCTGCACTGGGCCACCAGCGCGCGCCGCGGTCAGCTCATGGTCCGGCAGGACGCCGACCCCGCCCTGCCCTTCCTCACCGTGCTGCTGGACGACCGCCTCGCGAGCTACGCCTCGCCCGCGGATCTCGAGGAGGCGGTCGACGTCGCCGCGAGCCTCCTGGCGACCGCCTCCGAGCGCGAGAGCCCGGGGCGGCTCGTGACCGCCGTCGGCGGCCTCGACCTGGACAACCCCGTCTCCCGCGTCGGCGACGGCGGCGCCGAGCTCGCCCGGGACGTCCGCGAGGCGCTCGCGCTCCTGCGCGGGGTCGGGAACGGCGACAGCGACGCCGACGACGCAGCAGGTGGCCCCGCCGACCTGCCCCTCACCACCGGCGCGCCCGACGTGCTCGTCGTCGTCACCGGTGCCCAGGCCGACCTGGGCGTGCTGCTGCTCGAGGCCGCCGCCGCACCGACCGCGGTGATCGCCGTCGTCGACCCCGATCCGCGCGCGCTGGTCTCGGCCGTCCAGGGTGTGACGGTGCTGCGCGGCCCGCGCGCGGACGACCTCGTGCACGGGTGGCGGACGGCGGTGGCCCGGTGACGGCGTCGACGACGGCTCGCGGCACCCCCGCGCCTGGTGGGTGCCCGTCTGGTCCACGACGCTCCTGCTGCTCGGCTGCGTCCCGTTCGCGTCCGCCTACGCGTGGTGGGCGGTGCCGCTGGTGCTGGCCGGCGTCGTGCTCGCCGGTGTCGGCGTGGTCGTGCTCGGGTCGCTGCTGCGACTGGCGCGCTGGGTGGTCGCGGTCGCCGGTGTCGGCCTCCTCGCCGTCGTGACCTCCACGATGGCCAGCAGCGGTCTCGAGGCGGTGCCGGCCGGCGCCCGGTCGGTGGTGCCGCTCCTGGACGCGCTGCCGCGGCTCCTGACCGCGCCGCGTCCCGCGCCGGCCGGGGTCGGGCTGCTCGCACCGACGGTGCTGCTCGTCGGGGTCGTGGCGCTGGCGGTCGCGCTCGCCGTCGTCCCGCGTCGCGGCCTGGCCCCGCGCCGGGCGGGTGTCGCCGGGCTGCTCGGCTCCGTGGTGCTGCAGGCCGCCGCGGCCGTGCTGGTGGCGGGCCAGGACGCGACCGCGGTCGTCGTCGCGATCCTCACGCTCGCCGTCGCCGGCCTCGGGTGGGTGCTGGGGGAGGCCCCCGCCCGCGCGCAGGACGGACGGCGCCACGGCGTGGTGCTCCCGGGCGCGCTGGTCCTCGCGGCCGCGGGCACCGCCGTCGTCGCCCTGGCGGTGCCGACCGCCGGGGCGTTCGAGGCCCGCCGGTACGTGCCCCCGCCGGTGCTGCCGGCCGAGGCCGTGAACCCGGTGCCCGACGTGACGGGCTGGCTGCGGGGCGGCGAGACGACGCTGTTCGACGTCACGGCCCACGGCACCCCGCTCCCGCAGCGGCTCTCGCTCGCGGTGCTGCCGGACTTCGACGGGTCGACCTGGCGCCTCGCGGCGCGGCTGCGTGCCCCTGGCGTCGTGGACGAACCCGACCTGCCGGCCGGCACCCGCCGCGACGTCCTGGAGCTGAGCGTGCAGGTGCGCGAGCTCGGGACGGCGTGGCTGCCGAGCCTCGGCCACGTCGAGACGATCACGGGTGTCGCTCCGCTCGCGGACGTCGACACCGGCACGCTCGTGCTGGAGGGCGCCCGGACCGATGCGGAGCCGCCGAGCTACCGCGCCCGGGTCACCGTCGACGCCCCGCAGCCCGACCTGGCGGCGCGCGCCGGGGTCCCCGACGCCGCCAGGGCCGCCCGCTACCTCGAGGTTCCGCGCATCAGCGACGACCTGCGAGCCGAGGCCGCCGCCCTCACGGAGGGCGCGACGTCGCGGCTCGAGCAGGCGACGCTGCTCGCGGAGGGGGTGCGGGCGGGACGCACGCTGGAGGACGCCGCCGCCAGCGGCTCCTCCTACGGCCGGTTGGCGGAGTTCCTGTTCCTGCCCGAGGAGGAGGGTGGGCAGCGGGGGACGCAGGAGCAGTTCGCGGGCGCCTTCGCCGTGCTCGGGCGCACGCTCGGGCTCCCCACCCGGCTCGTGGTCGGGTTCGAGGTGCCGGGAGCCGCGGAGGGTGCCGAGGCGGCGACCGTGAGCGGCGCCGACGCCGCGATCTGGGCCGAGGTGTACCTCGCGGAGGCGGGCTGGGTCGCGTTCGACCCGAGCCCCGACGCCTCGTCGGGTGACGGCTCCGGGGCCCAGCCGTCGCCGTCGCCGACCGGGGACCCCGGTCTCGACGGTGAGGAGAGCCCGGTGCCGAGCGAGCCCGAGACGCTGCGCGACGACGCGGCGCCGCAGGGCGGTGACGACGCCGCGAACGGGGGCGGCGGGGTGGCCGGGCTCGTCGCGTCGGTCGCGGGCGCGTCCCTCGCGGCGCTCGCCCTCGCGTCGGTGGCGCTGCGAGCCGTCCGACGGCGGCGGTGGCGCGCCGCGGGGGTGCGCGGCGCCTGGCAGCACGTCACCGACGCCGCGTGGCTCGCGGGCCTCGAGCAGCGACCGGGGCAGGACGCGCTCGCGACCGCCGAGCTGCTGGTCGGAGCCGGTGCGCCGGCGTCGGTCCGGGCGCTCGCACGCCGGGCGGAGGCCGCGGAGTTCGCGCCCTCGTCCCACGACGTCGACGGCGGGCAGTCGCCGTCCGGCGAGGACTGGCGCCTCGCGCGCCACACGTCCCGCGCCCTGCGCCGGACGCTCCCGTGGTTCCAGCGGCTGTGGTGGGGCGTCTCGCCGGCGGTGCTGCGGCGCTGATCCGGGGGTGACGGGGGCGGGTCTCAGCGCTCTAGGCAGCGCTGCGCCGAGGCGCCCCGGTCCAGGGCGCCGTCGACCATGCCCAGCCCGACGACGGCGAAGCACACCCGCACCGACGGGTCCAGACCCTCGGCGAGGAAGCTGGTGGAACCGGCGGGAAGGAGCTCGTAGGCGAGGGCGGGGGAGCCCTCGACCTGGCTCACGACGATGACCTGCACCTCCTCGTCGGCCGGCGCGTTCCAGGTGATCTCGGCCGATGTGCCGCGATCGACCGCCGCGACACCGGTCGGGGCGAGGTCGGGGTTGCCGGTCTGCGCCTCCTGGAGGTCGGCGGGCAGGTCGCCGCCGAACTCCGGCACCGCCCCCTCCGTGGCGACCTGCCCCGATCCGGCCGGCGTCTCCCCGGGCTCGCCGCCCGTCCCGTCCGTGCCGGTCCCGCCCGACGTGTCGCCGCCGCCCGTGCTGGTCTGCTGCGTCGGCTCCTGGCCGGAACCGCCGCGCACCAGGTCGACGACGACGGGCCCGACGCCGATCGCCGCCCCCACGAGCAGAGCGCCTCCGAGGAACGCCGCGCCACGGCGCCAGGCGGTGGAACGGCCGCCCCCGTCGTGCTCGCCGCCGGTCGTGCCGCCGCGCCGGGACGCCCGGGACACCCCGACCAGCTCGTCCGGGTCGGAACCCCCGCCGGGCTCGATCGGGCCGCGCCCGGTCGCCTCGTCGGGAGCGAGTCCGGTCGCGTCGTCGGTGGCGGCAGGTGCGGCACCGGGACGCCGCTCGCCGCGGCCGAGGTGGCTGAGGGCCGAGCGCGCGAGGGGCGCGTCGGCGGCTGCGGGACGAGGGCCGTCGGCGGGGGTGGCGGGCAGTGTGGCGGGCGACCCGGGAGTCTCGGCCCCGGGGGCCACGAGCGACGGCCGCTCGCGCGTGACGTCGTCGGACGCGGGCTCCGCGGGTGCGGAGGGCGACGCCGACGACGCCGTCGACACCTCGCCGCGCGAGATCGCGTCGGGATCCCACCCGCGCGCCTCGGTCGGCACCGTTCGCAGGGCGGCGAGGACGTCGGCCGCGCCGGGCGGACGGCCGGCCGGGTCGGGCGCGAGGCACGCCGAGATGAGCGCGGCGAGCACCGGCGGGACGTCCTCGCGCGTGAGCGCGCGCCGACCACCGAGCCGAACCCGGCGAAGGTAGGCCAGGGCCGTGTCCTCGTCCGGGTCGTCCGCGGCGAACGGCGCCCGGCCGTCGAGCAGCGTGAAGAGGGTGGAGCCGAGCGACCACACGTCGTCGGCCGGGGTGGGGGACGCGCCGTCGAGCACCTGGGGCGAGGCGTGGCGGTAGCTGAACCGTTCGAGCGAGGCGGTGCGCCCGGCGTCGACGGTCCGGGCGATGCCGAAGTCGGCGAGCACGTACGAGGTCGGCAGCAGCAGGACGTTCTGCGGCTTGACGTCGCGGTGCAGCACGCCCTGGGCGTGGGCGTAGGCGAGCGCGTCGGCGATGGCGGTCCCGGCGGCGACCACCTCGGCGACGGGGAGCGGGCCGTGGTGCCGCAGCCGGTCGTGCAGGGACCCGAGGTCGTGGAAGTCCATGACGAGGCACGGGCGGCCGTCGGTGGTCTCGGGGGTGGCGAGCACCGTGACGATGTGGGGGTGCGCCCGCCCGAGCCGCACGGTCAGGGCGACCTCGCGCTCGAAGCGCGCTCGCACGTCCGGCTCGGCGAGGTCGACGACCTTGATCGCGACCTCCCGGTCGACGGCCAGGTCGCGGGCGCGGAGCACGACGCCGTCGCCGCCGCGCGCCACCTCGACCAGGTCCGCGTACCCGGGAACGGAGATCCCCGTGTGGGAGACGCCCCGCCCCTGGTCGGAGTCGGCGGACGGGACGGTGGCGGGTGCGCCGTCCACGGGTCCGGCGGGCGCACCGGCACCGGCGGCACCGACGCGCGCGTGGGCCCGCAGGGACCGGGGGTCGAGGTCGACGCCGACCGCCTCGGCGAGGTCGTCGCGCGGCGGGGGTGCCCAGGCCTCGTCGTCGTCCGCCACGCGCGACCCACCTCCCTCGTCCGTCGCCCTGCGCGCCCGTGGCCGGGTGGCCCCGCGCGGGTCAAGTATCACGGTCCGGGGGCCCGCCCGCGCGGAATGGTCGGGAATCGGGGGTGCTCACACCTGTCGCACCACGGGGCATCTCCAGCATCTGAGACAGTGATTCCACCGACTGGTACATTCGTGAGCACGGGTCTACTGTGGTCGCATGCAGACCGTCGTGCTCGTCGTCGTACCTCCCCAGGGCGACTAGACGATCCGACGATCCCAGCGCCCCTCAGCAGCCGCCAGGCTCGAGGGGCTTTTGTGTGTTCCGCGAGTGTTCGAGACGAAGGAGTGACGATGACCAGGAGTTCCGGCTCGGTCCCGTCCCGCGGCCCCGCCGCCCCCCATCGCACGCCGGCCCCCGGCCGACCGCGCCTGGCGCCGACGCCCGGTCCCGTCGCCGTCCCCGCCTCGCCGGGGGAGCGCATGACCGGGGCGGCCAGCATCGTCCGTTCCCTCGAGGCCGCGGGCACCGAGGTCATCTTCGGGCTCCCGGGTGGCACGATCCTGCCGACCTACGACCCGCTGCTCGACTCGGAGAAGATGCGGCACATCCTCGTGCGGCACGAGCAGGGCGCCGGTCACGCGGCCTCCGGCTACGCGCACGCCACCGGCCGCGTCGGGGTGTGCATGGCGACGTCGGGCCCCGGAGCCACGAACCTCGTCACCCCGCTCGCGGACGCGAACATGGACTCCGTGCCGATGGTCGCCATCACGGGTCAGGTCGGCGCCGCGATGATCGGCACCGACGCGTTCCAGGAGGCCGACATCGTCGGCATCACGATGCCGGTCACGAAGCACTCCTTCCTCGTGACGAACCCGGACGACATCCCGGCGCGCATCGCCGAGGCCTTCCACATCGCGAGCACGGGGCGCCCCGGCCCCGTCCTCGTGGACATCGCCAAGAGCGCCCAGCAGGCCGAGACCACCTTCCGGTGGCCCACCGAGCTCGACCTCCCTGGCTACCACCCCGTCACCAAGCCCCACCTCAAGCAGGTGCGCGAGGCCGCCCGGCTGCTCGCGACGGCGCGGCGCCCGGTCCTGTACGTCGGCGGCGGCGTCATCCGTGCGGGCGCGAGCGACGCGCTGCGGAAGCTGACCGACCTGTCGGGCGCGCCCGCCGTCACGACCCTGATGGCCCTCGGTGCGCTCCCGGACTCCCACCCGCAGCACCTGGGGATGCCCGGCATGCACGGGACGGTCCCCGCCGTCGCCGCCCTCCAGCGCGCGGACCTCGTGGTGGCGCTCGGCGCCCGCTTCGACGACCGCGTCACCGGTCAGCTCTCGAGCTTCGCGCCCGGCGCGACCGTCGTGCACGCCGACATCGACCCCGCCGAGATCTCGAAGAACCGCCGCGCCGACGTGCCGATCGTCGGCGACCTGCTCGAGGTCATCACCGACCTCGCCGTCGAGCTCTCCTCCGAGCACGCCCACCACGGCCTGCCCGACCTCGAGGCGTGGTGGACCCAGCTGGACAAGCTGCGCGAGACCTACCCGCTCGGGTGGACGCCGACCGACGACGGGCTGCTCGCCCCCCAGCACGTGATCTCCCGCATCGGCGAGGTCACCGGGCCGGAGGCCACCTACGTGGCCGGCGTCGGCCAGCACCAGATGTGGGCCGCGCAGTTCATCCGCTACGAGCGCCCGCGCTCGTGGATCAACTCCGGCGGCCTCGGCACCATGGGCTACGCCATCCCCGCCGCCATGGGCGCCAAGGTCGGCGAGCCGGACCGCGACGTGTGGGCGATCGACGGCGACGGCTGCTTCCAGATGACCAACCAGGAGCTCGCCACGTGCGCGCTCGAGGGCATCGGCATCAAGGTCGCCGTGGTGAACAACTCCTCGCTCGGCATGGTGCGCCAGTGGCAGTCGCTGTTCTACGACGGCCGCTACTCCAACACCGAGCTGAACACGGGGCACTCCTCGCGCCGCATCCCGGACTTCGTCAAGCTCGCGGAGGCCTACGGCTGCATCGGGCTGCGCTGCGAGAACCCCAAGGACGTCGACGAGACCATCCGGCGGGCGAACGAGATCGACGACGTCCCCGTCGTGGTCGACTTCGTCGTGAGCCGCGACGCGATGGTGTGGCCGATGGTGGCCGCCGGCGTCTCCAACGACGCGATCCAGTACGCGCGGGACATCACCCCGAGCTGGGACCGGGAGGACTGAGAACCATGAGCCGCCACACGCTGTCCGTGCTCGTCGAGAACAAGCCGGGTGTCCTCACCCGCGTCTCGGCGCTCTTCGCGCGCCGCGCGTTCAACATCCACTCCCTGGCCGTCGGCCCGACGGAGCACGAGGACGTCTCGCGCATCACCGTCGTCGTCGACGTCGAGGAGCTGCCGCTGGAGCAGGTGACCAAGCAGCTCAACAAGCTGATCAACGTCATCAAGATCGTCGAGCTCGAGGAGAAGGCCTCGGTGCAGCGCGAGCTGCTCCTGGTCAAGGTCCGGGCCGACGACGCCTCCCGCACGGCCGTCCTGCAGGTCGTCGACCTGTTCCGCGCCCACGTCGTCGACGTCTCGTCCGAGGCCGTCACGATCGAGGCCACCGGCGGTCCGGAGAAGCTCTCCGCGCTGCTGACGTCGCTCGGTCCCTACGGGGTCCGGGAGATCGTGCAGTCCGGTACCGTCGCGATCGGCCGTGGCAGCCGCTCGATGACGGAGCGGGCGCTGGACCGCGTCGCGCGGTCCGCCTGATCCAGCACCACCTGCCAAGAATCCACCGGAACGAACCAAGGAGATCCCATCGTGGCTGAGCTGTTCTACGACGACGACGCCGACCTGTCCGTCATCGCCTCGAAGAAGGTCGCCGTCGTCGGCTACGGCTCGCAGGGGCACGCCCACGCGCAGAACCTGCGCGACTCCGGCGTCGAGGTCGTCATCGCGCTGAAGGAGGGCTCGAAGTCGGCCGCCAAGGCGACCGAGGACGGCTTCGAGGTCAAGACCGTCGCCGACGCGACGGCGTGGGCCGACGTCATCATGATCCTCGCGCCCGACCAGCACCAGCGCTTGATCTTCGCCGACCACGTCGCGCCGAACCTCGCGCCGGGCAAGACGCTCGCGTTCGCGCACGGCTTCAACATCCGCTTCGGCTACATCACGGCGCCCGACGGCGTCGACGTCGTGCTGATCGCGCCGAAGGCGCCCGGTCACACCGTGCGCCGTGAGTTCGTCGCGGGCCGCGGCATCCCGGACATCGTCGCCGTCGAGGTGGACGCGACCGGGTCGGCGTGGGAGACCGCGCTCTCCTACGCGAAGGCGATCGGCGGCACGCGCGCCGGCGTCATCAAGACCACGTTCACCGAGGAGACCGAGACCGACCTGTTCGGCGAGCAGTCCGTGCTCTGCGGCGGCACCTCGCAGCTCGTGCAGTACGGCTTCGAGACGCTGACCGAGGCCGGCTACCAGCCGGAGATCGCCTACTTCGAGGTGCTGCACGAGCTCAAGCTCATCGTGGACCTCATGTGGGAGGGCGGCATCGCCAAGCAGCGCTGGAGCATCTCCGACACCGCCGAGTACGGGGACTACGTCTCCGGCCCGCGCGTCATCTCCCCGGAGGTGAAGGAGAACATGAAGGCGGTGCTCGCCGACATCCAGTCCGGCGCGTTCGCCAAGCGCTTCATCGAGGACCAGGACGCCGGCGCGCCCGAGTTCGCCGCGCTGCGCGCCAAGGGTGAGCAGCACCCGATCGAGACGACCGGCCGCGAGCTGCGCAAGATGTTCGCGTGGCAGAAGTCGGCCGACAGCGACTACGTCGACGGTCAGGTCGCGCGCTGATCTGACACGCTGCGACGCCGAGCACGGCTCGCGAACGCCCCGACCCCACCGGGTCGGGGCGTTCGTGCGTCCGCCGCCCGTCCGCCGTCCACCGCTGGTTCAATGGGCCCATGACCCAGGCGCCGCGCGATGACGAGACCAGGACCGCCGTCGAGCACCGGGGGAGGCGTTCGACCAGGCCGAGGCGATCCAGCTGTACTGGGAGGCCGTGCGCGCCAAGGCACGCATCGGCAGGCTCGCGGTGTACATGGGGACCGACCTCGCCGCCGCGGTGTCGCCGCCGGCGTGGTCCTTCGGCGACGACCCGCGCATCGCCGACGAGCTGCTGGGGCACGTGCTGAGCGGGCGCAAGAGCGCGACGTCGTCGGCGCGCGCGGAGTACGGGCCCGACGAGCCCCTCCCGCG
This sequence comes from Litorihabitans aurantiacus, assembly GCF_030161595.1. Classification (NCBI taxonomy): domain Bacteria; kingdom Bacillati; phylum Actinomycetota; class Actinomycetes; order Micrococcales; family Beutenbergiaceae; genus Litorihabitans; species Litorihabitans aurantiacus. The sequence goes on from NZ_BSUM01000001.1 coordinate 806,634, forward strand.
GGTCGGGGAGCTCTCGATCCTGCTCGACGGCGAGGGGCGCCCCCGCGCGCTGGTGCGGACGACCGCCGTCGACCTCGCGCGGTTCGACGAGGTCGACGAGGCGTTCGCGGCGGCCGAGGGCGAGGACGACCTCAGCCTCGGCTCGTGGCGCGAGCAGCACGAGATCTACTGGCGCCGGGTGCTCGGCGACGACGGGTTCGACCCGGGTATGGAGGTCGTGCTCGAGCGGTTCGAGCTGCTCGACCCCCGCGTCGGCTGAGGCGCGGACGTGTCGCAGCCGGGACCTGAGGGGGTCGACGGATCCGACGGGCGCCACGGGTCCGACGTCCCCGCCTGGCGCGACACCCCCGAGGTGGCGCCGGACCGGTCGCCCGCCTTCGCCGACGGCGTCTCGGCCGTGCTGAACGGGGCGGACGACGCCGTCGGGCGCGTGCTCGACGCCGTCATGGCCGGGGTGGGTTCGGCGCCGGGTCCGGCGGTGACGCCGGAACGCGTGCAGCTGCTCCACGAGCGCGCCACGCAGGTCGTGCCCCCGCTCGCGCGGACGCTGCGGTGGACGCGGTGGCCCTCCCTGCTCCTGCTGGTGGTCGGTGCGGTCGCACCGCTGCCGCTCCTCGTGCTCGCGCTGACGTGGGACGGCGTCCCGCGCCTGGTCGGCGTCGTCGCCTCGCTCGGGGCGATCGTGCCCGCGCTGCTGTTCGGCATCTCCCGCCGCGGGACGCTGCGCGCGGCCGCCGCGCCCGGTGCCGTGGTGGAGGAGCTGACGGCGTTCACGAGCCACCTCACCGACGGGCTCGGGATCATGGACCGCATCCACGCCGTCACCGAACGTGGAGGCGGGGTGCGTCTGCTCTCGCGGCTGCGCGCGATCTGGAACGTGCTGCAGCTGCCCGCCGACGCGCTCGACCACCTCGACGCCCAGGAGCACCTGCGGTGGCTCGTACCGCCGCGGGTGGGGGAGACGTGGGCCCGACTGGTGGCGATGCTCTGGACGGCCGTGGGGTGCGTGGTCCTCGCCGTCGCGCTCGGCGCGGTGTCGCTGACCGGTGTCCTCTGACCCGACGGCGTCGCGCGCTTCTGTCCGACGCCGGCCCTCGCTCACAGCGGCTGGGCCCTCGCTGACGGCGGCTGGGGGTGACGGCTCGGACTCCTCGGTCGCGTTCGTGCAGGTCAGAAGGTGGGGCTGCGAGGCAGGTGCGCCACCAGCCGCTGTCAGCGAGGCTCCGCCGCTGTGGGCGAGGGCCGAGCGGCTCCCGCGCCGGGACCGGGCGGCCGATGACGACGGACGGGGCCGCCCGCCGTCGGGACCTCGTCCGGCCACCATCGATGTGGTCCGCTCAGCGAGACGGCAGTTTCACCACCTGGGATCGTGGGTAGCATCGCGGGATGACTCGCACCCTGGATCTCGCAGTGATCGCCGGCGACGGCATCGGCCCCGAGGTGGTGGCCGAGGGCCTCAAGGTCCTCGACGCCGTGCTGGCCGGCTCCGACGTCGACGTCACCACCACGCCCTACGAGCTGGGCGCGGCGCGCTGGCACGCGACGGGGGAGACCCTCACGGACGAGGACCTGGCCGCGATCGCGAAGCACGAGGCGATCCTGCTCGGCGCGGTCGGCGACCCCGGCGTCCCCAGCGGTGTCCTCGAGCGCGGGCTGCTGCTCAAGCTCCGCTTCGCGTTCGACCACTTCGTCAACCTGCGCCCGTCCGTGCTCTACCCGGGCGTCCCGACGCCGCTCGCCGACCCCGGCGAGGTCGACTTCGTCGTCGTGCGCGAGGGGACCGAGGGGCCCTACGTCGGCAACGGCGGCGCGATCCGCGTCGGCACCCCCGCCGAGGTCGCGAACGAGGTCTCGGTCAACACGGCCTACGGCGTCGAGCGCGTGGTGCGCGACGCGTTCGCCCGCGCCCAGGCCCGCCCGCGCCGCAAGCTCACCCTCGTGCACAAGCACAACGTGCTCGTGCACGCCGGCCACCTGTGGCGGCGCACCGTCGAGGCCGTGGCCACCGAGTTCCCCGACGTCACGGTCGACTACTGCCACGTCGACGCCGCGACGATCTACCTGGTCAACGACCCGTCGCGCTTCGACGTCATCGTCACCGACAACCTCTTCGGCGACATCCTCACCGACCTCGCCGCCGCCATCACGGGTGGCATCGGGCTCGCCGCCTCCGGGAACGTCAACCCGACCGGTGAGTTCCCGTCCATGTTCGAGCCCGTGCACGGCTCCGCGCCCGACATCGCGGGCCAGCAGAAGGCGGACCCGACCGCTGCCGTCCTGTCGGTCGCGCTGCTCCTGGAGCACCTCGGCCTGACCGAGCAGGCGGCGCGGATCCAGCGCGCCGTCGAGGGCGACATCGCCGAGCGCGCGGGTGCCACCACGACGCGCACCACGAGCGAGATCGGCGACGCGCTGGCGGCGCGAGTAGCCGGCTGACCGCCGGCCGAGCACGACGCCGGCGCCCCCGGAGCGAGGAGATCGCTCCGGGGGCGCGGTCGTCCCCGCACCCGACGGCGTCGCCCCCACCACCTTTGGCGTAGGTTCTCTCCGTACTGATCCAGGAGGCTTTCGTGACCACCACCGCTGCACCCGCACCGTTCGAGATCCGCCCGTCCTCGAACCCCCGCACCGTCACCGAGCGCGAGGCCGTGCTCGCGGACCTCAAGTTCGGCACCGCGTTCACCGATCACATGGCCCACGCCACGTGGACGAGCGAGCTCGGCTGGCACGACCGGCGCATCGAGGCGTACGGCCCGCTCCAGCTCGACCCGGCCGCCGCCGTCCTGCACTACGCGCAGGAGGTCTTCGAGGGGCTGAAGGCCTACGCGCACGAGGACGGGTCGGTCTGGGCCTTCCGCCCGGAGGCGAACGCGCGCCGCTTCGCCCGCAGCGCCGAGCGCCTCGCGCTGCCGCAGCTGAGCGAGGAGGACTTCCTGGAGTCCGTCCGCTCGCTCGTGCACACCGAGGTCGACTGGGTGCCGACCACCCCCGGCGCCTCCCTCTACCTGCGGCCGTTCATGTTCGCCTCGGAGCCGTTCCTCGGCGTGCGCGCCGCCGCGCAGGTCGACTACCTCGTGATCGCCTCCCCGGTCGGGCCGTACTTCAGCCGCGGGATCACGCCCGTGCACATCTGGGTGAGCGAGGACTACGCGCGCGCGGCCCCCGGGGGACCGGCGCCGCCAAGTGCGGCGGCAACTACGCCGCGAGCCTGCTGCCGCAGGCCACCGCCGCGGCGCGGGGCTTCGACCAGATCCTCTTCCTGGACAGCGCCAAGCAGAACATCGAGGAGCTCGGCGGCATGAACGTCGTCGTGGTGAACCGGGACGGTACGGCGAGCACGCCGCGCCTGACGGGCTCGATCCTCGAGGGCGTCACGCGCTCGTCGATCCTCACGCTCCTGGCCGAGCAGGGCCTCACCGTCACGGAGCGCGACATCCCGCTGGCCGAGCTGGTCGACGGCGTGCGCTCCGGTGACGTCGCCGAGATCTTCGCGTGCGGGACGGCCGCCGTCGTGACGCCGATCGGTCGTCTCGCCGGCACCGACTTCGACCTGGTGGTCGGCGACGGCGAGGCCGGCTCGCTCACGCGCGACGTCCACGCGCAGCTCACCGGCATCCAGTACGGCACGCGCGAGGACGCGCACGGGTGGCTCACTCGTCTCGTCTGAGCACCCCCGTGGACATGGGGCGGGGTGGGCCGCTGTGGCATACTGCCTGCGTGGCACACTCCGCCCTCGTCATTACCTAGCGCGTCCGGCCCACCCGGACGCGCCGCCTCCCGCACCCCCGGGAGGCTTTTTCGTGTCCGGACGAGCCACCCGTCAGCCTCGCCGGACACGGCGGACGGGATCCACGGGATGACGCAGGGCCCCCGGCACCACCCACGCCGGAGACGCCGACTCCCACACTCGCGGTGAAAGCAGGCAAGCATCATGACGACGCCCCACGCGCTCGACGGCGTGACCGTCGAGATCTACGACACCACCCTGCGCGACGGCGCGCAGCAGGAGGGCATGAACCTCACCGTCGCGGACAAGATGGCGATCGCGCCGCTGCTGGACGAGCTCGGCGTCGCCGTCATCGAGGGCGGCTGGCCCGGCGCGATCCCGAAGGACACGGAGTTCTTCGGTCGCGTGAGCAAGGAGCTCGAGCTGCCCCGGGCGCAGGTCGCGGCGTTCGGCGCCACCCGCAAGGCGGGCGCCCGGGTCCACGACGACGTCCAGGTGCGCGCCCTGCTCGACTCCGAGGCGCCGATCGTCACGCTCGTGGCGAAGAGCGACGTCCGGCACGTGGAGCGCGCGCTGCGCACGACGGCCGAGGAGAACCTCGCGATGATCACCGACACCGTGCGCTACCTGCGCGAGGCGGGCCGTCGCGTCATCGTCGACGCCGAGCACTTCTTCGACGGCTACCGCTTCGACCGCGACTACGCCCTCGGGGCGGTCGACGCCGCCTTCGCGGCCGGCGCCTCCGACGTCGTGCTCTGCGACACCAACGGCGGGATGCTGCCCGAGTGGGTGCACGCGATCGTGTCCGACGTCGCCGCCCGCGCCGGTGGCACCCTCGGGATCCACGCGCACAACGACTCCGGCTGCGCCGTGGCCAACTCGGTCGCCGCCGTCGTCGCCGGAGCCCGGCACGTCCAGGGCACGATCAACGGCTACGGGGAGCGCACGGGCAACGCCGACCTGCTCGCCGTCGTCGCCAACCTCGAGCTCAAGCTCGGCGCACGCTGCCTCGCGCCCGGCGCGCTGGCGGAGTCGACGCGCATCGCGCACGCCGTCAGCGAGGTCACGAACATCCCGCCGTACGGCCGTCAGCCGTATATCGGCGCGAGCGCGTTCGCGCACAAGGCGGGACTGCACGCGAGCGCGATCAAGGTCGACCCGGACATGTACCAGCACATCGACCCGACCCTGGTCGGCAACGACATGCGGATGCTGGTCTCGGATATGGCGGGGCGCGCGTCGATCGAGCTCAAGGGTCGCGAGCTCGGTTTCGACCTCGCCGGGCAGCCCGAGCTGCTCACCCGCGTGGTGGACCGGGTGAAGAACGCCGAGGCGCAGGGCTACACGTTCGACGCCGCCGACGCGTCCTTCGCGCTCATGCTGCGCGAGGAGATCGACGGCGCACGGCCCGCCTTCTTCCGGGTGGAGTCCTGGCGCGCGTCGGTCAACTACTCCGAGCGCGTCGGGGGCGACGGCGAGAGCGAGGCGACCGTCAAGCTGCACGCCGGGGGCGAGCGGGTGGTGCGCACGGGCGAGGGCAACGGTCCGGTCAATGCGCTCGACCACGCGCTGCGCGAGGCGCTCGTGGGCGTCTACCCGGAGATCGAGAGTTTCGAGCTCGTCGACTTCCGGGTGCGGCTGCTCGACACCTCGCACGGCACGGACGCCGTCACGCGGGTGCTGATCGAGACGACGAACGGCTCCGAGGTGTGGAGCACGGTCGGTGTGGGCGCGAACATCCTCGAGGCGTCCTACGAGGCGCTGGTGGACGCGATCGTGTACGGGCTGGTCGCCGGGGGCGTCGAGGTCCGGTAGCGGGTCCGGCGTCGTTCGGGTTCGCGTCAGGCGATCTCGGCGAGCGGTGCCTGGTCGACGACGAGGCGCACCCGCGTCGCCTTCCGCGCCAGCTGCGTGCGCGCGGAGGCGAGCACGTCGGCCACCTCGGCGTCGACGGTCTCCTCGGCGATCGTCACGTTGAGGACGACCGGGTACTCGGCGTCGGCGTCGGCCGGCGCGGGGGAGTGCTCGCCGACGGCGGCGGCCAGCCCCGTCTCCAGCGCGGTGCGCAGGTCCTGCGCGCTGCCGGCCGCCGACGGCGCGGTGTGCACGATCTTGACGACGACGCCGCGCAGGTTCGGGTTCCAGGCCAGCAGCGGGGCGGGTTGCTCGACGCCGCCGGAGTCGCTGGTCGTGGGCTGGTCGGTGCCGGGTGCGGGCTCGGCCACCTGCACGGTGCCGCCGGTGCCGAGCTGGTCGGTGACGGGGTCGGGCGCCGGGATGGTGCTCAGGTCCGCCGCCGCCGCTGACGTCGGCTCGGTCGACGGGTCGGGCTCTGGCGCGGTGAACGGCGCCGGGCCAGGCTCGGGTGAGGGATCGGTGAACGGCGCCCGGTCCGGTACCGGCTCCGGCGTGGTCGACGGCGCGGGCTCGGGGACGACGTCGGGCGCCGGTTCCGGCACCTCGGTCGGGGCGACGGGCTCGGGCGCCACCGGGGTGGTGGGCGCGGCCTCGGCCGATGTTCCCGGATCACTGCCGGTGGTTGCGAGGTGGTCGGCGGACGGCGCGGCGTCGTCGTCGCGCGTCGCGACCGACGGGTCGGCCTCCTGCTCGTCGGCCTTCGGGGTGTTCTTGCGCCAGCGGAACCATGCCATGCCCCCAGCGTCCCCCGGTGCACCCCCTCGCGGCAACACACTCTCGCCGCCGACGATGATGCCCTCGCCCACGACGGCACACCCCTCGCCCACGACGGCTGTGCGGCAGCCGTGGCGCCCCTCGCTGAGAGCGGTTGCGTCTCGCTGACAGCGGCCAGTGGTGCCGCTCGAGCCGAGCCGCTGGCATCGCTGCAGGTCAGGGCGTTGCGGCGGACCGGCGCACCGCCACCAGCCGCTCCCAGCGAGACGCAGCCGCTGTGAGCGAGGGGTGATCAGCATACGGACGGCCGTCGTGGGCGAGGGCTGTGCCGTCGTCAGCGAGGGCGAGCCGCTCCGCCCGCGCCCGTCTGAGCCGCTCCGCCCGCGCCCGTCTGAGCCGCTCCGCCGACTCTGTCGCTCCGCCTCACCCGACCCGTCCTCGCACGCCCCGGCCGACCCGGCCCATCCGGCCGGACCCGCCTCGCCCGCCCCTGTCCCACCCGGCCCACCGCCACCGACCCCACCACCCGGTGCGAGGATGGAGGCATGGTCGCGGAGCGCCGTCACGGCGAGTACAAGGTCCCCGGCGGCAAGCTCGTCGTCGCCGACGTGGCGCAGGACGGTGAGGGCGACGGCGCCACGCTGAGCGAGGTCGCGATCTCCGGCGACTTCTTCCTCGAGCCCGACGAGGCGCTCGGCACGATCAACGCCGCCCTCGTCGGTCTCCCGAGCACCGCGAGCGTCGCGACGATGGCGGCGGCGGTGGCGACCGCGGTCGGCGACGACGTCGCGATGGTCGGCTTCTCGCCCGAGGCGGTCGCGATCGCCGTGCGCCGCGCGCTCGGCCACTCCACGAGCTGGGGCGACCACACCTTCGAGGTCATCCACGGCGCGGCCGAGGTGCCGTTCATGCACATGGCGCTCGACGAGGTGCTCACGCAGTCCGTCGGCGCCGGTACGCGCGGGCCCACGCTGCGCATCTGGGAGTGGGAGCGCACCACCGTGGTGATCGGCTCGTTCCAGTCGATGCGCAACGAGATCGACCCCGAGGGCGCGCAGCGCCAGGGCGTGACGGTCACGCGCCGCGTCTCGGGCGGTGGCGCGATGTTCATCCAGCCGGGCAACACGATCACGTACTCGCTGTCGGTTCCGGCCTCGCTGGTGGACGGGCTGAGCTTCGAGCAGAGCTACGCGTTCCTCGACGACTGGGTGCTGGGTGCGCTGCGCGACCCGGGATCCACGCGAGCTACGTGCCGCTCAACGACATCACCTCGCCCGCGGGCAAGATCGCCGGCGCGGCACAGAAGCGCTACGCCTCCGGCGCCGTGCTGCACCACGTGACGATGGCGTACGACATCGACGCCGACGCCATGCTGGACGTCTTGCGCATCGGCCGGGAGAAGCTGTCCGACAAGGGCACCCGCAGCGCGAACAAGCGCGTCGACCCGCTGCGCAGCCAGACCGGGCTGCCGCGCGAGGAGATCATCGACGCGTTCCTGGCGCACTTCGCCTCGCGCTACGAGACCACTCCCGGAGGGATCACGGCCGCCGAGCGGGCCGAGGCGGAGCGCCTGGTGCAGCAGAAGTTCGCCACGACGCAGTGGTTGAATCGGGTCCCATGACCTTCCAGATCGCGGGCCTGCCCGAGGCCGACGCCGTCCTCGACGACGACGAGTTCGCCGTCGTCATCGGCATGATGCTCGACCAGCAGTACGGCATGGAGCACGCGTTCCGCGGCGGGTGGAAGGTGCGCTCCCGGTTCGGCACCCTCGACCCCGCGGCCATCGCGGCCGCGGACTCCGAGGAGTTCGTCGCGCTGTGCAGCCAGCCCCCGGCGATCCACCGGTTCCCCGGATCCATGGCCCAGCGGCTCCAGCAGCTCGCCGCCGTCGTCGTGGAGAAGTACGACGGCGACGTCGCGCGCCTGTGGACCGAGGCCACGAGCGGTCGCGACCTCCTCAAGCGAGTTCAGGAGCTGCCCGGGTTCGGGAAGCAGAAGGCCCAGATCTTCGTGGCCCTGCTCGCCAAGCAGCTGGGCGTCCGACCCGAGGGCTGGGAGGCGGCCGCCGGCGACTACGCCCTCGAGGGGTACCGCTCGGTGGCGGACGTGGTCGACGCCGACTCCCTGGCCCGGGTGCGCGAGTTCAAGCAGCGCAAGAAGGCGGCGGCGAAGGCCGCGGCCGAGAGCTGACACCGCCGGCGAGGGACGACGGACGTCAGGTCCCGTCGGCGACCTGGTCCACCCGGGCACGCACGCGAGCGACCAGGTCGAACCCCTCGAGGTCGGCGGTCGACTCCAGAGCGGACCGGACCGAGGCCGCGACGTCCTGCACGACGTCGCGGGCCCGGCCCCGCGGGACACCCCAGGACTCCGCCTCGGCGACGAGGTGCTCGCGGCCGAGACGTGCCAGACGGCGCTGTCCGTCGACCCTCATCCCGAAGTCGCCGAACCGCGGGTCGACGTGGAAGACCGGGGCGACGTCGTACGCCGGTGCGACGCTGAACGAGCCGTCGCGATTCATCAGGGAGTAGTTCTTCGCGTGGGCGTCACCGTCGCCGACGAGGAGGCGGAACGTCACCTGTCGCAGCAGGTCGTCGCGGAACACCGCGGGATCCTCCGCCTCGGCGCCGGGACCCGTGGCGAGGCGTCGCAGCCGACCCTCGCCCGCGGCGGGCTCGTACTTGTCGCCCGGCCGGATCCCGAGAGCCTGGGCCGCATCCTCCTGGTGGAAGCGTTCGCCGTCCTCCCGGTCGAAGCGTTCCACCACGAGTGTGAGGCGTCCGCCGAAACGGCCGATCTCGGTGCGGGCGACGGCCTGACCCGCACGCGCCGCGACCCGCATCGCCCAGTGCTCGAGCTCGATGATCCGTGGCACGGCCGCGCGGGGGTCGGCGGGCTCGGGCTTGAGGAGGTGGCTCGACGGCGCGCCCCCCGTCGGCCACGACCAACCGTCGCCGTCCCTGGTCAGCAGCACCTTGCTCTGCACGCCGCCGAGCGAGGCGGTGATGCTCTCGCCGTCGGGCGACGTGAGGGTCGGGAGGTCGAGGACGATCCGGTCGACCTCGCCGGGCGTCAGGGGGCGTAGCCGCGGCACGGGCAGCTCGTCGCCCGTGGTGATCTGGACGGCGCCGGCGCACTCCTGACCGACGTGGGCGAGGAGTCCCAGGGCGTCCCCCGGCCTGACCCCGTGCTCCCGCTCGAGCTGCGTCCGCAAGGCGCCCTCGGGCAGGAGGTTGTCCAGGTAGATCTCCAGCTCCGGTGACTCCACGCGACGGGGCGTCAGCGGTAGCGAGTAGGAGAGCGGGCGTGCCCCGACGCCCCAGTGGCGCAGGGACTCGGGGTCGAAGCGCAGCCGGGGGCGGCCGCTGCGGAGCCGCTCGATCTCACCGATGTGGCGACCCTGGAGCCAGAGGTGGAGGACGCGGGGCGTGGTCACTCGATCGTCACCCGCGACCCGCGCGGAACGAGGACGGCCTCGTAGCCGCACGCCGCGAGGAGGTCGAGCACGGTGGAGCTGGCCACGGGGTCACCACGTTCCAGGCGCGAGATCGTGGCGCGCGAGGAGGAGATCGTCGCCGCGGCCTCGGACTGGTCCCGCCCGGAGTCCCGTCGGATCTGCCCGAGCGCGCTGCCCAGCGCGGTCGCGGTGCGGGCGCGGTACCAGTGCGTCATTTCTGATTCATCTCAGGTCGGGAGCCGTATGCGTCAGGAATGAGTCATCGTATGCCCGTTGCGAGATGCGTCAAGGATGATGCGTTGCCGCCTCCTAGCCGAAGGTCACGCTGACGGAGAACGACGGCGTCGGTTCGTACAGGTCCTCGAGCACGAGGTAGGACACGCCGGCCTCGAGGTCGAGCTCCAGGTAGGGGTCGTACTCCGTGCCGCCGACCGTCTCGGCGAGGGTCGGCCCGCGGTCGTCGACGGCCGCCACCCGGTCGCCGCTGAGGTAGCTGAGGTGGCCGTCGAGATCCTCGTCCTCGCCCCGCACGTCCACGACCGCGCTCACGGGCGCGTCGGTGCTGACCCGGAGCACCGCCGCGGAGTCGGCGCCGATGCTCACGTTCGCGGGCACGCCCGCCTCCACGGGGATCACCTCGGGTGCCGCGTCGGCCTGCAGCTCGACGTCGACCTGCTCGCCGCGACGCTCGGTCAGCACGAGGTCGTAGCTGCCGGCGGGCAGCCAGACCCAGTAGCCGGGGTCGCTCCACGAACCGCCCAGCAGATCGCTGAGCTGGTAGCCGCGGTCGCTGGGGAACGGCAGGGCCTCGGGCTCGCCGGTCGGGGTGATCGTCATCTCGACGTCGAGGGTGTCGCTCGACCCGGTCGCCCCCACGAGGTAGTCGCCGTCCTGCTCGACCTCGAGCACGGTCGTCAAGGAGCCTCCGGCGGGGACAGTGCCGGACGGCGCGTCACCGGGCGCGAACGGCTCGAGGCTCGCGGTGGAGGAGGGTGCGGGGTCGGCGCCACCCCCGCCGCCCGTGGCGGGGTCGCCGTCGATCAGGGCGTTGATCGCGACGGCGATGATGACCACCACGACGACGCCGGCGCCCACGAGCCACCACAGCAGCCCCGACCGCTGCCGTCCCGCGGCGACCCCCGCGGGAGCGGCCACGGGGGCCGGGGTCCAGGTCGAGACCGTCCGCGGTCCGCTCGCCGAGCGCAGGTCGGCACCCGCGAGGTACGGGTAGTCCGCGAGCGCGGTCGCGGGTCCCGGCCGCACGACCTCCTCGGGCGCGAACGGCTGGGTGTAGTCGGTCCAGCCGTCGCCGTCCCAGAACCGCACCTGCGACAGGCCCTGGGGGTCGGGGTACCAGCCGGCTTCCTTCGTCACCACCGTCCCAGTCTCGCCTACGGCTGGGTGGAGGCGGTCACGTCGGCCGTCCCGCCCTCGCCGCGGAAGTCGCCGACGAGGACGACGAGGCGCTCCTCGAGCAGGACGTCCGTCGTGACGTACGGGTCGAGCGAGTCACCCCCGACGTCGTCGAGCACCTCCTGCGGACGGTCGTCGTTCTCCCAGACGAGACCGTCCCACGCCGAGAGCGCGGCGCGCAGGTCGCCCCCGCTGGTGGTGCGGGCGTCGAGGGTGGCGGACGCGCCGTCGGCCACGTCCAGGTAGCCGATCCACAGTCCGTCCGCCGGCACCTCGATCGAGGACGTCACGCCGTCGACGAGCGCGCCGTCGCCCTCGCCGAGGTTCGTGATGGTGACCTCCATCCGTGCGGGATCGCCGTAGTAGTCGGACGCTGTGACCGTGTGCGGTCCGGCCGTGTACCAGCCGACCAGCGCCGCGTCGTCGCCGTCGAGACCCAGCGAACCGGCCGGGGCGGGGGCGTAGTCGGCCTCGGCGTAGGTGCCGTCGGGGGCCTCGAGCGCGAGGAACGGGTCGGAGTCGTCGGTCGAGGTGACCGTGATGAGGTAGATCCCGTCGGTCGGGAGGTCGACCACGGACTCCACCAGGGTGTCGCGCGGGACGTCGACGATCGTGGTCCCGTCCACCGCGAACGTGCCGTCGACGATGGTGGGCGGGTCGGCCTGCGACGTCGGCGACGCGATCGGCGTCGGGCCGCCGTCGAACCAGCCCTGCGAGAACGCGCCCCAGGCGACGACGCCGACGATGAGCAGCGCGGCACCCACCACGACTCCCGCGACGACGAACGGCCACCGCTCTCCGGAGGCGCGGGCGCCGTCGGGGGAGACGGGGTAGCCGGGGGCGGTCGCGTAGCCCGGCGCCGCGTGGCCGTAGCCCTGACCCGCACCGAGGTAGGTCGGCTGCGACTGTCCCGGCCCCTGACCCTGGCCGTGTCCGGTGGGCCCGGCGGAGTAGCCGGGGTAGGACGACGACGAGGCGTAGCCGCCGGGCAGCGGCGGGATCCCGCCCGGGGAGGTCGACGAGGGCGCCCCGGTCGACGAGGTGGAGGACGCCGATGTGTGCGACGTCCACGCGCCGCCGTCGTAGTACCGCAGCTGCATCGGGTCGCCCGGATCGGGGTACCAGCCAGGTCCTGCACTCATGCTCACCGCTCCACGATCGTCGTCGGACCCGAGCCTAGATCTACAGGGGACCGAGCGACACCGGGCGCACCACGACCTCACCGAGGTCGTCGCACGCGTCGAGGTCGACCTCGAGCACGAGGCGCCAGTCCCGGTCGCCGTCGGGATCGGCGAGGATCTGGGTGACGTACCAGGTGCGCCCCTCGGGCTCGACGAGCAGCAGGGACGCGGAGCGCGCCGCGCCATCGGTCCCGATCTCGTCGTACTCGGTCCAGTAGGGCCCGAGGGCGTCGGCCCAGCGCTGCGGGTCCCAGCCCGCGTCGCCGTCGAGCGCCCCGAGCGCGGCGTACTGCTCGCGCGCCAGGAGCTCGACGCGGCGGAACGCGGCGCCCCGCACAGCGGTGCGGAACGCGCGCTCGTTCGCGGTGAACGGCGGCGGGGTCTCGGCGTCGCCGAAGCGGCGTTCGGCCGCCTCGAGCTCGGCGTCGGTCAGACCGTCGGCGTCGACGGCGTCGCTCGCCGCGCCCGAGAGGGCCTCCCACTCCGACAGGAGCGAGGAGTCGACCTGGCGCACGAGCTCGCCGAGCCACGTGAGCACGTCCTCCACCTCGTCCGTGCGCATCTCGGCGGGGACGATCTGCCGCATCGAGCGCAGCACGTCGGTGAGGTAGCGCAGGACCACGCCCTCGCTGCGGGCGACGCTGTAGCGGGAGACCAGCTCCGAGAACGTCATGCCGGTCTCGATCATCTCGCGCACCACGGACTTGGGCTCGAGCTCGGACTCGGCCGCCCACGGGTTGGCGCGCGCATAGATCTCGAACGCGCCGGCGAGCAGCTCGGCCAGCGGCTGCGGGTAGGTGACCTCCTCCAGCAGCTCCATGCGCTCGTCGTACTCGAGTCCGTCGGCCTTCATCGTGCCGATCGCTTCGCCCCGGGCCGCGTGCTGCTGCGCCATCAGGACGGGGCGGGGACCCGGCGTCGTCGCCTCGATCACGGAGACCACCTCGAGGGCGCGCGTGAACGGTTCCGCCTCGGGGTCCAGGAGCTCCATCGCGGCGAGCGCGAAGGGTGCGAGCGGAGAGTTGAGCGCGAACTCGTCGGGCACGTCGGTCTCGAGCGTGACCGTCGGTCCGCCGCCCGTGACGTACTGCCGGGGCGTGTGCTGGACGAGCCCGGCCGAGCGCAGCGAGCGGTAGATGCCGATCGCGCGCCGCACGTGCGGATCGGCGGCACGCTCGGGCTCGTGGCTGCCCGAGATGAGCGCGGACATCCGCGCGACGGGGTCGCCCGGGCGCGCCAGGACGCCGAGGACCATGGCGTGCGTGACGTGGAACTGCGACGTCAGCGCCTCGGGCTCCGCCTCGCGCAGGCGTTCGAAGGTCTTGTCCGTCCAGTTGACCTGGCCCTCGGGCGCCTTCTTCCGCACGATCTTGCGGCGCTTGCGCTCGTCGTCGCCCGCCTTCGCCAGGGCCTTCGCGTTCTCGATGACGTGCTCGGGTGCCTGCACGACGACGTCGCCCACGGTGTCGAAGCCGGCGCGACCGGCGCGCCCGGCGATCTGGTGGAACTCGCGCGCGCTCAGGTGTCGCTGCCGCACGCCGTCGAACTTGGTCAGACCCGTGAAGACGACCGTGCGGATCGGCATGTTGACGCCGACGCCGAGCGTGTCCGTGCCGCACACCACGCGCAGGTGCCCCGCCTGCACGAGGCGCTCCACGAGCCGGCGGTAGCGCGGCAGCATGCCCGCGTGGTGCACGCCGATCCCGAGGCGCAGGAGCCGGGAGAGCGTCTGGCCGAACCCGCGCGCGAAGCGCTCGCCGGTCAGCGCCTGCGCGATCGCCTCGCGCTGCGGCCGCGAGGTGACCTGGACCGAGGTCAGGGCCTGGGCCCGCTCGAGCGCCGCGGCCTGCGTGAAGTGCACGACGTAGACGGGCGCGCGCTGCGTCGTCAGGAGCTCCTCGATGACCTCCGTGAGCGGCTGCAGCGAGTAGGTGAAGGTGAGCGGGACGGGGCGCTGCGCGTGCGTGATCATCTGGCACTCGCGGCCCGTGCGGCGCGTGAGGTCGCGGGTGATCGCACTCATGTCGCCGAGCGTGGCCGACAGGAGCACGAACTGGGCGCCCGGGAGGTCGAGCAGCGGGATCTGCCACGCCGACCCGCGCTGGGGGTCGGCGTAGAAGTGGAACTCGTCGGCCACGACCACGAGGTCGGCGTCGTTCTCGGTGTTGGCGGGCGTCGCACCGAGCTGGCCCCGGAGCGTCTGCGCCGCGAGGATCTCGGCGGTGCAGCAGATGATCGGCGCACCGGGGTTGATCGCGATGTCGCCAGTGACCATGCCGACGTTCGCGGCGCCGAACGTGGCCGCGAGGTCGAAGAACTTCTCGCTCACGAGCGCCTTGACGGGCGCGGTGTAGAACGTGCGAGCGCCCCGCGCGAGCGCGGCGGCGTGGGCGGCGATCGCCACGAGGCTCTTGCCGCTGCCCGTCGGGGTCGCGAGCACGACGTGCTCACCCCCGAGGATCGCGAGCGCCGCCTCCTCCTGGTGCGGGTAGAGGGTCACACCCCGGCCCGCGGCGTAGGCCTCGAACGCCTCGTAGGCGTCGTCCGGCGAGGTGCCGGGCGCCAGGGCGAGGGGGTGCTCGGGGGCGGTCACGGCGGTCGCCGGCGGGCGGACGGTCGCGGGTGCGGCGTGGGAGCGGGCGGGGGAGGGCACGTCCTGCAACCTACCCGGGGCGCCTGGTCAGCCCGACCAGCACCTCGGAGTGGGTGGTGTGCGGGAACATGTCGAGCACCTGCGCGTGCTTCACGCGCAGCGACGGCATCGCGGCCAGGTCGCGGGCCAGGGTCGTGGCGTTGCACGAGGAGTACAGGACGTGACGGGCGCGCGAGGTCTCGAGCCAGGCGGCCAGCCCCGGGCCGATCCCGCGCCGGGGCGGGTTGACGACGACGACGTCGGGCGCCGCCGCCGGGTCGCCGAGCGCGACGTCGGTCGCGTCGTCGGCGCGGAAGCGCGCCCTCGCCAGGCCGAGGTCGGCGGCGGTGCGTCCGGCGCTCGCGACGGCGTCGCGCGAGACCTCCACGCCGAGGACCTCCAGCGTCGGCATGGCCGCGGCGGCGTGGAGGGCGAAGCCGCCGACGCCGCAGTACAGGTCCCAGAGCGTGCGCGGCTCGAGGCTCGTCAGCCAGTCGGTGGCGTTGCGGTAGAGCGCGGCGGCGACCGCGGTGTTCGTCTGGAAGAACGAGCGCGGCCGCAGGTGCAGCGGGAGGTCGTTGACGGTCATCGTCAGCGTCTCGCCGTGCAGCACGATCTCGTGCGGGCCCTCGAGCACGGCGGCGTGCTCGGGGTGGATGTTCAGGCTGACGACGGCGAGGCGCGGCAGCACCCGACGCAACGCCGGCAGGTGCTTGCGGATGCGGACCTCGGCCTCGCGCGAGCGCAGCACGAAGCGCACCATGAGGTCGCCCGCCTCGTTGGCGGTCACGAGCAGGTGCTTGAGCTCGCCGCGGCGGTGGACGAGGTCGTAGGGGGTGAGCGACGCCGTCGTGACGAATGCGGCGAGGGCGGGCAGGGCGCGCTCGATCGCGGGGGCGTGGAGCGGGCAGCGGGTGAGGTCGCTGACGGCGCCGCGGGGGCCGTCGACCGCCTGGATGCCGAGGACGGGGGCGGCCGCCGTGCCGCCGACGACCATCTTCGCCTTGTTCCGGAAGCCCTGCTCGGGGCTCATGACCGGGGCGCGCCAGACGTCGTCGGGCAGGTTCAGGTCGGCGAGGGCGTCCCGGACGCCGGCGACCTTGGTCGCCAGCTGGTCGACGGGCGGGAGGTGCAGGAGGGTGCACGAGCGGCACAGGTCCCGCTCGAGGTAGTCGCACCGCACACCCGCGATCCTCCCACCCCGCGCCCCCACCCACCGCGAGAGGATTGCGGACCCTCGCGGAGAGGATTGCCGACGCTCACGACGGCGATCCTCTCGGCGAGGGTCAGCAATCCTCTCGCGGAGAGGATTGCCGACGCTCACGACGGCGATCCTCTCGGCGAGGGTCAGCAATCCTCTCGCGGAGGGTCGACAAAGCTCTCGCGAACTGCTGCGGGCCGCGAACTACTGGGGGTCGGCGCCGATGTTGACCATCCAGAACGTGCCGAAGCGGTCGGTGACCATCCCGAAGTGGTCGCCCCACGGGGCGGCGACCAGGTCCTCGACGATGTGCCCGCCGTCGATCAGCTTCGCCCACTGCGCGCGCAGGACCTCGGCGTCCTCACTCCCGCCGAACAGCGACACCGCCACCGACGAGGCCTCGGGCAGGGACATCGACGCCGGCGTGTCCGACGCCATCAGCCACGCGCGCCCGTCGATCACGAGCTGGCTGTGCATGACCTTGTCGGCGTCGGCCGGGTCCTGCGCCAGCCCGAAGTCACCGAACGTCGAGACGGTCGCCTCACCGCCGAACACGTCGGCGTAGAACTCCATCGCCGCGCGGGCGGTGTCGCGGAACTGCAGGTAGGGGTTGACGTTGATGGTCATGGGTGGCTCCCTGGTCGGCGCTGCGTCTCTGTGGTGGATCGCAGGGTAGACCCGGCGTGCCGCGGGAACTCATCGGTGGCCGCGCCTCGAGTTCGGGGCCGAGTGCCGAGGTCGGGCCTCTCGGCCCCGAACTCGGCGCGGAAGCCCGAACTCGCGGGGATCCGGGCGCGATTCAGTCGAAGATGTCGTCCATCAGGCCGCCCAGCACCATGCCCCCGAGGATCCCACCGGCCAGCCCGCCGAGGTCGTTGGTGCGCCGTCCGCCGCCGAGCCCGCCGAGCGCCCCGAGGCCGCCGAACCCGCCGTCGCCGCCGCGACGCCGCCCCCGGCCGTCGTCCCAGCCCCACTCGTCCCCGTGCTCGCCGTCGATGTCGCGCCGCGCGAGGTCGAGGGCCTGCGACGCGAGCTGCGCCGCCCGCCGGGCGAGCCCGAACGCCTGCTCGCGCGCGTCGTCGTCGGTGCCGTGGCGGTGCACGTCGGTCAGCGCGCGCTCGGCCTCCGCGAGGCGTGTGCGCGCGTCGGCCCCGATGTAGCCCCGGTGACCAGCGATCACGTCGCGCGCGACCGCGAGCTGCCGCTCGGCGTCGTCGATCGCGTGCGTCAGCGCCTCGCGCGACGGCGCGGGCCGGGCCGCCCGGTCGCGCGCCCTCGCGACGGCGTCGTCCAGGGCTGTGTTCGCCTCGCGCAGGCGCGAGAGGTCGCCGAACGGGTCCGACGGCGTCCCCGCCGCCGGGAGCGCGGCGAGCGCGGCCTCGAGCTCGGCAGCGGCCGCGCCGGTCTCCGGCGTGGCAGGCACCTCGCGCAGGGCGACCAGGTCCCCGCGCGAGTCCGCCACGACGGCGGCGAGCGTCGACTCCGCGCGCAGCGCCTCGATCTCGTACGTCTCCACGGCCTCGAGCAGTGTCGCCGAGCGCCGCACCCCTCCGTGGCCGCCTCGAGCGCGACCGTCGATGCCGCCGCGTTGCCGGCGTCACGGCGGCGCGCGGCGACGTCGAGGCTGTGCTCGGCGAAGGAGATGAGCTGCTCGACCTCGCCCGCGTTGTCGGCGACCTGCCGCAGAGCGGCGGGGGAGTAGCGCTGCTGCAGCCGCTCCAGCGTCTCGTGCGCCGCGGGCAGCTGGGCGCGCACGCGCGCGGCCTCGGCACGGACGTTCTCGACGACCGCGGGGGCCTCGCGGACCTTCGCGACGGCGCGCTCGAGCTCACGCGTCTTCTCGTCCAGCAGGTCCTGGGCCCAGTCGGCCAGCTGCGCGATGCGTGCGTTGCGCTCGCGCAGCTCCTGCGGGGTGTCCGGGATGTCGTCGGTGTTGAGCTGGTGCAGCCGGAACGCCTCGCCGAGGTGGGTGCGGACGCTCGCGACGGCGGCGCGCAGGTCCGCGGTCGCGGCCTCCCCGAGCTCGGCGACGGCGAAGTCCAGCTCGTCCGCCGTCAGGCGCAGGCGCTCGTCCGCCTCGACGAGAGCGCGGCCCGCGCGCTGCGTGAGCTCGCGGTCGCGCTCGCCCTGCTCCTGCTCGTCCTGCTTCCTGCGCGTGCGACCCCAGAAGAGCGATGCCATGAGGGCGAGTGTAGGTCGGGCGCCTGGGCGCGGGCTCGGGGATGACGGGGCCGGTGCGCGGACGAGCGGTCGGACGATCGGACGATCCCGCCGGGCGGTCCGGCCGCGCCATCGGGCGGTTCGACCGCGCCGTCGGGCGGTCCAGCCACGGCTTCGGGCGGTTCGACGTCCGGCGATCGACAGCCGCTGCGAGCATCGGTGCAGGTCAGAGGGATGGCGAGGTGGGCGGGCTGTGGACGACGGTTCGCCAGACCGCCCGACGGCTGCGGCGAACCGCCCGAGGGGGCTGGTAGACCGCCCGAAGGGCCCGCGAACCGCCCGACGGTCCGGACGGAGCGCTCTCGTCGAGTGCGTCCGGGCGGCTGACGGCGAGCCGCGGATCACAAACGCGTCACGATCTAGGCGGTCCTGCAAGATCACGCCGTTCCGCGGACACCCTGGGGTCACGGGGCGAACGCCCACCGACGAGGGAAGGCCGGACGATGAGCGCACGAGGCACCTCCGCAGCACCGCCCGCCAGGACACCGCGTCCCGGTCGCACCACCCGGGCCGCCAACCCGATTGCGACGGCGTCGACCACCGCCGCCCTCGCCGTCGGACTCGTGCTCCTCGCGGGCTGCACCGGCGGGGGCGCCAGTGACACGTCGGGCGTGCCGGCGATGCCGATGTCGGGCGACAGCGCGGACCGGGCCGGCGGCAGCTCCGAGTCGGCCCGGAGCGAGTCCGGGTCGACGAGCGGACCAGCCGCCGGTGACGAGGCAGCGACGACCGCCCCCGCCTCCGTCACCACCGGCGCCGCGGCCGCCGACCGCCAGGTCATCTCCACCGGCTGGGTGGACGTCGTGGTGGACGACCCGGTCGCCGCCGCCGGCGAGGTCGTCACGATCGTGGAGGGCGCCGCGGGCTGGATCGACAGCCGCTCGATTGTCGCCGAGACCGAGGACGAGCCGGCCTCGGCGACGCTCGTCACCCGCATCCCGTCCGAGGTCCTCACGGCCACGCTCACCGAGCTCGACACGGTCGGCGACACGGTCCGCAGCGAGATCGAGGCCGAGGACGTGACGGGCACCGTGCAGGACCTCGACGCGCGCATCCGCGCCAAGGAGCTCTCCGTGGAGCGGCTCGAGAACCTCCTGGCGAACGCCACGACCAACGCCGAGCTCATCGAGGCCGAGTCCGCGCTGACCGCGCGCCAGTCCGAGCTCGAGGAGCTCCATTCGCAGCGCAACCGGCTCGGCGACCAGGCGGCGATGTCGACCATCACGCTCGAGCTGACGGTGGCGGAGGAGGACGAGGAGGAGCCGGCCGTGGAGCCGCGCGGGTTCAGCAGCGGCCTGTCCGACGGCTGGGGGAGCCTGACCACCTTCGTCACCGGTGCGCTCGTGGTGCTCGGCGTGCTCCTGCCGTGGCTCGTGGTGGCCGCTGCGCTCGGGGGCGCGGTGCTGCTCGTGCGCCGCATCCGTCACGGTCGCGCGACGACACCGGTGGCGACGGCGACGGCATCGCCTGCCGCGACCGCGACGGACACCTCGAGCACCCCGGCACCCGAGGCGCCCGCACCGGAGGGCGGACACGACGCAAAGGACTGAGCCGAGCGCCGAACGGGACCCCTACGTCCCCGCCTCGAGCAGCGCGCGGGTGAACGGGTGCGCGGGCGCCGCCCACACCGCCTCCACCTCACCCCGCTCGACGACCGCGCCGTCCTTCATCACCACGACGTCGTCGCACACCTGCCGCACCACGGCGAGGTCGTGCGAGATCAGCACCAGCGAGAGCCCACGCTCCGCCTGCAGCCGGAGCAGCAGCGCCAGGATCTCGGCCTGCACGGTGACGTCGAGCGCGGAGACGGGCTCGTCGCACACCAGCACGTCGGGGTCGGCGGCCAGCGCCCGGGCGATCGCGACGCGCTGGCGCTGACCGCCCGACAGCGTCCGGGGGCGTCGCGCGAGGATCTCCGGACCGAGCAGCACCTGCGCGAGGAGGGCTGCGCCGTCACCGGGACGCCGCCCGGCGCTGCGAGCGGCGTCGCGCAGCACGGCCGCGACGTCGAGCCGCGGGTCGACGCTCGCCAGCGGGTCCTGCGGCACCAGCCGCACCCGGCGCCGCAGCGGTCGCCGTGCCCGTTCGGTCAGCGCGCTCCACGGCTCGCCGCCGAGCGTCACCTCGCCGGCGTCGGGCCGCTCGGCCGCGAGCAGCAGGCGCGCGAGCGTCGACTTGCCCGACCCCGACTCGCCGACGACGCCGAGCGCGCGTCCCGGGAGCAGCGTCACCGACACGTCGTCCACCGCGCGGACGACGCCACCGCCGGGAAGGCCGTAGGTGCGTGACACCCCGGTCGCCTCGAGCGCCGGAGGGCCCGACGGCGGGGCCTCCGCCGTCGCTCGCGCCGCGGAACGCGACTTCGGCCCCCGCGGCACGGCGTCCACCAGCCGCCGCGTGTACGGGTGCGACGGCGAGGAGAGCACCCGCGCCGTCGGCCCCTCCTCGACGACGAGTCCGTCCCGCAGCACCACCACCCGGTCGGCCACGCGCGCGACCGCGCGCAGGTCGTGGCTCACGAGCACCATCGCGCTGCCGGAGTCCCGCAGCCGGGCGAGCAGCGCCAGCACCCCGGAGGCGACGGTCGCGTCCAGCGCCGTGGTCGGCTCGTCGAGCACGAGGAGGTCCGGCGACCCCACGATCGCCGAGGCGATGAGCGCGCGCTGGCGCATCCCGCCCGAGAGGTCACCGGAGCGCTGGGACGCGCGCAGCGCCGGGTCGTCGAGCCCGGCGTCGGCGAGCGCGGTCAGGACCGCCTCGCGCCGCCGAGCGCGCGGCAGGGTCCGCCCGCCGTGCGCGTCGAGCGTCTCGGCGACCTCCGCCCCGATCGTGCGCAGCGGGTCCAGCGAGCCGAGCGCGTCCTGCATCACGAGGCCCACCCGTCGCCCGCGCAGGCGCCGCCACCGTCGCTGCCCGGCCCCGCGCACGTCCTGCCCGGCCAGCTCGAGGCGGGCCGCCGCCACGTGGGCGCGCGAACCGCCCTCGCCGGCCAGCCCCAGCAGCGCCCGCGACAGCACGGACTTGCCCGCCCCGGACTCACCCACGACGGCGACGCACTCGCCCGCGTCCACGTGCAGCGACACCCCGTGCAGCACGGGTGTCGCATCCCGACCACGCCGGCCGCGCCCGAACGCCACCGTCAGGTCCTCGACCGTCAGCACGCGCGAGGACGGCGTTGCGTCGCTCCCGCCACCCGCGTCGCTCGTGCCGCCACCCGTGTCGCTCATCCCGCCACCCGCCCCAGCCGACGCCCCAGCACGGTCAGCGCCGCCGCCGTGGCCGTGATCGCGAGCCCCGGGCACACCGTCAGCCACCACGCCGAGGTGAGGTAGATCCGGCCGGCGTTCAGCATCGCGCCCCACTCCGGCGACGGCGGGAGCGCCCCCAGCCCGATGAAGCTCAGCGCCGCCACCCACACCACGGCCTGCCCGACGCCGAGCGTCACCACGGCCACGAGCGGCCACAGCGCGTTCGGCAGCACGTGCCGACCCAGGATCCAGGCGCCGCCGCGGCCCTCGAGCCGCGCGGCCGCGACGTACCCCGAACCCGCCACGGTGCGCGCCCGCGCGCGCAGGATCCGGGCGTACCCGGGCGCCGTCGCGAGCCCGACGGCGAGCACCGACGCCCCGACCCCGGGACCCTGCACCGCCACCAGCAGCAGCGCCAGCACCATCGTCGGCAGCGCGTAGAGCACCTCGACGACGCGTGCGACGCCGGCGTCGAGCCACCGGGGACCCAGGCCTGCCGCGAACCCCAGCACGAGCGCGAGCCCGGTGCCGATCGCCGTCGCCGCGAGCCCGACGCCGAGCGAGGCCGACGCACCGTGCACCACGCGCGTCCACACGTCGCGCCCGGACTCGTCCGTGCCGAACCACACGCCCCAGCCCGGTGCGCGCATGGCGCCGGCGGGGTCGATCGCGGTGGGGTCGCCGGGGGCGATCACGTCGGGTGCGACCACGGCGGTCACCATGAGGAGCACGACGGCGAGCGCGACCCCGCCCGGGACGCCCAGCCGGGCGGCCGTCGCCCTCACGAGAGGGCCACCGGCTGCTCGCGGGCGGCCGACGACGTCGCCGACGCCGTCGTCGGCCCGCCGGTCCCACCGCGACGACCCCGCCGCCGCCCGCCACCCTCGGCCCGCGTCCGCGGATCGAGCGCGCGCTCGGCGAGGTCGGTGAGCGTCACGATCACCACGTACAGCAGCGCCACGAGCACGACCGCGCCGATCACCAGCGGGACGTCTCCCACGAGCGTCGCGTCCACGAGCAGTCGCCCGAGCCCCGGTCGGCCGAAGAGCAGCTCCACGACCACCGCACCCGAGAGCAGGGACCCGAACGCCCAGCCGGAGAGGGCGAGCACGGGCAGGCTCGCGTGGCGCAGCGTGTGCCGCGCGAACAGGCGCACGGGGCCGGCGCCGCGGGCACGCGCCGTCGTCGCCATCGGGGCGGTCTGCGCCTCCTCGAGGCCGTCGCGCATCAGCTGCCCGAGGAAGCCGGCGAGCGGGACGGCGAGCGTCAGTGACGGCAGCACGAGTCCGGCGAGGTCGCCGGGCGTGCTGGTCGGCGGCAGCCACCCCAGCCCCGCCGCGACGAGCGCGATGAGCACGGCCCCCAGCCAGAAGTGCGGTGTCACCGTGGCCACGAGCTCGAGGCCGCGCAGCACCGCCGCGACGGCGCGTCCGACCGGTCCCCGTGCGCTCACCGCGACCACCGCCACCGCGAGCGCGATGAGCCACGCCAGCACGAGCGCCGCCGCCGCGAGCACGAGCGTGCTCGGGAACGCCTCGCGCAGCAGGTCGGCCACGGGCAGGCGGCGCGAGAACGAGGTCCCGAGATCGAGGGTCGCCACGCGCCAGAGCTGGTCGAGGTACTGCAGCACGAAAGGCTGGTCGAGCCCGTACTCGAGACGGGCGGCGGCGACGGCGTCGGGCCCGGCCTGCGACCCCGGCCCCCGAGGATCGCCTCGAGCGGGTCGCGCCCGCCGGCCCGCAGCGCGAGGAAGACGATCGTGGCCGTGACCCACACGACGAGCGCGGCACGCCCGAGCGCCGTCAGGAGGGTGCCCAGGACCGGGCGCGCGAGGCTCACGACGCCATTCTCACCCGACCTGCTCCGTCTTCCGCGTGCTCAGGAACTCGTCAGTGCGGCGCCCGCGAACGTCGGCGTCGAGACCGTCCCCAGCGTCTCGACCCCCGTGACCCCGCGGGTGAGGAAGTGGTTCTGCTGGTCGTAGAGCGGGAGGATGTAGTAGCCCTCCAGCACGATGGCCTGGGCCTGCGCGTACAGGTCGGTCCGCTCGGCCTCGTCCTGGCTGGCGGAGGCGGCGTCCAGCAGCGCGTCCAGCTCCGGGTCCTTCACCTGGACGTGGTTGGCGAAGTAGCCCGACGGCGCGGGCTGCGTCGAGTCGGAGTGGTACAGGATCCGCAGCACGTCCGGGCCGACCTTCGTGTAGGGCGCGCTGACGGCTTCGTACTCGTTGGCGGCGAGAGCGCCGTACCAGGCGGACAGGTCCATCGGCTCGAGCACGACCTCGAAGCCCGCCTCGTCCGTGCTCGCCTGGATCTGCTCGAACAGCGACTGCTCGGCCGCCACCGACTGGTTCGTGCTCACGGGGAAGCGGACGGTGAGGCGCTCGCCGTCGCGCACGCGGTAGCCCTCGGCGTCGCGCTCGCTCCAGCCGGCACCGTCCAGGAGCGCCTCGGCCGCCTGGAGGTCGTAGCCGAAGAGGCTCTCGTCGGAGTAGGCGGTCGGCTCCACCGAGGCGAGCGGGGAGTAGGACGGCGCGGTCACCCCCGCGAAGAGCGTCTCGATCCCGGGCTCCGGGTTCGCGGAGCGGATGAACGCCTCGCGCACGGCGGCGTCGTCGAACGGCGCCTGGGCGGTGTTGAGCTCGATGCGGTTGACGCTGCCAGGCCGCGGCGCGTCGACGTGGGTGATGTCGGTGCCCTCGGCGGCCACGATCGCGTCGGGCTGCGGGTTGTCGATGACGTTCACCTGACCCGACTGCAGCGCGGCGTAGCGCGTGGCGGCGTCCGGCAGGAAGCGCCAGGTGATGCCGTCCAGGATCGCGGGGGCGGGCTCGCCGTCGGGGGCCACGTGGTCGTCGTTGCGCACGAGGTCGACCTGCTGTTGCGGCACCCAGTTCTCCACGACGAAGGGGCCCGTCCCGATCGGGGCCGCGCAGTTGGCCTCCTGGCCGCGCGCGATGCCCGCGGGCGACTGGATCGCCGTCCACTGCTGCGACATCGACTCCAGCAGCGCCGAGTCCGGTGCGGTGAGGTGGAAGCGCGCCGTGGTCGTGTCGACCACCTCGACCTCGCGGACCTTGGCGACGGCGAGGAAGCCCGTGGAGGAGGCGGTGTCGGGATCCTGGAGGTGCTCGACGTTCGCCTTCACCGCGGCCGCGTCCACGGGGGTGCCGTCGGTGAACGTGCGGTCCGCGGGGAGGGTGAAGTCCCAGGTCAGGCCGTCCTCGCTGACGGACCAGTCGCTCGCGAGCCACGGCGTGATCGTGCCGTCGGCGTCCCGCCCGACGAGTGGCTCGAGGTACTGCGTGGAGATCAGCGCCTGGGGGTAGTTGCCGCCCACGTGCGGGTCGAGGCAGGTGGGTTCGGCGTCACCCGTGGCGTAGACGAGCGTGCCGCCGTCGACGCCCGTTCCGACGGGGGCGACGGTCTCGTCGTTCCCTCCGCCGCTGCAGGCGGACAGGACGAGGGCGAGGGTGCTGAGGGCGATGACGGGGGCGTGGCGGCGCACGAGGATCCTCGGTTCCGAGTCGTCGGGACGCGACCGTTCGTGGTCGCCGTCCAAGAATAGGTGGTTCGTTCGGCGTCGACCGATCTAGGATCGCGTGATGACCACCACACGCGGCGTCGGTCGCCCCCGCGTCGCCTCGCGGGCGCTCCTGGAGGAGGCCGCCTGCGAGCTGTTCCTCGAGCAGGGGTACGCCGCGACGTCGGTGGCCGAGGTGACGATGCGGGCGGGCGTGAGCCGCTCGACCTTCTTCAACTACTTCGACACCAAGAGCGACCTGCTGTGGACCGCGTTCGACGAGCAGGTGCTCGCGCTCGCCGCACGCCTGCGCGACTGCTCGCAGACCGACTCGCCGCGCGCCGACGTCGAGCGGGAGCTGCGCGTCTTCGCGGCGGACCTCGGACCCGACAACGTCGCGCTCGCGTTCGCCCAGGAGTCGGTGATGGGTCTGGGGGAGGACCTGCGCCTCGCCGCGGTGCGCCGCCTCGCGGACGTGCGCGACGCCGTCGCGACCCACCTGCGGGGCCGGGGCGCGACGGCGCTCGCCGCCGAGGCGCTCGGCGCGGCGCTCGCGGGGGCGCTGCTCGCGGCCGTGCGGGCGTGGTCGCTGCGCGGGCCAGGTCGCGTCGCCCTCCCCGAGGTGCTGCAGGAGGCGCTCGACGGCGTGCGCGCGCTCGACTGACGCCAGGGCCCGTGGCGCCCCGGCCGGCTCTTCACGCGCGGTGCGGCACGAGGCGCGGCAGGAGCCGCACGAGCACGACCATCGCCACGAGCTCGACCAGCGTCTGGGTGACGACGGCGAGCGGCGCCAGCGCGAGCGGCGCCGGCAGCGCCAGGGCGAGCGGGAGGACGACCAGGGAGTTGCGCGTCGCCGTCGAGAACGCGACGGCGCGCGTGGCGGGGACGTCGAGCCGCGCGAGCCGGCCCACCGCGATCCCCAGGGCGACCGCGACGACCACGAAGGCGACGTAGAGCGGGACGACCCGCACGAGCGCCGCGAGCTCGTCGCCCACGGCGGCGATCTGCGACCCGACGACCACCGCGAGCGTCGCCATCATCAGCGGGACCATCCCGGTGGCCGCGCCGTTCTCGATCCGCCGACCGACGCGCCCGGCCGCGCCGCGCCGTCGAGCCAGGGCCTGGATCAGGGCGGCGGCCCCGAGCGGCAGGGCGATCAGCACGATGAACGCCCGGACGAACGGCCCGACCTCGATCAGGGCGACGACGTCGCCACCTGCGAACACCCGCAGGAACAGCGGGAGGAGCGCGAGCTGCAGCAGCATCAGCAGCGGCGCCGCGGCCAGCAGCCTGGCTCGCGCACCGCCCGCGAGGCCGGTGAAGACGATCACGTAGTCGACGCACGGGGTCAGCAGCACGAGCAGGACGCCGAGCAGCAGCGCCCGGTCGTCGGCCACGAACCGCGACAGCCCCCACGCCAGCAGGGGCACGGCGACGAAGTTCGCGGCGACCACGACCCCCAGGAACCGCGCGTCCCGCAGCCCGCGCCCGACCTCGGCCATCGGGACCCCGAGGAACGTCGCCAGCAGCAGGAGGCCCAGCACGGGTTCGACGGCGTGCTCGAGCAGGGGTGCGACGCCGGGCCACGCCAGGCCCACGAGCGCACCCGCGCCGATGGCCGCGAGGTACAGGGGGACCTGGCGGCGGTCCCACCACGCGACGAGGGGCGGCGTCACGGGGGCGGCCTGATCCACGCCGTCGATGCTAGGTCCCCCTCGGGCGTGGTCCGCGTCGGATGATGGCTCGATGGGACTCTTCTCCGCCGGTGACCCCGCCCTGGAGCGACGGGTGGTCGAGCTCGAGCGCCAGGTGCGCGAGCTGTCCGTCCGCCTCGCGGCACTCGAACGGGGTGGCGCCTTCCCGGGCGTCTCCGACGCCCCCGTGGCGGCCGTCGGACGTCGGGGCGCACCCGCGTGGGGCTCCCCGGTGGGCTACGAGCCGAGCGAGCTCGTGATCGACCTGCTGCGGCGGAACCGCAAGATCGAGGCGATCAAGCGCGTGCGCGAGGAGACCGGGTGGGGTCTGAAGGAGGCCAAGCACACCGTCGACCGGATGGACGGCCGGTACTGACCCTCCGGCCCCGACGTCGTCGTCACACCCAGCGTTCGCCGACGTCACGCACGCCCGCCGCGCCCGCGCTCGCGCGCTCGACGACGCGGTGCACCTCGCCGGTGCGGTCCGGATCGGCGTCGATCAGCAGCTCGACCTCCTCCCCGTAGGTCGCCTCCAGGACCCAGCCGCGCCGCCGCGCCTCCGCCTCGATCGCCGCGGCCTGCGCGTAGGAGGCCCGGACGGCGTGCCTGCGCAGCAGCGTGCGACGCCGGAGGCTCGCCTGCGCCAGCGCGTCGACGACCCCGCCGCGGTACGCGCGCGCGAGCCCACCGGTCCCGAGCAGGACCCCGCCGAAGTACCGCACCACGATCGCGACGACGTCGCTCACCCCGGCCGCCCGCAGCGCGTCCAGCATCGGCGCGCCGCCCGTACCCGAGGGCTCGCCGTCGTCGTTGCTGCGCTCGAGGTCGCGCCGCGGACCCAGGATCATCGCGGTGACGTGGTGCCGCGCCCGCGGGTGCAGCGCTCGCACGTCCGCGATGCGCTCGCGCGCCGCCGGCTCGTCGGGGACGGGGGAGAGGAAGGTCAGGAAGCGCGACCGGGAGATCTCGCGCTCGACGACGACGTCGCGCCGCAGCGTCGTGTAGGACGTCGGACCCTCGGTGGTCGCGTCGCGGGGTGGCGGCTCAGTCATCGGGGCGCGGGGTCGTCGCCCGTGAGCGCCTCCAGCCGGGAACGGGCGGTCCGGGCGCGTCGCTCCGCGCTGCGCAGGGTGGTGCGCCAGGTCGCGACGTTGCTGCGCGTGGAGTCGCGGTCCCGGATCATCGCGGCGAGCTCACCCTCCAGCGCCTCGAGCATCGTCTCGAGGGACTCCACGGTCTCGCGGGCCGCCGCGAGGTCGTTCTCGGCGTCCACGAGGTCGGCGGTGGCGCGCTGGATCACGACGGCGCCCGCGGGGAGGTGTCCTCGGCGGTGTCGTCGTCGCTGTCGCCGTCCGGATCGCCGTCGGGCGCCGGCAGGAGGGTCACGGTCGGCCCCGCCGGACGCTCGTCGACCGCCATCAGCGCGGTCACGAGCGTGAACCCCTCGTGCACCACGGTCCGGGCGCAGGTCCCGGCGCGCACGACGTCGGCGACCTCGGGGTCCATGACCGCCGCGGTGAGCGTCTCGAGCACGCGGGTGAGGGTCTCGTTCGACGGCGGTCGCAGCCCGCTCGCGGCCTGCTCCTCCCCGTGGTGCCACAGGAGCGAGACCAGGCCGTCCGCGCGCAGGCGACGGGCGCGGTCCAGCCGCATCAGCTCGGCGCGGTCGCGGGCGAGGGTGGCGGCCCGGAGATCGGCGCCGAGCGCGAGCAGCTGCTCGAGCTCGTCGGGCCAGTGGCGGTGCAGGGTGTTGACCCAGCACGCCGCGACCGTCGGCTTGGCGACCTTGCGCAGCCGTGCCGCACCGACCTCGTCCCCGCTCGCTCGCAGGGCCGCGACCTCACGCGCCCGGGCCGCGACGAACTCCTCCGGCGGGAGCTCGTAGAGCGCAGCCACGACGTCGCGGGGGCCGGAGGACATGGGCTGAGCATGACGGTCGGGAGGGCGCCGCGTCCACCTGCGCCCCGGGGGTGGTCGCGACCGGGCGGCGGGGTGCGGCAGCGTTTACGCCGCCAGCACGGCCTCGCAGACGGTCAGCAGTCGCGCCCGGATCGGTGCCGCCCGGGCGCTGAGGTCCCGCTGCGCCGCGACGTAGGCCGCCTTCCCGGCCGGCTCCTCGATGCGCACGGGTGTCAGCCCGTACGAGGAGACGTCGTAGGGCGAGGCCCGCATGTCGAGCTCGCGGATCTCGGCGGCGAGCTCGAAGGTCGCGAGCGCGAGGTCACCCGAGACCGCCGGGCCCAGGTGGACGACCGTCTTCATCAGGTCCATGCCGACGTGCAGGCAGCCGCCCTGGTCGAGGTCGACCTGCGTCTCGCGCGTCGGCGCGAGCGAGTTGAGCGGCCGGGCGTCGTCGGTGAAGAACCGAAACGCGTCGATGTGGCTGCACTGCAGCCGGTGCTCGCGCACCACGCGGTCGGTGCCCGCCTCGCCGAGGCGGAGCGGCAGCGCGTGCCGGTGCTCACCAGCGGCCTCGCCGTAGACCATCGCCCACTCGTGCAGCCCGAAGCAGTCGAACCGCGCCGGGCGGTCGGTCACGGCGCCCAGCAGCCGGTGGTGGAAGCGCACGGCGCCGCCCCGGTCCCGGCGGAACGCGACGGCGTCGAGCGCCACGACGCCGTCGTGCTCCGCGAACCAGCGCGCGTGCGCGAGCCGGTGCTCGCCCGCCCCCGCGAGCCCCACCCCGACGCCGGGGCTCCAGCGCGCGAGCGCCCCCGGCTTGAGGGGGTAGTAGGTGAAGAGGAAGTCCTCGACGGCGTGCGTCGCCCCGCGCGCGCGGCGGTCGCGGAAGGGGGCGGTGAGGCGCTCGGCGCGCGTGACGTGGTCGTCCTCCAGCCGCTGCCAGCTCGCGGGGTCGAGGACGACGCCGCGCTCCGGAACACGCGGCGCGACCACCTCGGTCGTCACGTCGTCACCTCGTCATCCCCCGCGTCGCGGCGACCGAGGTGAGCTTGAGCAGCCGCTCCAGCGGACCCTGGCCGAGGGTGAGGCGCCAGGCCCAGGCGAACGCGATCGACGCCGCCGCGAGCGCGACCAGCGGCACGTTGGACTCCGGGTAGTAGACGGCGTTCTCGCCCAGGATCGCGATGACGACGAGCTGGATCGAGTAGATCGTCAGCGACATCGAGCCGAGGGCCGCGAGCGGGGCGAGGGCGAGGTCGCCGGCGCGGATCGACGTCGCGAGGAGGCACACGCCGATGACGGCGAGCGCCACCCCGATGTTGCCCGTCACCTCGAGGCCGGAGTCGGAGTGCGGTTCGATCGAGACCAGCACGTCGGGCCAGAACAGGGGATCGAACGGCCCGGACCGCTCACCACTGGCGAGCGCGGCGCCGAGACCGTAGGCGCTCGCGGCGAGGACCACGCCGACGCCGACGAGCCCGGCGGCGTAGCGGCGCGAGGCGAGCGCGCCGCGGCCGACGACGATCCCGACCAGGACGTAGGCCATCCACACGATCGCGGGGTAGTAGCCGAGCACCAGCTCACCGACGACCGGGCCCTCCCACAGGTAGATCACGGTCGGCTGGACGCCCCCGGTGAAGGACTGCCGCAGACCGTGCACGACCACGGGGCCCAGCGTGATTGCCAGGGCGGCCAGGCCGAGGAGCCACCCGTTCCCCAGGCGCAGGAGCGGCAGGGCGAGCAGGAACAGCACGGCGTAGATCGTGAGGATGACGACGACGGGCGTCCCCAGCAGCTGCAGCACGAGACCGAGCCCCAGGAGCAGCAGGCTGCGGACGGCGATCCGGGCCCGCAGCACGCGCCAGCCCGGGCGGTCCTCGCGCGCCGTCGAGCGCGACAGCAGGGCGAGGCTGACACCGGCGAGCGTCGCGAACAGGGCGGAGGAGCGGCCGTCGAAGATCCACATCCACTGCTCGCCCCAGCCGCCGCCGCGGGCGTCGTGGCCGGTGCCGAGGTGTGCCACGAGCATGCCGAGGACGGCGATCGAGCGCGCGACGTCGACGCCGCCGAGCCGGCGGCGGGGTTCGACGCGACCGGGAAGCGCCGACGTCGCCGGGCTGCCGGCCGGGCCCGGGGCCGAGCCGGGGGTCGGCGCGGGGGCGACGCCGGGCACGGACGCCGTCGCGGGCAGGGGAGTCCCCGGGGGGAACTGCGGTGCGCTCATCGCGGCCAAGCCTAGGAGACGTCGCCCCGCCGCCGGGCGCGGTCCGGGGCGAGCGCTACGGTGGAGTCACGCGACGAGGAGGTTGCCATGTCCCGCTACATCCACGGCCACGCCGAGAGCGTGCTGCGGTCCCACACCTGGCGCACCGCGCGGAACTCGGCGGCCTACCTGCTGGACGACCTCGGGCCCGGGCTCGACCTGCTCGACGTCGGCTGCGGTCCGGGCACCATCACCGTCGACCTCGCCCAGATCGTCGCCCCCGGGCGCGTGGTCGGGATCGACACGTCGGTCGAGGTGCTGATGAAGGCGTCGGAGCTCGCCGTCGCGCGGGACGTCGAGACGGTCTCGTTCGAGCAGGCCGACGTCCACGAGCTGCCCTACGGCGACGCGAGCTTCGACGTCGTGCACGCGCACCAGGTGCTGCAGCACCTGCCCGACCCGGTCTCGGCGCTCGTGGAGATGCGGCGAGTCCTGCGCCCGGGCGGCGTGCTGGCCGTGCGCGACGTCGACTACGGCGGCATGCGCTGGTTCCCGCTCGTCCCGGGCCTGGAGCGCTGGCTGGAGGTGTACCAGCGGGTGGCGCGGAGCCACGGCGGCGAGCCCGACGCCGGACCGCGGCTGCTCTCCTGGGTCCGGGCCGCCGGGTTCACCGACACGACGGTGACGGCGTCGACGTGGTGCTACGCGGACGAGACGACCCGGCCCTGGTGGGCGGGGGTGTGGGCCGACCGCGTCCGGCACTCGCGGTTCGCGGAGGAGGCGACCCGGCTCGGGCTCGCGGACGCCGGAGCGCTCGAGGACCTGGCGCAGGCCTGGCGAGCCTGGGGCGAGAGCGACGACGGCTGGTTCGCGATGGTGCACGGCGAGGTCGTCGCCCGCCGCTGAGACGCTCGGCGCTCCAGCGCCGGGGCGCCGCCCACCGGCACGGCCTACCGTGGGCGGGTGCCGCGGCGCACCCGAACCGGTGCGTCCCCGACCCCGACCGACGGAGATCCCCGTGACCAGCACGCCGACCGCCGCCCTCGCCGACCGCGTCCGCCCCGCTCTGGGTACCGCGGTCCTCACGACCGCCTACTTCGCCAGCCCCGACGTCATCCGCTCGCGCGCGGCGCGGGGCGTGCTCAAGACCGCGCTCATGATCGCCATCACCGGCATCGCCGTCCGGGACTGGCGCGAGTCGCGCGCCGCGGCAGCGCTCGCGGCCCCCGAGCACGACGGCGTCGGTGACGCCGGGCACCCTGGTCAGCCCGAGCAGCCCGAGCAGCCCGGGCACCCGGAGCACACGACCGCGGACCTGATCCGCCGGATCCCACCCGAGCGGGGTGCGGTGATGGCCGCCGTCGCCGGGGCCACGTTCGCGGCGTCGATCGTCGGGACGGTGGCGACCGAGCGCTGGATCTTCCGCCGCGGCGAGGCGCGCCGCGCCGCGGGTGCGCGGCTGGCGCACACGCTGCCGGCGCTGGCGTGGGGCGCGGTCGCCGGGGCGCTGTCGATGGTTCCCGACCCCGAGCTCGTGAACGGCCAGGGCGACGACGCCGCCTGACGTCGCTGCCCGACCGGTCGCGCCGCCTAGGCTGGGGACATGCTGATCGCTCGTGTCGCCGTCGGCGACGACCCCCGTTACGCCGTCGTCGAGGGGGAGGGCGAGGACCTCACCTACGCGCTGATCGCGGGTGACCCGCTCTACGCGGGGGTGGAGCGGACCGGCCAGGTGCTGCCCGGCGACGCGGTGCGCGTGCTCGCGCCGGTCATCCCGCGCTCCAAGGTGGTGGGCATCGGCCGCAACTACGCCGAGCACGCGGCGGAGCTCGGCAACGAGGTCCCCGAGGCGCCGATGGTCTTCCTCAAGCCGAACACGGCCGTCATCGGGCCGGACGACCCGATCGTGCTGCCCTCGTTCTCGAGCGACGTCCACTACGAGGGCGAGCTCGCCGTCGTCATCTCGCGCATCTGCAAGGACGTGCCGGTGACGCGTGCGGGCGACGTGATCTTCGGGTACACCGCCGCGAACGACGTCACCGCGCGCGACCAGGGCGCCACCGGTCCGTGGGCGCTGAAGAAGGCGTTCGACTCCTCGTGCCCGCTCGGCCCGTACATCGCCACCGACCTGGACCCGGGCGACCTCGGCGTGCGCACCTACCTCGACGGTGAGGTCGTGCAGGACGGTTCGACGGCGCAGATGGTGCGCGGCGTGCACGAGCTCGTCGCGTACGTCTCGACGATCTTCACGCTTCTCCCGGGCGACGTGATCCTCACGGGCACGCCGGCCGGCGTCGGCCCGATGGTGGCCGGCCAGCGCGTCGAGGTGGAGATCGACGGCATCGGCCGCCTGTCGAACCCGGTCCTGCGCCGCTGATCCGCCGCCGGACCGAGGCTTCCGGCCCGACGGCGGCCCTCACCTAGGCTGGTCCACCGTGAGCACGCCTACCTCCCGCCCCGTCAAGGTCCGCTTCTGCCCGTCACCCACGGGCACCCCGCACGTCGGGATGATCCGGACCGCGCTGTTCAACTGGGCGCAGGCCCGGCACACCGGCGGCACGTTCGTCTTCCGCATCGAGGACACCGACGCCGCGCGCGACTCCGAGGAGTCCTACGCCGCGATCATCGAGTCGTTGCGCTGGCTCGGGATCGACTGGGACGAGGGCATCGAGGTCGGTGGCCCCGACGGGCCCTACCGCCAGTCGCAGCGCGGGGAGATCTACACCGGCGTCGTCGAGCAGCTGCGCGCGGGTGGGCACATCTACCCCTCGTTCTCGACGCCGGAGGAGATCGAGGCGCGCAACGCGGCGGCCGGTCGCCCGGCCCAGATGGGCTACGACAACGCCGAGCGCGACCTGAGCGAGGCCGAGGTCGCGGCCTTCCTCGCGGCCGGGCGCGAGCCCGTGTGGCGCCTGCGGATGCCCGAGGAGGACATCACGTTCACCGACCTCATCCGCGGCGAGGTGACGTTCGCGGCCGGGTCGGTGCCGGACTTCGTCGTCGTACGCGCGGACGGCAAGCCGCTGTACACACTCGTCAACCCGGTCGACGACGCCCTCATGGGCATCACCCACGTGCTGCGCGGCGAGGACCTGCTGTCCTCCACGCCCCGACAGATCGCGCTGTACCGCGCGCTGGTCGAGATCGGCGTCGCCCCCGAGGTGCCGCAGTTCGCGCACATGCCGCTCGTGCGAGGCACCGGCAACAAGAAGCTGTCCAAGCGCGACCCCGAGTCGAACCTGTTCACGCACCGCGACCGCGGGTTCATCCCCGAAGGGCTGCTGAACTACCTCGCGCTGCTCGGGTGGGCGATCGCGGCGGACCGCGACATCTTCACGATGGACGAGCTGGTCCAGGCCTTCGACATCGCCGACGTGAACCCCAACCCGGCGCAGTTCGACCTCGCCAAGGCCGAGGCGATCAACGCCACCCACCTGCGGATGCTCGCGCCGGAGGACTTCCGCGCGCGGCTCGTGCCGTACCTCGCGCAGACGCTGTCGGCCCCGAGCTACGACCTCCTGAGTGACCGCGAGCGCGAGATCCTCGACGCTGCCGCGCCCTGGTGCAGGAGCGCATGGTCCTGCTGGGCGAGGCGCCGGAGATGCTGGCGTTCCTGTTCACAGCGGGCGACGCCGTCGTGATCGAGGAGGACGCGCGCGCCACTCTGAAGGAGGGGGCGGCCGACGTCCTCGACGCCGCGATCGGCGCGCTCGAGCCGCTCGAGGACTTCTCGGCCGAGCCGATCCAGGCCGCGCTGCGCGAGGCGATCGTGGACGGTCTCGGCGTGAAGCCGCGCCTGGCCTTCGGACCGCTGCGGGTGGCCGTCAGCGGCCGGCGCATCTCGCCGCCGCTGTTCGAGTCGATGGAGATCCTGGGGCGCGAGTCCTCGCTCGGTCGCCTGCGGGCGCTGCGCGCCAGCCTGTGAGCGCCGCGGCGTCGTCGGCCGCGCGCCTCGGTCCCGTGCTCGACGGCGTACGCGCCGTCCTGCTCGACATCGACGACACGCTGATCGACACGCGCGCCGCGTTCGGCACGGCGATCGACGCCGTCGCCGAGGTCTACCTCCCGCACCTCACGACGGCGGAGGTCGCCCAGGCGCTCGAGATCTGGCGGGCGGATGCGCAGGGCTTCTACCGGCGGCACACGGCCGGCGAGCTCTCGGCGGTGGAGCAGCGGCGGCTGCGCGCCGCGGAGGTCCACGAGCGCTTCGGCGGACCGCCCGTGGACGCCGCGCTGTTCGAGGACTGGAACGCGATCTTCCGTGAGGGGTTCGCGGCGGGGTGGCGCGTGCACGACGACGTCGTCCCCCTCCTGGACGCGCTGGACGCCGCCGGGGTGCCGTTCGGCGCGCTGACGAACGCACCGCTGGCGCTGTCGCGGGACAAGTTCGCCCGGACGGGTCTGGGGGAGCGGGTGGCGATCCTGGTGACGCTCGACACGTTCGGGGTCGGCAAGCCGGACCCGCGGCTGTTCCGCGAGGCGTGCCGGCTGCTCGGGACCGAGCCGGGCGAGACCGTGTACGTCGGGGACGAGCTCGACGTCGACGGCGTGGGGGCGCGCCGCGCCGGCCTGCGCGGGGTGTGGCTGGACCGGCCGGGCGTGCGGCGCGGTGGCGTGCACCTCGAGGACCCGGCGGTGGCGCGGGAGGCGGGCGTCGACGTCGTGACGAGCCTGCGCGGGCTGCTGGGCGAGTGAGGGTCGACGGCCTCGGGGGAGGATCGGCGTGATCCCGCCGGTTTGGCCAGGCCTGGATTTGCTTGTACAGTAGACCGGCGGTTGAAGGAAGGGCTGCGGCGGGATTACCCGGTGCAGATCCGATCCGGATACCCCCTTGGGGTATGGTGTAATTGGCAACACGGCTGATTCTGGTTCAGTTGTTCTAGGTTCGAGTCCTGGTACCCCAGCGGTTTGAGGAATCAGGCCGATTTCGCTTCACGGCGAGGATCGGCTAGAGTCTTCGAGGCCACTCCGGTGGCTGACCAGCACGGCCCCATCGTATAGCGGCCTAGTACGTCGCCCTCTCACGGCGGTAACGCGGGTTCGAATCCCGCTGGGGTCACAGCGCAAGGCCCCCGATCTTCGGATCGGGGGCCTTCGTCATTCCCGGACGCGGTCGACGTCGACGCGAGCGACCATCTCGTTCTGCCGGCCGGAGCCCGAGTCCCGGCGCCACTCCCGAGAACGCCCTGTGCTGCTCGGGGATCCGGCTCGAGCAGCACCCGCCGTTCTCACGAACCCTGCGGCGGCCGAGAACGCCCTGTGCTGCTGCGCGGTCTCCTTCGAGCAGCACCCGCCGTTCTCGCGAGTGGTGTGGGGCGCGCCGTGCGACGGGGGTGGGGGTGCGCGGGGCAGTCCCGGGCCGACCCTGTTCGTATCGAGCATGCGCAGGGCTGCCGTATCGGGTGGATACGGCAGTGGTGCGCATGGTCGGCGTGGGCGGGCCGGGCGTGCAGGGTTGGACGGCGTCGAGCATGCGCAGGGCTGCCGTATCGGGTGGATACGGCAGTGGTGCGCATGGTCGGCGCGGGGGTGGCGGAAGCACAGGGGTCGAGCATGCGCAGGACTGCCAAATCGGGTCGATACGGCAGTCCTGCGCATGCTCGCGATGGAGGGCGGCCCTCAGTGCTCGTCGGAGCGCTTGAGCACCTCGGACAGCCGGTTCGCGGCACTCATCACCGCGGCGGCGTGCATCCGACCCGGCTGTCGCGTCATGCGCTCGATCGGGCCCGAGATCGACACCGCCGCCACCACGCGCCCCGACGGGCCGCGGACCGGAGCCGACACCGAGGCCACCCCGGCCTCGCGCTCCGCGACCGACTGGGCCCAGCCGCGCCGTCGCACACCCGAGAGGATCGTGGCGGTGAAGGAGGCGCCGTGCAGCCCGCGGTGCAGCCGGTCCGGCTCCTCCCACGCGAGCAGGATCTGCGCGGCCGACCCCGCCTGCATCGCGAGCTGGACCCCGACCGGGATCGAGTCGCGCAGCCCCATCGGCCGCTCGGCCGCGGCCACGCAGATGCGCGAGTCGCCCTGGCGGCGGAACAGCTGCGCGCTCTCGCCGGTGTGGTCGCGCAGCGCTGTCAGCACGGGACCGGCGGCGGCGAGCAGCCGGTCCTCGCCGGCGGCGGCAGCCAGCTCGGCCAGCCGCGGGCCGAGAACGAAGCGCCCCTGCAGGTCGCGGGCGACCAGGCGGTGGTGCTCCAGGGCGACGGCGAGGCGGTGCGCCGTCGGGCGCGCCAGGTGCGTCGCCGCGACCAGCTGGGCGAGCGTCGAGGGGCCCGCCTCGAGCGCACCCAGCACGATCGCCGCCTTGTCGAGAACGCCCACTCCACTTGTGTCCATGCGCTGATACTGGCGTCTCGCTCGCTGAGACGCAAGTTCGCGCGCCGGAGAGTTCGAGCACAATCGCCGCAACGGTTCGTCCGCCCGGCTGCACGATCTGCTCGCCGGGCGCAACGCGATGAGGTGAGCGGTATGGGCAAGACCCTGGCTGAGAAGGTGTGGGAGGCGCACATCGTGCGCAAGGGGAGGACGGCGCGCCCGACCTCCTGTACATCGACCTCCACCTGTGCCACGAGGTCACCAGCCCGCAGGCGTTCGAGGGTCTGCGGCTCGCGGGCCGCCCCGTACGCCGCCCGGACCTCACGATGGCGACCGAGGACCACAACACCCCCACGCTCGACATCGACCTGCCGATCGCGGACCTCACGAGCCGCACGCAGATCGACACCCTGCGCAGCAACGCGGCGGAGTTCGGCGTCCGCATTCACTCCTCGGCGACGCCGACCAGGGGATCGTGCACCAGGTCGGCCCGCAGCTCGGCCTGACGATGCCGGGCATGACGGTCGTCTGCGGCGACTCCCACACCTCCACGCACGGCGCCTTCGGCGGTCTCGCGTTCGGCATCGGCACGAGCGAGGTCGAGCACGTGCTCGCCACCCAGACGCTCCCGCTGCAGCCGTTCAAGACCATGGCGATCAACGTCGTCGGCGACCTGCCCCCCGGCTCCACGAGCAAGGACATCATCCTGGCGATCATCGCCAAGATCGGCACGGGCGGCGGCGCCGGCTACGTGCTGGAGTACCGCGGCGAGGCCATCGAGAAGCTCTCGATGGAGGCCCGCATGACGATCTGCAACATGTCGATCGAGGCCGGCGCCCGCGCGGGCATGATCGCCCCCGACCAGACGACCTTCGACTACGTCGAGGGTCGCCCGCACGCCCCGCAGGGCGAGGACTGGGACGCCGCCGTCGAGTACTGGCGGACGCTGCGCACCGACGACGACGCGACCTTCGACGTCGAGGTGGAGCTCCGCGCGAGCGACCTGGAGCCGTTCATCACCTGGGGCACCAACCCCGGTCAGGGTCTGCCGATCAGCGCCTCGATCCCCGTGCCCGAGCAGATCGCGGACGAGAACGAGCGCGTCGCCGCCGAGCGCGCCATCGAGTACATGGGTCTGATCCCCGGTCAGCCGCTGCGCGAGATCAAGGTCGACACGGTCTTCATGGGTTCGTGCACCAACGGCCGTATCGAGGACCTGCGCTCGATCGCCAAGGTGATCCAGGGGCGCCACAAGCACGACGACGTCCGCGTGCTCGTCGTCCCCGCCTCCGCCCGGGTGCGGCTGCAGGCCGAGGCCGAGGGTCTGGACCGGATCTTCCTGGACTTCGGCGCCGAGTGGCGCAACGCGGGGTGCTCCATGTGCCTCGGCATGAACCCGGACCAGCTCGCCCCCGGCGAGCGCTCCGCCTCGACGTCGAACCGCAACTTCGAGGGTCGCCAGGGCAAGGGCGGCCGCACGCACCTCGTCTCGCCGCTCGTGGCCGCGGCGACGGCGATCCGCGGCACGCTGTCCTCGCTCAGCGACCTCGACCTGCCGGACGGCACCGACCTGACCACCTTCGACGGCACGCCCCTGGCACCCCTGGACCCCGCGGTCCTGGTCCAGGTCTGAGCGCGAGCGAGAGGGAGCACACCATGGAGAAGTTCACGACCCACACCGGCGTCGGCGTCCCGCTGCGCCGCAGCAACGTCGACACCGACCAGATCATCCCGGCCGTCTACCTCAAGCGCGTCACGCGCACCGGGTTCGAGGACGCGCTGTTCGCGGCCTGGCGCGGCGACCCCTCCTTCATCCTCAACCAGGACGCGTACAAGGCCGGCACGGTGCTGGTCGCCGGGCCCGACTTCGGGACCGGCTCCTCGCGCGAGCATGCCGTCTGGGCGCTGAAGGACTACGGCTTCAAGGTCGTGCTCGCCTCCCGCTTCGCGGACATCTTCCGCGGCAACTCGGGCAAGCAGGGCCTCGTGGCCGGCATCGTGGCGCAGGAGGACATCGAGCTCCTGTGGAAGATCCTCGAGAACGACCCCGGCACCGAGGTGACGGTCGACCTCGAGCACCGCACCGCGAGCGCGGGCGAGGTCACCGTGCCGTTCCAGATCGACGACTACACGCGCTGGCGCCTCATGGAGGGGCTCGACGACATCGGCCTGACCCTGCAGCACGAGGCCGACATCACCGCGTTCGAGGCCACGCGCGAGAGCTGGCGCCCGAAGACCCTCCCGGCGCGCACGCTGCCGAAGGTCGAGATCGAGGCGGCACGCGGGTCGGCCTGACCTCGGGGCGGACGGGCGTGTCCTAGGCTCGGGGACCGCACCCACCCGCACCACCCAGGACGGCCCGATCCATGACGACCACGCTCGGACGGATGCCCGCATCCCCGAGCACCCCGACGGCGCATCGCCCGCCCGAGGGCCCGGTCACCCGTCGCGAGACGCGTCCGCACCCCGAGCGCCCGACGGCGGAGCGCGCCCCCGCGCCGCCGGTTCCGGCGCATCGCCCCTTCGCTCACCTGCGGGGGCTCGACGGCGTCCGCGCGCTCGCCGTCGTCGCGGTCCTCGCCTACCACGCGGGGGCCACGTGGCTCCCGGGCGGGTTCCTGGGCGTCGACGTCTTCTTCGTCCTGTCCGGCTTCCTCATCACCGCGCTGATCGGGCACGAGGTCGCGACGACGGGGCGCCTCGACGTCGCCAGCTTCTACCGCCGCCGCATCGCCCGCCTGGTGCCGGCGCTGTGGACGGTGGTCGCCGCCGTCGCCGTCGCGGGCCTGGTCTGGCGCGAGCAGCTGGACGCGCTGCGCGGGGAGATCCTCGCCGCGCTCACGTACTCCTCGAACTGGTGGCAGATCGCCACCGACAGCTCCTACTTCTCCTCCGGCGGACGACCGCCGCTCCTAAGGCACCTGTGGTCGCTCGCGCTCGAGGCGCAGTTCTACCTCGCGGCGCCGCTGCTCGCGTGGGTGCTGCTGCGGTGGGGGCGCCGCGTGCTCGGTCGGATCGCGCTCGGGTTCGCGCTCGCCTCGACGGCGCTGATGGGGGCCTGGGCGGTCGTGGCCGAGATGCCCGTGCCGTTCGATCCCTCGCGCCTGTACTTCGGCACCGACACCCACCTCGCGCCGATCATGACGGGGGTCGCGCTCGCGTGCGTGTGGCGGCCCTGGCGCAGCTGGCCGGCGGGGTCGGTGGGGTCGATCTCGACGGCGTCGGCACCCTCGCGAACGTCGACGGGGACGAGCTGGCTGCGGGGCAGCGACGTC
Organism: Litorihabitans aurantiacus; assembly: GCF_030161595.1. Taxonomy (NCBI): domain Bacteria; kingdom Bacillati; phylum Actinomycetota; class Actinomycetes; order Micrococcales; family Beutenbergiaceae; genus Litorihabitans; species Litorihabitans aurantiacus. Next base: position 847,258 of record NZ_BSUM01000001.1, read on the forward strand.
ACGCCGCGCTGGCGCGCCGGGGCGCTCACCGACGTCGTCGGCGCCGGAGCCCTGGTGGCCGTGGTCGGCGTGATGGCGACGGCGACGGAGCTGTCGAGCGGCCTGTACCGCGGCGGGTTCCTGTCCTTCAGCCTGCTGGCCGCCGTGCTCGTGGCCGCGGCCGCCCACCCGGGCACGCTCCTGGGCCGCGCGCTCGCGCTGCCGCCGCTGCGCTGGCTCGGCACGCGCTCCTACGGCATCTACCTGTGGCACTGGCCGGTCTTCGTGCTCGCCCGGCCCGGGCTGGACGTCCCGGGCCCCGAGTGGCTCGTCCAGGTCCTCCGCATCGCTCTCGTCCTGGGGGTGGCCGAGATGTCCTACCGCTTCGTCGAGCAGCCGGTGCGCCGGGGTGCGCTGCGGCGCTGGGTCACCTCCCTGCGCTCCACCACCCGTCCGCGCGGGCGGCGTCGGGTGGCCGCGGTCGCGCTCGTCGCGGTGACGGCGCTCGCGCTCGCCGTCGCGTTCGTGCCGGGGCGGACGTCCGACGTCGAGCGCGCGTGGCAGAGCGCGCAGTCGCGCAGCGCGCCCGAGGTCTCGGCGCAGGGGGCGCCGGCGCCGGGCCCGACGGCGCCGTCCGCCGGGTCGACGACGCCGACACCACCGCCGGACGCGGCACCCACCGCTCCGGCGGGTGCGACATCCCTGGCTCCGGCGCCGGACGCCACCGCCCGGCCCGGCCCCGCGACCACGGAGCCGGGCGCGGCGCCGGCGCCCACCCCGGCCGAGGTCCTGGGGAGCGTCACAGCCGTCGGCGACTCGGTCCTCGCGATGGTCGCGCCCGACCTGGAGGCCCTGGGCGTGAGCGTCGACGCCGAGACGTCGCGGCAGTTCCGCCCCATGGTCGACCTCGTGATCGCCGCGCGCGACGCGGGGACGCTGGGCGACACCGTCCTCGTGCACGGCGGCACCAACGGCCCGATCCAGGAGGCGGACCTGCGCCGGCTCCTGGACGCCACGACCGATCGACGCGTCTTCCTGGTCGACGTCGAGGCGCCGGTCGCGTGGGAGGAGCCGAACAACGAGCTGCTGCGGCGCGTGGCGGCGGAGTATCCGAACACGGCCGTCGTCGACTGGTCGGCGACGGCCCAGGCGCATCCGCAGTGGCTCTACGACGACGCGATCCACCCGCGAGAGGGCGAGGGCACGGCCGGGGTGGCGGCGCTGCTCTGGGACGCGATCCAGCCGGACTGAGGTGAGACGGGCCGGGGTGAGACGGGCCGAGGTGAGCGGGACGCGTCAGGAGGCGCGCGCCGCGGCCTCGACCGCACCGCGCAGGTAGCGCACGACGACGGCGCGCTCGGAGTCGCTCAGCGACGCGTCCAGGCGCGCGAGCGCCCCGAACATCTCGCCCAGGTGCGAGACGACCTCCCGCCGGGCGGAGGCCGTCAGCACCACCTCGGTCCGGCGGCGGTCGCTGACGTGCGGGCGGCGCTCGACGTGCCCGCGCGCCTCGAGACGGTCGACGATGCCGGTGGACGCCGCCGTCGAGACGTCGAGGAGGCGGGCGATCTCCGCCGGCCCGATGGGGGCGCGCGCGAGGTGCTCCAGCGCGTGCACCTCTGTCTCCGAGAGCCCGGCCGCGCCCGCGAGGTGGCTGCGGACGCCGGACTCGAGCCCCATGACCTCACGCAGCAGCGTGAGCGACTCGGTCTGCTCCCAGGCACCGGGGGTGGTCAGGTCGACCTCGGTCACACTGCTCACCTCGTTCGTCGGATCCGTGGAGCCATCAGTCTATCGCCCGCCGTATAGTTAAGCGACTTAGCAACTAGCGGAGTGTCATACGGGCTGCGACGCCCGACGACGAGAGGCGACGAATGTCAGGACCGATCAGGCACCGCGCGAGGATCTGGCTGCTCGCCCTCATCCCCCTCGTCCTCGGCGTGCTGATGATCACCGTGGTCGGCGGCGGCGAGCGCGACCGGCTCCCGACCGACCAGCTCCCGGCGGGCTACGACTCGACTCTCGGCGCCGAGCTCGCCGAGAGCCTCCCCGACGAGGCGGGGTCGACCGCCGTCGTGGTCTTCACCGCCGACACGCTCACCCCCGACCGGCTCGGCGGCATCGGCGCGCTGCTGACCGACGTCACGGGTGCCGAGCCGGTGCTCGTCCCGTCGCAGGACGGCACCGCCGCCCTCGGCATCGTCCCGATCGAGGCGACCAGCGCGAGCGCGGTGGCCGACGCCGTCGTCGAGCTGCGCGGCGAGCTCGACGCCGGGGCGCCCGACGGCGTCACCGCCCAGGTGACGGGTCCGGCGGGTATCGAGGCCGACCTCGCCTCGGTGTTCGACGGCGCGGACGTGCGGCTGCTCGCGGTCACCGCCCTCGTCGTCGCCGTCCTCCTCGTGATCACCTACCGCAGCCCGATCCTGTGGGTGGTCCCGCTGGCCGTGGTGGGCGTCGCCGACCAGACCGCCGCCGCCGTCGCGACCCGCGTGCTGGCGGCGTTCGACGTCGCGTGGGACGAGTCGACCACGGGCATCCTGTCGGTCCTCGTGTTCGGCGCCGGCACCAACTACGCGCTGCTGCTCATCTCGCGCTACCGCGACGAGCTGCGCCGGACGCCGGACCGGTTCGCGGCGATGCGGCACGCGGTGCGCCGCACCGCGGAACCCGTGCTCTGCTCGGCCGGCACCGTCGTCGTCGGGCTCCTGACGCTCCTGCTGTCCCTCGTGCCGACCACGCGCGGCCTGGGGCTCGCGTGCGCCGTCGGCGTCGCGGTGGCCGCCTTCTTCGTGCTCGTCTGCCTGCCCGCCTGCCTGGTGCTGTTCGGGCGATGGGTGTTCTGGCCGCGCGCACCACGCGTGGGCGACCCGCTCGCGAGCGAGACGCGGTCGGTGTGGCGGCGCGTCGGCGACGGCGTGGCGCGCCGCCCGGTCGCGGTGGGCTCCGGCGTCGTCGTCGTGCTCGCCCTGCTCGCCGTCGGCAGCGCCCAGCTGCGTCTCGGCCTCGACACGGCCGAGCAGTTCCTGGCGAAGCCGGAGGCGATCGCCGCGGCGGAGCGCATCGCGGAGTCCTTCCCCGCCGGCACCTCGAACCCGACGCTCGTCACCACGCGCGCGGACGCCGCCGAGGTCACGGCCGCGATCGAGGGGGTCGACGGCGTCGCATCGGTCGCGCCGGCGGGTGCGGGCGACGGCGTCACGCAGCTCCAGGTGGTCCTGGACGTCCCCGAGGGGAGCGCGGCCTCGGACACGACCGTCCTCGCGATGCGGGACGCGCTCGCACCGCTGGCGGACACGCACGTCGGCGGTCCGGAGGCGCAGCGGCTGGACGCCACCGACGCCGCCGCACGCGACCGCGGCCTGATCATCCCGCTGATCCTCGGTCTGGTGCTGGTGGCGCTCGCGGCCCTGCTGCGGGCGGTCGTCGCACCGATCCTGCTGGTCGCGACGGTCGTGGGCACGTTCGGCGCGGCGCTCGGCGTCTCCTGGTGGATCTTCACGGGGGTGCTGGGCTTCTCGGCGCTCGACGAGGGTGCCGCTGCTGGCGTTCCTCTTCCTGGTCGCGCTCGGCGTCGACTACAACATCTTCCTCGTCACCCGGGCGCGCGAGGAGAGCCTCGCGCACGGTCCGCGGCAGGGGATGCTGCGGGCGCTCGGCGCGACCGGCGGCGTGATCACGAGCGCGGGCGTCCTGCTGGCCGCGGTGTTCGCGGTGCTCGGCGTCCTGCCGCTCGTGGTGCTGGCCCAGCTCGGCGTCGTCGTCTGCATCGGCGTGCTGCTGGACACGCTCGTGGTGCGCACGATGCTCGTGCCCTCGCTCGCCCTGGTGCTGGGGGAGCGGTTCTGGTGGCCGCGCCGGTCGCCACGCAACCCGTGACCTACCCCGCCGCCCGGGCATACGTTCGAGGGGAACCTCTCCCTCGGAAGGACGACCATGCGCACGCAGTACACCTTCACCGACCCGACCTCGCTCTACGCCGACATCCAGGCCCACCCCGACGACCAGACCGAGCCCGGTCTGGACCACGAGCTCCGCGACCGCGCCGACCTGGGGGAGGACACCTACACGGGCAGCGGTCGGCTGAGCGGGCGCAAGGCGCTCGTCACCGGAGCCGACTCGGGCATCGGCGCCGCGACCGTCATCGCGTTCGCGCGCGAGGGCGCCGACGTGGCGCTGGCCTACCTGCCGCAGGAGCAGGTGGACGCCGAGCGCGTGGCGGGGATCGCGCGGGAGGCGGGCGTCGCCGTCGCGCTCCTGCCCGGCGACCTCACCGACAAGGTGTACGCCCAGGGACTGCCCGACCGCGCCGTGGCGGAGCTCGGCGGGCTGGACATCCTGGTCAACAACGCCGGCAAGCAGATCTTCAACGACGACCTCACGACGCTGCCGGACGAGCAGTTCGAGCAGACCTTCACGGTCAACGTGGACGCGATGTTCTGGATCACGAAGGCCGCGCTGCCACACCTGCCGGCCGGTGCCACGATCATCAACACGACCTCGGTGCAGGCGTACTCGCCGTCGGACATCCTGGTCGACTACGCCTCGACGAAGGCGACGATCAACGCGTTCACGAAGGCCCTCGCGCAGCAGCTCGCGCCCAAGGGGATCCGGGTCAACGCCGTCGCGCCCGGGCCGATCTGGACCCCGCTGCAGGTGACGGACGGGCAGCCGCCGTCGGCCATCTCCGAGTTCGGGCAGGCCACGCCGCTGGGTCGGATGGGGCAGCCGGCCGAGCTCGCGCCCGCGTACGTGTTCCTCGCGTCGGCCGAGTCCAGCTACGTCCTGGGGGAGACGCTCAACGTCAACGGCGGGATGCCGACGCCCTGATCCGCCCTCGAGGCCCTGACGGGGTCCATCCGCCATGCGAGACGAAATCGTTCCCCGGGGAACGGCGTCGTGATCGCTCCTAGTCTCGCCAGCACCACCTGCTCGAGACTCCGGGAGCCCCGATGTCACGCACCACCACCGGCCGCCGCGCGGCCGGACTCGCCGCCGTCGTCACCACCACGGCGCTCCTCGCGGCCTGCGGCTCGGGTGGCGGCGGCGGATCGGCCGGGGAGCCTCGGCCGGGGGCGACGGCGAGCCCGCCACCGGCGGTGAGCTGCTGTACCTGGAGTACCAGCCGTACACGACGCTCTACCCGCCGCAGTCGGGCTTCTACCCCAACGGCGCGCTCATCGCGAACATCACCGACAAGCTGGTCTACCAGGACCCCGAGACCCTCGAGTTCTCGCCCTGGATCGCGACCGACTGGACGGTGAACGCGGACGCGACGGAGTACACCTTCAACCTGCGCGACGGCGTCACGTTCTCCGACGGCACCCCGCTCGACGCCGCGGTGGTCGCCAAGAACTTCGACGCCTACGGGCTGGGAGACGCCGAGGCGGGCTTCCCGGTCTCCGAGCAGATCAACAACTACGTCAGCAGCGAGGTCGTCGACGACGACACCGTCACCTTCCGGTTCTCGGCGCCCTCGCCGGGCTTCCTCCAGGCGACGTCGGCCAACGGCGCCGGCCTCCTCTCCTCGGCCACCCTGGACGGCGACCTCGACGACTACGCCCCCGGCAACGCCACCGGCGTGATCGGGTCGGGCCCGTTCGTGATCACCGAGGAGACGGTCGGCACGGAGCTCCTGCTCGAGGCGCGCGAGGACTACGACTGGGCGCCGGAGGCCTCCGAGCACCAGGGCCGGGCCTACCTCGACGCGGTCAGCTTCGCCATCACGCCGGAGGACAGCGTCCGCATCGGTGCGCTGACGTCCGGCCAGGCCGACGTCATCCGCTACGTCCAGGCCTACGACGAGGACCAGGTCTCGGGTGCCGGCCTGCAGCTGTTCGCGCCGCAGACCCAGGGTGTCAACAACAGCCTGTCGCTGCGCTTCACCAACGAGATCCTGGCCGACGAGAAGGTCCGCAGGGCCATCGTGGCCGGCGTGGACGCCCAGGAGGTCGTGGACACCGTCTTCACCGAGAACTACCCGGTCGCGACCGGCGTCCTCTCCCACACCGCGCTCGGGTACGTCGACCTGTCCGACCAGCTCGCGTACGACCCGCAGGAGGCGGAGCGCCTGCTGGACGAGGCGGGGTGGGTCCCGGGCTCCGACGGCATCCGCTCGAAGGACGGTCAGCGCCTCACGCTCGTCGCGAGCGAGGCCAAGCCGCAGCCGCTCTCGCGCGACACCCTCACGCTCGTGTCGCAGCAGCTGAAGGAGATCGGCGTGGACCTGCAGATCCTCGCGGCCGACTCCGGCACCTACGCCGAGGCGATCACCGACCCCGACCAGGTGCAGCTCTACCACTCGATGGTCGGGCGCACCGACCTCGACGTCATCAAGAGCCAGTACGCCTCGACCAACCGCGACGCCAACCTCAGCGACGACGCCGAGCTGGACCGCCTGCTCGGCCTGGTGGCCTCCACCGCGGACCCCGAGGCCCGGCTCGCCGCCAGCGCGGACGCGCAGCGCTACCTCGTCGAGCACGCCTACGTGATCCCGCTGTTCGAGGAGCCGCAGGTCTACGGCGCCCAGCCGTACGTGCAGGGCTTCGGCTGGGACACCGTGGCCCGCCCGATCTTCTACGACACCTGGCTGGAGCAGTGAGGTACGCCGCCGGTCGCCTCGCCTCGGCGGCCGGCGTGCTCCTGGCGGCGTTCACGATCGTCTTCCTGCTGCTGCAGGCGCTGCCGGGCGACGCCGTCATGATCCGCTTCGAGAACCCCGAGCTGGGTCTCACGCCCGAGCAGATCGCGAGCGTGCGCGAGAGCTACGGCGCCGACGTCGGGGTGCTCACGCAGTACTGGAGCTCGCTGTCCGGTGCGGTGCGCGGGGACTTCGGGTTCTCGGCCGCGTCGGGCGCCTCGGTCAGCACCCTGCTGGGCTCGGCGATCCCCTCCACGCTCCTGCTCGCGGGGCTGGGGTTCGCCGTCGCCGTCGTGCTCGCCGGTCTGCTCGCCCTCGGCGCGGCGCTCAGCCCGGCGGGCTGGCTGGCGAACGCGCTGCGGTCCCTGCCCTCGCTGTTCGTCTCCGTGCCGGTGTTCTGGCTCGGCATCGTGCTCATCCAGGTCTTCAGCTTCCGCCTCGGCCTGATCTCCGTGATCCGCCCCGGTCCGCTGGAGGCGCTGATCCTGCCGGTGCTCACGCTCGCGATCCCGATCAGCGCGCCGATCGCCCAGGTCCTCGTGCGGGCGATCGACGACGTCCAGACGCAGCCGTTCATCACGGTCGTGCGGTCCAAGGGCGCCGGCGAGGTCTGGATCCTGCTGCGCTCGGTGCTGCGCAACGCGGCGCTGCCCGCGCTGACGATCGCCGGTGTGCTGCTCGGGGAGCTGATCGGCGGGGCGGTGGTCACCGAGACCGTCTTCGCACGGTTCGGCGTCGGGCGCCTGACGGCCGACGCCCTGGACGCGCAGGACATCCCCGTGCTCCAGGCGATCGTCGTGCTCGCGGCGTTCGCGTTCGTCGTCGTCAACCTCGTGGTCGACCTGGTCGCGCCACTCATCGACCCGCGCCTCAAGCGCCGGGTCCAGGCTTGAGGAGGCGCGATGACCCTCGAGCTCCAGCGCACCGCGCTGCTGCCCACCGGTGCCGCACCCGGCACCCCGCCCGGCACGGACCCCGCCGCCCCCGCTCGCGTCGCCGTCGCCGCGCCCCGCGCGTAACCCTCGTGCTCGCCGTCGCGGTGCTCACCCTCGTGCTCGCGTGGGCCCTCGTCCCGCAGCTGTTCACGAGTGCCGACCCGTACGCGGGCGTGCCCGCCGACGCGCTGCAGGGACCGAGCGGCGCGCACTGGCTCGGCACCGACCCGACCGGGCGCGACCTGTTCGCCCGCGTGGTGCACGGCGCCCGCTACTCGCTCACGGGCGGCCTCGTCGCCGTCGCGGTCGGCCTCGTAGCAGGGACGGCGATCGGCGTCGTGGCCGGCTCGATCGGCACGATCGTCGACGAGATCCTCATGCGCGTCGTGGACGTGCTGCTGTCCATCCCCGGCCTGCTGCTCAGCCTGTCGGTCATCATCCTGCTCGGCTTCGGCACCACGAACGCGGCCATCGCCGTCGGCGTCACCTCGGTGGCGGCGTTCGCGCGGCTGTCCCGCTCGGAGGTCGTGCGCGTGCGCCGCTCCGACTACGTCGAGGCTGCGTTCGGCAGCGGCGGGCGCTGGGTCGGCGTGCTCTGGCGGCACGTGCTCCCCAACTCGCTCACGCCGGTGCTCGCGCTCGCCGCGCTGCAGTTCGGCACGGCCATCCTCGCGATCTCCACCCTCGGCTTCCTCGGCTACGGTGCGCCGCCGCCCACGCCCGAGTGGGGCCTGCTGATCTCCGAGGGCCGCAGCCACCTCGCGACGTCGTGGTGGCTCACCACGCTCCCGGGCGTCGTGGTGGTGCTCGTGGTGCTCTCGGCCAACCGGATCTCGGGTGCCATCTCGGCCGCGCGGGCGGTGCGCTCGTGAGCGGCGGCGCGGGGGCGGAGGCAGCCCGCGTGACCCCGGTGCTGGACGTCCGCGGACTCTCGGTCGGCTACGGCGGCCGCGGCGGCGTCACCCAGGTCACCCACGAGGTCAGCCTGACCGTGGCGCCCGGTGAGATGCTCGCCCTGGTCGGCGAGTCGGGTTCGGGCAAGACCACGACGGCGCAGGCCGCCCTGAACCTCCTGCCGCAGGGTGGGCAGGTGCTCGCCGGCTCCGTGCACCTCGAGGGCGAGGACGTCACCGACGCCCCGGCCTCCCGGTGGCGCTCGCTGCGGGGCCGCCGCATCGGCCTGGTCCCGCAGGATCCGGCCGGTTCGCTCGACCCCACCAAGCGGATCGGCGACTCCATCGCGGAGGCGTTCCGCATCCACCGCGCGGCGCCCCGGCGCGTGCTCGCGGGCCGGGTGCTGGAGCTGCTCGAGCGTGTCGGGCTCGACGACCCCGCGCGCCGCGCGAAGCAGTACCCGCACGAGCTCTCGGGCGGGATGAAGCAGCGCGTGCTCATCGCCGGCGCCATCGCTCTCGGCCCCGGCCTGCTCATCGCGGACGAGCCCACCTCGGCGCTCGACGTCACGGTGCAGCGCCGGATCATGGAGCTGCTCGACGACCTGCGCCGCGAGTCCGGCACCGGCGTCCTCCTGGTCACGCACGACCTGGCCCTGGCCGGCGACCACGCCGACCGCGTGCTCGTGCTGCAGGGGGGCCGGGTGCAGGAGGAGGGGCGCGCCGACGTCGTCCTCGCCGCGCCGGCCGCCGAGTACACGCGGCGGCTGCTCGCCGACGCGCCCACGCTCGCGACGCCGGTGCACCGGGTGGCGCGGGCGCCGGAGGTGGCGGACGCGGGTGTCGCGCCCGAGCTGACCGAGCCCCCGTGCTGGCGGTGCGCGACCTCGCGGTGACGTTCGGCGGCGGTCTGCTGAACCGCCGTGCGCCCTTCCGCGCGGTCGACGGCGTGAGCTTCGAGATCCCGCGGGGCACCACGCACGCGCTCGTGGGGGAGTCCGGCTCCGGGAAGACGACGACGGCGCGCGCCGTCGCCGCGTTCCAGGCCGCCGCCGAGGGCTCGATCACGCTCCTGGGCCGGGATGTGCGCACGCTCGGCGCCGGCGCTCGCCGGGAGCTGCGGCGGAACGTGCAGCTCGTCTACCAGAACCCGTTCGGCTCGCTCGACCCGCGCCGCACCGTGCTGGACTCGGTGGTCGAACCGCTGACGAACTTCGGGCTCGAGGCCTCGCCGTCGGCCCGGCGCGAGCACGCGGCCGCGGCGCTGACGCGTGTCTCGCTGCCGGCGGAGCTGCACCAGCGGCGCCCGCGCGAGCTCTCGGGCGGGCAGCGCCAGCGCGTGGCCATCGCCCGCGCGATCGTGCTGCACCCCGAGCTGCTCATCCTCGACGAGGCCACCAGTGCGCTCGACGTGACGGTCCAGGCTTCGATCCTGCGGCTGCTGGACGACCTCCAGCGCGAGCGCGGCATGACCTATCTCGTGATCAGCCACGATCTCGCCGTCGTGCGCCAGATCGCGGACACCGTGACAGTGTTGCGGCAGGGCCGCGCGGTGGAGCAGGGCGCCACGGCGGCCATCTTCGACAGTCCCCAGCACGACTACACCCGCGACCTCATCGCGGCGATCCCCGGAGGAGCACACGCATGACCGCCCGGCTCGGTGTCTTCACACGCCTGCTCGACGAGACCAGCGCCGCGGAGCGCTACCGCAACGCGACCGACCAGATCGTGGCCGCGGAGTCGCTCGGCTACCACTCGGCGTGGGTCGCGCAGCACCACTTCCACGCGCTCGAGGGCGGGCTGCCGGCGCCGGCGGTGTTCCTCGCGTCGGTCGCCGCGCTCACGAGCGACATCCGGCTCGGCTTCGGCGTCATCACCCTCCCGCTCGAGCACCCGCTGCGGGTCGCGGAGGACCTCGCGGTGCTCGATGAGATCTCCGGCGGCCGGGTGGAGGTCGGCTTCGGGACGGGGGCACGCCGTCGTCGTTCCGCGCCTTCGGCCACGACGCCGCCGACCGCCGGCAGATCTACGCCGACCACCTGCGCGTCGTGACGGACGCGTGGGCGGGGCAGGACCTCGCCGACCCCGAGAACCAGCTCTACCCACCGGCGCCGACGCTCGGTCAGCGCCGCTGGGAGGCCACGTTCTCGGCCGAGGGAGCGGCGCGCATCGGCGCCGCCGGGTCCGGCCTCATGCTCTCGCGCAGCCAGCCGCGGCCCGAGGGCGGCGCGGACGCGACGATCTGGGAGATCCAGGAGCCGATCGTGGACAGCTACCTGGCCGCGCTGCCCGACGGCGTCGCGCCGCGGATCGCGGCCTCCCGCTCGGTCTTCGTGGCCGACGACGAGACCACATGGCGCCGCGAGGCCGAGCGCGGGCTGCGCACGGTCGCCACGCGAGGCGGGCTGTGGGGCCTCGACCCCGAGGACCCGCTCGAGACGCTGGTGCGCCGCTCCGACACCGTGGTCGGCACGAGCGAGCGGGTGGTGCACCAGCTGCGACGCGACACGATCCTGACGCGGGCGACCGATCTGCTCGTGCAGGTCCACTCGGTCGATCCGGTGCACGAGCTAGTGCTGCGCTCGCACGAGCTGCTGGCGCTGGAGGTCGTGCCCGCGCTGGGCGACCTCGTGGCGCTGCGGGGGTCGCTGGAGGTCGCGCGATGAGCGGGGCCTCCGGGGCTGCGGCGGTGGACGCGCCCGGCGCGCTGCCGGCACTCACGGCACCGGACGTGCTCGACGTCGTGCTGGACGTGCGGGAGGGGGACGCGCTCGACGTCGTGCGCCGCTCCCGCCCGGTGGCGCGCGAGCACACGCAGGCCGCGTTCCGGGCGCTGTTCGACCCGCGTGACGCGGGCGGCTTCTCCCTCGGTGAGCGGGCCGCGGTGGCGAGCTTCGTCGTCGCGCTGCACGGCGAGACGCCGTTGCAGGCGGTCTACGACGCCGGCCTCGCGGCCGAGCACCGCGAGGTCGTGGCGGCGCTGGCCGCGGCCGCCCGCCGACCCGGCCCCTACGGCGTCTTCCGCGAACCCGGCCTGGCCGCCGAGTCGGACCCGGGGGAGCGGTGGGAGGTGCCGGGCGACGCCGCGGCGCAGCTCGGCCCGCACCTGGCCGCGGCGCTGACCCACGCGAGCCTGCTGGTGCTGCGCCCGCGCGAGTCGCGCCCCGAGGCGCTCGCGGCGCTGCTGGACGCGGGTTGGACGCGCGAGGCCGTGGTCACCCTGTCCCAGCTCGTCGCGTTCCTCACCTTCCAGGTACGGATCGTGGCGGGACTGTCCGTCCTGAAGGAGGCGCAGCCGTGAGCGCGATCCGCGAACACCTGCTCGACCACCCCGACCTCGACCGGCCCGAGCACTTCACCCGCGCGAATCTCGGCTGGGTGCCGTGGTTCGAGCCGCCGGCGCAGGAGGAGCTGACCCCCGAGCAGATCGCGGGGCTCGTGGAGCCGCAGCGGGCGGGGAACGCCTACTTCCGGCTGCTGGCGCTCGACCCCGCGGTGCTCGAGGCGCGCACCCGCGCCGACCTCGACATCTTCCACACCGCCTCGCGCACCGGTGACGGGCTGCCGCGCCCGGAGCGCGAGCTGGCCGCCGCCGTCGCCTCGCGGGTGAACGGCTGCGTGTTCTGCGCGAGCGTGCACGCGCGGTTCGCCGCGACGCTGTCGAAGCGGCCCGAGGACGTCGACGCGCTGCTGGTCGACGGCGTCGAGGTGGCGGTGGAGCGGCTGGACGAGCGGTGGGCCGCGATCGTCGAGGCGGCCGCGGCGCTGACGGTGACGCCACCCCGGTTCGCATCCGCGCACGTCGAGCGGCTGCGCGCCGCGGGTGTGGGCGACGAGGCGATCGGCGACCTCGTCGCCTCGGCCGGCTTCTTCTCGTGGGCCAACCGCCTCATGCTGTCGCTGGGCGAACCGGAGAACCCGGCGGGCTGAGGGTGGGTGGCCGGCGTCGCCGGCGCTCCCGCCACCGATCATTGACTGCTGCGCCGGACGCGGATAGCGCCCGCTAAGCGCGTCCAGCGCAGCAGTCGACCCGTGACCCGCGCTCCCCGCAGCGGTCGATGTCGGAGTGTGCGGCGGGACGAGCCGGCGTCAGTCGTCAGGGGTGAAGAGTTCCTCGATCGTCACCTCGAGCACCCGTGCGAGACGGAAGGCGAGGGGGAGCGAGGGGTCGAATCGTCCCTTCTCGATCGAGATGATCGTCTGTCGGCTGACGCCTGCGTGTTCGGCGAGGGTCTGCTGGGACCACCCGCGCTCGCGGCGACGGTCGGTGAGCGACGTGCGCACGTCAGCCACGACCCCGGTTCAGGAGATAACGGACGGAGAGGTCCGCGAGGCTGATCACGACGACACCCGTCAGGACGAGGATCGCGGAGATCTCCACGTCGGTGACCGCGACCGCGGCGAGCGCCAGGCCGCTCACGATGACGAGGTCGGTGAAGCTCGCGCTGGCAGCCTTCTCGAACCACGCGCTCTCGACCGATTCCTCCGTTCGCGGGGCGCGGCCCCGGAGACTGTCCGGATCAACGACCGCGATCCACACCAGCGCCACGAACGCCCACGTGGAGATCAGTCCGAAGAAGGCGGCTACCGCCCAGAACGGACCGTTCGCGATCCCGGCAGCTGCGGCGACGACGCCGAATCCTGCGGCCAGAACCAGGCCCGTCGGGAGCGCGACGGCGAGTGCAGGTGTTCGCCGGGACCCGAACCTGACATGCCCGGTACGCGTCGTGGTGCGTCGGTCGGTCGAGATGCTGTGCTCACGCTGCTGCCTCATGTCTCCCCCTTGGTGTCAAGCGTGCTTGACTCCCAGTGGACCATGTCAAGCAGGCTTGACGCAACCCCGGGTGTGGGGCGCCGTCGTCCGGTGGAACGCACCGGGCGCCGCGCAGGTCCGGGTGCTCGACGACGGCCGTTCCCGAGCTCGTCCGCCCCTAGCCCGCGGATCGACTGTGACGCCCCGCACGGATAGCGCGCCCTATCCGTGCCGAGCGCAACAGTCGGTCGGTTATCCGTGCGGGTCGTCACAGTCGATCCGTGAACCGGGTCGGGCGCGCCGCTGGGGCCGCGGGTCCGTGACACATGTCAGCGGCGCGCCGCGCGCGCGGGTGACAGGCTGGGGGCATGGTCGGCAGGAACGTGCGCTGGGTCGAGGGCTACACGAAGTGGTCGCTCATCCTGCTGGCGATCGGTGAACCCGTCCTCATCGCCTCGCTCCTGACCGAGTTCGCCCCGCTCGCCCCCGGCGCCCCCGAGCTCGACGGCCTCGGCGTCGCCCTCCTCCTGGTGCTCGTCGTCGTCCACACCGCCGCCTGCATCCACGCGATGGGCGCCGCGCTGCGCCGCACCGATCCCCACCGCGGCTTCCGCGGGCTCACGCCGCTGGCGATCACGACGGCGGCGGTCGTCGTCGCGATCGTCGTCGTCCTCCCGCTCGACGGACCCGCCGAGCCGATCCTCGCCTCGATCCCGCGCTCGACCGCGATCGCCGTCATCGGGCTCGCGACCGTCGGGGCGCTGTCGGCCCGCTGGGGCATGCGGGTCGTCGGTCTGATGCTGCTGGTGGTGCTCGCGGTCATCACGGCCGCCCAGGTCGGCAGCACCCACGACGGCGTTCTCGTCCTCCTCCCGGCCTACACGTTCGTCCTGCTCGCGATGGGCGCGAGCTTCCGCATCACCGTCTGGATCCTCGAGGTGGTGCGCGAGCTCGAGGTGAGCCGCGAGTCGCACGCGACCGTCGCCGTCGCTGAGGAGCGGCTGCGGATCTCGCGCGACATCCACGACGTCGTGGGGCGCGCGCTCGCCGTCGTCGCCGTGAAGAGCGAGCTCGCCGCCACCCTTGCCCGTCGCGGGGACGCGCGCGCCGAGCAGGAGATGGTCGAGGTCAACCAGGTCGCCCAGGAGTCGCTTCAGCAGGTCCGTGCCCTCGTCAGCGGCTACCGCGCCACCGACCTGCGCACCGAGCTCGCGGGCGCCCGCGCGGTGCTCGACTCCACGGGCATCCGCGTCACGGTCGAGGGCGGGGGAGCGGCGGGCGACGGCGGAGGTGGCGGCAGCGGTGAGGGCGCAGGGCCCGCCGCCCCCGCCGTCCAGGACGCGCTCGGTGCCGTCGTGCGCGAGGCCGTCACGAACGTCGTGCGCCACTCGCGCGCGACGTGGTGCACGCTCGAGCTCGCACCGCCGTCGACCGCCACCGGCTCCGGGACCGACGCCGGGACCGACGCCGGCGTCTCCGCCGCGTGGCGCCTCACGATCCGCAACGACGGTGCCTCCGCGCGGGTCCCGGCGGGTGCGCACGGGGACGTCGCCCCAGCGGCGGGCGAACCCCGCGCCGTCGGCCGCGGGAACGGCCTGCGCGGGCTCGCCGAGCGTCTCGCGCCCCTGCACGGCACCCTGACCACCACCATCACCGACGACGTCGCCACCCTGACGGCGACCGTCCCGGAAGGGGAGACACCGTGATCCGCATCATGATCGCCGACGACGAGGCGCTGATCCGCGACGCCGTCGCGACCCTGCTCGACCTCGAGGACGACCTCGAGATCGTCGGCCGCGCCGGTTCGGGGACGGAGGCGATCGCCCTCGCCCCGCGGCTGGAGCCCGACGTCGCGGTGCTCGACCTGCAGATGCCCGGCGCGGACGGGATCGAGGTGGCGCAGGCGCTCGCGACCTCCGTCCCCGCCTGCGGCGTCGTCATCGTCACCTCGCACGGCCGCCCCGGCTACCTCAAGCGCGCGTTCGCGAGCGGGGTGCGGGCCTTCCTGCCGAAGACGGCGTCGGCGAGCGTGCTGGCCACCGCGATCCGGCAGGTGCACGACGGCGGCCGCTACGTCGACCCCGAGCTCGCCGCCGAGGCCATCGCCTCGGGCGACTCGCCGCTGACCGCGCGCGAGGCCGACGTGCTCGAGCTCGCCGCGGCGGGCGCCCCCGTCGAGGAGATCGCCCGCCGCGCCCACCTCGCGAGCGGGACGGTGCGCAACTACCTGTCCTCCGCCGTCGCCAAGCTCGGCGTGGCCAACCGCCACGAGGCGGCGCGGCTGGCGCGCGCCCGCGGGTGGCTGTGACGCCGCCCGGCTAGGATCGGCGACCGTGAACGACACCCCCGCGAACCGCAGCCCGCGCCGGTACTCCCTCACCTACCGAGGCATCGCGGGGGTGGTCAAGCCGCTGCTGGCCCTGGTCTCGGGCAAGGACTGGCGCGGCATGGAACGCCTGCCCCGCGAGGGTGGGGTCATCGTCGCCGCCAACCACGTCTCGTTGCTGGACCCGGTCACGACGGCGCACTCCCTCTACGACAACGGCGCGCCCCCGCGGATCATGGCGAAGGCGGAGCTTTTCCGCGTGCCGATTCTCGGCCGGCTGCTGCGCGGGTCGGGTCAGATCCCGGTGCACCGCAACACCCGCAACGCCGCCGACTCGCTCGAGGGCGCGCGCCGCGCGCTCGCGGCCGGGGAGTGCGTGCTGATCTTCCCCGAGGGCACCCTCACGCTCGACCCCGACGGCTGGCCGATGGTCGCGCGCACCGGCGTCGCGCGCCTGGCACTCACCAGCGGCGCGCCCGTCGTGCCGGTGGCGCAGTGGGGTGCGAGCACGCTGCTCCCGCCACGTGCGAAGCTGCCGCGGCTGCTGCCCCGCACCCGGATGCAGGTGCTGGTGGGCGAGCCCGTCGACCTCGGCGACCTCGTCGGCCGGACCGACGCCGCGGCGCTGACCGAGGCGACCGCGCGGATCATGGGGGCGATCACCGCGCAGCTCGTGCAGCTGCGGGGCGGCGAGCCGCCCGTGACGCCGTTCGACCGCCGGGCGGCGGGCCTGTGATGCGCTGCGCCGTCCTCGGCTCGGGCAGCTGGGGGACGACCTTCGCCCAGGTGCTCGCGGACGCGGGCCACGACGTCGTCATCTGGGCGAAGTCGGCCGCCACCGCCGAGGCGATCACGCAGCGACACGTGAACACGACCTACCTGCCCGGCGTGGAACTGCCCGACACCGTGCGCGCCGACACCGACCTGACCGCGGTGCTGGAGGGTGCCGAGCTGGTGGTCGTCGCCCTGCCCTCGCAGGTGGTGCGCGAGGTGCTCGCGCCGTACCGCGCGGCGGTGCCGCGAGGCGCCGTCGTCGTCAGCCTGATGAAGGGCGTGGAGCTCGGGTCCGACGAGCGCATGAGCCAGGTCCTCGCGGGCGTGTGGGACCTGCCGCGCGATCGCGTCGCCGTCGTGTCGGGGCCGAACCTCGCGGGCGAGATCGCCCAGCGCCAGCCGACCACGACGGTCGTGGCCTGCGAGGACGAGGCGGTCGCGCTGCGCGTCGCCCAGGCGTGCGCGACGCCCTACTTCCGCACCTTCACCTCGACCGACGTGATCGGCGTCGAGATCGGGGGAGCGGTCAAGAACGTGATCGCGCTCGCCGTCGGGATCGCCCAGGGGCTCGGCTACGGCGACAACACCATGGCCTCGATCATGACGCGCGGGCTGTCCGAGGCGGCGCGGCTCGGTGCCGCGGTGGGCGCGCAGCCCGCCACCTTCGCGGGACTGGCCGGCATGGGCGACCTCATCGCCACCTGCTCCTCGCCGCTCTCGCGCAACCACCGCCTCGGCTCGCTGCTGGGGCGGGGCGAGAGCCTCGAGGCCGCGATCGAGGAGATCGGGTCGACGGCGGAGGGCGCCAAGTCCTGCCGCTCCATCCTGGACCTCGCGCAGCAGCACGGGGTGACGACGTCGATCATCTCGGCCGTCGTGGGGATCGTGCACGAGGGGCGCACCGTGCCCGAGACTGTCGCCTCCCTCGTGGACCGGCCGCCCCGGCCGGAGGACTGAGGCGCGGCCGGGCTCAGACCCCGGCGGGCTCGCGCGCGAGCGCCTCGCTGACCGCGGCGTCGATCCGGCGCTGGACCGCGGACCGACGGCGACGGCGCAGCCGGAGCGCGACGACGACGGCCGCCACCAGGGCCGCGAGCGCGACGAGCTGCGGCCACGGCACGAGCCACGCGCTCCACGAGGAGGTGACGGTCGTGAGGTCGAGCGCGGCGTCGTCGCCGACCGTCATGGGCGTGGCGCGCACCTGACCACCGGTCCGCAGCAGCGGCCACACCTCGCCCACGGGCAGCCGCACGGTCGCGGTGTCACCGGGCAGGATCTCGCGCACGCCGACGGCGTCGACCTCCGTCACCGGGCCGAGCACGGCGGCCGCCGTCGCGCTCGTGCTCGCGCCGAGGCGGACGTTGCCGGTGTTGGCGAGGGTGACGTCCAGGTCGAGGGTGCCGGGCGCGAACGGGTTCCACGACGGCGCCCAGACAGGGGTGACGCCGGTGACCTCGAAGGTCGGGACGACGTCGCCGGCCACCCGGAGGTGGAGCCGCGTACCGACGCGCGTGTCGAGGCCGACCACCTCGCCCGCCGCGGCCGAGGGCTGCGCCACCAGGCCGACCGGGTGGTCGCCCGGGGTCACGTCCGCCGGCACGTCGAGCCGGACGGGGAGCACGACGTCGGTGACGGCGTCCACGGTGACCTGCACGCTCTCGCCCGGGGCGCCGTCGCCCACCGCGACCCACGAGCCGGCGGCCTGCGGCGGGGCGCCCGGCGGGAGGACGTCGAACACGCCGTCGGCGGTCACGACGCCGTCGCTCGGGTACACGTCGAACGTCACCGCCCGGTCGGAGAAGTTCCGCAGCGCGACGCGGTCCTCGCCGCTGCCGCCCGGGTCGATCTCGAACCGCAGCGACGTGCGCGAGTCCGGGCCGTCCTGCCCGGCGGGGCCCAGGGACCAGGTGGTGGCGCCCGCGGAGGGGGCTGCGCCGTCGGGATTCTGGGGCGCGGCCGAGGCGGCCGAGGCGGCGGGTGCGAGTGTGAGCAGGGCTGCGGCGATCGCGAGGGCGGGACGCAGGAGCGGGCGGCGGTGGGACACGGCGGACCTCGAGGGGGAGCGGGCGGTGCGGGTGACGCCGTCGTGCTCCGGAACCGTGACGGTCCCGGAGCACGACGGTGAGGACCGTGCGACGGCCGGAGGGCCGGCCGCACGGTCGGCCGGTCAGTCGACCGGGAAGAGCGAGACCGCGACCGTGCCGGCGTAGTCGCCGGGCTGCGTGGTCACGGGCAGCTCGAGGAAGAGCTCGGTCGCGACGTCGGTCGTGCCGAGGCGGCCCTCGGTGCCGGCGCGGGCGAGCAGGCTCGGGACCGCGAGGCCCTCACCGCCGTCGACCGCCGTGACGACCTTCGACCCGGGCGTGACGCCCGGTCGCTCGCCACGGATGCCGGGCTGCCAGCCGAGGTGGTCGGCGCGCAGGACGCGCTCGCCCGAGACGAGGTCGGAGGACTGCCCCGACAGGGCCCAGCCGCCGGTGCCGGCCTGCGCGTGCGAGCGCGAGTCGGTGACGGAGAAGGTGGGCAGCGCGGCCGTCATGCGCAGGCGGTCGCCGACGTTCGCGGGCGCCGACAGGTTCACGCCGTCACCGAAGTCGCCGACGCTGAGGGTGAGGGAGCCGTCCTGCGCCCCCGGGACGGGCACGAGGGCGTTGACCGGGATCTCGCCCTCGCCGGCGGCGTCGCGCTCGCCCCACAGCTCGAACGCGACCCTCGCGACGTCGGTGTTGTCGAGGTAGTCGCCGCGCACCGGGTCGCTGCCGACGGCGTAGGAGGCCAGGACGTCGGCACCCGCACCCTGGGCGTAGAGCGGGACGAGCTGGTTGGTGTGGTCGCCCGAGAACCAGGCCTCGCGCGGGAGCTGGCCCTTCTCACCGGTCAGCGGGGTCCACGACGGGTCCGAGTCGGCGCCGTCGAGGTAGCCGGTCTCGTGGTCGGCCGTGACGACGACGAGGGTCTCCTCCCACGAGGACTCGGTCTCCACCCAGTCCACGACCGTCTCGACGGCCGCGTTGAAGTCGAGGGTCTCCTCGATGTTGCGCGTCGTCTCGTTGGCGTGGCCCGTCCAGTCGATCGCGCCGCCCTCGATCATGAGGAACAGGCCGTCCTCGTCCTTCTCCAGGACGTTCAGCGCGGCGCGGCTCAGCTCGGGCAGGTCGGGGACGTCGTTGGCCGGCACCTCGAACGGCAGCTGACCCTCGGACTCGCCGGAGCGTGCCTGCTGGAGGGTGGTGGCGACGGGGACGAGGCCGAACAGCGAGTCGGGGACGTCGGTGCCGTCGGCGATCGCGCGCAGACCGTCGGTGGTCTCGACGAACGTGCGGGGGGTCTGGCCGTCCACGAGGCGCTGGTAGGTGGGCTCGCTGAGCCACGAGTAGTTCGCGGGGCGGGGCTGCGCGTCGTCGTCGAAGTGCGGGTGGCCGGCCCCGATGATGACGTCCAGGGGACCGTCGATCATCTCGTCGCCGATGCCGTGGTTGTCGTTGCGGTTCGCGTTGTGCGCGCCCCAGGCCGCCGGGGTGGCGTGGGCGAACTGCACGGAGGAGACGACACCGGTCGCGCGGCCCGTCTCGCTCGCGCGCTCGGCGACGTTCTTCGCGAACGTCCCCTCGGCGTCGACGCCGAGACGACCGTTGACCGTCTTCACGCCGGTGGCGAGCGCCGTGCCCGAGGCCGCGGAGTCGGTCGGACCCTGCTTGTTCCACTCGAAGTCGCCCCACGACTCCTCGGGGTCGTAGTAGCCGCGGCCGTTCGCCGCGAACGTGGACATGCCGACCTGCACGTCGAAGGACTGGTAGACCTGCGAGGCGGTGCCCGGCACGTGGTCGATCGTCCCGGCGGCGGGGTCGACCGCGACCTGGTGGAACGAGGTGCCGTGCTGGTAGAGCGAGGCGGCGTCGACGTGGTTGTACCCCATGCCGTCACCCACCATCACGATGATGTTCTTCGGCCCGTCGGAGGTGGCTCCCGCGCCGGGTGCCGCGGCGGCGGGGACGGTGATCGCGAGGGCCAGGCCGGCGGTGGCGAGGCCGGCGCACGTGCGGCGCAGAGGCGTGCGTGCTGAGCTCATGGTCTCTTCCTGTCGGTGACGGCGGTCGCGCGACCGCCGCACCCCAGCCCAGCCTGCTGCGGTGACGTCACGGTGAACACCGGCGGACCGCCGGGTGGCGAGGGGTGGAAGGTCGATCGCCCCGACCCTGCCGCACGACGGCCGTCCTCCGGACGGCGGCGCCGTCGACGACGCGGGTGCCCTAGCGTCGGACGGTGCCCGAGAACCCACGCGCCGACCGTGACGCCCTCGCCGTCGACCTCCCGCCCGCAGCGACGGTGACGTCGCCGGCCGACCGGTGCGCCGCCGTCGTGCGCGACCTCCGCGCGATGCACCCGGCCGACGACGCCCAGCGCGCGCTGCGCGAGGAGTACGTCGCGCTCGTGCTCGATCGCGGTGGGGACGCGCTGCGCAAGGGCGGCGGGCCGGAGCACCTCACCGCCTCCACGTTCGTGCTCTCCGAGGACCTGAGCCACGTGCTGCTCACGCTGCACCGCAAGGCCGGGGCGTGGCTGCAGGTCGGCGGGCACGTCGAGGACGCGGACGCGACGCTGGCGGCCGCGGCGCGGCGCGAGGCCGAGGAGGAGAGCGGGTTCCCCGACGTCGTGCTCGCCTCCGAGGTCCCGGTGGACGTCGACCGCCACACGCTGGGGGAGCGCTTCAGCTGCCGGGCGCACTGGGACGTCGGGTTCGTGGCGCTGGCGCCGCGCGGGAGCGCGATCGTGGTCAGCGACGAGAGCGACGACGTCGCCTGGTGGCCGGTGGACGACCTGCCGCCGGACGCGCAGCCGGACCTGCGCCGTCGACTGCCGCGCGCCGTGGCGGCCGTGGTCGCGTCCCGTCGTGAGGTGTGACGGTCCCGTCGTGAGGTGCGACGGCTCGTCCCGGTGAGCGGTCGCGGCATCGTCGCAGGTCAGGGCGGGGCGGTCCGCGAGGACGTGCCGGTCACACCTCAGGACGGGACACCCTCACCTCAAGACGGGACGTCCTCCTGCGACGCCGTCAGCGCCTGCGCGAGGTCGTCCCACAGGTCGTCGACGTCCTCGATGCCGACGCTGACGCGCAGCAGGTCCTCGGGGACGGTCGGCGCCTCGTTGGGCCAGCGGCGCCGACGCTCGATCATCGACTCCACCCCGCCGAGCGACGTCGCGGGCAGCCAGCGCCGGACGGCGCCGGTGAGGCGGGCCGCCGCGGCCGCGCCGCCGCGCACGCGCAGCGTGAGGATCGAGCCGTAACCGTCCATCTGACGCGTGGCGAGCTCGTGCTGCGGGTGGTCGGGAAGGCCGGGGTAGGCGACGGCGTGCACGGCCGGGTGCTCGCGCAGGCGGCGCGCCAGCTCGGCGGCGTTGTCCTGCGCGCGCTCGACGCGCAGGGCCAGGGTCCGCAGGCCGCGCATCGCGAGCCAGGCCTCGAACGGGCCGGCAACGCCGCCGGCGGTCGTGCGGCGCTGGCGCACGCGGGCGAGCAGCGTCTCGTCGCGTGCGAGCACGGCGCCGAGCACGACGTCGGAGTGTCCCGCCAGGTACTTCGTCACGGAGTGGACCACGACGTCGGCGCCGAGCTCGAGGGGTCGCTGCAGGAGCGGCGTCGCGAACGTGTTGTCGACGAC
This sequence comes from Litorihabitans aurantiacus, assembly GCF_030161595.1. Classification (NCBI taxonomy): domain Bacteria; kingdom Bacillati; phylum Actinomycetota; class Actinomycetes; order Micrococcales; family Beutenbergiaceae; genus Litorihabitans; species Litorihabitans aurantiacus. The sequence goes on from NZ_BSUM01000001.1 coordinate 869,215, forward strand.
GACGATCGCGCCCACCTCGTGCGCGGCTGCCGAGATCGCGGCGATGTCGGCGATCTCGAGCATCGGGTTGGTCGGGGTCTCGAGCCAGACGAGGGCGGCGGGTACGGGGGTGCAGCGCCGTCGACCCCGTTCTCACCCCGGATCGCGGCGAGGACCGCGTCGGTGTCGGCGATGTCCACCAGGCGGGGCTCCACCCCGGATCGCTCGCTCAGGTACCGCAGCGCGACGAGCGACTCGTGGTATGCGTGGCGGGGTGCGACGACGGCGCCGCCGACCGCGGTGAGGTCGAGCGCCGCACTGATCGCGGCCATCCCGGAGGCGAACAGGAGGCCCGGCCGACCGGCGTTCTCGAGCTCGCCGAGCGCCTCCTCGAGCGGCTCCCAGGACTCGGTGCCGATGCGGGCGTAGACCTTCTCGCCCGGCCCGGGGTGCTCGTGGCCGACGTAGGTGCTGGACATCACGATCGGGGAGTTCACGGGCGCGCCGGGCGTGCGCTCGGGGCGCCCCGCCTCGACGACCACCGTGGCGGGGCGGGGGCGTCGCGTCATGACCCCGACCCTAAGCGCGGCGGTCCGCTGCGGCCGACTCGGCGCCGCGTAGTCTCGCCGGGTGAGTAGGACTCGAGTGGCGATCATCTTCGGCGGGCGCAGCAGCGAGCACGCGATCTCGTGCGCGACGGCGGCGGGGGTGCTCTCCGCCGTCGACCGCACGCGGTTCGACGTCGTGCCGATCGGGATCGCGCGCGACGGATCGTGGCTGCTGCTCCCGGACGACCCGGAGCCGCTGCGGATCGAGGGCACGCGGCTGCCCGAGGTGACGGCGGCCGACCACCCGGCGATCGCTTGGGCGTTCGGCGCCGACCGGGGGCGCGTGCTCGTCGCGCCCGCGTCGCAGGCCGCCCGCGTCCTCGAGGGCGTCGACGTCGTGCTGCCGCTGCTGCACGGGCCGTTCGGGGAGGACGGGACGCTCCAGGGTCTGCTCGAGCTGACCGACCTGCCCTACGTGGGGTCCGGGGTGCTGGCGTCGGCGGCGGGAATGGACAAGCACGCGATGAAGGTGCTGCTGGCGGGGGCGGGCGTGCCGGTCGGGCCGTACACCGTGATCACGCGCACGGCGTGGGAGCGGGACCGGGCTGCGGCGCTCGACGCCGTGGCGGCGCTGAGCGACGTCGTGTTCGTCAAGCCGGCGCGCGCCGGGTCGAGCATGGGGATCACCCGCGTGGTACGCAGTGCGCCGGGCGGTGACGACGCGCTCGTGGCGGCCATCGAGGAGGCGCGGCGGCACGACCCCAAGGTGGTCGTGGAGTCGGCCGTCGAGGGGCGCGAGATCGAGGTGGCGGTGCTGGGCGGGCGCGGTCTCGACGCTCCGCGCACGACGGCGCCGGGCGAGATCGTCGTGGGCGGCGAGCACGCGTTCTACGACTTCGAGGCGAAGTACACGGGCACGGAGACGACGTCGCTCGAGGTGCCGGCGAGCCTGCCCGAGGACGTGGCGGACGCGGCGCGCGCGCTCGCGGCCGAGGCGTTCGAGGCGCTCGGGTGCGAGGGCTCGCGCGCGTGGACCTCTTCTTCACGGGCGCTGGCCTCGTGGTCAACGAGGTGAACACGATGCCGGGGTTCACGCCGTTCTCGATGTTCCCCAGCCTGTGGGCGAACGAGGGCCTGGCCTACCCCGAGCTCATCACGGAGCTGATCGAGCTGGCGCTGGAGCGCCCCACCGGCCTCCGCTGACCTTCCCGAGAGGTCGGTGGACGTTCCGCGAGAGCTTTTCCGACCCTCCGCGAGAGCATTTCTGACCCTCCGTGAGAGGATTGCCGGCCCTCCCCGAGAGGATCGGCGACGCTCGGCGAGAGGATCGGCGACGCTGCTCTCGAGGATTACCGACCCGGGGCAAGGTGGTTGCGGAGAAGAACCACCTTGCCGTTGAGCGGAAGTCTCTTGCGAGGGCCCGGAAGCTTTCGGGCGGTCCGCAGTCCACTCGGGAAGGGCGGTCAACGTCTCGGGAGGGTGGGCGAACGTCTCGCCGAGTGTCGCCAATCCTCTCGGGGAGGGTCCGCAATCCTCTCGGGGAACGTCTGCGAAGCTCTCGGGGAGGGTCCAGGAAGGCCTCGTGAGTGAACGAGACGCGCCGCTGCTCCCGGGTGGGGAGCGGCGACGCGTCTCGGGGTCCTCGGCCGGGTCGCGGCCGAAGCGTGCGGTCGAGCTCGGCTCAGGCGGTCTTCGCGACGACGTCGCGGACCTCGTTGATCACGAGCGACCAGGTCTGGGGGTCCATCTCGACCCGGCGCGCACGGGCGACGGGGAGATAGGCGGTCACGGCCTCGCGCACGAGGGCGAGGGCCTCGTCGTGGACGTCGGAGATGGTGAGGGTGGTCATCGGTGCGGCTTTCGTCGGGGTGCGCCTTGTGGGCTTTCCGACATCGATGTTACGCGGCCGAAACATGCCGTGGCCAGGGCTGACGACGTGATCTGGGCCTCACGATCCGCATAATTGCAACGATCATGGGTGTCTACGGGGCGAGCGTTGACGCTTCTACGGAGTCCCGGTGACCTACAGGCAGGGATTGGTCTGCGTCGTCCGCGCGACGGCGGAGCTCAGGTCGACGAGCAGCGACGTCGCCTCGGTCCCCGCGTACTCGACCGGGACGATCACCTCGATCGCCGGTGTGCGCCCGTAGGTCGTGAACATGAACCGGCCGCGCGCGGTGTCGGCGTCCGGGCCGGTGCCGACGACGTCGTCGTTCTCCGCGACGACCCAGTCGATCGTCGTCCCGTCGGCACCCGTGACGGCGATGCAGCGGTCGGTCGTCGGGGCGAGCGGTTCGACCCCGCACCGCAGCGTGATCGCCGGATCGCCCCACGCCCGCGAGGACTGCGTCGTCGTCGGGCGCTGCTCGGCACCGCCCAGGACGCCCGGGGTGGTCTGCAGGACCTGCGCGCACACCGGGTCCGACGCCGACGGCGCGGGCTCGAGCGGCACGTCGCGCGCGCACGCGCTCGTCACCAGCAGGGCTGCCGCGGTCAGGAGCACGGGGAGGAGGCGACGGCGGGGGAGTGCGGGCACGCCCGCCAACCTACGTCACGCCAGGGCGGCCCCACGCGCCGTGCCGCCGCGTCGCCAGGCCGCCGCGACCTAGGCTGGCCTCGTGCCCGAGACCGTCGCCGACCTCACCGAGACCGAGCTCCTCGCACGCTTCGTCCCCCTGCTGCCCCGCGGCGGTGCCACCGATCTCGGCCCGGGTGACGACGCCGCCGTCGTCACCGTCCTGACCGGCCGGCTGGTCGTGACCGCCGACGTCCTCGTCGAGGACCGCCACTTCCGGCGCGCGTGGAGCACGGGCGCCGACGTCGGGGTGCGCGCCGCTGCGCAGAACCTCGCCGACGTCGCCGCGATGGGCGCGCGCCCCACGAGCCTCGTGGTCACGCTGGCCGTCCCTGCCGACGTCGAGGTCGCGTGGGTCGTCGACCTCGCCCGGGGCCTGGCGGAGGCCTGTGCGCCGCACGACGTCGGCGTCGTCGGCGGCGACCTGTCAGCCGGGGAGCGCATCGCGGTCAGCGTGACGGCGTTCGGCGAGCTCGACGGCGTCGCGCCCGTCCTGCGCTCGGGCGCACGCCCGGGGACGTCGTCGCGGTCGCCGGGACGCTGGGCCGGTCCGCCGCCGGGCTCGCGGTCCTCACCGCGCGAACGGCGCCCGACGGCGGCGCGGCGTCCGTCCACGAGGTCGACGGCGCGACCGACCTCGTCGCGACCTATCTGCGCCCGGACCCGCCGCTCCTCGCGGGTCCGGAGGCGGCTCGCGCGGGGGCGAGCGCGATGCTGGACGTCAGCGACGGCCTCGTGCGCGACGCCGGGCGCATCGCCGCCGCCAGCGGGTGCGGTCTCGATCTCACGACCGCGCTGCTCGCCCCCGACGTCGAGGCGCTCGCCGCGGTCGCGGAGGAGCTCGACGCGGACCCGCTCGCCTGGGTCCTCACCGGCGGCGAGGACCACGCGCTGCTGGCGACCTTCCCCGCGGCGGTGCCGCTGCCGCCGTCGTTCCGCCGCATCGGCGTCGTCGTGCCGCGAACCGCCGCGGGCGCGGGCGTCACGGTCGACGGCGCAGCACCCGCCGCCGAGGGCTTCGACCACTTCCGGCGCTGACCGGATCGGCCTCGCCTAGAGTTCCTGCCATGGCCGCGCGGGACGAGGGGACGTGGACGGGCCGGGAGTCGATCCTGTGGCAGACCTGCGAGTACGTCGCGGCGATGGTCGAGGGGCGCGCCCCCGTCCCGCCCCACGAGATCCTGACGACCTTCGCTCCGCAGGGCGGGCCGCACGACCGCCTGCTGGCCCAGGGCCCGTTCGAGCTCCTGGTGTTCCGTGCCCTCGGCGACGGGAGCTACGCCCGCAGCGGCGGCATCTTCCTCGCCACGGGGCCGATCGGGATCGCCGCGACGGCGGGGTGGCCCTCGCGCGGGCGGCCGGGAACCGCGGACGGCGGCGTGCGGCGCAGGCGGCGGCGCAGCAGCGCTGGGTCGTCGACGACGCCGGGCAGATCACTGTGAGCGCGGAGAGCTTCCACCTGCAGACCCCCGCGGGTGTCTACTTCTGGGGCTGGGGCGCGATCACGTCGGCGTCGATCGTGGCCGACGACCACGTCGAGGTCTACGGCGAGGCGACGTCAGGACCCGTGCGCTGGGTCCTGCACACGCCGTGGGCCGCGCTGATCTTCGCCTCGTGGGCCCTGCGGCGCCACCGCCGCCACCCCCAGCTCGTGACCGGGACGTGGCTGCCGGTGGGCTTCCTCGAGCACGTCGTCGCGCAGGGCTACCGCCAGCCGATGTCGAGCCCGGTGATCGTGCTGGACGCCTGACGATCGCGATCGCGCGCCCGAAGCGCCGGCCCCGAGCACGACGAAGGCCGCCACCCCGAGGGGTGGCGGCCTTCGTGACCAGAGGCTGGGCGGCTCAGAGAGCGCGCGTCACCTTGCCCGCCTTGAGGCAGGAGGTGCACACGTTCAGGCGCTTGGGCGTGCCGTTGATGACGGTGCGCACCTTCTGGATGTTCGGGTTCCAACGGCGCGAGGTCCGCACGTGCGAGTGCGAGACGCTCTTGCCGAAGCTCGGGTGCTTCGCGCACACGTCGCAGGTCGAAGCCACGGTCGTTCTCCTCGGTGTGGGCCGCCGGGAAGACCGGCGGCGAAACTTGTCTGGCGTCGCGCACGGGGCTGGCCCTACCGGAGTGCAGCGAGCAACCCGCCACAACGCAACCGAAGAAGCGTACCCCAGTCCCGGTGGGGCGACAAAGTCGGCACGGGCTCACTCCCGAGCCCGGGTCCGCCCACAGCCTCGTGCCGCCCTCGCCCCGGCACGCACGCCCCACCGTAGGCTCGCGGCGTGCCCGACGAGCAGCCGCCACCGCCGATCCCGCTGTACGCCCGCACGCCGCGCGCGTTCCGCGAGGGGTCCCCGGACGGTGACGGCGGCGACGGCGTCGTGCGCACCCCCGCCCTCGACCGCAGCCTGCGTCTGACCACCGGCGACGCGAAGAAGTTCGAGCGCCTGGGCCTGCGCACCGTGCGCGACCTGCTCGAGCACTACCCGCGGCGCGTGGCGGACCCCGGCAGGCTGACCGACCTCGCGAGCCTCACCCTGGGCGACCACGTCATCCTCATCGTCGACATCGCGTCGTTCACGGCGCGCTCGATGCGCTCGCGTCGCGGCAGCGTCGTGACGATCGAGGTCACGGACGGCGTGCGCCGCCTCCCGATCGTCTACTTCGCCCCGCACCCGGGTCGCGTCGCCTACCTCGAGCAGCGCCTGCCGGTCGGCAAGCGCGTGACGGTCGACGGCGTCGTCGGCACCAAGAACGGTGCGCTGCAGCTGACGCATCCCGTCATCGCCGACGTCGACAGCGACCTGAGCGAGGAGGAGATCGAGCGCCGGGCGACCTTCCCGCAGCTGCGCTACGGCCAGACCCGCGGGCTGGACAGCACCAAGATCGCCGCGGTCATCGGTGCGCAGCTGGAGACGTTGACCGACGCCGACCTCCCCGACCCGGTTCCGCCGGCGGTCCGTCGTGCGCGCCGGCGCTCGAAGCTCGAGCACGCCCGCGCGCTCCGTCTGCTGCACGGCCCCGAGACGATGGCGGAGTACGACGGCGCGCAGGACGCTCTGCGCTTCGAGGAGGCGTTCGTGCTGCAGGCGGCGATGGCCCGCCGTCGCGCCCAGGCCGACGCCGTCCCCGCCGCGGCGCGGGAACCCCGTGCGGACGGGATCGCCGCCGCGTTCGACGCCCGGCTGCCCTTCACCCTCACCGACGGCCAGCGCGAGGTCGGCGATCAGATCGGGGCCGACCTCGCCCGCACCACGCCGATGCAGCGCCTCCTGCAGGGCGAGGTCGGCTCCGGCAAGACGGTCGTGGCGCTGCGCGCGATGCTCCAGGTGGTCGACGCCGGCGGTCAGGCCGCGCTCCTGGCCCCCACCGAGGTGCTCGCCGCGCAGCACGAGCGCTCCATCCGCGCGATGCTCGGCGAGCTCGCCGAGGCGGGGATGCTCGGCGGGGGAGAGGACGCCACCCGCGTCGTGCTCCTGACCGGGTCGCAGAGCGCCGCGCAGCGCCGCCGTGCGCTCGCGGAGGCGGCCGGGGGAGCGCGGGCATCGTCGTCGGCACGCACGCACTGCTCCAGGAGCACGTGCAGTTCGCCGACCTCGGACTCGTGGTGGTCGACGAGCAGCACCGCTTCGGCGTCGAGCAGCGCGACCTCCTGCGCGCCAAGGGCCGCACCGCGCCCCACCTGCTCGTGATGACGGCGACGCCGATCCCGCGCACCGTCGCCATGACCGTCTTCGGCGACCTCGAGGTCTCCACGCTGCGCGACGTGCCCGCGGGGCGCGCCGACGTCGTCACGCACGTCGTCCCGGCGGGCAACGCGGCCTGGCTCGCGCGCACCTGGAGCCGCGTGGCCGAGGAGGTGCGCCAGGGGCGGCGCGCCTACGTCGTGTGCCCGCGCATCAGCGCGACCCAGGTCGAGCCCGACGACGGCGCGCCCCGCCCCGAGGAGGACGGCGACGGCGGACGAGGAGACGGCGACGGCGGCTCGCCCCGCGAGCTCGCCGCCGTCGAGGACGTCGTGGCGCAGCTGCGCGAGGAGCCCGCGCTGGCCGGGATCGCGATCGGCAGCCTCCACGGCCGCATGAGCGGCGAGGAGAAGGAGTCGGCGATGGACGACCTCGCCTCGGGCGCGATCGGCGTGCTCGTGGCGACGACGGTGATCGAGGTCGGCGTCGACGTCCCGCTGGCGAGCGCGATGGTGATCCTCGACGCCGACCGGTTCGGGCTGTCGCAGCTGCACCAGCTGCGCGGGCGCATCGGCCGCGGCAGCCTGCCCGGCGTCTGTCTCGCGGTCACGGCCGCGCCGCCGGACTCGCCGGCGCTGGAGCGCCTGACGACGTTCGCCGGTACGCGCGACGGCTTCGTGCTCGCCGAGGCGGACCTCGAGCAGCGCCGCGAGGGCGACGTGCTCGGTGCCGCGCAGTCGGGGCGCACCTCGCTGCGCCTGCTGCGCGTGGTCCACGACGCCGACGTCATCGAGGAGGCCAGGGTTGCGGCGCGCGACGTCGTCGCCCGCGATCCGGAGCTCACCGACCACCCGGCGCTGGCCGAGGCGATCGCCCGCGCGCTCGACGCCGAGGCGGAGGAGTACCTCGAGCGCACGTGAGCGCGAGGAGTCCTAGGCTGACGGGCGTGCCTGCCGCGACGAAGGATCACGCCACGCCCGCCGCCGCCGGGAAGACCCCCGCGCTGCGGACCTCCGCGCTGCTCGTCGGCTACGGCGAGACCGCGGCCTCGGCGGTCTGCCCGCCCGTGACGATCGACGTCGCACCCGGCCGCGCGCTCGCCGTCGTCGGCGCGAACGGTACGGGCAAGTCCACGCTGCTGCGCGCGTTCGTGGGCCTGCTCGCGCCGCTCGGCGGGCGCGTCGAGGTGCTGGGCCGCGAGGTCGACGAGCGCGAGGCCGCCTTCCGCGCGGCCGTCAGCACCGTCATGGACGAGGACACGAGCTTCCCCTCGCTCACGGTCCGCGAGCACCTGCTGCTGCTCGCGCGCGGGCACGGCGTCAGCCGTGCGAGCGCCCTGGTCACCGAGCTGATCGAGGAGTTCGGGCTCACCGATCGCGCCGCCGCGATGCCGACCGCGCTCTCCTCCGGTCAGCGCCGCCGCATGCTGCTGGCCGCCGCGTTCGTCCGACCCCGCCGCCTCCTCGTGCTCGACGAGCCCGAGCAGCGCCTCGACGCCGGCATGCGCGACCGCCTCGCGCAGCGCCTGGTGGCCGAGCGGGCCGACGGCGTGACCGTGCTCATGGCGACGCACGACCCCGCGCTGGTGCAGACCGTGGCCACCGAGGCCCTGCTCATCGCCGAGGACGCCGTGCGGCGCACCTCGCCGAAGGGTGCGGTCGCGGCGATCGAGGCGCTGTGACCACCCGTCCGGAGCTCGACGCCGTCCCCACCGGCTCGCAGCTGCGCGCCCTCACCCGTGCCGCCCGTCGGGGCCACGGCGGCGCCCCGCTCTCGCAGCTCGTCGGAGACGCCTACACCTACCTGCTCACCCTCGTGGTCACGGTCGCGCTGGCCATCAGCGGCGCGCACGTGCTCGGCGCCGACTTCAGCGGTACCGAGCAGGGGTCCGCGTTCGACGCCGGCTGGCTCTGGCTCGTCGCCGGTCTCACCGTCGCGGGCCTCGCGCTCGGTGTCCTCGCCCGCCTCGGACCCATCGGTGTCGGCGGCGCCGGTGCGCTGTGGTGGCTCCCCACGCCGGCCGACCGCCTCTCGCTCCTGCGCCCGACGGCGACGGCGTGGATCGCCTCGACCGCGCTCGGCGGGGCGATCGCCGGGGGAGCGATCAGTGCTCTGACGCACGCCGGTCCGGCCACGATCGTGTGGGCCGTGCTCGCCGGCGCCGGTCTCGGGGCGGCGCTCGCGGCCGCCGTCGCGATCACCCAGACGACCCCCGCCTCCCGCAGCCGGGCCCGGCGTCTGGCGCTGGCCGGCGACCTCCTGGCGATGGTCGCCGTCGCGCTGTGGATCGGGGTGGGTCTCGCGGGGGTCGCGGCGCCGTCGGCGCCCGCGCTCGTCGTCGCGGTCGTGGCGCTCGCGGCGGGGGTGGCCGCCGTCGTCGTGCTCCTGCGCCGACTGGCGCAGATCCCCGGCGCCGCGCTGCGCGACCGCGGCGCGCGCACCGGCATGGCGACCTTCGCCATCAGCACCCTCGACATGCGCGAGCTCGGCCGCGTCCTGACCGACCCCGGCCGCGACCAGCGCCGCCGCACGCTGTCGATGGGCTGGGTGCGCGGGGTCGTCGGGGCGATCACGACGGCGGACGCGCTCCTCCTCCTGCGGGCGCCGCGCCAGCTGGTGGTGCTGGTCGCGAGCCTCGGGCTACCGGTCGCCGTGACGACGGCGGGCGCCTCGCAGGTGCTCGCGGCGCTGGCGTTCGTCGTCGGCGTCTACCTCGCCGCCAACGCCGTCACCGCCGGTGCGCGCGAGGCGGAGCACGCCCCCGCGCTCGACCGCGCGTTCGGCATCTCCGCCCGCGCGGCACGCGCGATCCGCCTGATCGTGCCGAGCCTCGTGTGCCTGATGTGGTCGGGCGCGGCCGTCGCGCTCCTGCGCGGGCTCGAGCTCGGATGGGTGGTGCAGCTCGTCCTGTTCGCCCCGGCGATCGCCGCCGCCGCGACCAAGGCGGCCTACCGCAACCCGCCCGACTGGAGCCGCCCGCTCGTCGTGTCGCCGATGGGGGCGTTCCCGCCCGGGATCGTCACCTCGCTCGCGACGGGACCGATCCTCGCGGTCGTGGCGTGCCTGCCCGTGATCATCGCGCTGTTCGTGGGGCCCCGGCCGGTCCTCGCGGCCCTGCAGGTCCTGGTGACGGCGATCCTCGTGGCGGTCGCGACCCACGCGCGGCGGCGGAAGGTGCGGGCGGGCGCGTCGGGCGCCTTCGCGGCCCCGCCACGGGACTAGGTCGCGGCGACCGTAGGCTGGCGCGGTGGCACGGATCATCGCGGGGACGCACGGCGGACGCACCATCGCGGTGCCGGCGAAGGGGACCCGCCCCACGACCGACCGCGTGCGGGAGGCGCTGTTCGCCCGCCTGGACCACCACGACCTCGTCGACGGGCGTCGCGTCCTCGACCTGTACGCGGGTTCGGGGGCGCTGGGCCTGGAGGCCGCGAGCCGCGGGGCGTCCCGCGTGGTGCTGGTCGAGGCGGCGCGCCAGGCCGCCCAGGTCTGCCGCGAGAACGTGGGGGCGCTGGGGCTGCGCGACGTCGTCGAGGTGGTGCCGCGCAAGGTCGAGGCCTACCTCGCCTCCGACGCGGCCGCGCCCGTCGCGGGCGAGCGCTTCGGGCTCGTGTTCGTCGACCCGCCCTACGACCTGGGCGAGGCGGACCTGACACGGGCGCTCGATGCGCTCGCGACGCACCTGGACGAGGACGCCGTCGTGGTGGTGGAGCGCTCGACACGCAGTCCCGAGCCGGCGCTGCCGGAGGGCCTGGAGCTCTGGGAGACGCGCCGTTACGGCGAGACCGCGCTCCACCTGCTCGAGCGGGCCCCCCACGACCACGCGCAGGCATAGGCTGCTCGGGTGCGCACCGCCGTCGTCCCGGGCAGCTTCGACCCGGTCACCCTGGGCCATCTCGACGTCGTCGCCCGCGCCCGCGCGCTCGCGGACGAGGTGGTGGTCGCCGTCGGGCGCAACGCGGGCAAGACCCCGCTCCTGACCGCCGACGAGCGACGGGACGCGATCGCGGAGGCCGTCGCCGACCTCCCGGGCGTGCGCGCCGAGATCATCCCCGGCCTGCTGGTGGACTTCTGCCGTGACGTCGCGACGGCGTCCGGCGGCGACGTCTTCATCGTCAAGGGCCTGCGCGGCGGGGGAGACCTCGACGCCGAGGCGCCCATGGCCGCGATGAACCGGCACCTGTCCGGCGTCGAGACGGTCTTCGTCGTCGGCGCGGGCCACCTCAACCACATCGCGAGCTCGATGGTGCGTGACGTCGCGCGCCACGGGGGAGCGATCGACGACCTCGTCCCGCCCGGAACCGCCGACCTGGTGCGGGCACGCCTGGAGCTAGGAGAGCCCCGATGAGCACGAACAGCGCCGATCCCTCCGCCCCGCTCCTGGGGCTGCTCGACGACGTCGCCACCCTGGTGAGCGGCGCGCGGGCCATGCCGATGAGCGCCTCGGTGATGGTCAACCGGGCCGAGGTGCTCGACCTCGTGGCCGCGGCGCGCGACGCCGTGCCCGACCAGGTGGCCGCCGCCGACCAGATCGTCACCGACGCCGAGGCGGTGCTCTCGCGCGCCAAGGACGAGGCGGCGCAGCTGGTCGCGAAGGCGCGCGCCGAGGCCGAGGAGCTCGTCTCCGAGCACGAGATCACCCAGGGGGCGCACGCGCGCGCCGCCGAGATCGAGGCGGCCGCGCAGGCGCGGGTCGTCGAGCTCGAGGCCGGTGCGGACTCCTACTGCGACGCGCGGCTCGCGCAGTTCGAGGTCGACATCGACGCGGTCAAGCAGCAGGTGCTCGCCGGGCGTGCGCGCCTCGCCGCACGCCAGGGCGGGCGCCGCGAGCAGGGCTGAGGCGGCGGTGCGCTAGGATCGTCCGTCGGCCCGACGCCCGTTCGACCGTTGCGACGGGACTCCCGTCCTCGGACCGACGCCCCACCCCACCTCTCCAGGAGCCGCCGCGTGCAGTCGCGCTCACCGTTCGCCGTCACCACCCGTGACCTGGCGCGCCGTCCCGGTGCGCAGCGCACCCTCGACCTCGAGGTGGCGGCCCCCGCCGACCTCGCGATCGAGGTGATCGGCGTGCCCGAGGGTGCGAGGGTCGATCTGTCCCTGCGGCTGGAGTCCGTGATGGAGGGCGTCCTCGTGACCGGCGAGGCGCACGCCCCTCTGGTGGGGGAGTGCGTGCGCTGCCTCGGCGAGGTGCGCGACGAGATCGACGTGACGTTCTCCGAGCTGTACGCCTACCCGGGCGCCATCGAGGTCCACCCGGACGACGACGAGGCCGAGGACATCCAGACGCTCGAGGGCGACGAGATCGACCTCGAGCAGACGGTGCGCGACGCCGTCGTGCTGGCCCTGCCGTTCCAGCCGTACTGCCGGCCGGACTGCGCGGGACTGTGCGCGCAGTGCGGCAAGAACCTCAACACCGACCCGCACGACCACGACCAGATCGACATCCGGTGGGCCGCGCTCAAGGAGTCGCTCGAGAGCGACGACACCCCGCCGGGCGATCGACCCGGCTCCCCGGCCTGAGGCCTCGCACACACGCGAGCCGATCCGCGCCGACCAGCACCGTCCATGCCGTAGGATCATCTCCGGCTTTGACCTTTGAAGGAATGAGGAAACACCGTGGCTGTTCCCAAGCGCAAGATGTCGCGCAGCAACACCCGTGCGCGCCGTTCGCAGTGGAAGGCGACCCCGGCGACGCTCAGCACCTGCCCGAAGTGCAAGGCCCCGCGCCTCTCGCACCAGGCGTGCCCGTCCTGCGGCGCCTACGGTGAGCGCACCTACGCCGAGGCGATCCGCTCCGACGCCTGAGCGTCGTGCCGAGATCTTCCAGCCCCCGCGGGGGTCGATCAGCGCCCCAGGCCACGCGAGTGGCGCCTGGGGCGCTGATCGCGTCTCTCGGTGAGCAGATCGACCCCGAGCTCCTCGTGCTCGCCCTGACCCACCGGTCGTTCGCGCACGAGGCCGGCGGCATCCCCACCAACGAGCGCCTGGAGTTCCTCGGCGACTCCGTGCTCGGGGTCGTGGTGACCGAGCACCTCTTCACCCACCACCCGGACGTGCCCGAGGGGTCGCTCGCGAAGATGCGGGCGGCGTGCGTGTCGCAGCGTGCCCTGGCCAGCGTGGCCGGTCCGCTCGGGCTCGGCCGGGCGCTGCTGCTGGGTCGCGGCGAGGCCGCCTCCGGCGGCGCCGAGAAGGACTCGATCCTCTCCGACACGCTCGAGGCCGTCATCGGCGCGACGTTCCTGAGCGTCGGCCTGGACCGCACCCGCACGATGGTGCTCCGGCTCCTCGAACCGCTGCTGTCCTCCGCCGCGAGCGCGGGGGCCGGGCTCGACTGGAAGACGAGTCTCCAGGAGCGCTCCGCCGAGCTGGGCCTCGGCGTCCCGGCCTACCACGTCGACCACACCGGCCCCGACCACGCCCGCAGCTTCACCGCCCGGGTGACGCTCTCGGGCGTCGAGCGCGGGCACGGCACCGGCACGGCGAAGAAGCACGCCGAGCAGGGCGCGGCCGAGATGGCGTTCCTCGCGCTCGTCGATCCAACGCCCGACGGCGCACCTCCCACGGCACCGCCGCTCACGCCGGCACCCGGCGCTCCCGCGTCGACGGCCGCCGGTGCGGCCGCCGCGGACGACGGCCCGCCCGCCGCCGCGGCGCCGGAGCCCGACGCGGTCTGACGTGCCCGAGCTCCCCGAGGTCGAGACGGTCCGCGCGGGTCTGGAGGCCCACGTCGTGGGCCGCACGATCGCGTCCGCGCGCGTCGGCGGGGCCCGGGCGGCCCGCCGCAGCCTCGGCGGTGCCCGCCACCTCGAGGAGGGCCTGGCCGGTGCGCACGTCGCGGCCGCGGTCCGCCGGGGAAAGTTCGTGTGGCTGACCCTCGCGGACGCGGACGGCACCGACGGCGCCACCGGAACCGGTGCGGCGCCCCACCCGGCGCCCGACGTCGACCGCTCCGCCCTCCTGTTCCACCTCGGGATGAGCGGCCAGCTCCTGGTGCGCGGTGCGCCCGACGCCGTCGACCTGCCGCAGCCGCGCCACCTCGCCGCGCGGCTGTCCTTCACCGACGGCGGCGTGCTCGACTTCGTGGACCAGCGCACGTTCGGCTACCTCGCGCTCGACCCGCTCGTCCCGACGGCGGACGGCGGCCCCGGGGGCGACGCCGGGAGCGGAACCGCCGGCCCCGAGGTCCCCGCCCAGGTCGCCCACATCGCGCGCGACCTGCTCGACCCCACCCTGGACCTGGCCGCCCTCGTGCGCCGGTTCCGGCTGCGCCGCACCACGATCAAGCGCGCGCTGCTGGACCAGACCCTCGCCTCCGGCGTCGGGAACATCTACGCCGACGAGGCGCTGTGGCGCGCGAAGGTGCACCCGGAGCGCGCGCTCGCCGGCATGGCGCCCGCCACGGTGCGCCGCGTGCTGGAGCGGGCCGCCGAGGTGATGCGGCAGGCACTCGTCCAGGGCGGTACGTCGTTCGACGCGCTGTACGTCAACGTCAACGGCGCCTCGGGCTACTTCGACCGCTCGCTCGCGGTCTACGGCCAGCAGGGCCGCCCGTGCCCGCGCTGCGAGGCGCGCATCGCGCGGCTGGTGTTCGCCAACCGCTCCTCGCACGTGTGCCCGCGGTGCCAGCGGGCGCCGTCGCCGACGCCTCGATAACCTGGGGGCGTGCACGAACCCACCAGCGTCATGATCGTCGACGACCACGAGGTCGTGCGTCGCGGCATCGCCGACGTCGTCTCCGCCGCGGACGGGCTCGAGGTCGTCGCCGAGGCGGGAACAGTGGCGGACGCCGTCCGCCGGGGTGGCCTGCTGCGGCCCGCCGTCGCGCTCGTGGACCTCCAGCTGCCGGACGGTACCGGTATCGAGGTCATCCGCGCGCTCGCGACGTCCTCGCCGCAGACGCGCGCGGTCGTCCTGACCTCGTTCGACGACGACGACGCCGTGGCCGCCGCGGTCGAGTCCGGCGCCCGCGCCTACGTGCTCAAGACGGTGCGCGGCGCCGAGATCGTCGACGTCGTGCGCGCCGTCGCGGCCGGGCGCACGCTCCTGGACGAGCGGACCCTCACCCGGCGCCGCCAGGCCCACCCCGACCCCACCGACCAGCTCACCGCCAGCGAGACGCGCGTGCTGGAGCTCGTGGCCACGGGGATGACGAACCGCGACATCGCCGAGCGCCTCGGCCTCGCGGAGAAGACGGTCAAGAACCACGTGACCTCGATGCTCGCGAAGCTCGGGCTCTCGCGCCGCACCCAGGTCATCGCCTGGGTCGCGAGCCAGCACAGCACCACCTGGCGCTGAGTCTCCACCGACGCTGAGCGACTCCCGGCGCTGAGCGCCTAGCGGATCCAGCCCTCCCAGAGCAGCTCCGACCCGCCGCCGGGCGCCGGGGCGAGCCGGGCGACGCCGTCGTGGTCCTGCGCCCGCGCCGCCAGGTTGGCGAGCCCGCTGCGGCGGTCGGTGGCGGGGTCGGGGCCGCGACCGTCGTCGGTGACGAGCACGCGCACCGAGCGCGCGGCGACGTCGATCTCCACGCGCGCGCTGGTCGCCTGCGCGTGCCGTGCCACGTTCGAGAGGCCCTCGCGCACGACGGCGACGACGTCGTCACCCAGCTCGACGCCGAGCCGCGCGTCGATCTCGTCGGACTCCTCGCCGTCGGCGTCGGCGCGCGCCAGCTGCTCGCCGTCGAGCGTGAGGAGCATCGAGGGGGCGAACCCCAGGCTGGCGCGCGCGAGCGACGCCTCGCGCACGAGCCGCTCGACGACGGGCAGCTGCTCGTCGCGGTCCCGCAGCGACCGCACGATGCCGCGGATCTGGCGCACCCCCTCGTCGACGCCGTCGATGGCCTGCTCCAGCTCCGAGCGGATCTCGGCAGCGCGCGGGGCGTCCTCGAGCAGCGACGTGGCGTGCTCGAGCCGCATCCCGGTCGCGAACAGCTGCTGGATCGCGAGGTCGTGCAGGTCGCGCGCGATGCGGTTGCGCTCGGACAGGAGGAGGCCACGTCCTCGGCGTGCCGTGCCGCCGCGAGCCGCAGCGCCAGCGCGGCCTGCGCACCGAAGTCGTGCGCGAGCGCGAGGTCGTCGGTGGTGAAGGCCGGGCGTCCGGGCAGTCGGAACAGGATGAGGACGCCGACGCTCGCGGCCGTCACCTCCCGGTGCGCCTCCGGTCCGGGGATCGGGGCCCCGACAGACCCGGCCGACCCGGCCGACCCGGGCTCGCCGGCACGTACGCGCCCCCGTCCCCCTCCCGGCTGCAGCGGGGCGTAGAGCGCCCGCTCGAAGACGCGCGCCGGTTCCACGAACCGGTGCGCCTCGCGCGCGATCGAGTCCACGAGCTGGCCGTGCCCGGTCGTGACGGTCTGCGCCGCCGGACCGTGGCGGGGCAGGGTCTGACCGATGAGGTCCTGGGCGTGGGTTCCGTCGACGATCTCGACCACCCACGCGTCGTCGAGCGACGGCAGCACGATCGCGGCGGCGTCGGCGTCCGCGACCTCACGGATGCGGTGCGCGACGAGCTGCAGCACGTCCTCCTCGTCGTCGCCCTGGAGGAGCTGCGTCGTGATCTCCTGCGAGACGGCGAGCCAGCGCTCGCGGACGCGGGCGCGGCGGTAGAGGCGCGAGTTCCCGATCGCGACGGCGGCGGCCGCCGCGAGCAGCTGCACGACGTCGACGTCCTCGGCCGTGAAGCCGCCCTCCTTCTCAGCCAGGTAGAGCCGCCCGAGCAGCTCGCCGCTGGCGACGACCGGGACCCCGAGGAACGCCCGCATCACCGGGTGGCCCGGCGGGAAACCGCCGAAGCTCGGGTGCTGGGTGAGGTCGTCGAGGAGCAGGACGCCGGCGTCGGGCAGCGCCCCCAGCACGCCGGTCCCGCGCGGCGGCCGGCCGAGCAGGTCCGCGGTCGGCGAGGGCATGCCCTGCTGCACGAACGTCGAGGTCTCGCCGTGCGAGTCGAGCTCCGCGAGCGCGGCGTAGGCGGCACCCGTGTGCTCGGCGGCGTCGGCCACGAGCTGCGCGAGGACCTGCTCGGCGTCGAGCTGCCCGGCCAGGCGCAGCAGCCGCGTGAGCAGCGCGGGGGTGACGGGGGTGCTCACGGCGTGGTCCCCGTGGTGGTCGCGATCCCGGCGCGCGCGGGCGACAGGTCCAGGACGGCGTCGGCGCGGCCGAGCGCTCCGGTGTGGTGGGTCACGACGACGACGCTACGTCCCAGCGCCGTCAGGCCGAGCAGATCGGCCACGAGCGCGTCGGCCACGTCGTCGGGGAGGTGCTCGCCCGGTTCGTCCAGGAGGAGCAGCGGCGCGCGGCTGACGAGGGCGCGGGCCACGAGGAGCCGGCGCCGCTCACCGCCGGAGATCGTCTCCGGTGTGACGGCGGTGTCGAGGCCGTCCGGCAGCGACGCGACCCAGTCCTGCAACCCCACCTGCGCGAGGGCCTCCCGGGCCTGCTGCGCGGTCACGTCGCCGCGCGCCGCGCGCAGGTTCTCGAGCACCGTGGTGCTGAAGACGTGCGCGTCCTCGGTGGTCAGGGCGACGTGCGCGGTCCGCTCGGCCCCGCGCAGCTCGTGGGGCGTCGCGCCGTCGAGCGAGAGCCTCCCCGCGGCCGGGGGCAGCATGCCCGCCAGCGTGAGCAGCAGGGTCGTCTTGCCGACGCCGCTCGGACCGACGATCGCGAGGCTCGTGCCGGGGGCGACGTCGAGATCGAGGCCGTTCAGCACGGGGGAGCGGCCCGGCCACGCGCACACCAGGTCGCGGGCGTGCAGGCCGGGGGTGTCGACGGGGTGGGCGGGGCCGACCGCGCCGGCGTGATCGTCGGGGCCGACCACCGCTGCCTCGTCGCGATGCGTGGCCGGGTTCGAGGACGAGCGCTCGTCGACCCCGGGCGTCGCCTCGCGCGCGACGGCCGCTGCCGGACCGACCGGCGCCCCCGCGTCCGCCAGCAGCGCCGTGATCCGGCGCGCCGCGGCAGCCGACCGGTGCAGCTGGGTCACGGCCGCCGGGAGCGCCGCCGTCGCCTCGAACGCCGCCAGCGGCAGCAGCACCACGACGCCGAGCTCGGTGGCGGCCAGGTCGCCCCGCAGCAGCGCGGGCACCGCCACCAGCAGGGTGCCGATCACGCTCGCACCCGTCGCGGCGACGGCCAGCGCCGCCGACGCGGCCAGCGGACGGGCGGCGGCGCGCTCCGCCTCACCCGTGCGCGCGTGCGCGGCCGCGAGCGCGGCGTTCGCGTGCGTGCGTCCGCCGGACAGCGCCAGCTCGGCCGCGCGTGAGACGAGCTCCTCGCTCGCCGTCGCGACGTCGCTGCGCGCCGCGACGCGCTCGCTCTCCGCGGCGGCGTCCCCGCGCGCGGCGAGCAGCGGCACCACCAGCGCGCTCACGGCCAGGCACGCCAGCAGCACGAGCGCCGATGCGGGGTGGAACAGGGCGACGGCGAGCACCGACCCCAGCGAGACCACCAGCGCCACCCCGGCCGGTACGAGGGCGCGCACGACGACGTCGCCCACGTCGTCGACGTCGGCACCGGTGCGCGCCGCGACGTCGCCCCGCCGCAGCCCGGCCAGCGACTCGGTGCGCCCGCGGGCGAGCCGCTCGTAGACCTCCGTGCGGAGGTTGACGACGCCGCGGAGCGCGACGTCGTGCGACGCGAGCCGGTCCAGGTAGCGCGAGAGGCCGCGCACGATCCCGAAGGTGCGGACGCCGACGGCGGCCACGTTGAGGAACATCACCGGCGGGGCCTGCGAGGCGCGCACGATCAGCCACGCCGCGACGCCGGCGAGCGCGACCGAGGCGCCGAGCGTGAGCGAGCCGAGGGCGACGGCGCGCGCCACCAGCGCGCGCCGCAGCCCGAGCAGGGGCAGCACGGCGCGCACGTCGCGGAGGTCCTCGCGCAGCGCGCTCATGCGGGTCGTCCCGTCGTGCCGGCGCGCGCCTCGTCGCCCTCGAGGACGCGTGTCGGCGCGGAGCCCCGGGTCGGCTCGGCGAGCTCCGCGGACCCGGGTCGTCCGTCGACACGGGTGCGCTCGGGGTGCACGGCGTCGGTCTCGGCGTCCTCGGTGGGCCGGTCGAGAGCGAGCGTGTGCACGGACACCACGTCGTCGGCCGCCGCGAGCATCGCGGGCCGGTGGGCGATGACCACGACGGCGGCGCCCGCGTCCGCCAGCGCGCGCACGGCGGCCACGACGGCGCGCTCGTCGTCGGCCGACAGGTGTGCCGTCGGCTCGTCCAGCACCACGAGCCGGGAACCGCGCAGCAGCGCCCGCGTGAGCTCGAGCCGCTGCGTCTGACCGACCGACAGCCCGGAGGACAGGCCGCCGGAGCCGCTCGCGAGCGGCGTGTCCCACCCGAGGGGAGCGAGGCGACGACCGCCAGGAGGCCGGTGGCGGCCGCGGCCGCGTCGCGCGCCCGTACGTCGTCGTCGCCGTCGTCGTCCCCACCCGCGACGTGGCTCGCGATCGTGCCACCCGTGGTGTGCCCGCGCTGCGGCACCCACGCCGCCTGCGCCCACCAGCCACCCTCGCCCTGCGTCCGCACCTCGGCGAGGTCGGTGGCTCCGCCGTCGTGCTCGAGCGTGATCGTGCCGACGTCCAGGGGCTGCAGCCGCAGCAGCGCCATCGCGGCGGTGGTCTTGCCGGCGCCGCTGGCACCGGCCAGGGCCGTCACGCGGCCGGGTTCGATCGTGGCGGTGAGGTCGCCCGGCGCGAGGTAGCCGCGCCCGCCCGCGCGCACACCGGCGCCGGTCACGCGGATGCGTCGCCAGGCCGGGACGGCGGTGTCGCCGCCCGCGGGCAGCGGCTCCTCGAGCACCGCGAACGTGCGCTGCGCGGCGGTGAGGCCGTTGGTCGAGGCGTGGAACTGCGCCCCGACGGCGCGCAGCGGCAGGTAGATCTCCGGCGCGAGGATCAGCACGGCGAGGCCGGTGGTGAGGTCGATGTGCCCGTACACCAGGCGCATGCCCACCTCGACGGCCACCAGCGCGACGGCGAGCGAGGCCAACAGCTCCAGCACGGCGCCCGAGAGGAACGCCACCCGCAGCGTCTGCATCGTCGTGCGCCGGTAGCCCTCCCCGAGCTGCCGCACGCGGCGCCCCGGACCGATCTCCCGCCCGAGCGCGCGGAGCGTGGTCAGGCCGGCGAGCAGGTCGAGCAGCTGCGCCCCCTGCCGCGTCAGCGCCTCGAGGCGCTCGGCGGCGTAGTTGCGGGTGGTGACGCCCACCAGCCACATGAACAGGGGCACGAGCGGGAGCGTGACGGCGATGACCGCACCCGAGATCGGGTCCAGCCAGAGCACGACGGCGAGCGCGACCGGCGTGAGGATCGCGGCCAGCAGGAGCTGGGGCAGGTAGCCGGCGACGTAGGGCACGAGGTCGTCGAGCCCCCGGGTCGCGAGCACCGTGACCTCCTCGCCGCGCGCGGCGCGCCAGCGGTGCGGCATCGCACCCGCGTGGCGCAGCAGCGCGGTGCGCATCTCGCCGACGACCGCCACGGCGGCGCGCTGCCCCAGGCGCTCGCGGAGCCACGTCAGGCCGGCGCGCACCGCGACGGCGGCCGCCAGCAGCCCAATCGCCGGCGCCACCCCGGCCAGGTCGGCGCGGCCCTGGACCACCGGTGCCAGCGCGTGCGCGATCGCGAACGCCGCCACCAGGACCGCCAGGGTGGCCCCGAGCTGCAGCAGCGCGGCGAGCACGACGAACGTGCGCGCCGATCGCGCGTGCCGCAGCAGGCGGGGGTCGAGGGGCTTCACGGGGTCGGCTGGTCCTTCGTCGCCGCGGACGCCACCGCGAGCTCGCTCGGCGACGGCGGGATCTGCTCGCGCCGAAGGCGCCGGCTGAAGACCTTGAACGTCCAGCCCTGGTACAGCAGCACGACCGGGACGAGGATCAGCGCCACCCACGACATGATCGTGAGCGAGTAGGCGCCCGCGCTGGCGTTCGCGATCGTCAGCGACTCCGCCGGGTCGGTGGCGGGCATCACGGCGGGGAAGATCGAGCCGAACACCAGCACCACGACGGCGGCGATCGCCACGGCGTTGGCGGTGAAGGCCCACCCCTCGCGTCGGGCCCGCGCCGCTACGACGACTCCGGCGAGCGCGACGACGACGATCGCCACGACCCCCACGTCCAGCCCTGGCGGGCGTGCGCGGCCTGCGCCCACACGGCCCAGACCACGGTGACCAGCGCGCTCGGCACCGCCAGGCGCGGGGCGAGTGCCATCGCACGCCGCTGGTAGTCGCCCGCCGTCTTCAGGGCGAGGAAGACGGCACCGTGCGTGAGGAACAGCGACAGCGTGACCAGGCCGCCGAGCAGCGCGAACGGGTCGAAGATCGCGGCGAGCCCGCCCACGTACTGCATGTCGGAGATCTCGACCCCGCGCACCAGGTTCGCGAAGATCACGCCCCACAGGAACGCGGGCACCCACGAGCCGATCTCGATGCAGCGGTCCCACGTCTCGCGCCAGCGCGGCGTGTCGACCTTGTGGCGGTACTCGAACGAGACCCCGCGCACGATGAGCGCCAGCAGGATCGCCAGCAGCGGGACGTAGAAGCCCGACAGCAGCGTCGCGTACCAGTGCGGGAACGCGGCGAACGTGGCGCCGACGGCCGTGATGACCCACACCTCGTTGCCGTCCCAGATCGGGCCGATGGTGTTGATCGCGAGCCGGCGGTCGGTGTTGTCGCGGCCGAGCGGCCGCATGAGCATGCCGACGCCGAAGTCGAAGCCCTCCAGGACGAGGTAACCCGTCCACAGGATCGCGATGAGCAGGAACCAGAGCGTTGCGAGATCCACGTGATGCCTCCGTGCTCAGTAGGCGAAGTCGAGGTGCTGGACGGTGCTCGCGTCCCCGGCGCCGCGGCGGGGGTGCCGTCGCCGTCGTCGTCGGACCCGTCGGTCGAGTTGCCGTCGCCGTCGGACGCGGCCGCCGGGGCGGGGTCGGGCACGCCGGCCAGGACGTCCTTGCGCAGCAGGCGGAACCACACGACGGCGAGCGCGCCGTAGATGAGCGTGAACGCCACCAGCGACAGCATCACGGTGGAGGCGGAGACCACGGTCGAGACGCCGTCGGCGGTGCGCAGCCGGATGTCGAGGTCGCCGTCGGCGCCGATGTTGGGTACGACCACCCACGGCTGACGGCCCATCTCGGTGAAGATCCAGCCGAACATGTTCGCCAGGAACGGCATGGGCAGCGACAGCAGGCACAGCCGCGAGAACCACCGGCTCTGCGTCACCCGGCCGCGGCGCAGCGTCCACAGGGCCACGACGGCGAGCGCGCCGGAGAACACCGCGAACCCGATCATCAGGCGGAAGGACCAGTAGCTGATCATCAGGTTGGGGATGTACTGCATGTCGTCGCCGTACTCGCCGGCGAACTCGGCCGCGAAGGACTCCTGGACGTCGTTCGTGCCGGGCACGAAGCTCTCCGGACCGCTGAAGCTGCCGGTGGCCAGGAACGAGGTCAGCCCGGGCACCGAGAGGACGTGGATCAGGTCGTCGCACGCGTCCGGATCGCCGATCGTGCCGTTGATGTCGCCCAGCGTGAGCAGCGAGAACGGTGCAGCCTCCTGGCCCACGCACAGCGACTCGGCCGCCGACATCTTGCCGGGCTGCTGCTCGTACATGATCTTCGCCTGGTGGTCGCCGGTGATCGCGAGGCCGATGCCGGAGACGACGATCGCGATCAGGCCGACGTACGCGGCCGGCCGGTAGATCGTGCGAGCCTTGTCCACCTCCCCGGCGCGGACCGACCGGACGATCCACCAGCCCGCGACGCCGGCGACGAACGTGCCGCCCACGAGCCAGGCGGCGGTGATGACGTGCGGGAAGGCGGCGATCGTCGTCGGGTTGGTCAGGACGGCGCCGATGTCGGTGAGCTGGGCGCGGCCGAGCTCCGCGTTCCACTCGGCGCCGACCGGGTGCTGCATGAACGAGTTCGCCGCGAGGATGAAGTACGCCGACGCCGTCGTCGAGAGCGCGACCATCCAGATGCACAGCAGGTGCACGCGCCGCGAGAGCTTCTCCCACCCGAAGATCCACAGGCCGAGGAACGTCGACTCCACGAAGAACGCCGCCAGCGCCTCCATGGCGAGCGGGGCGCCGAAGACGTCCCCGACGAACCGGCTGTACTCGCTCCAGTTCATCCCGAACTGGAACTCCTGCACGATGCCGGTGACGACGCCGATGGCGAAGTTGACGAGCAGGAGCTTGCCGAAGAACTTGGTGATCCGCAGCCAGCGCTCGTCGTTCGTCCGGTGCCAGATCGTCTGCATGATCGCCACGAGGGTGGCCAGGCCGATCGTCAGCGGGACGAAGACGAAGTGGTAGACGGTCGTGATGCCGAACTGCCAGCGGGCGAGGTCGAGCTCTTCCATGGGTCTCCTGCCGGTGCGTGCACGCGGCCCCGCACGTCCGGCGGACGCCGGTGGGTGACTTCGCGTCATCGGGGCCGCAGCCAACGTAGGTGCGTGGCCCGGTCCGGGCGGGGGACCTTGGTCCCGACGGCGACGTGGGGTGCGTCATGGGCGGTGCGGCTCGCCGGGGTGGGGTGCCCCCGCCGTCGAGGCCCGCTGTGCGATACTTGCGACGGCCACGAGGGTTACACCGACCTCCGGTCCGACGACGGCTCCGCCCCGCGGATCGCCTCGCACCGCCGCTGGAACCACGGTGGCGTCGTGCGGCGACGAGGGTGTCGTGCAGACGACGTCGGCCCCGCCTGGGGCGACACAGACTTCCGGTGCGGGATCGCTCCCGCACCGATCGACACGGCACGGGTCGATGCACCGGTGTAGGCGCGACCCGTGAGCATGGAGCCACGCATGGCCCTCGATAACGAGACCACCACCGGCAGCGAGACCCAGGACGGGGCGTCGACGCCGAAGCGCCGCGCCCCCCGCCGCGCCACTCGCGGCGTCGTCACGACGCCCAAGACCACGCCCGTCGAGCCGACCGAGGCCGCTGCGCCCGCGGAGTCCGGCGCCGACGCCGTCGCCGCGACGCCGACCACCTCCGCCACGGACGTGGCGTCCTCGCCGCCCGCCGCGGCAGCCGAGCCGGCGGCCCCCGCGAAGGCGCCGCGCAAGCGTGCGCCGCGCCGGGCGACCTCGACCTCGGTGGTCACCCCCGAGCCGGCCGGCGACACCGCCGCCGACACCCCCGCCGCCGACACCACCGCCGCCGACACCACCTCAGCCGACACGGGTGCGGCGGACACCGCCCCGGAGACGGGTGGGTCGAAGGCTCGCAGCGCGAAGTCCGGCACGACGAAGTCCGGCACGACGAAGGCCGGTGCGACGAAGTCCGACACCGCGAAGTCCGACACCGCGAAGGCCCGCGCCTCCAGGTCCGGCACCGCCAGGACGCGCGCCGCCGAGGCGTCCGCTGCCGCGGCAGCCGCCGTCGAGGCCGGGGCTGACGAGCGCGCCGCCGGCGCCGACGTGACCGGTGACGCCGTCGACGCGGCCGCCGAGGGCATCGCGCCCGCCGCGCCGGCTCGTACCCGCGCGCCCCGCAAGTCGCGGGCGAAGGCTGCCGTGGCCCCGGAGGACGTCTCGCCGACTCCGGCGACCACCGACGACGGCGACGCGACCCCGTCCGCAGACGGGACCACCCCGGCGGCGGACGAGAAGGGCGCCGCGTCCGAGGCGACGGCCACCAAGCCGCGGCGGTCGCGCGCGAAGAAGGCCGTCGCTCCGGCGCCCGAGCCTCAGCCCGAGGAGGACGCCGCTGACGAGACCGAGGCTGACAAGACCGCCGCCGAGCAGACCGACGCCGAGGAGATCGTCGAGGGCGACGCCACCGAGGCCGCCGCGGAGGCGGAGGACGCCGCCGACGAGCCCGCGTCGTTCGCACCCTCGCTGAGCCCGTTCTCGGCGGCACGGTCCACCCCGGCTCCCGAGCGCGACCCCGAGCAGCGTATCGACGTGCTCGCCGCCTTCGGCCTCGGGACGCCCGCGCCGGCGTCCTCGCGCCGTCGTGGTTCCGCGCGAGGCGCGTCCGCGGACCAGACGGCCGACGCCACGGCTGCCGACACCACGACCACCGACACCGCGGGTGCTGACGCGGTGACTACCGCGACCCCCGACGCGGCCGACACGGACCAGGCACCGTCCTCGGGGCGTGGCCGCCGCGGCGGCTCGCGCCGGTCCCGGTCCGGCGCCGGCGCGGGCGAGTCCCGCACGGAGGCCGCGTCCGACGTCGCCGCCGCGACCGGCGCGTCGCAGGAGGGCGCCCCGACGCAGGACGAGGAGGGTGAGGCGCCCCGCCTTCCCGCCGCCGCCCTGCTGTTCCAGCCGCCCGCCGCGCGCCGCCGTCGCCGTCGCACCGACGACGAGACCACCGGGTCCGCCGAGGGCGCGCCGACCGGTGAGGACGCCCCCGCGGACGAGGCCCCGGCCGAGGACGAGGCCGCCGCACCGCGGTCGCGCGGACGCCGCGGTTCGCGCCGCAGCAGCCGTCAGCAGGGCGAGCCCACCGCCGAGCAGGGCGGCGCCACGGACGACACCGGCGCCGACGGCTCCGGTCGCGGCCGCTCGGACGGCGCGCGCGAGGCCGACGGCGCGGACACCGAGGGCGACCTCGCCGAGGGCGTCGAGCCGGACGAGGTCGACGAGACCGACGGCAGCGGCAACGAGGACGCGGGCGAGGGCGGCGGCCGTCGCCGTCGCCGCCGTGGCGGTCGTGGTCGCAAGCGCCCCTCGGGCGAGAACGCGGGCGACGACGAGCGCTCCGGCGCCGGGTCGGACGACGCGGACAGCTCCGACGTCCCCGACGCCTCGGACTCCTCCGACGCCTCCGACCACTCGGACGACGGCGACGACGAGTCGGGCGGTTCGCGCCGCCGTCGCCGTCGCCGCGGTCGCCGTGGGGACGACGGCGGGTCGAGCGCCCAGGGCGGCGCCGGTGGCTCAGCCGGCTCGGGCTCCTCGCGCGCCCGCGACGAGGTCACCGCGCTCAAGGGCTCCACGCGGCTCGAGGCCAAGCGCCTGCGCCGCCGCGAGGGCCGGGACGCGGGACGCCGTCGCCAGATCATCAGCGAGGCGGAGTTCCTCGCGCGCCGCGAGAGCGTCAAGCGCGACATGGTCGTGCGCGAGCGCGGTGGGATGACGCAGATCGCCGTGCTCGAGGACGGCGTGCTCGTGGAGCACTACGTCGCCGCGGAGAAGCAGACCTCGATGGTCGGCAACGTCTACCTCGGCCGCGTGCAGAACGTGCTGCCGAGCATGGAGGCCGCGTTCGTCGACCTCGGCAAGGGGCGCAACGCCGTCCTGTACGCCGGCGAGGTCAACTGGGAGGCGGCCGGACTCGACGGGCAGCCCCGTCGCATCGAGCAGGCCCTGAAGTCGGGCGACCAGGTGCTCGTGCAGGTGACGAAGGACCCGATCGGGCACAAGGGCGCCCGCCTGACGGCCCAGATCACGCTCGCCGGCCGCTACCTGGTGCTCGTGCCGAGCGGCGCGATGACCGGGATCTCGCGCAAGCTGCCCGAGAACGAGCGCACGCGCCTGAAGAAGCTCCTCAAGGAGATCGTCCCGGCCGGTCAGGGCGTCATCGTGCGCACCGCCGCCGAGGGTGCGAGCGAGGAGGAGCTGCGCCGCGACGTCGAGCGCCTCACCTCGGAGTGGGCCGACATCTCGGCGCGTTCGACCGGGAAGAAGCCGACGGCGCCCGCGCTGCTGAAGGGTGAGCCCGAGCTGGCCCTGCGCGTGGTGCGCGACGTGTTCAACGAGGACTTCTCCACCCTCACCGTGGCCGGCGACGGCGCGTGGGAGACCATCTCGGGCTACGTCACCTCGGTGGCGCCCGACCTCGCCGAGCGCCTGCACCACTGGTCCGGTGGCGAGGACGTCTTCGCCGCGTCCCGCGTGGACGAGCAGCTCGCCAAGGGGATGGACCGCAAGGTCTGGCTGCCCTCGGGCGGGTCCCTCGTGATCGACCGGACCGAGGCGATGACCGTCGTCGACGTCAACACCGGCAAGTTCACCGGGTCCGGCGGCACGCTCGAGGAGACCGTCACGCGCAACAACCTCGAGGCGGCCGAGGAGATCGTGCGCCAGCTCCGGCTGCGCGACATCGGCGGCATCATCGTCGTCGACTTCATCGACATGGTGCTCGAGTCCAACCGCGACCTCGTGCTGCGCCGTCTCATCGAGTGCCTCGGGCGCGACCGCACGCGGCACCAGGTCGCGGAGGTCACCTCGCTCGGGCTCGTGCAGATGACGCGCAAGCGTGTCGGTCAGGGCCTCGTCGAGGCGTTCTCGACGCCGTGCGAGCACTGCCACGGCCGCGGGTTCACGGTCGCGAGCACGCCGCACGAGCACGTCGCGGCGGACGAGGTCGAGCAGGAGGAGAACGACGGCGGGTCCTCGCGCTCCTCGCGCCGGCGCGGTCGCTCCAGCTCGAGCCGTTCCGGGACGCCCGCGGCGACGCCGGCGCCCGCGCCCGTCGAGGTCGACCCCGCGGCGCGCGAGGCCGTGAAGGCGACGCTGGCGCAGATCGCGGCGGCCGCCCAGCACGCGCACGAGCACGCCGACGAGCAGGCCGGGGAGCAGGCGGACGAGCCGACGAGCTCGGCTGCGGCAGCCGGTGGTGACGCCGCCGGTAACGAGGTGGCCGGTGACGAGGCGACTCCGATCGAGCAGACCGAGGCCGGGCCGGCCGCGTTCTCACCCGACGACGCCGCGCCGACCGACGACCCGGCCGAGGTCAGCGTCGAGGTCCCCGCCGACGCACCGCTGGACGTCGCGTCCGAGGGGAGGTCGACGCCGAGGCCGCCGAGATCGTCGAGCCGGCCGAGAGCGGAGCGAGCGCGGAGTCCGACGGCGACGCGGGCGCCGAGCCCACCCGCTGAACAGGGCGACACCGGACGTCACGAACGCCCCGGCACCACGGCTGACCGTGGTGCCGGGGCGTCGTCGTCCACGCCCACCGGCGTGTGTCGCGCGGGGACGGCGTGGTGGCCGTCGAGTGTCGCGCCGGTCCGGGTCCTGCCGTGCCGGCCGGGGAGCGCGTCGGCTCACGTGCGGCGTCGCGTCCCGTGTGCAGCCGGTCCGTGGACCGTCAGCGCCGCGTCACGGCCGCGTGCGCCCCAGGCGGCGGTGCGTGGCGAACGTGACGGCGGCCGCGCCGCCGTAGGTGAGCAGCACGGTGACGAGCGCGAGCACCTTCGAGCGGTCGGGCCCGAACAGGCTGAGGAGCGCCGCCGGCGTCGCCGCGAAGGCCCACACGAGCAGCGCGCGCGGCCGCGGGCCGAACGACGCCCCACCGGCGGCCACCGAGGTGCGCACGGCGGTCTCGCTCGCGAGGCGCGGCAGCGGCGCCGACTCCTGGTCGGCCAGCTCGAGCCCCGCGCGGCGCGCGAACGTCTCGAGGTCCGCGTAGCTCTCCCGCGGGGCCACGTCGGCCGCGGGCAGCACCATCCGCCAGCGACCGCGGGCGTCGGCGAGGGCGAACCCCCACGCCCGGTCCTCGTGCAGCAGCCGGACGAGCCGGGTCACGCCCAGGTCGGCGTCCTGCGGCCCCGGGACCCACGTCTCGTGCCCGGAGGCCGTCCGCACCACGAGGAAGCGGTCGGTCAGCGTCAGGCGCAGCCGGCCGCGCCCGCCGGGGGAGTACGTGGCCCGCCGCGCGGGCCGTGGTACGGCGTCGCGCACGATCGCGGCGAGCCAGAACAGCCACGGTTCCGCGACGGCGATCAACGCCGCCACCAGCACCACGACCTGCACCGGGTTGCGGCCGCCCCCGGCCAGATCAGCAGGGGCGCGACGGCGAGGAGCCACGGCGTCACCGGTCGCATCCAGCCCGAGAACGGGAACCCCGGCCCGAGGTCGCCACCCCGCCAGCCGTGGCGCAGCCGGCGACGAGCAGCCACGCGGGTGGGCAGCAGGTCGCGGCCGCGGTAGGGCTCGCGGTCCGGCCCGGGTCGGACGGTGCCGAGCCCGCCCGCGG
This sequence comes from Litorihabitans aurantiacus, assembly GCF_030161595.1. Classification (NCBI taxonomy): domain Bacteria; kingdom Bacillati; phylum Actinomycetota; class Actinomycetes; order Micrococcales; family Beutenbergiaceae; genus Litorihabitans; species Litorihabitans aurantiacus. Next base: position 897,914 of record NZ_BSUM01000001.1, read on the forward strand.
CGGCCGGGGGATGGGCCACCCCGCGCAGCATCGGCACCCCGACGGTCGCCGCGCCGCGAGCGAACCCGATCGAGTGCAGCGCGAACACCCCGCGCGCGGCACCGACGGGGAGGTCGGGCGCGGTGGTGTCGACCAGCGCCTGGTCCACGACGGTCGTGGGCTGGCTCGCCCAGTCCGCCACCGCGATCGCCGCGAGGCTCCGGCCGGTGGTGTCCAGGACGTGCACCGTCCCCAGCGCGTCGTGCTCGACGCCGGGCACGTCCGACTCCGCCGGCGCGGTGAGCCGCTCCACCGCCGTCACCGGGGGCGGGGCGACCCAGAGCAGCGACCCGATCTGGCTCTCCTGGCCGACCGAGGCGCGACCGGCGCTCGTGACGAGCTCGACCCTCCCCGGTGTGAAGCGCACGCGGGCGCGCTGCGCGAACCTGCGCTCCGGCGTCGCGCGCCCCGCGGGGTAGAGCTCGACGTCGCCCCCGACGCCGGGCAGCTCGGGCGTGCCCGGGTGGCGGCTCGCGTGCACGTGCGCGACGACGACGTCGGCCAGCCGCTCGATCCGCTCCGCGACCAGGGCTGCCTCCGCGAGCCACGGCAGCACGACGATCGTCGGGACGCCCCGTCGCGGCGTCGACCCGAGCCCGCGCACGGTCGCGGTCAGCGTCGACAGCGCCGCGCGCAGGGACACCCGCAGCCCGTAGATCGCCTCGGTGGAGGTGGCCACCGGGGTGTCGAGCACGGTCGCCCCGAGCGGTGTGCGCGGCTCGAACGGCACGGGGGTCGGGTTCGCCGCGAACGCGGGGAGGTCGGAAAGCCGGGTCTCGGCGATCATGCGCGCCGCGAGGTCGAGCTGCTCGCGCGCGTAGGCGAACGCGTCCTGCAGATCGGTGTCCTCACCCGCGAGCACGTCGACGGCGTCGCTCGTCGCGAGCGCGGAGGTGCGGACGGCCTGCGTCGCGGCCGCCAGGGGGTCGGCGTCGATCGCGAGCAGCCGCGTGGCGGGGCCGTTCACGACGACGCGGGGCTCGCTCCCACGAGGCGCGGTGGAGGCCGAGCGCGGGCCGGGCGCGACGCGGGCGGCGAAGCGGCGGGCGGCCTCGGAGGGGGCGGCGGCAGTCACCACGCGTACGCTACCCGGCTCATTTGACCCGGGCCCCACCCGTCCGTAGTCTTGACCGTCGGCGCGCGCTCACCCGTGCGTACCGAGAAGCCCAGCTGCTGCTATCCCCGAACGGCCTGCCCGTTCGCTGGTTGACGTGCAGCAGTCCGATGAGGAGAGATGCACCGTGGTTTACGCGATCGTCAAGATGAGCGGCCGTCAGGAGAAGGTGGCCGTCGGTGACATCGTCGTCGGCAACCGAGTTGAGGGGAACGTCGGCGACACGCTCGAGCTGACCCCCATCCTCCTCGTCGACGGTGAGAAGGTGACCTCGGCCGCCGACGAGCTGGCCAAGGTCAAGGTCTCCGCGGAGATCGTTCGGGACGAGAAGGGCCCGAAGATCACCATCATGAAGTTCAAGAACAAGACCGGCTACCGCAAGCGCCAGGGACACCGTCAGCCCCTGACCCGCTTCAAGGTCACCTCCATCGCCTGAGCCGCACGGCTCCCCCAGAAAGGAGTGTGCGTCATGGCACACAAGAAGGGCGCAAGCTCCTCCCGCAACGGTCGTGACTCCAACGCGCAGCGCCTCGGCGTGAAGCGTTTCGGCGGCCAGGTCGTCAAGGCCGGCGAGATCATCGTCCGTCAGCGCGGCACGCACTTCCACCCGGGCGACAACGTCGGCCGTGGTGGCGACGACACGCTGTTCGCGCTCGCCCCGGGCTCGGTGCAGTTCGGCCAGCGCCGCGGTCGTCGCGTGATCGACGTCGTGGCCTGAGTCCAGCTCCGGCTGACCTGTTCTTCCCGCGAGGGGGCGTACCGCGCAGGCGGTACGCCCCCTCGCGGCTTTCTGCACCGATGTGTCTCTGCACGACTGGCAAGGAGTAGCTGTGGTCTCGTTCGTCGACCGGGTGGTGCTGCACGTGAGCGGCGGCGACGGCGGTCACGGCTGCGCGTCGGTGCGCCGTGAGAAGTTCAAGCCGCTGGGCGGTCCCGACGGCGCCAACGGCGGCAACGGCGGCGACGTCGTGCTCGCCGTCGACCCGCAGGTCACCACGCTGCTGGACTACCACCACCGGCCCCACCGCAGCGCCGAGTCGGGCGGTCAGGGCAAGGGCGACATGCGCCACGGGAAGAACGGCGGCGACGTCGTCCTCGGCGTGCCCGACGGCACCGTCGTGCGCACCCCGGGCGGGGAGGTCCTCGCGGACCTCATCGGTGCCGGCGCCACCTACACGATCGCCCGCGGCGGCCAGGGCGGGCTCGGCAACGCCGCGCTCAGCTCGCCGAAGCGCAAGGCGCCCGGCTTCGCACTCCTCGGGGAGCCCGGCGACGAGGCCGAGGTCGTCCTCGAGCTGAAGTCCGTGGCCGACGTCGCGCTCGTGGGGTTCCCGAGCGCCGGCAAGTCCTCGCTGATCGCGGCGATGAGCGCGGCCCGTCCGAAGATCGCGGACTACCCCTTCACCACGCTGGTGCCGAATCTCGGCGTCGTGCAGGCGGGCGACGAGCGCTACACCGTGGCCGACGTGCCGGGCCTCATCCCCGGGGCGAGCGAGGGCAAGGGACTCGGTCTGGAGTTCCTGCGCCACATCGAGCGCTGCGCCGTGCTGGTGCACGTGCTCGACTGCGCCACGCTCGAGCAGCGCCGCGACCCGATCACCGACCTCGACGTCATCCTGGCCGAGCTCGCCGCGTACGCGCCCGACCTGGAGATCGCGGGTGGCCGGGTACCGATCCTCGAGCGACCGCAGCTGGTCGTGCTGCACAAGATCGACGTGCCCGAGGCGCGCGAGCTCGCGGACTTCGTGCGACCGGAGCTCGAGGAGCGCGGGTTCCGCGTCTTCGAGGTCTCCAGCGCCTCCCACGAGGGTCTGCGCGAGCTGACGTTCGCGCTCGGTGGCCTGGTGAGCGAGGCGCGGGCGAACGAGCCCGAGCCGGAGCCCGCCCCGGTCGTGCTGCGCCCGCGCGCGCACGGCGACGCCGGCTTCTCGGTGACGCCGGTGACCACGCCCGACGGCGAGGCGTTCCAGGTGCGCGGCGACAAGCCCGAGCGGTGGGTGCGCCAGACGGACTTCACCAACGACGAGGCGATCGGCTACCTCGCCGACCGCCTCAACCGGATCGGCGTCGAGCAGGCGCTGGGCAAGGCCGGTGCCGTTCCGGGGAGCACGGTCGTCATCGGCGAGCTCGTCGGCGGGGTGATCTTCGACTGGGAGCCGACCGCCATGACGGGCGCCGAGCTGCTGGCCCCGCGCGGGACGGACATCCGGCTCGAGGGGTCGCGCCGGCGCACGACGCCCGAGCGGCTCGAGCAGTACCGGGCGCGGATGGACGGCAAGACTGCAGCCCGTGAGGAGCTGCGCCGCGACCGCGACGAGGGCGTGTGGACGAGCTCGGAGGAGTGAGCGGGCGCGAGCTGCTCGCGGGGGCGCGCCGCGTCGTCGTGAAGATCGGCTCGTCCTCGCTCACCGACGACGCCGGCGCGCTCGACCCGACGGCGGTCACCGCCGTCGCCGACGCCCTCGCCGCCTGCCGCACCGCGGGGACCCAGGTCGTCCTGGTGTCCTCGGGTGCCATCGCCGCCGGTATCACGCCGCTCGGTCTGGCCTCGCGGCCGCGCGACCTCGCCACGCAGCAGGCCGCGGCCGGTGTGGGTCAGGGACTGCTGGTCGCGCACTACACCCGGGCGTTCGCCGCGCACGGTCTGACCGTGGCGCAGGTGCTCCTGACCGCGGAGGACGTCATCCGACGGGGGCAGTACAAGAACGCGCAGCGCGCGCTCGAGCGGCTGCTCGCGCTCGGGACCGTGCCGGTCATCAACGAGAACGACGCCGTCGCCACCGACGAGATCCGGTTCGGTGACAACGACCGCCTCGCGGCCCTGGTCGCCCACGTGGTCCAGGCCGACGCGCTGGTCCTGCTGACCGATGTCGACGGTCTGTACGACGGCCACCCGAGCCTGCCCACGTCGCGCCGGCTCTCGCGGGTCTCCTCCGCGGCGGATCTCGAGGGCGTCGTCGTGACGGGCCGGGGGAGCGGGGTCGGCACCGGCGGGATGACCACCAAGGTCGACGCCGCCGTCACCGCGACCGGCGCCGGGATCCCGACGCTCGTGGCCGGCGCCGCGGACGTCTCGCGCGCCCTGACGGGCGAGGACGTCGGCACCTGGTTCGACGCGACGCACCCGCGCCCGCGCACGCGGCGGCTGTGGCTCGCGCACGCGGCGGCGACGCGGGGGCGGCTCGTGCTCGACGACGGTGCCGTGCGGGCCATCACCGACGGCAAGCGGTCGCTGCTCGCGGCCGGGGTCGTGGGGGTCGAGGGAGCGTTCGAGGCAGGCGACCCGGTCGAGCTCGCGTCGGCGGCCGGGGTCGTGGTGGCCCGGGGGTTGGTGGCGTACTCGAGCGAGGAGCTGCCCGAGCGGTTCGGGCTGACCTCGGCGCAGCTGCGCGAGGAGTTCGACGGGCGGGACCGCGCCGTCGTGCACCGCGACGACCTCGTGGTGGTCGCGCGCCGCTGAGCGCGGCCGCAACCGCTCGAGTCAGACGGTTGGTGCGACCCCGCCGCCCCTTCGACCCGCCGCCCCTTTGACCCGCCGACGCCGACGCGGAGCAGGTGGTCACACGTCGACGCGAACCCCGCCGGAGGCAGGTGATCAGCCGACCTGCGAGTGCTCGCCGGTGCGGTGGTAGGTCCGGTCCACGTAGACCAGGCGGGGCTGGTCGGCCTGGGCCGGGGTCGCCTCGTCGTGCACGTCGGTGACGGCCGCCGTGATGAGGAAGCTCGCGCCGGCGGGAACGCGGTCGAGGATCTCGACGCGCGCCCAGGAGGTCACCTCGGCGAGGCGGGGTTCACCCGTCGGCAGCGTGGTGAGCGCGACGTCGGCGAACCGGTCGATCCCGGGCGTCGCGAACCGCACGGAGAGGTCTGCCTGGTCGTGGGCGAGGAAGCTCACGACGGCGGAGCTCGCCTCCCGCAGCGCCGGCCACGACGACGAGATCGACGTGATCGAGAACGCGAGCACGGCGGGCGCCGCCGAGACCGAGATCACCGACGTCGCCGTGAAGCCCACGGGGGAGCCGTCGGGTCCGGAGAGCGTCACCACGGCGACGCCCGACGGGTGCAGTCGGAACAGGTCCTTGAACGCGCGGGGGTCGAGCGGTGTCGGCGACGTCACGGGGGCGACGGCGGGCTCGGCGGGAGCATCAGGGTGGGCAGCCACCCCTCGACCGTACGTCCACTTCGGTGGCCGAACCCCGTGACCTTCACCTCGTCCACCATCCGGACCGGTTCCGGGTGCGACAGGTCGAGTGTGATCACCACAGGAGTGCCGGACACCCTGCGGGAAACACCGACGAGTCAGGGGTGGTCTCGCCCTCGCCCGCAGGCGTGGCAGGACGTCGCGCCGGATCACCGACGGAGGGACTGTCGGTGTCGATGAGCAACGGTGGGTCGCCGAAGTCGAGCCGGGGTCGGGTCGGGGGCGAGGAACCGGACGCGCTGCCCGACAGGTCACCCACCGGCCGGGATCTGGCCTCCGGCGGGGACGTGGCCTCCGGCGGTGACGTGCCCACCGGTAGGGGTCTGGTCTCCGGCGGGGACGTGGCCTCCGGCGGAGACGCGGCCTCCGGTAGGGGTCTGGCCTCCGGCGGGGACGTGCCCACCGGTAGGGGTCTGGCCTCCGGCGGGGACGTGCCTACCGCGGTGATCGGGGACGGCGGTCGGGACCGTGGGACGAGCAGGTCGTCGTGGAGGCGCGTCGTGGTTCCGATCGCGACACCTCCCGGCTCGGTGAACTCGAACCCGCCGTGCACCGACGTGATACGCGCGCGCTGCTCGTGGACACGGTGGTGGTGGGCGGAGCAGAGCGTGACGGCGTTGCCCAGGTCCGTTCCGCCGCCGTGCGACCAGTACGTCAGGTGGTGAACCTCGCACCACGACGCGCGCATCCGGCATCCCGGCCACTGGCAGTGCCGGTCGCGGACGAGCGCGGCGCGCCGGAGCGGGCCCGTGAACGTCCGCTCCGCGCGGCCGAGGTCGAGCGGCTCACCGGTCGGGTCGAGGACGGTGCGCTGCAGCACCGCGTCGCACGAGAGCACCTCGAGTGCGGCGAACGGCAGCAACGTGCCATCCATGAGCTGGGCCAGCGGGGGAGGAGCATCGAGTCCGCTGCGCTCGATCGCCGCGCCCGTCATCCGGCCGTGGGCTCCTGCTCCAGCCACGGGCGTTCGCGCCGTCGCATCTTCGTCGATGGGCGGCGCCGCGCCGGGCGCGTCACCCCGAACCCCCAACGGCGTACCTCCGCTCGTACCGGTCGTCCCTTCGCGGCGGCGCCGGGACAGGACCGCCCACGTCTCCTCCCGCAGCAGGACGCTCAGGTGCGGCCGCAGCTGCGCACCGGCGCGGTCGACCCCGACTCCGAGCGCGCGATCGCACAACGACACCAGCGCGTCGGCGGTGCGCTGCTGACCGGAGCGCTCGTCGTCGGCCGCCGGCACGGGTGTGACGGCCTCCAGCGCCGTGCGGACGGTCTCGCCCGCCACGACGTCGAGGAACCCGGACAGCTCGACACCGTCCGCCCGCGCCACCAGGCGCAGGTACCGACGGTGGCGTGCACCCGCGAAGGACCGGTCGGCGGCGTCCGCCTCGAGCTCGGCCGCGCGACGCTGCAGCACACGCCTGAGCGCGGGGACGTCGAGCTCGCGAGCGGCCTCGACGATCTCCTCCGCGTGCGCACCCAGCTCGCGCCGAGCGCGGTCGCCGGTGCGGGACAGGACGGACGAGACCGCCTGGGCGTGGTCGATGGTCAGACCGCCGTCGGCGACGGCTCGGGACAGTGCGGGCATGAGGTCGAGGGTGCGCCCGAGCTCGTCCTCCGCGAGCGCCTGGCCTCGGCCACGGCGCGTGGCGAGCCCTCGACGCAGGGCGAAGTCGCGCTCGACCGCAGGGTCTCGCGCGATCTCGGCAGCCTTGACGGCGCCGGCGAGACGCGTCTGCACGAGCCCGAGGAGCGAGACCGCGCGGTCCACGGCGTCGAGCGCGTGCCGCAGCTCCGCAGGGGTGTGTGTCTCGTCCGCGACGGCGGAGGTGAGGGCGCCGAGATGCGTGAGAAGGGCGTCGGCGTGGTGCGCCAGCGACGAGGGTCGATCGGCGGCCGTCCGCACCCCGGCGCGCCCACCGCCGTTGCCATCCGCGACGCCCGCGACACGGCCACCACCTACACGCGCCTCCGTGGCCCCGACGGTCGTCGGCGCGTCCGGAGCTGCATCGCCCCGTGCCTCCGCCCGAACCTCGAGAACCCCGACCATCGTCCACCCCCTCGGCGCCTCAGCCCGGTGCCGACCCCCTGTCGAACACCTGTTGCCAAGATACCTCCGAGCACTGACATCGAGTGGGTCTCCGCGGACTCTGGGGATAACTCCCGCCACCGATGCACCCTCGAGGTTGACACGGCAACCAAACCCCCCGTAGCGTCATCATCACGGTCTTGAGTACCAGCGTTCAGCCCCGGCTTGCTGGTCGGCAACCCTCCACCTGCGGTGGGGTGCCCCGGGTGACGACCAGGCCCTGACTACCTGTCAGGGCAAGCGCTCGTCCGCATCTCGCGGAAGCTACGAGGAAGAAGTCCGATGGTCACGGCTCAGCAGATGATTCCCCTGCGACGCTCCACCACCACCCTCATGTGTGGTGCGCTCACCGCGCACCCGTGTATGCGCTGACGGCGGCCGGAAGATCCCGCGGACCACGCGTCCGCCGGAGCTCCACCGCTGGCCAGGCCAGCATCCTGCCGTCGTGCCCCGGCTCCGCCCCACGGAGCGATCCCGTCCCGCGTCACCGCGCCCGCCCGCAGCACCCCGCCTCGCCCCTCGCGAGCCCGGTGCACAGAGCCCGCGGCGCGACCACGGCCCCGGACGGTCCACACGTCACACATGACCCCGCCCCGCGGGGAGAGGACCTCGAACCATGTCGCAGCACAGCTCGAACCAGCACACCTCCCAGCCCAGCCAGCCCGACCCGAACCAGCCCTCGCGCCGTCACCTCCACCTCGGCCTCGACCTCACGTCGCTGGGCGCCAAGGCCTCGACGTTCGCCCGCCCCGGCGCCGCCACCGGTGACCGCGTCGACGTCGCCGCCGTCGCCGAGTACGTGGACCTGGTTCGCGCCGCCGGCGTCGACCTCCTGACCTTCGGCGAGTCCTTCCGCCTCGACGACGCCCCGCGCCCCGACGCCTGGCTCGACCCGGCCGTCATCGCCTCGCGCCTCGCCGCCGCCGGTGCGCTCGCCGACGGCCCGGTCGTCGTCCCGGCGCTCCCCGCCGGCTTCCTCGACCCGGTGCGCCTGGCCCGCGCCGTCGCCGGCATCCACGCCCGCAGCGGCGGCCGTGCCGGCTGGCAGCTCCCGATCAGCGTCACGGCGGGCGGCGTGCACGCCGAGGTCCGCCGCGTCTGGAACGGCACGCCCGGTGCGGCCACCGGCGGCCGCGCACCCCTGATCGTGACCGCGCCGACCGAGGCGACCACGGCCGTCGTCGCCGGCCGCCACTCCGACGTCGTGCGCCTCACGGTCTCCAGCCCGGTCGAGGCCGCGCGCCGCCGGCACGCGATCCGCACGGCCGCGCTCGAGGCGGGCCGCAACCCCGACGACGTGCGCGTGGTGGTCGACGCCGTCACCGTCATCGCGCAGGACGCCCCGAGCGCGCTCTTCCGTGCCGACCTCATCCGCGACCTCGCCGGCGCGTCGGACCGCGACCAGCTCACCGTCGCGGGCACCGCGCGCGGCGTCGCCGACGTCTTCGAGGACTGGTTCACCCAGGGTGCCGTCGACGGGTTCGTGATCCAGCCCGGATCGCTCCCCGCCGACGTCCACGCCCTCGCGGCCGAGCTCGCGCCGGAGCTGCGCGAGCGCGGCCTCCTCGGCGTCGCGGGGTCGACGACGGCGGAGCCCGCCCCCGCCGCGACCTCGCGTCCGGCGTCGCCCGCGTCCCGCTGACGATCCGCGGGAGGTGGACCGCACGCCCGGTCCACCTCCCGCCGCCAGACCACCCGACGACCACCTGCTGACCACCGATCGCCCGCACCCGCGCGCGCCCTACCCTGGGGGCATGTCCGTGATCGAGACCGACGCCCCCCGCGCCGCGGAGGGCCCCACCGAGGGCGCGACGTCGGTGACCGACGCCGTCCATGCCGTCGCCCGCTCCGCCAAGGTCGCCTCCCGCGCTCTGGTTCGCGCCACGCGCGCGACCAAGGACGCCGCACTGCACGCCATGGCCGACGCACTGGTGGACCGCGCCGACGAGGTCGTAGCGGCCAACGCCGTCGACGTCGCGCGCGAGCGGGAGCGTGGCATGAGCCCCGGTCTCCTGGACCGCCTCACCCTGACCCCGGAGCGGATCGCCGCGATCGCCGGGGCGCTGCGCGACGTCGCGGCGCTGCCCGACCCGGTCGGCGAGGTCGTGCGCGGGAGCACCCTGCCGAACGGGCTGCGGGTGCGCCAGACGCGCGTGCCGCTCGGCGTCGTCGGCGTGATCTACGAGGCGCGCCCGAACGTGACGGTCGACGTCGTGGGCCTCGCCCTGAAGTCCGGCAACGCCGTCGTGCTGCGCGGCGGCTCGGCCGCCGCCTCCTCGAACACCGCGATCGTCGCCGTCCTGCAGGACGCGCTGGAGTCGCAGGGGCTGCCGCGCGACGCCGTCGCGAGCATCGACGAGCACGGGCGGCCCGGGGAGTGGCGCTCATGCGCGCCCGTGGGCTGGTGGACGTCGTCGTGCCCCGGGGTGGGGCGGACCTCATCGCGACGGTCGTGCGCGAGTCGACCGTGCCCGTGATCGAGACGGGCGTCGGCAACTGCCACCTCTACGTGGACGAGGGCGCCGACGTCGCGCAGGCCGTCGCGATCCTGCTGAACGGCAAGACGCAGCGCGTCGGGGTCTGCAACGCGCTCGAGACGCTGCTGGTCCACCGCAGCGCCGCCGAGCAGTTCCTGCCGGCCGCGCTCGCGGCGCTGACCGAGGCCGGGGTGCGCCTGCACGCCGACGACGACGCGGCCGCCCTCGCGCCCGAGGGGGCCGACGTCGTCGCCGCGACCGACGAGGACTGGGCCACGGAGTACCTCAGCCTCGACATCGCCGTGCGCGTGGTCGACGACCTCGACACCGCGCTCGACCACATCCGCACGTACTCCTCGGGCCACACCGAGGTCATCTGCACGCGCGACGTCACCGCGGCGCACCGCTTCAGCACCGAGCTCGACTCGGCCGCCGTCATGGTCAACGCCTCCAGCCGCTTCACCGACGGCGGTGAGCTCGGTCTCGGCGCCGAGCTCGGCATCTCCACGCAGAAGCTGCACGCGCGCGGTCCCATGGGTCTGGCGGAGCTGACCACCACCACGTGGATCGTCCAGGGCGACGGGCACGTCCGACCCTGAGGACCCCGACGGACTCCTGACGGGCCGCGGCGACGTGCGAGACTGGGCGCTGGCACGGTGCCGCGCGAGAGGAAGAGATTGATGACGAGCTCACTGCTGGTTCTGGCTCAGGTGGCCGAAGAGGTCCACCGCCCCAACCCGTGGCTCTACGGCGGCCTCGCGTTCGCCATCCTGATGCTCCTGCTCCTCGCGACCTACGCGTTCCGCAGCGTCGGCACGCGTCGCCGCTGAGGCGGTGACGCCGCACCCACGCGGCGACGGCGACGCGCGGCGCCGCCGGACCGGGATCATGGGTGGCACGTTCGACCCTGTCCACCACGGCCACCTCGTCGCCGCGAGCGAGGCCGCGAGCCGGTTCGACCTCGACGAGGTCGTCTTCGTCCCGACCGGCACGCAGCCGTTCAAGGAGGCCAGCCGCGTCGCCCCGGCCGAGCACCGCTACCTCATGACGGTGGTCGCGACGGCGTCGAACCCCGACTTCACCGTCTCGCGGGTGGACATCGACCGTGCGGGGACGACCTACACGATCGACACGCTGACCGACCTGACGCAGCAGCGGCCCGACGAGGACCTGTTCTTCATCACGGGCGCGGACGCGCTGGGGCAGATCCTGTCGTGGAAGGAGGCGCACCGGTTGTTCGACCTCGCCCACTTCATCGGCGTCACCCGCCCGGGCCACGTGCTCGACGTCGGTGACCTCCCCGGCGACCGCGTCTCCCTCCTGGAGGTGCCGGCGATGGCGATCTCCTCGACGGCGTGCCGCGAGCGCGTGGCCTCCGGGCAGCCGGTCTGGTACCTCGTGCCGGACGGCGTGGTGCAGTACATCAGCAAGCACGGTCTCTACCAGCCCGACCCCCAGGGAGGCGCCTCGTGAGCACCCATCAGCCCGGGCAGCCGGAACGCCCCGACAGCGTGGTGGGGGAGCGTCGCCGTCGACGGCTCGAGGCGCAGCGCGCCGCCGCCGAGGCGGCGGCGACCACCGGGTCGCTCGAAGCGGTCCCGGGGGACGAGGCGCAGGAGGGCGACGGCGTCGCCGCACCCGTGCTGTCGCGTCGCCAGCTCCGTGAGCAGCGCGAGCGTCGCCTCCGCGAGCAGGAGGCCGAGCGGGGAGGGACGGCGGGCGACGGCGCCTCCGATGTGCCCGACGCCCCCGTGCTCGACGTCCCCACGCCGGCCGCCCCGGGCCCGGCACCGACCCCCGGGGCGCCCGACGCCGAGCCGGAGTCGACCCCGAGCGCCCCCGCGGCCCGGGTGGCGCCGGTCCGGGTCGCGCGCGCCGATCGCACGGCCTCCCTCCCGCCGGTCCCGCCCGCTCGGGAGGCGCCCGCGACATCCCCGGCCGACGACGACGCGTACGCCACGCCGTCGGGCAGCGCGCCCAACCGCCGCTCGATGCGCGACCGCCGGACCGAGGGACCGGCCGGCCCCGCGGGCCGCGGCGAGCGCGTGCCGCCGTCGCGCCCCGTGGTGCGCACGCCCGCGGCCGCGCAGGGCATCCGACGGGTCGACGAGACGGGCGCCCTCAGCGGGGTCACCTCCACGCGCGCGACCGAGGACTCCCCGGTCGAGGTCACCGGCCCCATCGACTGGAGCGCGTCGCTGGCCCCGGTGCCGGCGAGCCCCGCGCCCGAGCAGCCGCGCCCCGGGTCCGGCGCGACCTCGGCGCCGCTCACGCCGTCGTCACCGAGCACCGAGGGCGACGACGCCGTCGTGCCCCCGGTCGTCCCGCCCCGCTCCACGGCCGCACCGGAGCCGGCCACCGTGGCGCCCGCGCGCCGCTCCGTGCTCGGCGCCGGCCGCTCGGACGTGGACCGCCCGGTGTCGCCGGTCGGCCGTGCCGACGTCGAGCCCGCCGCGGGGACCCACGCGTGGGAGTCCGTGACGGGGGAGGGCCGTGGCGCCGCCGTCCCACTGCCGGGCGAGGCGCAGGTGCCCGACGTCGAGGGCGTCTTCGACGTCGTGCCCGACCCCGTGACCGCCGGTCAGGAGGTCGTCGACCTCGACCGCGAGCTCGAGCGGCGCCCGCTCTGGCAGACGTTCGCCGCCATCGTGGGGTTCGCACTCGTCGGGGTCGCCCTGGGCGTCGGAGTCTTCTTCCTCATCTCCTGAGTCGCACGGGCACGCGCCCGTAGACTGGGAGCGATCCAGTTCCTACCCCAGGAGTCCCGCGTGCCCGCCACCCCCACCGCCGTCGAGCTCACGATCGCCGCTGCGATCGCCGCCGCGGACAAGAAGGCCGAGGAGATCATCGCGCTCGACGTCTCCGAGCGTTTCGTGCTCACCGACGCGTTCCTCGTGACCTCCGGCTCGAGCGAGCGCCAGGTCTCCGGCATCGTCGACGGAATCGAGGAGGCGCTGCACGCGCGCGGCGTCAAGGCCGTGCGCAAGGAGGGCGTCGCCCAGGGCCGCTGGGTGCTGCTGGACTACGGCGACATCATCGTGCACGTCCAGCACTCCGAGGACCGCGAGTTCTACGCGCTCGAGCGGCTGTGGCGCGACTGCCCGGTCATCGAGCTGCCGGCCGAGGTGCGCGAGTCGGGTCGGGCGGACCAGGGCCTGTGACGGCGGGCACCGTCGTCCTCCTGCGGCACGGGCAGACCGACTACAACGTCGCGATGCGGCTGCAGGGGCAGACCGACATCCCGCTGAACGAGACCGGCCGCGCCCAGGCCGCGGAGGCCGCGTCGGTCGTCGCGGGTCTGAGCCCGACGGCGATCGTCGCCTCCGACCTCTCCCGCGCCGCCGACACGGCTGCCGCCGTCGCAGATCTGCTGGAGCTGCCCGTGACGACGGATCCGCGTCTGCGCGAGCGCGACTTCGGCGAGTGGGAGGGCCTGCACGGCGATGTCATCGCCGAGCGCTGGCCCGACGACTACGCGCTGTGGCGCGGCGGCGGCCACCCGGAGAGCGTCGGTGCCGAACGGCGCGGCGAGGTCGGCGTGCGCTTCGCCGCCGGTGTCGCCGACGCCGCGTCCGCGCTCTCGAGCGACGACACGCTGCTCGTGGTGGCCCACGGCGCGTGCATCGCCGCCGGCATCACCGCGATGCTCGGGCTCGACGCCGACGACTGGGGCGGCATCAGCGGGCTCGGCAACTGCCACTGGTCCGTGCTGACCGCCACGGAGCGCGAGCCGGGGTGGCGGTTGGGCGCGCACAACGTCGGGGCCTGACGGCGTGCGGCGGCCAGGCTCGGATCGTTGCAACGACGCCGATTTGGTCGATCCGGCTCGGCCCACGTAAGATGATCGAGCCCTGCGGGGCACGGGCTGGTTCGCCGGCACGGGGCATTGGCGCAGTTGGTAGCGCGCTTCCATGGCATGGAAGAGGTCAGGGGTTCGAATCCCCTATGCTCCACATCGTCGAGAAGGCCGTCCCTGTCGGGGCGGCCTTCTCGCATTCCGGAGGCGGGTGGACCCTAGAACTGGATCCCGAGCGAGCGTCCGGCGTCCTCCAGCCAGCCCTCGTACCAGCCGTCGGTCGTGCAGGGCGAGGACGAGTTCGCCACGATGGCCTCGTCGTAGCCGCCCCAGCTCAGCAGGCGGCAGCTCGCGTCCGACTCCGTGGCCTCGTACCACGCCGGGTTCTCGTTGAACCCCTGCTGGCTCGCGGCGTGCATGACGTCGAAGTGGTTGTTCCACTGGATCCAGTGGCTGTACTCGTGTGCGACGAGGAATGCGCGCTCGGACCGCACGCTGTCGCTGTTCCACCAGACGAAGATCACGTCGCGGTGGGAGGTGCTGTAGCAGCCGGCGACCGTCCACGTACCCGCGTCCGGGTGGTTCAGTCCGCAGTTGAGGGACGGGTCGTCCGTCGGGATCACCGTGATCCCGGTGACGCCGTCCTTCGCCAACCAGTCCTGGGGGTTGCGGTACTCGTCGTCGAACGCCGGGATCGGTGCGCCGAGCGGGACCGGGTCGGGCAGCGGCTGCTCCCACCCGCCGCTGCGGAAGACCTCCTCGGCCGTCGGCGGAGGCGGAGGTGGCGGCTCGGTGGTGGTGGGTGTGCTCGGCGGCTCTGTCGTGGCCGGGGGCGGATCCGTCGTCGGGGCTGCGGTCGGTGGGGACGTCGGGCCCGTAGGTGGCTCGGTGGGGTCGGCCGCATCCGTGCCGACGGCACGGACGAGGAAGGTCCCGATCAGGACGGCGACCACCGCCAGGGCAGCCACGACGATCGCGGCCACGGCGCAGCCGGACCCCCGCGGCGCTGTGCCACCGCGCCACTCGCGTAGCCCGGGTAGCCCTGGGCGAGGTGAGCGTGGCCACGGTAGGGCGACCCCGCGGGCGGACGCCCCTGCCACGCGTGGGGCGCCGGTCGTGCGCCCGACTGCGGGTGGTACGCCTGCTGTGGTGGAGCGGCCCAGGGGGCCCGGCCGGCACGCGCGCTCAGCCGGTGGTGCTCCTGCCACCACCCCCGGGCCGACGCCAGCGCCGCCGCGCGCTCCTGCTCGCTCCGCGCCGTCGCCGCCCTGGCCTCCCACTGCCGGGCGTGCTCGGCCGCCTGCTGCGGCGTCACCGGGGGCGTCCGGTACCTCGAAGTCCCACGCCGAACACCCTAGAGGGCGCCTCGTCGGCGCGGGGAACGGGTCTCCGTCGCCCGAGGGAGGCGGTCCGGCCGTCAGCCCTCGTCCGACGGCGTCCCCGCGCCCGCTGCCGCGATGACCGACGTGAGAAGGCCGGGAAACCGCGCCTCGACGTCGTCGATCCGCAGCGTGTTCAGGATCGCCGTGCCCTCGTAGCGCTGCGTGATAAGACCGGCCTCGCGCAGCACGCGGAAGTGGTGGGTCGAGGTCGACTTGCTCACCGGGAGGTCGAACGCGATGCAGGCCTGGTCGGAGTGGCCGCGGGCCAGCTGCGTCACGATGGTGCGGCGGACGGGGTCGGCCAGGGCGGCGAGCACGGAGTCGAGCGTGACCGCGTCGGCCTCGGGGTGCGTGAGCTCACGGGGCACGGGTCGGCTCCCTCCGCCGGGCGGGGCGACCTGCTGACGGTCACCGCTTGACGCACCCGAGTCTACCGGTCGTACGATCGTCGTCGTTGTACGACGAAAGTCGTACCAGTGCCGACCCGAGGAGTGCCCGCGTGACCACCCCGTTCGACCCCCTCCAGATCCGCGACGTCGAGATCCCGAACCGCCTCTGGATGTCGCCGATGTGCACCTACTCGGCCGACCCCGCGCCGGAGCTCGCGGGGCGCCCGACCGACTTCCACCTCGCGCACTACGCCGCGCGGGCGGCCGGGGGAGTGGGGCTCGCGATCGTGGAGGCGACGGCGGTCGTGCCCGAGGGTCGCATCTCGCCCTTCGACCTCGGTCTCTGGAGCGACGACCGCACCGCCGACTTCGCGCGCGTCGCGAGCGCGTTGCGCGACGGCGGGGCCGTCCCGGGCATCCAGCTCGCGCACGCGGGGCGCAAGGCCTCCACGGACCGCCCGTGGGCCGGTGGCGGCGTCGTGGCAGGTCCTGGCGAAGGCGGCGACGGCGGCGATACCGGCGGTCACGGTTGGACCCCGGTCGGCCCGGGCGACGTCGCCTTCCCCGGCCTGAAGGACCCGAGCGAGCTCGGCACCGACGAGATCGCCGGCGTCGTCACGGCCTTCGCGGACGCGGCGCGGCGCGCCGACGAGGCGGGCTTCGACGTCGTCGAGATCCACGCCGCCCACGGCTACCTGCTGCACTCCTTCCTGTCGCCGCTGACCAACCACCGGACCGACGGCTACGGCGGCGGCCTCGAGAACCGGGCGCGCCTGGTGCTCGAGGTGGTCGACGCCGTCCGCGCCGTCTGGCCGAGCGGCAAGCCCGTACTCCTGCGGGTCTCGACGACGGACTGGGTGGCCGAGAACGACGCCGACGACCGCGAGTCGTGGACCCTCGAGCAGACCGTGCAGCTCGCCGCGTGGGCGTCGCAGCACGGCGTCGACCTCGTGGACGCCTCCTCGGGCGGCAACGACGTCGTGCCGATCCCGCGCACGCAGGGCTACCAGACCGACCTCGCCGCGATCCTGCGGCGCGAGGCGCCCGTGCTGGTGGGTGCGGTGGGGCGCGTGGACACGCCGGAGCGGGCGCGGGAGCTCCTCGCGACCGGGCAGGCCGACGCGGTCCTGGTGGGCCGTCCGCTGCTGCGCGACCCCTCGTGGGCGAACCACGCCGCGGTCGCGCTGGGTGCCGAGCCGCGGTTCGTGGAGCAGTACGCCTACGCGCTCTGACGCGTGACGACGGCGGTGCGAGGCGGCGGCCCACCCGGCGGGCGTCACAGCCCGTACAGGTCTACCGCCGCCTCGCGCATGAGCGCCCGGTGCGACGCGTCGCGCAGCCCGAGGTCGGCGACCTCCGCCACCGCGCGCTCCGGGTCGATGACCGGGAAGTCCGTGCCGAAGAGGACCTTGCCCCGTCCGAACGTGTTGGCGAAGTGCACGAGCGAGGCGTCCAGATGGCGCGGGGCGTAGGCGTCGATCCCGATGTAGACGTTCGGGTGCTTGTAGGAGACCGCGACCATCTCCTCGGTCCACGGCCATCCCGTGTGGATGCCGACGAGCTTGAGCTCGGGGAAGTGGCACGCCACCGTGTCGAGGGTGATCGGGCGGCCCACGCTGCGCAGCGGTCGGGCGTCGTCATAGCGCAGGCAGTGCCCGACCTGGAGCTGGATCGGCACGTCGAGCTCGCAGCACTTCGCGTAGATCGGGTAGTACCGCGCGTCGTCGGGGGCCAGGCCGAACCAGTGCGGGTAGGAGTGCGCGCCGACGAAGCCGAGCTCGCGCACCGCGCGCTCGAGGTGGCGCAGCTCCGACATCCCCGCCGTCGGGTCAAGCCCGACCAGCCCGCTGAAGCGGTCGGGGTGACGCTCGACGATCGCGGCCACCCGTTCGACCTCGAGGTGGAACGCGGTCGCATCGGTCGCCGGTCCGAGCTTCGCCGCGACGAGGAACGAGCGCTCGATCCCCGCCCGGTCCATCTTCGCCAGGTAGTCCTCCGTGCTCACCCCCGCCACGGCCGCGTCCGCACCGATCTTCCCGCCGATGAACGACGACGTCCACGCCGGGCGCGAGGCGACGATCTCGGGCGTGAACGGGTTGACGACGACGTCGATCGCCCACGGCGCGTCGGTCTGCTCGGGCGTGCTCATGCTGCTCCTCCTGTGCCGGGGACCCGGCGCTCGATGTACCGGCGCGGCTTGGTCTCGCGCGTCGGGGTGAAGATGTCGTCGGCCTCGACCACGCGGACGGTGGGGGCGAGGTGCGCCTGGGTGCGCACGAGATCGGCCACCCGGGCCTGCACGTCCGCCAGGGCGGACGGGTCACCGGTCAGGACACCGGGTTCCGGCGCGATCTCGACCACGAGCGCGTCGCCCGAGAGCTCCTGCCCGGCAGTGGCGTACTCCGTCGCGACCCGCCACTCGCGCAGTCCCGACACGCTCGCCAGGGCGTCCACGATCGCCCCCGTGTTCACGAGCGTCCCGTTGACCTTCGTCAGACCGCCGGTCCGCACGGGTGGGGCGAGCAGTCGCTCACCGATCCGGCCACAGCCCGGGCAGCGCCCGCGCGTCAGGCGCGCGACGTCTCCGACGGCGTAGCGCAGCAGGGCCGTCCCGCGCGCGCGCAGGTGTGTTAGCAGCAGGGCGCCCTCCTCGCCGTCGGGCACCGGCAGGTGCGTGACGGGATCGACGACCTCGAGGTAGATGTCCTCGGGGCTGGGGTTGTGCCACCCGTGCGCACCGTCACACGCCACCATGCTCCACCCCTCGGTGGAGCCGTAGCGGTCGACCACCCGGGCGCCGTCGGCACCGGCTGCCGTCAGCCGCGCGCGCAGGTCGGCCATCCGCGCCGGACTCGTGGCCTCACCGGTGATGAAGCACCAGCGCACGTGGCCGAGGTCGACCCCGCGTTCCGCTGCGCGGATCACGAACCGGCGCACGAAGCCGGAGACGCCCCAGAGGACCGTGGCCCGGTGCGTGTGGACCAGGTCGATCGCCTCGTCCAGGCGTCGGTGCACCGGCCAGTCGGGGTGGGCGCTGCCCGTGTGGCCCTGGACGAGCGCGGTGCCGAGAGCCGCCGCCGTGCGGTCGGTGCGGATGCGCGCACCCATCGGGAACGGTGTGAGCGGGAAGAGGTTCGCGATCGTCTCCTCGGCCCCGAACCCGAGGATCTGGGCGCATCGCCGGGCGTGGAGCTGGTATGCCCAGTCGTCGGCGGCCGTGATGTACAGCGGGGCCGGCCGGCCGCTCGTCGTCCCGGTCGTGTAGATGAGGTAGGCCAGCGCCTGCTCCTCCGCCGGCGCGTCCGAGCCGAGCCGCAACCGGAAGTCCTCGGGCGCCCCGAGGAAGTCCGCCTTCGTGGTGGGCGCGACGTGCGCCAGCTCCTCGAAGGTCGTGGGTGGGCCGGTGGCCCGCAGCCGCTCCCGGTAGAACGGGCTCGCGGTCGCCAGCAGCGCGGTCTGGGCGCGCAGCCGTTCGAGGCGGACGTCGTCGAGCGCCGCCTGCGTCATCTCGACCAGGTCGTCGCGGGCGTGCGCGGGGAGGGTGGCGCTCACATCAGCTCCAGGGGTTCGAGCGCGCCGGGGTGCCAGGCACGCAGGTAGGGGATCGGGACGTCGAGGGCGTCGGTGCGCCCCAGGGCGTGCGCCGCGTGCCGGGCCCAGTGCGGGTTCCGCAGCATCGCGCGTCCGAGGAGCACGACGTCGGCGCTCCCGTCGGCCACGAGCGCGGCGGCGTGCGCGGGGTCCGTGATGAGCCCGACGGCGCCGCTGGGCACCCCCGCCGCGCGCACGGCCGCGGCGCCCGGCACCTGGTAGCCGCGCGCCGGCGCGTACTCGACGCCGGGCTCGAGGCCGCCGGCCGAGCAGTCGACGAGGTCCACCCCGGCCGACCGCAGACGCACCGCGAACGCCGCGGTCTGCTCGACCGTGGTGCCGCCGGGCGCGACGTCGCTCGTGGACAACCGCACCAGCAGCGGCCGGTCCTCGCCGAGCTCGGCCCGCACCTCGGCCACGATCGCGAGCAGCGCGCGCTCACCACCGGCTCGCCCGCCCCACGGTCCTCCTCGCGTGTTCGTCAGGGGCGAGAGCAGCTCGTGGAGCAGGTACCCGTGCCCGGCGTGCAGCTCGACGCCGTCGAAGCCGGCGGCCACGGCCCGGCGCGCGGCGGCGGCGAAGTCGGCGATCACCCGCTCGATCTCGGCATCGCTCAACGGCCGTGGTCGCCGTAGCCGCCCGAACGGCCGGTCGGTCACGCCGCGGGGCTCCCACCCGCCGTCGTCGTCCGGTATCGGGCCACGGCCCCCGTGGCGTCGGGCAGCTCGCGGTACTTGCTCGCCTTGCGTCCGGCGTGCGCGAGCTGGACGCAGATCGCGGCGCCGCCGTCGTGCACCGCGGCCACCACGCGCCGCCAGGCGGGGACCTGCGCGTCGTCCCACAGCCCCGCGTCCTGGAGCGTGAGGCGACCCCGCGGTGCGACGGCGGTCGCCTCGGTGAGCACGAGCCCCGCGCCGCCCATGGCGAACGAGCCGTAGTGCACCAGGTGCCAGTCGGTCACGACGCCGTCGCCGGCCTCGCAGGAGTAGGTGCACATGGGGGAGACCCACGCGCGGTTGCGCGCGGTCGTCCCGCGCAGCGTCAGCGGGTCGAACAGGTCGGTCACGACAGCCTCCGGCGTCGGGTGGTGGTGAGGGTGGTCAGGGCGAGGACGAGGAGCAGCGCACCGACCCCGCCGACGAGGGTGCCGAGGCCGCGCGCACCGGCCGCCCCGGCGGGGTCCGCGTCGGCGGGTGCCAGGACGAGCGTCACGGCGACGGCGGAGAGTGCGGCCCCGACATACTGCGCGGTGCGGTACATCCCGGTCGCCGCTCCCGCCCGGTCGGCTGTCACCGCTCCCTGCAGCACCAGCTGGTTGCCGACGTTGTTGAAGCCGTTGGGCGCCCCGAGCAGCACGGCGCCGACGATCACGACGGCGAGCGGCGCTCCGTCGGTGAACCCGACGGCCAGCACGGCGCCCCCGGCCGCGAGCAGCGCCGAGCCGACGACGAGGAGCCGCCACGGGTCCGTTCGCGAGCCCCAGCGCGAGGCGATCACCGTGGCGACGGCGCCCGCCACGAAAACGGGCACCATCAGCGCGCCCGAGCCGAGGGTCGTGAGACCACCGCTGCGCTCGGCCCACTGCGGGAGCCCGTAGAAGACGGTGTAGAAGGCGAGGTAGGTGACGACGGCGCGGGCCAGGGTTCCCGAGAGTCGGCGGTTGCGGGCGAGCTCGCGCACGTCGAGGAACGGCGTCGGGTGCCGCCTCTCCCACAGGACCAGGCCGACCGCGGCGACGGTGGCCCCGACCGCCCACGGCAGCCAGGGGCCCCGCGACTCCAGGAGCGTCAGGGCGACCATGACGGCGGTCAGGGTCGCCACGAACGCGGCGATCCCCCCGAGGTCGACACGTCGCCGCCCGCCCGCGGCGCCCGACGTCGCCCGCGCGCGGACGGGCCGCTCACCGGGGACCAGCGTGAGCACCAGGGCGCATGAGAGCGCCGCCACGGGCAGGTTGACCCAGAAGATGCCGCGCCAGCCCACCGCCGTGGTGAGGGCCGCACCCACGAGGGGGCCGAGCGCCGCCGTCGTCTGACCGCACAGGGCCACCACCCCGATGAGCGGTGCCGCCGGCCGCCCCGCGGCCGCGGTGACGGACCTGATGACCGCCATCGCGGCGGGGTAGTGCACCGCGGCACCGAGGCCAAGGAGCACGCGGCTCATGATCAGTCCGGGCGCGGAGTCGACGAGTCCGCCCATGACGGAGGCACCGACCACGACCCCGAGCCCGAGCAGGAAGACCCGGCGCGGACCCCAGTAGTCCGCGAGCGCACCGCACAGGGGCGCGCCGACGGCGGCCGCCACGTACAGGGACGAGACGGTCCAGGCGAGCTCGCCCGCACCGAGCGAGAGGTCGTCGCCGATCGTGACGAGCGCGACCGCGATCATCGAGGAGTTCAGTCCCAGCAGGATCGTGCCGCTGCCGAGGGCCCACGCCAGCGCGTGCCCCGGCGCCCTCGGCGCCGCGCGGCCCGCCGTCGCACCGCTCACCGCGAATCGACCACGTCGCCCGGCAGCGCGAGGTGGACATCCTCGTGCTCGAGCAGGCGCGCCAGGAAGCGTTCGGCGACGTCGGCGAAGCAGGCCTGCCCGAGCGCCCAGCCGAACCAGCTCAGCCCGAGGAAGCGGGTGCCGACGCGATCGGCGTCGGCCAGCAGCGCCGTGACCGTCCGGTCCAGCACCTCGGCGTAGTCGTGCGCGGTCATCGCGCGGGTGTACAGCGCGAAGACGTCCTCGGTCTCGAGGCCGAACGGGAGCGCCGTGAGCGGGGTGGGGCTGCCGGGCAGGTCGACCGGCACGGGCCGCTCGTCGACCGGCCACTCGCCGAACCACCGCAGGCCCTGCGCCGCGAGGACGTGCGGCGTCATCGGCGTCGTGGCCCGCTCCGGCGAGAACCAGCCGCTGATCGAGCGCGACGTCGCCGTCCCGACCGCGGCGAGCGCGTCAGCCACGTACGCGTGCTCCTCCTTTGCGGTCATGGCGGGGTGTAGCACGAGGTTCGCGGCACGGCCGCGCGCCACGACCTCGCCCGCGCGCGCCCCGACCTCCTCGGCCAGCCCGGGCATCGCGGTCGCGCCGTGCCCGTCGAGCGCGACGGCGACCGGCACCCCCAGCCGCTCGGCGACCTCCAGGAGGCGGAAGACGCCCGTGGTGAGTCCGAAGTCCCACTGCGACAGGCGTGCGACCTGGCCGTGCCGCGGTTCACCGGTCTCCCGCCCCACGCCGCCGGCCATCGCTGTCGGTCGGTGCGCCCCGGGGGCGGGGTGTCGACGTAGGCCGGTGCGTGCAGCAGCACGGACACCACGAGGCGGGTGCGAAGCGGCGGCGCCCAGGGCGGCCGAGCGCCGTCGTGCTCCCGGACGAGACCGGGGGCGTAGACACGGGTGTCGGGCGCCTCACGCAGGACGGGGCCGGTCACGACGCGCTCCGGGCGGGCGCGAGGCGCGCGCGGTGGCGGTCCGCGAGCTCCTGGGCGTGCGCCAGCTGGTCGTCGTAGCTGTGGGCGAGGTAGTGCTCGGCGATCTCCTGCGCCGTCGCGAGCCAGATCCGGTCGTCGGAGCGCAGGATCTCGAAGATCTCCTCGAGATGGCCCACGAGGTGCGGCTGACCCATGAGGAACGGGTGGGTGGCCACGCACGCGACGCGTCCTTGGCCGTCGCGCTCGGCGTCGGCCAGCTGCCGGTTGACCTGGGCGCGGACGAGCTCGACGAGCACGTGGCCGGGGTGGCTGCGAGCGTGCAGCATCGGGACGTCGTTGAGCATGTAGCTGTAGGGCATCGAGACCAGGCGACCGCCGCCGCGGGTGCGCAGGGGCCGGGGCTGCTCGTCGTGGATCCAGTCGGCGTGGTAGATCATCCCGTGCTCGGCCATGAGGTCGGTGGTCAGGTCGGTGCCGGAGATCTTCGGCCCCAGCATCCCGGCCAGGTTCCGCCCGAGGTACCGGCGCGTGAGCGCGAGGCTCTGCTCGAGGAACGCGCGTTCGGCGGCTTCGTCGAAGCCGTAGAGCGGGCGAAGGTTGGAGATGCCGTGGCTCATCACCTCCCAACCGGCCGCGAGGATCGCCTCCCGGATCTCGGGCGCCTCCTCGAGCAGCATCAGGCTGAGGGAGACGGTCGAGGGGATCTCGTAGCGGCGGGCGAGCTCCAGCACGCGCCAGAAGCCGACCCGGTTGCCGAAGTCACGGTGCATGTAGTGCTGCACGTCCGGTGCGGCCACACGACCCTGGGGGCTGACGCCGCCCGGGGGCACGAAGTCGTAGTGCTCGACGTTGGGGGCGTGCCACACGGCGAGCGTGCGACCCTCGGGCCAGCGCACCGGGGGGCGGCCGGGCAGGGGCGCGTAGACGAGCCGGTCGTCCGTGCGCAGCGGTGCCGCGGCGCGATCCGCGGGGGCGTGCGTCACGCCGTCGCCCCGGCGCGGTGCCCGGGAGCGCCGGCGGCGAACCGGTCCAGCGTCTCGGTCAGCGTGACCACGTCGCCGAACCGGTCCTGCACGTCCCACAGCGAGGCCTGCTCCGACAGCGGGCGGAAGTCGTCGCAGCACTCCTCCACGAGGCTCACGCGCAGGCTGCGGTAGGCGGCGTCGACCGCCGTCGCCCGGACGCACCCGCTGGTGCTCGTGCCCGCGAGGACGATCTCGTCCACCTCGAGCTCGGCCAGCAGGCCCTCCAGCCGCGTGCGGAAGAAGCCCGAGGCGACGGTCTTCTCGACCACGTGGTCACCGGGCTGCGCCCCGACAGCCGGGTCGATCGCCGTGCGCGGGTCGCCGCGCAGGCAGCCCTCGGTGAGCGAGGAGCGCACGCGCTGGGCGAGCATGCGGTCGCCGAGATCGTCCAGCACCATCACGAGGTGGATCACCGGGATCCCGACCGCGCGGGCGGCGTCGAGGAGCTGCGCGGTGCTCGCGAGGCTCCGGGCGGTGCCCGGGCCGATCTCCGCGTGCCGGGTGAAGGCCACCTGGAAGTCCACGACGACGACGGCGGGGTTGCGCCCCGGCCCCACCCGGGTGCGGACGGCGCGGGCGGTGCGCACCCGCGCCATCTCGGCGTTCCAGTCGATCTCGGCGGTCACGGTGGCGCTCACCTCTCGTCGGGTGCGGGTGCGGGTGCGGGTGCGGGTGCGGGGGAGACGACGGCCTCGGGCAGCCGGTAGACCCGTCTGGCGTTGCCGGAGCGGACCTGAGCCAGCGACTCCGGGCGCAGACCAAGCTCCCCGAGCTCGCGCAGGCTGCGGCGCGGGTCGAGGGTGGGGTAGTCCGTGCCCCACATGACCTTGTCGCGCCCGAACGTGTTCATGAAGTGGACGAGGGCCGGGTCGAGGTAGGCCGGGGCGTACGCGTCCAGGCCGATGTAGACGTTCGGGTGCTTGTAGGCGACCGCCACCATCTCCTGCGTCCAGGGCCAGCCGGTGTGGATGCCGACGAGGACGAGCTCGGGGAAGTGGCAGGCGACGGTGTCGAGCGTGATCGGGCGCCCCACCGAGCGCAGCGGCTTGTCGGCCGTGTACCGCAGGCAGTGCCCCACCTGGAGCTGGATCGGGATGTCGAGCTCGGCGCACGTGGCGTAGATCGGGTACCACAGGGCGTCGTCGGGAGCGAGGTCGAACCAGTGCGGGTACAGGTGCACCCCGACGAAACCCTCCGCGACCGCGTCCCGGATCTCGGCGATCGCCTCCATCGGTCGCGTCGGGTCGATGCCGACGATGCCGCGGAAGCGGTCGGGGTGGCGCGCGACGGCGTCGGCCACGATGCGCCGGTCGGGCCGGTAGCTCGTCACCTCGCCACGAGGGCCCGCCTTCGGGGAGAACAGGATCGAGACGTCCACCCCGGCCTCGTCCATCACCGCGACGTAGTCCGACAGGTCGGACCCGTGGACGGCGTCGCCGCTCGCCCGGAAGGCGCGCGAGAAGAAATCCTTCGCCCACGCGGGTCGCAGCGCGACGGTCTCGGGGGTCTGCAGGCCGACGCAGATGTCGACGGCGTCGGTCATCGTTCGAGCTCCTTCACGAGTGTGGCGACGGCGCGGCGGTCGA
Organism: Litorihabitans aurantiacus; assembly: GCF_030161595.1. Classification (NCBI taxonomy): domain Bacteria; kingdom Bacillati; phylum Actinomycetota; class Actinomycetes; order Micrococcales; family Beutenbergiaceae; genus Litorihabitans; species Litorihabitans aurantiacus. The sequence continues at coordinate 923,018 of NZ_BSUM01000001.1, forward strand.
TCTTGCCGATCCTGGTCAGGGGGAGGGCGGTGACCACGTGGAGGCCCTTGGGGCGCTTGGGCGGTGAGAGCAGACCGCGCAGGTGCTCGTCGAGCAGGGCGTTCGCGGGTGCGGGGTCGACCTCGGGCACGATCGTGGCGACGACGCGCTGGCCCCACTCCGCGTCGGGTACCCCCACCACGCACGCGGCCCTGATCGCCGGGTGCGACTCGAGCGCCGCCTCGACCTCCTCGGGCTCGACGTTCACGCCACCGGAGATGATGACGTCGTCGGCGCGGCCGTGCAGGTGCAGGCGGCCCTCCTCGTCCAGCCGGCCGAGGTCGCCCATGGTGATCGCGGCGCCCGGGCCGCTGGCCCGGGCGTCGTCGGTGTCGCCCTCGGACCCGGTGGCGATCGCAGCGCCGGACACGACGACGCGACCCACGCCTCGGGCGTCGGGATCGCGGACCTCGACGCGGACGCCGAACGCCGGTCGGCCCACGCACCCGGCGGGGAGGTCGCGCTCGTGCGGGTGCCGCACCGTGATCGGCCCCGTCTCCACCGAGGCGTAGTAGTCGAAGAAGCGCGGCGTGAGACGCTCGCGCACCTCGTCAGCCAGTGACGCGTCGATGGCGGATCCTCCCGTGAGCAGCCGCAGCGAGGGGGCAGCGGCGTCCTCGCGACGGCCAGCAGCCGTCGCAGCATCGTCGGGACGCAGAAGCTCGCCGTGGCGGTGGTGGCGGCCTCGAGCCAGCGCTCGGGGTCGAACCGGGCCATGAGGCGCACCGTGCCGCCGCAGTACAGGTAGCCGAGCCCGAGGGAACGGGCGCTGCCGTGGTAGAGCGGGGTCGCGGCCAGGAACGTCCCGCCGGCGGGGATGCCGAACTCCACCAGCTGCGTGACGATCCGGGCGACCGTCGCGGCGTGTGTGATGCGCGATCCCTTGATGCGACCGCTGGTGCCCCCGCTCGGGGAGATGAGGTGAGTGTCCCCGGGGCGGGCGCGCGTGGTGAGCTCGATGTCGGGCCCGGTCGGTGCCGCGGATTCGATCAGCGTGCGGAGGTCGAGCACCCGAAGTCCGGCCTCGGCGGCACCGGCGCGGGCGACGTCGTCGGTCAGGACCGCGGTGATCGCGAACGCCTCGCTCGCCGCCGCGACCTCCCTCGCGCGCCACCCCGTGTCGAGCACCACGCCGGTCCGCCCCGCCGCGGGGAGGGCGAGCAGAGCGACGAGGTGCCACACCGTGTTGCCGGCCTGCAGGCCGACCCGATCGGGGAGCTCGAGCGCGTCGATCGCGCCGACGAGTGCGGCGACGCGCTCGCGCAGCTGCGCGTAGGTGACCTCCTCGGCGTCGTCGCGCACGGCGATCGCGCGGGGGCGGACCCGGGCGTGGAGCTCGAGGCACTCGACGAGGAGCACGGGGGCGATCACGACTGCTCCGGGCGGCGGATGTCGCGCAGCTCCTGGAGGTGCTTCAGCATCGCCCTCGCGGCGCCGTCCTCGTCGCCCCGCTCGATGTGCTCCATGATCTGGTCGTGCTCGTGGTCGATCGAGGCCCAGCTGTGGGCGCTGCCGCGCTCGCGCCAGCTCAGTGAGAGGGCGGCCCAGATCGGCGGTGCGATCAGCGCGATGACGCGGTTGCCCGCGATGTCGAAGATCGCCTGGTGGAAGTCCTCGCTGCGGGTGGTGCGGTCGGGCGTCGTGCGTGCCGCCTCGACGTCGGCAGCCAGCGCCCGCAGGCGCGCGACGCCCTCGGGCGTGCGACGGCGCGTCGCGGCCCGGACGGCCGGGATCTCCAGCAGTACACGCGCCTCGTACAGCTCGTCGTGGCTGATCTCGTTGGAGCCGTTGAGCAGCCGCAGGCTGGTCTGGAGGCGCTGCTGCACCGCGAGCACGTCTGGCGTGGTGACGAACGTGCCCCCGGTGGCGCCGCGCGTGGTGATGACGAGGTTGTCGGCGCTCAGCATCCGCAGCGCCTCGCGCACCGTGGTGCGGCTGACGCCGAAGGTGGCGCACAGCTTGTCCTCCGTGGGCAGCCGACTGCCCGCGGGAAGTCGGCCCTCGAGGATCAGCGCGCGCAGCTGCGAGGCGATCTGCTGGTACGCGGGTTCGATCCGGCGCAGGGCGAGCGTGTCGGCGACGACGGCGTCGGGCGTCAGGTCGGGTGTGTTCATCGGGTGCTCCATGACGGTGGCGTCGACTCGTGCGAATCGAGCGCATATGTCCGACATTAGCACGCAGTTGCCAACGAGGCCCGTAGTTGCAACGTTTACTCGGCGATATCGGGCCGTAACGCCGTCGCAACACATCGCTGCCAGCATCATCAGACCAATCAGTTCTTCGTTCGACGTTTGGTCACCATGCCTCGTTACATCGCCTCACGAGCCGCACGAGCGGTCGCGACCCTGGTCGCTGTCCTCGTCGCCGCCTTCGTCCTCGCCCGGCTGTCCGGCGACCCGGTCCGCCTGCTGCTGCCCCCCGAGGCGACCCCGGAGCAGGTCGAGGCCGCACGCGCCTCGCTCGGACTGGACCGTCCCGTGCTCCAGCAGCTGCTGGACTTCCTCCTGGGAGCCGCGCGCGGCGACTTCGGCACCTCTGTGCGTCAGGGGACGTCGGCGCTCGGGGTGGTCCTCGAGCGGCTGCCGTTCACCCTCGAGCTCGCCCTGGTCTCCTTCGTCCTCGGTCTCGTGATCGCCGTCGGTCTCGCCGTGTGGGGCGAGCTCTCCGGCAGCCCCGCCGTTCGCGGCGCCATGCTGTGGATCGCGACGGCGCGCCAGGCCGTGCCGCCGTACCTCTTCGGCATCCTGCTCATCCTGGTGTTCGCCGTCTGGTGGGGGTGCTGCCCGCGATCGGCCGCTCGTCCTACGCCAGCTACGTCCTGCCCGTCCTCACGGTGGCCACCTTCGAGGTCGCCCTCTACCTCCGGCTCATCAACGGATCCTTCGCCCGCAGCCGCCACGAGGACTACGTGCGCACGGCGCTCGCCAAGGGCGTGAGCCGGCGCCGGGTGGTGCTCGCGCACCAGCTGCCGAACGCGCTGCTGCCCCTCGTGACCGTGGCCGGGGTGAATCTCGGGGTGCTCCTCGGCGGCCTCGTCGTCCTGGAGACGGTCTTCAACTGGCCGGGGCTGGGTCGCCTGATCGTGCTGGGTGTCGAGCAGCGCGACTATCCCGTGGTCCAGGCGGGCGTCGCCGTCATCGCCCTGATGTTCGTCCTGGTCAACTTCCTCGTCGACATGCTCTACGCCGTCATCGACCCGAGAGTGAGGGTCGCCCGATGACCACACCTCCCACGACCTCCGCGCCCGTCGAGAGCGTCGAGGCCGGAGCCGTCCCGGTCGAACCCGCCGCCGTGCCGCCGCCGGGCGCGCGACGAGGTCGTCCTCGCCCGACGGCGACGGGCATCGTCGCCCTGGTCTTCGTCGCCACGACCGTCGTGCTCGGTCTCGTCGTCCCGCTGCTGCCGGGCGTTGACGTGACGCACCAGGACCTCGGAGCGGCGTTCGCCGCCCCGTTCGGCGACATCACGCACCTCCTCGGTACCGACCAGCTCGGGCGCGACCTGCTCAGCCGGGTCGCCTTCGCCACGCGGGTCTCCCTCGGGGTGGCGCTGGGATCGGTGGTCGTCAGCGCACTCCTGGGCCTCGTGGTCGGCCTCCTGGCCGGATACCGCGGTGGTCGCCTGGACGGCTTCCTCATGGCCGTCGGCGACGTCACCCTGGCCATCCCCACGATGCTCCTGCTCATCGTGGTCGCGGCGACGGTCGGCACCACGCCCCTCCTCCTGACCGTGCTCCTCGGCCTCATGAACTGGGTGGTCTTCGCGCGCCTCGTGCGATCGATGGCGCTGTCGCTGCGCGAGCGCGAGTTCGTCGCCGCCGCCACGGCCGCGGGCGCCACCCCCACCTGGGTCGTGCGCAAGCACCTCCTGCGCGCGGTCGTCCCGGAGCTCCTCGTGACAGCCGGGTACCAGGTCGGCGTCATGATCACGATCGAGTCGTCCCTCAGCTACATCGGACTCGGGATCCAGCCACCGCTGCCCAGCCTCGGTCTGATGATCGCGGAGGGCCAGCCCTACCTCCAGACGCACCCCGGCCTCACCCTCGTCCCCGCTGCCGTCGTCTTCATGCTGATCGCCGGCGTGCAGTTCCTCTCCCAGCGGCCGCACCGCGCCCACCGCTGATCACCCAGAGAAGGTCATCATGACGCACCCCCGTACCCGCTCCCGCGCCGTCGTCCCTACCCTCCTGACCGCGCTCGCCCTCGCCCTGTCCGGCTGCGCCGGAGGCTTCGACTCGGCCGAGGGTTCCGACGCCGCCACGAGCGGCGGGTCGGACGCCCAGGAGGCGCAGCGCCTGCGCGTCGCTCTGAACGGCGAGCCCTCCACCCTGAACCCGATCTACGACATCTCCGTGCCCTCGCTGAGCGTCTTCCGCTCCGTGTTCTCCGGCCTCACCGCGATCGACGCCGAGGGCGCCGTCGAGCCCTCGTTGGCGACGTCGTGGGACGTCGACGAGACGGCGCAGACCTGGGTCTTCACGCTGGACCCCGACGCCCTGTTCCACGACGGCACCCCTGTGACCGCTGCCGACGTCGCCTTCACCTTCCAGCAGGGGATGACGGACCCCGAGGCGGCGACCGGCTCCTACGTCTCCCGCATCGAGGCTGTCGAGGCGACCGGTGAGCACGAGGTGACCTTCCGACTCAAGGCGCCTTACGCGCCCTTCGACCGCCAGGTCACCCTGGTCCCGGTGATCTCGCAGGCGGCCTACGAGGCCGACCCCGAGGGCTTCGCCGTCGCGCCGGTCGGATCGGGTCCGTACGAGGTCGAGAGCTGGTCGCGGGGGGACACGCTCATGGTCACCCGGTTCGCGGACTACTTCGGCGAACCGGCCGCCGCGGCCGAGGTCGAGTTCCGCTTCGTGCTCGACGAGACCACCCGGGCGAACTCGCTCCAGGCCGGTGATCTCGACGTGGCCCAGATCGGTGCCTCGAGCGTCGCCACGCTGCAGGGTTCAGGAGACCTGGAGGTCCTGGAGCAGGAGAGCAACCGCGTGCTCTACCTCGGGTTCAACACGACCGCGGGTCCGCTCGGCGACCCGGAGGTCCGGCGCGCGATCGACATGGCGGTCGACCGGGAGGCGATCAGCGAGACGCTGTACCAGGGCTACGCCGCCCCGAGCGGCCAGCTTGTCGCGCCCACCACCTTCGGGTACTCCGAGGCGATCGAGCCGACGGCCTACGACCCGGAGGCGGCCTCGGAGCTGCTGGCGCAGTCCGACTACGACGGCACCCCGGTCGTGCTGAGCTACCCCGCCATGGAGCTGCCGCAGATCACCCAGCTGGCCCAGGCCGTCGGCGGCTACCTCGAGGAGATCGGCCTGACCGTCCAGTTCGACCAGCAGGAGACCGCGAACTTCCGCACGGCGTGGCTCGGCAAGGAGTTCCCGGGGATCTACATCTGGCAGTTCGCGCCGTCCATCATGGACGCCGACCTCCCGCTGTCCCTCCTCGTGGGCCCGGGCACCACGAGGTACTTCGAGGACGAGACGGTCGACGCCCTCATGGCGGAGCAGATCGGCCTCACCGACCCCGACGAGCGCGCCGCGGTCCTCGGCGAGCTGCTGGGGCTCGTGCACGACGAGGTCTACTACTCCTCGCTTTTCACCGACGTCTACACCTACGGCGTCAGCGCGGGCTCACCCTGGACCCCGCGCGCGGACGGCCTGTTCAGCATCGACTGACCCGCGCAACCGCCACCGGGTCACCCACCACCGAGGAGACGACAGATGAGCATCCCCTGCGAGGGAACCGCGCTGCTCGTGATCGACATGCAGGGAGCCTTCCTCGACGTCGACGCGGCAGCAGCGCGAGGCGGCGGCGACGTCACCCCCTGCGCGCCGCGCTGCCCGGGTGCGAGCGACTTCTCGCCCGGGCCCGCGACGCAGGCGTCCCGGTGATCTTCACGCGCTACGTCTACAGCGAGGGGATGGTCGACTTCGGGCCGGTCCGCTCGGAGCGGGCGGGCCGCCGTCTCGCGGCGGGCGCGCTCTCGCCGCAGGACCCGGGCGTCGAGATCGTTCGTGAGCTGCTACCCAGGGCCGGCGAGATCGTGATCGACAAGGCGCGGCCGAGCGCCTTCTACGCGACGAGGCTCGAGCCGGTGCTCTCGGGGCTCGGGGTCCGCAACGTCGTGCTCTGCGGCGTGACGAGCAACATCTGCGTGGAGTCGACGGCGCGGGACGCGGGGCAGCGCGACTACGGGACCTACGTGGTGCGCGACGCCGTCGCCGAGTTCACCCGGGAGCGTCACGAGGCGGCGCTGGCCGCCGTCGACTGGTTCTTCGGCGAGACGTGCTCGGTGGCCGACGTCGAGCGCTCCTGGGGTCTCCCGGACGGCGAGGTGGCCGCGTGAGCGCCCCGCTGCTGCGCGTGAGCGGCCTGACCGTCGAGTTCACGACCGCGCAGGGGCCGATCCCGGGCGTGCAGGACGTCTCGTTCGAGATCGCGCCGGGGCAGACGCTGGCGCTCGTGGGCGAGTCGGGGTCGGGCAAGTCGACCACGGCCGCCTGCGTCAACCGCCTCCTCGCCGCCAACGGCACGATCACGGCCGGGTCGATCGAGCTGGAGGGGCGAGACCTCCTCGCCCTGGACGAGCGCGAGATGACGCGGGTGCGGGGCGCGGGGATCGGTCTCGTGCCCCAGGACCCGATGTCCAACCTCGATCCGCTGCAGCGGATCGGGACGCAGATCGCCGAGGCGCTGCGGGTCCACGGGGAGAAGCGCCGCACGGTGCTGCGCGATCGTGCGGTCGAGCTGCTCGCGATGGTCGGCATCCCCGAACCGGAGCGGCGTGCCCGGCAGTACCCGCACGAGCTGTCCGGCGGGATGCAGCAGCGGGTGCTGATCGCGATCGGTCTGGCATCGCGGCCACGACTGCTGATCGCCGACGAGCCCACGAGCGCCCTCGACGTCACGGTCCAGCGCACGATCCTCGACCGCCTCGGCGAGCTGACCACCGAGCTCGGCACCTCGGTGCTGCTGATCACGCACGACCTGGAGCTGGCCGCCGAGCGGTCGGAGCAGGTCGTGGTCATGCAGCGCGGCCGCGTGGTCGAGCAGGGGGCGTCGACCCGACTCCTGCGTGCGCCCCGCGAGCCGTACACCCGCGCCCTGGTCGCCGCGTCGCCCACCATGCGCAGCACCCCTCTCGTCGAGGGATCCGTCCCCGACACCGCCAGCACGCTGCTCGAGGTCCAGCACCTGCGCAAGACCTATCGCCGCGGTCGCGGCCGTGAGGACTTCGTGGCGGTGGAGGACTCCTCGTTCGCGCTGCACCAGGGCGAAACGGTCGCCATCGTGGGGGAGTCCGGCTCGGGGAAGTCGACGACGGCGAGGATGATGCTCGGGCTGGAGCGTCCCGACTCCGGTCGCATCCTCGTGCGCGGCCGAGACCTGACGACGATGCGACGGCACGAGCTGATGGACGTGCGCACCCGGGTGCAGCCCGTGTTCCAGAACCCCTACGGCTCTCTCGACCCGCACCTGAGCGTCATGGCGTGCATCACCGAGCCGCTCGACATCCATCGGGTCGGGAGCCCGCGGAGCCGGCGCGCGCTCGCGACGGAGCTCCTGGAGATGGTGGCGCTCCCGGCCGAGCTCGCGACGCGCCGACCGGCCGCGCTCTCGGGCGGGCAGCGGCAGCGCGTCGCCATCGCCCGGGCGCTCGCGCTGCAGCCGGAGCTCGTGGTGCTCGACGAGGCGGTGTCGGCGCTCGACGTCGTGGTGCAGAAGCAGATCCTCGAGCTCCTCGTGCGGCTCCAGCGCGAGCTCGGCCTGAGCTACCTCTTCATCAGTCACGACCTCGCCGCCGTCCGGCTCGTGGCCCACCAGGTCCTCGTGATGCAGCGCGGCCGCATCGTCGAGCGCGGGACACCGGCCGAGATCTTCGACGCCCCCGGGATCCCTACACGCGTGAGCTGCTGGCTGCGCTGCCCGCCGCCGAGGCGGCCGCGCCGGACGAGGCGGACCAGGCCCTCCACGTCTGAGCGAGGGCGGTCCGGCCCGCGCCGCGACGCACCGGAACCTTCCGCGCCCGCACCCCTGGCGCGGGCGGTGCGTCGCGGCGCAGGATCGGCGCCATGACGACCTTCAGCGGCGCCGACGTCCAGCTCCTGCGCGATCTGGCCGGGGCGATGAGCACCGGTGGTGACGAGATCGACGGCGTGCGCGCCCGGCTCGGCGCCGCCGTCCCGGCCCTCGCCTGGAGCGGACGCGACCAGCAGCGGTTCGCGCAGGACTGGGCCGGCACCTTCGACCCGGCCCTCGCCGGCGTGGTCGGCGCTCTGCGCGGCGCGTCGCAGACGGCTCAGGCCGAGGCGGAGGACCAGGACGTCGCCTCGAGCGCCGGGGGCGCCGGGGGAAGCGGCGGCGGGGGTGGCGCGGGTGGGGCCACGACCGGCGCGGCGGCGATCGGCGGCGACGTCGGCGCGTCGTCAGGCTCGTCGTCGGGCGCCACCACCGCGGCAGCGGGCACGACCGCCGCGTCACCGACCACGGACCGCTACGGCCACCCCACCGGCGACCTCTCCGCCCGCTACGAGTCGCGCGGCGACGTCGCCACCGTCTCGACGGGCAGGAACGACCCCGGCGGCATCTCCTACGGCACCCACCAGCTCGCCACCAACCGGGGCACGCCGGAGCAGTTCGTGGCGTGGTCGCGCGAGCACTATCCCGCCGCGCACGAGGAGCTGCAGGGCCTGACCCCGGGGACCCCGGCGTTCGCCGACGCGTGGCGCTCGGTCGCCGCCGCCGACGCCGAGGGCTTCGGCCACGCCCAGCACGATTTCATCGCGGAGCACCACTTCCGCCCCGGCGTCGACAAGATCGCCCAGCGCCTGCCCGGCTTCACGCTCGAGGGCCGTGACCCTGTGATCGCGGACGTCGTGTGGTCCTCCGCGGTGCAGCACGGCCCCACGGGTGCGGGTCGGATCTTCGCCGAGGGCACCGCCGGCCAGGACGTCGGCGCGATGAGCGACGCCGACCTCGTCCGGGCGGTCTACGCCGAGCGCATCCGCCGGTTCCCGAACCTGTCGCCGCGCTTCCGCGACGAGCAGGCCGACGCACTGGCTCAGCTCGGCGTCACGCCCTGACGCGCCCGCTGCGCCTCGATCTGCGCCAGGACTGCGATCTCGTCGAAGATGCGGTACTCGCGCCGCACCCGGCCGCCCTCCAGCTCGTACTGGGACACGCCCAGCACCTCCACGCGCTCGCCGCGCGGCGTGCCGTAGACGGGCAGTCCGGAGTAGGTGCCGCGCAGCTGCCACATCACCGAGGCGCGCAGGCCGCGGTCCGGGCTGCGGTGCACCGCGATGTCGCGCACGTTCACCTCCGCGTCGGGGAACGGCGCGAGCAGCTCCATCAGGTCGCCGCGCACGCCGTCGAGCCGCGTGACCGTGCGGTTGCGTGAGGTGTGCACGATGCAGTCGCGCGAGTAGAAGTCGGGGACGCGGTCGAAGCGGCGTTCGCGTACGACGTCGGACCACAGGGACGCGACGAACGTCGCCTCCTCGCGGTGGGTCGCGGGGCGCGGGCCGCTGTCGCCCTCGAGCACCGGGTCGGCGGGCGCCGGGCGTCCGAAGATGCCGCCCGCGCCGAGCGGCGACAGGTCGACCGGAGCCGCGATCGCGACGGCGGACGGGTCGTGGCCCAGGCCCTCGACGACGGCCCACTCGTCGCGCACGACCCACTCCTCGGTGACCATGGCGTCCTCGACCAGGCACACCGGGAGGTTGCGCGAGACGGCGGCCCGCCCGGTCGTGGGCCCGTAGGCCCACGGACCGTGCTGGGCCCCCGTGTGCAGCACCCGGTGGTGGGAGACGAAGCTGGAGGGTCCGCGCGACTCCCACACGACGTCCTCACCCACGCCGATGCGGTGCAGGAAGGCCGCCTTCTTCGCGAGCGAGCCGCGGATGACGCCCTCGACGCCGACACCGACGCCGGAGGCCGTGCGCACGGGGAGGTCCGCCGCGTACATCCCGGCGATGTCGCCGATCGCACCGTCGGCCCAGATGCGGTCCGTCCAGTCGAGGATGTACTCCTCGACGCTCGGGTAGGGGGCGTAGGACGCGGGCGACAGCGGATCGGACACGGTTCTCCTCGGTAGGCGTCCAGCCAATGTATACGGATACCCGAGATGCCCACTGAGGTAGCAGCGGGGTTTTACACGAGCGCAACACAACAGCCCTCGGCGGTAGCACTACAGCGTGTATACGTATAACCAGCCGTGATAGCCACGGCGTCCCGTCGACCACGAGGAGCCCTCGATGTCACGCCCCGCACGCATCGCCCGTCAGTCCCGCAGGAGGGTGTCGGCGACCGCCGTCCTCGCCCTCGCCGGCACCCTCGGCCTGGCCGCGTGCGGTGCCGGCGCCGACGTGGCCGGCGCCGGCGTCGAGTGCGACGTCGACCTGCCGCAGGAGACGACCGTCGTGAACCTGCTGTCCTACACCAGCCCCGCGACCGACCCGTTCGCCGACGCGATCGTCAACGGCTGCACCACGGGCACGCTGCGCGTGGACGCCCCCGAGACCGACTTCGCCGGGCAGAACCAGCGCGCCGTGCAGTCCATGTCGAGCGCGAACCCGAGCTACGACCTCATCGAGGTCTACGGCACCGTCTACCCGCTCTACGCGGAGCGCGGCTGGATCGCGCCGCTCGACGACCTCATCGCGGACCGCGGCGACGACCTCGGCCTCGACGACATCGACCCCGCGCTGCTCGAGTCGCTCTCCTACAACGGTCAGCAGGTCGGGATCCCCACGTTCTGGGGGCCGATCATCCTCGTCTACCGCGAGGACGTCTTCACCGATCTCGGCCTCGAGGTGCCGACGACCTTCGAGGAGATGTTCGCCGCCGCCGAGACGATCCGCGCCGAGACCGACATGGCGAACCCGCTCGCGCTGCCCATGGCCACGGCCGGTGGCGTCGCGACCGTCTACAACCAGCTCCTCGGATCGCTCGGCGGTCACTGGTTCGAGGACGGTGCCGCCGTCCCGACGCTGGACTCGCCCGAGTCGGTCGCGGCGCTCGAGGCGCTGCGCGACACCTACGGCAACATGAGCTCCGAGTCGATCTCCTGGGCCTCGCCCGAGGTCGTCACCCAGCTGCAGACCGGGCAGGCAGCGATGTCGATGCTCTTCGCCGGCCGGGTCTCCGCACTCCTGGAGGAGCGTCAGACCGAGCACTTCGACGACTTCGCCTTCGCCGTCCCGCCGGCCGTGGTCGAGGGTGGCACCCCCGCCACCAGCCTGTCGGTCGACGGCCTGGCGATCGCGTCGAACTCGGCCGTGGACGAGGACCTGCTGTTCGACCTGATCGCCGTGGCCACGGGCCCCGAGGCCGCCGAGGCGGCCTCGGCGGTGACGATCCCCGCGCGGACCGCGCAGGCCCAGGCCGCCGAGCTGCCCTTCGAGCCCGCCGCGCGCGAGGTGCTCGAGAGCGAGCGGCCCAACGGCCTGCCGCTGGTGCCGTGGATGTCGGACGTCTTCGCCGTCGCCGCCCCGATCCTCAACGAGGTGCTGTCGGGCACCGTCGAGCCCGCCGACGCCGCCGTGCAGCTGCAGGCGGCCGCCGAGCAGGCGATCGCCCAGGCCGGCTTCGCCCCCTGACGGCGAGCTCCCGTCCCGGCGGCGTGCCGTCGGGACGGGAGCGGATTCCGCCGCCCCACCCGCACCACCGACAGAACGGAGCGCGACGTGCGCCGTCGGCAGTTCCTGCTCTTCTCCGCACCCGCCGTCCTGCTGATGGCCGGGCTGCTCATCGTCCCCCTCGTCATGACGCTCGTCTGGAGCTTCCAGAACGTGCCGCTCGGATCGGCCGGCACCTTCAACGGCGGGGCCAACTTCGCCGAGGTGCTGGGCAACCCGCGCTTCCGCAGCGCGGCCACCTTCACCGTCGTGTTCACCGTGATCCTCACCAGCGTCAAGATCGTGGTCGGGTACGGGATCGCGCTGATGCTGAACCGGCTGCGCCGCGGTCGGATGGTGGTGCTCGCGCTCCTGATGGCCTCCTACGTGGTGCCCACCGTCGTCGGGGCCCTGAACTTCTCCTGGCTGTTCAACGACATCTTCGGCGGCGTGGTCAACCAGATCCTCGCCGTCGTCGGCATCGAGGTCGGATGGCTGTCGGAGACCGGCCCCGCGCGCGTCCTGCTCGGGCTGCACGCGCTGTGGCACGAGGTCCCGTTCGTCATCCTCGTGCTGCTGGCCGGCCTGCAGACCCTGCCGGAGGAGCCGCTCGAGGCCGCGCAGCTCGACGGCGCGAACTGGTGGCAGCGCCAGCGCTACGTCGTGATGCCGCTTCTCGGCCGCCTGTTCTCGTTCGTCGTGCTCATCACGATCATGGACAGCCTCAAGATCTTCGACTCGATCCAGATCATCACGCCCGCCGCGAGCACGCTGGGCACCGAGTCGCTCATGACGTTCGTCTACCAGACTGCGCTCTCGGAGTCCTACCGCCTCGGCCTCGCCAGCGCCGTCAACGTCCTGTTCATCGTGCTGACGATCGCGCTGCTCGTGCCGTTCCTGCGCCACACCTGGAAGGAGTCGCGAGGACTGTGACCAGCCCCGCCACCACCCCGTCCGACGCCCGCCGTCTCGCCCGACGCCGCCGCGACCGCCGCGAGCGAGCCATCACCGGTTCGGCCGCCCTCACGCTGGGCGCCATCGTCGTGCTCGCGCTGAGTCCCTTCGTCTGGGCGCTCCTGACGGCGATCAAGCCGTTCCGGGACGCGTTCCGCAACCCCCGGTGTGGGCCTTCACCCCCAGCTCGACGCCGTCTCCGACCTCTGGCGCGGCACGCTGTTCGCCTCCGTGCTCGGCAACACCCTGGTCATCGCGGTCGTGACGGTCGTGGTGGCGCTCGCCGTCGGGGCCCCGGCCGCCTACGCCTTCTCGCGCTACGCCGGGCTGATCGGGCCGATCATCCTCATCATCGCCGTCGTGATGCGGACCATCCCGCGCTTCGCCGTCGTGCTGCCGTTCTACGAGATCTCCCAGGCGCTCGGCATCTTCGACACGCGGATCGCCCTCATCGCGGCGCTCGTCGCGCTCAACATGCCGTTCACCCTGCTCCTGCTCATCGGGTTCTTCCGAGACATCCCGGTGGAGCTCGACGAGGCGGCGATGATCGACGGCTGCAGTCGCCTGGGGGCCTTCACCCGTGTCATCCTTCCGATCATGGGCCCGGGCCTCGTGACCGCCGGCGTCTTCACCTTCCTCATCGCGTTCCAGGAGTACCTCGTGGCGCTGACGCTCACCCGCACGCAGGCGCTGACGATCCCCGTCTTCCTCGCTGCGCAGCGCGGGGCCGACGACGTCTCGACGTACCAGACGCTCGCTGCGGCCAGCGTGCTGCTGGTGATCCCGGTCATCCTCATCGCCGTGTTCGCCCGCAAGTACCTGGTCGCCGGCCTCGGGGGCGGTGCGGTCAAGGGATGAGCCCGCGGATCACGAGCCACGACGTCGCGCGCGAGATCGGCGTCTCGCAGGCGACCGTCTCGCGCGCGCTGCGCGGCGACCCGAAGATCACCCCGGCGACGGTGCGGCGCGTGCGCGAGGCCGCCGAGCGCCTCGGGTACGTCCCGAGCCACCTGGGGCGGAGCCTGAGCAGCCGCTCGACCGGCAACGTCGCGGTGGTCGCCGAGCTCGGCAACCTGACCTATCCGGACACGCTGCCGGTCATGCACGACGAGCTCGAGCAGCACGGCTACCGCACCCTGCTCGTGGCGGCCCAGGAGGGCCGCGAGCTCGACCACGCGCTGCTGTTCGACGGGTCGGTCGACGGCGTCGTGCTCACCACGTCCCGGCTCACCTCGGAGTTGCCCGCGCGGCTGCAGGAGCGCGGGGTGCCGTTCGTCTTCCTCAACCGGGTCGCGCGCGGCGTGCAGGCCGACACCGTGGTGGCCGACAACGCCGGCGGGGGCGGGCCGCAGCCCGGCTGCTCCTGGGGGAGGGGCACCGCCGCGTCGCGATGCTCGCCGGGCCCACCGACATGAGCAGCGCTGCGGCACGCGAGCGTGCCTTCACCGCCGAGCTGCGGGAGGCCGGTCTCGACGCCGTCGACCGGCCGGTCGTGCGTCACGGCCTCACGCACGCCGACGGCGGTCGCGGCTGGGCCCAGCTGATGGCGCTGCGGGAGCGGCCGACCGCGGTCTTCTGCACGAGCGACGCCGTCGCCGTCGGTCTGCTGAACGCGTGCCACGAACAGGGCGTCGCGCCACCCGCGGTGGTCGGGTTCGACAACTCGCCCGTCTCGAGCTGGTCGACGTTCGCCCTGACGACCGTGGACACCCACCTGTCGACGATGGCCCGCACCGCCTCGGCGATGCTCGTGCGCCGCCTGGCCGAGCTCGCCGACGGGCACGACGCCCCGGCACGCCGCACCGTGGTGCCCACCGAGCTCGTCGTGCGCCGATCGCATGTCGTCGCATGAGACCGGCCACCTGCACGAGCACGGGCCGGGGGTGCGCCGGCGCGACCTGATCCTGCTCGGGACGGTGGTCGTGCTCATCATGGCGACCGTCTCCGTCGCGAACCTCGCCGTCCCCGACCTGGCGAACAGCGACCTCGCGCCCCGCGCGGTGGAGCTGACCTGGTTCGTCAACGCCTACGTGATCGCCTTCGCGTGCCTCCTGCTGCCCGGCGAGATGCTCGGGCACCGATTCGGGGAGGAACGGGTGCTGCTGGCCGGGCTCGGCCTGGTCGCGGTGGGCGGTCTGCTCGCCCTCGTCGCGGACGCGATGCCGCTCCTGGTGGCCTCGCGCGCCGTGGCCGGGGTCGGGGCCGGGCTCGCGCTCCCGCAGACACTGTCGATCTTGCTGATCCGCGCGCGGCCGGCGCAGCACGCCGGTGTCGTCGCGACCTGGACGGCCGCCACGAGCGTGGCCGGCGTCGTCGGCAACGGCCTGGGCGGCGCCGCCATCTCGCTGCTGGGGTGGCGCGCCGCCGTCGTCGCCACCCTGCCGCTCGCGCTGGTCTGCCTGCTCGGCGTGGTCCTCGTGACCGGGGTGCGTCGCCCGCCCGACCCCGCGGTGCGGTTCGACGCCCGGGGGCCGGCCTCGTCGTCGTCGTCGCGGTGGGTCTGCTCGTGGCGGTGGTGCAGGGGCCGCACCTGCTGGACCGCGCGTGGCTGCTCGCGGTCCCGCTCCTGGCGGCGCTCGGCGCGGCGCGCACCCTGTCGCTGCGCTCGCGGCGGGTCGAGCAGCCGCTGCTCGAGGAGTCGGTGCTGGCCTCGCCGGCCGTCCGTGGGAGCGCCGGGGGGATCGTGGCGACGTTCGTCGCGCTGTTCACCGTGTTCTCGCTGAACGCCCACCTGGTGCAGACCGTGCGGGGGAGAGCGCCGCCGTCGCGGGACTCGCGCTCGTACCGGTGTCGGTGACGATGCTCGCCGTGACGTGGCTCAGCCTGCCGCTGCTGCGACGGTTCGGCACCGGGCGGGTGGTGACGGGTGGTCTGCTCGTCACCGCGCTCGGGCTCGGCGCGCTCGCCGCGGCCGTGTCCGGGCCGGCGTGGGCCTACGTGCTCGCGCTCGTCGTCGTCGGTGCCGGTGCAGGTCTGTGCTCCTCGCCGCTGTCGACGCTGCTCACGCGCGTGCACCGCGAGCGGACCGGGCGATCGGGGGCGGGCGTCAACAGCACGCTGCGCGAGCTGGCCTCGGCGGGCGGCGTGGGGCTCGCGGGTCTCGCCCTCGCGGTGGCCGCGCACGGCGACGGCGCGCCCCGGCCCGAGGAGATCGTCGCGGCCGCACGCGGGGTCTTCGCCTCGGTCGGGGCGGTGCTGCTGGTGGCCGCGGGCGTGGTGGCGGTGCCCCGGCGGCGCGGGCTCAGCCCGCGTTCCACCCGCTCGTCGCGGCGAAGGTGAGGACGTCGGCGATGATCGGGCCCGCCGTCGCGGTGCCGTAGTCGCCGACCTCCACCAGGACTGCGACGGCGAGGTCACCCTGGTAGGCGATCATCCACGCGTGGGTCTGCGGCGGGTCGTCCGTGCCGAACTGCGCGGTGCCGGACTTCGCGCCCACGCCGCCGCCCGGGACGGACTGCAGGAACGTGGAGGAGCCTGACGCGACGACGGCGCCCATGAGGTCCTGGAGCATCGCGGCCTCCTGCTCGCCCAGCGGCGTCGCGGGCGCGTCCGGCGTCGCGGCGCCCTCGATCTGCACCAGCGTCGGCGTGACGGTCCGCCCGGCGGCGACCGAGGCGGCGACCCCGGCCATCGCGAGCGGCGAGGCGAGCACGTCGCCCTGCCCGATGAGGTCGGCGGCGTGGGTCGTTCCCGTCGCCTCCGTAGGGACCGAGCCGGAGAAGTAGCCGAACGGCCACGCCTGCCCCTCGGGCATCGCCGCCGTGACGCCGAGGCTCGCCGCGGCGTCCGCGACGTCGGCCGCGCTCACCGTCTGCGCCTGCGAGATGAGGGCCGTGTTGCACGACTGGCCGATCGCCTCGCGCAGCGTGATCGTGCCGAGCGAGGACTCCGGATAGCCCGGGAAGTTGCGGAACTCGCGGCCGTCGACCGTCGTGGTGGGCGTGCACTCCACGGGGGAGTCGGGGGTGAGGCCCGCACGCAGCAGCGCGAGCGCGGTCACCACCTTGAACGTGGAGCCGGGCGCGTACTGCCCGACCGTCGCGGTGCTGAGGCCGGCGCTCCCGGGCCCGCTCGCCGCCACGAGCACGGACCCGGTCGAGGCCTCGAGCGCGACGACGGCGCTCGCGGACTCCACGCCCGCCAGCCGCTCCTCGGCGAAGGTCTGCAGGGCCGGATCGAGGGTGGTGACGAGGTCGACGCCCTCGACGGCGTCCCTCCCGCCGAGCAGGAAGTTCCCTGCCGCCCCGTTGGTCAGCACGACCTGCGTGGCGGGCGTGCCGCGCAGCTGCGCGTCGTAGGTGCGCTGGAGGCCGGAGGTGCCGACGACGTCGCCCGGCTCGACCTGCCCCTGCGACTCCTCGACGATCTCCGCGGTGGCCTCACCCACGCCGCCGAGGATGGCGCGCGCGAAACCCGCGGTGGGGGCGAGCGGCATCGTGTCCTCCTGGAGCAGCACGCCCTCCATGCCGCGCAGCCCCTGCGTGTTGTAGCGCTCCTCGTCGGCCTGCCGGATGGTGAGGGCGATCGGGAAGGCGGCGGCTCCGGCGTCGAGCACGCGCTGCACGTAGCCGGCCTGGTCGTCGAGCTCGAGGGCGGCGGCAAGCGCCTCCGCGGCCGGCTGCCAGCGGTCCTCGGTGAGGTTGGCCTTGTCGATGCCCACGCGGTAGACGGTCCGCTCGATGACGAGCGGCTGACCGCCTCGGCCGTCGACGTCGCCGCGGGCGGCCTGCGTGCGCTCGACCGTGACGACCGAGTCCGCCGTCGCCTCGGGGTGCAGGAGCGCGGGGCTCCAGGTCGCGCGCCAGGCGGGCTGCGCGTCGTCGTCGCCCTCGGCGGGGTCGGTCAGGGTGAGGGTCGTCGTGGTCGCGAGCTCGAGCGGGTCCACGCCCTCGCCGAGATCGAAGGACCAGGCGAGCTCGACGTCGCGCGTGGCGGGGCCGTCGCCGCTCTCCTCGCCGTCGGCGGGCTCGACGACGGTGGCCGCGACCTCGCGCGGGAACGCGGCGAGGTCGCCCAGGAGTGTGGTGAGCTGCTCGGTGGCGACGTCGGGGTCGTCGACCGGGGCGCCGTCGAACACGCCGTCCGTGAGATCGGCCGCGAGCGCCGTCGCCGCGGGCCCGGGCTCCGGATCGGGCTCGGGGGTGCACGCCGCCAGCGGCACGATCAGCGCGAGGACGACGGCGGGCGCGAGGCGGCGGTGCGGCATGCCGCCAGCCTAGGGAGCGCCACCGACACCGCCGTGCCGAGCGGGCGCCGCTGCGCGGATCTTCACCCGATCGATACGTTCAGGTGTTACCCGACCCACCCACGCATCCCCGGCTCGGCCGGTCGTAGGCTCGAACCATGCGAGCCACCCTCATCCACGCCGCCGGCGACATCCGTCTCGAGACCGTGCCCGACCCGGTCCTGTCCACCGGGGGCGACGCCGTCGTCCGCGTGACCGCGAGCTGCGTGTGCGGCTCGGACCTGTGGCCCTTCCGGGGCGTGACGGAGACCAAGAAGGCCCACCGCATCGGGCACGAGTTCATCGGCGTCGTCGAGGCGGTCGGAGACGACGTCACCACCCTGAAGGCGGGCGACTTCGTGATCGCCCCGTTCTACGTGTGCTGCGGCGAGTGCGCGAACTGCCGCAACGGCGTCAGCACCTCCTGCCTCACCGGCGGCTGGTGGGGTTCGGACGTGCGCGACCTCGGGTTCGCCGACGGCGCGCAGGGCGAGCTCGTGCGCGTCCCGCTCGCGGACGGCACGCTCGTCAACGTCTCGGCGTCCCTGGACGGCGGCCAGCCCGACGACGCGCTGATCCCCAGCCTCCTCACGCTCGCCGACGTCATGGGCACGGGCCACCACGCCGCGGTCTCGGCCGGTGTGCGCGAGGGATCCACGGTCGCCGTCGTCGGCGACGGAGCGGTCGGCCTCTGCGGCGTGCTCGCCGCGAAGCGCCTCGGTGCCGGTCGCATCATCGCGATGTCGCGGCACGAGGCGCGCCAGGCGATCGCGCGCGAGTTCGGCGCGACCGACGTGGTCCAGGAGCGGGGCGACGACGGCGTCGAGGCCGTCCGGGCCCTGACCGGCGGCATCGGCGCCGACGCCGTTCTCGAGTGCGTCGGCACGAAGGAGTCGATGGACCAGGCGCTGCGCTCGGCCCGCCCCGGCGGGCGCGTCGGGTTCGTCGGGGTGCCGAACGGCGGCCCCGAGCTGCCGATCCGCACGATGTTCGGCACCAACGTCGGCGTCGTCGGTGGAGTGGCGCCCGTGCGCGGCTACATCCCCGAGCTGCTGGCCGACGTGCTCAGCGGCGCCATCGACCCCGGCCGCGTCTTCGACCTCGAGCTGCCGCTGGCGGAGGTCGCCGACGCCTACGTCGCGATGGACGAGCGCCGCGCCACCAAGGTGCTGCTGCGGCCCTGAGCAACCGTTCCGAGACCCCGCCGGCTGGGGCGGCGTGGCTAGTCTGAAGCGATGAACATGCTCATCGTCGAGGACGTCATGCTGCTCCTGCTGGACGACGGCACCGGTCAGATCGCGGGGTCCAGCAGCCTCACGCCGGTGCTCGGCGGCGGCGTGCTGCTCGAGCTCGCGCTCGCCGAGCACGTCTGGGTCGAGGAGAAGCAGGGCTTCTGGCACGCGGCCAAGGTCCATCCCGTCCCCGGCACGCCCGCGCCGGCCGACCCGCTGCTGCAGGGCGCGCTCGGCGTCGTGGCCGAGAAGCCCCGCACCGCGCAGGACCTCGTCGGCCGGCTCGGGCGCAACCTGCGCGACCACGTGACCGAGCGGCTCGCGCAGCGCGGCATCGTGCGGCGCGAGGACACCACCGTGATGGGCATCTTCCCGTCCACCCGCTGGCCCGCGCAGGACGTGCGCCACGAGCAGGAGCTGCGCGGCGCCGTCGAGCTCGTGCTCGGCCACGGCGCGGCCCCGGACGCGCGGGTCGGCGCGGTCATCTCGCTGCTCTCGGCGGCCGACCAGGCCCACAAGGTGCTGACGGTGCCGGGCGTCCCCCGCGCGAGGTCAAGGCCCGGGCGAAGGTGGTCGCCGAGGGGGCCTGGGCCGCCAAGGCCGTGCGCGACTCGATCGCCGCGATGAATGCGGCCGTGGTGGCCGGCATCACGGTCGCCATCACCGCCGGCGGGGCGAGCTGAGCCTCAGCGCGCGGTGACGCGCACCCTGCCGGCGGCGATGTCCATCAGTCGCGGCAGGATCGTCGCGCCGCTCGTGCGCAGCCCGTCGTGCAGGAACTCGTTCGTCACCCACACGTGCGCGTTCCCGACGGCGCGAGCCGTCTCGAGCGCGAGGTCCAGGTCCACGTAGGGGTCGTCCACGTACTGCGCGGCGGCGAGCGGCACCTCGTTGCGGGCCAGCGCCTCGGCGTCGTACAGCGCCGGCCAGTGCTCGCGCTGGGCCAGGGCGTGCGCCACCGCCTCGTAGGGCCGCAGGCCGGGGATCTCGGTGTACATCCACGGGAAGATCGCCTCACCCGTGAGCTGGAGCGGGCGGGCGCCCGCGGCGAACGCCGGCCGCCGGTCCAGCTCGGCCTGGGCCGCCCAGCCCGGCTCGCGCTCGCCGGAGTGGTAGATGACCTCCTGCAGGACGGCGTAGAGCGGGTTGGTCAGGAACGACGTCTCCTGCGCCAGGTGGGTCAGGAGCGCCGGCGTGGGCGTGACGAGGTGGTCGCCGTCGCCGTCAGCGCCGTCGTTCGAGCCCTCCAGCGCCCAGTGCACCTGCTCCACGCCAGTGCTCATCCCCAGCCCCATCCCGAGCAGCTGCAGCCGGCGCGTGCTCAGGCGCTCACCGGTCGGGAGGGTCACGGGTGCGGCCTCCACGCGGTCGGCGAGCGCGCCGAGTGTCGCGACGTCATCGGGGTAGCGCGCGGCGAGCTCGCGGTTGCGGGCCGCCTGCAGGTCGAACGTGCGGCGGTAGACCTCGCGCGCGTCGGCGTGGATACCCGGGAGGCCGCCCGTGACGTAGGCGGTCGTGATCGCCTCGGGATGGCGCGAGAGGTAGGTGAGCGTGACGAAACCGCCGTAGGACTGCCCGAGCGTCGCCCAGCGACGACCGCCGTACACGCGAGCGCGGACCGCCTCGGCGTCGGCGACGATCGCGTCGGCGCGGAAGCACGCGAGGTAGTCGGCCGCGGTGGCGGCGTCGGGGAAGCGGTCCAACGTGGCCGGCGTCACCGCGCCCGACCGGCCGGTGCCCCGCTGGTCGAGGAGGATCACGCGGTGGGTGCGCGTCGCCGTCGGGAGCCACGCGCCCCCGCCCGCGCCGGAGGGCCGCGGGGCGCGCCCGCCCGGCCCGCCCTGCAGGAACAGCAGCAGGGGAGGTCCTCGCCGTCGCGCTCGGGATCGACGACCTCGCGCGCGTGCAGCGGGATCGTGCCGAAGCGCGCGTGGTCCTCGCGGTCGACGGGGACGGTCAGGAGGTGGTCGCGGTACAGCAGTCCGCCGGCGCTCAGGGGCATGGCTCCATCATCGCCGCACGCGCGGGCCGCTCCTCCGACGTCGTCAGGGGGCTCAGGCGTGGCGCGCCCGCGCCGCGACCGTGGTGGTGACGCGGGTGAGGCCGCTCGCGCGCGGCGTCGAGCTGAAACCGAAGCGCACGGGCGGGTCGACGTCGGCCAGGTCGCCCAGGTCCTCGCCGTGCCACGACGCCGCGAGCGCCAGCACGCGGCGCCGGTCGGTCGCGCCGTAGGCCTCGGTGCGGCCGCGGCCCGCCGTGCCGTACGTGCGCACGCCCGCGACCGCGCGGGCGGCGGGGGAGACGGCGCGCGAGAAGCCGGGGTGGGTCGCGAGGCCGCGGGGCAGGAGCGTCAGCGCCCGTCCGAGGGCGTCGCGGGAGCCGAGGCGGGCGCGCAGGTGGAGGCCGCCGCCGTCGAACGCGACCTCGTGGGCGTCCCTGTGGGCGCGCAGGCGGGCGATGACGACGTCGTCGAAGGAGTAGGTCTCGGCGATGAAGGTGGCGACGCGCTCGCTCGGGGCGACGAGGGTGCGCCGGCCCGCGGCGTCGGACACCATCGCGTCGGCGAACGGGCCGAACGGGGTCGTGCTCCACATCCCGACGACCGCGCGGACGCCCGAGGTGCTCCCGACGCCCAGGATCGCGCCGTCGAATCTCCAGGTGCTCATGACCCCAGTCTGCGGTCGGCGATCCTCTCGGGGTACGTCGGGAATCCTCTCGGGGTACGTCAGCAAAGCTCTCGCGAAGGGGGCTTCCGTCCAGGGTCTGCTGCCAGGGGCTGCGCCCAGAGGGCGTCGCGTCCAGGGGGCGGGCGGGGCGGGAGGTGCCGGGCGGTGCGGGTGAGGATGGCGGCATGGTCGCGCCGTCCCCCACCGCCGTCGGCACCTCCAGCTCCGCCGGCACGCGCGCGGCCGGGCTCGTGCTGGCCGCGGCGGTCTGCTTCGGGACCACCGGCACCGCGCAGACGTTCGCGCCCGACGGCGCCGGCCCCGTCTCGGTCGGGGCCGCCCGCCTCGTGCTCGGCGGGCTGCTGTTGGCGCTCGTCGGCGGCGTCGTCGCCCTGCGGGCGCGGGCCGAGCCGCGCCCGGTCGCACCGCACCCGGGCCGCCCGGGCCGTCCGGCGGCGACGCGGAGGACGGCGGCGCTCGTGGCGCTCGCGGCCCTCGCAATGGTCGCCTACCAGCCCGCCTTCTTCGTCGGGACGCGCGCCAACGGTGTCGCCGTCGGCACCCTCGTCGCGCTCGGCAGCGGCCCGCTCGTGGCCGGCGCGCTCGAGTGGGCGGTGCTGCGCCGTCGCCCCTCGCGGCGGTGGGCGGTGGCGACGGCGGTGGCCGTGCTCGGCGTCGCCCTCCTCGCGCTGGCACCCGGGGCGGGCGCCGGGCCGCTCGGGCTGCTGGCCTCGCTCGGGGCCGGGGTGAGCTACGCCGTCTACGCCGTCGCGACCAAGGTGCTGCTCGAAGCGGGGTGGCCGGTCCTGCGGGTGGTGCCGCTCGTCTTCGGCGCGGGTGCCCTCCTGGCGCTCCCGATCCTCCTCGCGGGCGACGTCGCGTGGCTCGCGACCGGCGCGGGCGCCGGGGTCGCGCTCTGGCTCGGCGTCGTGACGCTCGCGTGCGGCTACCTCCTGTTCGCCGCGGGCCTGCGGCACCTCCCGGCCGCGACGGCGGCGACGCTCACCCTCGCCGAACCCGTGACCGCCGGCCTGCTCGGCGTGCTCGTGCTGCACGAGGTGCTCCCACCCCAGGCGTGGCTCGGCGTCGGTGCGGTGGTGCTCGCCGTCGTCCTCCTCAGCGCGCCGGCGCGGCGCCGTCCCGCGGTGACGACGACCCCCGTCGGGTGAGCGCCAGCGCGCCGTGCACCGCGAGCCCGGCGAGCAGGGCCCACAGCGCGGCGCCGACGCCGGCGATCGTGACCCCGGAGACCGCGACCACGAACGTCACGACGGCGGCCTCACGACCGCGCTCGGCACGGACCGCGGCGCCGAGGCTGGACCCGAGCGTCCCCACCAGCGCCAGCCCCGCGGCCGCGAGCAGCACCTCGCCGGGTGCCGCCAGCACGAGCGCGGTCAGCGCCGCGGACGCGAGCGCGAGCACGAGGTAGGTCAGCCCCGCGGTGCGGGCGGCCAGCCAGCGGCGCGCGGGATCCGGGCCGCCGTCGGGACCCGCCGCCAGCGCCGCCGAGATCGCGGCGAGGTTGAGGGCGTGCCCGCAGAACGGAGCCGCCAGCACCGTGGTCGCACCCGTGACCGCGAGGCTGCTGCGCCACGGCACGGGATACCCGAACGAGCTCAGCACGGCCGCACCCGGGACGTTCTGCGCCGCCATCGTCACGACGTACAGGGGCAGCGCGACGCCGACGACGGCGGCCCACGTCAGCGTCGGCGTGGTCCACGCCAGGTGCGGCAGCAGCGGACCGTCCACGCCGTCGCCCGGCAGCACGACGGCGAGCGTCACCGCGAGCGCGACGAGGATCGACGCCGGCGGGGCCAGGCGCGGTCGCAGCGCCAGTACCACGAGCCACGCCAGGACGACGGGCGTCAGGAGCAGTGGTTCGGCCACGAGGGCGCGCACGGGCGCGAGGCAGAGCGGCACGAGCACGCCGGCGAGCATCGCCTGGGCGAGCGGTGCGGGGATGCGGGCGACGGCGTCGCCCAGGGCGGGGACCGCCGCCGTCACCGCGAGCAGCACACCGGTCAGCGCGAACGCGCCGACGGCCGCCGGCCAGCCGCCCGCCGGCACGGTGCCGGCCGCCAGCAGCGCGGCCCCGGGCGTCGACCACGCCAGCACGACCGGGAGCCGGTGGCGCTGCGCGAGCAGGATCGTCCCGAGACCCTGCATCACGAACAGGACGGTCAGTCCGGAGGCGGCCTGCGCGGGTGAGGCCCCGGCGGCGGTCAGCCCGGCGAGCACGACGGCGAAGGACGAGGTGCTGCCGACGACCCCCGTGACGACCCCCGCGACGTGCACGCGCCAGGACGGCTCGGGGCTGATGAGCGCGGGATCGGCGGGCGGCGGGGCGGTCGGCACGGCGTCGATGGTAGTGAGCGCCAGGAACACCGCCCGCATGGGTCCGCGCAGTAGTCTCGTGCCCGGCGCTGACCGCGCCGACCACGTCGTGAGGAGCACCATGTCGCAGCCGTTCGAGCCCTCGGGTCAGCAGCCGAACCCGTGGGGGGCCACGCCGGCTCCCCAGCAGGGCTCCGCCCCGCAGCCCCCGCAGCAGGGGGCGCCCGCCGGGTACGGCCAGCAGCCCGGGTTCCCCCAGGGCCAGGGCGATGCGCAGCAGGGCCAGCAGGGCCACCAGGGCTACCAGGGAGCGCCCGCCCACCAGGGCTACGGCGCCCCGTCCCAGATCCCCGGCTACGGCGCTCCCGGCGGCGGTCAGCCGCAGCAGCAGTGGTCCGCCCCGGGCCAGACCGCCGAGCCGGGTGTGCTCGCGCGTCTGTTCGACGTCTCGGTCACCAAGCTGGTCGCCCCGACTCACCTGCGGGGCGCGATGGTCCTCGTCCTGATCGTCGCCGGCGGCGTCACGCTGCAGCGGGCGGTCAGCGCCCTGTTCTACTTCGACTACCCGGACGCCGGCCGTATCCTCATCGGCGTCCTGAGCCTGCTCCTGTCGGTGGTCTACGGCCTCGCGGTCCTGCTGATCGGCCGCGCCGTCATCGAGCTGCTCGTGCACGTCGCCGCGATCCGCGAGCGCGCGGGGAAGAGCGGCTCGGGCGAGTGAGCACGAGCGCCGGGACCACCGCCGCCGGGCTGCCCGACCTCGCCGCCGCGGCCCTCGCCGCGGCGCCGGTCGCCCTCGTCGCGTTCGACCTGGACGACACGCTGGCGCCCTCGAAGTCGCCCCTGCCCGACGCCGTCGCGCAGGTGCTCGGAGATCTCCTGCAGCGCGTCCCGGTCTGCGTCATCTCGGGCGGTCAGTACGGGCAGTTCACGCAGCAGCTCCTCGCGCGCCTGGACCTCACGCCCGAGCTCGCCGCGCGCCTGCACCTCATGCCCACGTGCGGGACGCAGTACTACCGGTGGGACGGCGAGGGTTTCGGTCAGGTCTACGCCCACACGCTGACGCAGGACGAGCGGGACCGCGCCCTGACCGCGCTGCGCACGCGCGCCGTCGAGCTGGGGCTGTGGGAGAGCGAGACCTGGGGTGAGGTCCTGGAGGACCGCGGCTCGCAGGTGACGTTCTCCGCCCTCGGCCAGCAGGCGCCGGTGGACGCCAAGGCCGCGTGGGACCCCACGGGGGAGCGCAAGGGTGCCCTGCGCGACGCCGTCGCGGCCGACCTGCCCGACCTCGAGGTCCGCTCCGGCGGTTCGACGTCGGTGGACATCACGCGTCGCGGTGTCGACAAGGCCACGGGGATGCGCGCACTGGTGGACCTCGTCGGCGTGCCGCTGACCGACATGGTGTTCGTGGGTGACCGGCTCGACGAGGGCGGGAACGACCGCCCCGTCCTCGACCTCGGGGTGCGCTGCCACGCCGTGCACGGCTGGGAGGACACGGTCGCGTTCCTGCGCGGGCGGCTCCTGCCGCACCTCGACGCCCGCCACGGCGACGCGGGGTCCTGAGCCGGTGACACCGGTGCGGGTACGACGCCGCGGCGGGGCGGGCGCGCGCGTCGCGGCCCGCGCCGCGGCCGTGCTCGCGTCGCTGGCGCTCCTGGGCGCCTGCACCGGTGAGGTGGTGCTCGAGGCGGATCCCGCGACGGAGGTGAGCGCGGGCGCGAGCACGACCGGCGACGGTGACGGCGTGACCATCCTCGAGGGCGGGTCCGCGGGGCAGCTGGCGATCGCGGCCAGCCAGGCGTACTTCGCCTCGGCCGGGATCGTGGTGCTGACGCCCGCCGACGCCGGGCAGCAGCTGCGGGGCGCCTCGATCGCCGCGATCCTCGGTCTGCCCGTGCTGGTGGCCGACGAGGACGGGGTCGCCGCCGAGCTGGAACGTCTCGAGACCCACACCGTCCTCGTCCTGGGTGGCGTGGAGGTCCCGGAGCTGTCCGAGGACCGCCCCTTCCTGCGCGCGGTGCCGGCGCCCGACCGGCTCGACGCCCTCCAGGTGGTCATCGGGCGCGACCTCTCCGGTGAGACGGCCGTGGCGCCCGGGGGCGAGGTCGCCGCGCTCGCGGAGCTGGCCACGCCGTCGGACCGTCTGCTCGTCCTCGAGGGCGAGCAGGCGTCGCAGGACGTCGAACCCACCGACGGCGAGAGCGAGAACCTGGCCGACGTCCCCGGGCTGCCGCCGTTCCTGCCCGCGGCACCGCTGACGACCGACGCGCTGGTCACCGACGGCGGGCCGGGTCAGATCGCAGCGGTCGGAACGGCTCGCGCCGCCGGTGCCGGCGTCGTCGTGACCGACGACGGGCTCACGGACCCCGCGGCCGTGGAGGCGCTCGGCGCGCTCGAACCGCGCCGCGTCGTCGGGATCGGCGACGTCGGACCGCCGGAGGACTTCTCCTACCGTGCGCGCGTCGCCGCCTCCGGCGTCGAGCTCCCGGGCGGTGGGCAGGAGCTGGTGGGCGACAAGATCTACGTCGGGCTGCGCGGAGCTCCGGGTGCACCCGAGCTCGGGTCGCTCGGTGCCCAGGACGTCCCCGCCACGATCGCTCGGCTCGACGAGCTCGCCGCGACCTCCGGGGCCTCCGGGACCGCCGTCCCGACCGCGGTGCTGCTGACGACGGTCGCCTCCGCGACGCCGGGCTCGGACGGCTCCTACTCCGGCAAGCGCTCGCTCGAGGACGTCATCTCGTTCGTCGACGCCGCGGAGGAGGGGGTGTGAGCGTCCTGCTGACGTTCCAGCCGGGGCGCCAGAGCATGGTCGAGCAGGTCGCGCTCTACGACGAGGTGCTGCGCCGCCCGGGGGTGGGGGTCGCGCTCGAACCCGCGTGGCGGCTGCAGCCGGGTGAGGTCCCCGGTTCCGGCTCCGGGGTCGTGGCCGCGGACGAGGTGAACGCCGTCGTGGACCACCTCGCCGCCCTGACGGACGAGGCGGCGCTCCCGCCCAAGATGCTGCTGGTGCGCATGGCGAACCCGGGCAGCGTGACCGATGTCGGCGGTATCGAGGCCGACCGGGTCCAGGTCGGCGTGGTGCTCGAGGTCAACGGCGCCGGGGTCACGGCGCCCGCCGACCCGGCCGACCCGGCGGCACCGGCCGCCGTCACCCCGGCTGACGTGTGGGGTGCCGGCACCGCGCTGCCGTGGGGTCCGTCGCAGGGCCGCGGCTGGTGGGGCTGGGGGCAGGGGCGCAACGCGGTCGGGATCACCGAGCTGCAGGCGCTCGTGCCCGCACCCGTGGTGGTCACCTCACCCTGAGGGACGAGCCCCTGAGGGATGATGGGGGCGATGCCCGACACTCCCGCCACGCCCACCGACCCCGCCGCCGGCAGCGCCTCGACGCCCACACGCGCTCCGGCCCGCCGGGGTCCTCACCCCTCGGCCGCTGGTGGCACGCGCGTCGACCGTGGCAGCGCCGCACGATCCGCCAGGTCGTCGTCGTGCTCCTCACGGGTGTCGCGGCCGCGGTGGTCGGCGTGTTCACGGCGACGGCGCAGGGGTCGGTCGGCCCGCACGAGGCCGAGCTGGCGATCACCGGCACGCACGAGGTCACCCTCGACCTCGGACCCCTCGGCTCGGTCATCCTGGACTCACCGGCACCCTGGCCGATCGGCGTGCAGGTGGACGTCGGGGAGATCCCCGCGAGCCTGACCGAGGTCGACAACCCGCTCGACGCCCTGGGTGGCGACGTCACGGCCTACGCGGCGTTCTTCGGGCAGCCCGGGAGCGCGATCACGGCCGCCGTCTGGGCCCTGGTGACCGACGCCGTCGCGCGCACGGTGCTGTGGTGGTCGATCGCGCTCGTGGCGATCGCCGCCGGTCAGCTCGGCGCGGGCGGACTGCTCCGTGCCGAGCTGCGCGCGAAGCTGCACCGGCGGGGGTGGCGCCGCTCGCCGCGGCGGTGGCGCTCGCCGTCGTCGCCGTGCCCGTGGTCGGCGTGCTGGCGACGCCGACCGAGCGCGGCCGACCCTCGCAGGTGCTCGCCGAGATCGGCGGCCCGATGGCGGGAGCCCGCGTGACGGGCCGGCTCGGAGCCCTCGTCGACACCTACGGCGAGCGGGCGATCGCGACGCTGCGCAGCAACGACGCGTACTACGACGAGGTCCGGGAGAACGTCGTGCAGGCCTACGCGGACGACCCCGCACCGCTCGCACCGCGGGTCCCGCTGCGGCCGTTCGCGGTCGCGGGGGCCGACGAGCCCGACACCGACGAGGAGGCGGCCGACGCGGACGCGACCGACGAGACGACCGACGGCGAGCAGCCGACCGGTGGCGACGCGTCCGGCGACGCGTCCGGCGAGGACGCCGACGGGCGCGCGGCCGGTGCCTCGCCGTCGTCGACGCCCTCACCCTCCCCACGGGAGGAGGAGCCCGACGAGGTGACGCTCGTGCTGATCTCGGACAACCACTGCAACACCGGGATGGGGCGCGTGATGGGCGAGGTCGCGCGGCAGGCGGAGGCCGACGTCGTGCTGAACATCGGCGACACCACCATGGGCGGTTCGGGACCGGAGGCGCTGTGCGTGGACGCGCTCGCGAGCGAGTTGCGCGATTTCCCGGTGGTGGTGGCCGACGGCAACCACGACTCGCTCCTGACCGGCGACCAGGAGCGCGCGCAGGGCTGGACCGTGCTCGACGGCGGCGTGGTCGAGGTCGAGGGCCTGCGGATCGTGGGCGACCGCGACCCGCGCCTGACCTCCGTGACGCTGGGGGACCGCGAGTTCGCCACGAAGCCCGAGGCGGCCCAGGTGCTCGTCGACGCCGCGTGCGCCGGCCACGACCCCGACGACCCGAGCACGCGCGTCGACATCCTCGCCATCCACGACCCCTACGTCGGCAACCGCGTGATGCCGTCCGGGTGCGTGGTGCTGGAGCTGTCGGGCCACCTGCACCGGCGCGTGGGCCCGTTCCAGGAGGGTCTCGGCGTCATGTTCGGCATGTCCTCCAGCGGTGGTGCGACCGCCGGTCAGCTCACGCTCGGCGAGCTGCCCGCGACCGCGACGATCGGTGTGCTGCGCTACGACCGCGCGAACAAGCGTCCGACGGCGCTGCGCGAGGTGCTGATCGACCCGGACCGCAGCGTCCGGCTCACGCCCTGGGAGGCGTTCCCGGAGCCGCCGACCACCCCGGTGCTGGCCGACCTCTCGCCGGCGGCCTCGCAGCGCTGACCGCGGGGACCTCGACGTGGGGAATACCTCCCGCCGGGCGACGGTTGACCCCGACAGTCCATGCAGATGCATGGACGAGGTGAGGAGGACGGCATGAGCGGCATCCAGTTCGGGATCTTCAGCGTCGGGGACGTCACGACCGACCCGACGACCGGGCGCACCCCGACCGAGGCGGAGCGCATCAGGGCGATGACGACGATCGCGAAGCACGCCGAGGACGTCGGCCTCGACGTCTTCGCGACGGGCGAGCACCACAACGAGCCGTTCGTGCCGAGCTCGCCGACTACGCTGCTCGGCTACGTCGCGGCACAGACCTCGCGCCTCATCCTGTCGACCTCGACGACGCTCATCACCACGAACGACCCGGTGAAGATCGCCGAGGACTACGCGATGCTGCAGCACCTGTCCGACGGCCGCACCGACCTCATGCTCGGCCGCGGCAACACCGCCCCGGTCTACCCGTGGTTCGGGCAGGACGGTCGCAACGCGGTCCCGCTCACGATCGAGAACTACCAGCTGCTGCGGCAGCTGTGGGACAACCACACGGTCGACTGGGAGGGCCGCTTCCGCACCCCGCTGCACGGCTTCACCTCCACGCCACGCCCGCTCGACGGCGTCGCCCCTTCGTGTGGCACGGCTCGATCCGCACGCCGCAGGTCGCGGAGCTGGCCGCCTACTTCGGCGACGGCTTCTTCGCCAACCACATCTTCTGGCCCAAGGAGCACTTCGCGCGACTGATCGGCCTGTACCGCGAGCGCTACGAGCACTACGGCCACGGCCGCGCCGACCAGGCGATCGTCGGGCTCGGCGGGCAGGTCTTCCTGCGGAAGAACTCGCAGGACGCGGTGCGCGAGTTCCGCCCGTACTTCGACAACGCACCGGTCTACGGCCACGGACCGAGCCTCGAGGAGGTCTCGGACGCGACCCCGCTGACCGTCGGGTCCCCGCAGGAGGTCATCGACAAGACGCTGACCTTCCGCGAGACGTTCGGTGACTACCAGCGCCAGATGTTCCTGATCGACCACGCGGGCCTCCCGCTGGCGACCGTGCTCGAGCAGCTCGACCTGCTGGGGGAGCACGTGATCCCGGTCCTGCGCCGCGAGCTGGACGCGCTGCGCCCCGCCGACGTCCCCGGCGGTCCGACCCACGCCGAGCGCGTGGCGGCGAGGAGGGCGGCCGAGGCAGCGGACGCGGACGGCGAGGGAGGCAGCGACCGGACGACCGCTGACGACCTCGTCGCGGTCGCCCCGTGACCAGCCGCGCCGGCGCCACCCGTGCCTGGAGCGAGATCCTGCGCACCTCGACGCTGCTCATGCGCCGGTTCGAGCAGGCGGGGGACTTCGGCGAGCTCGCGCCCCGCGAGTACGACGTCCTGCTCTCGCTGGCGGAGTCGGACCGCGAGGAGGCACGCGTCGGGTTCCTGGCGAGCTCGTCGTCGCTCCCGCAGCCCAGCATGAGCCGCATCGTCGACCGGCTCGAGCGCCGGGGGCTGCTGTCGCGGTGCCCGACGCCGGACGACGGCCGCGGCGTCGTCGTCCGACTGACCGACGCCGGGCGCGCGATCCAGCGCGACGCCGCCCGCCGCCACGTCCGCAGCATCACGACGGCGATGG
Source organism: Litorihabitans aurantiacus (assembly GCF_030161595.1). Classification (NCBI taxonomy): domain Bacteria; kingdom Bacillati; phylum Actinomycetota; class Actinomycetes; order Micrococcales; family Beutenbergiaceae; genus Litorihabitans; species Litorihabitans aurantiacus. Next base: position 953,918 of record NZ_BSUM01000001.1, read on the forward strand.
CGGCCGGCCTCGACGACGACGAGATCGCCACGCTGGCGCGCCTGCTGCGCAAGGTCCGCTCCGCCAACGGCACGAGCACCGCGGGCACCACGGGCAGCACGAGCACCACGGAAGGCAGGACGCGATGAGGCTGGTCGGACTCTCCGGCGGTGTCGGCATCCCCTCGAGCACGACGACGGTGGTGCGACTCGTCCTCGACGCGGCGGCCGCGCTGCTGCGTGACCGCGGCGTCGCCGACGTCGAGGTGACGGTCCTCGAGGTGCGCGACCTCGCCGTCGCCGCGGCGAGCGAGACCGTCGGCGGTCTGCGCGAGCCCCACCTGGACGCGGCGCTGCGCACGCTCGAGGGTGCCGACGCGCTCGTCGTGGCCTCGCCGGTGTTCCGCGGGTCGTACGCCGGGGTGTTCAAGGCGGTGCTCGACCTCCTCGAACCCGGGTCGCTGCGCGGCACGCCGACGGCGCTCGCGGCCACGTCCGGCACGGTGCGCCACACGCTCGTGACGGAGCACGCGATGCGCCCGCTGCTGTCCTACCTCGGCGCCCTCACCCTGCCCACCACGATCGTCGCGACGCCGGAGGACCTCGTCCTCGGTTCGCGACCGGTGCCGGAGCTCGCCGCCCGCGTCACGCGCAGCGCGCGCGAGCTCGCCGACGCCGTCGCTAGGATGGGGGCATGACTCGTCGGGCGCTCCTCCTTACCCAGCCGCGCTGACCCCAGCGGGCGCCTCGCTCCAGCAGCGAGCGGGCGTCGCAGCAGCGCGGCCGACCTCCCCACCTCGCGGGAGGTTTCTTTTGCCCCGACGCCACCACGAAGGAACTGTGATGACCGAGCAGACCGCGCCCACCGCCGCCACCGACACCCCGCCGTTCCGCTACACCCCGGAGCTGGCGAACACGATCGAGCTCGCGTGGCAGGAGCGGTGGGAGGCCGAGGGCACCTACGAGGCGCCGAACCCGGTCGGCGACCTCGCGCCCACCGATGGTGCCGCCGTCCCCGAGCAGTCCTTCGTCGTGATGGACATGTTCCCCTACCCCTCCGGCAAGGGTCTGCACGTCGGTCACCCGCTGGGCTACATCGCCACCGACGTCACGGGCCGCTTCGAGCGCATGCGCGGCAAGAACGTGCTGCACGCGCTGGGCTACGACGCGTTCGGCCTGCCGGCCGAGCAGTACGCCGTCCAGACCGGTCAGCACCCCGCGATCACCACGGACGAGAACATCGCCGTGATGCGCGGTCAGCTGCGCCGCCTCGGCCTGGGGCACGACCCCCGCCGCACGTTCGCGACCACCGACCCCGAGTTCGTGCGCTGGACGCAGTGGATCTTCCTGCAGATCTTCTCCTCCTGGTTCGACCCGAGCGCGACGGCGCCCGACGGCTCCGCCGGTGCCGCGCGCCCCGTGAGCGAGCTGGTCGCGGCGTTCACCTCGGGCGAGCGCGCGCTGCCCGCGCCGCACGAGGGGCGGGCGTGGGACGACCTGACCCCGCGCGAGCGCGAGGACGTCCTGGCCGGCTTCCGCCTGGCCTTCGTCGCGGACGTCCCGGTCAACTGGTGCCCCGGGCTGGGCACCGTGCTGGCCAACGAGGAGGTCACGGCCGACGGCCGCTCCGAGCGCGGCAACTTCCCCGTGTTCAAGCGCAACCTGCGCCAGTGGGTCATGCGGATCACGGCGTACGCCGACCGGCTGGTGGCCGACCTGGACGAGCTGAACTGGCCCGAGAAGGTCAAGTCGATGCAGCGGCACTGGATCGGTCGGTCGGAGGGCGCCCACGTCGACTTCGCCGTCGACGGCGCGAGCGCGCCCCTGACCGTCTTCACCACGCGCCCGGACACGCTGTTCGGCGCGACCTACGCCGTCGTGGCGCCCGAGCACCCGCTGGTGGCCGAGCTGCTGGCCGCGGACACCGCCGCGGCGTGGCCCGCCGACGTCGCGCCGTCCTGGACCGGCGGCGCCGCGACGCCGGCCGAGGCGGTGCGCGCCTACGTCGCCGCGGCCGCCGCGAAGACGCCCGAGGAGCGCCAGGCCGACGCCGGAGCCAAGACCGGGGTCTTCACCGGCGGCTGGGCGGTCAACCCTGTCGACGGCGATCGCCTGCCGATCTTCGTCGCCGACTACGTCCTCATGGGCTACGGCACCGGCGCGATCATGGCCGTCCCCGGCCACGACGAGCGCGACCACGCGTTCGCGACCGCCTACGACCTCCCGATCCGCGAGGTCGTCTCGGGCGCGCCCGACGGCGTGGCGCAGGCCGCGTGGACCGGCGACGGCACGGCCGTGAACTCGGCGAACGCCGAGATCTCGCTGGACGGGCTGCCGGTGGCCGAGGCCAAGGGTGCGATCGTCGCGTGGCTGGAGGAGCGCGGCGCGGGCCGCGGCACCACCACCTACCGCCTGCGCGACTGGCTGTTCAGCCGCCAGCGCTACTGGGGCGAGCCGTTCCCGGTCGTGTACGACGAGCAGGACGGCCGGGTCGTGCCCGTTCCCGAGGAGATGCTGCCGGTCGCGCTGCCCGAGGTCGCGGACTTCTCGCCCCGCACCTTCGACGTCGACGACGCGGACTCCGACCCCGAGTCGCCGCTCTCGCGCGCGTCCGAGTGGGCCACGGTCGAGCTCGACCTGGGCGAGGGCCTGCGCACCTACCGCCGTGACACCAACACGATGCCGAACTGGGCGGGCTCGTGCTGGTACTACCTGCGCTACCTCGACCCGCACAACTCGACCGCCGCCGTCGACCCGCGCCTGGAGGAGTACTGGGTCTCGCCGCAGCCGGGCGGCCCGCGCGGCACGACCGGCGGCGTCGACCTGTACGTCGGCGGCGTGGAGCACGCGGTGCTGCACCTGCTGTACTCGCGGTTCTGGCACAAGGTGCTGTTCGACCTGGGCGTGGTGACCTCGCGCGAGCCGTTCCACCAGCTGTTCAACCAGGGCTACATCCAGGCGTACGCCTACACCGACGCGCGCGGCGTCTACGTGCCGGCCGAGGAGGTCGTCGAGGTGGCGGGCACCGGGGGAGCGGAGCCCACCTTCACCTGGAACGGCGAGCCCGTCACGCGCGAGTACGGGAAGATGGGCAAGTCGCTGAAGAACATGGTGACGCCCGACGAGATGTACGCCTCCTACGGCGCCGACACGTTCCGCGTGTACGAGATGTCGATGGGTCCGCTGGACCAGTCGCGGGCGTGGGAGACGCGCGCCGTCGTCGGCGCCCAGCGGTTCCTGCAGCGCCTGTGGCGCACGATCGTGGACGAGACCACGGGCGAGGTCGTCGTGACGGAGGGTGCGGGCTCGGAGGAGACGCGCCGCGCCGTCGCCCGGACGATCGCGGACGTGAGCGTCGAGTACGCGGCCATGCGACCCAACACCGCGATCGCCAAGCTGATCACGCTGACCAACCACCTGACCGCCGCGCCCGAGGTGCCGCGCGAGGCCGCCGAGGCGCTGGTGCTGATGACAGCGCCGGTCGCCCCGCACATCGCGGAGGAGCTGTGGCAGCGGCTCGGGCACACCACCTCGCTGGTGCACCACGCGTTCCCCGTGGCCGACCCGGCGCTGCTCGTGGAGGACACGGTCACGTGCATCGTGCAGGTCGCGGGCAAGGTCCGGGACCGGCTCGAGGTCGACCCGTCCATCGACGCGGCCGCGCTCGAGGAGCTCGCGCTGGCGACCGACGGCGTGCAGCGCACCCTGCAGGGTGCCGCGCCGCGCAAGGTGATCGTGCGCGCGCCCAAGCTCGTCAACGTCGTGCCGTGACGCTGCGGGAGCACGCCGGTCCGGACGTCCCGGGCGTCTCGGACGATCTGCGGCGGCGCCGCTTCGCGCTCTTCGCCCTCTTCTTCGTCCCGGGCGTCGGGATCTCCTCGTGGGTCACGCGGACGCCGGCGATCCGGGACGCGCTCGAGGCGTCGACGGCGCAGATGGGCCTGGTCCTGTTCGGCCTGTCGGTCGGCTCGATGATCGGCATCCTGGCCAGCGGCCCCCTCGTGGCCCGTCTCGGCACGAGGCCCGTCATCGTCACCGGGTCGCTGTCGGTCGTGGTCAGCATGCTCGTGATCGGGTTCGGCGCGCTCGGCGGGTTGGCCGGGGTGGTCGCCGTCGGGCTCGCGCTGTTCGGCCTCGGGATGGGCGGCGGCGAGGTCGCGCTGAACGTCGAGGGCGCCGACGTCGAGCGCGGCATCGGCCGTCCGGTCCTGCCGGCGATGCACGGCTGCTTCAGCCTCGGCACGGTCGTGGGCGCCAGCCTCGGGATCGCGCTCACGGCGGGTCAGGTCTCGGTGGTGGGGCACCTCGTGGGCATCTCCGTCCTCACGCTGACGATGTTCCTGCTGGTGATCGGCCGCCTCGGACCGGGGCTGGCCCCCGCGCGGGAGCGAGCGGGCGCGGACTCCTCGGGCGCGGGCCCCGACGCCGCCGCGCATCGACCCGTGTGGCGCGACCCCACGCTCCTCCTCATCGGCGCCATCGTGCTCGCCATGGCGTTCGCCGAGGGGGCCGCGAACGACTGGCTGCCGCTCGTGATGGTCGACGGCCACGGGTTCGCCCCGGCCTGGGGGTCGGCGGTCTACGCCCTGTTCGCGGCCGCGATGACGGTGGGCCGGTTCTGCGGGTCCTGGGTCCTCGACCGGGTCTCGCGCGTGAACGTCGTCCGGCTGAGCGCGCTCGCCGGTGGGATCGGTCTCGCCCTCGTCGTGTTCGTCGACAGCCAGCCGGTCGCGGCGGCCGCCGTCGTGCTGTGGGGGCTGGGCGCCTCGCTCGGGTTCCCGCTCGCGCTCTCGGCCGCGGGGGACTCGGGCGAGAACCCTGCCGGGCGGGTCGCGCTGGTGGCCACCCTGGGCTACGTCGCGTTCCTCATCGGTCCGCCGATCCTCGGGTTCGTCGGCGAGGAGCACGGGCTGCGCGGTGCGCTGGTGGTGGTGCTCAGTCTCGTGGTGGTGGCGGGTCTGCTCGCACCGGCGGTCCGGCCGCGGGACGCCGTCGCCAGGTGACCGGCGGCTGACGGGGCGCTGACGGGCGGCTGACGGGCCGCTGACCGGTACGGTCGCCGCATGGGCATGACCTTCGCGCTGCTGGCGCTCACGGACGAGGGATCGCTCGACCTCACCCGGCCGGCACTGCCGGAGGCGGCCGATGCGGTGATCGGCGCGCTGTTCCCGCGCACGCCGTACCGCCGCGCCGGGGAGGGTGCGCTCGGCGGAGCCGGGATCCCGCCTCGTCAGGAGCCGTGGGTCGGGGTGTTCGACGGCGGTGCGCTCCTCGCGACGCGGGACGCCTTCCTCTACGACCCGAGGATCCTGCACGCCCGCTACCTCCGGTTCGAGGCGTGGCCGGACGTGCATCTGATCGCGTCGCAGTCCTCGACGAACATGTTCGCCTACGGCCGGTGGCGCGACGGCGAGCTCGTCCGCTCCGTGTCGGTCAACCCCGTCGCGGGGGTCCGCAACGTCACCGGGGTCCGCCAGGACTTCGAGGTGCCGGAGGTCCGCGTGGACACCTGGCTCGACGCGGCCAACGCGACGCTCGCGGCGGTCCTCGGGCTCACCGGCGACACGGCGACGCCCGTCCCCGGCGGCGCCGGGTGGGACGAGGTCCACCTCCAGCGCTACGCGAGGTGACACGCATGGGCCTCGACGACGACCCCTTCGACTACGAGATCACGAAGGCCGGTGCGGTCCGCGTCTTCCGCGGCGGCGCGCTCGTGGTCACCGTCGGCGGCCGCGACGCCGCCCGCCTGGCCGACCAGCTGGGTCGCGACGACGAGCGGGACCAGCGCCTCCTCGCGCGCGTCACCGGGAACTACCGGCGCGGGAACGAGCGCCGGGGGCGCTGACACGTCCCTCTCGCATGCTGGGACCGATCCGCGCCCCGGGTCGCCCGAGCCGGATCGTGCCTAGCGTCGGGCCATGACGTCCCCCGCCGCTCGGTCCGAGCGAGACCACGCCCCGCTGCGCGACGCCGTCGCGACCCTCCTGCCCCGCCTGACCGCGTTCTCGCGCGACCTCTACGACCACCCGGAGCTCGGCTACCGCGAGTTCCGCTCGGTCGAGGCCTTCGCCGCGCGGCTCGAGGCGGCGGGCATCGCGATCGAGCGCGGCACGGGCGGCATCCCGACGGCGTTCACCGCGCAGCTCGGCACCCGCGCCTCCGGCCCGCAGGTCGCGATCACGGCGGAGTACGACGCGCTGCCCGGCGTCGGGCACGGCTGCGGCCACAACGTCATCGCCGCCTCCTCGCTCGGCGCGTTCCTCGCGCTGGCGCCGCTGTTCGAGGCGCGCGACGGCGCGGACCCGCTCCCGGGCGGGGTCACGCTCGTCGGCACCCCGGCCGAGGAGGGCGGGGGCGGCAAGGAGCTCCTGATCCAGGCCGGGGCGTTCGACGCCTACGACGCGGCCGTCATGGTTCACCCCTCGGGCCGCGACGTGGCCGCCGGACCCCTCTCCGCCAAGCGGCAGGTGGTGGCGACGTTCCGCGGCCGCACCGCCCACGCCGCGGCCAACCCGCACCTCGGGCGCAACGCGCTCGACGGCGCCGTGACCGCGTACCAGGCGATCGCGCAGCTGCGGCAGCACATCCCCACGACCGACCGGGTCCACGGCGTCTTCCTCGAGGCCGGCACCCGCCCGAACATCGTGCCGGAGCGGGCGGTGCTGGAGTTCTTCCTCCGCTCCCCGGAGATCGACTCGCTCCTGGCGCTGTCGGAGCGGGTCGAGGCCGTCTTCCACGGGGCGGCGCTGACGGCGGGGGTCGGGGTCGACGTCGTGTGGGACGCCGAGCCCATCTACCTCCCGCACCGGCTGAACGCCCCGCTCGCGGAGCGCTACGCCGCCAACCTCGCCGGCCGCCGGGAGGTCCCGACGCGCCGGGAGGATACGGCGGCGGTGGGCTCGAGCGACATCGGCAACGTCAGCCACGTGCTGCCGACCATCCAGCCCTTCGTCGCGATCGGCGACCCGGACATCCCCGGCCACTCGCGCGAGCGAGCCGACTCCACGCTGACGCCCGACGGCGAGCGCGCGATCGCCGACTCCGCGTTCGGCGTCGCGGCGACCGCGCTCGACGTGCTGACCGACGACGCGCTGCGAGAGGCGGCGTGGGCAGACTTCCACGCACAGGGCGATCCGGTGCGCGTGGGCGACCTCGTGCCGCTCGCCCCGTGGCCGACCTTCCCCGAGCCGGTCGGCTGACCGAGGCCGACCGACCCACCTCGCCCACCCGCCGCACCCGCCGCACCCGCCCGAAGGAGACCCCCGTGACCACCAGCACGCCGCCGACCACCATCCCCGCCGACCTCGACCACGTCGTCTACGCCGGACCCGACCTCGCCGAGGCGGTCGACGCCGTCGAGCGCTTCACCGGCGTGCGCGCCGCGCCCGGTGGTGTGCACCCGACCGGGACGGCGAACGCCCTGATCGCGTTCACGGTGGACGGCGAGCGGGTGCCGCACTACCTCGAGGTCATCGGTCCGGACCCGGACGGCGACCGCCCGGCGAGTGAGATCGCGACGTTCGCGATCCGCGAGCGGACGGTGCCCGCCGTCGCCACGTTCGCGGTCCACCCGGCCGACATCGAGGCGACGGCGGAGCGCGCCGCCGCGGCCGGCGTCGACCTGGGCGGCATCCGCCCGCTGTCGCGCCGCACGCCGTCGGGCGAGCTGCTGCAGTGGCGTCTCACGCGGGGCGAGCCCGACCGCCGGGACCTCACCGTCCCGTTCCTCATCGACTGGGGAACGACGCCGCAGCCCGGGCTGGGCGACCTGCCCACGCTCGAGCTCCTCGCCCTCCGCGTGGAGCACCCCGATCCCGAGGCGCTGGCGGCGACGTACGCGGTGCTCGGCGTCGCCACGGAGGTCGTGCGGGCGGAGGCGTTCGCGATCGTCGCGACGGTCCAGGGCCCCGACGGCCCGGTCGAGCTGCGCTGACCCAGGCACACCTCCCACCCCGGCCGAGAATGCGCACGACTGCTCTATCGCGTCGATAGAGCACTTGTATGCATGGTCGAGGGTGGGCCCCGGAACGAGAATGCGCAGGACTGCTCGACCGCGTCGATAGAGCAGTCCTGCGCATTCTCGGCAGGAGTGGGCAGCCGGGTCAGTCGGCTCCGAAGTCGAAGGACGCCGACTCCACGGCGCTCTCGTCGGTCGGGTTCTGCCGCGGGTTGGCCGCGATCTTCTCGACCCCGCCCGGGGGAGCGTGCCGAGCAGCGTGCCGTGCTCCACGAGGACCTGGCCCTGGTCCAGCGGCTGACCCGCGTAGAGCTCGAGCTTGCCGCGCGAGTCCGCGATGTCGAGGTTGCGCATCGTGAGCTGGCCGATGCGGTCGCTCGGCCCGAACGCGGCGTTCTCGGTGCGCTCCATCGAGAGCTTGTCGGGGTGGTAAGAGAAGTTCTCCCCGCGGGTGTCGAGGATCGTGTAGTCCTCGCCGCGGCGCAGGCGGAGCGTGACCTGGCCGGTCACCAGCGAGGCGATCCAGCGCTGGATGGCCTCGCGCGACATCAGCGCCTGCGGGTCGAGCCAGCGGCCCTCGTACATGAGACGGCCGAGGCGGCGACCCTCGTTGTGATAGTTCGCGACCGTGTCCTCGTTGTGGACGGCGTTCACGAGCCGCTCGTAGGCGATCCAGAGCAGCGCCATCCCGGGCGCCTCGTAGATGCCGCGCGACTTCGCCTCGATGATGCGGTTCTCGATCTGGTCGGACATCCCGAGCCCGTGACGGCCGCCGATGGTGTTGGCCTGGTGCACGAGCGCGACGGCGTCGCCTCCGAAGTCCGAGCCGTTGATCGCGACGGGACGGCCGCGCACGAACGTGATCGTCACGTCCTCGCTCTCGATCGCCACGCCGGCGTCCCAGAACTTCACGCCCATGATCGGGTCGACCGTCTCGAGCGAGACGTCCAGGTGCTCGAGCGTCTTCGCCTCGTGGGTGGCCCCCCAGATGTTGGCGTCGGTGGAGTACGCCTTCTCCTTGCTGTCCCGGTAGGGGAGGTCGCGCTCGGAGAGCCACTGGCTCATCTCGGCGCGGCCGCCCAGCTCGGTGACGAACGCGGCGTCGAGCCACGGCTTGTAGATCCGCAGCTCGGGGTTGGCGAGCAGGCCGTAGCGGTAGAACCGCTCGATGTCGTTGCCCTTGAAGGTCGAGCCGTCGCCCCAGATGTCGACGCCGTCGGAGTGCATCGCGCGCACGAGCAGCGTCCCGGTGACGGCGCGGCCGATCGCGGTGGTGTTGAAGTAGGAGCGACCGCCGCTGCGGATGTGGAAAGCGCCGCACTGGATGGCGCTCAGCCCCTCCTCGACCAGCTGCGGCTTGCAGTCGATCGCGCGGGCGATCTCGGCGCCGTAGGCCGTGGCGCGGCCGGGGACGCCGGAGATGTCGGGCTCGTCGTACTGCCCGATGTCGGCGGTGTAGGTGCACGGGACGGCACCCTTCTCGCGCATCCAGGCGACGGCGACGGACGTGTCGAGGCCGCCGGAGAACGCGATGCCGACGCGCTCGCCGACGGGCAGGGAGGTGAGGACCTTGGACATGGTGGCAGTCTATACAGACTCCTGCATACTCATGCACTCGGTGACGGTGCGTGTGATCCGTTCCACCACGGCCGGCGCGGCCCCGCTAGCGTCACGTCATGGCGACGACGACGCAGGGCGGCACGAACGGCGCGACGGGAGCGACACAGGAGTCTCCCGGTCCCTGGTACACGAGGGTCAACGACCCCACCTTCCGCTTCGCACCACGGGACGTGGTGGCGCTCCTGGCGGGCCTCGCCGTCGTGCTCCTGGTCTACGAGGCGCGGGTCAACGACATCTTCCCCGGCCTCGACCTCAGCCTCGGGCTGACCGGCCCGGCCTCGACCACGCTCCTGAAGTGGGTGGGGGCGGCACTGCTGCTCGCGGTCGTGCTCGTGCTCGAGCGACGCCGGCTCGCCACGATGCTGCTCGTGCGGCCCACCGGGAAGGACGTCTCGTTCGCCGTCTACGCGTTCGGTGTCGCGATCGTCTGGTCGTGGCTGGCGAGCATGATCTGGCCGCAGGGAGCCAACGAGGGCCAGGACTCGATCACCGGGCTGGGCGTCGGCGGCGTGCTGATCCTCCTGATCACCGCGGCCGTGACCGAGGAGATCGTCTACCGGGGCTACCTGGCCGAGCGGTTCGGTGCGCTGCTGCGCTCGCGCTGGATCGGGGCGGCCGTGAGCCTGGCGATCTTCGTCGTGCCGCACGTCGTGGTGTTCGGACCGTCCTGGCTCCTGATCCACCTCGTCGGATCGCTCGCGATCGTGACGGTCGTGCTCGTGCGGTGCAACCTCTGGGCCGCGATGCTCACCCACCTGCTCGTCAACGCGCCGATCCTCATCCCCACGATCCTGGGGTAGCGAGGGCCGCGGTCAGCGGCGGCGGGTGCCGAAGATCGAGCGCGTGATCTCGCGACCGAGCTGGGACCCAGCCGAGCGCAGGAACGCGTCGAGCGGGGATGTTGAGGACCGGCCGGTCCGCGGCGCACCGGTCGACCGTGTCGTGCGGCCGGGCGACGACGATCGGCGCGAGGTGGCGTCGCGCTCGAGCCGCCGGCGCATCCGCTCGAGGTCGTCCTCGCGCTCCCGGGTCTCCTTCTCGACCGCCACCTGCCGCTCGGCGGCTGCGGCCGCCGCCTCCTGCGCGGCGACCCGCCGCGCCAGCACCTCGTGCGCGGAATCGCGGTCGACGGCGTCGGCGTACCGTGCGCGCAGCGGTGAGGCGGCGACGGCGGCCGCCACCACGCCGTCGGGCGCGACGTCCATCGCCGAGCGCGGCGCGCGCACCCGCGTCCACGCCACCGGCGTCGGTGCCCCGGTCTCGGACATCACGGTGACCACGGCCTCGCCGGTCCGGAGCGATGTCAGCAGCCTCTCGAGGTCGTAGGGCGAGGTCGGGTAGGTGCGGACGGCCGCGCGCAGGGCCGTCGCATCCTGCGGGGTGAAGGCCCGCAGCGCGTGCTGGACCCGGTTGCCGAGCTGCGCGAGCACGTCGGCGGGCACGTCCTTCGGCGTCTGAGTCACGAACACGACGCCGACACCCTTGGAGCGGATGAGTCGGACGGTCTGCACGATCTGCGCGAGGAACGCCTTCGAGGCCCCGGTGAAGAGCAGGTGGGCCTCGTCGAAGAAGAAGACCAGGCGGGGTTTCTCGACGTCGCCGACCTCGGGCAGGTCGGCGAACAGGTCCGCCAGGAGCCACATGAGGAACGTGGAGTAGAGCCCGGGGCGGTCGGCGACGGCGGGCAGCTGGAGCGCCGAGACGACGCCGCGACCGTCGGGCGCCGTGCGCAGCAGGTCGGAGGTGTCGAAGGCCGGTTCGCCGAAGAAGGCGTCGCCGCCCTGGGCCTGGAGCGCGGCGATCTCGCGCAGCACGACACCCGCCGTCGCGCGCGAGACACCCCCGACCGTGCGCAGCTCGTCTCGCCCCTCGTCCGAGGTGAGGAACGCGATCGTCGAGCGCAGGTCGGCCAGGTCGAGGAGCGCGAGACCCTGGCTGTCGGCCCAGTGGAAGATCAGGGCGAGGCTGGACTCCTGCGTCGCGTTCAGCCCGAGCATCCGGGCGAGCAGCAGGGGGCCGACGTCGGTCACGGTGGCGCGGATCGGGACGCCCTCGCCGACCCCGCCGAGCGAGAACGGTTCGACGGGGTAGGTGGCGGGCGTCCAGTCCTGGCCCAGCGACGACGTGCGTGCGAGCAGGGCCGACGACGGCGTGCCCGGCGTCAGCATCCCGGTCAGGTCGCCCTTGACGTCGGCGAGGAAGACGGGGACGCCGGCGTCCGAGAGGCCCTCGGCCATCGCCTGGAGGGTGCGCGTCTTGCCTGTGCCGGTCGCGCCGGCGACGAGGCCGTGGCGGTTGAGCATCGCGAGCGAGAAGGCGACCTGCGCGCGGGGCTCGGGTGCGCCGTCGACGACGAGGGCGCCGAGCGGGAGGGCGCCGCCGGGGAAGGAGTAGGCCGCGGCGACGTCGGCGGCGTGGCCGGTGAGGGGGAGGTCCGGGCGCTCCGGCCGCTCCAGCTGCTCAGCGTCGGGCGTGGGTGAGGTGGGCGCGGCCTCGTCCGTCGACGGGATCTCGGCCGGCTCGTCGAGCTGGGCTGCCGCTGGCTCGGCGACCGCGGACTCGGCCGGCTGCGCCGCGTGTACCGCCTCGGCCGCAGCCAGGGCCGCGCGCGCAGCCTCGGCGCGCAGCTCGGCCGCCTCCGCCTCCGCGCGAGCCGCCTCCGCCCGCAGCTGCGCGAGGGAGACGGGGTCGGGCGGAGCCGCGCTCGAGGCGGCGTCGGGTGCCGGGGGCTGCTGGTCGGTCATCGGTGTCCTTCCGCTCGCGGCCGAGCCTAGGACAGTCGCGGCGCACCGCTGTCCCCAACCACCGCGGGTGGAGGCACCGTCCCCGGCGAGCGGTGGCGCCCCTCGCGGGCGTCGGTGCCCCGCCTACGGTCGCGCCATGCCCACGCCACGATCCACCGCTCGACGCCTGGATCAGCGCGCCCGCGTGATGGCCCTGACGCGGGCCGCCTACACCGTCAGCGAGGGAGGGATGCCCGCGGGCGGTGAGGACGAGCTGATCGGCGGCGCGGACGACACCGGCGCCGGCCCGGAGGATCGGGCCGTGACGCCCGCGGCGTCCGCACCGGCCAGGCACGGCGCGCGACCTCGGGTGCGACGGCGCCGCCTCGCTCCGAGGGCCGCGCTCGCGGCGGCGGTCGCCCTGGCTCTGACGGTCGCGTTCCTCGTGGTGCGCACCGTGGTCACGACGGCCGCCGTGGTCGAGATCCCGCCCGGCGGTGGCGGACCCGGTGGGTCCACGACGACGGGCGAGACACCCGTGCCAGGGGTGGCCGACGGTGCGGACGACACCGCTGCTGGGACGGCGGCGCCGGGGGTCGTGGAGGGACCGACCCCCGCGGTGGCACCCCCGCCCGGGTCGGGCGATCCGTCGACCGCCTCTACCCCGGTGGCTGTGCCGACGGTCGTCGTCGTCCACGTCTCCGGCGCGGTGCTCACCAGCGGCGTGGTCCAGCTGCCGGCGGGGTCGCGTGTGGACGACGCCGTCGCCGCCGCCGGGGGAGCCGCGCCCGAGGCGGACCTCGACGCGATCAACCTCGCACGGCCTCTCGTGGACGGCGAGCAGATCCACGTCCCGCTCCCGGGGAGGTCCCGCCCACCGCACCGGCCGCGCCACAGGCGAGCGGTTCGGGGCCGCCGGCCGACGCGTCGCCGGGCGCGACATCAGGGGCGGCCCCGACGGCGGGTGCCCTCGTCAACCTCAACACCGCCACGACGGCGGAGCTGGACACGCTCCCGGGCATCGGCCCCGCCATCGCCGGCCGCATCGTCGAGTGGCGCGAGAGCAACGGCGGCTTCCGCAGCATCGACGAGCTGGACGAGGTCTCCGGCGTCGGACCGGCACTCATGTCCGACCTGCGCGATCGCGTCACGGTGTGAGCGGCACCCGGCCCGCGCGCCAGGACCTGCGCCTCGTTGGCCCCGCGCTGACGGCGTGGGGAGCCGCCGCGCTGGCGGTGGGCCTGTCGACACCGGGTCGGCTCGCGCTCGTCGCCGGTGGTGCCGCGCTCGGCGCGCTCGCCGTCTGGCGCGGCACCCGACCGGCGCGGGCGCGTCACCGCGACCGCTGGCAGACCGGCACGCCCACGTTGGCGCTCGCGGCCCTGCTGGTGGCGCTCGTGGTCGCGAGCGTCGCGGCCCAGGACGCGCTGCGCACGCGTGGAGTCGCCGAGGCGCTGGCCTGGTCAGGATCGGCCGACGTCGTCCTGCGCACGAGCGAGCCGGCCTCGCCGCTCGCCTCGAGCGGTCCCGACGGCGCCGCACGCGTCATCCTCGAGGCGACCCTGACGGGACTCGAGGTCCGCGGTCACGAGATCGGTGCAAGGGCCCCCGTGCTGGTCATCGGGTCGGCGGCGTGGAGCGAGGTGGTGCCAGGGTCGGTGGTCCACGCGCGCGTCCGCCTCCGCCCCACGGAGCCGGGGGAGCGGCCGGTCGCGCTCGTGCTCGCCGACACGCCCGCCGTCGCGACGGGCCCGCCCTGGTGGCGCGCCGCGAGCCACGCCGTGCGCACGGGCCTCCTGGCGGCGACCGACGGGCTGCCGCCCCACGCGGCACTCCTGCCCGGCATCGGGGTCGGCGACGACTCCCGCGTCCCGCCCGATCTCGCCGACGCCATGCGGGCGACGTCGCTGGGGCACCTCCTCGCCGTCTCCGGCGCCCACATCGCGATCGTGCTCACCGGTGTGCTGGTGGCGACGGCGTCGCTGGGCCGCACCGGCCGCGCCGCGTGCTGCGTCGCCGTCCTGGTGGCGCTGGTGGCACTGGTCGGGCCCGACCCCAGCGTCGTGCGTGCCGTCACGATGGGCGGTGTCGTCGTGCTCGCGCTGGTGCTGGGGCGGCGGGCGAGCGCGCTCCCGGCGCTGGGCTCCGCCGTCGTGCTGCTCGTGCTCGTGGACCCGTGGATCGCGCGCGAGATCGGTTTCGCACTCTCGGTCAGCGCGACGGCCGGGCTCGTCCTGGGCGCCGGACCGCTGACGGAGGTGCTCGCGCGGCGGGTGCCGCCGGTGGTGGCCCCGGCGATCGCGGTGCCGCTCGCCGCGCAGCTCGCGTGCCTGCCCGTGCTCGTGCTGGTGGACCCCGGGGTGGCGACCTACGGCGTCCTCGCCAACGCTCTGGTCGCGCCGGTGATCGCCCCGGTCACCGTGCTGGCGCTGCTGGCGGCGGCCGCGTCGACGTGGTGGGCGGCGGGGGCGCACGGGCTCCTGTGGGTCGCCCAGGGGGGCACCTGGTGGATCGACCAGGTGGCGCGCCGGGGTGCGGAGCTGCCGCTCGCACGGCTGCCGTGGCCGCCGGGGTGGGTCGGGACCGCGCTGCTCCTCGGCGTCGTGGTGGTGGTCGTGGCACTCGCGCGGACGCGCGCCGGTCGCGCGCTGCTGGCCCGTCTCGAGGGCCGGTGGTCCGCCCTGCTCCTCGGTGCGGGAGGCGCGGTCGCGGCGGTCGCGTGTGCGGCGGCGCTCGTCGCACCGTGGCGCCCGGCACTGGTCCGGGTCGCCACCCCGGTGGTCGAACCCGCGTTCCCGCCGCCCGACTGGCGCCTGGTGCAGTGCGACGTCGGCCAGGGTTCGGCCCTGCTGATCTCGACCGCGGCCGGGGGCGGGGGCGGATCCGCGGTGATGGTCGACGTGGGTCCGCCCGACGGCGACGTCGCGGGCTGCCTCGCCGACGTCGGGATCACCCGCCTCGAGCGGCTCGTGCTGACGCACGCCGACGCCGACCACGTCGGGGGCCTGGCGGCGGTGCTCGGGGCGGTCGTCGTCGAGCGCGCTCTCGTCCCGCGCACCACCGACCCGCGCGCCGCCGGGGTCGTGCGGGCCCTGACGGACGCCGGTGTCGCGGTGGAGGAGACGGTCGTCGCGACGGATGCGGACGGGGGCGCCACCGCGCCGCACGACGTGGTGGGAGCGGCCGACCTGCGCGTGCTGTGGCCGACCGACCGTGCGGTTCAGCTGGCGGACCCCGACGACGCCAACGACCTCAGCCTGACCCTGTGGGTCCAGGCGCCGGAGCTGAGCGTGCTCGTGCACGGCGACCTCGGCGCCTCGGCCCAGCAGGGGCTGGTGCGGACGTGGCCCGGACTGCTCGAGCGGCCGCCCGACGTCGTCGTGGTCGCCCACCACGGGTCGGCCGACCAGGACCCGGCGCTGCTCACCGCGGCGGCCGGTCGGCTCGCGCTCGTCAGCGTGGGCGCGGACAACGACTACGGGCACCCGGCGTCGGTGACCTCGGACACCCTGACCGCCGCGGGAGCCGTCGTGGTGCGCACGGACCGGTGCGGCGCCGTCGCGGTGGCGGGTGCCTCTCGCGGGTCCGGGGCGCACGGTACGGGGACCGGGGCGGGCGACGGCGACGGCGCCCTGATCGTCTCGGGCTGCCGCGCCGATCTGGGCGCGGCGGCCGGTCCCGGTGCAGGGACCGGTGTCGGTGCAGGGGCCGGTCCCGGTGCCGGGATCGACGCCCGGTCGTTCGCTGCGGCGCGGGCCGGCGGCCCCTCGTGATCCGGTGGACGCCGCGGTCGACGTGGCAGGCTTGCCCCGTGCCTCCCGCCCGCCGCGCCCCGTCCCGATCATCCCGATCCGCCGGCACACCCGGGGTGCCGTGGGACCGCGCGGAGCTGGCTCCGATCGTCCTCGTGCGGGGGACGGAGGGGCTGCTGGCGGACCGTGCCGTCGCTCGGCTGGCGCGTCTCGCGCGGGAGGCGGCCGTTGCCGCGGGCGAGGCCGAGCTCGAGGTCACCAGTCTGGAGGCCGCGCAGTACGAGGGCGGCCGGCTGTCGGTCATCACCTCGCCGTCGCTGTTCGCCGAACCGCGCCACGTCGAGATCCTCGGCTTCGAGGCCATGACCGACGCGTGCGCCACCGACGTGCTCGCCTACCTCGCCGACCCTGCACCCGACGTCACGCTGGTCATCCGGCACGGCGGGGGAGTGCGGGGCAAGAAGGTGCTCGACGCGCTCGTGGCGGCGAAGGTCGGCCAGGTGGCGTGCGACCCCGTCGCGGACCGCGACAAGCCGGCGTTCGTCACGGCCGAGTTCTCGCGCGCCCGACGCAAGATCGCGGGCGACGGCGTGGCGGCGCTCGTCGACGCCGTCGGCTCCGACCTGCGCGAGCTCGCCGCCGCGTCGCAGCAGCTCATCAGCGACACCACGGGTGTCGTGACCGAGACCGAGGTCGACCGCTACTACGGCGGCCGGGTCGAGGCGACCGGGTTCAAGGTCGCGGACGCCGCCGTCGCCGGGGACGTCGCGGCCGCCCTCGTCCTCGTGCGGCACGCGATGGCGAGCGGTACCCCGCCGGTCCCGCTCGTCGCGGCGCTCGCGCTGAAGCTGCGCACGATGGCGAAGGTGGCTGCCTCGCGGGGTCGCGACCACGGGGCGGAGGTGCTCAAGGGGCTCGCGCCGTGGCAGGTCGACCGGGCGCGCAAGGAGCTCGCCGGGTGGACGCCCGAGGGGCTCGCGGCGGCGCTGACCGCGACGGCGGCCGCGGACGCCGAGGTCAAGGGCGAGTCGCGCTCGCCCGAGTTCGCGATCGAGCGCGCCGTGCGCCGCATCGCCGCCGCCCGCGGCTGACGCACGGCCCGGTCGACCCGAGCGAGCATGCGTGCGGCTGCTGTAAGGCGCCGATAGAGCACTGACGCGCATTCTCGACCGAGGCTCGGTCGACGCTGTCGGGTCGAGCATGCGTACGGCTGCTGTATTGCGCGGATAGAGCAGCGACGCGCATTCTCGGTCGAGTGGAGGGCGCGCCGGCGCGGGGGTGCGCGGAGCGGCACCCGTCCGGGAACGCCGACGGCGCCGCACCCCGAGGGGTGCGGCGCCGTCGATCAGCGCGGTGGCCGGCTCAGAGAGCGGCAACCTGCTTCGCCAGACCCGACTTGCGGTTGGCGGCCTGGTTCTTGTGCAGCACGCCCTTGGAGACGGCCTTGTCCAGCTTGCGCGACGCGACGCTCAGGGCGGCGGCGGCCGCCTCCTTGTCGCCACCGGCGATGGCCTCGCGCGTCTTGCGCACGTAGGTCTTCAGCTCCGACTTGACGGCCTTGTTGCGCAGGCGCGCCTTCTCGTTGGTGAGGATGCGCTTCTTCTGGGACTTGATGTTTGCCACGTTCTACGTCCTGGTGCTTGAAGTGATGGGTCGGCGAGGGTTCTTGCCGCCGGCCTGAGACCGGGCGTGGGGCACCCGTGGCGGTCAGCGGAACGAGCCGGCCGACCCGTACGGGCGCCATGCTCGACCAGCGATGCTACCACCCGTGCGTCACCACCCGTGGTGGCCCCGCAGCGCCGCCACCACGACGTCGAACCGTACCCGCGCCAGGGTCGCGCCCTCGCGGCGCACCGCACCCCGGGGCACGAGCAGCACGCGGTCCACCCTGACCTCGCTCTCGCGCCCCCGCGAGTCCCACGCGCCCGACCCGACGTCCACCCAGGTGCGGCCGCGGGCGGCCTCGCGCCCGCCGTCGCGCGAGTGGTCCTTCGAGGTGAGCTGCACGCCCACGAGGTCACGCCCGCGCGTGCCGACGACGAGCACGGGGCGGTCCTTGCCCTGCCGGGGGTCGTCCTCGTAGGGCACCCAGCCCCAGACGACCTCGCCGGGGTCGGCCTCGTTGTCGGGATCGGGGGAGTAGGAGAGCGACGGCGTGCCCCAGCCCTCGACGTCGTACTCCCGGATCGTCGCCCCCGAGGGCGCGAGCGACGGGGCCGACGGCTTCGGCCCCGCGGACGGGGACGGTGCGGCGGGACGGGAGCGCCGACGATCCCGTGGCGCGGCCGAGGTGCGCCGCGGCGCGAGCAGGGAGACGGCGGCGCGGAGCAGGCTGTCGATCCTCACGGGCGCCACCCTGCCACGCGGGTACGACGCGCGTCAGGGGTGGGTCGGATCGATCACGGGGACGCACCGGCGCGTTTTACCCATCCGTTACCCCGGCGCACTAGGTTCGAACAATGGTCGATCTGTTCGAGGGGTACCCCGCCGGCGCCGCGTGGGACGAGATGACCGGCCTCACGCAGGCCTCGCCCGCCGAGGGGTCGGGGTCGTCGGACGGACCGGCGTGGCGCGACCAGTACGGCCAGCTGCGCGCGGCGATGGCGCGCCTCAGCCCCCAGGAGATCCGGGCACGCGGTGACGCGCTGGCCCGCTCCTACCTCGCCCAGGGCGTGACGTTCGACATCGGTGGTGAGGAGCGCCCGTTCCCCCTCGACCCCGTTCCGCGCATCCTCGACGCGGAGGAGTGGGACACCCTCGCCCCGGGCGTCGCCCAGCGGGTCAAGGCGCTGGAGAAGCTGCTCGACGACATCTACGGCCGGCAGAAGGTCGTGACCGACGGCGTCATCCCGCGGGCGCTCATCACCTCCTCCGCCCACTTCCACCGCCAGGCCAAGGGCATCGTCGCCGCGAACGGCGTGCGCGTGCAGGTCGCGGGCATCGACGTCATCCGCGACGGCGAGGGCGGGTGGCGCGTGCTGGAGGACAACGTGCGCGTCCCGAGCGGCGTCAGCTACGTGCTGTCCAACCGCCGGGCGATGGCCCAGACGTTCCCCGAGCTGTTCAGCTCCATGCGGGTGAAGCCGGTCGCCGACTACCCGCGCCGCCTCCTGGCGGCCCTGACCGCGGCGGCCCCCAGCGGCGTGGACGACCCGGTCGTCGTCGTCCTCACCCCGGGCGTGTACAACTCGGCCTACTTCGAGCACTCGCTGCTCGCGCGCCTCATGGGTGTGGAGCTCGTGGAGGGCCGCGACCTCGTCGTGAGCGGCGGCCGCGTCTACATGCGCACCACGGAGGGCCGCCGCCGCGTGGACGTGATCTACCGGCGGGTCGACGACGAGTTCATCGACCCGGTCGCGTTCCGGCAGGACTCCCTCCTCGGCTGCCCCGGGCTGCTGGGTGTCGCCCGCCTCGGCAACGTCGCGATCGCGAACGCCGTCGGCAACGGGGTGGCCGACGACAAGCTGATGTACACCTACGTGCCCGACCTCATCCGGTACTACCTGGGCGAGGAGCCGCTGATCTCGAACGTCGACACCTGGCGGCTCGAGGAGCCCGACGCGCTCTCGGAGGTGCTCGACCGGCTCGAGGAGCTCGTGGTCAAGCCGGTCGACGGTTCGGGCGGCAAGGGCATCATCATCGGCCCGGCCGCCTCGCGCGCGGAGATCGACGAGGCCCGCACCCGGCTGCGCCTGGACCCGCGCGGCTGGATCGCGCAGCCCGTGGTGCAGCTCTCGACCGTGCCGACGCTGGCGGGGGACCGGCTGCGACCGCGGCACGTGGACCTGCGGCCGTTCGCGGTCAACGACGGCGACGACGTGTGGGTGCTGCCCGGCGGCCTGACCCGCGTCGCGCTCCAGGAGGGGCAGCTGGTCGTCAACTCCTCGCAGGGCGGTGGCTCGAAGGACACGTGGGTGATGAACCGCACCCGCCGGGGCGGCGAGACGGAGGCGCCGCGTGAACCGGCGCCCGCGCCCCCGCTGCGGCAGGGGCCGGCGGTGGACGCGCACCCCGACGGCGCGCGGGCCGTCGCGGCGGGCACGCAGCAGGAGCAGCAGCAGCAGATCCAGCAGCAGCATCAGCAGCGCAGGACCGAGGGGAGCACGACGTGCTGAGCCGGATCGCGGAGTCCCTGTTCTGGGTCGGCCGCTACGTCGAGCGGGCGGACGACACGGCCCGCATCCTCGACACCCACCTGCAGCTCCTCCTCGAGGACCCGTGGGTCTCGGAGGACCTCGCGTGCCGGTCGCTGCTGGCGGTCATGGGGGCGCCACCCCCGCCGTCGGACGCCGAGGTCACGCCCTCGCACGTGATGCAGACGCTGGGCTACGACCGGGTCAGCCCAGGGTCGATCGCCGGCGTGCTGGACGCCGCGCGCGAGAACGCGCGCCGCGCCCGCGAGACGATCTCGACCGAGCTGTGGGAGTGCCTCAACACCACCCGCAACGACCTCCCGAGCGCCATCCGGGAGCGAACCACGCCCGAGTACTTCGCGTGGGTGCGCGAGCGGGCGGCGGTCGCAGCCGGCATCACCGACTCGGCCACGAGCCGCGACCAGATCTGGACGTTCCTGGTGCTGGGCCGGTCCATCGAGCGCGCGGACATGACCGCGCGCCTGGTCGCCACGCGCGCGATCGCCGGCTCCAGCGGTCCGAGCTGGACCACGCTGCTGCGCTCGTGCGGCGCGTACGAGTCGTTCCTGCGGGCCTACCGCGGCAGTGCGAGCGACGCCCTGGCCGCGGAGTTCCTGCTGCTCGACCCGCTCTTCCCGCGCTCGGTCGTGTACGCGCTGCGGCAGGCAGAGCAGTGCCTCGTCTCCCTCGGCGAGGGGAGCGCGCGCACGAGCACCGAGAGCGCGGTCCGGATCCTGGGCCGCGTCCGATCGGGCCTGGAGTTCCGCCCGGTCGGCCAGCTGCTGGATGACCTGCCCGCGGAGATGGAGGAGGTGCAGCGCGCGTGCTCCTCGGCGAGCGACGCCGTGCGGCTGCGCTACTTCCCGACCGGGGCGCACGACGACTGGGTGGGAGAGCGGCTGTGACCCGACTGCACATCGTCCACACGACGCGCTTCGTCTACGAGCGCGCCGCGTCGGCGTCCTACAACGAGGCGCGCATGCGCCCGAGCACGCTGCCCGGGCAGATCGTGCTCTCCTCGCGCCTGACGGCGAGCCCGAGCAGCTTCAGCCACGAGTACCGCGACTACTGGGGCACGCAGGTCCTGGCGTTCGAGGTGCTGCGCAAGCACTCCGAGCTCACGGTCGTCTCGGAGTCCACCGTGGATCTCGCGCCGCGGCCCGATCCGGGCGCCACCGGGCTGGCCGAGCAGGTCGAGTGGCCGATGCTCTCGGAGCCGGGGATCGTCGACCGCCTCGCGGAGTACCTCGCGGCGACGCCGGCCACGGCACCCCTGGACGACCTGGCCGCCCTCGCGCTCGACGTCGGGGCCGGTCGCTCGCCGTCGGAGGCCGCGCTCGCGGTGTGCCACGCGATCCGCGACGCCGTGCAGTACGTCCCCGGCGCCACCGGCGTCCACACGCGGGCCGCGCAGGCGTGGGAGCAGCGCTCCGGCGTCTGCCAGGACATCGCGCACCTCGCGATCGGCGCGCTGCGCAGCCTCGGCATCCCGGCGCGCTACGTCTCGGGCTACCTGCACCCGCTGGGGCACGAGGCCGTCGTCGGCGAGACGTTCGTGGGGGAGTCCCACGCCTGGATCGAGTTCTGGTGCGGCGAGTGGTACCCCTACGACCCGACCAACCGCAGCGAGATCGCCGACCGGCACGTGGTGGTCGGTCGCGGTCGCGAGTACGCCGACGTCACCCCGCTCCGCGGCGTGTTCGCCGGCGGTGGTCGCTCGCAGCAGTCCGTGGAGGTGGCGCTCACGCTCGAGGCGTGAGCGCCCGGCCCGGGGTCAGTACGCGGCACCCTCGAGGGTGCCCGTGACGGGACCGGCCGGGTCCCAGATGGCGCAGCTCACGACGCGGTCGTCGGCCTGCTCCCAGCTGCCCTGCGTCGGGTAGATCGGGTAGACCTCCAGCGCCGAGGCCTCGAAGTCCAGTCCCACGAACGTCTTCCACTGCGCGAGGCACTCCTGCGTGGCGGTGGTCTCGACGGCGTCGGTTCCCGGGTAGTCGCCGTCGGGGAACACGTACTCGGCGTACACCTCGTTGTCGTGCGCCTGCGAGCAGGGGACCGTGGGCAGCGAGTTGACCTCGGTCGTCCCGCTGAGGTCGCCCTCGTCGTCGAAGCAGTCCCCGACGGCGATCGTGAAGACGTCCGTGTCCCCACCGGTCGTGATCTCGCCCGACTCGTCCCGCGTCTCGCCCTGGCCGCACGCGGCCAGGACGAGCGGGAGGGTGAGGAGAGCGACGAGCAGAGGGGTGCGGCGCATCGTCATGGGAACCTCCACCCGGGTCGGTGAGCGGATGACGACGCCCGGGTCCGCCGGCAGTCCGCCGATGGTGGGGAGCGTAGCGAGGCCGACCCCGCCCCGGGGAGGTCGGCTCAGAAGAGCTGGGCGAGCCCCACGATCAGCAGCAGCCCGAAGGACATCCCGGCGCTCCCGATCGAGGCGAAGCTCAGCGCCGCCAGGCCGCCGACGCCGAGCCGCGGCACCACGGTCTGCTCCGCGCCGCCGACGATGACCTCGAGCTGCTGACCGTCGGGCGTCACGGTGCGCACCACGTTGTCCGGGTGCTCACCGGTCTCCTCCATGCGGTGCAGCCGCTGCAGCACCTGGTGACGGCGGACGGCGAGCATCACGACGGGGACGGCGAGCGCCAGTGCGGCGACGCGCACGATCCAGGCGCCCACGCCGGACAGCGGCAGCGTCGCGGCGAGCAGGGCGGCGATCACGACGGCGGCCACCACCACGATCACGAGCGTCGGCTTCCCGACGGCGCGCGACCCACCGCGCCCGATGGCGCCCCAGTCGATCCCGGCTCCCGGTGTCTGCCCGCTCATGGCTCCACCCTCGCACGGGGCCCGGCGGCGGGCCAGGCGGGTTCGCTCACGGCGTGAGCCCCGCGGCCACCAGCCCGGCGAGGGCGGCGTGCGCGTCGTCGTCGGCCATCCCCTCGCCCGCGACGGCGAGCGCGGACGACGCCGTCGGCACGCGTCCCCACACCATCAGTCCCAGGTCCTGCGCCCTCCCCGTGACGACCACGCGCGGGGAGGCGGGCGCGGGGGCGACGGCGGACCCGCCGTCGAGCACGACGTCCACCGGTTCCGGACCGCCGTCGCCCCGCCGCAGCACCAGCGCCACCGGCGGTGCCGCGACCCGCCCGAGCCGCACCTGCCGCGGGTGCATCACCTCGGCGACCTCGCGCACGGCGTCCCACCACTGCGTCGCGTCCCCGAGCGGCCCGACGTCGGTCGCGAGCCCCGCCGCCGCGCGCAGGTCCCACAGGTGCACGAGCGTCTCGAGCTTCTGCCTCCGGTGCCAGAACGCGACCGTGCCGGTCTGCTGCTCGCGGGGAACGCCGTCGTCGGACAGGGTCCAGGCGTGCGCGGCGGGATCGAGACGGCGCAGCGTGGTGAGCAGCTCCTCGGCGCAGGTGCGGTAGAGCACGGGGAGGTCGAACGGGCCGCGCCCGAGCGGCGTCTCGCGCGTGCGCGAGGCCTGCCCGGCCGCCCAGTGGTGCACGCGTGCGAGGTGCACCACGAGGTGCCGGACGCGCCAGCGGCCGCACGAGGGGACGGGCACGTCGGGGTCGACGGTGTCGACCGTGGTGGCGAACGCGGCCTGCAGCGCGGCGAGCACGTCGAGGTCGGTGGCGGCGCCGCGCGGGTCCGGTGGCTGCGGCATGGGACCATGGTGCGTCCCCGTCAGCTCTTCCGGAGTCTTCGTGCCCATTCCCTCGGCCTCCCTCGCCGCGACCATCGCGCCGGCGTCGACCGCCCCGCACCTGCTGCGCAACTTCTGCATCATCGCCCACATCGACCACGGCAAGTCGACGCTGGCCGACCGGATGCTGCAGTCCACGGGTGTGGTGGAGGCGCGCGCGATGCGGGCGCAGTACCTCGACCGGATGGACATCGAGCGCGAGCGCGGCATCACGATCAAGAGCCAGGCCGTGCGCATGCCCTGGCAGGTGGGCGAGAGCGCCTACGGCCTCAACATGATCGACACCCCCGGCCACGTCGACTTCACCTACGAGGTCTCGCGCTCCCTCGCCGCGTGCGAGGGCGCCGTGCTGCTGGTGGACGCCGCGCAGGGGATCGAGGCGCAGACCCTCGCGAACCTCTACCTCGCGCTCGAGAACGACCTCACGATCATCCCGGTGCTGAACAAGATCGACCTGCCGGCCGCGCAGCCCGAGAAGTACGCCGAGGAGCTCGCCGGCCTGATCGGCGGCGACCCGGAGGACTGCCTGCGCGTCTCGGGCAAGACGGGTGTCGGCGTCGAGGACCTCCTCGATCGCATCGTCCGCGACATCCCGGCCCCCGTGGGCGACGCCGATGCTCCGGCCCGCGCGATGATCTTCGACTCCGTCTACGACACCTACCGCGGCGTCGTCACCTACGTCCGCGTCGTCGACGGGTCCCTCAGCCCGCGTGAGCGCATCGCGATGATGTCGACGAAGGCGACGCACGAGCTCCTCGAGATCGGGGTCTCGGCCCCCGAGCCGACCCCGACGAAGGGGCTCGGCGTCGGCGAGGTCGGCTACCTCATCACCGGGGTGAAGGACGTGCGGCAGTCGCGCGTCGGCGACACGGTCACGAACGCCCAGAAGCCGGCGGCGAGCGACCTCGGCGGCTACCAGGACCCCAAGCCGATGGTGTTCTCGGGGCTGTACCCGATCGACGGCAGCGACTACCCGGTGCTGCGCGACGCCCTGGACAAGCTCAAGCTGAACGACGCCGCGCTCAACTACGAGCCCGAGACCTCCGCGGCGCTCGGCTTCGGCTTCCGCTGCGGCTTCCTCGGCCTGCTGCACCTCGAGATCGTGCGCGAGCGGCTCGAGCGCGAGTTCAACCTCGACCTCATCTCCACCGCCCCGAACGTGGTCTACGAGGTCACGATGGAGGACGGCACCGAGCACGAGGTGACCAACCCGAGCGAGTACCCGGCGGGCAAGATCAGCGAGGTGCGCGAGCCGGTCGTCCGGTCCACGATCCTGACGCCGAGCGAGTTCGTGGGCACGATCATGGAGCTGTGCCAGACCCGCCGCGGCACGCTGCTGGGCATGGACTACCTGTCCGAGGACCGCGTGGAGATGCGCTACACGCTGCCGATGGCGGAGATCGTCTTCGACTTCTTCGACGCGCTGAAGTCCCGCACGCGCGGCTACGCGTCACTCGACTACGAGCGCACCGGCGACCAGGCGGCCGACCTCGTCAAGGTCGACATCCTGCTGCAGGGCGAGAACGTCGATGCGTTCTCCTCCATCCAGCACAAGGACAAGGCCTACGCGTACGGCGTGATGATGGCCGGGAAGCTCCGCGAGCTGATCCCGCGCCAGCAGTTCGAGGTGCCCATCCAGGCCGCGGTCGGCAGCCGGATCATCGCGCGCGAGACCATCCGCGCGATCCGCAAGGACGTGCTCGCCAAGTGCTACGGCGGCGACATCTCCCGCAAGCGCAAGCTCCTGGAGAAGCAGAAGGAGGGCAAGAAGCGCATGAAGACGATCGGCCGGGTCGACGTGCCGCAGGAGGCCTTCATCGCCGCGCTCTCCTCCGACGCCTCCTCGGGCAAGGACGCCAAGGATGCCAAGAAGTAGGACTGTCGGACGGGCGCGCGCGTGAGTCCACAGCTCCCCGAGGGTGAGAGCGCCCCGCTCGACGGCGCGCTCCCCACCTCCGTCCGCGACGGCGCCGCGGACCGGGCGTTCGGTGTCTACCTGCACGTCCCGTTCTGCCGGGTGCGCTGCGGCTACTGCGACTTCAACACCTACACCTCCTCCGAGCTCGGGGAGGGCGCCAGCCAGGCGACCTACGCCAGCAGCGCGCTCGCGGAGATCGCGCTGGGGGCGGACGTGCTGCGGCGTGCGGGTCTGTCCGCGCGCGAGGTCGCGACGGTCTTCGTCGGTGGCGGCACGCCGACGCTCCTGCCCGCGGCCGACCTCGCCGCGATGATCGACGGCGTGCGCGAGACCTGGGGTCTCGCGCCCGGGGCGGAGGTCACCACCGAGGCCAACCCGGACTCCGTGACGCCGCGGTACCTGGCCGACCTCGTCGCGGCCGGGTTCACGCGGGTCTCCTTCGGCGTGCAGTCCGTGGTGCCGCACGTGCTCGCGACGCTCGACCGCACGCACGACCCGAGGCGCGTGCCCGACGTCGTGCGCTGGGCCCGCGAGGCCGGCCTCGCCGTCTCGGTCGACCTCATCTACGGGACGCCGGGGGAGAGCCTGGCGGACTGGCGTATCAGCCTCGAGGCCGCGCTGGCGCTCGAGCCCGACCACGTCTCCGCCTACGCGCTGACGGTCGAGCCGGGTACCGCCCTGCACCGCCGCGTTCGCAGCGGCGAGCTGCCGGCGCCGACGGGGGACGACGAGGCGGCGAAGTACGAGCTCGCCGACGAGATCCTCGGGCGCGAGCTCGGCTGGTACGAGATCAGCAACTGGGCGCGCACGCCGGCGGACCGGTGCCGCCACAACCTCGCCTACTGGCGCGGTGACGACTGGTGGGGGATCGGCCCCGGCGCGCACAGCCACGTGGGCGGGGTGCGCTGGTGGAACGTCAAGCACCCTCGCGCCTACGCGAACCGCCTGGCGGCCGGGCACTCGCCCGCGCACGGCCGGGAGATCCTCGACGACGAGGCGCAGCGGCTGGAGCGCGTCATGCTCGGCACGCGCCTCGCCCAGGGTTTCCCGACGGCGGGGCTCGACCCGCGCGCCGTCGCCGGGCTGATCGCCGAGGAGCTGGTGACGTTCCGCCCGGGCACGATCACACTCACGAGGCGGGGGCGGCTGCTCGCCGACACCGTGGTGCACCGGCTGACCTGAGGCGGGCCGTCCGCCTCGGATCCGCCCCTCCCGCCCGCGCCGGTTCCCTTGACACCGCTCCCGGCGCGCCGGTTGGCTTGCTCGCGCACCGCACCCCGTGGAAGGACTCCGTCATGACCGATCCGAGCAGCCCCGACCGCGAGCCGGGGTCCTACGGCGCCCCGCCGCCCCCGGCGCAGCCGGGCCCCTACGGCGCCCCACCGCCCCCGGCGAGCGCCTACCCCTCGCCGCAGCAGGGCGGATTCCCGCCGCCTCCCGGGTACTCCGGGGCGCCACAGCCGCACGACGCCGGCTTCCCGCCGCCGCCCCCGCCCGGGTACGGCTCCGGCGGCTCAGGCTCGAGCGACGTCGGCGCCGCATTCAGCTGGGCGTGGCCGCGGTTCGCCGCTAACTGGGGCGTGATGATCGGAGCGGCTCTCGTCTGGGGCGTCGGGATCGCCATCATCGCCGGCGTCGGGTTCGCGATCGCGGGCGCGGTCGCGGGGACGTCCTCGGCGGCGACGACGGAGCTCGGGTTCGCCGCAGCGACGTCCTTCGGCATCGGCGGCGTCATCATCGTCGGCATCCTCTCGATGGTCGCGGCGTTCCTGTCCACCCTCGCGCTCACGCACGGCTACCTCCGGGTGGCCGACACCGGTCGGGCCGAGTTCGGGGACTTCTTCCGTTTCCGCAACGCCGGTCAGGGCATCCTGCTGGTGGTGCTCATGGGTCTCGCGGCCGGGCTGCTCTCGTTCACGGGGATCGGGACGCTGATCGTGAACTTCTTCGGGGCGTTCGCGGTGTTCCTCGTGGTGGACAGGGGCGCAGGAGCGATCGACGCGATCAAGGGGTCGATCCGACTCGCGCTGGACAACGCCGGTGTGACTGCGGTCGCGGTGCTCGTCTCGCTCGCCGGCGTGTTCGTCTGCTTCGCCGGCGCCCTGGTCACCATCCCGCTCGGGTCGCTCGTCCTGGCCCACGCCTACCGCCGCTCGACGAACGGGCACGTCCCGGCCTGAACGGGTTCCCCACGCGTCGCCGTCGCTCTGACACGATGCCGCCATGAGCACCCCCACCAGCCCTGGCCGCCCGCCGACGACGACCGACCGGCGGGCGGCGGGTCGTACGGGAGCACGGGTCCTGCGGGCCCGGCCTGGGGTTCACCGGCCCCGCAGGACGCCGAGCCGGTCAGGAGCTGGCCCGCCCCGCCGCCCCCGCCGCCCGGCTACGGCGGCGGCTACGTGGGTTCCTCCGGCGGACCCACGGACGCCGGGCCGTGGGGCGGGGGCAACCCCTACGGCCCACCGCCGGGCTACGGGCCGTCCGGCTACGCCTCGCCCGGCTACGGTCCACCCGGCGCGCCGTACGGCGGATCCAGCCGCCCGGCACCCGCCACCGCCGGTGCGGCGACGTCGCTCGCGTTCTCGAGGTTCGGACGGGCCGCGGGGCCGATGATCGGCCTCTTCGTCATCCTCATCGCCGTCTCCGTGGCGCTCGAGTTCTCCCTCACCTCGGTGCTCGCCGCCGCCGGTCTCGAGGGACCCTACGGCGACCTGACCGAGGCCGGTTTCCGGGAGGACGGGCTGAGCTACACCGGCACGCTGATCGTCGCGCTCGTCACCGCCGTCGTCACGGGTGCGAGCGCGCTCCTGCTGGCGATCGGGTCCCTGCGGGCGGTCCGCACCGGCAGCCTGCGGTTCTCGGAGTTCTTCGCGCTGCCCCGCGGCTGGGCGGCCTACGTCGGTGTCGCCGTCGCGCTCTCGGTGCTGCCCGAGCTGCTACCGAGCGCCGGCGGCGGACTCGTCCTCGGACTCGCGGCGCTCGTGGGGTGGGTGCTGGTCCTGTTCGTGCCGCACCACCTCGCGGACTCCGACCAGGGGTTCGCCGCGGCCCTCGCGGCGTCCGCCCGGACGGTCGGGGCGAACCTCGGCCAGGTCCTGCTCCTGATGCTCATCTCCCTCGGGCTGGTGGTGGCGGGCACGCTCGCGTGCGGCGTCGGACTCCTCGCCGCCGTGCCGATCGTCTCGCTCGCCCTGGCCGCGCTGTACACGGGCTTCCGCGGCGAGGTCGTGCCCGCCTGACCCGGCCTCGGAGCCCGCTCAGCCCTCGGGCAGCGTGACGAAGTCGACGAGCTCCTCGACCCGGCCCAGCAGGGCCGGGTCGAGGTCCTTGTAGTCACGCACCCGACCGAGGATCTTGGCCCACCCGCGCGCGACGTCGGCCTGCGTCGCGTGCGGCAGCCCGAGCGCGGCGAGGGTACCGGTCTTGATGTCGGTGCCGCGCGGCACGTGCGGCCACGCCGTCAGCCCGACGCGCTGCGGGCGGACGGCCTGCCACACGTCGACGTAGGGGTGCCCCAGGATCAGCACGTGCTCGGACCGCCGTCCGAGGGCGCGCAGCGCGTCGTCGGCGAGGCGTCGCTCCTTCGACCCGGCCACGAGGTGGTCCAGCAGCACCCCGGCGCGCCGCGTGGGAGCGGGGGCGAACGTCTCCAGCACCTCCACCAGGTGGTCGGCGCCCTCGAGCAGCTCCACCACGATGCCCTCGATGCGCAGGTCGTCGCCCCAGACCTTCTCCACCAGCTCGGCGTCGTGCCTGCCCTCCACCCAGATGCGCGACGCGCGGGCCACCCGGGCGCGAGCGCCGACGACGGCGCGCGACCCCGACGCGGTCCGCGCCGTCACCGCCGGGGCCGCCCGGCGGGCGGGACGCACGAGGACGACCGGATCGCCGTCGACCCAGAAGCCCGGACCCAGCGGGAAGGACCGCCGCGCGCCGCGCCGGTCCTCGAGCACGACGACGTCGCCCCCGTTCGTGCGCTCGACGCGCAGCACCGCGCCGACGTACCCGCTCTGGACGTCCTCGACCACCAGCCCGACGGCGGCGGCCTCCTCGCGCGCGACCTTGCGGGAGCCCGTGCGCACGCGGGGGTCGCTGGACAGGACGTCGGGGCCGTAGGGGTCGGTGGGGGGCACCGGGGCACGATATCCGCGTCTGCGCCCGACGCCGCGGCGCCACCCCGCCGGTGTCGGGGGCGGGGCGTAGAATTGGCACTCACCCCCGAGAGTGCGAGGACCGGCCCGCACCCACGACGAGCGGACGAGGAGGCGGCGTGAGCGAGGACCGACGGCTCGACGTGCTGCGCGCCATCGTCAGCGACTACGTCGCCACCCGCGAACCGGTCGGGTCGCGCACCCTCGTGGAGCGGCACGCGCTGGGCGTCTCGCCCGCGACGATCCGCAACGACATGGCGGCGCTCGAGGAGGCGGGGTACATCACGCAGCCCCACACCTCTGCCGGGCGCATCCCGACCGACTCCGGGTACCGGCTGTTCGTCGACCACCTCGCGACGCTCAAGCCGCTCACCGGTCCCGAGCGCCGCGCGATCGAGTCCTTCCTCGCCGAGTCGGTGGACCTCGACGACGCGGTCAACCGCACGGTCCGGCTGCTGTCGCAGCTGACGCAGCAGGTCGCCGTCGTGCAGTACCCGTCGCTGCGGCGCTCCGGGCTGCGCCACGTCGAGCTCGTCCTGGTCGCTCCGACCCGGGTGCTGATCGTGCTCATCTCCGACACCGGCCGGGTCGAGCAGCGCATGCTCGAGGTCCCCGCCGGCGTCGGCGACCTGGACGAGGTCGTCGTCGCGGACCTGCGGGCGCGGATCAACGTGGCCGCCGCGGGTCTGCGGATGCCGGCCCTGCGGCCGGCGCTCGAGGGCATCGCCGACGACGTCCCGCCCGCGCTGGCGGCGCTCGTGCACGCCGTCGCCGCCGTGGTGGGCGAGACGCTGACGGAGGAGGTCGAGGACCGGATCGTGATGGCGGGCACGGCCCACCTGGCCCGCGCCGGGTTCGACTTCTCCCGCACCATCTCCCCGGTGCTCGAGGCCATCGAGGAGCAGGTCGTACTCATGCGCCTGCTCGCGGAGATGGCCGCCGAGCAGGGCGGCGGCCCCGGCCGCGAGCACAGCGACGTCGCGGTCCGCATCGGGACCGAGACGCGCTACGCCGGGCTGAGCGAGACGTCCGTCGTCGCCTCGCCCTACGGTGGGGCGAGCCCGCAGGACGCCGTGGCTTTCCTCGGCGTCCTCGGCCCCACCCGGATGGACTACCCCACGACGATGACGGCGGTGCGCGCCGTCGCCCGCTACCTCTCACGGGTCGTGACCCCGTGACCGCTCCCGAACCCCGACGTACGAGGATCTGACGAACACGTGACGGACTACTACGAGGTCCTCGGTGTGGCGCGGGACGCCACCACCGAGGAGATCAAGCGCGCCTATCGCAAGCTCGCGCGCACCTACCACCCCGACATCGCCGGCGAGGCGGGTGCGGAGCGGTTCAAGGACATCACCGCCGCCAACGACGTCCTGTCCGACCCCGACAAGCGGCGCGCCTACGACTCCGGCGGCATGGGCGGGGCCGGCGGCGAGGGCGCCGGGTTCGGCTTCCAGGACATCTTCGAGACGTTCTTCGGCGCGGCCGGCGGCGGCAGCGCGCGCGGCCCCGTCCCGCGCGCCCGCCGTGGGCAGGACGCGCTCGTGCGCATCGAGCTCGAGCTCGCCGAGGAGGCCTTCGGCGTCCGGCGCGACCTCACAGTCGACACCGCCGCTGTCTGCGGCACCTGCCACGGCTCGTGCGCCGCCCCCGGCACCTCGCCGAAGGCCTGCACGGTCTGCGGCGGCCGCGGGTCGGTCCAGCGCGTGGCGCGCTCGTTCCTCGGCAACGTCATGACGCAGGCGCGCTGCGACGCGTGCCAGGGGTTCGGCTCGACTATCCCCGAGCCGTGCCCCGAGTGCTCGGGCGAGGGTCGCGTGCGCGCCCGCCGCACCATCACGGTCGACGTCCCGCCCGGCGTCGAGAACGGCACGCGCATCAAGCTCGTCGGACAGGGCGAGGTCGGCCCGGGCGGCGGCCCCGCGGGCGACCTGTACGTGGAGATCCGCGAGCTGCCGCACGAGGTGTTCACGCGCCGCGGCGACGACCTGCACTGCACGCTCGCCGTGCCGATGACGGCGGCCGCGCTCGGCACCGTCCTCGAGCTGCGGACGCTCGACGGCGACGAGGAGGTCGACGTCGCGGCCGGCACCCAGGGCGACCACGTCATCACCCTGCGCGGCCGGGGCATGGGCAGGCTGCGCGGGCACGGCCGCGGCGACATGCACGTCCACCTCGACGTCACGGTGCCCACCCACCTCGACGAGCGGCAGGAGGAGCTCCTGCGGGAGCTCGCGACGCTGCGCGGCGAGGAGCGACCGCAGGGTCGGCTCGCGCCGGTCGGTGCCGGGATGTTCTCGCGGCTGCGCGACAAGCTGGCGGGCCGGTGACGGGCGTGAACCGCGGTGGCGGCTCCGGGTCGTCGAGTGGTCCCGTGACGCACCAGGTCACGGTGCCCGACGACGTCGACATGCGTGCGCTCGTCGGCCCGCGCGACGAGGTCGTGCGCACGATCGAGCGCGGTTTCCCGCGCGTGGACGTGCACGTGCGCGGTAGCGTCATCACGCTGGACGGTCCGGCGGACGAGGTCTCGCTCGCCGAGCGGCTGCTGGAGGAGCTCGCGCAGATCGCCCGCTCGGCGCAGCCGCTGTCGGCCGACGCCGTCGAGCGCGCGATCGGGATGCTCCGCTCGCCCGCGGCCACCTCGCCCTCGAGCGTGCTGACGATGAACATCCTGTCGACGCGAGGCCGCACCATCCGGCCGAAGACCGTGGGGCAGAAGGAGTACGTCGAGGCCATCGACCGCAACACCATCACGTTCGGGATCGGTCCCGCCGGCACGGGCAAGACCTACCTCGCGATGGCGAAGGCCGTGCAGGCGCTGCAGGCCAAGCAGGTCTCCCGCATCCTGCTGACCCGCCCCGCCGTCGAGGCGGGGAGCGACTCGGGTTCCTCCCCGGATCGCTGACGGAGAAGATCGACCCCTACCTGCGTCCGCTCTACGACGCGCTGCACGACATGGTCGACCCCGACTCGATCCCGCGTCTCATGGCCTCGGGCGTCATCGAGGTGGCGCCGCTCGCGTACATGCGCGGTCGCACCCTGAACGACGCGTTCATCGTGCTCGACGAGGCGCAGAACACCTCGCCCGAGCAGATGAAGATGTTCCTGACCCGCCTGGGCTTCAACTCGCACATGGTCGTCACCGGTGACGTCACGCAGGTCGACCTGCCCTCGGGCACCACGTCCGGCCTGCGGGTCGTGACCGAGATCCTGCGCGACGTCGACGACGTCGCCGTCTGCCGCCTGACGTCCTCCGACGTCGTGCGCCACCGTCTGGTGGGCGAGATCATCGACGCCTACGCGCGCTGGGACTCCGCGGGGGAGCGCCGATGAGCACCGAGATCAGCAACGAGAGCGCGCACGAGGTCGACGAGGTCGAGTTCGCCGCGCTGGCCCGCTACGTGCTCGACCAGATGCACGTGCACCCGCAGGCCGAGCTGTCGGTCATCTTCGTGGACGTCCCGGCGATGACCGAGCTGCACGTGCGCTGGATGGACGAGCCGGGTCCGACCGACGTGATGTCCTTCCCGATGGACGAGCTGCGCCCGGGGCGCGAGGGCGAGCCGTCGGACGAGGGCATCCTCGGCGACGTCGTCGTGTGTCCCGAGGTCGCCGCCACCCAGGCGCGCGAGGCCGGCCACTCGGCCCAGGAGGAGATGCTCCTCCTGGTCACGCACGGCATCCTGCACCTCCTCGGCTTCGACCACGCCGAGCCCGAGGAGCGCGAGGAGATGTTCGAGCTGCAGCGCACGCTGCTGCTGACGTTCCTCGCGGGGCGGACGGCGCGATGACCGACCGGAGCGGGGCAGCGCCCACCTACGCCAGCCCGCGCGACCCCGAGAGCTACCGCGCGGGTTTCGCCTGCGTCGTCGGACGACCCAACGCCGGCAAGTCGACGCTCGTCAACGCCCTCGTGGGCACCAAGGTCGCGATCACCTCCGACCGTCCGCAGACCACCCGGCACACGATCCGGGGCATCGTGCACCGCGACGACGCCCAGCTCGTGCTCGTGGACACCCCGGGGCTGCACCGACCCCGCACGCTGCTCGGCAACCGGCTCAACGAGCTCGTGATCGGGACGCTGGCGGAGGTCGACGTCATCGCGTTCTGCCTGCCGTCCGACCAGAAGGTCGGCCCCGGTGACGAGTTCATCGCCCGCACGCTCGCGGAGGTGCGCACCCCCGTCGTCGCGCTCGCCACGAAGGCCAACCTCGTGGAGAGCCAGCGCCTGGTGCAGCACCTCATCGAGATCGACCGCCTCGGCGACTGGGCCGACATCGTCCCGGTCAGCTCGCTGGAGGACTACCAGGTCGACGTCGTCGCCGACGTGCTGTGCTCCCACCTCCCCGTCAGTCCGCCGCTCTACCCCGAGGGCGAGCTCACGGACGAGCCCGACCGCGTGATGATCGCCGAGCTCGTGCGCGAGGCCGCCCTCGAGGGCGTGCGCGACGAGCTGCCGCACTCCCTCGCCGTCGTGGTGGAGGAGATGGTCGAGCGCCCCGGGCGCACCGAGAAGCAGGGTCCGCTGCTGGACGTGCACGTCACGGTGTTCGTGGAGCGGCAGAGCCAGAAGGCCATCGTCATCGGCGCGAAGGGCTCGCGGCTGCGCGACGTCGGCACCCGGGCGCGCGCGGGCATCGAGGCGCTGCTCGGCACGCGCGTCTACCTCGACCTCCACGTGAAGGTCGCCAAGGACTGGCAGCGCGACCCCAAGCAGCTGCAGCGGCTGGGCTTCTAGGCTCGATGTCGCAGGAGGAGACGCCCGGGGTCGAGACGCAGCGGCGGCCCGGCGCGCGCCGCCGCGCGCTCGCGGCACGGCTGAGCACGCCGCCGATGCGGACGGCGGCCGCCGTCCTGGTCGGGGTTCTCGTCCTGGCGCTCGTGGGGACGTCGGCGGGGCCGCGCTGGAACCCCGAGCCGGTGAGCGCCACGGTCACGGTCGCCTCGCCCGACGTCTGGGTCGGGGCCGGGCCGGCGGACGGCGCGGGCGACGGCGCAGCGGTGCTCGGGCGGTACGACACGCGGTCGCGCATCGTCGAGGTCGAGCTCGAGCCGGCGGACGAGACGGGCCGTGGCGGCGTCACGACCGACGTGCTCATCGTCGAGCCCGTGGACGCGCCGCGGCCGGCGCCCGCCGTCGTGTTCCTCCACGGTGCGGGTACGGGGCTCGCCGACGCGTTCGCGGAGCACGCCACCGCGTTCGCGAGCGCGGGCATCGTCGCGGTCTCACCGAGCAAGCGGCTGGACACCTACTCCACGCTCCACCGCGACTACGAGGCGATGGCCGCGGACTACGGGCGGACGCTCGAGCTCGCGCGCACGCTGGACGGGGTCGATCCGGACCGCGTCGGCCTCTACGCGGAGAGCGAGGGTGCCTGGGTGGCACCGGTGCTCGCGGCGGGGGACGACGACGTCGCGTTCGTCGCGCTCGTCTCGGCCCCGGTCGTGCCCCCGCGGCAGCAGGCGGCGTTCGCCGTCGACGCCTACCTGCGCGAGGTGGGCGTCCCCCAGACGCTCCTGCGCGCGATCCCGCGCGCCACGGGGGCCCACTGGCCCGGGGGATCCTCGCGTACGCGGACTTCGACGTGCTGCCGTACCTGGAGCGCACCACGCAGCCCATCTTCATGGCGTACGGGACGCAGGACCTGTCGATGCCGACGGTCCAGGGTCCCCAGCTCGTCCTGGGGGCCATCCCCGGTGGCGCCGAGCAGCTGATGGTGCGCTACTACCAGGACGCGAACCACGGCATCCGCGTCGGCAGCTCGACCGATCCGGTGGTCCCCGCCTTCCTCGACGGCCTCGCCACCTGGATGCTCGACCCGCGCGCGGCCGAGGAGGCGGGCCCCGCCGTCGCGGGGGCGACGCCGCGCCAGATCCACCTCGCTTCGGCCGTGCCGCAGCCGCGCTGGTACGCCGACGGCGAGATGATGCTGCGCGTCCCGCTGATCTCGGTCGGTGTCGCCGCGGGCGGTCTGCTCGTCCTGGCCGGAGGATCCGTCGCGGCGGTGCTCGCCGATCGGCGTCGCGGCCGTGTGGGGGCGGCGGGCGCGGATGTGTCCGCCGACAGCGGTGGATCCGACGGGCCCGGTGGACCCGGCGTCTCGCGAGAGACGGAGGTCGCCGCCGTCGTGAGCGCCCCGACGCCCCGTGTGGGCCGGGGGCTCGCCGCGTTCACGGTCGCGACCGCGGCGGTCGTGGTGGCACTGGTCGCCTACATCGTCGCCGTGGCGCAGCTCGCGCTCGCCTACAGCGGCAACGGCGTCGTGGTCTGGGGTGGCTGGGTGGCGGTGCAGGCGCTCGCCGTGCTGTCGGTCTGGACCGGGGTCCGCGCGGTGCGGCGCCTCCTCGCGCACGGACGGGGCCGCGGTCGCAGCGGTCTGGTCCGCGCGGCCGGCGGCTGGCTCGCGGTCGGGGGTCTCCTGGGAGTCCTGGTCGTCTCGGCCTACTGGGGAGCCTTCTCGCCGCTGTCGTGAGAGCGTCGTCGTAGGATCGCTGGCGGACGTGATCCGCACCCAGGGACGAGGAAGAGCAGCGATGACGAGCCACGACGCAGGCGCCTGGAGCGTCTACACCCCCGGTCCGGACTCCGTCGTCGTCACCCCGGGCGCGGTCGCGCTGCTCGACCACCGGGTCGCGGCCGACGTCGTCGCCCGGGTGTGGGAAGCCGCGCGGGCGGGCCAGGGGCTGGCCGCCCTCGTCGCTCCTCTGGTGGGTTCGCTCGCCGACATGCCGACCTTCGCCGTCGTGGTGCTCGACTCGGGGCGCGCACGCGCGCTCGTCCGCGGTGACGTCGAGGTCCGCGCCGGCGGGGCCACGATCAGCGGTCAGGGCGTGGCGACGTGGCGGGAGGAGACGCTGACCGTCACGGACGGCGCGCTCGAGGTCGTGGTGGCCCGCGTCGCGGGCGCGGGGGCGCAGGAGTCGGTGGTGGGCGAGGACCTGCCCCTCCTCGCCGGGGTCGTGCGGTCCTCGCGAGCGACCGTCACGATGAGCCTGCCCGCCGACGACGAGGCCGGCGCGGTCGCCGACGGCGCACCCGGGCGCGAGGACGACGTCTCGGGTCCGGTCTCCGTCTCCGACGCCGACGCCGGGTCGCCCGTCCCGGCGGTGGTGCCGGTGCCCGCTCCCGTCCCCGCCGACGAGGAGCCGCGCGACGTCCCCGTCCCGGACGAGACCGCGGACGACGAGGCAGCTGGCGACGAGCCGGCCGAGGTCGAACCGGTCGGTGACGACGTTCCTGACGACCAGCCGGGCGACGACGCGCCTGTCGCCGTCGCCGGCGAGGACGAGGCCGTCGTCGAGGCGCCCGCCGAGTCCGACACCGACGACGCAGCCGACAACGCCGACGCCGACGCTCACGACATCGAGGGAACCGACGAGCCCACCCCCGACGTCACGGAGGAGTCGACGGAGGCGGCGCCCGTCCTCCCCGACGCGGAGCCCGACACCCCGAACGACACCGAACCGCTGCTCCCGCCGGACCCGCCGCTCGACGTGACGCTCCACCCGCACCAGGACGAGAGTGCGTACGACGGCGGCTACGGCGTCGTGAACCCCGGTGGCGCGGGCGTCGTCCCGCAGCGACCGGAAGCGGCGGGCGCCGCGGGCGCCCCCGCCGTCGACCGTGTCCCGGACGGGGACCCCACCGGGGCCGCGCCGTCGACCGACGACGCCGGCGCGACGCCGCTCGCACCCGAGCTCGTGACGGGAGTGTCACCCGCGCCGGCACCGAGCGCCCCGACCCCGGCGCCGAACGCCCCGCCGCCCGTCTCACCCGACCTGGACGACGACGGCGACCACGACGGCGGGACGATCCTGGACCACCAGGTGGCCGCTCTGCGCGAGGCGGGCCCCGGCCTCGTGACGGTCTCGCCGTGGGCGCAGCCCGCGGCCGAGCCGGAGGCCCCTCGGCTGCGCCTGGCGTTCTCGCACGGCATCGACGTCGAGCTCGACCGCCCGGTGCTGGTGGGGCGGGCGCCCGAGGCGCGCACCGGCGTCGACGCCCGGCTCGTGGTGGTCCCCAGCCCGCAGCAGGACATCTCGCGCACCCACTGCGAGCTCCGCCTCGACGGCGAGGACGTGCTGGTCACCGACCTGCGCTCGACCAACGGGACGGTCGTGGCCCGGCCCGGCCAGGTCCCGCACCGCCTGCACCCCGGGGAGGGCACGTCCGCCTCGGTGGGATCGCGGATCGACCTGGGCGACGGCGTCGTGATCGTGGTGGAGCGATGAGGGCGACGGTGGTGCCCGCGTGAGCTCGCGCCGTCCCCCGCCACACCCCCGAGCTGCCCGGCTACACCCACGAGCGGCTGCTCGGCTCGGGTGGCTTCTCCGACGTCTTCCTGTACCGCCAGGCGATGCCGCGCCGCGAGGTCGCCGTCAAGGTGCTGCGCATCGTGCCCGGATCGGAGCAGATGGCGTTCGTCGACGAGGCCAACCTCATGGCGCACGTCTCCAGCCACCCCGCGATCGTGACGGTCTACCACGCCGACGTCGCGGCCGACGGCCGCCCGTTCCTCGTCATGGAGTACTGCGCCGGGCCGAACCTGTCCGAGCGCTACCGCTCCGAGCGACTCGGCATCGCCGAGGCCCTGCGGATCGGGGTGCGGCTCGCCGGTGCGATCGAGACGGCGCACCGCGCGGGCATCCTGCACCGCGACATCAAGCCCGCCAACGTGCTCACCAACGACTACGGCTGGCCGGCGCTGACGGACTTCGGCATCTCGGTGATGGGGGCGAACGCGGCCGACACCGAGACGGGCATGTCCATCCCGTGGGCGGCCCCGGAGTTCTTCGCCGACGACTCCCCGCGCGGTGAGCAGGCCGACATCTACTCCCTGGCCGCCACGCTGTACACCGTGCTGGCCGGGCGCTCGCCGTTCGAGGTCGTCGGCGGCAGCAACGCGGCCTTCGACCTGATCTCGCGCATCACGCGCGAACCGGCGCCGCCGATCGGGCGCCAGGACGTCCCGGCGTCGCTCGAGCAGGTGCTCGCGCGGGCGATGGACAAGCGGCCGTCGCGCCGGTTCGCGACGGCGCTCGACCTCGGCCGCGCGCTGCAGCGGGTCGAGCTCGACCTCCACCTCGCCCCGACCCCGATCGACGTGCCCGACGTGCGTCGCGTCAGCGAGCCGGGGTCCGGCGGTGGCGTGGTCTTCGGCGAGACGCAGGTGCGTCCGGTGATCGACATCGACCCCGGTGGGGGAGCGGGCGACGGCGTGGGCGGGGCCTGGACGCCCGGCCTCCCGCCCGCGGCGGCACCGGCGGGTGTCGGTGGCACCACCGGCATCGCCGGCTACCAGGTCACGACGGCGCCGGCGGCGGCTGCGGCCGCCGACCCGACGCACCGGGCGATCACCCCGGTCCGCGTGCCGCGGCGCCCCGACGACCCCGCCGTCTGGGCGGCGCCGGCCCGCTCGAGGCCGGCGTGGGAGCGCCCGCCCGAGGCCGACCGTCCGCAGGAGCGGGAGCAGCTGGTCGATCCCGAGGCTGCGCCGGCCTCGTCCGCGCGTCGGCCGTGGCTCGGGTGGACGGTCGGGGGTGCGCTGGTGGCGGTGGCGATCACCGCCGTCGTGCTGCTGAACCTCGGGAACGACGACGGCGACCTGGACGCCACGCCAACACCGTCGGTCACCGAGACCGGGGGGCCGACGGGGACGACGTTCGTGCCGGAACCGGTGAACGTCCGCGCTGCCCGCGACGCGGGCACGTCCTCCACGATCGTGGTCACCTGGGACGCGCCCGACGGCGTGGACGGTGCGACGTACAGCTACCGCATCCCGAACACCGGGGAGAACGACACCGTCGAGGGGACCGAGGTGACGTTGACCGGGCAGTCGGAGTCGACCGTCTGTGTCGAGATCCGTACCGTGATCGACATGCGCGTGTCGAAGGACTACACCGTCTGCGCATGAGACAGCTCGACAGGGAGGAGACCGGCCGTGCAGGTCGAGTTCTGCGGTGAGTGGTTCGACGTCGACCCCGAGGAGGCGTTCGTCGTCGGGCGCGAGGGCGACCTCGAGATCGACGACAACCCCTACCTGCACCGGCGATTCCTCGCGATCACGCGCTCGGGCGACCTGTGGTGGCTCGAGAACGTCGGCTCCCTGATCCCCGCGACGGTGGCCGACGCCCACGGCAACGTGCAGGCGTGGATCGCGCCGGGTGCGCGGCTGCCGCTGGTGTTCGCGCGCACGACCGTCCTGTTCACGGCGGGCCCGACGACGTACGAGCTGCTCATCGTGGGCGAGGAGCCGGCGTACGAGCCGGTCGCCGCCGAGGTCGAGCAGGGTGACACGACGATCGGCCCGGTCGTGCTGACCGACTCGCAGCGGGCGCTCGTCGTCGCCCTCGCCGAACCGGTGCTGCGCGGCCGGGGGAGCACGACGGCGATCCCGTCCTCGGCGCAGGCCGCGGCGCGGCTCGGGTGGACGATCACGAGGCTCAACCGCAAGCTCGACAACGTGTGCGACAAGTTGGCGCGCCAGGGGGTGCGCGGCCTGCGCGGTGGCCCGCGCAAGCTCGCGGTCAACCGGCGCGCGCGGCTCGTCGAGCACGCCGTCGCCTCACGACTCGTGACGGCCGCCGACCTGCCGTTCCTCGAGGAGCAGGCGGCACTGGCGCGAGCGGCTGCCGAACCGGCGGAGTCCCCGGCGCAGGCGTCGAGCACCGCCGAGGACTGAGCCCGCCGCCCGTGCCTCCGGCCGTTCCCGATTCCCGCGTGCGCGACCGCTCGCTTACCCTGGGGGCTCACCGAACTTCAGGGAGCATCGTTGGCTGAGCGCTCGCGGCGCCGGAGCACCATCGCCAGTGCCACCGTCGTCAGCCTCGTCGTCGGCACCGTCGTCGCCCTCAGCCTCACCTACGACGGTGTGGCCACGGCGGACGTCAGCCTGAACGACGGTGGCGTCTGGGTCACCGGGACCAACGACACCCGGATCGGGCGGCTCAACTACCCCATCGCCGAGGTGGACGCGCAGCTGTCCTCCTCGACGGCGGCCTTCGACATCCTGCAGGACGACGAGGACGTGCTCGTCGTCGACGACGGCCTCGGTCGCGTCGAGCGCATCGACACCGCGGGCGTCGTGGGCGCCGGCGGCGCCGCGGTCCCGGCCGGTCGGACGATCGACCTCGGCGCGGGCACGGTCGCGGTGCTCGACCCGGGCACGGGTGACCTGCGGATCGTCACCACCGACACGCTCGCCGCGCTCGAGGACGAGGAGCTGCCGCCGACGCTGCGCGTCTCGCCGCGATCGGTGCTCGACGTCGACGTCGAGGGCACGACCTGGGTCTTCGACCCCGACACGCGCGCGCTGACCGCGCTGACCGCCTCCGACGTCGCCGTCATGACCGCGATCGCGCGCGGCGAGGGGGCCGAGGACGAGGAGGGCGACGCGCCCGTCGACGAGGAGGCACCCGCGGACGACGCGTCGCCGTCGGACGCCGGGGCGGCCCTCGCCGCGACCGGGCTCGACGGTGCCGACGTCGAGGACCTCGAACCCCCGAGCTCGAGACCACCGACCTCACCGAGCTGATCCTCGACCCCGAGGACCTCGAGGACGCCGACCTGACGCTGACCACGGTCGGGACCGACCCCGTCCTGTCGGTCGCGCGCGTCGTGCGCGTCGAGGAGGAGAACCTCCCGCAGGTCGAGATCGTCCAGCCCGAGCGCGAGTCGATCCTGCTGTCCGACGCCGTGGCGGAGATCGAGCAGGAGGTCGACGCCGACGAGGTCGCCCTGCAGGACGGCGGCGACGCGCGCGACGACGTCACGATCGCCACGCGGGACGCGCTCGTGCGGATCCCGCTCGACGGGGGTGAGGTGCGGCTGACCCGCGTGGCGGCGCCCGGGACGCCCGCGGTCCCGGTCGTGGTGAACGGCTGCGCCTTCGGCGCGTGGAGCGCCGAGACGTCCTCGGCCGTGCGGTACTGCAACGACGAGGGCGTGCTCCAGGAGGTCCCCGGACCGGGCGCCGACGCCCGGCTGACCTACCGCGTGAATCACGGCTACGTGGTGCTCAACGACCTGGGCACGGGTGCGGTCTGGATGATCGAGAACCAGCTCGTCCCGGTGCAGGACTGGCTGGACACCTCGCCGCCGCCGAACTCCCAGCAGGAGGAGGAGGACTCGCACGAGACCGTCGAGGAGGACGTCCCGCTCGACCGCGACCAGGAGAACCGGCCGCCGACCGCGAACGACGACGACCTCGGACTGCGCCCGGGCACGACGCGGATCCTGCCGCTCCTGGACAACGACGCCGACCCCGACGGCGACCTCCTGACCATCCTCCCGCCGGCCGACTTCTCCGAGGGGTTCGGGACGCCGGAGCTCGTCATGGGCGGCCGGGCGCTGCAGGTGGTGGTCCCGCCGGACGCCTCGGGGACGGGCAGCTTCACCTACACCGCCGACGACGGCCGGGGCGGCACCGACGACGCCCTCGTCACGCTCCGCGTGGTGCCCGACGGCGAGAACTCGCCTCCCCAGGCGCTGCGCGACATCACGATCCGCGTCGCGAGCGGGGCGAGCGTGACGCAGAACGTGCTGGCGGACATCCGCGACCCCGACGGCGACGAGCTCACCCTCAGCTCGGCGAGCGTGGACAGCGAGGGCGACGCCGTACGCACCACCCCCGACGGAAACGTGACGTTCTCGGACGCGGGGGTCTCCAACGCGCTCAAGACCGTGACGCTCGAGGTCTTCGACGGCTACGAGGTCACACCGATCCCGATCCAGGTCGAGGTCGTCCCGGGCAACCAGCCGCCGCGCGCCGAGTTCGACTTCGCGACGGCGTTCGTGGGCGAGACAATCGTGCTGAACCCGCTCGACAACGACTCTGACACCTCCGGCCAGCGGCCGCGGCTCGCGCAGGCGGCGCCGTTCGGCAGCGGTCAGACCTCGCCGAACTACGGCGACGGGACCATCGAGTTCACGCCGGACCAGCCCGGCACCGTCTACGCCACGTACCTCATCGCCGACGACGAGGGCGCGACCGGCGAGGGCCTGATCCGGGTGGACGTGAAGTCCCCGGCCGACGGCGCGCCGATCGCGATGCGCGACACGGCCATGCTCCCGCCCGGCGGCGAGGTGCTGGTCGACGTGCTGCAGAACGACACCGACCCCCGCGGCGGCGTGCTCGCGGTCCAGCAGGTCGACGTCCCCACGGGGTACGGCCTCAACGTCGCCGTCATCGAGCACCGGCTGCTGCGCATCACCAGCGACCGGGTGCTCGGCGAGCCGGTCCGGGTCGGCTACACCGTGGCGAACGAGACCGGATCCGCCGTCGGCGAGGTCCAGGTGATCCCGCTCCGGGCGGACGCGCAGCCGCAGCCTCCGGTGGCCGTCCGCGACACGGTCAGCGTGCGCGCGGGTGACTACGTGACGATTCCGGTGCTCTCCAACGACCACCACCCGAACGCGCTCGAGTTCCACCTCGACGAGACGCTCGTCGAGGGGCCCGAGGCCGGGCTGATGTTCGCCACGCAGGACGTGCTGCGCTACCAGGCGCCGACCGACCCGGGGCAGCAGCTCGCGACGTACTCCGTGACCGACGTCAACGGCCAGAGCGGATCGGCCCAGGTCGTGATCAACGTGACTGCTGCCGAGGGGAATGCCGCACCCGTCCCGGTCGACGTCGACACGCGAGCGTTCCAGC
The DNA here is from genome assembly GCF_030161595.1 of Litorihabitans aurantiacus. NCBI lineage: Bacteria > Bacillati > Actinomycetota > Actinomycetes > Micrococcales > Beutenbergiaceae > Litorihabitans > Litorihabitans aurantiacus. The sequence continues at coordinate 997,517 of NZ_BSUM01000001.1, forward strand.
GCGAGCGGATCCGCATCCCGATCACGCTGATCGGCATCGACCCCGACGGCGACTCCGTCCAGCTCCTCGGTCTCGGCAGCGCGCCCGAGCTCGGTCAGGTGGTCGAGATCGGGACCGACTACATCGACTACGTGCCTTTCGGGAACGCCGTCGGGACCGACACGTTCACCTTCCTCGTGCGCGACCGACCCGGGCAGACCGCGACCGGGACGATCTCGGTGGGCATCGTGCCTCCGCCGGCGATCAACAGCGCGCCGGTCGTGCCGCCGGTGCAGGCGCACCACCGCCCCGAGCGCACCGTGACGATCGACGTGCTCGAGTACGCGACCGATCCTGACGGCGACCAGCTCCAGGTCGGGGGCGTGCTCGACGGCGCGGGCCTGCCGGTCGACGTCGCCGAGGACGGTCAGCTCGTGGTGCAGACCCCGGCCGAGTCGGGCACGTACGGCATCACGTTCGAGGTGTTCGACGGGAACGGCGGCCGCGCCGTCGCCACGCTCGCGCTCGAGGTGTCGCCGGACGCGCCGCTGCACACGCCGGTCGCCGTCGACGATCTCGTCCCGGTGCCGGAGATCATCGGCAAGGACCGCGTGGACGTCGACGTCCTGGCCAACGACTACGACCCCGACGGCGACGTGGGTGACCTCGTGCTGGCCGTCCCCGAGGACCAGCCGAACGCGGGGCTCACGACCGTCGACGGCGGGCAGCAGCTGACCGTCGCGCTCACCCCGACGCGACAGGTCGTCACGTACCAGATCACCGACGGCGACGGGCTCACCACGTGGGCGTTCGTCGACGTGCCGGGGACGGAGGACTCGGGACCCGCGCTGCGCACCGACCTCGAGCCGCTGAAGGTGCTGACGAACGAGCGGCTCGAGATCGAGCTGAACGACCTCGTCGTCACCGTCTCGGGCGATCCGGTGCAGGTCACGGACCCGAGCAAGGCCCTGGCGACGAACTCCGACGGCACGCCGCCCGTGACCGGCCCGAGCACGCTCACGTTCACCTCCACGGCCGACTACGTCGGTCCCGCCGGCATCACGCTGGAGGTGACCGACGCGGCCGACCTGAACGACCCCGAGCGCAAGGTCTCGGTGCTGACGATCCCGATCGAGGTCGAGCCGAACGGCAACACCCCGCCGACCATCTCCAGCACGGAGATCGACGTCGAGGCCGGGGTCGACGAGCCGCAGGTCATCCAGCTGCAGAACCTCGCCGACGACCGCGACCCGACCGACCGCACCCGTCTCGTGTTCGAGCTCCTCGGTCAGCCCGAGGGCTTCACGGCCGAGCTGGTGGGCGGCACGGAGCTCCACGTCACCGCCGCCCTCGACACGCAGAAGGGGACGCAGGGCGAGTTCCAGATCTCCGTCAGCGACCGGGTCAACGAACCCGTGGTCGGGACGATGGTCGCGAACGCTGTCGCCAGCAGCGCGCCGCTCCCGGTCGCCGTCGACGACGACCTGGGCGAGGTGCAGCAGGGCCAGACGGCGAGCATCGACGTGCTCGCCAACGACACCAACCCGTTCCCGGGTCAATCCTTCGAGATCGTCAGCGCCGAGCCCGAGACGGGTGCGGCACAGGTCGCCGTCTCCGGCGGCACCATCTCGGTGACGCCGGCCGGCGACTTCGTGGGCAGACTCTCGATCCTCTACACGGTCCAGGACGCGACGCAGGACCCCGACCGCCAGCGTCAGGCGCGCGTGCGGGCCAACGTCATCGGTGTGCCGGCGGCGCCGTCGGCACCGCGCGTCGAGGCCGTCGGCAACCGCGAGGTCACGCTCTCGTGGGCCGCGCCGATCGACAACGGCGCGCCGCTGACCGGGTACACGGTGACGTGGGCCGGTGGCGCGCAGGAGTGCGGCGGCACCACGTGCGTGATCGGCGGGCTGACGAACAACGTCGAGTACACGTTCACCGTGACGGCCGCGAACAAGGTCGGCCCGGGGCCGGCCAGCGCGGCCTCGGCCGTCGCGCGTCCGGACGTGAAGCCGGACGCCCCCGGACCGCCCACGCTCAAGTTCGGCGACCGTGCGATCGACGTCGCCTGGGCGACGCCCGGCAACGAGGGTTCGCCGATCATCGACTACGACGTGCAGATCTCACCCGCGACAGGTGGCGGTCAGCGCAGCGTGGGGGTGGTCAACGCGACCACGTGGGGCGAGCTGCAGAACGGCACCGCGTACACGTTCCGCGTCCGGGCGCGCAACAGCGCCCCGGACCCGGGGAGTGGTCCGGCTGGTCCGCCCCCGAGATCCCTGCGGCGCCGCCGGACACGCCGCAGGCACCCCGGGCGACCCGCGTGGACACGCCGATCGGCGGGCAGATTCAGGTGTCCTGGCAGGCGCCCGCGAACAACGGCGATGCCTTGCGCGACTACGTGCTGACGCCGTTCCGCGGTGGCGCCCCGCAGGCCGCCATCACGCTCCCGCCGGGGCAGACCTCCTACACCTACGCGGCCGAGAACGGGCAGGACTACTCCTTCACCGTCTCGACGTCGAACAAGGCCGGCCCCTCGGAGACGTCCGGTGCGTCGGAGTCCGTTCGCTCCTTCGGGCAGCCGGCCCAGGTGCCGTCCGCCTCGCTCGAGCCGACCGGGACCAACAACCAGGTGCGGGTGACGCACGGGACGCCGTCGGACAACGGTCAGGCGATCAACCGGTTCGAGTACGCGCTGAACGGCGGCGGGTTCAACCGCCTGCCGGACAGCAAGGTGATCGGCGGGCTGCAGAACGGCACCAGCTACACCGTGCAGGTGCGCGCGTGCAACACCTACTGCGGACCGGCGAGCGGCGCGAGTAACGCCGCGACTCCGTACGGGCCGATCGGCAACCCGAGCGTGCGCGGGGAGAAGGTCGGTGCGCAGGGAGTTCGGTTCACGATCACGGCGCCGGCCTCCGGCCCCAACGGGCGGCCCCTGCGCCACTTCCAGTTCAACGTCAACAACGAGGGCTGGGAGAACGTTCCGGGCAACGGTGTGGTCAATCGCGGCAGTGACTACGACCAGGCGTTCTCGATCGATGTCCGCTACGCGGTGTCGGGACCTGACCAGGAGACGACGGCAAGCGCCGGACCGGTGCGAACCGACCCACGCCCGCCGCCCCCTCCGCCAGTCGTGCCTTCCGTGAGAAATGCGCGGGAGCGTGAGGCCCAGCGGATCGACGACGGTCAGGGTGGGGTGTGCGTGACGACCGGACGGTTCCAGTGCGCCTGGAACGACATGCGCTACACCGACCTCCCGGGTGGCACCTACACCCTCCAGCACTACGAGAACGGCGGGCTCGTCCGCACCTACTCCGGGGTCTCGCTCTCTGGAAGCGGCGTCTACCGGGGAACGCGGTTCTCGGGATTCGTCGACACCAACTTCACCTGGTGCGCCGAGGGCGCCGGCCAACGCATCTGCGGCTGACACCACACCCGATCCGCCAACCCACAGCGTCAGAAGGAACTCACGTGACCACCGCCCCCGCCGTCGCCTCCATGAGCACCGAGCAGGCCTCCTGGTTCTCCCAGACCTTCACCCGGCTGGTCGACAACGTCGGTCAGGCGGTGCTGGGCAAGCCCGAGGCCGTCAAGTTCGCCTTCACGTGCCTGCTCTCGGGTGGTCACATGCTGCTCGAGGACTACCCGGGCACCGGGAAGACGTCGCTCGCGCGCTCGCTCGCGGCGACGGTGCAGGCCAGCCACAGCCGCATCCAGTTCACGCCGGACCTGCTGCCCAGCGACGTCACGGGCGTCACGATCTTCGACCAGAACAAGCGCGAGTTCGAGTTCCACCCGGGCCCGATCTTCGCCTCGATCGTGCTGGCGGACGAGATCAACCGCGCCTCTCCGAAGACGCAGTCGGCGCTGCTCGAGGTGATGGAGGAGGGGCGCGTCACGATCGACGGCAAGGCGCACGACGTCGGGCGCCCGTTCCTCGTGATCGCGACGCAGAACCCGATCGAGCAGGCCGGCACCTACCGCCTCCCCGAGGCGCAGCTCGACCGCTTCCTCATGAAGTCCTCCCTGGGCTACCCCGATCACGACGCGACCGTGAACATCCTGTCCGGCGCCGCGGTCCGCGACCGGTCCGCGACGCTCTCGCCCGTGATCACCGCCCAGGCCGTCGTCGAGATGATCGACCTCGCCGCCACCTGCTACGTCGACCCCGCCGTGCTCGACTACGTCTCGCGCATCGCCGCGGCCACGCGGCAGGCGGCCGACATCCGCCTCGGCGTCTCCGTCCGCGGCGCCCTGGCGCTGGTGCGGGCCTCGAAGACCTGGGCGGCGTCGCAGGGCCGCCACTACGTCGTGCCGGACGACGTCAAGGACCTCGCCGAGCCCGTCCTCGCCCACCGCATGGTGATGGACGCCGAGGCCGAGTTCGACGGCGCCACCTCCGCCGTCGCCCTGGCCCGCGTGCTCGCCGACGTCGCACCGCCGCAGCAGCGCGCCTGAGCATGTCCGCCCCGTCCTCCACCTCCCGCCGGCCGACGCCCGTCGCCGGCACGACCACGCTCGGTCGGCTGTTCCGTGGCACGCGCGCCACGCGCTCCACGCTGCAGGCGGGGCTGCGCCAGGTCACGCCGGTGCTGGGGTGGGCGAGCCCGACGGCGTGGGTCGCGCTCGCCGTCGCCGTCGCCGCCCTCGTCGCCGCCCACCAGCTCGGCTGGGTGGAGCTGGCGGCCCTCGGCTGGGGCCTCGGGGCCGTGCTGCTGGCGGCGTCCGCGTTCATGATCGGGCGCCACCCCTACGAGGTGCGGCTGCGGCTGCGCGAGCACCGCGTGACGGTCGGGGACCGCGCCGTCGGCGGCATCACGGTGCGCAACGTGGGGGACCGGCGCGTGCTGCCCGCGCGCATCGAGCTCCCGGTCGGTGCCGGTCGGGCGGGGTTCGCGCTGCCCTCGCTGGCGGCCGGCCAGGAGCACGAGGACCTCTTCGCGATCCCGACGTCTCGGCGCGCCGTCATCAGCGTCGGCCCGGTCAGCTCGGTGCGCGGCGACCCGGTCGGACTCGTGCGGCGCACCGTGACGTGGACGAAGCCGCAGGACCTCTACGTCCACCCGCGCACCGTCCGGCTCACGAGCAGCCACTCCGGGCTCGTGCACGACCTCGAGGGCCGCGAGTCCCAGGACCTGACCGCCTCCGACCTCACGTTCCACGCGCTGCGCGAGTACGCCCCCGGCGACGACCGGCGCAGCATCCACTGGCGCTCGAGCGCCCGCACCGGGACGCTCATGGTGCGCCAGTTCGTCGAGACCCGCCGCTCGCAGCTCGTCATCGCCCTCTCGTGCCGACCCGAGGACTACGGGAAGGACGCCGAGGAGTTCGAGCTCGCGATCTCGGCGCTCGGGTCCTACGCCCTCCAGGCCGTGCGCGAGCAGCGCGACATCGCCGCGGTCACCACGCGCGAGACCCTGCGCGCCTCGACGCCGGACGCGCTGCTGGACTCCCTCACCGCCGTCGAGCAGGGTGCCGGCGGGCAGACGCTGACGGAGACGTGCCGGGCCGTCGCGCGCGACTACCCGCGCGCCGCGATCATCGTGCTCGGCGTCGGTTCCGAGCCGGGCCCGCGCGAGGTGCGCGCGATGGCGTCGGTGCTGCCGCTCGGCGCCCAGGTCATCGCGGTCCGGGCCCAGCCCGGTGCGCCCACGGCGGTGCGTCGCCTGCCCGGACTCACCTCGATCGTGCTCGGCGACCTCGCCGACCTTCCACGCGCGCAGCACCGGAGCGAGCTGTGAGCGGCCCACCCGGAGGCACCTCGCAGGCGCCGGTCCAGGTGGGGGCGCGTCGCGCGACCCGCACCGGGGCGAGCGGCACGGTGCAGCGCGCCGTCGACCTCGCCGTCCCCAGCGTCCTGGTGCTCCTCGCGCTCGCGCCCCTGTGGCCGGTCTACCGCTCGGGCGGGTTCCTCGCGGCCGCGATCATCGGTGTCGCGCTCGGGGCGGGCGTCGCCCTGGTGGGCGCGCGGCGCCGGTGGAACGCCGTCGTGATGGCGGCCGCGACGCTCGGCGTCCTCGTCGTGACCGCGGCGCTCACGGCCCCGACGACGGCGATCGCGGGCGTCCTGCCGACGCTCGAGACGTGGCGGACGCTGGGCATCGCCGTCGTGCGCGTGTGGAAGCAGGTGCTGACGCTGCAGCCGCCGCTCGGGGACGCCGACGGTCTCCTCACGGTGGTCTACCTCCTGGCGCTGGTGGGCGCCGTCGTCGCCGGCACGATCGCGCTGCGGGCGAAGGCGTTGCGCGCGCTGGCGCTGATCGTGCCCGCGGTGGTCCTCGTCGGGGCGGTGCTGATGGGGACGTCCGACGTCGTCGCGCCCGCCGTCGTCGCGGGCGTCGGGGTCGTCGCGGGGCTGGGATGGCCCGCGTGGCGCGCGGGACGCGTCGAGCTCCGACGTCCGATCGGGACCGCCGTCATCGCCGCGGCCGCCGTGCTCGGCGTCGCCGGCGGCACCCTGCTGGGCGCGCCGGACTCCACGCGCCTCGTGCTGCGCGACCACGTGGACCCGCCGCCGCTCGACGAGGAGTACCCGAGCCCGCTCGCCGGCTTCCGCGCGAACCTCAAGGACCACGAGACCGACGTCCTGCTCACCCTCGAGGGCGTGCCGCAGGATCTCGAGCGGGTGCGGATCGCGACGCTCGACAGCTACAGCGGCCTCGTGTGGGACGTCAGCAACGGCGACACGCCCGCGGGCGGTCGGTACCTGCGCGCGACCGACCGCTTCGTGCCCGAGATCGACGAGAGCGCGATCGACATCGGTGTCACCGTCGGCGCCTACGACGACGTGTGGCTGCCGACACTCGGCCGCGTCGAGGACGTGACGTTCGACGGCGAGCGCGCGGGCGACCTCGCGCGCTCGGTCTTCTTCAACGCCCAGACGACCACGGCGATCGTGACGGAGCGCCTGCGGGAGGGCGACGCGTTCACGCTCACCGTCCGACCCGTCGCGGAGCGGCGCGGCGACCAGCTGGGTGGCCAGGTGCTGAGCGAGGTGTCCCTCCCGACCGTCCAGCGCCAGCCCGACGGGCTGGGAGCCCTCGCCGCCCGGCTCACGGAGGGCGCGACCACCGACGCCGCCAAGGTGCAGGCGATGGCCGACGGGCTGGCGCAGCAGGGGTTCTTCTCGCACGGGCTCGAGGGCGACGTCCCCTCCGAGGCCGGCCACGGCGCGGCGCGCATGGCGCTGATGATCGAGGACACCGAGATGATCGGGGACGCCGAGCAGTACGCCGCGCTCATGACGCTCATGGCGCGCGAGATGGGGTGGCCTGCGCGAGTGGTCTACGGCTACCAGCGCGGTGAGGGCGACGACGGCAGCACGTGGCAGGTCACGGGCGAGGACGTGACCGCCTGGGTCGAGGTCCGGTTCGAGGACGTCGGGTGGGTCACCTACGACCCGACGCCCGACGAGAACAACATCCCCATCTCCGAGGACCCGGCGCCGGCGGACCGTCCGCAGCCGCAGATGCTGCAGCCGCCGCCCCCGCCGGTCCCCGCGCCCGACGTCCCGAGCCTCGAGGCCGGGAACGCCGACGTGCAGCCGCAGGAGGACCCCGAGGAGGAGCCCGAGCTGCCCGCCGTCGTGCGGTGGGCCGGCTACCTCGGGATCCCGCTGGTGCTCCTCCTGCTGCCCGCCGTCCTCGCGCTCGCGCTGAAGGGCGGTCGAAGGCGACGGCGGCGGCGGCGTGGCGACGGCGCCGCGCGCGTGGCGGGCGGCTGGCTCGAGCTGCAGGACACCGCGCGCGACCTCGGTCTCGTCCGGACGCCGACGGCGACGCGGCGCGAGCAGGCCGGGGCGATCGAGCGGCACTTCGGGGACGTCGCGGGGTCCAGCGGGGCGCTGGCGCTGCGTGCCGACGCCGCGGTGTTCGGTCCGGTCCCTGCGGACGAGGAGGAGGCCGCGGGGTTCTGGACCCAGGTGCACGGGACCGAGAAGGAGCTGCGCCGCCACACCTCCCCGTGGCGCCGGTTCCGGGCCCGCACCACCTTCGCCTCGCTGCGGCGCCGGGACTGACGGTGTCCTCCGCGCCCCGCCCGCCGTCGTCGCCGTCCCCGCGACCGACGCCGAGCCGCGCCCTCGCGGCGCTCCTGGACTCCACGCCGGACCGGGCGCGCGCCTTCGTCGGTGACGCGCCCCGGCGGGCTGCCGCTGCGGGCGCAGGGGGTGGTGGGGGCGGCGCCGTGCGCGTCCGGGCGATCGCCACGCTGAGCGAGACTCTCGCGCGGCCGAGCCGGTTCGTCCGCCAGGTCGTGGCGCTCCTGCTCGTCGGTGGCGGCGTCGCGCTCGCGACCGGGCGGGTCGGGGCGGGCGGGTCCGAGTCCGCGGCGGTGACGCCGGTCGGTCCGACGGCGGGCGTGATCGTCCTCGGGATCGGGCTCGGGCTGCTCGGCGTGCTGCTCGCCGTCGCCCCGGTGCGGGAGGGGTGGCGGGCCTCGCACGCGCTCCAGCTGTGGCTGGCGCCGCTCGCGAGGACCGCGGGTGCGCCCGGGGCGGGCGTCCCGCAGCTCACCAGCCTGCTGCGCGGTGTGGGGGTGCTCCGCCTCATCGGGTGCGGCGTGCTCGCGGTGGGCGTGGTCATGACGCTCCTCGCGGTGACCGGGGTTCTTGGTGCCCCGGGTGGGCGCGGCGGGCCCGCTGAAGCGGGTGAGGTCCTGGCGGGGGTCGCCGCGGTACTGCCCGCCCTCGTGGCGATCGTGCTGGCGGCGACGACGACGCTGCGGATCCACCGCGGTCGGCGCGGGCACGCGGGTCGCACGAGCGACGAGTCCGAGGTGCGCGCGAGCGACGGTTTCGCGCCGGTGGCGCCCCGATCGGGACTGCCGGTCGGGGTCGAGCCGTTCAGGGCGCCTGCACCCGCGCCATCTGTTCCCGCACCACCGGTTCCTGCGCAACCCAAGCCCACGACCGGCCCGGCGGCGGCGAGCGGCCCGGCGTCGACGGCGGGGTCTCCCGCGATTGTGACCGGTATCCCGCTCGAGCCGAGGCCCCTGCCGCTCGACCCCGGTGACCCCACCCCGTTCGCCACGACCACCCGACCGGGACCTCCGCCCGGGTGGCCGGCGACGGCCGCCGGCGACCTCCCCGAGGAGACGGTCGCGCGCAGCGACCTGCCGGAGAACACCGTCACCCGCGCCGACCTCGGGGCCCGGCCGCGGCTCGCCGTCGTGCTCGAGGACGGCGACCGGCCGCGCGCGCTCGGCCCGGGACGCTGGCTGCTCGGCCGCGCGCCGTCGGCCCGCGCGGGGGAGGACGGCCTGCTGCCGCTCGTCGTGGAGGACCCCGCGGTGTCGAAGACGCACCTGCTCCTCGACGTGGGCGACGAGGCGGTCGCGGTCACCGACCGCGCCTCGAGCAACGGCACGCACGTGGTGCGCGGGGGCGACCGCCGCCTGATCACCGCGTGGCAGGCGGTCGCGCTCGCTGACGGCGACCGCGTCGAGGTCGGCGCCCTGGTCGTGCGGGTGACCTCGACGCCACCGCCGCGATGAGGACGCGTCGTCGGGCGCCCGCGAGTGTGGGTTAGGGTGACGGCGTGCTGCTCGTAGGTGCTCTGCTCCTTCGCTGCCGCGACGAGGCCTGACTCGGCTGGCTCCTCGTCGCGGCGTTCCTGCTGCCCGCCGGAGCACGTCGAAGCGACGAAGGAAGATCGAGCCATGAGCCACCGCCCCTCCACCAACAGCCCCGCCGAGCTGGGCGCCACGCCGATGCCGCTGGCGAAGTACCCCTCGTTCCACCAGGTCAACGGGATCGAGCTGCCCGACCGCACGTGGCCGGGGAAGCGGATCACCGCCGCCCCCGCTGGCTGTCCACCGACCTCCGCGACGGCAACCAGGCGCTCATCGAGCCCATGGACCCCGCGCGCAAGCACCGCATGTTCGAGCTCCTGGTCCGCATGGGCTACAAGGAGATCGAGATCGGGTTCCCGGCCGCGAGCCAGACCGACTTCGACTTCGTGCGCTCGCTCATCGAGACCGAGAAGATCCCCGAGGACGTGACGATCTCGGTGCTGACGCAGGCGCGCACCGACCTCATCGAGCGCACGGTCTCGTCGCTGGTCGGCGCGCACCGCGCCACGGTCCACATGTACAACGCGACGGCGCCGGTCTTCCGCGACGTCGTCTTCCGCACCGACCGCCAGGGCACGAAGGACATCGCCGTCTCGGGCACCCGCGACGTCATGGACTACTTCGCCAAGTACCTCGACGACGGCACGGTGGTCGGGTACGAGTACTCGCCCGAGATCTTCATCGACACCGAGATCGACTACGCGCTCGAGGTCTGCGAGTCCGTCATGGACGTCTGGGAGCCCGACGGCGACCGCGAGATCATCCTCAACCTGCCGGCCACGATCGAGCGCGCGACGCCGAACGTCTACGCCGACCAGATCGAGTGGATGAGCCGGAACCTGAGCCGCCGCGAGCACGTCGTGCTGTCGGTGCACCCCCACAACGACCGGGGCACCGCCGTCGCGTCGGCCGAGCTGGCCGTCATGGCGGGGGCCGACCGCGTCGAGGGCTGCCTGTTCGGCCACGGCGAGCGCACGGGCAACGTCGACCTGGTGACGCTGGGGATGAACCTCATCTCGCAGGGCGTGGACGCCGGGATCGACTTCTCCGACATCGACGACATCCGCCGCACCGTGGAGTACTGCGGACAGATGGACGTCCACCCGCGCCACCCCTACGGCGGCGACCTCGTCTACACCGCGTTCTCCGGCTCGCACCAGGACGCCATCAAGAAGGGGCTGACCAAGCGCGAGGCCGACGTGGCGGCGGCGGGGGCGACGAGAGCGCCGTGCCGTGGACCGTGCCGTACCTGCCGGTGGACCCGCGCGACGTCGGGCGCACCTACGAGGCCGTCATCCGCGTCAACAGCCAGTCGGGCAAGGGCGGCATCGCCTACCTGATGTCGACCGAACGCCACCTGGACCTGCCGCGCCGGCTGCAGATCGAGTTCAGCCGCATGGTGCAGCAGCACACCGACACCTCGGGCGGCGAGGTCACGGCCGAGACGCTGTGGACCATCTTCACGGACGAGTACCTGCCGGCGCCGGCCACCTCCGACCTCGACAGCTGGGGCCGGTTCGCGCTGCGCTCCACGCGCCTGACGTCCGCCGGTGACGGCAGCGACACCGAGCTCGAGGTCACGCTGGTCGACGGCGGGGTCGAGCACCACCTGACCGGGCTCGGCAACGGCCCGATCGACGCGTTCTCGGCGATCCTGCGGCAGCGCGGCGTCGACGTCTCGGTGATGGACTACGCCGAGCACGCGCTCTCGCAGGGCGAGGACGCCGCAGCCGCCGCGTACGTCGAGGCCGAGGTTGACGGCCAGGTGCTCTGGGGGCCGGGATCGACCCCTCGATCACGACGGCGTCCTTCCGCGCCATCGTCTCGGCGGTCAACCGCGCCGTGCGCTGACCGCTCCGACGGGCGCGCCGCGCCCTCGCGCTCCCGCACCTCCGATCGGCGCCCTCTGATCCGCGAGGAAGGACCAACGGTCGTGGGGAAGGACCATCCAGGTCCTTCCCCACGACCGTTGGTCCTTCCTCGGCGGGAGGGCGACGGCGGCGGGGTGTCGGCGGGAGTCAGCGGGGCAGCGGTGAGGCGGTGGCGTCGCGTGCAGGGACGCCGGGTGGGCGCGGCTGCTCCGCGATGTCGGTGGGGTGGGGGAGAATGACCCGGTGAGGACGTACCGGGACGAGGCGATCGTGCTGCGCACGCACGACCTCGGCGAGGCCGACCGCATCCTCACGATGCTGACCCGCGAGCACGGGCTGGTCCGCGCCGTCGCCAAGGGGTGCGCCGCACCTCGAGCAAGTTCGGCGGCCGGCTGGAGCCGTTCGGCGTGATCGACGTCCAGCTCTACACGGGTCGCACCCTCGACGTCGTGACGCAGGTCGACACCCTCGCCCCCCACGGCCGCGCGATCATGGCCGACTACTCACTGTTCACGGCAGCGACGGCGATGGTCGAGACCGCCGCGCGCCTCACCGACGTCGAGCACGAGCCCGCCACGCAGCAGCACCTCCTGCTGGCCGGCGGCCTGCGGGCGCTGGCCGACCGCAGGCACGCGGCCACGCTCGTGCTGGACTCCTACCTGCTGCGCGCGCTCGCCGTCGCCGGCTACGCCCCGACGTTCAGCGCCTGCGCCCGGTGCGGGCTGGACGGTCCGCACCGCGCGTTCTCCGCCCCGATGGGCGGGGCGCTGTGCACCGCGTGCCGCCCGCCGGGGGCGGCCGCCCCGGCGCCCGAGACGTTCCTGCTCCTGGGCGCGCTCCTCGCGGGCGACTGGGCCGTCGCCGATGCGAGCGACGAGCGCCACCGCCGCGAGTCCAGCGGCCTCGTGTCCGTGTACCTGCAGTGGCACCTCGAGCGCCAGCTGCGCTCGCTGCGCCACGTGGTGCGCGCGTGAGGCGCCGCACCGCCGCGGGGCCGACGGCGTGGCAGCCGCACGAGGTCGTCGCGCCGCCCGCGCACCCCTCGGGCGAGACGGCGCCGCGGATCGATGCCCGCTTCGTGCCGAAGCACGTCGCGCTCGTCATGGACGGCAACGGCCGCTGGGCGAACGCCCGCGGCCTGCCCCGGACCGAGGGGCACGCGGCGGGGGAGCAGGTGCTGCTCGACGTCGTCGCCGGCGCCATCGACCTCGGTGTCTCCCACGTGAGCGCGTACGCGTTCTCCACCGAGAACTGGAAGCGCTCGCCCGAGGAGGTGCGCTACCTCATGGGCTTCAACCGCGACGTGCTGCGACGCCGTCGCGATGTCATGAACTCCTGGGGCGTGCGGGTGCGGTGGGCGGGCCGCCGGCCGCGGCTGTGGCGCAGCGTCATCGCCGAGCTCGAGGAGGCCGAGGCGCTGACGGCCGGCAACACCACCTGCACGCTGACGATGTGCGTCAACTACGGCGGGCGTGCCGAGATCGCCGACGCCGTGCGGACCATCGCGGCCGAGGCGGCCGCGGGCCGGATCGACCCGTCGCGGATCAGCGAGCAGACGATCGCCCGCCACCTCGACGAGCCGGACATGCCCGACGTCGACCTGTTCATCCGCACCGGCGGCGAGAAGCGCGCCTCGAACTTCCTCATCTGGCAGTCGGCCTACGCCGAGTTCGTCTTCCTCGAGAAGGCGTGGCCCGACGTCGACCGCCGCGACCTGTGGGCCGCCGTGCTGGAGTACGCGCGCCGCGACCGCCGCTACGGCGGGGCGGTCGACGCCGTGGGGAGCTGACGGCCCGGGCCGAGGGGAGCTGACACGGTGTGCCCGGGCGCTGAGACTCGCGTCCCACACCCCCACGGTGTCGGTGGGCCCTTCTAGGGTGGCGGCATGGCCCTGCACCTCGGCATGATCACCACCGACTCGACCGATCCGCTGCCGCTCGCGCGGTGGTGGGCCGACGTCCTCGGCGGTGAGGTCGTCGCGGAGAACGAGGGCTGGTTCGTCGTCGTCGCCACGGAGGCGGGTGCGCTCGCGTTCCAGAGGGTGGAGGAGGTGACGCCCGGGAAGAACCGGGTCCACCTCGACCTCGTCGTCGACGGCGACCTCGACGCCGAGCACGAGCGCCTCGTCGCCGCCGGTGCCGCGAGCCTGGGGGAGCGCACGGAGGGTGCGGCGCGCTGGTTCACGCTGACCGACCCGCAGGGGAACGAGTTCTGCGTGGCTCCCGAGGACCACCACCCCTGACGCCTGGGCGGGAGGAGCCTCAGGGCGCGAGACCGGCGTCGCGCCGTCGCGCACGAACCCGCAGCACGATCCAGAACGCCACCGCGAGCGCGATGAGCGCGAGGACCGCCAGACCCCACGGCGAGCCCGTCGCCGCCGCGAGCGCGGCGCTCCACGCCGCCCAGCCGACGGTCGCGTAGATCACGGCGTGGGCCACGCAGCCCAGCAGCATCGCGGGCAGGTACTTCGCGAACGGCATCGCCACGACGCCGGCCGCCGCGTTCACGACGGTCTTCGTCCCGGTCGCGAGGAACGAGAGCGGGACGGCGACGACGCCCCAGCGCTCCACCGTGCGCAGGCCCCGGGCGGTGCCCTCGCCCTGGAGCCACCGGTGCACGCGGGTCACCCACGGACGGCGCGGACGGGTGTGGTCCAGCGACCAGCGGGTCACGAGCCGGGCGATCCAGTACGTCAGCTGGGTGCGCAGCAGCACCACCCCGAGGAAGAACGCGAACAGGGGCCAGAACGAGGCCCCGTCGAGGGCGGCGGGCACGGCGGTGCGTCCGCCGGGTCAGGCCCGGGCGCTGCAGGCGGCGCAGAGGCCGAACAGCTCGATGGTGTGCTCGACGTCGGTGAACCCGTGCTGGGACGCGATCCGGCCGGACCACTCCTCGACGGCGGCGGCGTCGAGCTCGACGGCGGTCCCGCACCTGCGGCACACGAGGTGGTGGTGGTGGGACCGCTGGTCGCACCGGCGGTAGCGCACCTCGCCGTCGGGGCCGCGCAGCGAGTCGACCTCACCGACGTCCGCCAGCGCCTGCAGGGTGCGGTACACGGTCGCCAGACCGACGGACTCGCCGCGGTCGGCGAGCATGCGGTGCACCTCCTGGGCGCTGCGGAACTGCTCGGAGTCGTCGAGCAGCTCCGCGACCGCCGTCCGCTGCCTCGTCGTGCGCTGCACCGCTACTCCCTCGTCGTCGTTCCCGCCGGTTCGCACGCGGCCGATCGGGCCACCAGCACGTCGTCCGGGTGGTCCGGGTGCGGGTCGATCGGCCCGCGCGACGGGTCGGTCCGCCGCGCCCGGCTCGCCAGGAGCGGTCGGAGCGCGGCCACACCAGCGTAGACGGCGATCGCCAGGCACACGATGACGGCGCCGGGCGACAGCGGGCGGTAGTAGGTGATGACGAGCCCGCTGACGCACACGAGCACCCCCACCCCCATCGCCAGGCGCATGGTGGCGCGGAACGACGTCGCCACCTGCTGGGAGATCGCCACGGGCAGGATCATGATCGCGCTGACCAGCAGCAGGCCGACCACGCGCATCGCCACCGTCACCGTCAGCGCCGCGACGATCGCGATCATCATGTTGAGCAGACGGACCGGCAGCCCGAGCGAACGGGCGAACTCCTCGTCGTGCGAGACCGCGAACAGCGCCGGGCGCAGGCCGATCCCCACGCCGAGCACGAGCGCGCCGAGCACGATGATCTGCACGAGATCGGCCTGGCTCACCGTCGCGATGGAGCCGAACAGGTAGCCCATGAGGTTCGCCGTCGTGCCGCCCGCGAGGCCGATGATCAGCACCCCGCCCGCGATGCCCCCGTAGAACAGCAGGGCGAGGGCGACGTCGCCGCTGGTGCGACCGCGGTCGCGGACGACGTCGATCGCGAGCGACCCGATGACGGCGGCGACGACGGCGCCCGGGATCGCGAGGGCGTCGTGCGGGGTCAGCGACATGGCGTTGCCCACCAGCCACCCGGCCGCGACGCCGGTGAGGGCGACGTGGCCGATGCCGTCACCGAGCAGCGACAGGCGCCGCTGCACGAGATAGGTGCCCATCACGGGGGCGGCGAGGCCGACCACGACCGCGGCGACGAGCGCGCGCTGCATCAGGGGGAGGAGAACATCTCCACGAGCGTGGTCACGCGAACCCTCCCGGGGAGATGCGGATGGCGGAGCGGTCGCCCGTGGGGCGGTCGCCGTGCGGGTAGCCGCGGCGCCAGTCGTCCGGGCCGCGCGCGTCGTCGCGTTCGAGGTGGTCGCCGTCGTGCGGGTGCTGGTGGTCGTGGTCGTCGTGGTCGTGACCCGGCGCCGGGCGAGGAGGCTCGCCGTCGTGCACCACCGCGCCGTGCCGGAGCACGACGGCGCGCGTGATGAGCGGCGCCAGCGGGCCGGTCTCGTGCAGCACGACCAGCACGGTGACGCCGTCGTCACGCAGCCCCGCCATCGTGCGGGCGAACGACTCCTGGTTCGCGGCGTCGACACCGGCCAGGGGCTCGTCGAGCAGCAGCAGCTCGGGGTCGCGGGCGAGCGCGCGGGCGATGAGGACGCGCTGCTGCTGGCCGCCGGAGAGCTCGGCGACGGCGCGGTCGGCGCGGTCGGCGAGGTCCACCCGCGCCAGGGCGCGGCGGACCCGCGCCTCGCCGTCGCGCGGGGGACGCAGCCGACCCGCGGCGAGGAGGCCGGACCGGACGACCTCGACCACGGTCGCGGGGACGCCCGCCGTCGCCGTCGAACGCTGCGGGACGTATCCGATGCGGCCCCACGGGACGCCGGCGCGGCGCGTGACGTCGGCACCGAGCATCGTGACCGTTCCCGCGGCGGGCGGCAGGACGCCCACGAGGGTGCGCACCAGCGTCGACTTGCCGGACCCGTTGGCGCCGAGAAGCGCCACGAACTCCCCGCGCGCCACGGTGAGGTCGACCTCGCGCAGGATGCGCGAGCCGCCGAGGTCGACCGAGAGGCCGCGGACGTCGACGACGGCGGCAGGCGTCTCCTCGACGCCGGTGCGGGGCGCGCTCACGCGCAGGTCAGCGCGTCGCGCAGCGAGGCCAGGTTGCTCTCCATCACGTCAAGGTAGTCCGCCTCGGGGTCGGCCTGGTTCTCCAGCGGGTCGAGCACGCCGGTCGTGATGCCGAGGTCGCCGGCCAGCACCTCCGCCACGCGGGGGTCGATGAGCGACTCCGTGAAGATGATGTTCACACCCGTGTCGCGCACGACCTGCTCGATCTCGCGCAGGCGTGCGGGGGAGGGCTCGGCGTCGGGGTCGATGCCCGAGATGCCCTCCTGCTCGAGGCCGTAGGCGGTCGCGAGGTACCCGTAGGCCTCGTGCGCGACGACGATCGTGGTGGTCTCGCACTGCGCGAGGCCGGTGCGGTAGGACCCGTCCAGGCCCTCGAGCTCGGTGCGCAGCGTGGCGGCGTTCGCCTCGAAGTCCGCGGCGCCGTCGGGGTCGACCTCGCTCAGCTGCGCGGCGACGGCGTCGGCCGCGTCGGCCATCCGGATCGGATCGAGCCAGAAGTGGGGGTCGAGCGTCCCGTGGTCGTGGCCCTCCTCCTCGCCCTCGTGGTCGTGCTCCTCCTCGTGCGCGGCGTCGCGCAGACGGGCGGCGCCGGCGACGTCGATCGCGGTCGGGGCCGCCTCGGTCACGGCGGTGTCGACGGCGGGCTGGAACCCCGAGAGGTAGACCACGAGGTCCGCGCGTCCCACGCTCGCGACCTGGGCGGGGGAGAGCTCGAGATCGTGCGGCTCGGCCCCTGCGGGGGTGAGGCTCGAGACGGTGACGGCGTCGCCGCCCACGCGCTGCGTGAGGTACTGCAGGGGGTAGAAGGAGGCGAGCACGTCGACCGTGTCGCCGGCGGCGTCGCTCGCGGTACCGCCACCGTCGCCGCACGCGGCGAGCGGGAGGGCCAGGGCGAGGGCCGAGATCGGGACGAGGGCACGACGGAACCGGAGTTGCATGAGAACGATTCTCGCCCCATTGAGAATCGTTGTCAAAAAGTGGTGGCGGTCACGTGGCCCGGCGATCGCCGCCACGGTTGCGGACGGGCAGCCGGGCGGCTGACCGTGCTCGCGCTGTAGTTTGGGTGGCTGCGCCGCGCACCAGCCAGGTGCGCGCTCGAACGCCGCCAGGAGCATCATGCCCTCCCGTCTCGATTCCGTCATCGCCCTCGCCAAGCACCGGGGCTTCGTGTTCCAGTCGGGTGAGATCTACGGGGGTTCGCGCTCCGCCTGGGACTACGGACCGCTCGGCGTCGAGCTGAAGGAGAACATCAAGCGCCAGTGGTGGCGCGCGATGGTCACGCGCCGGGACGACATCGTCGGCCTCGACTCCGCCGTCATCCTCCCGCGCCAGGTGTGGGTCGCCTCGGGCCACGTCGGCGTCTTCACCGACCCGCTGACCGAGTGCCTCTCCTGCCACAAGCGGTTCCGCGAGGACCACCTGCTCGAGGAGTTCGAGGAGAAGAAGGGTCGGGCGCCCGAGAACGGCCTCGGCGACGTCGCCTGCCCGAACTGCGGCACCCGCGGGCAGTGGACCGAGCCCCGCGACTTCAACATGATGCTCAAGACCTACCTCGGCCCCGTCGAGGACGAGTCCGGGCTGCACTACCTGCGCCCCGAGACCGCGCAGGGCATCTTCGTCAACTACGGCAACGTCGCGACGGCGGCGCGCAAGAAGCCGCCGTTCGGCATCGCCCAGATCGGCAAGTCGTTCCGCAACGAGATCACGCCGGGCAACTTCATCTTCCGCACGCGCGAGTTCGAGCAGATGGAGATGGAGTTCTTCGTCGAGCCGGGCACCGACGAGACGTGGCACCAGTACTGGATCGACACGCGCATGGAGTGGTACACGAGCCTCGGCATCGCCGCGGACAACCTGCGCCTGTACGAGCACCCGGCCGAGAAGCTCTCGCACTACTCCACGCGCACGGTCGACATCGAGTACAAGTTCGGCTTCACCGGGAGCGAGTGGGGCGAGCTCGAGGGCATCGCGAACCGCACCGACTTCGACCTGAAGACGCACACCGAGCACTCCGGCAAGGACCTGTCCTTCTTCGACCAGGAGAAGGGGAGCGTTGGGTGCCGTACGTCATCGAGCCCGCCGCGGGCCTCACGCGCTCGCTCATGGCGTTCCTCGTGGAGGCCTACCACGAGGACGAGGCGCCCAACGCGAAGGGTGGAGTCGACAAGCGCACCGTGCTGAAGCTCGACCCGCGCCTGTCGCCGGTCAAGGCCGCGGTGCTGCCGCTGTCCCGCTCCGGCGACCTCTCGCCCAAGGCGCGCGCGCTGGCGGCCGAGCTGCGCGAGCACTGGAACGTCGACTTCGACGACGCCGGTGCCATCGGCCGCCGCTACCGCCGCCAGGACGAGATCGGCACGCCGTTCTGCGTCACCGTCGACTTCGACACGCTCACCGACGACGCCGTGACCATCCGCGAGCGCGACACCATGACGCAGGAGCGCGTGGCGCTCTCGCAGGTGGCCTCGTACCTGGGCGCGCGCCTGCTCGGGGCGTGACCCACGCGTGAACGAGCAGCGGCGCGGCGGCGCGGAGCAGGGCGGGCCCGGTTCGGACCCGGCCCCGACTGACGGCTCCGTCCACGCGCACGGCCACGCCCACGGCCACGGTCCGGTGCAGCTCCCCGCGCGGGAGCTGCGCCGGGCCCGGATCATGCTCGCCGCGATCGTCGTCCCCCTCCTGCTGGGGACGATCGCCGGGCTCGTCGCGCTGTGGCCGAAGGGCGAGTCGATCGCGGGCTCCATCCCGATGACGGCCTCGGGGCTGTCCTTCGAGACGGCGCGCATCACCGACGTGCCCGGTACGCCGGGCGCGGAGGTCGTGGCCGAGTTGCTGACCGGTGACGGCGCGGGCGTCGAGGTGCCCGTGTCGGTCGGCGAGGACGTGCTGCGCGAGCCGATCCCGGTCGGTGCCGAGATCCTCGTGCTGTTCCAGGCCGACCAGCTCGAGGCCGGTGCGAGCTTCACCCTCGTGGACTACAAGCGCGAGGTGCCGCTGATCTGGTTGGCGGTGGCCTACGTCGCCCTGGTGGCGCTCGTCGCGCGATGGCGCGGGCTCGCCGCCGTCGTCGGGCTCTCGGCCTCCCTGGCCGTGATCGGGCTGTTCGTGCTGCCCGCCCTCATGGAGGGTGTCTCGCCGCTGCTGGTCGCGCTCGTGGGCTCCAGCGCCATGATGTTCGTCTCGGTCTACCTCGCGCACGGGGTCTCGATCAGGACCACGACGGCGCTGCTCGGCACGTTCGTCGGCCTGGCGGTCACGACCGTGCTCGCCATCGCCTCCGCCGCCGGCTCGAACCTCCTCGGCACGGGGTCGGAGGAGGGATACCAGGTCATGTCGACGTTCCCCGAGATCAGCATGCGCGCCCTGCTCGTGTGCGGGTTCGTGATCGCGGGGCTCGGCGCGCTCAACGACGTCACCATCACGCAGGCCAGCGCCGTGTGGGAGCTGCACGCCAGCGATCCGACGGTGCCGCGCCGGCGCGTGTTCCTGCGGGCCATGCGGATCGGGCGGGACCACATCGCCTCGACCGTCTACACGCTCGCGTTCGCCTACGTCGGCACCGCGCTGCCGATGCTCATGATCGCCTCGATCTACGATCGCTCACCCGTGCAGCTCATCACCTCCTCCAGCATCGCCGAGGAGCTCGTGCGCACGCTCGTGTCCTCCATCGGTCTCGTGCTCGCCATCCCCGTCACGACGGCGATCGCCGCGGCACTCGTGCGCACGTCGCGCCGCGACGAGCGGCAGCTCGGCGGCGTGGTGATCGCCGCCGGGGGTGGGACAGCGGTCGTGGCGGCCGCGACGCCGTCGGGCTCGGCCGGATCGGCTCCCGACCCGGCCGCGGGATCCGAGGCGTCCTCGGGCGACGGCGAGCGCGAGCCGGGCGCGGGCGCGCCGCTGCGCCGTCGTGATCTGCGCGAGCGCCGGTCTGGGACCATGGAGGAGTGAGTCTCACCCTCGGTCGCCGCACGCTCGGCACACCCGTCGTCCTCGCGCCGATGGCGGGCGTGACCAACGCGCCGTTCCGCCAGCTGTGCCGCGAGGCCGCCCGCGCCGGGCTGCCGGCGGCCGGCGAGTCCGGGGCGGACGCCGTGCTCGGGGCCGACGTGCCCGAGGGCATCTTCGTGTCCGAGATGGTCACGTCGCGCGCGCTCGTGGAGCGCACGCCCGAGTCGATGCGCATCATCACGCCCGCGCCCGACGAGACCGTCCGCAGCGTGCAGCTGTACGGCGTCGACCCGGCCACCGTCGGCGCCGCGGTGCGGATGCTCGTGAGCGAGGACCGCGCGGACCACATCGATCTCAACTTCGGCTGCCCGGTGCCCAAGGTGACCAAGCGCGGCGGGGGAGCGGTGCTCCCGTGGAAGCGCGACCTGTTCGCCGCGATCGTGCGCGTCGCCGTGCGCGAGGCGGCGCGCGGCGACGTGCCGCTGACGGTGAAGATGCGCATGGGGATCGACGCCGATCACCTCACCTACCTCGAGGCGGGCCTCCGCGCCCAGGACGCCGGCGCCGCGTGGGTCGCGCTGCACGCGCGCACCGCGGCGGAGTACTACTCGGGGCACGCCCACCGCGACGCGATCGCGCGTCTCAAGGAGACCGTGACCGACATCCCGGTGCTCGGGAACGGGGACATCTGGTCGGCGCAGGACGCGCTGGACATGGTGGCGGAGACGGGGTGCGACGGCGTCGTGGTCGGGCGCGGGTGCCAGGGGCGGCCGTGGCTGTTCACCGACCTGGTGGCCGGCTTCGCCGGGACGGGCCGCGGCGTGCGTCCGGGCCTGCGGGACGTGGCTCGGGTGCTGCGCCGGCACGGCGAGCTGATGATCGAGCACTTCGACGGCGACGAGGGTCGCGCGCTGCGCGAGCTGCGCAAGCACATGGCTTGGTACCTCAAGGGCTACGCGGTGGGGGGTGACGCGCGGCGCGGTCTCGCGCTCGTGGACTCGCTGGCCGACCTGGACGCCAAGCTCGCCGCGCTCGACCTCGACCAGCCCTATCCCGGCGAGGCGGCCGAGGGGCAGCGCGGTCGTGCGGGGACGCCGAAGATCCCCAGCGTGCCGCAGGGCTGGCTCGACTCGCGCGAGATCGACGCCGAGCTGGCGGCCTCGCTGCACGAGGCCGAGCTGAGCGTCTCGGGCGGCTGAGCGTCTCGGGCGGCTGATCGCCGCCGCCTCGCGCCCCTCGCGAGAGTTCACGGGGGTCGCGAGGGGCGACGACGGACTCGTCGGGGTTCCGCGGGAGCGAGACCTGGTGGTCGGTGCTGCGCACGAGTCGTGCCAGCGCCTGCTGCGCTCGGGTTGGTCGGACGCGGTGTCCGACCTCTAGACGGCGAAGACGCTGTCGAACGCCGCTGCGGGCGGGGTGAAGGCCAGCCGTCGGACGAACTCCAGCGCCTCGGGAGCGCCGATGAGGCGGTCCATCCCGGCGTCCTCCCACTCGATGGACAGCGGTCCGTCGTAGCCGATGGCGTTCAGGGTGCGGAAGCACCGCTCCCACGGCACGTCGCCGTGTCCCGTGGAGACGAAGTCCCAACCGCGGCGCGGGTCGGCCCAGGGAAGGTGGGAGCCCATGCGGCCGTTGCGGCCGTTGCCGAGCTGACGTTTCGCATCCTTGCAGTCGACGTGGTAGATCCGGTCCTGGAAGTCCCAGATGAATCCGACGGGGTCGAGGTCCTGCCAGACGAAGTGGGACGGGTCCCAGTTGAGACCGAAGGCCTCGCGATGGTCGATCGCGTCCAGGGCGGCCACGGTCGTCCAGTAGTCGTAGGCGATCTCGGAGGGGTGCACCTCGTGCGCGAACCGCACACCTTCGCCGTCGAAGACGTCCAGGATCGGGTTCCAGCGGTCGGCGAAGTCCTGGTAGCCGGCATCGATGAGGGACTGGGCGACGGGTGGGAACATCGCGATGTACTTCCAGATCGACGAGCCCGTGAACCCCACCACGGTGTCCACGCCCAGACCGCGGGCGGCCTTGGCGGTCAGCTTCATCTCCTCGGCCGCCCGCTGTCTCAGCCCTCGGCGTCCCCGTCGCCCCAGACCTGGGGCGGCAGGATCGCGCGGTGGCGCTCGTCGATGGGGTCGTCGCAGACGGCCTGTCCCTTGAGGTGGTTGGAGATCGCGTGGACCGACAGGCCGTGCCGGTCGAGGATCTCCCTGCGCGAGCGCAGGTAGGCGGGGTCCTCGGCGGCTCGCCAGACGTCGAGGTGATCGCCCCAGCAGGCGATCTCGAGGCCGTCGTAGCCCCAGCCCGCGGCCAGCTCGGCGACCTCCTCCAGGGGGAGGTCGGCCCACTGGCCGGTGAAGAGGGTGATCGGACGAGACATCAGGGGTGCTCCAATCGGCGGTGATGGGTGAGGACGGAGGGTCCCGCGGAGCGGGTGGCGCCGCGGGACGTCAGCGGGATGCGGCGGCCGGCGTGGCTCCGGCGGCCGGGGCGGGGTCGTCGATGAACCGAGGTCGACAGGCGAACCACCCGGCCAGGACACCTGGCACGGCGGTGGCGGCGAGGACGAGGAGCGGGGTCGACCACGATCCGGTGGACTCGCGGAGGAGGCCGAGGCTGATCGGTCCGAAGCACGCCAGCGCGTACCCGGTGCCCTGCACGAAGCCCGACACCGTCGAGGCGGTCTGCGGGCTGCGGGTGCGGCGGTTGATGAGCGTCATGCACAACGGGAACGTGCTCACCCCGACACCCAGTGCGCACACCCAGACCAGCGTTCCCCCGAGGGGTGACAGCACCAGTCCCAGGTAGCCGGCGATCAGGACGGCCGAGCAGACCACCACGACGACGAAGGGGTTGGTCAGCCGTGTGGCCAGCTGAGGTACGACGAGCGCTGCGACGACTCCCCAGGCCGAGTAGAGCCCGACCATCGAGCCGCCGAGCGTGGCGCTCCCGCCGGCATCGGTGAGGACGGCAGGGAGCCAGGTGATGATGCCGTAGTTCGACAACGCCATCATCGCGAACAGGATCACCAGCCCCCAGGCCGTGCCCGACCGGGTGATGCGCACCTTCCGCCCGTCCGCAGGAGGGGGCGGAGGCGCGTGGTGGTCGGCGGGGAGTTTGAGCGCCAGGACCAGCCAGACCACGGCTGCCAGCGCTGCCGGCGCTGCCCACACCCCCACCGACACCTGCCAGGAGGACCTCTCGGCCACAGGTACCGCGAGGAGAGGTGCGACGAACTGGCCGGTCTGCATCAGGATGAGGTAGAGCGAGGTCCACAGCGCCAGCCGGTCGGCGAACCACGCCTTGACCAGCGGAACGATGACCACGTTGGCGGCGCCGATCCCCGCGAGCGCCAGGACGGTGGAGGCGATCAGGACGGCTGTCGAGGGCGCGAGCGCCCGCAGGAGCAGCGACACGGTCGTCAGCCCGAGCGCCGCGGCGGCGGTGCGTTCGAGGCCGAACTTCCGCGTGACGACCGGAGCGAGGAAGCCGAAGACGCCGAACGAGGCTGCGGGGATCGTCCCCAGGAGCCCGGCCACGGCCACGCCGTAGCCCAGGTCGCGCCCGATGATCTCCAGCAGCGGTGTGAAGCCGGTGACGGCGGTGCGCAGGTTGACGGCCGTCGTCGCGATCGCCAGTCCCGCCCACACGGCCAACCTCGTCCGGGTTCCCGCGTTGCGCAGAGGTGAGGAAAGGGCCACCCTGAACTCCTCGATGAGTTAGTCGGATGATGGGATCATGGGATGAATCACGGCGAGTCTGCCACACCACCGGCGGTGCGTCGAGTGGGGCTCATCGATCAGGTGGCCTCACGGTTCCGGGACGAGATCGTCGCCGGTCGGTGGCCGGTGGGGCAGCGCATCCCGACCGAGCCCGACCTCGTGGCCTCGGTCGATGCGGGGCGCAACACGGTCCGGGAGGCGCTGCAGTCGTTGGTGCACGCGGGTCTCCTCCGCCGCGAGCAGGGGCGGGGCACCTTCGTGATCTCCGACTCGGAGCTCTCGGGCCCGCTGCGGCGTCAGCTGGCCGGGGGAGTCGTCGGGACTACCTGGAGCTCCGCCTCGCGCTGGACAGCACCGCGGCGTCCCTGGCGGCGCTGCGTCGCACGCCTGCCGACGTCGATCGCCTGCGGACGCTCCGTGCCACGAGGCTCGGCAGCTGGCAGGAGGCCGAGCCGGAGCTGCGCGCCCGGGCCGATCTCGACCTGCACCGAGCTGTCGTGGTGGCGACCCACAACCCGCTCTACCTCCAGCTGTACTCGAGCATGATCGAGGTGTTCGCCGTCCACATGCGGGACGAGGACGCGGAGGTGGGCGGGGCGCACGAGCTCCACCACGACCTGGTGGAGGCGATCGCGCAGGGCGAGGCCGACCGGGCCGTCGCGGTGGTCTCGGAGATCTTCCGACCCCACACGGGGTGACGGATCCGTGGCCGCCCGAGCACCACGGAGCCCTCGCGAGCTAGCGGTGCGACGGGGGCGGGGTGGGGGCGGCCGCCGTCGAGCCGCGCACGATCAGCTCGGGGGCGAAGCGCAGCTCGATCGGGTCGGTCCGGCCGGCCATGGCTGACAGCACGGTGTCCACGACGGCCTGGCTCATCGCGTCGACCGGCTGGCGCAGCGTCGTCAGCGGCGGCGAGGTGAAGTTCATGAAGGGCGAGTCGTCGAACCCGACGATCGAGACGTCCTCGGGCACCCGCAGACCGGCCTGGGCCACGGCCCGGACGGCGCCGAGCGCCATGATGTCGCTGCCGCACACGATCGCCGTCGCACCCTCGCGCAGGAGCACGCGCGCGGCGGCCTCCCCGCCCTCGACCGTGAAGAGCGACGTCAGCACCCGGTGCTCGGCGTCCGGCCCGACCCACCGCTTCATCGCCGTCACGAAACCCTCGCGCTTCTGCGCGGCCGGGATGAGGCGGTCGGGCCCGACGGCGAGCGCGATCCGACGGTGCCCGAGCGAGGCGAGGTGGCGCACGGCCAGGTCCATCCCGAGGCGCTCGTCCACCGAGACCGACGGTGCGGCGAGCTCGTCGCGGTGGCCGTTGACCAGCACGAACGGTACGCCGCGCTCGGCCAGGCGCTGATAGCGCGCCACCGGCGCCTGGGAGTCCGCGTGCAGGCCGTTGACGAAGACGATGCCGGCGACGTCGGCCGACATCAGGGTCTCGACGTACTCGTCCTCCGTCACGCCGCTCGAGGTCTGCGTGCACAGCAGCGGGGTGTAGCCGTGGTGCGCCATCGCCGTCTCGATCGCCTGCGCGAACGCGGGGAAGACCGGGTTGGACAGCTCGGGGACGACGAGGCCGACCAGGCCGGCCGACGGCGCCGTCATCCGCCGCGGCCGCTCGTACCCCAGGAGGTCGAGCGCGTGGTAGACCGCCTGGCGCGTCGACTCGGCGACACCCGGCTTGCGGTTGAGGACGCGCGACACCGTGGCGGTGCTGACCCCCGAGTGCTCGGCCAGATCGGCCAGACGGGTGCGCGGCACGTCGTGGGTGGTCACGTCTGCTCCTCGGTGGGCGGCGGTGCCTCGCGGTGTGGTCGGCGTCGGACCGGGCGTCCGACCCGTCGCGGCATCCGCTGCAAGGTACCGCAAACCCTGCGCGCGCTCCCGTCGATACCGCGGTCCAGTCGCGGTGCCGGGCGCGCTCCGTGCGCTGTTGGTTGCGTCACAGTTGCGTCACGGATGCCACGGTTTGCGCAAGACGCCCCCACGTTGCAGCAACTTGCAGTACCGTTCCCGCAACGCAGCGTCGCGTCACCCGGCCAACGAGGGCCGGAGCGCGCTGTCGATCCGAGACCACGGGAGCGAGCTCATGCGCAGATCAACCATCACGGCCGCCCTCGCCACGGCGGCCCTGCTGCTCACGGCGTGCGGCGGGGGAGGTGGCGGCACCGACGAGACCGCCACGGGCGGAACTGACGAGACCTCTGCCGAGGAGGAGACCTCCGCCGCCGAGAGCGAGGGCGAGGAGGAGGCGCCCGTCCGCGGCGACCAGGACCTCGTGATCTGGACGGACGACGTCAAGTTCGACGCCGTCACCGCCGCCGCGGAGGCGTTCGGCGAGGCGAACGGCATCTCGGTCGGTGTGCAGGCGATCGTCAACACCCGCACCGACTTCATCACGGCCAACGAGGCGGGCAACGGCCCCGACGTCCTCGTCGGCGCGCACGACTGGATCGGCCAGCTCGTCTCCAACGGCGCCATCGACCCGCTCCAGATCTCGGGCGACTCCCTCAGCGGGTACGCGGACCGCGCCGTCTCCGCCGTGACCTACAACGGCCAGCTCTACGGCGTCCCCTACGGCGTCGAGTCCCTCGTGCTGTACTGCAACACCGAGTACGCGCCCGACACCTACGCCACGATCGACGACGCCATCGCCGCCGGTCAGGCGGCCAAGGACGCCGGTCAGGTGGACTCGGCCCTCAACATCCCGCAGGGCGTCGACGGCGACCCCTACAACATGCAGCCGCTCTACACCTCGGCCGGCGGCTACCTCTTCGGCGTCACGGCCGACGGCACCCCCGACCCCGCCGACCTCGGCGTCGGCACCGAGGCCGGCCAGGCCGCCGCCGCCAAGCTCGCCACCCTGGGCTCCTCCGGGTCGGGTGTCCTCTCGACCGCGATCTCCGGCGACAACGCGATCGCGCTGTTCGCGGACGGCCGCGCCGCGTGCCTCATCTCCGGCCCCTGGGCCCTCGGTGACGTGACCACCGGCCTCGGTGCCGACGGCTTCACCGTGCAGCCGATCCCCGGGTTCGCCGACGGCGGCCCCGCCGTCCCGTTCATGGGCGCGCAGGCGTTCTACGTGGCCTCGAACGGCGCGAACAAGAGCTTCGCGCAGGCGTTCGTGACCGGCACCACCGGTGGTTCCCTCAACACCGAGGAGACCATGCAGATCCTGTTCGACAACGCGAACCTGCCGCCGGCGATGACGTCGGTGCGCGAGACCGCCGCGGCGGCCGACCCGCTGGTCGGCGTGTTCGGCGACGCGGCCGACCAGGCCCAGCCCATGCCGGCCATCCCCGCCATGGACCAGGTCTGGACGCCGCTCGGCCAGGCCTACGCCGCGATCATCGGCGGCGCCGACCCGGCGGCCACCATGGTGACTGCGGGCGAGACCATCAGCTCGGCGATCGCCAGCTCCTGACGCGACTCCCGGGGTCCGCCGCCAGCGCGGCCGGGCCCCGGGAGCGCCCACGTCCGCACCGCAGCGGACCGGCCCACCCTCGTCACCACCCGGGAGCGTCTCGTGACCCAGACCCTCACGCCCACGCCGCAGCGTCGCGACGTCGGCCCGCCGCGCCGTCGGCACCCCCTCACGATCGACGCCCGCACCTCGGGCGGCCTGATCGTCAAGATCGTCAGCCTCGGGCTCGTGCTGGCCCTGGCCATCGCCCTCACGCCGACCCTCGTGGCGACGGCGAACTGGGCCTTCCTCGCCCTGCTGTGGGCGACGGTCCTCGTCGTCGTCGCGGTCTACCTCACCGGTCGCGTCGTCCCGGCCAAGTACCTGCTGCCCGGCGTCCTCATGCTGGTGCTGTTCCTCATCTACCCGATCGTGCTGACGTTCCAGCTCTCGACGACGAACTACAGCGACGGCACGCGATCCAGCAAGGACGCGGCGATCGCGCGCATCGTGGGCACGTCCGCCGTCCAGGTCGAGGGCGGCGCGGTCTACTCCCTCGTCGTCGGAACGCAGGGCGCGACGACCACCGGCCCGTTCGAGATGCTGCTGGTCGACGCCGCCACCGAGCAGGCGTTCGTGGGCTCGGAGGAGGAGGGCCTCACCGAGCTCCCCGCCGACGCCGTCACGATCGAGGCCGGCACGATCACGGCCGCCGACGGGTACACGATCCTCACCCGCCAGGAGCAGAACGACCTCAGCGGGTCGGGTCAGCCTCTCGACGGCTTCGCCGTCCCGGTCGACGACGACACGGTCATCAAGGCCCAGGGCTTCCAGGCGATCGAGATGCGCACGCCGCTGATCTACGACGAGGACGCGGACACGATCACTAACGACGACACGGGAGTCGTCTACACGGCCGAGCGCGCACCGTCGGGTGACCGCTCCTACTTCGTGGACCCCGACGGTCAGCGCCTGGCGACCCAGTCGTGGTCGGAGAACGTGGGGCTGTTCAACTTCGAGCGCGTCTTCTCCGACCAGCGGATCACGGGCCCGTTCATCTCGATCCTCGGCTGGACCATCGTCTTCGCCGTCGGGTCGGTCGGCAGCACGTTCCTGCTCGGCCTGTTCCTGGCGACCACGCTCAACGAGACCCGGATGCGGGGCCAGCGCGCCTTCCGGTCGTTCCTGATCATGCCGTACGCGATTCCCGGGTTCATCTCGCTCATGGTCTGGGCGGGGTTCTGGAACAGGGACTACGGGCTCGTCAACGACATGCTCGGCACGGGGATCGACTGGTTCGGGGACGCGACGTGGGCGAAGGTCGCGGTGCTCCTGACGAACCTCTGGATGGGGTTCCCGTACATGTTCCTCATCTGCACGGGCGCCCTGCAGTCGATCCCCTCCGACCTGAAGGAGGCCGCGGCGATCGACGGCGCGACCGGCTTCGGCCAGTTCCGGCGCGTGGTCTTCCCCTCCTGCTCGTCTCGACGGCGCCGCTGCTCGTGTCCTCGTTCGCGTTCAACTTCAACAACTTCAACGCGATCCAGCTGCTCACGGAGGGCGGCCCGTTCACGCCCGACAACCCGACGGCGGGCGGCACCGACATCCTCATCAGCTACACCTACCGGCTCGCGTTCGGCAGCGGCGGGTCGCAGATCGGTTTCGCCTCGGCCGTCTCGGTGCTGCTGTTCGTCCTCACGGGCGTGCTCGCCGCCATCCAGTTCCGCGGGACCCGCAAGCTCGAGGAGATGAGCTGACATGACCTCCGCACCCGATCCTCTGGCGGCGACCGTGGCGACCACCGCCGTCGTCAAGCCCCCGCCGACCCCGAGGCGCGCCGCCTCGGCCGCCGTCGACCGCCGAAGGGCGCCCCGGCCGACAGGCTGCGGGGCGCGCGCTGGTGGCGCCAGCTCTCCTGGCGCTACCTCGTGGGCGTGCTGGCGTGCATCTACGCCGTCATCCCGATCCTGTACATCGTCTCGGCGGCGCTGAACCCGATCGGCTCGGTCGCCTCGACCGACCTCATCCCGCGCGTCATCAGCTTCGTCAACTTCGAGCAGCTGTGGAGCAACCCCTCGCGGCCCTTCTTCCGGTGGGCGCTCAACACGGTGGTCGTGGCGGCCGTGGTCGTGCTGGTGCAGCTCCTTTTCAGCTGCTTCGCCGCCTACGCGTTCTCGCGCTTCCGCTTCCGCGGCCGTCGCGCCGGGCTGCTCTCGCTCCTGCTGATCCTGATGTTCCCGCAGATCCTCGTCACGGTCGCGCTGTTCCAGATGTTCAGCGTGGTGGGTGAGGTGCTGCCGGCCTTCGGCCTCGACAGCCTCGCGGGCTACATCCTCATCATGCTCGGCGGCTCGCTCGGGCAGGTCTACCTGATCAAGGGCTTCTTCGACACGGTCCCGATCGAGCTGGACGAGGCCGCCAAGATCGACGGCGCCGGCCACTTCCAGGTGTTCGTGCGCATTCTGCTGCCGCTGCTGCAGTCCATCCTCGTGATCTCCGGGCTGCTGGTCTTCGTCGGGGTGATCGGAGAGTTCCTGCTGGCCTCGATCTTCCTGCGCTCCACGGACGTCAAGACCATCGCCGTCGGCATGCAGGGCGTGCTGGCGGCGGACCAGTCCAACAACCTGGGCTGGTTCGCGGCCGGCTCGGTGGTCATCGCCGTGCCGATCATCCTGCTGTTCCAGTA
This sequence comes from Litorihabitans aurantiacus, assembly GCF_030161595.1. Classification (NCBI taxonomy): domain Bacteria; kingdom Bacillati; phylum Actinomycetota; class Actinomycetes; order Micrococcales; family Beutenbergiaceae; genus Litorihabitans; species Litorihabitans aurantiacus. Next base: position 1,027,717 of record NZ_BSUM01000001.1, read on the forward strand.
CCTGCAGCGCTACATCATCGGCGGCATCACCTCGGGCGCCGTGAAGGGATGAGCCGCCCCGACCTGCGCGATCCCCACCACGACGGTTCCGCCCGCTTCGTCGATCCCGGTCCGTACCGGCTCGGCGGCACGGCGGGTCTGCGCGTGCTGGTGCCCGACCTCGCCGACGGCCGCGACGGCGCCGACCGCGTGGTCCTGCGCTCGTTGCGCGACGGCGAGCCCGCCCTCACCCCGGCACGCGCCGGTGGGCGCACCGCGGGCGGGCGCTGGTGGCACGTGGCGCTGCCGCTGACCAACCCCGTCACGAGCTACCGGTTCTTCCTCGGCGGTCCGGACGGCGCCTACCGCTGGCTCAACGCCGAGGGCGTGCACGCGCGCGACACCTCCGACGGTGCCGACTTCCTCCTGCGGGTCGACCACGCACCGCCGGACTGGGTGGCCGACGAGGTCGCCTACCAGATCTTCCCCGACCGGTTCGCGCGGTCCTCGCCGGACACCGCGCCGCCCGCGTGGGCGCGCGAGGCGGCGTGGGACGAGCCCGTCATCGGCAGCGGCCCCGGCGTCGAGCGCCAGTGGTACGGCGGCGATCTCGACGGCGTGGCCGCCCACCTCGACCACGTCGTCGCGCTCGGCGCGGGGGTGCTCTACCTGACGCCGATGTTCGAGGGCCGGTCCAACCACCGCTACGACGCCGTCACGTTCGACCGCATCGACCCCGCCCTGGGCGGGGACGACGCGCTGCTGCGTCTCATCGCCGCGGCCCACGCCCGCGGCCTGCGCGTGCTCGGCGACCTCACCACGAACCACACCGGTCGCGAGCACGAGTGGTTCCTCGCGGCCCAGGCGGAGGCCGACTCACCCGAGGCGGCCTTCTACTCCTTCACGGAGCACCCGCACGAGTACGTCTCCTGGCTCGACGTCCCCTCGCTGCCCAAGCTCGACCACACGAGCACCGAGCTGCGGCGGCGCCTGTACCGGGGCGCGGACTCCGTCGTCGGGCGCTGGACGGCCGCCGGCCTGGACGGCTGGCGCATCGACGTCGCGAACATGACCGGGCGGCTCGGCGCGGACGACCTCACCCACGAGGTCGCGCGCGAGATCCGCGCGACCATGCACGCCGTCGACCCCGACGCGTGGCTGCTGGCCGAGCACGGGCACGACGCCGGCGCCGACCTGAGCGGCGACGGCTGGGACGGGACCATGGACTACCAGGGCTTCACCCGCCCGCTGTGGACGTGGCTCAACGGGGGAGCGCCGGGCGCGGGCACGGGTGGGAGCGACGCCGTCGAGCACGGCCTGCACTTCCTCGGGCTGCCGGTCGACATCCCCGTGCTGCCCGCGCACGCGATCACGCGCACGATGCGCGAGGTGCACGCGGCCATGCCGTGGTCCGCCCTGGCGGCGTCCACGCTGCACCTCAGCTCGCACGACACGCCACGGTTCCGCACCGTGGCCGGCGGTGGCGTCAAGGGCGGGGTCGACCACGACGGCGCTGGTCGCGACCTGCACCTGCTGGCGCTCGCGCTGCAGATGACGATGCCCGGTGTGCCCTCGGTCTTCGCGGGCGACGAGATCGGGCTGACCGGGACGAACGGTGAGCACGCGCGCACACCGTTCCCCTGGGACCCGGCCGCGTGGGACGGCGCGACCTGGGAGGACTACCGGGCGTGGATCGCGCTGCGCCGCGAGCACGTGGCGCTGCGGCGCGGGGGCCTGCGGTGGGCGCACGTCGGGGTCGACTCGCTCACGTATCTGCGCGAGCACGCCGAGCAGCGGCTGCTGGTGCACGTCGCGCGCGCCGACGGCGAGGACGTCCGGCTGCCGCTGGAACTCCTCGGCGGGGCGGAGCCGACCGTGCTGCGCGGTGAGGCGCCCCGGGTGGCGGGCGACGCCGTCGTGCTCCCGGCCCGCCGCGGCGCGCTCGTGTGGGAGCTCGCCCTCGACGCGGGGTGGGGCGCCGCCGCCCCGCCCTGACCGGGCCGGCGGCGCCCGCCCGACTCAGTCGGGGCCGAAGGGCTTGCGCAGCGGCTCGGGGTGGGTGCGCCGTGCCCACAGCGTGGTGTCGCCCGGCAGGTAGAGCGCGCCGTCGGCGTGCGTGTCGAGGTCGGCGCTCGCGATGATCGGCTCGAGCCCCTCGGGCAGGCGGACCTGCCTCTCACCCGTGTTCGCGATCACGACCAGCTCGCCGTTGGACAGCCCGAGCACGTCGGCCAGGTCGAGGTCGATCCACGCGAGCCCGCCGGACCCGAGCGCGTAGTCGCGCCGGGTGCGCAGGGCGTGCCGGTAGAACTCGTAGGTCGAGGCGGGGTCGCCCTTCTGCGCGTCGAGCGCGAGGCGCCCGTACACCGCGGGCTGCGGCAGCCAGCTCTCGCCGGTGGGGGAGAAGCCGTACGCCGGCGCGGCGGACTCCCACGGCAGCGGGACGCGGCAGCCGTCGCGGCCGAGGCCGCCGCCGCGCGCGATGGTCGGGTCCTGCCGGACCGCCATCTCGAGCGTGGTCGCCTCGGGCAGCCCGAGCTCCTCGCCCTGGTAGAGGTAGGCGGAGCCGGGCAGCGCCAGCATCAGCAGGGTCGCGGCCCGGGCGCGGCGCAGGCCGAGCTCGGGGTCGCCCTGGTCGTCGTCGGGCCCGACCGGCGCGACGTTCCCCCGGCCGACCGCAGGCCGAAGCGCGTGGCGTGCCGCACGACGTCGTGGTTGGACAGGACCCACGTGGTCGGGGCGCCGACGGAGTCGTTGACCTGGATCGAGTGCTCGATGACGCTCCGGAGCTCGTCGGCGTGCCAGTGCGAGGCGAGGAAGGCGAAGTTGAACGCCTGCTGCATCTCGTCGGGGCGGACGTAGCGCGCGAGCTCGGGCAGCGGGGAGACCCACGCCTCGGCCACGAGCATGCGGTCGGCCCCGTACTCCTCGAGCACCGCGTGCCAGTCGCGGTAGATCTCGTGCACGCCGGGCTGGTTCCACATGGGGCCGACGTTGCCGAGGTCGACGTCGTCGCCTGCCTGCTCTCCCTCGTCGCCGTCGCCCGTCTCGGCCTCGGAGATCATCGAGGAGTGGCCGGCCCAGTCGGGCAGGCCCTCGGCCTTGACCATGCCGTGCGCGACGTCGACGCGGAACCCGTCCACGCCGCGGTCCAGCCAGAACCGCAGCACCGAGCGGAACTCGTCGCGGATCTCCGGGTTCTCCCAGTTCAGGTCCGGCTGCCGCGTGTCGAACAGGTGCAGGTACCACTGGCCGGGCGTGCCGTCGGCGTTCGTGGTGCGGGTCCAGGCGGGCCCACCGAACACGCTCTGCCAGTTGTTGGGCGGCTCCTGCCCGTCCTCGCCGCGGCCGTCGTGGAAGTGGTAGCGGGCACGCTCGGCGCTGCCGGGGGCCGACTCGAGCGCCGCGCGGAACCACGCGTGCGCGTCGGAGGTGTGGTTCGGCACGAGGTCGACGACGACGCGCAGGCCCAGCTGGTGGGCGCGCTCGATCAGCGCGTCCGCGTCCGCGAGGGTGCCGAAGATCGGGTCGACGTCGCGGTAGTCGGCGATGTCGTAGCCGTGGTCGGCCTGCGGCGAGGTGTAGAAGGGGAGAGCCACAGGGCGTCGACGCCGAGGCGCGCGAGGTGACCGAGCCGCGCGGTGATGCCGGGCAGGTCACCCAGGCCGTCGCCGTCGCTGTCCGCGAACGAGCGCGGGTAGATCTGGTAGATCACGGCGGTGTGCCACCACTGCAGACCCTCGGTCCGGGGGACCGAGACGGGGTGGGTGGTGCAGATGTCCTGGACGCTCGCACTCATCGCGCCATTCTGTCGGCGCGGTGGGGGTGGACCAAATCGCGTCACGAGGACTGCTCGAGCACCACCAGGTAGCTGGTCTGCGCGTCCTCGGGTGCGTAGGCGCTGAACCCGACGGTCGTCACGCCGTCGGCCGTGATGCCGAGGTCGTGGAGCTCCTCGTCGCACGGGAGCTCGTCGCCCCGGGTCTGCGCGGTGTCGCTCGTCCGCACCTCGACGACGAGGGTCACCACGCCGCCGCCGTAGCATGCGGCGCGGACCTCGGTCAGGGCGATGTCGGGAAGGTTCTCCTGCATGACCTGGTTCCCACGGAGGGCGGTGTCGTCCTCCGGCATCACGGACGTCCGGCCGCCACCGCCGAAGACCGGCGCGGTCCTCGTCACGTCCTGGAACCAGCGCTCGGCGGCGTCGAGGTCGACCGGCGGGTCCGGGCTGCACGCCGCCAGCGTGCCCGCGAGCAGGAGTGCCGCCGTCGTCCGTCGCCCCGTGACAGTCATGGATCGAGACTAGGGGAGGGGCGGCACCCGGCCGGTGCGGCCCCGCGCCACTAGGCTGGTGGGCGATGTCCTGGCAACCGCCCCTGATGATGCACGCCTCCGGCGTGAGCGACGTCGACCGCTGGTTGCCCGAGGCGTCCAAGAACGTGCGCCGCTCGCCGTACGAGCGCGACCGCGCGCGGCTGCTGCACTCCTCGGCGCTGCGCCGACTCGGTGCCAAGACGCAGGTGCTCGCGCCCAGCACGGACGACTTCGTGCGCACCCGGCTCACGCACTCCCTCGAGGTCGCCCAGGTCGGCCGCGAGCTGGCCAAGCAGCTGGGCTGCGACCCCGACGTCGTCGACACCGCCTGCCTCGCGCACGACCTGGGGCACCCGCCCTTCGGACACAACGGCGAGGCGGCGCTCGCGGAGGTCGCGGAGGACGCGGGCGGGTTCGAGGGCAATGCCCAGACCCTGCGCATCCTCACGCGCCTCGAGCCCAAGGTATTCCGCGAGGACGGCCGGTGCATCGGCCTGAACCTCACGCGGGCGAGCCTGGACGCGTCGGCCAAGTACCCGTGGCGGCGCGAGGACGCGCCGCGTCGGGTCGACGGCCGCCGCAGCCGCAAGTTCGGCGTGTACGACGACGACCTCGAGGTCTTCGCCTGGATGCGCGCGGGGGCGCCGGAGCGCACCACGTGCCTCGAGGCCCAGGTCATGGACCTGGCCGACGACGTCGCCTACTCGGTGCACGACGTCGAGGACGCGATCGTCGGCTGGCGCGTGGAGCCGCGCCGGCTGGCCGAACCGGCCGAGCAGGACCGCGTTGTCGCCCAGGTGCGCGCGTGGTACGACCCGACCGAGAGCGACGACGAGCTGGGCGCGGCCCTGCAGCGGCTGCTCGCCAGCCCGCTGTGGGTCGAGGCCTACGACGGCACGCGCGAGAGCCTCGCGCACGTCAAGGACATGGCCAGCCAGCTCATCGGCCGGTTCGTCGGGGCGAGCGTCGACGCGACGCGGGCGAGCCACGGGTCGGGCGACCTGGAGCGCTACACGGCGCGGCTCGAGGTGCCGCCCACCACGCGCGCCGAGATCGCCGTGCTCAAGGGCATCGCCGCGCTCTACGTCATGGCGCCGCGCGAGCACGAGCCCGTCTACCGCTACCAGCGGCAGATCGTCTCCGAGCTCGTCGAGGTGCTGGTGGAGCGGCCCGAGCTGACGCTCGAACCGTCGTTCCTCGCCGACCACCGCCAGGCGGACGACGACGCCGCGCGGCTGCGCGTCGTGATCGACCAGGTCGCGTCGCTGACCGACCTGTCGGCGATGGCGTGGCACGGGCGGCTGGTGCAGCAGGCCTGACGGCGGGCGCGACCCGGGCGGTTCGGCGGCGTCGTCGCCCTCGCTCACAGCGGCTGGGGCCTCGCGCACAGCGGCTGGCCGCGGGATCGCCAGGGAGATCCGAGCGTCGCCGCTGGTCAGAGCATTGCGCTCGACGGCGCGCACCCCACCAGCCGCTGTGGGCGAGACGCAGCCGCTCCCAGCGAGGACGGTCGGGCGGTGACGGCGCCCGCCAGGGCCCGCTCGCCCCGGCCCTGACGGCAGGCGCGACCCGGGCGTAGCGTGGATCACATGACCGCGATCCGCATCGGAGTCCAGCTCCAGCCGCAGCACGCCACCTACGCCCAGCTCCGCGAGGCCGTCCTGCGCTCGGAGGAGGCCGGCGTCGACGTCATCTTCAACTGGGACCACTTCTTCCCGCTCAGCGGTGAGCCCGACGGCCTGCACTACGAGTGCTGGACCATGCTCGGCGCCTGGGCCGAGCAGACCGAGCGCGCGGAGATCGGCGCCCTCGTGAGCTGCAACAGCTACCGCAACCCCGAGCTGCTGGCCGACATGGCCCGCACGGTCGACCACATCTCGAACGGCCGGCTCATCCTCGGCATCGGGGCCGGCTGGTTCGAGCGCGACTACGACGAGTACGGCTACGAGTTCGGCACGGCCGGCAGCCGGATCGCCGACCTCGGCCGGGCGCTCCCGCGCATCAAGGAGCGCTGGTCGAAGCTCAACCCCGCGCCCGTGCGCGAGATCCCGATCATGATCGGCGGCTCCGGCCCGCGCAAGACGCTGCGCCTGGTCGCCGAGCACGCCGACGTGTGGCACTCCTTCGGCGACGCCGACGCGCTGCGCGAGCGCTCGGCGCTCCTGACCGAGCACGCCGCCGCCGTCGGGCGCGACGACGCGGCGGTCGAGCGGTCGGTCGGGGTCGGCAAGGAGCCCGAGGAGATCGGCGAGGAGCTGCTGGCGGCAGGCGCCACCTTCTTCACGGTCAGCACCGGCGGGCCGGAGTACGACCTGGAGCTGACGAAGCGGTGGATCGCGTGGCGCGACGACCGCAATGCCCGCGATCCCCAGGAGGGGTGACACGGGGCGGTCCCGCGCCCGCCCGGACCTAGACTCGGGGGCATGGCCCTCCTCCACCGTGACTCGATCGCGGCGGTGCGGGAGACGGCCAAGATCGAGGAGGTCGTCGGCGAGCACGTGGCGCTGAAGAGCGCCGGGGTCGGCTCGATGAAGGGCCTGTGCCCGTTCCACGACGAGCGCACCCCCTCCTTCCACGTTCGCCCGCCCGTCCAGCTGTGGCACTGCTTCGGCTGCGGCGAGGGCGGCGACGTCATCTCCTTCGTCCAGAAGATCGACCACCTCCCGTTCGCCGAGGCCGTCGAGCGGCTCGCGGGCCGCTACAACGTCACGCTGCGCTACGAGGAGGACGCGACCGGTGCCCCCTCGCGGCCGCGCGAGGAGCCCGGGAAGCGCCAGCGGCTGGTCGAGGCGCACCGGGTCGCGGCCGAGTTCTTCGCGCAGCAGCTGACCTCGCCGGAGGCGGGCGCCGCGCGCGCGTTCCTGGCCGAGCGCGGTTTCGACCGCGCGGCGGCGGCGCACTTCGGTGTCGGATACGCCCCGAAGGGGTGGGACTCGCTGCTGCGCCACCTCCAGGGCCGCGCGTTCACGCAGGCCGAGCTCTCGGCCGCCGGACTCGTCTCGCAGGGCAACCGCGGCCACTACGACCGCTTCCGTGGCCGCCTGATGTGGCCGATCCGCGACCTCACGGGCGACGTCATCGGCTTCGGCGCCCGCCGGCTGTACGACGACGACCCCGGCCCCAAGTACCTCAACACCCCCGAGACGCCGATCTACCACAAGGCGCAGGTGCTGTACGGGATCGACCTTGCGAAGAAGGCGATCTCGCAGGGACGCCAGGTGGTGGTCGTCGAGGGCTACACCGACGTCATGGCCTGTCATCTCGCGGGCATCACGACGGCGGTCGCCACCTGTGGCACATCGTTCGGCACCGACCACACGCGCATCATCCGGCGGCTGCTGGGCGACTCGCAGACCGGCGCGACGGGCGTCCTGCTGTCCTCGGGACGCGCCGTCGGCGGCGAGGTCATCTTCACGTTCGACGGCGACGCCGCCGGTCAGAAGGCCGCGATGCGTGCTTTTGACGAGGATCAGCAGTTCGCCGCCCAGACGTTCGTCTCGGTCTCGAGCGACGGCCTGGACCCGTGCGAGGTGCGCGTCCAGCAGGGCGACGGCGCCGTGCGCAAGCTCATCTCCGACCGCGAGCCGCTCTTCGAGTTCGCCATCCGCACGGCGCTGTCGGACGTCGACATGGCGACGGCGGAGGGTCGGGTCGCGGGGCTGCGCGTCGCCGCGCCCGTGGTCGCCACCATTCGCGACGTCGCGCTGCGGGCCGAGTACGCGCGGCAGCTCGCGGGGTGGGTCCAGATGGAACCGGCCGACGTGCGCCGCGCCGTCACGGACGCGTCGCGGCGTCGACCGCCGTCGCGCCCGGGGGACTCGGGCGGTCAGCAGCGCGGGGGACCGGGCGGTGGGCGTGACGGCCGGGATCCCCGCCAGGGCGGGGGAGCGGAGGCGCCGGTGCCGCGCGCCCCGGTCCTCACCGACCCCGTGGCGCGTCTCGAGCGCCAGGTGCTCGAGGTCGCGCTGCAGTTCCCCGCCTTCGCCGCCCCCGCCGGGTTCGACGCGCTCGATGCGCAGACGTTCCAGGTGCCGAGCCACCGCGCGGTGCACGACGCCCTGCGCGCCGCGGGCGGCGTCGCCGCGCCGGCGCGGACGACGGTCGAGCTCGGCGGGACCGCCGACGCTCACCGCGCCGCCTCGGCGCGCTGGGTCACCGAGGTGCTCGAGGGCGCGACGGCGACGCTCGCCCCGCTCGTTCGTGAGATGACCGTGGCGCCGATCCCGGCCGTCGCCGGTGAGATGGAGGGGTACACCCTCGGTGTGGTGACGGCGCTGCGACGGCTGGGTCTCACGCGGCGGATCGGGGATCTCAAGTCCCACGCGCTCGCGCTGGACCCGGGCGACCCGGACTCGGGCGCGGCGTGGGCACAGGTCTACGCGCTCGAGGACGAGCGGCGCCGGCTCAGCGACACCTGACCGCTCCCGCGTAGGGGTGCGCTCAAGATGACGCGGCCGTGGCGCGATCTTGCAACGATCCGCCGGAGGCTCGTGCAAGGATCGCGTCAGGATTCATCAGTAGTGACATATCAGCGGCTGTGACCGTTTACAGTGGTTCCCGAAGGTCCCCTCGACGTCGCGGCTCTGCCCCCTGCGCCGCGACGACGAGGGGGCTTTCTCGTTCCCGGGCGCGGCCGGCCACCGCCGGCTGGTGGCCGGTGCGCGGACGGTCAGGACGCCGGCTCGCTGAGCCCGCCCGCGCCCGCGACGAGGTCGCCGCACGAGACCTCCTGCGCCGTCGTCACCACCGGCTCGTCCTGGCCGGCGCCCGAGGCGACGACCTCGCTCGTGCCGTTCGAGGCGAGCCGGCCGCTGTCGTCCAGGTCGATGAGCGTGCGCGTCACCGTCCAGCCGTCGCCCTCCTGGGAGGCGAGCAGGCCGGCGAGCCGGTTCTCGCCGTCGACGTCGGAGCAGCCCACGCCCGTGCCCTGACCGGTGAAGCCGCGGTCGAAGACGTAGGGGGCGCCGGAGGAGTCCGTCGTCGCCGTGACGGCGCAGTCCACGAAGGTCAGCAGCCGCGCCTCGCGGCCGAGGTCGACGAGCGCGACCGTGACGTCGGAGCCGTCGACCGCGGACACGGTCCCGACGACGGCCGAGGCCGCGATCGGGCTGGCGGAGTCGATCGGGAGCGAGGACGTCGCCCCGGACGCGGTGGTGATGCCGAAGGTCCGGTCGGCGCCGCCGGTGAGCCAGGCGGTGTCGGCGGCGCCGTCGCCGTCCACGTCCACGACCTGCGTGGTCGCGGCCCCGGGCGGGGTGCCCGCCTCGGTGGCCGGGCACCCGGAGGCCGACGGCGAGGAGGTGGGTGCGGTGGTGGACGACGTCGGCGACGGCGCGCTCGAGGAGCTGCTCGAGGACGGGTCGGTGCTGGGTGCGGGCGAGCTCGCCGTCGTCGAGGAGGTCTCCGACGGCGCGGGGGACGGCGCGTCGCCGCCCGGGCTGCAGCCGGCCACGAGGAGCACCGCGGCGGTGAGGCCGACGAGGGTGCGGGGGAGGTGAGCGGTGTGGCGTGTCGATGTGCTCATCCCTCCGGTCTAGCACTGCTCGGCCGGCGGCGACAGGGGTGGTCGGTGCGCTCGCCGTCGGTCGGGCCGGGGCGCGCCGAGACCCGCGCGCCCGCCGACGCCCGCGCGCCCGCCAAGGATCGGTGATCGGCGCGATCCGCTCAAGCCTGGTCGTGGAGCGTGACGTGGTAGCCGTCGGGATCGGCGAACGTGAACGTGCGGCCGAACGGGCCGTCGATCGGGTCGGCGACGATCGGGTGCCCGTCGGCGCGGAGGCGGTCGTGGATCGCCTGCACCTCGGTCGCGTGCAGCCACAGGGCGACGCCGAGCCCGGGACGGTCGACCACCGTCAGGTCGGTCCCGGGGACGACGTCGCGCAGCGCGAACGCCACCGGCTGGGTGGTGAAGACGACGGCGTGGGGCGGTCCGGCGGGTGAGCGCACCAGGCCCAGGTAGGTCTCGTAGAACGCCTGGGACGCGTCCAGGTCGCTGACCTGGAGGGAGATGAAGTCGGGTCCGGTGACGGGCATGGTGTCCTCCTCGTTGACGTGTCAGTTTTCTGACGACCAGGACGATATGTCAGACTGCTGACATGGGTCAACGCGAGCAGGGTGTCGATCTCGACACGTCCCTGGGCTATCTCCTCAAGCAGGCCGCGAGCGCGCTGCGCGCGGCGATGGAGGATGAGCTCCGACCGCTCGGCATGACGGTGACGCACTACGCGTGCCTGGAGCTGCTCGCGCAGCGTCCGGGCCTGTCCGGATCCGAGCTCGCGCGCGGCGTCTTCGTCACGCGGCAGTCGATGCACGTGCTGCTGCAGGCGCTCGAGCGCGACGGCGCCGTCACGCGGCCCGCCGCCGCGGCCGCCGGCCGGGCGCTTCCCGCCGAGCTCACGCCGCGGGGTCGCCGGGCTCTCGCCGGCGCGACGGCGGGGGTGCGGTCCGTCGAGGAGCGCATGCTCGCGGGCCTCGACGACGGCGATAGGGACGCCGCACGGCGGCTGCTGCGCCACATGGTCGCGGCGCTGGGGGAGGGAGGGGCGCCTCTGCCGACCCCTCCGGTGGTGCCCCCTCTGGGGCTTGAACCCAGGACCGACGGATTATGAGTCCGCTGCTCTGACCGGCTGAGCTAAGGGGGCCGCGCCGGCGAACCGGCGAGCACGATCCTACGGGCGAGCGGGTGGGCACCTGCGCGGCGCAGGTGCCCACCCGCCGTCGTCATCCGCCTGGTGCGACGGTCACACCGCGGTCACCCGGCGCTCCCGCCGGCACCCACGCCGAGGTCGAGCCGGTCGAACCGGTACAGGAACGCGGCCATCGCGTCGCGCGCGATCGGGTTCAGCGGCTGGTAGATCGCCGTGCCGTCGTTGCCCTGCCAGCCGGTGGACACACCCGTGGCGGCGAGCCAGCCGATCTCGGTGGCGAACTGGTCGCCGGGGGCGACGTCCGTGAACGGCGTCGTGCCCGGCGCCTCGACGTCGGGCGAGTCCGCCAGGCGGTAGAGGAAGGCCGCCATGGCGTCGCGCGCGATCGGGTCGAGCGGCCGGAACTCGAAGGCCCCCTCGCCGACCTCCCACCCGGTGGAGATGCCCGACTCCGCCAGCCACGCGATCTCCGTGTAGAACTGGTCGCCCACGGCCACGTCGGTGAACGGCGAGACCTCCGGCGCCTCGTAGCCCACGGGGGCGACGTAGCGGTAGAGGAACGCGGCCATGGCGTCGCGGGCGATCGGCAGCAGCGGTCGGAACGTCGCGGTCCCGTCGGCCTCCGCCCAGCCGGTGGAGATGCCGCGGTCGGCGAGCCAGGAGATCTCGCGGAAGAACTGGTTGCTGCGGTCGACGTCGGTGAAGTCCGGGTCGTAGGCCAGCGGCGGCGCGAACGTCGTGTGCTGCTGCGCGTCCGCCTCCTGCTCCAGCGCGTAGCCCATCCCGAGCACCGCGGCGTCGTCCCACGCGCGCCCCACCAGCTGCAGCGACGTCGTGTACCCGTGCGGGTTCAGGCCCACCGGCACGACGACGGTCGGCAGCCCCACGTTCGAGGTCAGCACGCCGCTGGCGCGGTCGGAGGTCAGCTGGCTGGCCGCGGCGTCGTTGTTGTACATGTCGCTGAGGAAGCCGGGGTAGGCCACGACGTCGACGCCCGCGGCGTCCATCCAGGCCGCGATCTCCGCCTTGTAGCGCTTGCGGTAGTCGTCCCACGCCTGCACCTGCTCGGGGGTGAGCCGCGGCGTCGTGCCGAGCGATCGCCGGTTGTAGGGGAGCACCTTGTCGGAGGCGAGGATCGCGTTGCCGTCGACGAACGGGAAGTTGTCGTGCAGCTCGATGTAGCGGGCCCAGCCCTCCATGCCGCGGCTGCCGCCCGGAGCACCGGGCACGACCGGCGGCGCCGGCATCTCCTGCAGCGTCGCCCCGGCGGCCACGAGCTCGTCGAGCCGCTCGCGCGTGGACTCGCCCGTGCCGTCGTCGGCATAGCTCGAGACGAACGAGGCCGGGATGAAGCCCACGACCTTGCCCTCGAGCGCCGCGGCGTCGAGCGAGTCGGTCCAGTCGGCGGGGCGGCGCGCGTCCGCCTCGACCGTGAGCGGGTCACCGGCGTCGGTCCCGGTGGTGGCGTTCAGCAGATAGGCGAGGTCGGTCGTGGTGCGCGCGATCGGGCCCGCGTAGTCCTGGTACCAGGTCAGCGGGATGACGCCGTGGCCGCTGGCCATGCCGTCGGTGCCGCGGAACGTCGTGAGCGAGGCGCCCGTCGTCGGTGCGTAGAGCGAGACACCGGTCTGCGTGCCCATCGCGGCGCTCGCCATGCTGGCGGCGACGGCGACGGCGGAGCCGCCCGAGGAGCCGTACGACGTCTTCGAGGGGTAGAGCGCGTTCCACGTCTGCATCCAGCCAGACTCGCTCTGCCCGCCGGAGTTGGCGAACTCCGAGAGGTTGGCCTTGCCGATCAGCACGGCACCGGCCTCGCGCAGCCGCGCGACCTGGAAGGCGTCCTGCGCCGGCTGGAAGCCCTCCAGCGCACGCGTGCCGCCCGTCGTCGGCATGTCGGAGGTGTCGAACAGGTCCTTCAGCGCGATCGGGATGCCGAGGAGCTCACCCGACCCTCCCGCGGCCCGCTCGGCGTCCGCGGCGCGCGCCTGGTCGAGCGCGTCGCCCGCGACATGGAGGTAGGCGTGGAAGCCCTGAGGGCCGCCGTCGTACACCGCGATCCGGTCGAGGTAGGCCTGCGTGATCTCCTCCGAGGTCACCACGCCGGCCACCATGTCGGCCTGCAGGTCCTCGATCGTGCGTCCGACGACGTCGTAGGCCACCGAGGTCACGGCGGCCGGGGTCTGCGGTGCGGCGGGCATCGGGATCGGGCCGGCGGCGTCGCACGCGGCGGCGTCGTAGCCCGGCAGCGCCGTCACGTCCCAGTTGGCCACCGAGCACACCTGCGCGAGCGGCAGGCCCCCGAGGTCGGGGGCGGCGGCGATCGCGGCGAGCCGCTGCTCGGCCTGCGCGAGCCGGTCGGCGCCCGGCACACCCACGTGCACGAAGCGGGCCAGCGACGCCGAGGCGCCCGGCTCGAGCGTCAGCTCGTCGATGAACCCGTAGAACGAGGCCTCGTGGCCCGACGTGGACAGCGGGGTGGTGAACGGGTCGCGCTGCTGATTACCGGTGCCGCTGAGGCTCCCGGGGGCGCCGAGCGCGACGCCGACGGGGCGCGAGTTCTCCACGCTCGTGCTCATCACGGCCCAGGAGTCGGCGGCGTCCACCGTGGTGTCGCCGGACGACGTCGCCCGCACGAGGCTCTGGTTCGTCCCCGTGCCGTAGCCGAGCGACCCGCCGAAGGACACGTTGACCGTCAGCTCGCGGTCGGTCGTGTTGGTGAAGGAGTCCACGAAGCGGGCGGTCGCGCCGGCGGCGTCGAGGTCGACGTCGCGCGTGGCCAGGACGCCCCCGAGGTCGAGGGCCTGCGTGGTGTCGAACGAACCCTCGGCGGTCTGGGTGAGGCCGTAGCCGCGGGCCATCTCGCCGTTCAGGCGCGGCTCGTCGGCCGCGTCGAGCCCGTCGACGCGCACGAGGATGCTGCCGAAGCCCTGGATCGGCGAGCCGGTGGCGACGCGGATGCTGCCGGTGTCGAGCGACGGCGGCGCGGCGTCGTGGATCTGCCACACGACACCGCGCTCGTCGGTGACGTAGGTGAGGGCGCCCGCGGGGGTCGCCGCGACGGCGGCGCCGGTGGTGGCGACGGCGATGGCGGCGAGGACGGCGAGCGGACGACGGCGGTGCGTGATCCAGGAGGCGGCAGGTTCCTGACGCGGGGGTGGGGATGAGAGCGGCATGGCCCACTTTCGGTTCTGGTGTCGGTGCCCCCGGCGGTCTCATCCGACCGTGCGCGCGTTTCGCGGGCGTATCGGATCGGGAGCGGTCGGGTTTCATCTGTGACCGTTCACAGCAACGGTGCTTCGCGGCTGTGGCGCGGGCGGGGCTACGGTCGAGGGATGGCCCTGCTCCCTCGTCGCCCGCGCCGTGCTCCCCGTCCGCCCGCCGACGTCGTGCGGGCGGCGGCGGTGCAGCCGATCGCAGCGGCGCCCGTGGTCGGCGGGGGCTGGCTCGTGCTGGGCGCGCGGGAGTGGGTCGTGGTCGCGGAGGAGGGGGACGACGGCGACGGCGCTGCGCCCGCCGGCTGGTCCGCCGTCGAGCGGCGCCCGTGGCACGAGGTGGACAGCGCGTCCTGGGACGCCGACACCTCCTCGGTGCACGTGCGCTGGATCGACGGGACGACGCGGCGCGTGGCGCTCGCGGACGACCACCCGGGGCTCCCGCAGGTTGTGCGCGAGCGCGTCGAGGCCTCGATCGCGCACCAGGTGGTTCGCGACCTCCCCGGGGGCGTCCAGGTGCGTGCGGTGATCCGGCGCGACGGCGAGGGCGCGCTCACGAGCCAGGTCAGCGTCGTCGGGACGGACGTCGCGTCGCCCGAGGTGCTGCGCGCGGCGGACGAGGCCGAGGCGCAGGCGCGCGCCGCCGTCGGGCTGGACTGACGGCGTGACGCCCTCGAACGACCGCTGCGCAGGGCGCGGATAACCGATCCACTGCTGCGCAGGGCGCGGATAGTGGCCCCTAACCGCGTCGGACGCAGCAGTCGATCGCCGGGGACCGGGCCGGGAACGAACGAACCCCCGTCACCGGTGGTGACGGGGGTTCGGGGTGCTCCCGCAGATGGACTCGAACCATCAACCGTCCGATTAACAGTCGGATGCTCTGCCAATTGAGCTATGCGGGATCGCGCAGAGAACTTTACCAGCGCCCGCGGGGTGGTTCGTCCACACCGACTCAGCCCGCCAGATCGCGCAGCACCTCCGCGACCGCGTCCACCCCCGCCTCGGCCTCCGCGAACGACGTCGAGAGCGGCGACAGCCCGATCCGCAGCCCGTGCGGGTCGCGGTAGTCCGGCAGCACGTCCCGCTGCCAGAGCGCGGTGACCACCTCGCGCATGCGCGGGTGGGTGAGCGTGACGTGCCCGCCGCGCCGGTCGCCGTCGCGCGGGGACGCGAGCGTGACGCCGAGCGGAGCCAGCCGCTCGTCGGTCAGCGCGATCACGTGCTCCGTCAGCGCCAGCGACTTCGCCCGCACGGCCGCGATGCCGACCTCGTCCAGCAGCGCGACCATGTCCCGCATCGCCAGCATCCCGAGGATCGGCGGCGTACCGGACAGGTACCGCCGCGGTCCGCTGGCCGGCGCGTACCTCGGCCCCATCGCGAACGGGTCGGCGTGGCCCATCCAGCCCTGGATCGGCTGCGCGAGGCGCTCCTGGTGGCGCCGCGCCACGTAGCCGAACGCCGGCGAGCCCGGCCCGCCGTTCAGGTACTTGTAGGTGCAGCCCACCGCGAGGTCGACGCCGTGCGCGTCCAGCTCGATCGGCACCGACCCGACCGAGTGGCACAGGTCCCACAGCACGAGCCCGCCGACGTCGTGCACCGCCGCCGTGATCGCCGCGACGTCCGCGAGCCAGCCCGAGCGGTACGCGACCTGGCTCAGCACCACCACGGCCGTGCGCTCCGACAGGACCTCGGCGAGCCCCGCCACGTCGACGCCGGCGCTCGTCGACACCGGCAGCCACCGCACGGTCATGCCGCACTCGCGCGCCACCCCCTCGACCACGTAGCGGTCGGTGGGGAAGTTGTCCGTGTCGATGACGATCTCGTCGCGATCACCGTCGCCCTCCTCGCCGCGCTGCGCGGCCACCGCGGCACGCAGGAGCTTGTAGAGCGTGACGGTCGTGGAGTCGCCGACCCAGGTCTGCCCGGGCGCTGCGCCGAGCGCGACGCGGCCGAGGTCGTCGCCCAGCGTGAGCGGCAGGCCGGACCAGCCCTCGTCCCAGCCCCGGATCAGCCGGCCGCCCCACTGCTCGGTGACGAAGGCGGCGAGCGAGGTCGCCGTCGCGCGCAGGGGGCGCCCGAGGCTGTTCCCGTCGAGGTAGACGACGCCGGAGGAGCTGCCGACGAAGAGATCGCGCAGCGGCTCGAGGGCGTCCGCGCCGTCGAGGGCGCGGGAGGTCGACGGCGCGGCTCGACGTGCGTCGTCGGGTCCGGTCGGGGAGGGGGTCGGGGAGGTCACCGGTGCAGCGTAGGCAGGCGCCTGCACCGTCGTCCTCCATCGCGCTTCCATCCCGCCGCAGCGGGCGCGTGTCTGCGAGAATGACGCCGAACCCGGTTTTCGAGAGAGGGACCCCTGTGGCCTACCAGTTCAACCCGCCGCCCGGCTGGCCGACGCCGCCCCAGGGATGGTCCCCGCCGGAGGGGTGGGAGCCCGACCCCGCGTGGCCCGCGCCCCCCGGTGACTGGCAGTTCTGGATCGAGGAGCCCGCCGCGGGCTCGGCCGCCACGCCGCCGGCGGCGCAGACGCCGCCGAGCGCGTCCGACCCCACCCAGCAGCTGCCCCCGGCCTCCTTCGGGGAGCCGTCGGGTCCGGCCTCGGGGTCGACGTCGTCGCCCGGGTCGCAGGGCCAGCAGTTCCCGGGGTCGCACGGGCAGCCGCTGCCCGGTCAGCACTCGCAGGGTCAGCCGTTCCCGCCGTCGCAGCCGACGCAGCAGCTGCCCAGCCAGGGCTTCGGCGTCCCGGGCTCGGGCGCCGGGGCCTCGCCGTCGTACTCCGCCGCACCCGCGCCCTACTCCGGTGAGCCGACCACCCAGCTCCCGTACTCCACCGGACCCGGTGGGTACGACGGCGCGCCGAGCTACGCCGCGGGCGGGTTCGGCCAGGGGCAGGGTGGCCAGGGCTTCGGCCAGGGTGGCTTCGGACCCGGGGGACCGGGTGGTCCCGGGGGACCCGGCGGTCCGGGTGGATCCGGCCAGAAGCGCAACGTCGGTCTTCTCGCCGGGATCATCGGGGGCACGGTGCTGATCCTCGGCATCGGGACCTTCGTGCTCGTCAACGCGCTTCAGGGCGGCGACGACGAGCCGGAGCCCACCGCCACGGGCACCTCCCAGACGTCCGACCCGACCACGGACGACCCGACCGACGACCCCACGACGGACGACCCGACCACGGACGAGCCGACCGACGACCCGACCACGGACGACCCGACCGACGACCCGACGACCGACGAGCCGACCGACGACCCGGGGGCGGGTCAGGGCAGCGGCCCGGCGGGCACCATCGAGACCGCACTCGGAGCGCCGTACGAGATCAAGGACTTCGACGGCAACCTCGAGGCGACGATCGTGCTGAACGAGATGGCCTGGGACCCGCAGTGCAGCAGCGACCTCGGCGTCCCGCCCGAGGGCCGTCTCATCGCCCTGAACTTCGACGTCACGGTCGCCAACCCCACGCCCGACGGCGAGGCGTTCTCGCTGAACGACTTCTACTTCAACGCCTACAGCGACGCCGCCAACACCGGCGTCGGTTTCACGTTCTGCTCCATCGACGGCGAGCTCCCGCGCGACATCCAGCCGGGTGCGTCGGTGAGCGGCTGGGTCGTCGTCGACATCTCCGAGGGCTCCACCTGGGTGACCTACGAGCCGACCTTCGGCCTCGGCGGTCCCAGCGCCTCCTGGCGCCTGCCCGGCTGAGCCGCCGACCCGATGGCCTTCCGCGACATCCGCCTCATCGGCGACCCCGTCCTCCGCACGCCCTGCTCACCCGTGACCACGGTCGACGACCGGGTGCGCACCCTCGTGGCCGATCTCCTCGAGACGGTCGACCACGAGGGCCGGGCCGGGCTTGCCGCCAATCAGATCGGCGTCGGTCTGCGCGCCTTCGCGTGGAACATCGACGGTGACATCGGCTACGTGCTGAACCCCGCCGTCGTCGCCACGTCCGACGAGACCCAGGACGGCGACGAGGGCTGCCTGTCCGTCCCGAACCTCTGGTTCCCGACGAAGCGTGCGAGCTGGGCGCGCGTCGTCGGGACCGATCTCGACGGCGCGGAGGTGACGGTCGAGGGCGAGGGTCTGATGGCCCGCTGCCTGCAGCACGAGGTCGACCACCTCGACGGGATGCTCTACCTCGACCGGCTGGAGCGGGGGTGCGCAAGCAGGCGATGCGCGCCCTGCGCGACATCTGAGCGCCGCCTCGGCGCCCTCGGGGTGCACGAACGGCGGTTCGTCGGGCACACTGGTCTCACGCCGTTGTCATTCGCCACTCCTGTCACGGTCGAGCGCGTTGGGGAAGACGTCACTCGAGCGACTGGAGGGTCGACATGACGGGTTCCACCCGCGGTGTTCTTTTCGTGCACTCTGCGCCCCGAGTGCTGTGCCCGCACGTCGAGTGGGCGGCCACGTCCGTCCTCGGCAACCGTCCGGTCATCGACTGGACGGCGCAGCCTGCTGCCACCGGCGCGCTGCGCACCGAGATCTCCTGGTCCGGTCCGGCCGGCACGGGTGCCCGTCTCACGTCCGCCCTGCGCGGCTGGGACCACCTGCGCTACGAGGTGACCGAGGAGGGCACGGCGACGACCGACGGGTCGCGCTGGTCGCACACCCCCGACCTCGGGATCTTCCACGCCCAGACGGACCGGGTGGGCAACGTCGTCGTGCCCGAGGACCGCATCCGTGCCGCGCTCGTGCACGCCGCGGACCCGGAGCGCATGGCGCAGGCGCTGGACCTCGCGCTCGGCCAAGCGTGGGACGACGAGCTCGAGCCGTTCCGGTACGCCGGTGCGGGTGCTCCGGTGCGCTGGCTCCACCGGGTCGGCTGACGCGGCCGCGCATCCACGTCGCGGCGGCCGGAGGTGGCCCGGCGTCCCTCGCCCAGGGAGGCGTATCGGTTCGACGGCGAGCCCTGGCTCGGCATGTCGTCGCCGACATGCCGGTGGCGTCCGGGGCCGTGCCTCCCTGGGCGAGGGAGCCCGCGCCGGAGGTCAGCAGTCCTCTCGCCGAGGGTCGACAATCCTCTCGGGGAGGGTCGGCAATCCTCTCGCGGGTCAGACGGTGGTCAGCAGGAGGCTGACGTTGTGGCCGCCGAAGCCGAAGGAGTTGTTCAGCGCCGCGATCTGACCCTCCGGCAGCGCACGCGGCGACGTCGCGACGTCCACCGGCAGACGCGGGTCCGGGTCGTTCAGGTTGATCGTGGGCGGCGCGGTGCGGTCGGCGAGCGCGAGCACCGTGAACACGGTCTCCAGCGCGCCGGCGCCACCGAGCAGGTGCCCCGTCATCGACTTCGTGGCGGACACGACGACGTCGCCCATCACCTCGGCGATCGCCTCGGCCTCGCCGATGTCGCCGGCCGGGGTGGAGGTCGCGTGCGCGTTGGCGTGCACGACGTCGGCCGCGGTGAGGTCGGCGTCGGTCAGGGCGAGCCGCATCGCGCGGGCCTGACCGCCGGCGTCGGGCGCGGCGATGTCACCGGCGTCCGAACTCATGCCGGCGCCCGCGAGCCGTGCGTAGATCTTCGCGCCGCGGGCGCGAGCGTGCTCCTCGCTCTCGAGCACGACGATCCCGGCGCCCTCACCGAGCACGAACCCGTCGCGGGTCGCGTCGTAGGGGCGCGAGGCGGTCTCGGGGGAGTCGTTGCGGGTGGACAGCGCCTGCATGCGGGCGAACGCGGCGATCGGGAGGGCGTGCACGCACGCCTCGGTTCCGCCGGCCACGACGACGTCGGCACGGCCCGAGCGGATCATCTCCATCGCCGAGACGATGGCCTCGGCGCCGGAGGCGCACGCGGAGACCGTCGCGTGGGTGCCCGCCTGGGCACCCAGCTCGATCGAGACGTAGGCGGCCGAGGAGTTTGGCATCAGCATCGGGACCGTCATCGGCAGCACGCGGCGCGGACCGCGCTCCTTGAGCGTGTCCCAGCCGTTCATGAGCGTCCACAGGCCGCCGAGACCGGTGCCGACCACGACGCCGAGGCGCGTGCCCTCGACCTCGGGGGACCCGGCGTCGGCCCACGCCTCGCGCGCGGCGACGAGAGCGACCTGGGCGGAGCGGTCCATGCGGCGCGTCTCGGGGACGGTGAGGATCTCCGACGGCTCCACGGCGACCTCGGCCGCGAACGTCACCGGGAGCTCGAGTCCGGTGACCCAGTCGTGCGTCATCGTGGCGGCGCCGGGGGTGCCGGCGAGCGCGGCCCGCCAGGTGTCGGTCGCCGTGCCGCCGATCGGTGTGGTCGCACCGAGACCGGTCACGACGACGCTGCGTGCGTCAGCCATCGAAGTCGTCTCCTCGTGAGGTGAAGGGGGTGGGCGACGGCCGCTGCGCCCGGGGGCGGGCGGCCGTCGCGCCGGGGGTACCGAGGTACCAGGCGTGTCTCAGGCCTGGGCGCCGGTGATGAAGCGGACGGCGTCACCCACGGTGACCAGGTTCTTGACCTCGTCGTCGGGGATCGTGACGCCGAACTTGTCCTCGGCCTGCGTGACGATCGTCATCATCGACAACGAGTCGATGTCGAGGTCGTCCGTGAAGGACTTCTCCAGCTCGACCGAGTCGGTCGGCAGGCCCGTCTCCTCGTTGACGATCTCGGCGAGGCCGCTGAGGACCTCCTGCTCGGTGTGAGCCATGTGCTTCTCCTTGATGGGTCGGGCTGGGTGGTGCGGGTCAAGTGTTCCAGCCGCGCGCGCCGTGTCCTACCGGGCACGCGGGGAGCGGGGCGGATGCGACGTCGTCGGGCGACGGGCACCCGGTCAGGTCAGGGCAGGATCACGACCTGGGCCGCGTAGGCGAGCCCGGCGCCGAACCCGATCTGCAGCGCGACCTGACCGGAGCGGGCCTGACCCTCGCGGAGCAGGCGCTCGGTCGCGAGCGGGATCGAGGCCGCCGAGGTGTTGCCGGTGTCGGCGATGTCGCGACCGACCACCACGTCCTCGCGCAGCCCGAGCATCTTCACGAGCTGGTCGATGATGCGCATGTTGGCCTGGTGCGGGATGAACACCTCGATGTCGTCCAGCGTGAGGCCGGCGGCGGCGACGGCGCGGCGCGCCACCTCGGGGATCGAGGAGATGACCCACTTGAAGACGCTCGGACCCTCCTGGCGCAGCGTCGGCCACGCCTCGGCGGCGATCGCCGCGGGCACGCCGTCGCCCCGGTCCTGGCGCAGCTCGAGCCACGGGGTGGTCTGCGAGATGTGCCCGGCCATCGACCCGTCAGAGCCCCACACGGTCGGGCCGATGCCGGGGGTGTCGGAGACGCCCACGACGGCGGCGCCGGCGCCGTCGCCCAGCAGGAAGGAGATGCTGCGGTCGGTCGGGTCGATGAAGTCGCTCATGCGCTCGACGCCGACGACGAGCACGTTCCGCGCCTGCCCCGAGCGGACCAGCGCGTCCGCCTGGCCGATGCCGTAGCAGTACCCGGCGCACGCGGCCGAGACGTCGAACGCGGCGGCCGGGGTGGCGCCGATCGCGTCGGCCACGCGGGCGGCGAGCGACGGCGTCTGCTCGAAGTAGGTCACCGTGGAGACGAGGACGACGTCGATCTCGGCCGGGGTGAGGCCGGAGACCTCGAGCGCCTCACCCGCTGCGGCCTTCGCCATGTCGAGGATCGTGGTCTCGGGGTTCGCGCGACGACGCGTCGCGATGCCCGTGCGCTGCCGGATCCACTCGTCGGAGGACTGGATCGGGCCGACGATCGCGTCGTTGTCGACCACCTGCTCGCCGCGGAAGCCACCGACACCGAGGATGCGGGTGCCCGCGACCGGGCTGATCTGCTGGAGCTGGACGGTCATGCGACTCCTTCGCCGTGCTCGGCCACGAGCGCGCGTGCGCCCTCGAGGTCGTCGGGGGACTTGATCGCCACGCGGGCGACGTCGGGGAGGGTTCGTCGCGCGAGGCCGGCGAGCACACCGCCGGGGGCGAGCTCGACGAGCCCGGTCACGGGGTGGGAGCCCGCGGCTCCGAGCGCGGCCTGGCACAGGTCCCAGCGCACGGGCGAGATGATCTGGCTCGACAGGCGGCGCAGCACCTCGCGGGCGTCCGTGACGACCGCGCCGTCGGCGTTGGAGAGCAGCGGCACGCGCGGGTCGGCCGCGTCCCAGGTGGCCACGACGTCGTCGAACGCCTCGTGCGCGCTCAGCATGAGGGGGTGTGGAACGCACCCGCGACCTGCAGCGGGACCACGCGCGCCTTCGCGGGGGCTCGGCGGCCAGCGCCGCCAGCACCTCGTGCGACCCGGCCGCGACCACCTGCCCGGCGCCGTTGACGTTAGCGGGCCAGGCGCCCGCACGCTCGATCGCGGCCAGCACCTCGTCGGGGTCGCCGCCCAGCAGGGCGGTCATGCCCGACGGGTTCGCGGCGGCGGCCTGCGCCATCGCGCGGGCGCGCGCCGAGACGAGGGCGACGGCGGAGCTCGCGTCGAACAGCCCGGCCACGCTCGCCGCGGCGAACTCACCCACGGAGTGACCCGCGGCGACACCGACGAACGAGGCGGCGTCGCGGCCGTCGGCGAGCGCGGCGAACGCGATCAGCGACGTCGCGACGATGAGGGGCTGCGCCACCGCCGTGTCACGGATCGTGTCGGCGTCCGAGGTGGTGCCGTGGGTGAGGAGGTCGATGCCGGCCGCCTCACCGAGCGCACCGACCTGCTCGGCGACGCCGGGGAGGTCGAGCCACGGGGTGAGCATGCCGGGGGTCTGGGCACCCTGACCGGGTGCGAGGATCGCGAGCACGTCACCAGCATGCCCTCTCGCCGGTGGCGGGCAGGGATGCCGCGCCGGACAAGGCCGAGCGCGTCGTTTGGAGGTTTCCTACGAAGCGGCGCCGGCGCCCGCGAGTCGGCCGAGGACGAGCGCGACCTGCAGGACGAACCCCTCGCGCGCGTCGGCGGCGTCCCAGCCCGACACCTGGGCGATGCGGCGCAGCCGGTAGCGCACCGTGTTCGGGTGGACGAACAGAGCGCGCGCCGCGGCCTCGAGCGAGCGCCCGGACTCGAGGTAGGCCGCGAGCGTCTCGACCAGGGGCCCCGACGCGGCGTCCAGCCGCTGGTGCACCTCGCGCAGCGCGGCGGCCGCGTCCTCGTCGCCCGCGAGCGCGCGCTCGGGCAGCAGGTCCGCCGCCAGGGCGGGGCGGGGGAGCGCCGGCCAGCCGCGCGCCGCGCTCAGCCCGGCGAGCGCGATGCGGGCCGAGCGGCCCGCCCGCGTGACGTCGTCGACCTCGGGTCCGAGGACTACGGGTCCGGGGAGAGACGGTGCAGCAGGGCGTCGGCCGAGCGGCGCAGGTCGCCGTCGCCACCCAGGACGACGACGACGCGCTGGCCGTGGATGCCGACCAGGGCGTCGGCGGCGGTGCGCCGGGCGGCTCGGCGCAGATCGGCGGCCGCCCCCTCGTCCACGGGCCCCTCGAGCGTGCCGACCATCGTGAGCACGCGGCCGGAACCGCTCCAGCCCAGGGCGGAGACGCGTGAGCGCAGCCCCTCGTCGTCACCGCGCAGGAGGGCGTCGACGGCGAGCGCCTCCATCCGCGCGTCCCACGCCCCGCGCGCCTCGGCCGCCCGGGCGTAGACCTCGGCCGCCGAGAAGGCGACCTCGCGCGAGTAGACGAGGACCGCCTCGCGCAGCTGCGTCGCCCGGGCCGGCGTCGCGATCTCGTCGGTGTGCTCCTCGACGATCTCGACGACGATGCGGACCAGCGCGAGCGCGTGCTGCAGGGAGATGGAGCGGATGAGCTCCGGCGGCGCGGCGCGGAAGATCTCCGCGGCGTTGTAGGTGGTCGGCGCCGGGTTCTCGTACCAGTCGATGAAGGTCGTGATGCCGGACGCGGCCACGAGGCCGATCCAGGAGCGGTCGTCGGCCGGGAGCGCGCGGTACCAGGCGACGTCGGAGTCGAGCCGGCGCAGGGCCGCCGCGGTCAGCAGGTCGGTGCGGGACCGCAGCCGCGCGATCGTCTCGGGATCCGCGCTGCGTCTGGGTGCCACGCCGTCACTGTACGGCGTCGGGCCTTGTAGGTCTGCCACAAGGCGGGGCGTCTGACACCGCTACCCGTCCGGGCCATGACGCGGAACGGGGAAGATGCCTCCTGTCATCCGGGCGGGGAACGGCTAGGGTAAAAAAATGGCATTGATGAGCTGGTTGCGACGTCTCGGCGAACGAGAAGACCGCCCTGCACCCGCGCAGCGGGTCCTGACCCACCGCGAGTCCTCGCCGGAGGAGTCCGAGCTGCGCGATCAGCTCGCCCACGATCCCAACGACGAGGCGGCCTTCGACGCCCTGGTCGAGATCGTCCGCGAACGCGCCGACGAGGGCACCCACGTCGACCCGCTGACAGCGGCCCCCGACACCCGGGTCGCCCAGGACCACGCCGTGTGGGCCCTGGCGGAGGAGCTGGCGGGCAAGCCCGTCGCGTGGCTGCCGCTGATCGTCATGGCGCGGCTGTCGCTGGCCGCCGACCACGAGGCGGCCATGCGTCGGCTCCACCTCGCGTGCGAGCGCGAGACGACGGGGCTGGCCCTCACCCACGCCGTCGCGATGCTCCGCGACGCCGACGCCCCCGCCGAGGCCATCACGTTCGGCGTCGCGCACTGGGAGCTGGCCTCCCGCGACCCGGAGGCGGCGAGCGAGATCATCCACGCCGCGCTCGAGACGGGCCGCATCGAGGAGGCGCGGCGACTGCTCGACTCGCTGGCGTCGGCGCCGGCCGACCTGACCCGCACGGTCGAGGCCGCGGAGGCGCAGCACGCCTGACCCTCACCCGCCCCGAGAATGCGTGTGGCTGCTCCACCGACTCGGGGAGCAGCCACACGCATTCTCGGCGGAAGGTCGACGGCGGGGTCGACGGCAACAGCGGCATGCAACAGGTGGCCGCTCTCCAGCACGGGAGGGCGACCGTCCGCGTCGTCGGCCACGCCGTCGACCCCTCGCTCACAGCGGTTGGGTCTCGCTGACAGCGGCTGGCGGTGGCGTCGCGCCAGCGGCAGCCCTCTGACCTGCAGCGATGCGGCGGCGGGTGCTCGCCGTCGACCACCAGCCGCTGTGAGCGAGACGTAGCCGCTCTGGGCGAGGGTCCGGCGCCGGTGGCGGGCTACGGGAAGGACCCACGCACGACGGCGGCCGCCCTCCCCGCGGGGAGGGCGGCCGCCGTCGTGTGCGAGCCGGTCAGCGACTCAGGCGTCGCCGCCCGCGTTGCCGGTGGTGCCGGCCGTGACGTCGAGCAGGCGGTACTTCTCGATCGCCTGCGCCGGTGCGGAGGAGTCGATCTCGCCGCGGCGCGCGAGCTGCTGGAGCGTGCGCACCACGAGGGAGTGGCTGTCGATGAGGAAGTGGCGGCGGACGGCCGAGCGGGTGTCCGACAGGCCGAAGCCGTCGGCGCCGAGCGTCGCGTAGTCGCCGGGGACCCAGGCGCGGATCTGGTCGGCCACGAGGTGGTCGTAGTCCGACGTCGCCACGAAGGGTCCGCCGCTGCCCTGGAGCTTCTGCGTCACGTACGGCACGCGCGCCTCGCTGCCGGGCTCGACGAACGCCGCCCGGTCGGCGGCGAGCGCGTCGCGGCGCAGCTCCGACCAGGAAGTCACCGACCAGACGCCGGCACGCACGCCCCACTCCTCGGCGAGGATCTGACGCGCCTCGAGCGCCCACGGCACCGCGACGCCGGACGCGAGCAGCTGGGCCTGCGGGCCCTCGCCCTCGGGCTCCGCGAGGCGGTAGATGCCGCGCAGGATGCCCTCGACGTCGACGTCCTCCGGCTCCTTCGGCTGGACCATCGGCTCGTTGTACACCGTGAGGTAGTACATGACGTTCGGGTCGCCCTCGAGGCCCGAGACGCGCTCGGAGCCGTACATGCGCTCGATGCCGTCGCGCACGATGTGACGGATCTCGTACCCGTAGGCCGGGTCGTAGTGAACGATCGCCGAGTTGGTCCCGGCGAGCAGCGGCGAGTGGCCGTCGGCGTGCTGGAGGCCCTCGCCCGTGAGGGTGGTGCGCCCCGCCGTCGCGCCGATGAGGAACCCGCGCGTGAGCTGGTCGCCCGCGGCCCAGAACTGGTCGCCGGTGCGCTGGAAGCCGAACATCGAGTAGTAGATGTAGAACGGCACGAGCGCCTCGCCGTGCGTGGCGTAGGACGTGCCGACGGCCTGGAACGCCGAGGCCGAGCCGGCCTCGTTGATCCCGGTGTGCATGATCTGACCGGCCTCGGACTCCTTGTAGGAGAGCATGAGCTCGCGGTCGACCGGCAGGTAGTTCTGGCCGAGCGTGTTGAAGATCTTCGCGCTCGGGAAGATCGAGTCGAGTCCGAAGGTGCGCGCCTCGTCCGGGATGATCGGCACGATCCGGTTGCCGAACTCCTTGTCCTTCACGAGGTCCTTGAACAGGCGGACGAACGCCATCGTGGTGGCGACCTCCTGCGTGCCCGAACCCTTGGCGAGGAGCTGGTAGGCCTTGTCGCCCGGCGTCGTGACGGGCGTGAAGGAGGAGCGGCGCTCGGGGACGAAGCCACCGAGCTCGCGCCGGCGCTCGAGCATGTACTCGATCTCGGGCGCGTCCTTGCCGGGGTGGAAGTACGGCGGGAGGTAGGGGTCCTCCTCCAGCTGCGCATCGGTCAGCGGGATCTCGAGCGAGTCGCGCAGGAGCTTGGCGTCCTCGGGCTTGAGCTTCTTCATCTGGTGCGTCGCGTTGCGCGCCGCGAAGCCCGGGCCGAGGCCGTAGCCCTTGACGGTGTGCGCGAGCACGACGGTCGGGGCGCCCGTGAACTCGGTGGCGGCCTTGTAGGCGGCGTAGACCTTGCGGGCGTCGTGGCCGCCGCGCTTCATGGCCCAGAGGGTGTCGTCGGAGACGTCCTCCACGAGCGCCTTGGTGCGCGGGTCGCGCCCGAAGAAGTGCTCGCGGATGAAGCCGCCGGACTCCGCCTTGAAGGTCTGGTAGTCGCCGTCGGTGGTGGAGGACATGATGTCGACCAGCGCGCCGTCGGTGTCGCGGGCGAGCAGCTCGTCCCACTCGCGGCCCCACACGGCCTTGACGACGTTCCAGCCGGCGCCGCGGAAGAAGCCCTCGAGCTCGGTGATGATGCTGCCGTTGCCTCGCACCGGGCCGTCGAGGCGCTGCAGGTTGCAGTTGACCACGAACGTCAGGTTGTCGAGCTTCTGCTGGGCCGCGAGCTGGAGCATGCCGCGGGACTCGGGCTCGTCCATCTCGCCGTCGCCGAGGAAGGCCCACACGCGCTGCTGGCTCGTGTCCTTGATGCCGCGCAGCTCGAGGTAGCGGTTGGTCCACGCCTGGTAGATGGCCGAGGACGGGCCGAGGCCCATCGAGACCGTCGGGAACTCCCAGAAGTCCTGCATGAGGCGCGGGTGGGGGTAGGACGGGAGGCCGCCGTGCGGGTGGGACAGCTCCTGGCGGAACCCGTCGAGGCGGTCGGCCGAGAGGCGGCCCTCCATGAAGGCGCGGGCGTACATGCCGGGGGAGGCGTGACCCTGGAAGTAGATCTGGTCACCGCCGCCCGCGTGGTCCTTGCCGCGGAAGAAGTGGTTGAGGCCGACCTCGTACAGGGTCGCGACCGACGCGTAGGAGGAGATGTGCCCGCCGACGCCGACGCCTGGGCGCTGGGCCCGCGTGACCATGACGGCCGAGTTCCACCGCAGGTAGTCGCGGTAGCGGTTCTCGATCTCCTCGTCACCGGGGTAGTCCGGCTCGCGGTCGAGACCGATGGTGTTGACGTGCGGCGTGGTCACACCGCTCGGGATCGCCAGCCCGCGCTGCGTCGCGTGCTTGACGACGGCGGAGAGCACGTCGCCCGCGTGGTCGGTCCCGCGGTGCTCGACGAGGGCGTCGACGGAGTCGATCCACTCGGTGCGCTCCTGCACGGCGTCATCACCGGCGAAGGTGGAGTCTGATGTGGTCACGGACTCTCCAGCTCATTGAGGTCGTGGCCCACCGCGGTAGCGCCGGGCCGGTGCGCGGTCCGTCGCGTGGCGAACCTGGGCGCGTGCGGACGTGTCGTCCGCGGCGCCCGTGACAGCCTATCGATCCGCGGCGACGGACGCTCCTCCCGTTCCGGGTGACGGACCCGTGGACGGCTCGGGCCCGGACGGGCGCGCGGGCGGTGAGGGGCGGTAGTCTCCCGGGAAACGAATGCGGCGTCGCCCGGTGCCGCAGCACGACGTGACGAACACCACGAGAGGCTCAGGACGTGACAGCGACGACCGACCCGGCGGCGAGTGGCGCCGGTCGATTCGGGTTCAGCAAGGACCAGGTCATCCAGGAGTGGGGGTTCGACGACGACGTCGACCACGCGCTCCGTGACGAGCTCGCCGACGTCGTCGGCGTCGAGCTCGTCGACGAGGACTACGGGGACGTCACCGACTCCGCGATCGTCTGGTGGCGCAAGGACGACGGCGACGCGACCGACCTCGAGGACCTCCTCGTGGACGCCGCCAGCACGCTGGAGGACAGCGGCCTGATCTGGGTCCTCGTGCCCAAGATGGGCAGCGCGGGCCACGTGCCGGCCGCCGAGATCGGCGAGGCCGCCCGCACCGCGGGGCTGCAGCCGACGACGTCGCTCGCCGCGGCCCCCGGCTGGCTGGGCGTGCGCCTGTCGGCCCCCGGCCGCGGCCGGTAGCGACGATCACCCGGGATGGTCGCGACGGCGTGACCGACGTGGGTGCCGGAGCCGGGGCGCGCTCCGCCGTCGCCGTCGACCTCGCCCTGCCGTTCGGTCGACGCGTGACCTCGCGCGACCTGGCCGGCGCGCCGTCGCTCCTCGTGCTGGTGCCCGGCGCCTTCACACCGGTCTGCGCGACCGAGCTGCGCGACCTCGACGCCGCGCTCCCGCGGCTGCGCCCCGCCCGCGTGCTCGTCGTCTCGTGCGACACCGCGGCGACCCTCGAGGCGTGGCGCGTGCACGAGGGTGCGGGGGTTGAGGTCGCCTCCGACCACTGGCCGCACGGCGCGCTCGCGCGGTCGCTGGACGCGTTCGACGACGCGACCGGGTGGGCGCGGCGGCACACCGTTCTGCTCGACGGCACGGGCGTCGAGGTCTGGCGCGACGCTGCCCCCGGGGGCCGGGCGCGCGACGTCGGGCTCGCCGTCGCCGCCGTGCGGGCGCTGGCGGCCGGTAGCGTGACGGCGTGACCAGCACCCCGACGTTCCCACCCGGGACCTCCGCCGTCTCGCCGGTGCCGAAGCGCGGCGTCACGCCCCCGGGCGATGCGGCGACGCCGTACGACCGCCTCCCGCGCACGCTGCGCTGGGCGTGGTGGCGGCCCCTGCTGGGGCTCGGGGTGTTCGCGGCCGCCGCGATCCTCGGGTCGACGCTGGTCGCCGCCGCGGTGATGATCGCGATGGTCGCGGCGGGTGAGCTCGGGACGTCGCCGGAGGCGATCGAGGGCCTGCTCGACCGGATGCGGGAGCTCGACGCGACCGACTCGGTCGTGCTCGTGCTCGCGCTGGGCTCGATCGCGATCTGGCTCGTGGCCGTCTGGCTCGGGCTCCTCGCCGCGGGGATGAAGCCGCTCGGCCACGTCTCCTCGGTCGCGCTGCGGCTGCGGTGGGGCTGGCTCGGGCTGTGCACGGTCGTGGCCGTCGTGACGCTGGCTGCCAACTTCGCGATCAGCTTCGGTCTGAGCGCGGTCATGGGCGAGGAGGTCGCGGCGCCGCAGTGGACGCCGTGGGACCGGCTGTGGCTCCCGCTGCTGGTGGTGATCCTGCTCGTGCCGTTCCAGGCGGCGGCGGAGGAGTACGTCTTCCGCGGGATATTCGTGCAGGCGCTGGGGTCGTGGCTGCCGCGCCGTGCCTGGGCCCGCGTGATCGTGTGGGTGCTGCCGACCGCGGCCTTCGTGTTCAGCCACGGGTACGGGCTGTGGGGGCTGCTCGACGTCACGGTCTTCGCCCTGACCGCGATGTGGGTGACCCTGCGGACCGGTGGTCTCGAGGCCGCGATCGCGCTGCACGTGGTCAACAACGTGACGGTGTTCGGCCTCCTCGCGAGCGGGGCGCTGGGTTCCACGGTCAACGGCTCCTCCGAGGGGTCGCTCGCCGGTGTGCTGATCACCGCGATCGTCTCGCTCGTGTTCGCCTGGGTGGTGGACGCCCTCGCCACGCGGCGGGGGATCGCGCGCACCTCCGCCTGGCCGGAGCGGGCGAGCGCCGTGGCGCTCACCGTTCCGCTGCCGCGGCCCGTGGCGTACTACGAGGGGCGGGTCGACGCCGTCGCGCGAGCCTCGTAGCACGCACCTCGCTCTCGCGCAGGTCGGGGGGCGGGGGAGAGGTACCCGGTGAAGAACCACAGGTTCGGCCTCGCCTCGCCCTAGGATCGAGGAGTCAGCAACCCTCGGGACCCCGCCCGCTGACCCGGGCGCCCGAACCGCCCACCCACGTGAGGGGATCACCCATGTCCAAGCGCACCCTGTTCCTCGCCCTCCCCATCGCCGCCGCGATGGTCCTGTCCGCCTGCGGCGGCGGCGCCGCCGAGCGTCCGTCCGCCGACGAGCTGTCGTCCGTCTTCACGGAGGGCGCTGAGGAGCTGGGGCTGGACGGCGTCGAGATCCCGCAGGAGGCGGCCGACTGCCTCGCCGAGGCCCTCGTCAACTCCGACGTCTCGGACGAGGCGTTGCGCGCGATGGCCGACCGGGACGAGGACTACGACCTCTCCGACGAGGACGAGACCGTCCTCACCGAGTCGCTGCAGGGTTCGGCCATGGAGTGCATGATGCCCGCCGAGACCGAGTGATCTCGATCTGATCCACCGGTGGCCAGCCGTCGCGACGGCGGGCCACCGCCGGGCCTATAGCTCAGCTGGTAGAGCGCCACGTTTACACCGTGGACGTCGGGGGTTCGAGTCCCTCTGGGCCCACACGAGCCGCCCTCCCCGCGAGGCGGACGGAGGCGTAGTATCCCGCGGGAAGCGTCGACCGATCCGTTCCCGAGGAGTCGTCATGGCCGTCCGCACCGCCCTCGCCGTCGTCCCGTCCTCCGACCTCGAGCGTTCGCGCGCCTGGTGGGTCGCGCTGCTCGGTCGGGAGCCCGACCGGGTGCCGATGCCGACCGACCTGGAGTGGTCCTTCCCCGACGGCGGTGGCCTGCAGCTCGTCGACGACGGTGAGCGGGCAGGATCGGGCGGCGTCACCCTCGGCGTCGAGGACGTGGACGCCGAGCTGGCCGAGATCGCCGGCCGGGGTCTCGAGGTCCCCGACGCGGCGACGGTCCCGAGCGGCCAGTTCAGGATCGCGATGCTCCAGGACCCGGACGGGAACGGGGTCGTGCTGGCCCAGGACCTCACGGGCTGACGGGACGCACCCGACACGCTCGCGCCCGACCGGTCAGCGGCACGCGACCAGCGCCACCTCCACCAGCCACGCCGGCTGCGCCAGCTCCGCCACGACCACCAGCGTCGAGGCCGCCCGGTGCTCGCCGAGGAACGCGTCCCGCGCCGCCATCACGGCACCGAGGTCCTGCCCCGGCACGACGTAGGTCGTGACCGAGACGACGTCGCCCGCCCCCATGTCGGCGTCGGCCAGCATCGCCGACAGGTTGCGCCACACCTGGGCGGCCTGGTCGGGCAGCGCCCCGAGTACGGAGCCGTCGGGCGCCGTCGGCACGACGCCGGAGGTGTGGAGCCAGCGCGTCGCACCGGTCGACTCGATCGCGTGCGCGTAACGGGCCGCCGGCGGAGCCAGGTCGGCCGGCTGCACGGCGCGCAGGTGGGGCGTGGAGGTCATGGCATCTCCTAGAGGTCGAGCACGAGCCGCGGGCAGGCTGCCCGCGACACGCACGTCATCATGCTGAGGTTCTCCTCGCGCTCGGACTGCGTGAGCACGCTGTCGCGGTGGTCGACGTCGCCCTCGAGCACCACGGTCTCGCACGTGCCGCACGTGCCCTCCCGGCACGAGGAGACCGTGATCGCGCCGTGCGACTCGAGCGCCTCCAGCACCGAGGTCTGCGGGGGGACGACCACCACCTCGCCGCTCGCCGCGAGCTCGACCTCGAACGGTCCCTCCCACACCGGGGCGCTCAGCTCCTGGGGCGTGAAGTGCTCCACGTGCACCTGCGCTCCCGGGACGGACGCGGCCGCCTCGTGCAGGGCGTCCAGCAGCGGCGCGGGCCCGCAGGCCCAGATCCCGCCCGTCCCGCGCCTGCGGACCAGGGCGCTCACGTCGAGCCGGTCGCCGGCGGCGGAGTCGTGGACGTGGACCCGTGCGCCGTGACGGGCCGCGAGATCCTCCACCCACGCCATGCGGGTGCGCTCGCGCCCGCAGTAGTGCAGCTCCCAGTCCGCACCTGCCTCCGCGGCCGAAGACAGCATGGGCAGGACGGCCGTGATGCCGACCCCGCCGGCCACGAAGGTCACGGGGGAGCCCGGGCGCGGCTCGTAGGCGAAGTTCGAGCGCGGACCACGGGCGCGCAGCACCGTGCCGACGGCGAGCGCGTGTGCCGCGAGCGACCCGCCGCGCCCCGCGGGCTCGCGCAGGATCGCGACCCGCCAGCGCGTGCGGTCGGCGAGGTCCCCGCACAGGGAGTACTGCCGCTCGACGCCCGGGGCCACCTCGAGGTCGACGTGCGCGCCCGGGGTCCACACCGGCAGGGGTCGACCGTTCGTCGCTGCCAGGTCGAGGGCGACGACGTCCGCGGTGAGCGGCGTGCGGTCGATGACGGTGAGCTCGCGCTCGACGTCGCTGAAGAAGCTCACGGTCTGCTCCCGGGGACGGATCGGTCGGTGCGTTCACGTGCCGGTGCCACGGGCGAAACACGAGAGGTCTAGCGTCGGGACACCCGCGGCGCCGAGGACGGCGTGATGTTGATACAGTCAACATTAGCGGAGGTCGGGTCGATCCGACACCGTCGGCAGCGACGACATCCAGCGTCACCCGGAGGGGACACCCATGACCGATCCCGACGTCATCGACGCGCTCGAGGCGCGCCTGACCGACCTCCTCGGCCCCCGCGGCGTCTCGCGCGACCAGCGGGTGCGCGAGCGGGCCTCGGTCGACGGCGCCCGGATGTCCCCGGTCATCAGCGAGCTGCTGCCCCTCGGCGTCGCCGACCTCGTCGCGCTGCCCGCGGACGCCGAGCAGATCGCTGCCGCCGTGACCGCGGCCGTCGAGCTCGGCGTCCCGGTCACGCCGCGCGGCAAGGGGACCGGCAACTACGGTCAGGCGATCCCGCACGAGGGCGGACTGGTGCTGGACGTCAGTCGGGCGCGCGCCGTCGTCGCCGTCGAGGACGGGGCGATCACGGCCGAGGCGGGAGCCACGATGCTCGCGCTCGAGCAGGCCGCCTGGGCCACCGGGCAGGAGCTGTGGATGTACCCCTCGACGATGAACTCCAGCATCGGCGGGTTCATCGCCGGCGGTTCCGGCGGGACGGGCACCATCGCGCACGGTTCCAACCACATGGGCTTCGTGCTCGAACTGGACGTGGTGACCGCCGACGGCGGGGGCCTGCGCCACGTGAGCGGCGAGGAGGCCCAGCACTTCGTGCACAACTACGGCACGGCGGGGATCATCGCGCGGGCCACGGTGCGCCTCGAGCCGCTGGTCGAGTGGCGGGCGTTCTACGCCTCCTTCCCCGAATTCGGTGGCGCGCTCGCGGTGATCCGCGAGATCGGCCGGCTCGACCCCCTGCCCCGGCTGGTCTCGGCCGACACGGTCGAGGTCAGCGCCGCCCTGCCGGACGACCCGGCGATCCCGGCGGGGCGGGCCAGTCTGCGGGCGATCCTCGCGCCGGAGGCGATCGCGGCCGCGACGGCGCTGGTCGAGGGCGCGGGAGGGCGGGTGGAGGAGGTGCGCGAGGGCCGCCAGGTCGGCGCGCAGCTCAGCGTGCTCTCCTACAACCACCCGATCGAGTGGCTGATGCGGACGCGACCCGGCCACTACTTCCACCTCGAGGTCGGCGGTGACGCGCTCGTCGAGCGGATCGACGAGGTGCACGCGGCGGTGGCCGACGGCCTGCTCCACATCGAGGCGGGGCACACCGTGCCCATCGGCATGCTGGCGGGTGCCTACACCGGCCCCGAGGACGTCGCGGCGGCGATCGCGCGCCTGGGGGAGATCGGGGTGGGGGTCCACAACCCGCACCAGTGGAACGTGGACTTCGAGCTCGCGCGCACCGTCCGGACGGCGGCGATCACCGATCCCCGCGGTCTGCTCAACCCCGGCAAGCTCAACCCCGACTACGCCGGCCCGACCAAGGGCTCCATCCGCTAGGGCGCCGGGGCCGCCTCAGGGCAGGGCGCCGCGGCGGACCCACCGCTCGCCGTCGCGCAGGAACCGCGTGCGCGCCGCGGCGACGAGCTCCGACCCCGCCCGCCACAGCTCGACGCGGTCCGGGACGAGCGCGAACGTGGTCCAGCTCGGGGGAGCGGTGTCCTCGCGCCCGACGGCGGCGCGCATCCCCGCCTGCACGACGTCCTCGGGGACGTCGGCCCACGGGTCCGCCAGGTCCTGACCGAGGTCCTCGTAGACCCACGCCAGCAGGCGCAGCTGCCGCGGCCGGGTGAGGTAGGCGCGCGCCGACGTCGCCGCGTCCAGCTGCACGACGGCGCCGCTCACCACCGCCTGCCGCCCCGCGTCCGGCCACAGGAGCACGCCGCTCGCGCGCGGGTTCTCGTGCAGGTCGCGCGACTTCGCCGTCGGCGTGGAGGAGTGGAAGCGCAGGCCGACGCCGTCGATCGAGGTGACGACCACGGTGCGGTTGTGCGGTGCACCGTCCGCCCCCGCCGTCGCGAGCGCCATCAGCACGGGTGGGGCGGCGCCGTCGGGCGCCGTGGCCGTGGTCGAGGCGGGCGGGGCCGCCCACGTGGCGATCGTCCGCAGCGGGTCGTCCCCGACCGCCTCAGGCACCGACGCCGCCGTGGACGACGAGCAGGACGGCGGTCTGCTCGCCCACCTGGCGGAAGCGGTGCGCCACCCCGCCCGGGTAGCCGGCGGTCTCGCGCGGACCGAGGGTGCGCCGCTCGATCGAGCCGCCCGGCCGGCCCTCGTGCTCGACCTCCACCGATCCCGCGACGACGTAGAGCAGCTCGGCGTGGTCGTGCCGGAAGAAGTCGCCGAAGTCGCCCTGCGGACCCACGAACTCGGTGACCGCCACGTCGGGCGGCAGGGGTCCGAGGAGGCGTGCGCCGCCGCCGGCGTCGATGTCGATCGGCTCCGCGGCCCCGGCCTCCGCGAGGAGCGCCTGCTGCGTCGTGCCCAGCGCCTCGGCGATGACGAAGAGCGAGCGCATCGACGGGCGTGCGAGTCCGCGCTCGAGCTGGGACAGGAACGGGTGGGACAGGCCGGCCTCGGCTGCGACCTGCACGAGTGTGAGGCCGCGCGCGTGCCGGGTGCGGCGGATCGCCTGACCCAGGCGCCGGTCGGCGTCGGTCCAGCCGCTCTCGTCCGTGCTCGTCATGCGCGTCCTCGTCGTCTCGTCATCGTTCTCCGGTCCGGCGTCGCCGGTCGGTTCACACGTTGCGACCCGTCCCGTTACGACGGTGAAACAGGGCCCGCCTAGCGTCGTCGATGTTAGTCGGATCAACACTGGCCATCGCCCCGCCGCCCGTCCATCATGCCCCGGAGGACATCGTGACGCTCGACGTCGGACCCCCTCGCGCTCCCCGCACCTCACGGGGACCGTGCTGAGCGGGCTGCGGGGCGTGCGGCTGCTCGACGACGGCGTGGCCGACGTGCGAATCGCGGGCGCGGTCGTCGTCGACCCGTCCGGTGCAGGTGACGCGGCGGGGAAGTCGGCGGGCGTGGTCCTCGACGCCACGAGCTGGCGCCTCGTGCCTGGTCCCGTCGAACCGCACGCGCACCTCGACAAGGCCTTGACCGCCGGCCGCATCCCGCCCGGCGCCGGGCTCGACCTCGTCGGCGCCGTCGAGAGCTGGCGGGCCCTGGCGCCGGGCATCGACGCCGCCGACGTGCGCCACCGCGCGCTCGCGGCGCTGCGCCGCTACCTCGCGCGCGGGTTCACCGGTGTGCGCACCCACGTCAACCTCGACGCCGGCGGCGACCCGCTCGCGGCCGTGCGCGTGCTCGTCGGGCTGCGCGAGGAGCTCCGGGAGGTCCTCACGCTGCAGGTGTGCCTGCTCCCAAGCGAGCGCGCCGACGACGCGCTGATCCGCGACGCGATCGCCCTCGGGCCGGACGCGCTCGGCGGCTGCCCGCACCTGGCCGCCGACCCGCGCGCCGAGACCGGTCGGTTGCTCGACCTGGCGCAGGAGAGCGGGCTCCCGCTCGACCTGCACACCGACGAGCAGGTCGATCCCGGCAGCCTCGACCTGCTCGACCTCGCGCACGAGGTGCTGCGGCGCGACCTGCGCACCCCGGTGACCGCCAGCCACTGCGTGCGGCTCGGATCGCTCGAGCCCGCGCGGCTGGCGGAGGTGCTCGACGTCGTCGGGCGGGCGGGCGTCGCCGTCGTCGGCCTGCCGCAGACCAACCTCTACCTGCAGGGGTGGGACGCGACCCACCTCGTGCCGCGGGGCATCACCGCGGCGCGCGCGTTGCTGGACGCCGGCATCACCTTCGGCGCGGGCGGCGACAACCTGCGCGACCCCTTCAACCCCGTCGGCCGCGCCGACCCCTTCGAGACCGCGTCGCTGCTCGTCGCGGGCGCGCACCTGAGGCCGCGCGAGGCGCTGGACGCCGTCACCGCGGGCGCTCGGGCGGCGACCGGGATGCCCGTGGCGGGCACCGACACCGGGGACGAGGCCAGCTTCGTGCTCGTCCCGGACTCCGACCTCGGCGACGTCGTCGCCGGGACGCACGACGCGCGCGTCGTCGTGCACCGCGGACGCGTGGTGGCCGACACCCGCGTCGCCTCCAGCCTCGCGCTCGACACCACGCACCCGACCCCCACCCCCGGAAGGTGACCATGGCCGCCACCGCACCCGTCCACCCGCCGGTCGCGGGCGAGCAGACGCTCGTCCTCGACGGCGTGGACAAGACCTTCGACACGGGGACGGCCGCCCTGACCGACGTCTCCCTCACGATCGCCCCGGGCGAGTTCGTCTCCGTCGTCGGCCCCTCCGGCTGCGGCAAGTCCACCCTGCTGCGCCTGGCCTCCGGGCTCGAGAAGGTCACCGGCGGCGGGATCACCGTCGACGCGTCCGCCACCAGCTACGTCTTCCAGGAGCCGACGCTCCTGGAGTGGCGCAGCGCCCAGCGCAACGTCGAGCTCGTGCCCGAGCTGCGGGGCGTCCCCGCGGCCGAGCGTCGCGAGCGGGCCGCGCAGGCGCTCGCGCTGGTCGGGCTCGAGGGGTTCGAGAGGCAGCACCCCCGGGCGCTCTCGGGCGGGATGCGCATGCGCGTGTCGATCGCCCGCGCCCTGGTGGCCGAACCCGACCTCGCGCTCTTCGACGAGCCGTTCGGCGCCCTCGACGAGATCACCCGCCTCAAGATGCAGACCGAGCTGCAGCGCCTGTTCGCGCTGAAGCAGTTCGCCGGCCTCTTCATCACCCACTCCGTCTCGGAGGCCGTCTACCTGTCCACGCGGGTGCTCGTGATGAGCGGCCGTCCCGGCCGGATCGTCGCGGACGTCCCCATCCCGTGGTCCTACCCCCGCCCGCCCGAGCTCCGCTACGAACCGGAGTTCGGCGAGATCGCCGGCGCCGTCTCCGCCGCCCTGGGAGAGCACTCGTGACCGACACCGCGACCCCCGCGACCACCACGTCCACGCGCCCGGCACCGGGCTCGACGCCGTCGCCCGCCCCGGGTGCGAGCCCGACGGCGACCACCCCCGCCCGCCGCCGTCGCGGCCCGTGGTGGCGCACCGTGCTCGCCAAGGCGGCCCCGATCCTCGCGGCCCTCGGCGGGATCGTGGCGGTCTGGTACCTCGTCTCGCTCGTCGTGCTCGAGCCGAGCCGCCGGTTCCTGCTCCCGCCGCCGCACGAGGTGCTGCGCAACACCCTCGGCAACCCGCAGGTCATCGACCCGATGCTCGACGCGCTCGGGCAGACCGTGATGGTCGCCGTCTCCGGGCTGACGATCGCCGTCGCGCTCGGGATGGGCTGGGCGATCGTCATGTCGCAGTCGCGGTGGGCGGAGCGGATCCTCTACCCCTACGCCGTCATCCTCCAGACCATCCCGATCCTCGCCCTCACCCCGCTCATCGGGATCTGGATGGGGTACGGCTTCGGCGCGCGGATCGTGGTCTGCGTGATCATCGCCGTCTTCCCGATGATCGCCAACACCCTGTTCGGCCTGCAGTCGGCCACCGCCGCCGCTCACGACCTGTTCACCCTCAACCGCGCCACGCGGTGGCAGCGGCTGACCCGGCTGCAGCTGCCCGCGGCCGTGCCCGCGATCTTCACCGGTCTGCGCAACGCCGCGGGCCTCAGCGTCATCGGCGCGATCGTCGGCGACTTCTTCTTCCAGCAGGGCAGCCCCGGCATCGGGGGCCTGCTGCGCACCTACACGCTGCGGCTCAGCATGGACTCGCTCTTCCTGGCGATCATCCTCACCGCCCTGTTCGGCGTGCTCGTCTTCTCGATCTTCGCGGCCCTCGACCGCGCCGTCGTCGGCCGGCTCTTCGGCTCCACGACGCGCTGAGAGCCCCTCGGCCCGCGTCCGCCACAGCTCGCCCCGCCCCACGCAGCACCACGCCCGCCCCACCCGCCCCACGCACCCCACGCACCCAGGAGCTCTCGTGACCCTCAGCACCACCCTGCGCCGCTCGTCGCTGCGGCCCGCGGCCGCCGTCCTCGCCGCCGCCGGACTCGCCTTCACGCTCGCCGCCTGCGGTTCGGCGGACGCCGAGAACGCGGCCGCCGAACCCGCCGGTGACGCCGCCGAGACGGGCGGTCCGCTCGACCTCGCCGACGTGTGCCCCTCGACCGTCGTGCTGCAGCAGGACTGGCAGCCGCAGGCCGAGCACGGGTCGATGTACAACCTCGTCGGCCCCGACTACACGATCGACGCCGACGCGAAGTCCGTAACCGGTTCGCTCGTCGTCGACGGCACCGACACCGGGGTCGACGTCGAGGTGCGCCCCGGCGGGCCGAGCGTCAACTTCCAGCCGGTGCCCGCCCTCATGTACCTCGACACCGACATCATGCTCGGCGCCGTCACCACCGACGTCGCGATCGTCTCGGCGGCCGATCAGCCGGTGGTCGCCGTCGCGTCCCAGCTCACCTCGAGCCCGCAGATCATCATGTGGGACCCCGAGACGCACGACGGCGCGACCACCATCGAGGAGGCCGCCGCCGCGGGCGACCCGCTCGTGACCTCCGGCGAGGTGATCCCGGCACTGCTCGAGTCCCAGGGCATCATCACGCAGTCGCAGATCGACACGAGCTACGAGGGCACGCCGCAGCGCTTCGTCTCCGACCCCGCGATCCTGCAGCAGGGGTTCGCGACCGCGGAGCCCTACATCTACGAGAACGAGATCGCGCAGTGGGGCAGGCCCGTGGGGTTCCAGCTGCTCTCGGAGGTCGGCTTCGACGTCTACCCGCAGGCGCTGACGGCGCGCGAGGCGACGATCACGGAGGAGGCGGACTGCCTCGCGAAGCTCGTGCCGATCATGCAGCGCTCGCAGCTGGACTACCTCGAGGACCCCACCGCCACGAACGAGCTGATCGTCGAGCTCGTGGAGGCCTACGCGACCGGGTGGACGTACTCCACCGAGGTGGCCGACTTCTCGGTGCAGCAGCAGCTCGCGCTCGACATCGTGCGCGACGACGAGGCCAGCGGGGTGTTCGGCCAGCTCGACCCCGACCGGATGGCGCAGGTCGTGACCGACTTCGGCGAGATCCTGCTCGAGGCCGGCACCATCGCCGACGCGGACATCGACCCGACCTCGCTCTACACGAACGAGTTCATCGACACCTCGATCTCGATGGGGGAGTGAGCGTGCCGGCACCCCGCTTCATCGACCTGACCGGCCCCGAGGTCGCCGCCCTGCCGGTGGACACCGTCGCGGTGCTGCCGCTCGGTGCCATCGAGCAGCACGGTCCGCACCTGCCGGTCTCGACCGACTACGTCACCGCCACCGAGGTGGCGCAGGCCGCGGTGGCCGAGGTCGCCGAGCACGGCGGCGCGAGTGTCGTGCTGCTGCCCGGCCTCGCCTACACGAAGTCCGACGAGCACCACTGGTCGCCCGGCACGATCTGGCTGTCGTGGGAGACGCTGATGGCCACGCTGGTGGACATCGGCCGCTCCCTGCAGACCAGCGGCATCACCCGCCTGGTGTTCGTCAACGGTCACGGCGGCAACTCGGCGCTCGGCCAGGTGGCGTGCCGCGAGCTGCGCCGCCGGTTCGGCCTGCGGACGTTCTTCGCCCACCTGGGCGGGCCGCCGCCCGACCAGCGCGCCCGACCCACCGCCGGCGGCGAGATGGGCCTCGGGATCCACGGCGGTCACGCCGAAACCTCGCTCATGCTCCACCTGCGACCCGAGCTGGTGCAGATGGACCGGGCGGTGCGCCGCGTGCCGGAGCACCTGGCGACCTACGAGCTCGTCGGCTTCGGCAAGCCCGTGTCCTTCGGCTGGCTCTCGGACGATTTCGGACCGGACGGCCACATCGGGGACCCGACCACCGCCACCGCGCAGGAGGGGGCGGAGCGGTTCGCCGCCGCCGTCGCCCACGTGGCGGCGGCCGTGGTCGAGGCGGCACGCTTCGACCCGGCGCCGCCGGCCTGAGCCGCCGGGACGGGGCGCCCGAGTGCTGGGCGCCCCGTCCCGGGTGGGGCGGCCCTCGCTACGGTGCCGACATGACTCGACCCCAGGGCGCCCACCTCGTGGGCAGCGTGAACTACGACGACGCCGAGACCACGATCCGCACCGCGGCCGAGGTGCTGGGAGGCCGGCTGCGACGCATCCCCGACGGCGAGGTCGGACGCCGGTTCCACTGGATCATGTTCCAGACCGACGTCCTGTCCGAGGCCGAGGGCATCGAGCGCGTGGGGGACGAGCCGATCCCGCTCGGCGCCTGGCACGACTTCCGTCCGCTGCGCATCGTGGAGGGCGTCGCCGCGGACGAGCTGCGGCTGCCGCCGCTGGGCTACGCCGAGGCCGCCGTCGAGTCGTACGCGATCTTCGCGCGGCTGCGGCGGGAGGGTGCCGTGGCTGCGGGTACCCGGTTCCAGGTCTCGCTGCCCACGCCCGTGGCGATCGTCTCCGCCTTCTTCCATGGCGAGGACCGGGCGGCCTTCGAGCCCGTCTACACCGCGGCGATGCTGCGCGAGCTCGACGTCCTCACCGCATCGATCCCGCAGCAGGACCTCGCCCTCCAGTGGGACGTGTGCTCCGAGCTCGGCATCGTCGAGCGGGCCGGCTACGGCACGGCCCTGCAGCACTGGTGGGAGGGCGATCCCTTCGACGGCCTCGTCGCGCGCGTCGCCGCGCTGCTCGACGCAGTGCCGGCGGCCGTCGAGGTCGGCGCCCACTTCTGCTACGGCGACGTCGCCGAGACGCACTTCGTCGAGCCCGAGGACACCGGCGTGATCGTGCGGTTCGCGAACGCCGTCCTGGCGAGCTCGGCGCGCGGGCTGACGTTCGCGCACCTGCCCGTGCCGATCGACCGCGACGACGCCGCCTACTTCGCGCCGCTGGTCGGTCTCTCGCCGGTGGGGGAGCTCTACCTGGGGCTCGTGCACCGCCAGGACGGGCTCGAGGGCGCGCAGCGACGGATCGCCGCCGCCCAGCAGCACGTGCAGGACTTCGGCGTCGCGACCGAGTGCGGGATCGGTCGCGCCCCCGCAGGCACGACGGAGGGGATCCTCGCCACCCACGCGGCGGTGGCGACGGCGTGGTGAGGTGACGCGCCGCCGTCGCCCTCAGGCGTGCCGGATGCAGCGCGACGCCGTCGGGCGCGCCTCCAGCCGACCGGCACCGACGGCCTCGCCGCAGACCTCGCAGCGGCCGTAGGTGCCGGCGGCCACGCGCGCGAGCGCGACGTCGATCTCCGCGAGCTGCGCCCGGGCGCGCGCCGCGAGGGCGCGCAGCTGCTCGCGCTCGAACGCGATCGTGGCGCCCTCGGGATCGTGCTCGTCGTCGGTGTTGGCGCCCTGCGCGGCCTCGACGACGTCCGCGACGCCCGCCCCGAGGGCCGTCAGCCGTCGCAGCGTCTCGGCACGGAGCGCCGCCAGAACAGCCGGTGCCGCCGGCGCCGCCGGGTCGACCCCGGCGGCGCCCGCCCCGGCCGGACCCGGCGCGTCCTGCGCGCCGGTCACGGCACCGTGTAGCCCGCCGCGCGGAAGAGCTCGTACCACTCGGCGCGCGTGAGCGGCAGGTCGGAGCCCTGCGCGGCGGCGGTCACGCGCTCCGGCGTCGTCGTCCCGAGCACGACCTGCATCTGCGCGGGGTGGCGCGTGATCCAGGCGACGGCGATCGCCTCGGCCGGGACGTCGTACTTCTCCGTCAGCCGGTCGATCACGGCGTTCAGCTCGGGGTAACGGTCGGACCCGAGGAAGGGGCCGTCGAAGAACCCAGCCTGGAAGGGCGACCACGCCTGCAGCG
Source organism: Litorihabitans aurantiacus (assembly GCF_030161595.1). Lineage (NCBI taxonomy): Bacteria > Bacillati > Actinomycetota > Actinomycetes > Micrococcales > Beutenbergiaceae > Litorihabitans > Litorihabitans aurantiacus. The sequence goes on from NZ_BSUM01000001.1 coordinate 1,070,273, forward strand.
TGATGTCGTGCAGCCGGGCGTGGTCGAGCAGGCCGAGGTCGCGGTCGATCGACTGGTCCAGCCCCTGCATGTTGGCCGCGACGCCCTGCGCCACGACCGGGGCGTGCGTGATCGACAGCTGCACCTGGTTGGCCACGATCGGCTGCGACACGTGCCTGCGGAGCAGGTCGATCTGGCCCGGCGTCTGGTTGGAGACCCCGAAGGCGCGCACCTTGCCCGCCGCGGCGAGCTCGTCGAACGCGCGCGCGACCTCCTCGGGCTCCACCAGGGCGTCGGGGCGGTGCAGCAGCAGGATGTCGATGTAGTCGGTCCCGAGGGCCTCCAGCGAGCCGTTCACCGACGCGATCAGGTGCTCGTAGGAGAAGTCGAAGTACGGGCCGTCGGGCACGATGCCGGCCTTCGTCTGGATGACGAGCTGCTCGCGCTCGGACGACGTCAGCCGCATCGCCTCGGCGAAGCGCCGCTCGCAGCCGTGCAGCGGCGAGCCGTACACGTCGGCGTGGTCGAGGAACGTGATGCCGGCGTCGCGGGCGGTCCCCACCAGGGTGCGCACCTCCTCGTCGGTCTTGTCCTGGATCCGCATGAGGCCGAGCACGACGTTCGGAACCACCAGGTCGGTGCCGGGCATGGGGAAGGTCTTCACAGCGCTGTCTCCTCGTCGAGTGGGCGAACCACCGCGGCGGTCGGTGCCGTGGCGACCGACCCCGTGGTCCTCCCACTGTAGGAGGCGTCCCACTGTAGGAGGCGTCGTCGCGGATCACCCCCACGGCTTCGTCAACTCGTGACGTCATCTTTACCCGCCGGACACGTGGCGCTCCTAGCGTCCGAGCAGACGTCGTGACCCGCACGCGTCCTGGCGAAGGGGCGGACCGCCTGTGCTCGAGCTCGTGGACCCGTTCCTCGGTACCGAGGCCACCGACCTCCCGCCCCGCACCGGGCTCGCCGCGACCTGGTGGTGGCCCAAGCCGCAGGTCGGCAACACCCACCCCGGCGCCACCCACCCGCTCGGCATGGTCTCGGCCTGCGCCTACTCGGGCGCCTACCCCACGGGCTACGGCCGCTACGACCTCGGGACCGAGGGCCTGCCCGTCCCGCTGACCGACGAGCTGCGCGCCTCGGGCTTCACGCACTTCCAGCAGTCCGGCACCGGCGCCATCCGCAAGTACTACAACTACCTGCGCGTGACGCCGCTGCTCGCGCCGCTCGACGACCTGGGCCGCAGCTGGGAGATCGTCGAGGAGGAGGCGAGCCCGGGCTACTACCGGGCCGTGCTGGACAGCGGGGTCGTGGCGGAGCTGACCGTCGGGCCCAAGAGCGTCGTCCACCGCTACACGTTCCCCGAGCACCGGGACGCGCGGGTCGTCGTCGACCTCTCGGTCGGCGGGCTCGCGATCCCCTACGGCGAGACCGTCCCGCTGCGCGCCCACCTCGCCAACCTCGCCCCCGGGGTGGCGTGCGGCGAGATCGTCGTGGAGGGCGCACCGCTCGCGTTCCACCTCGAGTGCGACACCCCCGGCCTGCGCCAGCTCCTGTGGTACGACCGCCGCCTCATGCCCGGCGGCTCGCGCCTGGAGTTCTCGGACATCCGCCCCACCACCCTGCGCCCCTTCGGGGTGATGTGGGCCGGACCGACCACCGTCGGCCAGGTCGTGGAGCTGCGCATCGGCTTCTCGCTGCGGGGGACCGACCAGGCCGCCGCGAACCTGCGCGCGGACCTCGCGCCGTCGGTCCCCGCCGGGAGCAGCACGACGGCGACGGCGGCGCCCACCGCCGTCGTCACCGCGCCGCCGTCGGCGTTCGAGACCCGGTGGGCCGCGACGCGCCGGACCTGGGCCGACCACCTGGGGCGCGTCGAGGTCGAGGCTCCCACCCGCCGCCGCAGCATCATGGCGACGGCGCTTTACCACTCCCTCATCAAGCCGTGCGTGGCACAGGACGAGAGCCCGTTCTGGCCGACCGACGGACCGTTCGTCTACGACCTGTGCACGCTCTGGGACGTCTACCGCACGCAGCTGCCCCTGCTCACCCTGCTGCGACCCGACGCGAGCGTGGCGCTCGGCAACGCGCTGCTGCGGATCTGCGAGGAGGAGGGCAACTTCCCGATCGGGTACCGGATGGCGCGCGGGGCCGACCGGTTCTCGCGGCAGGGCAGCGCCCTGGCGCACACGCTCCTGGCCGACCTCAGCCAGCTCGACCTGCCCGGGATCGACTGGGACTGGGCGCTCGTGCACATGCAGGCGGACCTGCGCCGCACCTATGGCGAGGAGTACCTGCGCCAGGGCATCACCCACCCGGTCAGCCACACGCTCGACCTCGCGTTCGGCTACTGGTGCACCCGCGCCGTCGCGCTGCGGCAGGGCGACGGCGCGCTGGCCGCCGAGTCCGGGCGGCTCGCCGCCGGGTGGCCGGCCGCGTTCGACCCCGCGACCGGGCTCCTGCGCGCCTCGACCTTCTACGAGGGCGGGCCGTGGAACTATTCCTTCCGGCTGCTGCACGACATGCGCGCGCGCGTCGACCTCGCGGGCGGTGACGCCGCGTTCACCGCGATGCTCGACGAGTTCTTCGGGTACGGCGCCGCGCCCGTGGTGCAACCGGGCCTCGCGCCCGGCCTGGAGGAGATGGCCGCGGGCTACGCGCTGCACCGCTTCGAGGGCCTCAACAACGAGCCCGACATGGAGGCCCCCTGGGCCTACCTCTACTCCGGCAGGCCGGACCGCACCGACGAGGTCGTGCACGCGGGCGTCCACCAGATGTTCGGCACCGGCCGCGGCGGCCTCGCCGGCAACGACGACTCCGGCGGGCTGTCCTCCTGGTACGTCTGGGCCGCGCTGGGCCTGTTCCCCGTGGCGGGCCAGAACACGGTGCTGCTGCACGCGCCGTCGCACGCCTCCGCGAGCCTGACCGTCCCCGGCGGCCGGTTCGACGTCCTGACACGCAACTTCCGCGAGGGCGACGGCGACGACCCGCCGCCCCTGCAGCACATCGAGAGCGCCACGCTCGACGGCGTACCGCTGCTCGGCCCCTGGCTCTCGGGCTCGCGGCTGCACGCGGGCGGCGAGCTCGTCCTGACCATGTCCGACCGCCCCACCTCCTGGGGCACCACCCACCGACCGCCGTCCACCCCCGAGAGGTGACCGAGATGTCCGCACCCGTCCTCACCACCCTCAGCGCCGCCGAGCACGAGGCGCTGAACCGCTACCGGCGCCTCGTCATCGTGGTGCGCGCCGATCCAGTCATCTGCGGCCACTCCGTCGAGGCGCGCAACCTCGCCGAGGCCGCGCTGCTGCAGGGTTTCGAGGAGGTCACGATCCTCACGTGGCCGATCGACCGGCTCGAGGCCGCCGGTCTGCCGCTCAAACCGCTGGAGCGGGTGATGCCGTACTCGCCCGGCATCACGGTCGAGCGCCCGGACCCGGTGGGCGACTACCGCGTGCCGGACGGCCGGTGGCAGGCCGGCCTCGTGGGGCGGCTCGTGGAGCTGTTCACCGACGGCGTGCCCACGGTCTGCCTCTCGCTGTACCTGAGCCCGCACACCCTCGCGGTCACCGAGGCGGTCGACGCCGCGCGCCGCACGGGCCTGCCGGTCGACGTCGTGACGGTGGCCGAGGCGGTCGGCTCCGACATCACCAACGTCGTGCGCACCTGCGTGCAGCAGGGCCGGTTCGGCGCGGCCGCCCACGTGCTCACGTCCTACCTCGCCAGCGACGTCGTCGTGGCGGTCTCGGAGTACACCAAGGAGCTGATCGTGAGCTCGGCCGCCGAGATCGACGCGCGGCACGGCACGACGTTCGCCACCCAGGCGCAGGCCCGGGTGGCGATCTCCTACCCGGCGCTCGACACGGCGTCCTACACCGGCACGGACGAGGCCGACGTCGCCGCGGTGCTCGAGCGTCGCGGCCTCGCCGGCGCGCCCTACGTGCTGTTCCTGTCCCGCCTGACCGAGGCGAAGGGCGTCCCGGACCTCATCGCCGGCTTCGAGCGGTCGGAGGCGACGGCGACCGGCGACGTCCGCCTCGTCATCGCCGGGCGCGGACCGCAGGAGGAGGAGATCCGGGCCATGGCCGCGGCCTCGCCGCTGGCGGACCGCATCCAGGTCCTCACCGATGTCGACGACGCCGAGAAGCCGGCCCTCATGCAGGGGGCGGTCGCGTTCGTGCTCCCGACCCTGCCCCGGCCGGAGTTCGTGGAGACGTTCGGCATCGCCGTCGTGGAAAAGATGCTCGCGGGCGGGGGAGTGGTCGCCACCACGACGACCGGCGGGGTGCCCGAGGCGGTGGGCGACACCGCCAAGACGGTCGAGATCTCCGACCCCGACTCGATCGCGCAGGTGCTGACCGAGATCCTCGCGATGACGCCGGAGCAGCGCGCGGCGTGGGAGGAGCGGGCGCGCACGTACGCGCTGCAGTTCGACCGCGCCGAGGTGCTGCGCCGGATCCTCGTGCAGGTCGCGGCGCAGGTGGAGGGTCCCGCGGTCGCCGCCTAGAGGTCGTCGCCGACGGCGAACGTGTCGCAGGCGGTCAGCGTGCCCTGCGTCATCCCGGTCGTGAACCAGCGCTGGCGCTGCTCCGAGGAGCCGTGCGTCCAGGTGTGCGGCGAGACCTCGCCGGAGAAGGTCTCCTGGATGTGGTCGTCGCCGACGGCGGAGGCGGCCGAGAGCGCCTGGGCGACCTCGGCGTCCGTGGGTCGCTCGAGGTAGGCGTTGCCGTTCGCGTCGGTCGCGTCGGCGGCGCCACCCACCCACATCCCGGCGTAGCAGTCGGCCTGCAGCTCGAGCCGAACCGCGTCGGAGGTCGGGCCGGTCCCGCGGCGGTCGACCGCCGCCATCGTGCCCAGCTCGTTCTGGATGTGGTGGCCGAACTCGTGCGCGACCACGTACAGCTCACCCAGCGGGCCGCCGTCGGCGCCGAAGCGCGAGGTCAGCTCGTCGAAGAACGAGGTGTCGATGTACACGGTGGCGTCCGGTGGGCAGTAGAAGGGTCCGACGGCGGAGGTCGCGCCGCCGCAGCCGGTCGACACCTGCCCGGAGAAGAGCAGGAACTCCGGCAGCCGGTAGGCGATGCCCGCCTGGGCCGGGAGCGCGTCCTCCCAGTACGCGTCGAGCGACAGCGCCGTCGCGCTCATGCGGCAGTCGATCTCGCGGTTGGCCTGGTCGCCGCCCTCGAGGCACTCCACGTAGGAGTCCTCGCCCTGTCCGGGCTGGTACTGCGCCTGCCCCTCGCCCGTGAGGCCGGACAGGTCGACCTGCTGCCCGGTGAACAGCTGGAAGAGCACGACGGCGATGAGGCCGATGCCCCCGATCCCGCCGCCGACGGCGACCCCGCGGCGACCACCGCCGCGGCGCACGCGCCTGCTCGAGATGTCCGCGTCGCTGTTGAACGTCATGTGCCAGCCTCTCTCCGGTGCGTCATCGTAGGCGCGCCGTCGGGTCCCACGCCGCCGTAGGAGGTTTCCTACAGACGTCGCGTCGCTCGTTGGTGCGTGGCACCGCGTCGCCGCGCCCGCGCTCGCCCTCTACGGTTGTCGGGTGACCACAGCAGCCGTGACCCCGCGCCCCGCACCCCGCGTCCTCGCCGACCTCGTCGCCACGTCCCGCGTCCGCGACGTCGCGCTCGTCCTGGGCGGCACCGCATTCGTCGCGCTCGCGTCCCAGGTGCTCATCCCGCTCGGCTTCACCCCCGTGCCGCTCTCGCTGGGGACGTTCGGCGCGCTCGTCGTCGGCGCGGCGCTCGGCCCCGTGCGCGCGACGGCGTCGCTCGGCCTCTACCTCCTCGCGGGCATCGCGGGGGTCGGCTGGTTCGCGGAGGGGGCCTCGGGCTGGCAGTTCGCCTCCTTCGGCTACCTGCTGGGGTACGTGATGGCCGCCGCGCTCGTCGGCGGGCTGGCGCGGCGCGGCGGCGACCGCCGCCCGCTGGCGACCATCGGCCTCATGCTGCTCGGCGGCGCCGTGATCTACGCGGCCGGTGTGCCCTGGTTGATGGCGTTCCTCGGCGTCGACCTCGCCACGGCGCTGGGCCTCGGCGTCGTCCCCTTCCTGATCGGTGACGCGATCAAGGCGGTCGTGGCCGCGCTGCTCCTGCCGGGGTCGTGGGCCCTGGTGCGACGCCTGCGCGGCTGAGTCCGCCGGGCCGCACGTGGGCCACGACACCGCCGACCGACCCCGGGGCGCGCGGCGCGGCCCGTAGCATGGGGCCACGTGATCACCACCTCTGCGCTCGAGATCCGCATCGGCGCCCGCACCCTGCTGTCCGACGCGTCCTTCCGCATCGACTCGGGTGACCGCATCGGGCTGGTGGGCCGCAACGGCGCCGGCAAGACGACGCTGACGAAGATCCTCGCGGGCGAGGGCCAGCCGAGCGGCGGCCAGGTGGTCCGCAGCGACGACGTCGGCTACCTGCCGCAGGACCCCCGCACCGGCGACCCCGACGTGCTGGCGCGCGACCGGGTGTTCTCCGCGCGCGGGCTCGACGCCACCATCCGGAACATGCGGAAGGCCGAGGAGGTCATGGCGTCGGGCACCCCGACCGAGCGCGAGAAGGCCATGGAGCGCTACGGCCGCCTGGAGGCGACCTTCCTGTCCAAGGGCGGCTGGGCCGCCGAGGCCGAGGCCGCCACCATCACGAGCAACCTCGGTCTCCCGACCCGGGTGCTCGAGCAGCCGCTGCGCACGCTCTCGGGCGGTCAGCGCCGCCGCGTCGAGCTCTCCCGCATCCTGTTCTCGGGTGCGCAGACGCTCCTGCTGGACGAGCCGACCAACCACCTCGACGCCGACTCGATCGTGTGGCTGCGCGACTACCTGCTGGCCTACCCGGGGGCGTTCGTCGTGATCTCGCACGACGCCGACCTCCTGCGGGCCACCGTCAACAAGGTGTTCCACCTGGACGCCAACCGCGGCCAGATCGACATCTACAACCTCAAGTGGGACGCGTACCTGCAGCAGCGCGAGACGGACGAGAAGCGCCGCCGCCGCGAGCGCGCCAACGCCGAGAAGAAGGCCGCCACGCTGATGGCGCAGGCCGACAAGATGAAGGCGAAGGCGACCAAGGCCGTCGCCGCGCAGAACATGGCGCGGCGCGCCGAGCGCATGCTGTCGGGACTGGAGGAGGTCCGCGCCGTCGACCGCGTGGCCAAGCTGCGCTTCCCCGACCCCGCCCCGTGCGGGCGCACCCCGCTGCGGGCCAGCGACCTGTCCAAGACGTACGGATCGCAGGAGGTCTTCACGGGGGTGGACCTGGCGATCGACCGCGGCTCCCGCGTCGTGGTCCTCGGCCTCAACGGCGCCGGCAAGACGACCCTGCTGCGCATGCTCGGCGGTGTCGAGAAGCCCGACACCGGGCAGATCGAACCGGGTCACGGTCTCAAGATCGGCTACTACGCGCAGGAGCACGAGACGCTCGACACGTCCGCCACGGTCGTGGAGAACCTGCGCCGCAACGCGCCCGACCTCACCGACACGCAGGTCCGCAGCGTGCTGGGCTCGTTCCTGTTCTCGGGGGACGACGCCGACAAGCCGGCCGGCGTCCTGTCCGGCGGCGAGAAGACCCGCCTGGCTCTCGCCGTCCTGGTGGTCTCGAGCGCCAACGTGCTGCTCCTGGACGAGCCGACGAACAACCTCGACCCCGCGAGCCGCGCCGAGATCCTCGGTGCGCTGAAGACGTTCACGGGCGCCGTCGTGCTCGTGACGCACGACGAGGGCGCGGTCGCGGCGCTCGAACCGGAGCGGGTGCTGCTCCTGCCCGACGGCGACGAGGACATGTGGAACGCCGGCTACGCGGAGCTCATCTCCCTGGCGTGACCCGCTCGACGTCGCGCGCGGCCCGCTCGGCCGCCTCCGCGGCGTCGAGCAGCGCGTCCTCCTCGTCCTCCATCGAGGTGCGACGACGACGCGCGGGCCGCCGCGCGCCGGACGGCGACGCACCGCCGTCGGCCCCCGCGCGCGCCTCCTGCGCCTCCTGCGCCAGCGCTGCCACCTCCGCGTCGCCCCGACGCTTGATGATGACCGCACCGACCGGCAGCGCGGCGCCGAAGAACCACCACTGCAGCGCGTAGGACAGGTGCGAGCGCAGGCTGGTGTCCGGATCGGGCAGCCCACCGAGCACCCCGCTCGGCGGCGGATCGGTGATCATGCCGTAGGCGCTCTCGACGAGCTCGCCGTCGAGGTCGCCCGCCGCGAGCCCCGACTGCTCCAGCACGCTGACCGGGTGGACGCGGAACACCTCGCCGGCGGGGTTGGGGCGCGAGTCCAGGTCCTCCTGGGCCCGCAGGCGCACCTCGATGGTCGTCGGTCCGGAGCCGGGCACCTCCAGCGCGCCGTCGGGGACGACGTCGGTCTGCCGCCACCAGCCGCGGTCGACGACGAGCACCCGCGCGGGCGTCTCGTCGGTCCGGAAGAGGGCGAGCGCGTGGGACGCGTTCGCGTCCTGCACCGGCCGGTTGCGCAGCTGCACGCCGGAGGAGTCCACCCACTCACCGGTGACCGACGCGGTGCGCCAGACGTCGCCGGCTGCCAGGTCCTCGCCCGGCAGCAGCTCGGCCAGCGGCTCCGCCGGGCGGTCCAGGTTGTCGGTGATGAGGCCGACCTGGGCGGCGCGGTCGAGGTGCCGCTCCAGCTGCCACCACCCGAGCAGCGCGCACGCGACCATGCCGGCGACGACACCCAGGACCACCCCGACAGCGCGCCGACGCTCGGGCGTCACGAGCCGTCCGGGGCGTCGTCGTCGAGCGCCCGCACCTCGAGCGGGAAGGATCGCGCCGCGAGGAAGCCGCGCAGGTGGTCGAGGTGGTCGGGGCAGGCCGCCCACTCCTTGCGCCGGGTCGCGTCGTGGATGCGCGGGTTGCGCCACGCGATGACCCAGGCGGCCGACGCGGTGCAGCCCTTCGAGCTGCAGACGACCTCGGCCCTGTCGCCCGCGCGGACGGGCGCGCTCACGCGGTCCCGCCCGGGCGAGGGGGCTCCCACCGCGGCGTCGGCTCGTGGGGGAGGGCGCCGGTGTCGAGCAGGTTCGCGGCGTTGTCGGAGGCCCGGCGGCGCCGCCCCGCGTTGCCGATGACGACCGCGATGTAGGGCAGCACGACGGCGCCCGCGGCGAAGGTCCACCGCAGCCAGCCCTCGGTGAAGATGGCCGCGAAGAAGCACGCGACGCGGATGCCCATCATGATCGCGTACTGCATCGCGCGCCCCGAGACGTCCTGCCCGCGCGAGCGCTGGGCCGACGTGATCGAGGGGACCTGATCCATGTCTCGAGCGTACGCCCGCACCCCGCGATCCCCGCCTCCCGAGAGGTGGGCGCGACGGCGTCGCGCGCGACCCATCCGGTAGGTTGACCCGGTGCAGAACCCGTCTCGCCCGCCCCGTACCGTCGTCGTCACCGGAGCCACCCGGGGGATCGGTCGGTCGATCGCCGAGCGGTTCGTCGCTGCGGGAGACCGCGTCGCCACCCTCTCGCGCGGCAGCGACGTCCCCGACGGCGTGCTCGCCGTCCCGGGTGACGTCACCGACTCGGCCGCGGTCGACGCCGGATTCACCGCCATCGAGGAGCAGCTCGGCCCGGTCGACGTGCTCGTGGCCAACGCCGGCATCACGCGCGACGGTCTCCTGATGCGGATGAGCGATGCGGACTTCGACGCCGTGATCGACGTCAACCTCGCCGGCGCCTTCCGCTGCGCGCGCCGCGCCAGCAAGGGCATGATCAAGCAGCGCAGCGGCCGCATCGTGCTGATCTCCTCGGTCGTGGGCCTGTTCGGGGGACCCGGGCAGGTCAACTACGCGGCGAGCAAGGCCGGCCTCGTGGGGGTCGCCCGCTCGATCACGCGCGAGCTGGGCGGTCGGGGGATCACCGCGAACGTCGTCGCCCCCGGGTACATCCGGACCGCGATGACCGACGAGCTGTCGGAGACCCTGCAGAAGACCGCGCGCGCCTCGATCCCCGCGGGCCGCTTCGCCGAGCCCGAGGAGGTGGCTGGCGTCGTGGAGTTCCTCGCGGGCCCGGACGCCGCGTACATCACCGGCGCCGTCATCCCCGTCGACGGCGGTCTCGGCATGGGGCACTGACCGCCCCCGGTCCGCCCACCCCGGTACCCATCCACCTCGGCGCCCCGACGAACCCGGCGCCCCCACCGCACAGGAGACAGCCCATGGGCATGCTCGACGGCAAGACCCTTCTCATCACCGGCGTCCTCACCGACGCGTCCATCGCCTTCCACGCCGCGCGCCTGGCGCAGGAGGAGGGGGCCGAGGTCATCCTGTCCTCCTTCGGTCGGCAGGCGAAGCTGACGCAGCTCGCCGCCAAGCGCCTGCCGCGGCTCGCGCCCGTGGTCGAGCTCGACGTCACCGACGCCGACCACCTCGCCGGGCTCGAGGCCGCGCTGCGCGAGCACACCGACCGTCTCGACGGCGTGGTGCACTCGATCGGGTTCGCACCGCAGAGCGTCATGGGCGGCAAGTTCCTCGAGGCCGAGTGGGCCGACGTCGCCACCGCCGTCGAGGTCTCGGCCTTCTCGCTGAAGTCCCTCGCCGTCGCGGCCGCACCGCTGCTGACGGAGGGCGGCTCCGTCGTCGGGCTGACCTTCGACGCGCGCTTCGCGTGGCCGGTCTACGACTGGATGGGTGTGGCGAAGGCGGCCTTCGAGGCCACGTCGCGCTACCTCGCGCGCGACCTCGGCGCCCGCGACATCCGGGTCAACCTCGTCTCGGCCGGTCCGATCAAGACGACGGCGGCCCGCTCGATCCCCGGGTTCGAGCAGATGGAGAGCAACTGGTCGGAGCGCGCGCCGCTCGGCTGGGACTCGAAGAACCCGGAGCCGGCGGCGCGCGCCGTCGTCGCCCTCTGCTCGGACTGGTTCCCGGCGACGACGGGCGAGATGGTGCACGTCGACGGCGGGTTCCACGCGATGGGGCAGTAGTGACCGTGCCCGTCCCCGTGCCCCGCACGCTCGTGCTGATGCGCCACGCGAGCGCGCAGCCGTGGGCGGACGCGGACGGTTCCGACCACGACCGCGAGCTCACGTCGGCGGGGCTCCGCCAGGCGGCCGCCGCCGGGCGCGCGCTCGCGGGGCGCGGGTTCTCACCCGACCTCGTGCTGGTCTCGAGCGCGGTGCGCACGCGGCAGACCTGGGAGCAGGTGGCGGCGGGGCTGCCCCGACACGGTGACGTGGAGGTGCGCGACGACCTCTACGACGCCGACGCCGGTGACGTCGCCGGCCTCCTGACCGAGGTCGACGACGCGGTGGCGACGGTGCTGGTGATCGGCCACGAGCCCGTGATCAGCTCGCTCGCCCGGCGCCTCGCGAGCGCGGGCTCGAGCGCGGCGCACCTCGTCGCGGCCGGGGTCCCGACGGCGACGCGGTGCGTGCTCGAGGTCGACTCGCCCTGGTCCGACCTCGCGCCGCGGGGCGCGGACCTGGTCGCGGTCGACCGGACACCGACCGACTGACGTCCGCTACCGCAGGAGGTCGATCACCGCGGCGAGCGAACCGGTGATCGCGTGGTCGGCCTGCTCCGCGACGACCGGCTTCGCGTTGAACGCGACGCCGGTCCCCGCCAGCGCCAGCATGTCGAGGTCGTTCGCGCCGTCGCCGATCGCGACGGTGTCGGCGAGGTCGACGCCGTCGGCCGCGGCGTACTCCCGCAGGGCGGCCGCCTTGGCCGCCCGGTCCACGACCGGTCCTGACACCCGCCCGGTCAGGCGGCCCTCGCCGTCGACCTCGAGCGCGTTGGCGCGCGTGCGCGTGATGCCGAACGACGCCGCCAGCGGGCGGACCACCTCGATGAACCCACCGGACACGAGCGCGAGCGGCCACCTCCGCTCCGCGAGGAACGCGACGAGCTCGGGGACGCCGGGGGAGACCTCGAGCCGGGCACGCACGTCCTCGAAGACGGAGGTCGGCAGGCCCGCGAGCGTCGCGACGCGCGCGTGCAGCGAGGCCGCGAAGTCGAGCTCGCCGCGCATCGCGGCCTCGGTGATGGCCGCGACCTCGGCCCGGGCGCCGGCGTGCTCGGCGAGCAGCTCCACGACCTCGGCGGTGATGAACGTGGAGTCCACGTCCATCACCACCAGCCGCCGCGGAACCGGTACGCCGCCGTCGGGGGTCGAGGTGGTGGTCGGGTCGCTGATCGGCTGCGTGCTGGTCACGCCCCCAGTGTCCGGCCGAACGCGTACGGAGTCACGCTGTCCACGCCCACGCGGGTGCCCTTCGGCACCACGGTGATGCCCGACGGCGTGACGGTGAACCCGCGCGCGACGTCGAGCTCGCGGTTCAGCCCGACGGAGGCCCCCTCCTCGATCACGACGAACTTGTCCAGGATCGCCCGGTTGACGTGCGCGCGGCGCGCGACCGTGACGCTGTCGAGGATGACGGAGTCGTCCACGCGCGACCACGAGTTGAGCTTCGTGTGCGGCGACAGCACGGACCCGTGCACCTCGGCGCCGGAGACGACGACCCCGGGGGAGATGATCGAGTCGACCGCCAGCCCGATCCGCTCGGGCGAGGAGTGCACGAACTTCGCGGGCGGCAGCCCGGTGTACCCGGTGTAGACCGGCCAGTCGTCGTTGTACAGGTTGAAGACCGGTTCGATGTTGATGAGGTCCATGTTGGCCTCGTAGTACGCGTCGATCGTGCCGACGTCGCGCCAGTAGTCGCGGTCGCGGTCGTTGCTTCCCGGCACGTCGTTCTCGATGAAGTCGTACAGGGCCGCCTCGCCGCGCTCCACGAACGCGGGCACGATGTCGCCGCCCATGTCGTGGCGGGTGTCGGGGCTCTCGGCGTCGCGCCGGACCGCCTCGACCAGCGCGTCGGCGTCGAAGACGTAGTTGCCCATCGACACGAGGATCTCGTCGGGGGAGTCCGCGAGCCCCTCCGCCGTCGCCGGCTTCTCCAGGAACGCCTTGATGCGGCGGGGGTCCTCGGGATCGGCCTCGATGACCCCGAACTGGTCGGCGAGGTGGCGCGGCTGGCGGATGCCCGCCACCGTCATCCGGGCCCCCGAGGCGACGTGGGCGTCGACCATCTGGGAGAAGTCCATGCGGTAGATGTTGTCCGCGCCGACGACGACGACGATGTCGGGCCGCTCGTCGTCGAGCAGGTTGAGGCTCTGGTAGATCGCGTCGGCGCTGCCGAGGTACCAGTTCTTCCCCATGCGCTGCTGCGCGGGGACGGGGACGACGTAGTTGCCGAGCATCCGGGACATGTCCCACGTCTTGGCGATGTGGCGGTCCAGGCTGTGGGACTTGTACTGCGTGAGCACGACGACGTGCAGGTACTGGCTGTTGACGATGTTCGACAGTGCGAAGTCGATGAGGCGGTAGATGCCCCCGAAGGGGACGGCCGGCTTTGCCCGATCAGCGGTGAGGGGCATGAGCCGCTTACCCTCACCGCCGGCGAGGACGATTGCGAGGACGCGTTTGGCTGCCATGGATCGACCCTAGGGGGTGGGGTGGACTTCCGGCCACGATCGCTGCGTCGCCGCGGCACGGTGGTTCCTCGACCTCGCGACCTGGCAGGATCGCGGCATGCGCGTCGACCTCCTCACCCGCGAGTACCCGCCCCACGTCTACGGCGGCGCCGGTGTGCACGTGGCCGAGCTGGCCGCCGTCCTGGCGGGTGACCTGGACGTGCGCGTGCGCTGCTTCGACGGCCCCCGCCCCGACGCCCCGTCCGGCCCCGGCCTGCCGACCGTCACCGGGTACGGCAGCGACCCGCGCCTGGAGGGCGCGAACGGCGCGCTGGCGACCTTCGGCGTCGACCTCCCGATGGCGCAGGACGTGGCGGGCGCCGACCTCGTGCACTCCCACACCTGGTACGCGAACCTCGCCGGTCACCTCGCCGGGCTGCTGCACGGCGTGCCGCACGTGCTGTCGGCGCACAGCCTCGAGCCGCTGCGCCCCTGGAAGGCCGAGCAGCTCGGCGGCGGGTACGCCCTGTCGAGCTGGGCCGAGCGCACCGCGTACCTGGGAGCCACGGGCGTCATCGCGGTGAGCGCGGGCATGCGCGCCGACATCCTGCGCTCCTACCCCGACGTGGACCCGGCCCGGGTGCACGTGGTCCACAACGGCATCGACCTCGAGCGGTGGTCGCGGCCGGTGGCCGAGGGGGCCGAGGGCGGGGCCGACGACGGCGCCCTCACCCCCGCGCGCTCGAGCTGGCCCGGGCGCGGGGTGTCGACCCCGACCGGCCGGCGGTCGTGTTCGTCGGCCGGATCACGCGGCAGAAGGGGCTGCCGTACTTCCTGCGCGCCGTGCGGCGCCTCGACCCGGAGGTCCAGGTCGTGCTGTGTGCGGGTGCGCCGGACACGCCCGAGATCATGGCCGAGGTCACGGCGCTCGTGGAGGAGATCCAGCGCGAGCGGACCGGTGTCGTGTGGATCCCGGACATGCTGCCGCGCGAGGAGCTGGTCGCCGTCCTCGCGGCGTGCACGGTCTTCGCCTGCCCCTCGATCTACGAACCGCTCGGCATCGTCAACCTCGAGGCGATGGCGGTGGGTCTGCCGGTGGTGGCGTCCGCGACCGGCGGCATCCCCGAGGTGGTCGCCGACGGCGAGACCGGGCTGCTCGTGCCGCTCGAGCAGGAGACCGACGGCACCGGCACCCCCTCGCACCCGAGACGTTCGAGGCCGACCTCGCCGCCGCGCTGACCGCGCTCACGTCCGACCCCGCGCGCGCCCGCGCGATGGGGGTGGCGGCCCGCCGTCGGGCGCAGGACCACTTCTCGTGGTCGGCGATCGGCGAGCGCACGATCGAGGTCTACCGCGCGGTGCTCGAGGCCTGACGCGTTCGACCTCGACGCGGGTGCTCGGGCTCGGCGCTCCGCTCAGGTGCGCTGCGCCGTCGCGACCCCGACGGCGGTGCGCGCGGCCCGCGCCAGGTCCAGCAGCACCGCGCCGCGCGCGCCCATCGTCGTGGCGGTCACGGCGGCGCCCTCGTCCTGCGAGGCCAGCCGGACGATCTCCAGCAGCCGGAACGCGCGCACGAGCAGCTCGGCCCGGCGGTCGTCGAGCGCGTAGGTCAGGGCCTGGGTCCGGCTGTCGGGTGTGCCCGTGAGATCGAGGAACGCCTCGC
The DNA here is from genome assembly GCF_030161595.1 of Litorihabitans aurantiacus. Classification (NCBI taxonomy): domain Bacteria; kingdom Bacillati; phylum Actinomycetota; class Actinomycetes; order Micrococcales; family Beutenbergiaceae; genus Litorihabitans; species Litorihabitans aurantiacus. The sequence goes on from NZ_BSUM01000001.1 coordinate 1,085,323, forward strand.
GCAGCTCCGGGCGCTCGCGCGCGACGTCGAGCGCGGTGAGCTCGTCGATCGCGTGCGTCATCGCCTCGTGCAGCGCGAGCCGGGCCTCGCCCGGGCTGCCGACCGGTGCGCGCACGCCCGCGGCGTCGTGCGATCGCCACCGCACGAGGACGCCCGGTTCGAGGTCCGAGCCGAAGGGCATCACGTCGGGGACCAGCACGCTCGTGCGCCCGTCGCGGTGCTGGAGCACGCACGCCTCACCGGCCTCGGCCGCGCGGGCGGCCACGCCCGGCGGCAGCCCCTGCGGGTCGCCGGGGGCGGGGACCAGACCCCACGTGGCCACGACGTCCCAGTCGGCGGTGGCGGGCAGGAGGGGCGCGGCGCCGAGGGTGTGCGGCTCGTCGTCGCCGAACAGGAGCATCCCGGTGCGCGGCCCCTGCAGCTCGGGCCACAGCAGGGCGAGCGTGACGGCGCGGGGGAGCAGACGGTCGGCGAGCACCGCACCAACCTACGACGCCCCCGGTGCCCGTCCGTGAGCGGCGCACCCGGCCGTGTCCGAGCACGGCACCGAGGCTCCGGCTTAGTAGGGTCGTGCCATGGCTGCGCTCTCGTTCGACGACGTGACGGTACGACGCGGAGGGCGCGAGATCGTCTCCCACCTCACCTGGGAGGTCGAGGACGGCGAGCGGTGGGTCGTGCTGGGCCGCAACGGCGCCGGGAAGACGACGCTGGTCCAGCTGGCCTCGGCCCGCATGCACCCCACGAGCGGGACCGTCGAGGTCCTCGAGGAGCGGCTGGGCCGCGTCGACGTGTTCGAGCTGCGCCCGCGCATCGGGCTGGCGAGCGCGGCGCTGGCCGAGCACATCCCGCCGGACGAGAGCGTGCTCGACGCCGTGCAGACCGCCTCCTACGGCGTCACCGGGCGCTGGCGCGAGACCTACGAGGAGCTCGACACCGACCGCGCCCGCGCGCTGCTGGCCGCGTTCGGCATGGGGTCGATGACGGAGCGCACCTACGGCACGCTCTCGGAGGGCGAGCGCAAGCGCACGCAGATCGCGCGTGCGCTGATGAGCGACCCCGAGCTGCTGCTGCTGGACGAGCCCGCGGCCGGGCTCGACCTCGGCGGTCGCGAGGAGCTCGTGGCGGCGCTCTCGGAGCTCGCCGCCGACGACCGCTCGCCCGTCCTCGTGGTCGTCACGCACCACGTCGAGGAGATCCCCCCGCACTTCACGCACGCGCTCCTGCTGCGCGACGGGACGGTCGAGGCGGCCGGTCCGCTCGAGGAGGTCCTCACGGCCGAGCACCTGAGCGCGACGTTCGGCGTCGAGCTCGAGGTCGAGCACCGGGACGGGCGCTGGGCCGCGAGGGCCGCCGCGGCCCGCGGGTCGCGGGGCCGCCGCAGCGCCTGACGGCGACACGGTCCGCCGCTGGCTTGACGAACTCTTTACACTGGAGTATCGGGTCCGCCGCCGGCGGGCCGCACGGCGTGGCCTCCCGGCGACGTCGCCATCGAACCGTCGATCCACGGAGGTGCCGCGATGGAGTGGGTGTGGTGGCTGGCTCTCAGCCTGATCCTCGGGGTGGTCGAGGTCCTGATCGTCGACCTCCTCTTCCTCATGTTCGCCGGCGGCGCGCTCGCCGCCACCGTTGCGGCCGCCCTGGGCGCCCCGCTGGCCGTGCAGGTGGCGGTCTTCGCCGTCGTCTCCGTCCTCCTGCTCGTGGCCATCCGCCCGTGGGCGCTGCGCCGCTTCAGGAAGCAGGAGCCCGAGACCGCGACGAACGTCTCCGCGCTGATCGGGCGCGACGCCGTCGTGCTCGCCTCCGTCTCCGGCCTCGCCGGGCGCGTCAAGCTCGCCGGCGAGGTGTGGTCGGCGCGGTTCGACGGCACGGGCGAGCTCACCGTCGGGTCGCCCGTCACGGTCGTCGCGATCGACGGCGCGACGGCGGTCGTGGCGCCCCGCGAGGCCGCCGGCGGCGGGATCAGCGACGCCCCGGGCGGGTTCGGCAGCTTCACCGGACCCGGTGGTGGTCCGCCCGCGCCGTCCTACCCGCCGGGCTCCTACCCCTCGGCCGCGCCGCCCGCCGCCCCCTGAGACCTGATCACCATCGACCGGAGGTCCTGACGTGGAACCCTCGACCATCATCGGCATCGTCGTCCTGGCGCTGCTGGCGATCTTCGTCATCACCGCGATCGCGCGGGCGGTGCGGATCGTGCCGCAGGCCGTGGCGCTCATCGTGGAGCGGCTCGGCCGCTACCACTCGACGATGTACGCCGGCCTGCACTTCCTCATCCCGTTCATCGACCGCGTCCGTGCCGGCGTCGACCTGCGCGAGCAGGTCGTCTCCTTCCCGCCGCAGCCGGTCATCACCTCCGACAACCTCGTGGTGAGCATCGACACGGTCATCTACTTCCAGGTGACCGACCCGAAGTCGGCGACCTACGAGATCGCGAACTACATCACCGGTATCGAGCAGCTCACCGTCACGACGCTGCGCAACGTGATCGGCTCGATGGACCTCGAGCAGACGCTCACCAGCCGCGACCAGATCAACGGTCAGCTGCGCGGTGTGCTGGACGAGGCGACCGGTCGCTGGGGCATCCGCGTCAACCGCGTGGAGCTCAAGGCGATCGACCCGCCCCAGAGCGTGCAGGGGTCGATGGAGCAGCAGATGCGCGCCGAGCGCGACCGCCGCGCCGCCATCCTCACGGCCGAGGGTGTCAAGCAGTCGCAGATCCTCACCGCCGAGGGTGAGAAGCAGTCCGCGATCCTGCGGGCCGAGGGCCAGGCGCAGTCCGCGATCCTCAAGGCCCAGGGTGAGTCCAAGGCCATCACCCAGGTGTTCGACGCCATCCACCGCGGCGACGCCGACCCCAAGCTGCTGGCCTACCAGTACCTGCAGATGCTGCCGCAGATCGCGAACGGCACCTCGAGCAAGATGTGGATCGTGCCGACGGAGTTCACCGCGGCACTCAGCGGGATCGCCGGTGCGTTCGGGGTGGACCCCGTCGCGGGTCCGCCGTCGGCCGACGACGGCGAGCGGCGCGAGACCGCCACCGAGCGGGCGCGGCGCGAGGCCAGCGACAGCGACGACGACCCGTTCGCCGGCACGGCGCTGCAGGATCCGGCCGAGGCGCTGGCGCAGGCCCGCAGCTCGGCGAGCGAGGCCTCGGGCGAGGCGCGCGAGTCCGGGACGCTGTCGGGCCGACGGCGTGACGTCCGGCACGAGGTCGGGCAGCAGCCGGCGGGGGAGAGCACGCCGGACGCGCACCACTTCACCGAGCCGGGGCAGGACCTCGGCGGCCAGGGCGTGCCACCCCGCCCGACCGAGTAGGACCACCCGCCGCGCCGTCGGCGGGGAAGAAGCAACGGTCGTGAGGAAGGACCGCTGAGGTTCTCTCTTGCGACCGTTGCTTCTTCTTCACGGGGGTGACGCGGGTTGCCGGCCGGGGCCACGATGTCGGTGATCTGGCGTAGCGTCAGATCGTGCTCGTCCGACTGCTCCGAGACCACCTCCGGCCCTACCGCGGCGCCGTCGCCGTCGTCGTCCTGCTGCAGCTGCTGCAGACCATCGGGTCGCTCCTGCTGCCCAACCTCAACGCCCGGATCATCGACGAGGGCGTCGCCGTCGGCGACATCGGGGCGATCTGGCGGCTCGGGGCGATCATGCTCGCGGTCACGGTGGCGCAGGGCGTGGCCGCCGTCGTCGCCGTCTACTTCGGCGCGCGCACGGCCATGGCGCTCGGGCGGGACGTCCGGGCCGCGCTGTTCGCCCGCGTGCAGCGCTTCTCCGCCCAGGAGATGGGGACGTTCGGTGCGCCCTCGCTGATCACGCGCACGACGAACGACGTGCAGCAGATCCAGATGTTCGTGCTCATGACCCTGACGATCATCGTGATGGCGCCGATCATGCTGGTGGGCGGCACCGTCATGGCGCTCCAGGAGGACGTCAAGCTCTCGGCGCTCCTGCTCGTGATCGTGCCGGTGCTGGTGGGCGTCGTCGCCCTTATCGTCTCGCGCATGGTGCCCTACTTCCGCCGCATGCAGACGCGCCTCGACGCCGTCAACGGGGTGATGCGAGAGCAGATCACGGGCATCCGCGTGATCCGCGCCTTCGTCCGCGAGGACCTCGAGCGGGCGCGCTACGCCGTCGTGAACGCCGACCTCGCCGAGGTCTCGGTCCGCGTGGGAAAGCTGATGGCGCTGATGTTCCCGGCCGTCATGGTGGTCATGAACCTCTCCAGCGTCGCGGTGCTGTGGTTCGGCGGCCGGTACGTGGACGCGGGCGAGATGCAGATCGGCGCCCTGACGGCGTTCCTCAGCTACATCATGTTCATCCTCATGGCCGTGATGATGAGCTCGATGATGATCATGATCGGTCCGCGCGCGGCGGTCTCCGCCACGCGCGTGGGCGAGGTCCTCGACTCCGCGCCGACGGTGCTCGCCCCGGCCGACCCCGTCGTGCCCGAGCACGTCACCGGCCGGCTCGAGCTCGACGGCGTGAGCTTCGGCTACCCGGGTGCGCAGGAGGACGTGCTGCACGACGTCTCGTTCGTCGCGGAGCCGGGGATGACGACGGCGGTGATCGGCTCGACCGGGTCCGGCAAGTCCACGCTGGTCAACCTGGTCGCGCGGCTGTTCGACGCGCGCGAGGGCAGCGTCCGCATCGACGGCGTCGACGTGCGCGACCTCGCGCCCGAGCACCTCAGCGCGAGCATCGGGCTCGTGCCGCAGCGCGCCTTCCTCTTCTCCGGCACGGTGGCCAGCAACCTCCGGCTCGGCGGCGCGGGGGCGAGCGAGGAGGAGCTGTGGGACGTGCTGCGCACAGCCCAGGCGGAGTCGTTCGTGCGCGAGATGGACGGCGGGCTCGAGGCCGAGATCGCCCAGGGCGGGACGAACGTCTCCGGTGGCCAGCGGCAGCGGCTCTCGATCGCCCGGGCGCTGGCCCACCGACCCCGGATCTACCTGTTCGACGACTCCTTCTCGGCGCTCGACGTCGCGACGGACGCCGCGCTGCGCGCGGCCCTGCGGCCGCACGTGCGCGACGCCGTCGTGATCGTGGTGGCCCAGCGCGTGGCGAGCATCCGCGACGCCGACCAGATCCTGGTGCTGGACGAGGGCCGGCTGGTGGCGCGCGGGACGCACCACGAGCTGCTCGAGGAGAGCGAGACCTACCGCGAGATCGTCACGTCCCAGATGACGCTGGAGGAGGCGCGGTGAGCGAGCGACGCAGCGACGCGGCGGTCGTCGCCGAGGGCCGCCGCACCCGTCAGGGCGGGCCCGGGGGCACGCTCGGCATGCCGGCGGAGAAGCCGCTGGACCTGCGGGGGACGATCGGGCGGCTGCTGGCCGACATGCGGGAGCACCGCCTCGCGCTGGCGGTCAGCGTCGTGCTGGGCATCGCATCCGTCGTGCTCGCGGTCCTCGGGCCCCGCCTGCTCGGTGACGCGACCAACCTCGTCTTCGGCGGGGTCCTCGCGCGCGACCTGCCCGCCGGCGTCGGACGGCAGGAGACCCTGGACCGGCTCGCGCAGGCGGGAGACCCGCGCGCCGACCTGCTGGCGACCGTGCCGTTCACCCCCGGGCAGGGCCTCGACACCGCGGCGCTGGCCCGGCTGCTCGCGGTGGTGGCCGCGGTCTACGTCGGCTCGTCGGTCCTGTCGTGGCTGCAGTCGCGGATCATCGCCGTCGCGGTCCAGGCCACGATGTTCCGGCTGCGGCAGCGGGTGTCGGACAAGCTCGGCCGCGTCCCGCTGTCGTACCTGGACTCCACCTCGCGCGGCGACGTGCTCTCGCGCGTGACGAACGACGTCGACAACCTCGCGCAGTCCCTCTCGCAGACGCTCGCCCAGCTCGTCACCTCGGTGGTCACCGTGGTCGGCGTGCTGACGATGATGTTCGTCATCTCCCCGGTCCTGGCGGCCGTGGCGCTCGTGGCCGTGCCGCTCTCGGCGCTCGTAACGGCGATGATCGCGCGGCGGTCGCAGCCGCAGTTCATCCGGCAGTGGCGCACGACGGGCGAGCTGAACGGCCACGTCGAGGAGATGTACACCGGCCACTCGCTCATCAAGGTGTACGGCCGCGCGGACCAGGCCCGGCGGACGTTCGACGAGCGCAACGACGAGCTGTTCGCGTCCTCGTTCCGGGCGCAGTTCATCTCGGGCACGATGCAGCCCGCGATGGGGATCGTCGCCAACCTCACCTACGTGCTGATCGCCGTGCTCGGCGGCATCCGGGTCGTCTCGGGGACGATGAGCCTGGGCGACGTGCAGGCGTTCATCCAGTACTCGCGGCAGTACACCCAGCCGATCACGCAGATCGCCGCGATGATGAACATGCTGCAGTCCGGCGCCGCCTCCGCCGAGCGCGTCTACGCGCTGCTGGACGCCCCCGAGCAGGCAAGCGACCCCTCGCCGGCGACGAGCCCGGGCCAGGTGCGGGGTCGCGTGGCGTTCGAGGGCGTCGACTTCTCCTACGACGACGCGCACCCGCTCATCACGGGGCTCGACCTGGTGGCGGAACCCGGGCAGACGGTTGCGATCGTCGGCCCCACCGGAGCGGGCAAGACCACGCTGGTCAACCTCCTGATGCGGTTCTACGAGATCGACGGCGGCCGCATCACGCTCGACGGCGTCGACACCCGTGAGATGACGCGCGACGACCTGCGGCGCAGCATCGGCATGGTGCTCCAGGACGCCTGGCTGTTCGAGGGCACCATCGAGCAGAACATCTGCTACCCGCTCCAGACCGAGCCCGGGGGCGAGGTGACGCCGGAGCTGCGCGAGCGCATGCTGCGGGCGGCGCGTGCCACGCACGTCGACGCGATCGTCCGCTCGCTCCCGCAGGGGTACGAGACCGTGCTCGCCGACGAGGGGACCTCGCTGTCGCAGGGGAGCGGCAGCTCCTCACCATCGCTCGCGCCTTCGTCGCCGACCCGGCGATCCTCATCCTCGACGAGGCGACGAGCTCGGTCGACACCCGGACCGAGGTGCTCGTGCAGCAGGCGATGAACGCGCTGCGCGTGGGTCGGACGTCCTTCGTCATCGCGCACCGGCTCTCGACGATCACCGGCGCGGACCTGATCGTCGTGATGGAGGCCGGGCGCATCGTCGAGCAGGGGTCGCACCCGGACCTGCTGGCCGCCGGGGGAGCCTACGCGCGGCTGCACGCGAGCCAGTTCGCCGCCGCGGTCGAGGACGACGAGGAGGCGGGCCTGGTCGACGCCGGGGGAGCCGGCCGCGCCGGGGAGAATGACGGGGTGACCCGCCCCGCCCCGATCGAGCTGACCGACGCCGCCGACCCCAGGGTCGCCGAGTACACCGGACTCACCGACGTCGCGCTGCGCACGCGCTACGAGAGCGGTGCCGGGCTCTACATGGCCGAGTCCTCGACCGTCATCGGACGCGCGGTCGCGGCCGGCCACGTGCCGCGGTCGTTCCTGATGGCGCCGCGCTGGCTCGAGCAGATGTCCGACGTCGTGGCCGCCTTCCCCGACGCCCCGGTCTACACCGCCCCGGAGGCGGTGCTGGAGGGCATCACCGGCTTCCACCTGCACCGCGGAGCGCTGGCGGCGATGAACCGCCCGGCGCTGCCCGCCGTCGCCGATGTCGTGCGGGACACGCGGCGCGTCGCCGTGATCGAGGACGTCGTCGACCACACGAACGTGGGCGCGATGTTCCGCAGCGCCGCCGGGATCGGTGTCGACGCCGTCCTGGTGACGCCGCGCTGCGCGGATCCGCTGTACCGGCGCAGCGTACGCGTCTCGATGGGGACGGTCTTCCAGGTGCCCTGGACGCGGATCGATCCCTGGCCCTCCGGCGTCACCGTGCTGCAGGACCTGGGGTTCGTGGTCGCGGGCATGACCCTCGGCGAGGGGGCCGTGACGCTGGACTCCCTCGCGGCGGCGCGGCACGAACGCCTCGCGCTGGTGTTCGGCACCGAGGGCCACGGTCTCACGGACCGTGCCGACGCCCTGCTCGACGCCCGTGTCACGATCCCGATGATGAACGGTGTCGACTCGCTGAACGTCGCCGCCTCGAGCGCGGTGGCCTTCTACGCCACCCGTGCGGCGCCGCTGTCCTGACGCGCGCGGTGCTCGCATCCCGTGTCGTATTCCTGGCATCGATAACTCAGATGCTGGACCAGGCCTGGACGGTGCGACCCCGACTCGCTAACGTCCACGAACATCCGACGTCTGATGGCGGGCGTCGAGGGCCGGATCAGGCCGTGGGGCGAGCGACCGAGAGGGATGACCATGACGTCTTCGACGAGAGCACATCATCGACGGTGGTGGGCGGGTGGCCTGGCGGCGGCGGTGGGGGGCGCGCTCCTGACGGCCGTCCCGACGGCCCCGACGCTGGCGGCACCGACCGACGCCCTGAACGTGGCGTTCGCCGGGAGCCTGGTGGGGACGGAGGCGTACACGAGTCAGGGGGACGAGGTCCTGCGCGGCAGCCTCCGACGGGCGCAGGGCGGAGAGGTGCAGACGCCCGGCGTCGGTGTGACGCTCACGGGTCCGGACCAGGGCATCCTCTTCGACGCCCGGGAACCCGTGCTCGGCGAGGACGCGATGACGGGGACGGTCGTGCTGGAGGCGGTGTTCACCCCTGCTGCCGAGCAGGGCGGGACGGCGACGCTCGTGTCGGCTGGTGGGCACCTACGGGCGGAGATCACCGACGGTGAGCTGCGTTACGGCTTCGAGTCGGGTGACGGGTCCGTGCTCCACGAGGAGGCGGTTCCGGCGCCCGAGGCGGGTGCCGAGCACCGGCTCTCCCTCCTCTACAGCGCGCCCGACGGCGGCGGGCGCCTCGAGGCCTACCTCGACGGCGAGGCGCTGCCCGAGGTCGCGGCCGACGCCCCCGCGACAGTCGCTACGGACCTCGGCGCGAGCTTCGGATTCGGGACCGACGTGAGCGCTGACCGGTCCGGACGGGGCCTGACGGGTGATCTTCACGAGGTCCGGGTGGCGGGCGGCGTCACCCAGACGGCCCCGGCCGTCTTCGAGCTCCAGCCCCGGGCCGCTGCGACCGAGCTCGTGAACCTCCAGCTCGACGGGTCGATCGCCGACGACGGTTCCTACCGGGCGGCGCCGACCGAGGCCCTGGAGGGAACAGCGCGCGGTCGTGCTGGCGACGAGATCGTCGCCGGCTCGGCGCTCGAGCTCCCCAGCAGGTCCTCGGGGCTGGACGTGTCGGTCGACGGCGTCACGTCGCGTCAGGCGCTCGAGAGCGGGTTCATCGCCGAGGTCTCGCTGACGGCGGGCGCGGAGCCCGACGACCTCGACACCATCGTCTCCCTCGGCGGGAGCCTGTACGTGCGCATGCAGGGCGGACTCCTGCGCTACGGTTTCGACGCCCGCAACGGCAGCGGTGGATGGGACACCCGGGCGCGGGACGTCACGCTGCCCGCCGGCCCGCACACCCTCTCGGTGGCCTACGTGCCGGAGGACGGCGAGCACCGACTGGTGGTGGCGGTCGACGGCAGACTGCTCCCCGCGGTCACCAGTCCGACCCCTCCCGACGTCTCCGACGCGGTCACGGAGACGGTCGCGTTCGGTAACGAGTCCAACCCCGGAGGGCGCGAGCGCGGCATCCGTGGCTCGATGGACGCGGTGCGCTTCGCCACGCTCGCCGACGGTTTCGAGATCGGCGACTTCACCCTCCAGGAGGTGGACCTGAACGCGAGCTGTGTCGCGCGGGAGTTCACCGAGCCTGCCCAGGTGATCGAGATGCAGCCCACGGACTGTGCCGACGACATCCTGCAGGCGGCGTCGATGCTTCGTCCGAGTGCGGAGCAGTGGGACTGGCAGCAGGACAAGCTGAGCGCGTTCATCCACTTCGGGATCAACACGTTCACGCAGGTCGAGTGGGGTGAGGGCGACGAGGATCCGACGCTGTTCGATCCGACGGAGGAGGTGGACACGGATGAGTGGGTCCGTGCGCTGGCCGACGCCGGTTACCGACGGGTGATCTACACGGCCAAGCACCACGACGGTTTTGTGGGGTGGCAGTCGCGCTACACCGACTTCGGTGTCATGTCCTCGCCGTGGCGCGACGGGCAGGGCGACATCCTGGCGGACCTGTCGGCCTCCGTGGAGAAGTACGGGCTGGAGCTGGGGATCTACCTCTCGCCGGCCGACTCCTTCCAGGAGGATGCGGGGGTGTTCGGGAACGGCAGCACACCGAGCCCGCGGACCATCCCGACACTCGTCGAGGGTGACGACCGGGCCGGGCAGGATCTGCCGACCTTCACCTACGAGGCCACGGACTACGGTGCGCTGTTCCTGAACATGCTCTACGAGGTGCTGACGCAGTACGGCCCCGTCACCCAGGTCTGGTTCGACGGCGCGCCGGGCAACACCGACATTCCGGAGGTCTACGACTTCCGGGCGTTCGACGAGCTGATCCAGGAGCTGCAGCCCGGTGCACTCGTGTCCATCGTGGGCGAGGACGTCCGATGGGTGGGCAACGAGCACGGGGAGGCACCCGTCGCGTCCTGGAGCAGCGCCGCCACCTCGTCCACACCCGGGGGGAGGTCAAGCCGGTCGTCGGGAAGGCGGTGTCCGGCGCGGACGACGAGCTCGTCGACCACGTGACGCTCCTCGGTGCCCAGGTGTTGCGGTGGTGGCCTTCGGAGTCGGACTTCCCGCTCACCGAGGGGTGGTTCGCGAAGGAGGACGACGAGCCGAAGTCACCCCAGCAGCTGTTCGACATCTACAACCGTTCGGTCGGGCGCAACTCCGTCTACCTGATGAACGTCCCGCCGACGCGGACGGGCCTGTTCGCCCCGGCGTCGAACGAGGCGTTGGCGGGGTCGGCCGAGCTGCTCGCGGAGGCGTACACGACCAACGTGGCGATCGGTGCTCCGGTGACCGTGACGACCGCCGACGGGACCTCGGATGTTCTCGAGGTCGCCGACGGCAACTACCTGACCTCGGCGACGTCGCAGGACGGCTCCTACGTCGTGACCCTGCCCGAGGCGACCGGTTTCGACCGGGTGCAGCTGGCGGAGGACACCTACCACCACGGCCAGCAGGTCTCCGGATACACCCTCGAGGCGCGCCAGGACGGTGAGTGGCGGACGATCGGGACCGGTGTCACCGTCGGCGCGAGCAGCATCCTGGAGATGGAGGAGACCGTCGTCGCGGATCAGGTCCGGGTGACGCTCGAGAGCACTCGTGGCACGCCGCACCTGGCGGAGGTCTCGCTGTGGCAGAACACGCCGGGTGCGTCGCGCACCATCGACGGTGCGGTGGTGGACTGCAGCGTGGAGCGGGCCGGTGACGGTTCGGCCGAGCGGCCCTTCAACAACGTGGAGCAGCTGCGCGAAGTCACCTTCGCACCCGGCGCCACCCTCACCTTCCGGTCGGGGGCGGACTGCGGTGCCAGCACCGCGACGTTCTGGGGCTACGGGACGGACGAGGCTCCCGTCACGGTGGTGGTGGCCGACGGCGACGTCGCACCGCGCATCGGTGAGGTCGCCCTCGCGGACTACCTCACGGACTACGAGGCCCAGGGCTGGGACCTGTCTGCGCTCTCCACCCCGACCGACCCGGAGCCGGAGCCGGAGCCGTCGTTCTCCGACGTCGGCGCCGACAACCAGTTCTTCACCCAGATCGAGTGGCTCGCCGAGCGCGGGATCTCGACGGGCTGGGACAACGGTGACGGGACGGCCTCGTTCCGTCCGCTGGAGCCGATCGCGCGGGATGCGATGGCGGCGTTCCTGTACCGCCTGGCTGGGTCGCCCGAGGTCGAGCTGCCGGCGTCCTCGCCGTTCACGGACGTGAGTCCGGAGGATCAGTTCTACGAGGAGATCGTGTGGCTGCACGCCCGGGGCATCTCGACGGGGTGGGAAAACGGTGACGGGACGGCGTCCTTCCGGCCGCTGGAGAAGATCGGGCGCGACGCGATGGCGGCGTTCCTGCACCGGCTCGCGGGCGCACCTGCGCACGAGGCTCCCGCGACCTCACCGTTCACCGACCTGACGCCGTCCACCCAGTTCTACGACGAGATCACGTGGCTGGTCTCGAGCGGCGTCGCGACGGGGTGGCGGGGCAACGACGGGACGGCGATCTACCGGCCGGTCGCGCCGGTCGCGCGTGATGCGATGGCAGCGTTCCTGTTCCGCTACGTCGAGGCTGGGCTGCCGACGGGGGAGTGAGCGCGTAGCCCCCGCCGGGCCACCGGGGTGACGGCGTCCTCGCGGGTTTCCGCGGGGGCGCCGTCGTCGTCCCTCAGGTGCGGTGCCGCTCGACGGTCGTTGCGGCGAGCTCCCGCCAGGGCGGCGTCGGCCACCCGCGGTCCACGAGGCGGGACCTGACGCGGGCGGCGAGGGCGCCGTCGTACAGGGCGAGCAGCTCCGCCGCCAGCGCCTCCGGTCGTGCGGCGCCGGTCTCGTCGGCGAGCCGGCCCAGGCGCTCGTGCAGCAGCGCCGTGTCGGCCACGAGGACGCGGTGCGCGGGGTGGTCGACGTCCGTGATCTCGACGGCGGCGCCGAGGAAGGCGCACCCGTGGCCGCGGGACGGCGGTGGGGCGCCCGATCCGTCCTCGCCCGGGAAGCGTTCCAGGGCGTCGAAGATGCAGGTCGCGCGCGCGACCGGGTCCTCGCCGCACGCGTCCAGCGCCTCGTCCCAGGTCGAGCGCCACCGCTCCAGCCGACGCTCGAGGTAGGCGGCCACCAGCCCGTCCTTCCCGGCGAAGTGGGCGTAGAGCGTGGCCGGTGCGACACCGGCGAGGCGCAGGACGGCGTCCACCCCGGTCGCGGCGATGCCTTGGGTGTGGAAGAGGTCGTCCGCGGCGTCCAGGAGGCGATCCCGCGCGGCGGGTCTCGCGTCGGAGGTACCCATGCGGATAGTGTAACGATCACTATGGTAAAACGATCGTTACGTTCAGCCGGTGTCCGGGTCAGCCCCGCCCGCGTGGTCGCCGGCGGCGCCGGCCTGATCGCGGTGAGCTACGGGATCGTCCGCTACGGATACGGGCTGCAGCTGCCGCAGCTCACGGCCGCGTTCGATCTCCGCGCCGCGACCGCCGGGGCGATCGCCTCGGGCAGCTTCGCCGCGTACTGCGTGGCGGCCGTCGCGGCGCGCGCCGTCGTCGTCCGCTCGCCCCGGGCCGTGCTCTGGGGTGCCACCGCGCTCGCGGCCGTGGGGGCGGTCGTCGTCGCGACCGCCGGTGGTGCCCCCGCCCTCGCGAGCGGCGTCCTGATCGCCGGCGGCGCCGCCGGTGCCGCGTCACCGGCGCTGGTCGTCGCGGTCGACTCCACCGTCCCGCGCGGGCGGGCGGCTCGTGCCCAGGCCGTGGTGAACGCCGGGACGGGTGCGGGAGTCGCCGTCGCGGGCCTCGTGGTGCTGGCCCTCCCCGGTGCGTGGCGGCCGCTGTGGTGGTGCGCCGCGGCCGCGGCGCTCCTGACCGCCGCCGTCGTCGATCGGGGGACGGCGTGGCCGCGGCGCGGGACGGGGCCCCGCGGATCGAGCGTGGGGCCGGCCGGGCACGGCGACGGCCGTGGCGCCGACCTCGTGCGTCCCCTCCTCGTTGCCGCCCTCGCCGGCGCCGGCAGCGCGGCGGTGTGGACGTTCGGGCGCGAGCTCGTGACGCAGACGGGCGGCCTGCCCGAGCGGACCTCGGCGGTGCTGTGGGTGCTGCTGGGCGTGGCGGCGGTGCTGGGCGCCGCGAGCGGTGACGCGGTGCGCCTGATCGGGCTGCGCCCGAGCTGGGGCGTCACGGCGGGGGCCTGCGCGGTCGCCACGCTGGCGCTCGTCGCGGCTCCGGACCGGATCGCCGTCGCCGCCGTGGCCCTCGCGCTCTTCGGCGGCGCCTACACCGCTCTCAGCGGGGTGCTGATCGCGTGGGCCGGCGAGGTGCGGCCGTCGGACCCCGGCGCCGCGACCGCGGCGCTGTTCACCGCGCTCACCGCCGGTCAGGCCGTCGGGGCGGCGGTCACGGGAGTGGTCGTCGAGCGTGCCGAGGTGCTCGCGTTCGCCGGCGGTGCGGTGCTGCTGGGCATCGCCGCGCTGATCGGGGCGACTCGCTCCCGAGGGCGCGCCGACATCCGCTGAGCCCCGCCGAGCCCCGTGGCCCGGTCAGCGCAGCGCGCTGCGCAGGGCCTGGCCGTACCTGGCGCCGACGGCGTCGTGACCCTGCTGCGACAGGTGCACGCCGTCGGCGTAGGAGTCGGCGACGTCGTCGCCCCACCCGGCCACCGAGATCGTCCCGACCCCCAGGCTCGCGGCCTCCTGGGTCACCAGGCGGTCGACCTGCCTGCGCCGGTCGTGCTCCGGGCCGCTCCGGCTCATCACCCCGTTGACGACGATCGGGGAGTCCGGGTAGTGCGACCGCACCGTACCGACGAGCGCGCGCACCTGCTCGATGATCTGCTGGTCGGACCTGCCTCCGCCGGCGTCGTTCCCGCCCAGGGTCACGACGACGACGCCCGGGTCACCCTCGGGCAGGAGGACCCGTCCCGACGCGAGCGCGTCGGTCATCGACGTCCCGAGCTCACCACCCACCGCGTAGCCGATCCCACCCCAGCTGCGCTCGACGAGGCGGTCGAACCCGGCCGCGCGGGCCCCGGTCTCCGGCCAGGACCGGTCGCCCGCGCACTGCGAGTCGCACAGGAGGACCGCCGTCCCGGAGCCGATCTCCTCGTCCGAGGAGGTCCGACCGTCCCGGGTGATCGTCGTGCGCAGCTGCCACTGGACGTGGTGACCGCGCGGCGAGCTCCAGCCGTCCGACACGGGCCAGCCCGAGAGCGACGGGTCGCGCTGCCAGCTCGTGAAGCTCTCGTGGTCGACGACCTTCGCCCCGATCCCGGGGAACCAGGTGATCACGCCGCCGTCGAACAGCTGGTAGGACCCTCGTCCCTGCGCGACCTTCTCGCCGGTGGGCAGGCCGAGCGGCGAGTCCGGACCGCCGAGCTCGCTCCAGCGGGCGCGGATGTCACCGGGGGTCATCGCCGCCACGGTGCGGTGGTCGGAGGACCAGTAGAGGTCGCCGCCCTGGAAGGTCTGGGCGCTGCCGCCGGTGACGGCGGTCTCGCTCCCGGTCGGGTAGCCCAGGGCGCCGCCCTCGGTTCCGCGTGCCTGGTAGGCGGGCAGGAACCCCGTGCCCACCGGGTGGGTGCCGGCGTCGGGGGAGGAGAACAGGGTGCCGTTCTCGAACCGCTGCCACGAGCCGGCGCCGTCGGAGGCGGGGGAGGAGTCGTTGGTCGGCAGTCCGAGGTCGGAGTCGGGCCCCCCGCGGCCTCCCAGGTGCTCGCGATGTCCCCCGGGGTGACGGCGCCGACGACGTCGCCGTCGGTGGCTCGGTAGAGGCGTCCGCCCTGGAAGGTCTGGGCGCTGCCGCCGGTGACGGCGGTCTCGCTCCCGGTCGGGTAGCCCAGGGCGCCGCCCTCGGTTCCGCGTGCCTGGTAGGCGGGCAGGAACCCGGTGCCCACCGGGTGGGTGCCGGCGTCGGGGGAGGAGAACAGGGTGCCGTTCTCGAACCGCTGCCACGAGCCGGCGCCGTCGGAGGCGGGGGAGGAGTCGTTGGTCGGCAGTCCGAGGTCGGAGTCGGGCCCCCCGCGGCCTCCCAGGTCGTCGCGATGTCGCCGGGGGTGAGCGCGCTGACGGTGCCGTCGTCGCCGGTCCGGTAGAGGCGACCGCCCTGGAAGGTCTGGACGCTGCCGCCGGTGACGGTGGTCTCGCTCCCGGTGGGGTAGCCCAGGGCGCTGCGCTCGGCGCCGCGCGCCTGGTAGGCGGGCAAAAACTCGGTGCGCACCGGCTGGGCGCGGGTCTCCGACGACCACCAGACCGCCCCGCGCTCGAAGCTGCGCCAGGCCCCGGGGGAGCCACTGATCGCCACCAGGTCCTGCGTGGGGCGACCGAGTACACCCTGCGGTCCGCCGAGCTCGGTCCACAGCTGCTCGATGTCGTCCCGCGCGGTCGGCGACGTCGTGGCGGGCGCCGCGACGCCGGCCACCACCCCGGCGGTGACGAGGCAGGCGACGAGCGCGCGACGCAGCGCCGGGCGGTACCAGGACCGCCTCGTGGGTGCTGGTCGAGCCTCGACGGCGCCCCTCACCGCTGCCTGCCGTGCCACGTGGTCAGGCCGCGGCGACCGGGCGCCGGGTACGACGGCGGGCCATCCCGCGCGCGTAACCGATCCCGGCCAGCACGTGACCGAACGCCCCGGCGTACATGAGCGCGAAGCCCAGCACGCCCAGCCAGGCGACGTCCGTGCCGGCGGCGACGATGAGGACGGGGAGGGCCAGGAGCAGCGCGCCGGTGCGCCACTTCCCGATGCGACTGACGTCGAGGTCCGGGGAGCCGCGGAACCAGAGGGTGGCCAGCACGGCGAGCGCGACGTCGACCGCGAGGATCACCGCGACCGGTCCCCACGGGATGATCCCTGCGACCACCATCGCCCCGCCCACGACGAGGATGGCGATGCGGTCGGCCACGGGGTCCAGGCGCTGTCCGAGCGTGCTCGTCTGCCGCAGGCGGCGCGCCAGGAAGCCGTCGATCCAGTCCGACGCGCTCAGGAGCACGAGGGCGGCGAGCGCCCACCACATACGTCCCGTGAGCAGGAGCCAGACGACGAGGGGGAGCAGGACGACCAGTCGACCGAACGAGATCACGTTGGGAACGGTCCACACGCGATTCTCGGTCAGGGGAACGGTCACCCGACGATCCTAGGGTGCGCCGCGCTCCGTCGGCTCCCCGCGCGCGAGATTCCGCGGTTCCGCCGGGGTGTCGCCGCTCCCGCCGGACCGGGGGTGGCGCAGGTCACCCGACCGCATGGTGAGATCCGCCGATCCGGTGCAGGGTTCTCCGGACGCGTGCGGCAGGGTCGTCGCGGCCGGATCGACCGGCTCCGCCCGAAGGAAGGCTCGTCATGTCCCGCACGTCCCTGCGCCCGCTCGTCCTCGCCGTCGCCGCCGGGATCCTCATGATGAGCGCGTGCGCGGCACCCGGCTCGTCCACCGGCGGGGGTGCCTCGGACGGCGACGGCGACGCCGCGAACGTGATCCGCATCGGCGTGGTGAACTCCGCCGACGAGCAGTGGCGCATCTTCACGGAGAAGGCGGCCGAGGAGGGTCTCACCGTCGAGCTGACCAACTTCTCCGACTACCAGCTCCCGAACCAGGGTCTGGACCAGGGCGAGCTCGAGCTCAACCAGTTCCAGCACCTGCAGTTCCTGGCGCGGTTCAACGTCGCCTCCGACACGGACCTGACGCCGATCGGCGCGACGGCGGTCTACCCGCTCGGTCTGTACTCGCTCGAGCACGACAGCGTGGAGGACATCCCCGACGGCGCCCAGATCGCGATCCCGAACGACGAGACCAACCAGGCCCGGGCGCTGCTGGTGCTCCAGGAGGCGGGGCTGGTCGAGCTCGCCGACGGTGGTGACGCCTTCTCGACGGTGCAGGACGTCGTGGCCGAGGGTTCGCGCGTCACGGTGACACCGGTCGACGCCGCGCAGACCGCCATCGCGCTGCAGACCGGCAGCGTGGCGGCCTCGATCATCAACAACGACTTCGTCGGCGACGCCGGGCTGAGCGCCGAGGACGCGGTCTTCAGCGACGACCCGAACGGCGAGGCCGCCGAGCCCTACATCAACGTCTGGGTCGCCTCCTCGGGCAACGCCGACGACGCCGACTACGCCACGCTGGTGGACATCTGGCACTCGCCCGAGGTCGAGGCCGCGGCCCAGGAGGACTCGGGCGGCACCGCGGTGTTCAAGGACAACTCCCCGGAGGAGCTCCAGGAGATCCTGGCCGGGATCGAGGAGGACCTGCGCGCGCAGGGCTGAGGCGGGTCGAGGAGGGCGGGGACGGCGGAAGGCGAGCAGCGGTCACATGGCAGAGGCGATCATCTCGTTGCGCGGGGTCTCGAAGGTGTTCCCGGGGCGACACGGGGCGGTGACGGCGGTCGACGCCGTCGACCTCGACGTGCACGAGGGCGAGATCTTCGGGGTCATCGGGTACTCCGGTGCGGGCAAGAGCACGCTGGTCCGGTTGATCAACGCGCTCGAGCGCGCGACCTCCGGGACGGTCACGGTGGCGGGCACCGAGCTGACGCGACTGAGCGAGCGGCGGCTGCGACCCGTGCGGGCCGGCATCGGGATGATCTTCCAGCAGTTCAACCTGCTGACCTCGCGCACCGTGGCCGGCAACGTCGGGTACCCGCTGCGGGTGGCCGGGGTGGGCCGGGCGGAGCGTCGGGCGCGCGTCGCGGAGCTGCTGGAGTTCGTCGGGTTGTCGGACAAGGCGAAGGTGTACCCGAACAAGCTCTCGGGCGGCCAGAAGCAGCGCGTCGGCATCGCCCGCGCGCTCGCGACGTCGCCCCGCATCCTGCTGGCCGACGAGTCGACCTCCGCCCTCGACCCCGAGACGACCGCGGACGTCCTGGCGCTGCTGCGGCGCGTCAACGCCGAGCTCGGCGTCACGATCGTCGTCATCACGCACGAGATGGAGGTGGTGCGCGCCCTGTGCCACCGCGTGGCGGTGATGGAGCGGGGGAGCGTGGTCGAGGTCGGTGACGCCTACCAGGTCTTCGCCGCTCCGGAGCACCCCGCGACGGCGCGGTTCGTCGGCTCGTCCCTCCACGACGTCCCCACGACGGAGGTGCTCGAGCGGCTGCGGCGCCGACACCCCGGCCGGCTGGTGCTGCTGCGGATGCAGGCCGACGGCGGGGCGTCGGGCTACCTCACCCGCACGCTGCGCGAGCACGGGGTCGAGGGCACGATCATCTTCGGCGGGATCACCGAGATCGGTGAGCGGCCGTTCGGCTCCCTGACGCTCGAGATCGTCGGGGAGGGCGCCGCCGTCGACAGGTTCGTGGCCGACGTGCGTGCGCGCGCCGGGGCGAGCGACCTCGGGACGGCGGCGGCGCCGCTCGCCCTCCCGGCGCACGCGGGGGTGGCGCGATGAACTGGGAGGAGAACGGCGACGCGTTCCTGCTCGCGCTCGCCCAGACCGGCTACATGGTCTGGTGGACGATGCTCGGCGGCGGTCTGCTGGGACTCGTGCTCGGCGTCGGGCTCTACGTGACGCGCGCCGGCAACCTGCTGGGCAACCGCGGCGGATTCACGCTGCTGAACGTGTCGGTCAACATCATCCGGCCGATCCCGTTCATCATCTTCCTCACGGCGATCTACCCGCTGACCAAGGTCGTCGTCGGCACCACGCTCGGCACCGAGGCGGTGACGTTCGCGATGATCCTGATGGCGGGGTTCGCGTTCTCGCGCCTGGTCGAGCAGAACCTCGTCAACCTCGACCCCGGGGTGATCGAGGCGGCGCGGGCGATGGGTGCGGGCCCGTGGCGCATCATCGTCACGATCCTGATCCCCGAGGCGCTGGCGCCCCTCATCCTCGGCTACACGTTCCTCTTCGTGGGTGTGCTCGACATGTCCGCGATGGCTGGGTACGTGGGCGGCGGGGGATCGGCGACTTCGCCATCGTCTACGGCTACCGGCAGTTCGACTGGCCGCTGACGGCGTTCGTCGTCGTCGTGATCATCGCGATCGTGCAGGTCGCGCAGCTGCTGGGGAACGCGCTCGCGCGGCGGGCGCTGCACCGCTGATCCACCGGAGCCCTGACGACCGCCGCGCCGGCCGCTACGCTGCGCCGGCGCGGTCAGGGCAGCAGCGGGCCGGTCGTCCGGGTCATCGCGATCAGGGTGCGCCGCAGCTCGTCGTAGGCCCCGGCGTCGGTCCTGCTCCACAGGAGGGCGCCCGTGGCGCCGTCGGCCGCCTTCGTGACGACCTGCACGCGCACCGGGTCGAGACCGTCGTCCTCGAGCCGGACGCGCCACGCCTCGTCGTCCATCCGGACGTGCTCCTCCACGCCCGGGCTGCTGCCGATCATGCCCATGAGCGTGACCTTCTCGCGGGCGCGCTCCCCGTCTGCGAGGTCGTCGAAAACGGCGGCCACGTAGGCGCGTGCGAGCCTGCCGGGCTCACCCTCCGGCTCGGCCAGCAGCGCGTGCTCGACGGCGGCGTCGAACTCGGCGAGCAGGTGACGCATGACGGCGACGAGCAGCTCCTCGCGCGTGGGGAAGTGGTGCAGGAGCCCACCCTTGGAGACCCCGGCGGAGCGGGCGATCACGTCCAGGCTCACGTTCACGCCCTGCCGGCTGATGGCGCCGCCGGCGGCCTCCAGCAGGCGGGCGCGGGTCCGGGCGGCGTCGCGGCGTGGTCCGGGCATCGGGCGGCTCCTCACGGGGCGGGCGCTGTCGGCGGGGTGGACGGCTGTGCGGCGGCCGGTGTGGCCGGACTCACCACCCTAGGGGGTTGAAACTGCTAACCGTCCAGACGGTAGGTTAAAGCCATGAGCACGACCGCCCTGCACCCGACCCCCGCCGCCCTGTCCGACGCCGCCCCCCGCGCCACCCGGCGCGACTGGTGGGGACTCGCCGTCCTGATGCTCCCCGTGCTCATCGTCTCGATCGACAACACGGTGCTGAGCTTCGCGCTCCCGTACATCGCGCTGGACCTCCAGCCCACGGCGGCGACCCAGCTGTGGATCGTCGACATCTACCCGCTCGTGCTGGCCTCCCTGCTGGTGAGCATGGGCAACCTCGGCGACCGGATCGGGCGCCGCCGCCTCCTGCTGATCGGTGCCGTCGGGTTCGCGGCCGTCTCCGTGCTGGCCGCCTACGCGACGTCGGCGGAGATGCTGCTGGTCGCCCGCGCGCTCCTCGGTCTCTTCGGTGCGGCGCTGATGCCGTGCACGCTGTCGCTGCTGCGCGGGATGTTCCACGACCGGACGCAGCGGCGGCTGGCGATCGCCGTGTGGGCGACCGGGTTCGCCGCGGGCGGTGCGATCGGCCCGGTCGTCGGTGGCTTCCTGCTCGAGCACGCGTTCTGGGGATCGATCTTCCTGCTGGCGCTGCCGTTCCTGCTGCCGCTGCTCGTGCTCGCACCGATCCTCGTGCGCGAGTCGCGCGACCCCGCCCCGGGACGCTTCGACGTCGCGTCGATCCTGCTCTCGATGGCGACGTTCGCCCCGATCGTGTGGGGCATCAAGCACCTGGCCACGGTCGGCGCCGACCTCGCGGGCGCGGCGGCGTTCGCCGTCGGGCTCGCGGCCGGGACCCTGTTCGTCCGTCGCCTCCTGCGCCAGCGCAACCCGCTGCTGGACGTGCGCCTCTTCGCCGTGCCCGCCTTCACGGGGTCGGTGCTGGTGAACCTGCTGAGCGTGTTCTCGTTCGTGGGGCTGCTGTACTTCCTCAGCCAGCACCTGCAGCTCGTGGTCGGGCTCGGTCCGATGCACGCGGGTCTGGTCCTGGTGCCGGGGACGGTGGCGATGATCGTGGGTTCGCTCCTGGTGGTGCGGATCGTCCGGCGCGTGCGCCCGGGTGTGCTGATGGCCTGCGGCCTGACGATGGCCGGGCTCGCGTACGTCGTGTTCGCCGTCACCGGCGGCCACGCGAGCCTGCCCGTCATCGCGGCGGCGTTCGCGGTGCTCAGCATCGGGATCGGCAGCGCCGAGACGCTGTCGAACGACATCATCGTGGCGGCCGTCCCGCCCGCGAAGGCCGGCGCCGCCTCGGCGGTGTCCGAGACCGCCTACGAGCTCGGCGCCGTCCTCGGCACGAGCGTCCTCGGTGGTGTGCTCGCCGCGAGCTACGCCGCGAACCTGGTGGTCCCCGCCGGGGTGGCGGCCGACGACGCCGCGCGGGCGGGGAGACCCTGGCCGGCGCGCTCACCGTCGCCGACGGCCTGCCCGCCGACGTCGGCGCGGTGCTCGCGGAGTCGGCGCGCGCGGCCTTCGACTCCGGTGTCGTGACGACGTCGCTCGTCGGCCTGGTGCTCGCCGCCGGCGCCGTCGTGCTCGCGCTGTCGTCCGTGCGCGGTCGTCAGGTCTGAGACGTCAGCGCGCGAGACCCTCGACGACCTCGGCGCGAGGCCAGGAGGCCAGCAGGTCCCCGGGCAGCAGGAGCTTGGACGTGCGCAGCCCGCTGCCGATCAGCGCCTCGCCCTCGGCGACGAGGGAGTCGAGCAGGATGCGGTAGCCCTCCGGCAGGCCGAGCGGCGTGATTCCACCGAACTCCATCCCCGAGTCGGCCACCGCCTGCTCGGTGGGCAGGAAGGACGCCTTGCGCACGTCGAGGAGGCGCTTGATCGTCGCGTTGACGTCGGCCCGGGTGGTCGCGCGCACGACGGCGGCGGCCACCCGCTCCTCGCCGGCGCGTCGGCCCCCGACCAGGACGCAGTTCGCGCTGATCGCCAGGTCGAGCCCGTAGGCGTCGGTGAGAGCCTGCGTGTCGGCGAGCTCGGGGTCGATGAGCGCCACGCGAACCTCTGTCGCAACGCGCGGTTCGTGCGCGGCCCACGCCTCGAGCGCCGCGCGCACCGGCGCGGCGACGGCGTCGGGGTGCTCGAGCGCCGGCGTCCAGTCGAGCGGGGCGGGGGTGGGGCGGTGGTCCTGATCCGTCATCCCCCCAGCCTGCCCGATCAGCGCTGGTAGGTCGCCGTGAGGGTCGCGCGTGCCAGGGTGCGGAACAGACCGGTGAACGCGACCGCCGTCGGGCTCGCGTCGGGGTCGAGGTCGAGCGTGTCGACGTCGAGCGCGTGCACCGCGAACACGTAGCGGTGCGGCCGGTCGCCGACCGGGGAGCGGCGCCCGTGTACGCGTGCGACCCACCGTCGTTGCGCACGTGGAACGCGGCGCCCGGGAGCATGAGGTCGCTCGCGCCGGCGTCGGCCTCGAGCTCGGTGGTGTCGGCGGACAGGTCGAGCACGGTCCAGTGCCAGAAGCCGGCGGGCGTGGGGGCGTCGGGGTCGAAGCAGCTGACCACGAAGCTCTGCGTCTCGGGCGGGAAGCCGGACCACGCCAGGTGCGGGGAGCGATCACCCCCGTGCGCGACGAAGTCCTCCCCGAGGGGCGCGCCCTCGATGAGGTCCCGGCTCGTCAGCTCGAACGAGGGGACGGGCGGGAGCTGGTCGTAGGGGGCCGGCGCGACCGGTCGCGAGAGATCCACGCCGTCAGGCTAACCCCGCCGGGCCGAGCCCGCCGGGGGTGACCCACGACGCACGCCGAACCGCGGAAAAAGCCGGGTCGTCCGACCCGGAGGTCCGTAGGATGGAGTCATCACCCCGCGCGTCGACCTGGTCCGCTCGAGGTGGTCACCCCCTCGTCCACGCCCACCGGCGTGACATCGACGCGCGCCGCGAACCGGCGCCACGCACCACGGAAGGAGGTCAGACCATGACGACCACGCACCCGCGACCCGGGCACGGCCAGCGGTCTGCCGTCCGCCGCCTGCTCCGGACCCTGGGCGCCCCCGGCGCCGAGGCGTACCGCGACAGCATGCAGCGGCGCGAGCGGTACGCCGTCGGGCTGCTGAGCAGCTACGTCGCGCACCGCAGCGGCCACGAGCGCTGAGCACGCCGCCACCCGCACCTGCACGAACGCCCCCGTCACCTCGCAGTGACGGGGGCGTTCGCGTCCGTGGGGCCGGCGTCCTACCAGCGGTCGTGGACCGCCCCGCGCAGGTGGGCGTCGTAGGTCGCGCGCACGACGGCGTCGAACGCCTCCACGTCGAACCCGGATCCGGGCTCCAGCAGCGCGGCCGCCGCGGCGTTGGCGCGCGCCTGGGCCACCGAGCGGGCACCGGGGATGACCGTGCTGACGCCGGGGCGCGAGGCGATCCAGGCGAGCGTCGCCGCGGGGAGGGGCACGCCGTCGGGCAGCGCCTGCGCCAGCGCGGCCGCGGCCTCGAGCCCGACGGCGTAGTCCACGCCCGAGAACGTCTCGCCCTGGTCGAAGGCCTCGCCCCGGCGGTTGTAGGTGCGGTGGTCGTCGGCCGCGAAGGTGGTCGCGGCGTCGTAGCGGCCGCTGAGGAGACCCGAGGCGAGCGGCACCCGGGCGACGATCCCGACACCCGCGGCGGCCGCGGCCGGGACGACCCGCTCCAGCGGCTTGAGCCGGAACGGGTTGAGGATGATCTGGACGCTCGCGACACCCGGCCGCGCGATCGCGGCCAGCGCCTGGTCGCAGGTCTCGACCGACACGCCGTAGGCGGCGACGGCGCCGTCGGCCACGAGGGCGTCGAGCGCGTCGTAGGTCGCGCCTGAGTCGATCACCGCGCTCGGCGGGCAGTGCAGCTGCACGAGGTCCAGGGTCTCGACACCGAGGTTGCGCCGCGAGCGGTCGGTCCAGGCGCGGAAGTTCGCGGGCGTGTAGCTCGACGGCTCCTGCGGGGCGCGGCGGCCCATCTTGGTCGCGACCGTCAGGCCGTGCCCGGGGTGTGCCGCGAGCAACGTGCCGATCAGCTGCTCGGACCGGCCGTCACCGTAGACGTCCGCCGTGTCCAGGAACGTCACGCCGTCGGTCACCGCGGCGTCGAGGACGGCGAGTGCGTCGCCCTCCTCGACCTCGCCCCAGTCGGCGCCGAGCTGCCACGTCCCCAGGCCGATCGCGGACACGCTCCGACCGGCGCGGGACAGGGGTCGCTGCTGCTGCAGCTGCTGCATGGGGAACTCCTCGTGTGGGGGTTGCCACGATCGGGTGCCAGGCCTGTAATGTGAGGCTCGGTTGCAGTGAATCGCACGTCTGAGCGCCCCCAACCCTCGTGGTGAGGGGCGTTGTCTTCACCTGAAGGATAGGCGCCGGGCACCGTGGCTAGGGCCCGACGGTCGGGTCCGGCACCTACTCGAAGGAATACTCATGACTGACGGAACCGTGAAGTGGTTCAACGCCGAGAAGGGCTTCGGCTTCATCACCCCCGACGACGGCGGCAGCGACGTCTTCGCTCACTTCTCCGCGATCGTGGCTGACGGCTACCGCTCGCTCGAGGAGAACCAGCGCGTCTCCTTCGAGGTCACGCAGGGCCCCAAGGGCCCGCAGGCCTCGAACATCACCGCCATCTGAGCCACTCGCTCGGAGCATCGCTCTGCCGGGCGCGAGCCCGGCACTGAGCACCACGACCGCGGGGTCGGACGCATCGCGTCCGGCCCCGCGGTCGTCTGCGTCCCCGGTGCGAGGGCCGACGTCGACGGTGACACCGAGGGGCGACCTCGCAGGTAACGGACGGGCAACGCGCCGGTAACGCGCAGGGCGGAGACTGTGCCGGGCGCCACGACGGCGTCCGCACCGGCCGGGGGTCGCGTGGGCCGGAACCAGCACTGCGTCCCGCTCACCGCCCGCCGGAACCCAGGTGGCGCGTCCGCGCGGGCCGCAGCACCACCTGAGAGGGAACGGATGAATCGACGCATCCTCGGGGCGGGTCTGACACTCGCCTCGATCACGGCCCTGGCGCTGGCGCCCACCGCCATCGCCACGGCGGCACCGGTGCCGATCAGCGGCACGGTCACCACGGCCGCGCTGCCGGACGACGACGGCCTGCCCTACCCGCGGCAGACACCGCTGCCCCCGCAGCCGTTCGACCCGGCCGACCGCTCGATCGCACGCGGGGCCATCCCGTTCCACGAGATCGCGCCGCGCGTCAACGGCTGGCTGGGCAGCGAGTACGTCTCGGCCGAGATCGTGGGCGAGTCCACCCAGGGCCGACCGTTCTACCTCGTGACGATCACGGCGCCGGAGACGGCGGAGCAGAGCGCGCAGCAGGACGCCTGGCGCGACGCGATCAAGCACGACTCGGCCGCCGCGGCCACCGACGCCGCGCTCGCCGCCGGCTACAAGAAGCCGATCTGGTTCAACAACAACATCCACGGCAACGAGTGGGACGGCACCGACGCCGCCATCTCCTACGTCGAGGACCTGCTCGACCGCCTCGACGCTGGAGACCCCGAGGCCCTCGAGCTCGTCGAGGGCTCCCGGCTCTACGTCACCCTGAGCAACAACCCCGACGGCCGGGTCAACGGCACGCGCGCCACCGCGCTCGGACTCGACCCGAACCGGGACTTCATCACCAACACGACGCCGGAGACCGCCGTCGTGCGCGACCTCACGGCCGACATCCAGCCGCTGTTCTTCATCGACATGCACGGCTACACCAACTACCTCCAGGTCGAGCCCACCGGTCCGCCCCAGGGCGAGAACTACGACCACGACCTGCTCATGCCGCACGCCTACGCCGCGGCCCTGCAGATCGAGCAGGACTACCTGGCCGAGTTCTCCGGCTCGGGCTTCCCGCTGTACAACGGCGGCATCCGCATCCCCTACCGCGACACCCCGTCCGGCTGGGACGGCTTCCCGCCGATCTTCACCGCGCAGTACGTGCAGTTCCAGGGTGCGATCTCCTACACCGTGGAGCTCGGGCCGGGCCGGACCAACCCCGCGAACCCCACCGAGGACGCGCGTCGCCTCGAGCACAACCGCGAGGTCGGCCACCAGGTCCTGGACTCGACGCTGGACTACATCCAGGCGAACGAGGCCGAGCTCATCGAGAACCAGATCGAGATCTTCCGTCGCGGCGCCGCGGGCGAGCCGCTGCGCGAGATCCCGGCGAACCCGGATCCGGCGAACTACCCGGGCCCGGACCAGTGGGCCGCGCTCTGGGACGAGGCCGACGTGACCGGCACCGAGTTCCCGCGCGCCTACCTCATCCCCGCGGGCGAGCGGCAGTCCTCGCGCACCGACGCGGCCCGGCTCGTGGAGCAGCTGCTCGCGCACGGCGTGGAGGTGCAGCGCACGCAGGCCGCCACCACGGTCGACGGCGTGGACTACCCCGCCGGCACCTACCTCGTGGACATGCACCAGCCGCTGCGCGGTCTCGCGAACGTCCTGCTGGCCGACGGCAGCGACATCACCGACAAGGTGCCGACGATGTACGACATCTCCGCCTGGTCGCTCGGTCGCCTGTGGGGCGCCACCGTCGACCGCATCGGCGACACCGGGGACCCCGCGCTCGCCGTCGCGACCACCCCGGTCGACGGCGTGGAGCTGACCTCGCAGGTCGCCGACTCCGCCTACCTCGCGCTCCGGCTCGAGGGCGTGGCCGAGGTGCGGGTGCTGAACGCGCTGCTGAACGCCGGCGTCCCGATCTCCTCGGTCGGGGACGGC
Organism: Litorihabitans aurantiacus; assembly: GCF_030161595.1. Classification (NCBI taxonomy): domain Bacteria; kingdom Bacillati; phylum Actinomycetota; class Actinomycetes; order Micrococcales; family Beutenbergiaceae; genus Litorihabitans; species Litorihabitans aurantiacus. The sequence continues at coordinate 1,112,250 of NZ_BSUM01000001.1, forward strand.
ACCTACGTGATCGACCCGTCCGGCCGCACCGCGGCCGTCGCGCTCGCGAGCGAGTTCGGCGTCGACCTGGCGGCCACCGACGGCGATCTGCCCGACGGCGCCGCGGGCGTCTCGGCGCTGCGCGTCGGCTACACCGGCAGCAACGGCAGCGGCGACACGTTCCTCGCGCTGTCGCAGATGGGCTTCGTGGACCCGGTGTTCGTCAACAACACGTTCACCGACTACGACGCGATCGACGTGCTCTACCTCGGGTCGAACCTCGCGTTCAACACGAGCGAGGCGCAGGTGGCCGGACGGACCGCGCTCGAGGCGTACCTCGCCCGCGGCGGGGGCCTGGTGGGGGCGTCGGGTCCGGTGACCACGGTGGGCACCACGTTCGGGGTCTTCGACGCCACCCGCGTCACCGGCCGCAGCGACGCCAACGGCATCGTCGAGGTGGACACCACGACCGACGGGCTGCTGTCCGGCACGTCCGAGCCCGCGGCATTCTTCTCCTCGCCGAGCTACTTCACCGGCCTCGGCGAGAACGTGCGCGTCGAGCAGACGTGGGGCACCTACCTCGCGGGCCACTGGCGCTCGGCCACGAACGCCGCCACCCCGGTGCCCGTGCCCGGACCCGTCGAGTTCGCGGGGCAGCCCTCGGTGATCTCCGCGGTCGGCGAGAGCGGTTCCCGCGCGGTCGCGTTCGCCACCAGCCCGCTCTACCGCACCCACCCGACGGGTGCCTACCCGGACGTGGCCACGGCGCTGCTGTGGGCCGGTCCGGAGGGCGAGGGCGTGTCGCCCCCCACGGGCGTGTCGTTCGTCGACGTCACGCCGAGCACGCAGTTCTACGAGGAGATCTCGTGGCTGGCTCAGAACCGGATCTCCACCGGGTGGGAGCTGGAGGACGGCACGCGCGAGTTCCGTCCGGTGACGCCGGTGGCGCGCGACGCGATGGCGGCGTTCCTCTACCGCCTGGCCGGTTCGCCGGACTTCGAGGACCCGACCACCTCGCCGTTCACGGACGTCTCCACGGACAACCAGTTCTTCACGGAGATCGCGTGGCTGGCGGAGTCGGGGATCTCCACGGGCTGGGTGCAGGCCGACGGCTCGGCGCAGTTCCGGCCGCTGGAGCCCATCGCGCGGGATGCGATGGCGGCGTTCCTGTACCGCTTCGGCGACCTGCAGGGCAAGGTCGACGGCGCCCCGGCGCCGGCCACCTCGCCGTTCGCCGACGTCTCCACCGACAACCAGTTCTACGCGGAGATCGCGTGGCTGGCGGAGAACGGGATCGCGACCGGGTGGGACGGGGCCGGCAACGACGGGACCAGGGTCTTCCGCCCGCTCTCGCCGGTCAACCGCGACGCGATGGCGGCGTTCATGTTCCGCCTGCACCACCTCGGGCAGGACGTCTGATCGCACGGTGATCGACGTCTGATCCGATCGCGACGGCGGGGTCCACCTCACCGGTGGGCCCCGCCGTTCGTCCTACATCTCCTGGACGCGGAACAGCACCCCGTGCGCGACGCCGAGCGGTTCGCCCTGCCCCGCCGTCATCCCCGTCACGAACGGGCGGGCCGGCGGGTGCTCGGGGATCGCCTCGAGGTAGACGCGGTGCGCGGCGAGCGAGGCGATGCCGCGCTCCAGCGGCTCACCGGTGACGTCGACCCCGTGCGTCGGACGGGAGTGACCGCCGACGAGGAGGGTGTGAGCCGCCCACGCCTCGAGGCCGCTCTCCCGCAGCTCGGGGAACATCCACGGGTTGTCGGCGTCACGCACCGCGTCCACCGCGGCAATGCCGCACACGCGGTGGTCGACGTGGTTGAGGCCCCAGGGCGCCTCGACCTCCCACGAGCCCGTGACGACGACGTCGGGACGCACGTCCCTGATGACCCGGGCGATCTCGCGCCGCAGGTCGAGCGTGGGTTCGAGCGCGCCGTCGGGGAGGTCGAGGAAGCGCACGTCGGTGACCCCGACCGCCTCCGAGCCCTCGATCTGCTCGCGCGTGCGCAGCACCGCGGTCTCGGCGGGCTCCATCGAGCGGATGCCGGCCTCGCCGCGCGTGAGGAGCAGGTAGGTCACCTCGACGCCGGCGGCGGTCCAGGCGGCGACGGCGCACGAGGTGCCGTACTCGGCGTCGTCCGGGTGGGCCACCACCACGAGCACGCGGCGAAAGGCGGAGGAGTCGAGCAGGGGGAGGGTCGGGGCGTCCATGACGCCACGCTACTCATCGGCGCCACTGCTGCGGCGTCGTTCAGAGCAGGGCGAGCGCCTCGTCCCGCGGACCACCGGGAGGGCCGACCACGAGCAGGACGACGTAGAGCGCCACGACGGCGATCGCGAGCCCCCGGCGAGCGGAACCGGGTGGCGCAGCGCCCAGCGCAGCGCGCGGTCGTGCCACCGGCGGTCGCGGGGGTGCCCGCTCTCGGTCAGCCGCCAGGCGCCCTCGAGCCGGCCGCGGCGGTCCAGGACGCGCTCGGTCGGGAGCGTGGCGAACGGGACGACCGCGCTGCCGACGGCGAGCGCGCTGGTGAGCACGGGCCAGCGCTGGTTCAGCGCCACGACGAGCGCCGTCGCGGCGTAGCAGAGGAAGACCAGGCCGTGGATCGCGCCGCCGATCGTGACCGCGACGTCGAGGTCGGCGGTGGCGCGCAGGACCATCCCGCCGATGAGCAGCGCCCACGAGACCATCTCGGCGAACGCGAACGTGCGGAACAGGCGGCGGGGCGTGCGGAACACCGGGGTCCTCTCGTGGGGGGTGGACCTCCAGCCTACGGGCGACCGCGGGTCCGGCGTGTCGTGCCACGGCGTGTCCACGCGGGTGCCCCGCACCGGCGCGGATCCACGCCTCCCGGGCAGGTCCTCGGCGTTGACAGCCCGATGTCGTACCCCTGTACTAGACATCTTCCATCGAACACGTGTTCGCTCGGGAGGGGATGGAGATGAGGTCGGCGGTGCTGGAGGACGATCGCGCGCAGCGGCTGGAGCGGGTGCGCGCTGCCCTGGAGCAAGCCGAGACCGCCTCGGGGCTGCGGCCGGTGGCGTGGGGGCGCAGCGGTGTCGCGGCGGCCCCCGTCGTGGCGAGGCCCGAGGGTGCTGAACGTGTCGAGGCGCGCGAGGAGGACGAGGTCGCGGCACCCAGCATCCTCCCGTCCGACGCGAGCTGGCTCCCGGCCCCGCCCGCCCTCGCGGCGCTCCTGCCGCACGGCGCGGTGCGCCGCGGCAGCGCGCTCGTGGTGGAGGGCTCCACGGCGCTCCTGCTGCACCTGACGGCGGCGCTGACGTCCGACGGCGCGTGGTGCGCCCTGGTCTCCCACCCCGACCTGGGGCTCGCCGCCGCGCTCGACACCGGTCTCGACCCCGCCCGCTGCGCGCTGGTCCCCGATCCGGGGCCCGACGCCGCGGGGGTCCTGGGCGCGCTGACCGACGGGTTCGACGTCGTGGTGGTGGGAGAGCGGGTCGCGCTGGGTGAGCGGGACCGGCGGGCGCTCGCCCAGCGCGTCCGACACCGCGGCGCCGTGCTGCTCAGCGCCCGGCCATGGCCCGGCAGCGAGGTGACGCTCACGGTCACCCGTCGCGCCGGTGGTGGGCTGCGCACCCACGGGCGCCTGGTGTCCGAGGACCTCACGGTCACCAGCAGCGGGCGCGGGCTGGGCGCGGGGCGGACGCGGCGCGTGCAGATCGGTCGGGTCGGCGGCGTCACCGGTCTCGTCGAGCTCCCCGCCGTCCTGCCGGCCGCGCCGCCCACCCCGCCGACGGATCTGCTCGAGCGGCGGGCCGGCTGATGGCCTCGCTGCCCGTCCCCGAGCGCACCGCCGACGGTGGCTCGCGGTCGTCAGGAGCGACGGCGGCGTCGGTGGCGAGGCCGCCGGAGCGGTCGCCGCGGCTCGGCGTCCTGTGGGTGCCCGACTGGCCCGTCGTGGCCGCGGCCGCCCAGGAGCAGCTGCCGTCCGAGCTCCCGGTGGCGGTGCACGACGCGCGGGGAGTCGTGGCCGCCTCCGCCCCCGCCCGGGCGCTCGGGGTGCGGCGGGGGATGCGCCGTCGGTCCGCCCAGGAGCTCTGCCCCGAGCTGGTCCTCGTCCCCGCCGACACGGGCAGGGACGTGCGCGAGTTCGAACCCCTCGTCCAGGCGTGCGAGCACCACGTGGCCGACCTGGAGGTGGTCCGCCCCGGCATGGTGCTGTTCGCCGCCGGGGGCCGGCCCGCTACCGGGGCGGTGAGGAGGCGCTCGCGGACGCGCTGGTCGGGGTGGTGGCGGACGAGACCGGGGCCGAGTGCCAGGTCGGCGTGGCCGAGGGATACCTCACCGCGGTGCTCGCCGCGCGCGAGGGTGTGCTCGTCCCGGCAGGGCGCTCGCAGGAGTTCCTGGCCGGCCGCGACGTGCGCACACTGCTGCACGCCGCCACGACGAGGGAGGCGAGCGCGGCCTGGACCGACCTCGTGGAGCTGCTGCGCCGCCTCGGGCTGCACACGCTGGGCGACGTCGCGGCGCTGCGCGGCGGCGACGTGGCCGCACGGTTCGGGGGCTCGGGTCGCAGGCGCACCGCCTGGCCCGGGGGCTCGACGCGCGCCGGCCGGTGGTGCACCGGCCCGACCCCGACATCACGACGGCGGCGACCCTCGACCCGCCGGCCGAGCGGATCGACACGGCGGCCTTCACCGCGCGCCGGCTCGCGGAGGAGCTGCAGAACCGTCTCCTGCGCCGCGGCGCGGTGTGCGCCCGGCTGGAGGTGGCGGCCAGGGCCACGACCGGGCGCGAGCTGGTGCGCACCTGGCGCATCGACGGCGCGCTCACCGCGAGCGAGCTCACCGACCGGGTGCGGTGGCAGCTGGAGGGGTGGCTGAGCGGGCGCAGCGGGCGGGCGCCGAGCGCCCCGCTGGCCCGGATCGAGCTCGTCGCGCGCGAGGTCGGACCGGCCGGGGCGGCCCAGGACGGGCTGTGGGGTCGTCGCGCCCGGGGCGAGGTGCAGGCCGGGCGGGCGGCGGAGCGCGTGCAGGGGCTGATCGGCCCCGAGCGCGTCCTCGTGCCGGTCCCCGAGGGCGGGCGCTCACCGCGCGACCGGGTGCGCGCCGTCGTGTGGGGTGACGAGAGCACCGGGCTGCGGCGGACCGACGCGCCCTGGCCCGGGCAGATCCCGCCGCCCTACCCGAGCATCGTGCCGCTCGAGGCGCGCCCGGCCGCGCTGCTCACCGCGGCGGGCGAGCTCGTCGTGGTCGACCCTCGCGGGCACCTGAGCGGTGCGCCCGCGCAGCTGCGCGTGCCCACGCCGTCGCCTCCTGGTGCCTCGGTGCCCGGGGGGCCCGCGGTGGTGGGCGGCCCCGGTCGCCAGGTCGGGCTGGGGTGGTTGCGGCCGGGAACCCACCCGGTCGTGGCGACGGCCGGCCCGTGGCCGGTGACCGAGCGGTGGTGGGGGCAGCGCCGCCGCGGTGCGTGGGTCCAGGTGGACACCGATCCCGGTGGTGTGGTGCTGCTGTGCTTCCGGGAGGGGTCGTGGTGGGTGGAGGGCGTGCATGACTAGCGCCGGGAGCAGGGGGAGCACCAGCACGGTCGTGCCCTACGCCGAGCTCCACACCCACTCCGCCTTCAGCTTCCTCGACGGCGCGAACCAGCCCGAGGAGCTCGTGGCGGAGGCGGTGCGTCTGGGGCTGTCCGGGCTCGGGCTGACCGATCACGACGGTCTGCACGGGGTCGTGCGGTTCGCGAGGGCGGCTGCCGCGGTGAACCTGCCGACCGTCATCGGGGCCGAGCTGGGGCTGGCGGCCGCCACGGAGCGGACCGGCGTCCCGGACCCGGACTCCACCCACCTGGTGGTGCTCGCACGTGACCCCGAGGGTTACGCCCGCCTCTCACGGGCCATCGCCACGGCCCACCTGGTGACGGGTCGCAAGGGGGTGCGCGACTACGGGCGCGCCGTCGGGCTGGACCCGCTGGAGGTGCTCGCGGAGCAGGCGGGGGCCCGTCGAGCAGCCACTGGCTCGTGCTCACCGGGTGCCGCAAGGGGCCGCTGCGGCGTGCGCTCGACCCCGACGGCTCCGGGCGGGTGTGGCACCCCCGCGCGGCGGGCCGGGAGCTGGACCGGCTGGTGGCGCTCTTCGGACGCGACAACGTCGCCGTCGAGCTGACCGACCAGGGGCGACCGACCGACGGCGAGCGCAACGCGATCCTGGTCGACCTGGCGCGCACGGCCGGTGTCACCGCCGTCGTGACCGGCGGGGTGCACGCCGCCCGCCCGCGCGACGCCGCGCTGGCGGACGTGCTCGCCGCCGTCCGCGCCCGCTCCTCGCTCGAGGAGATCGACGGCTGGCTCCCGCCCCACCCGGCCCACCTGCGCAGCGGCGCCGAGATGCTCGCGCGCCACGCGGCGCACCCCGAGGCGGTGGCGGCGTCGGCCCGGCTCGCGCAGGAGTGCGCGTTCAGCCTGGACCTCGTCGCCCCCAACCTCCCGCCGTTCCCGGTGCCCGAGGGGCACACCGAGGCGACGTGGTTGCGCGAGCTGACCCTGCGGGGCGCGCGGGAGAAGTACGGGCCCCGGCACGACGCCCGCCACCCCGACGCCTATGCCACGATCGAGAAGGAGCTCGCGCTCATCACCCGGCTGGACTTCCCCGGGTACTTCCTCATCGTGGCGGAGATCGCCGACTTCTGCCGCCGCTCCGGCATCCTGAGCCAGGGGCGGGGCAGCGCGGCCAACTCGGCGGTGTGCTACTCGCTCGGCATCACCGCCGTCGACGCGGTGCAGCACCGGCTGCTGTTCGAGCGGTTCCTGTCCGACGGGCGCACGGGACCGCCCGACATCGACCTCGACATCGAGTCCGGGCGCCGCGAGGAGGCGATCCAGTTCGTCTACGACCGCTACGGGCGCGAGTTCGCCGCCCAGGTCGCCAACGTGATCTCCTACCGGGCGCGATCGGCGGTGCGGGACTCCGCGCGCGCGTTCGGCTACGACGTCGGCCAGCAGGACGCCTGGTCCAAGGGCATCGAGCGCTGGGGCAACCTGCGCGGGAAGGGACCAGCGCAGCCCTGGTGGCACGGCGACCCGGCGGTGACCGGGCGGGCGGTGCCGGGTGCTCCTGCCGGGACGCCGGCGGCGCCGTCGGCCGCGTCGGCCGGGCCGGCCGGCCCGGCCGCGGGCCCCGGTGGGTCCGCGGCCGCCGCCGTGCCCGCACCGCGGGAGAAGGGGTCGACTCGCACGACCCGCTGCCGCCGATCAACGGTCCGGCCACCGCGGCCGACCTCGCCGAGATCCCCGAGCACGTCCTGGACATGGCCGACCGGATGCTGCGGCTGCCGCGCCACCTCGGGATCCACTCCGGCGGCATGGTGATGTGCGACCGGCCGGTGATCGACGTCTGCCCCGTGGAGTGGGCCACGATGCCCGGGCGCACGGTGCTGCAGTGGGACAAGGACGACTGCGCGGACGCCGGCCTGGTGAAGTTCGACCTGCTCGGGCTCGGCATGCTCACGGCGCTGCGGCTCGCGTTCGAGCACGTGGCCGAGGTGGAGGGTGTCCAGCTCGCGCTGCACTCGCTGCCGCAGGAGGACCCGGCGGTCTACGAGATGCTCCAGAAGGCCGACACGGTCGGGGTGTTCCAGGTCGAGTCACGGGCCCAGATCGCGACGCTGCCCCGCCTCAAGCCCATGCGCTTCTACGACATCGTCATCGAGGTCGCCCTCATCCGCCCCGGTCCGATCCAGGGCAACTCCGTGCACCCCTTCATCCACCGCAAGAACGGCCGGGAGCCGATCACCTACCTGCACGAGAAGCTGCGCCCCGCCCTGGAGAAGACCCTCGGGGTCCCGCTGTTCCAGGAGCAGCTGATGCAGATCGCGATCGACGTCGCGGACTTCAGCGCCGCCGAGGCCGACCAGCTGCGGCGAGCCATGGGCTCCAAGCGCTCGCGCGACAAGATGGAAGCGCTGCGGGGGCGGCTGCTGCAAGGCATGACCGACGGCGGTATCGGGGCGGACGTGGCCGAGCAGATCTACGACAAGCTCCGAGCCTTCGCCGACTTCGGCTTCCCGGAGTCGCACGCGTTCTCCTTCGCCTACCTCGTCTACGCCTCCACGTGGCTCAAGGCCCACCACCCCGAGGCGTTCTACGCCGGGCTGCTCGGTGCGCAGCCCATGGGGTTCTACTCGCCGAGCTCGCTCGTGGCCGACGCGCGCCGGCACGGCATCCGGGTGCGTCGCGCGTGCGTGGTCGCCTCGCGGGTGCACGCGCACGTCGAGCGCGCCGGTGCTCGTCCCCGCGGTGACGACGGCAGTGGCGGCAGCGACGGCGCTGGCGGTGGGGACGGCGTCGGCGAGGTGCGGGGCGTCCGGGGGCTGCGCCCGCGGCCCACGTTCGCGCACGAGACCTGGATCGAGGACGCCGCACGCCTGTCCGCGCGTGGTGCGGACGCCCCCACGTGGGACGACGGCGGCTCGGACGAGGTGCGGCAGGACGCCGGCGCCGGCACCGCCGCCGACCCCGAGCAGGACCCCGCCGCCGACGTCGTCGCCGACCCCGAGCAGGACCGCGCCTTCGCGATGCGCCTCGGCCTCGCCCCGATCCGAGGGATCGGCGAGGCCACGGCGGCCAGGATCGTCGCCGCCAGGGACGAGCGGCCCTTCGCCGACGCCGCCGATCTCGCATGCCGGGCGCGCCTGAGCTCCAGGCAGCTGGAGTCGCTCGCCACCGCCGGCGCGCTGCGCGCCTTCGGCGGCAGCCGCCGTCAGGCGCTCTGGGCGGCCGGGGCACTGGCCGGCGAGGCCGGTCGCACCCACCACGCCACCGGCGGCACGTGGGTGCAGGAGGTGCTCGCCGGGACCGCCGTGGGGGCGAGCGCCCCGGTGATGCCCGAGATGGACGCCGTCGAGACCGCCGTGGCCGACGTCTGGGCGAGCGGGCTCTCACCCGAGCACCACCCCACGCACTTCGCCCGTGGCCGCCTGCGCTCGCAGGGGGTGCGGCCGGTGAGCTCGCTCGTGGCCGTCGACGACGGCGTGCGGGTCGAGGTCGGCGGGGTCGTGACCCACCGGCAGCGACCCGGGACGGCGCAGGGTGTGACCTTCCTGGCCCTGGAGGACGAGACGGGCATGCTCAACGTCGTGTGCTCGGCCGGGCTGTGGGCCCGGCACCGCCGCACCGCGATCCGCAGCCGTGCCCTCGTGGTGCGCGGCACGATCGAACGCACCGACGGCGTGGTGAACCTGCTGGCCGACGGGATGCGGCCGCTGCGCCTCGCCGTCGCGACGTCCTCACGGGACTTCCAGTGACCGGCCGCCGGGCGCCCCGGGCGTCGCCCGAGCGAGCCTCAGGCGTCGTCGTCCGTGGCGGGGGCGTCGTCGTCGCGCGTGCGGTCGTGCTTCGTCCCGCGCCACCGCACGTTCTCACCGCGCACGGCGCCCGGGTCGTCCGCCCGCCGGGCCGTGCGCGAGCGACCCTTGAGAACCAGGTCCTTCGTCACGATCTCCTTGACGGTCGCGAGCTCGCCGTCGAGCGGTGCCTCCTTGCGACGCAGGCGGCTGTACACCGTCCACGTCACGGCGATGAGCGGGATGGCGACGATCGCCCCGAGCAGACCGCCGAGGAACGTCCCGGCCGTGACACCGAGGGCGACGACGACCGGGTGCAGCGAGACCTGGCGCCCCATGATCAGGGGCTGCAGCAGGTGCCCCTCGACCTGGCCGATCCCGGCGATGCCGAGCGTCACGATGAGCGCCTCGATCGGTCCGTTGGCCGCGAGAGCGACCACCGCGGCCACGATCATCGCGGCGGGGGCGCCGACCAGCGGGATGAAGGCACCGATCATGACCAGCACCGACAGCGGAGCCGCGAGCGGGACGCCCACGATGGTGAGGAGGATGTAGGCGAGGACGCCGTCGATCACGGCGATGATGACCGTCCCGCGGGCGTAGCCGGCGAACGTGTACCAGCCGGCACCGGCCGCCTCGTGCATCTTCAGGCGCGAGCGCGCCGGGAGCTGGTTGAGGAACCACACCCACATCGATCGTCCGACGGCGAGGAAGAACACCGTGGTGAACACGCCGAGGGCGAGGATCGTGAAGACCTCGAACACGCTCCCGGCGTTGCTGAAGACCGTGCCCGCGATGTCACCGCTGTGCTCGAGCAGCCAGCGCTGGCCGTCGGCGATCCACCCCGTGATGTCGTCGTTCGTGATGCTGAAGGGGAGCGGCCCGTTCTCGAGGAAGTCGAGGATCTGGGTGACGCCGGTGTTGAAGTCGCGGGCGAGGGTCGGTGCCTGCACGGTGACCGAGTAGACGACGTAGGTCAGCATGCCGAGGAACGTCGCCGCCGACAGGAGCATCGCCAGCGCCGTCGCGAGCGGCCGCGGCATGACCCGGGCGAGGAACGAGACCACGGGCTCGAGGACCGACGTGACCACCAGCGCGAGAAACACGGCGATGAAGACGACCTGCACCTGCAGCACCGCGAACACCACGATCGCGACGGCGGCGACCACGACGAGCATCCGCCAGGAGTAGCCACCCGCCCGGCGGAGCCACGCGGGAGTGCCGTCGCCGGCCCGGACGGCGTCCGGATCCATCCCCATCACGCCGGCACCCGTGACGTCGGACGTCCGGACGGGCGAACCCTGACGGCGTCGGGGTGCGGTCGAGCGCTGGGTCACGCCCGCCGTGCGACGGTGCGACTGCTGGCCCATGCGAGCGCCTCTCGTTGTCTGACCGGACGAACCTACGCCGTGACCGGCGGCGACGGAGGGTTCACACGCCGCCGTCGTACCCGACCTGCCGCCAGAGGTCGTAGACGGCGACCGTCGCGGCGTTGGCCAGGTTCAGCGACCGCAGGCCCGGGCGCATGGGGATCCGCACGCGCGACGTCACCCGGGGGTCGGTCAGCACGTGCTCCGGGAGCCCGGTGGGCTCGGGGCCGAACAGGAGCACGTCGCCGCGCGCGAGCTCGACCTGCGGCAGGGTCACGTCGGTCGCCGCGGTGAAGGCGAAGACCCGGCCGTCACCGGTCGCCGCCAGCGCCGCGTCGAGGTCGGGGTGCACGCTCACGTGCGCCAGGTCGTGGTAGTCGAGGCCCGCGCGCCGCAGGCGTGCCTCGGACATCTCGAACCCGAGGGGTTCCACGAGGTGCAGGTGCGCACCCGTCAGCGCCGCCAGCCTGATGGCTGCGCCGGAGTTGCCGGGGATGCAGGGCTCGAAGAACACGAGGTGGGCCAGCGGGTCCGACGCCGTCGGTGCTGCGGCTGCCGGGGTCGGGGCGGGGGGCGTGGCGGACATCGCTGAGATCGTACGCGCAGCGGGCGGGCGCCCCAGGCCAGGCTCAGGAGAAGAAGATCGTGCCGTACTTCAGCAGGATGCCGACGACCATGGCCGCCAGGAGAACGGCGGGGACGAAGAGATCGACGTCGAGCCGCACGAGCTTCCCGGCGATCGCCTGGGCGCGCGGCGGCAGGTAGAGGTTCCGCTCCAGCACGTTCACGTGGACCATCGTGAAGAAGGTGACGGTCGTGAAGACCGTGATCGTGAGGCACCACGGGCACAGCGCCCCGATGACGAACATGGACTGGAAGAACAGCCAGTACGCGAAGACCAGCCCCAGCAGGTAGCCGACGTTCGCGGCGAACATGAACCACCGGGGAAGCGCACGCCGGCGAACCCCGCGACGGCGATGGTCAGGACGACCGGTTCGGTCGCGAGACCGATGAAGGCGTTGGGGAACCCGAAGACGTTGGCCTGCGGCGAGACCCCGACCGCGCCGCACGAGATCGCCGCGTTGATGTTGCACCCCAGCTCGGTCTCCGGGTTCGCGGCGAGCAGGATCGCGTCGATCGACAGCACGGCCGAGGCGATCAGGCAGACGATCGCGGACAGACCCATCGTGGCGAACAGGAAGCGCCGGGAGTGGCGCAGCCCGCGGGGTCGCTCGGGAGTGACGGTCTCGGTGTCGGTCGCGGGGCTCACGGGACCAGGATGCAGCACGTCCGACGGCGACGCCGCCCGACGGACGGGCTCAGACGGGCCGACGGGCGACCGTCAGCACGTGCGTGTCCGGCCAGGGGAGGCCCTCACCGGTGCCGGGGTCGCGCAGGGTGGCACCCACCGACAGCCGGTGGGCGACCAGCCAGTCGTTGCGCCACGGTCCGCTCGCCGGCTCGAGCTCGAACCCGACCTCGGTCAGGAGCGCGACCCAGTCGTCGTACTCCATGTCGGTGAAGCGCTCGTGGCACTCCGAGAGCCAGTTGCGCCGGTAGTCGCGGGTGGTGAGGAACTCCATCGCGTCCCGCAGGGGAGCCGCGCGACGCCGGGCGCGACCCGTTCCGGTCGGCACCGGCCACCGGACAGTCGCGGGAAGTCGTGGGCGAACTGCGTGAGCGTCTGCGACGGCGTGAGTGCGGCCAGGTGCGCCTCGACCCGGTCGGAGTCCCAGCCGGTCATGTCGACGGCGCGGCCGGCGTCGTCGCCGTCGAGCACGAGGTCGACGACGCGCTCGCCCTCCGCGGGACCGAGCACGTCGGAGTTGATCCAGACACCACCGGGGGCCGTCTGGTCGAAGATCCGCTCCGCGAGGAGCCGGAGGTCGTCGCGGCCGCGGCCGTAGCTGGCGATCTCGTGGGTGAGGGCGATCGAGAGCGTCGTGTGCACCGACCGGGGCTCGAAGACGGGCGCGTGCAGCAGGTTGCGCTGGGCGAAGAACACGTTGGGGTTGGCGAACGCGCCCTGGTCGCGGCGGTGCTCGGCCTCGGCGACGAGCGCACGGGAGACGTCGATGCCGAAGAGGTCGGACTCGCCGAGGCGCGCCTCGCGCGAGGCACGCTCGAGCAGGCCGCCGGCGGCGCACCCGAGATCGACGACGCGTCCCGGCACCACGTGGGGCCGCACCTGGGCCCACTTGCGGTCCGAGCCGTCGTCGAACGACTTCGTGTACGTGGCGTAGTCGCGCGTGGAGGTCAGGTCGCCGTCAGCCGAGACCGTCGGGTCCTCGTGGGCGGTCCGGATCGCCGCCAGCAACCCGTACCGCTCGAGGTGCGCCAGCGCGGCGGGGTCGACGAGTTCGCGCCACCCGGCGGCGTCGCGCACCGCGAGCTCGAGCACGTCCCAGGGCCGCGCGGACTGCGGGTCCCGGGCGTCCTCCACGCCGACCACCCGGAACCCCGCCGCGCGGTACATCACGGCGACGTCCGGCGTCGAGCACGCCACGACGGTGGACGACGGGTCGAGCTCGACGCCGAGGTCCAGCCCGGCGCTGCGCACCACGGTGGTGGCGAAACGTGGGCTGCGGGCGACGTCGGGGACGGGGGTGACGAGCGAGGGCAGCCCCGCCGCAGCCGCCGCCAGCTCGATCATGGCCTCGCGACGGTGGCCGGGCACGGGGTTGCGCCGCGTGCCGCGGTGCGTCGCGGAGGTGATCGCCCAGACCACGACGGCGTCCTCGGCCACGCAGACGGGGGAGCCCCCGTCGTCGTGGGCGGTGCCCGCGAGGATCTCGCGCAGGCGCTCGACCTGGAACCGGGTGACGAGGTGGTGGCGGCCGGGGAACAGGACGTGGCGGATCGAGGTCACGAGGCGAGCATCGCACGCGGGACCGGTGGTGGCACCGGGGAGGGAACGAGCTCGATCCGAGACCCCACGGCGTTCGGGGGTCGATCGGGAGCTGTCGGACCTTCTCCATGTCAGCTGGGTGCTCGCTCGCAGGTCGATGAACCGCCACGGCGGGGTCGTACCGTTAGCTCGCGAGGACGCATACTCGTCCGACACGGCACGAGGCCGCGGCGGCGGTCGGTTGCACCGCCCAACTGGTAGGTGGAGTTCAACAGTGGCACCTGAGATCAGACGGAGGCGTCAACGCCTGGTGCTGCTGCCCGCCCTGGTCCTGGGTCTGTCGGGGTGCAACGCGTTCGGGACGGGCGAGGGTCACTACGGCACCTATCTCGACGAGGCCGAGCTCATCCTCGAGAACTCGAGCGTCGACCTCGAGCTGGTGGGGACCTGTGCTCGTCTCATCGCTGCCCCGGACAACCCCTGGGTCATCGCCATAGCCTTCCGAGACCCGGTCTCGGACGAGACGACCACCGGTGTGTGGTGGTTGACCGACCTGGACGAGCGTCCTTCGATCACGGTGGAGTCGTTGGACGACACCGCGCACTCCTACACCTCGTGGCCGAAGGGCGATCGGAAGATCGGCACCGAAGAGGGCATCAGGGGTTGCGCGATCGGGGAGACCGATCCGCCCCCACCCGCCTCCACCTACCCCGACGACTCCGAGATGGGCTAGCAGCGCCGGTTCTGGTCCTCTACGACAACGGATTCGGTTGCTGGATCCGTCATCACGGATACGACGCAGAAACGAGTGAACCCCCATCGCTGGGGGTTCACTCGTTCGCGGTGTCCTGAGACAACACAGTGTGTCCAGAGGGGGACTTGAACCCCCACGCCCGTTAGGGCACTAGCACCTCAAGCTAGCGCGTCTGCCAATTCCGCCACCTGGACAGGTGGTCCGCCCGACCGCCGGTCTCCCGGCCGCTTCAGGCAGCGGAGAAGACACTAGCACGCGGTTGGCGGCGCGACTAATCGGCGTCCTGGTGCGGATCGTGACCGGTCCCGGCCCGGTGTCGGGGGTCCGCACTACAGTGACGACGCGGCCCCGAGAACCCCTCGCGGGCCGCCACCTGCAGGTGCCGCACCGCCACCAGCTCCGAGGACACCGTGACCACGACCGACCAGACGACAGCCGAGCTGACGGCGCTCGCCAGGCGGCTGCGTGCCGCCGCCTCGGCGTACTACGACGGCGTCGAGGAGCTGATGTCCGACGCCGAGTACGACGCCGCGATCGACGCGCTGCGCGCCGGCGTGGCCGCCGACCCGGCCCTGGAGGCCTCGGTCGCCGACCTCCTCACCGCCGTCGCCGCGGGGCAGTCCAAGGGTGGCGACGTCGTCCACCCCTCGCTCATGGGCTCGATGGAGAAGGCCAGGACGCTCGACGAGGTCGCGGCGCTGGTCGCCGCCGTCGCGGGGCCGGTGCTGGTCGAGCCGAAGCTCGACGGCCTCGCGGTGCGCGCCGTCTACCTCGACGGCGAGCTGCGGCTGGTCGCGACGCGCGGCAACGGCAGCACGGGGGAGAACATCACCTCCAAGGTGCGCACCCTCGAGGTCGTCGGCCTCCCGCCGCGACTGGCCGACGCGGCCGTCTCGGTCGAGGTGCGCGGTGAGGTCTTCATGGCCGACGCCGACTTCCCACGGGCGCAGGAGGTCCGGGCCGAGCTCGGTGGGTCCCCCTTCATCAACCAGCGCAACGGCGCCGCCGGCATCCTGCGCAAGGGGGACACGGGCTACGCCCGCCTCCTGCGGTTCGCCGCCTACGACGTCGTCCCGCTGACCACCGAGCAGCGCACCATCGATGACCCCTCCTACGCGCGCCGGCTCCTCACGGCCGGTGAGCTGGGGATCACGACCGCGAACGGGCTCGTCGAGGGACTGGACGCGCTGCCGACCACCGACGGCGACGACGTCGTCGCTCGCGTCGCGCTGCTCGACGCCGAGCGCGACCGCCTCGGCTTCCCGATCGACGGCGCCGTGGTCAAGGCCGACGACGACGCGGACCGCCTGCGCCTCGGGATGGGCTCGCGCGCGCCGAAGTGGGCGGTCGCCTACAAGTACGAGGCGCAGCAGGCCACCACCACGGTCCGCGCCATCACCACCACGGTGGGCCGCACCGGCAGGCTGTCGATCCGCGTCGAGGTCGACCCCGTCTTCGTGGGCGGCACCACCATCACCTACGCCACCGGCCACAACGCCCCCTGGATGCTCGAGCGGGACGTCCGCGAGGGCGACACCGTGGTCATCAAGCGCGCCGGCGACGTCATCCCCTACATCGAGACGGTCGTCGTCGCGGCACGACCGGCCGACTCGGCACCCTGGGTCCCGCCCGAGACGGACCCGAACGGGAACCCCTGGGACAAGAGCACGCTGCTGTGGCGCTCCACCGACCCGACCCTGTCGGTCGGCGGTCTCATCGAGTACGCCGTGACGAGGGACGCGCTCGACGTCGAGGGCATCGGCTCCGAGATCGTGGCGGCGCTCGTTGAGAACGACCACGTGCTGACGGTCGCCGACCTGTTCACCCTGTCCGAGGAGACGCTCACCGCGCTGCCGCTGTCGGAGAACCGCACCCTCGGGAGCAAGAACGCGGCCAAGATCGTCCGGGAGATCGAGCGCGCCCGCAGCGCACCCTGGAACCGGGTCATCACCTCGCTCGGGATGCGCATGACGGGTCGCACGACGTCGCGCCGTCTCGCCGCGGCCTTCCCGACGCGGGAACGACTGGTCGCGGCGACGGTCGCGGAGCTCGCCGACGTCGACGGCATCGGTCCGATAAAGGCCGAGGTCATCCACCAGGGCCTGCACGAGCACGGCGGGGCGGCCGTCCTGGCGGCTCTCGCCGAGCACGGGGTGAACACGGGGAGCGAGCGAGACTCGAACGCGACGGACCTCCCGCTCGCGGGTATGACGATCGTCGTGTCCGGATCCGTGCCCGGCTACACCCGTACGACGGTCGCCGAGATGATCGAGGCGCGCGGCGGCCGTTCGTCGAGCTCCGTCTCGGCGGCTACCAGCCTGCTGGTGTCCGAACCGTCGACGTCGGCGAAGTACGTCAAGGCGGGCAAGCTCGGCGTGCGCATCGTCACCCCGCAGGAGTTCCTCGAGCTCGCGGGGGCCTGAACCCCCGGCTCCGCAGCCTCCCCGCCGTGCCGGGTTCGCAGCCCTGTGCTGTACCTTGATCTCCTCCTGCGTCAAAACGAGGTTCAAGCGAAGGTTCGATGCCAGCATGATGACGAAGACGACCCCGCTCCGGCCGCGAACCTCGTCGACACCGTCCGTACGTCCGAGGGTCCGCGGGTGGGGACTCGGAGTCGCGCTGACGCTCGCGTTCGTGATGGCTGTCCCGGCGGCTGTCGCGGCTCCGGACCAGGGGGCCGCGCCCGTCCTTGACGGCCCGAACCCCGTCGGCGGGGTGGACCCGAGCACCCCGCCCACGGCGAACCCCACGGACGACCCCACGGGGTCGTCGACCCCCGGTGCTGCCGATCCGACGGCGACGCCCGGGGAACCCGAGGGGACGGGGACGCCGACCGGTGCGGAGCCGACCCCGAGCGACGATGAGCCGGAGCCGGGGCCGACCGAGGACGTGGGGGCCCCGACCCCCGCGCCCGCGGACGGCCCGGTGCAGGCGCCGTCGACAGGAGTGGAGCCGCAGTCCCCGGCCACCGGGCGAGCCGAGGGGTCGCGAGCGAGCGTGACGCAGACCGAGGTACCGGTCCTGCCGCCCGTCCGCGAGGTCCACGAGGCCCTGGGCGGGATGTCGGGGGTGCTGGGTCGGGCGTCCGCACCCTGGCGGCCCGAGCCGCGCGCCGGCGAGTCCGCGACGACCACCGACCGCGGGTTCCAGATGTTCGAGGGTGGCGTCGTCTACACCGGCGGCGCGACGGTCGCCGTCCTGGGCGAGAAGGATCGCGCGCACCGCGCACGCGGAGGCGGTCTCGGGGAGCTCGGCTACCCGCGCGCGTCGTCGCGAACGGAGGCGGGCGCACCGGCGTGGACCTACCAGGTGTTCGAGAACGGGGTCGTGTACGAGTCGCCCGTGGGCCTCGCCGCGGTGGTCGGCGTGTGGAACGAGACCCACCGAGGCCAGGGCGGCGGAACCGGTGCGCTGGGCTACCCCCTCGCACCGGTCGTGGACGAGGGCGCCGCCGGGGCGTTCCAGCGCTTCGAGCGCGGGGTCGTCTACCGCGGGAGCGCCGGGACGTGGCCCGTCGTCGGTGTCGCCGACGAGGTGCACCGTCGTCTCGGCGGTGGGACGGGGTCGCTCGGGTACCCGACGGCGCCGCTGCGGATGCAGAACTCGACCTTCGGCTACCAGACCTTCCGGCACGGCGTCGTCTACACGAGTCCTCGCGGCACCTTCCCGGTCGTCGCCCCCTGGACGCGGCCCACCGATCCTCGGGTGGGGGCACGGGTTCGCTCGGCTACCCCGTCGCCGAGACGGTGCGGCAGGGCGGACCCTTCGGATACCAGATCTTCGAGCGCGGGGTGCTCTACGACGGCCCCGACGGGGTGCACCCGGTGGTAGGGACGTTCGACGCCGAGCACCGGGCGCGCGGCGGTGGCGGTGGCAGCCTCGGATACCCCCTCGGTCCGGTGTCCATGCGCGGGGCGGGCAACCAGTGCCAGTCCTTCGAGCGCGGTCACCTGGTCCGGCTCAGCGACCAGTGGATCGTGTCGCCCCACGGCAGCTGGTTCCTGGCGCCGGCGCTGGCCGAGCTCCGGACCCAGATCAACCAGGCCTTCCCCGGTCGGGACAAGACCACCGACGGGACCGTCGGCGACCTCGCCCACCAGGCGCGGGTCTCCGACCACAACCCCGACCGGACGGCGTGCGGCGTCGTGCGCGCCTTCGACATCGACAAGGACCTGCGGACCGGCGATCCGCAGGTGCTCGCCGAAGCACTGACCAAGGACCCCCGCGTCGCCTACGTCATCTTCCGCTCCCGCATCTACCTGCGGACGGCCGGTGCGTGGCGGCCCTACACGGGCAGCAACCCGCACGACAGCCACATCCACGTGAGCCTGCGGCACGGGGTCGCCTACGACCACGCCGTCGGCAGCTGGGCGCTGAGCTAGCCGAGATGCGGCGCCCAGCAGCAGGGCTGCCGACCGGTCCACGCGGCGCGAGCGGGCAAGATGGAGGCATGGCTTCTCCCGCGACCGTCCACCTCGACCCGAGCAACCCGTTCGCCGAGCCCTCGACGCTCGACTACGCGCTCCCGCCGCTGCCGCAGATCCGCCACGAGCACTTCCGCCCCGCGATCGACGCGGGTCTCGCGCAGCAGCGCGCGGAGTGGGAGGCGATCGCGACGAACGATGAACCGGCGACGTTCGTCAACACGGTCGAGGCGCTCGAGCGCTCCGGCGCGCTGCTGCGGCGCGCGCTGCACGTCTTCTACGTCTACACCTCCTCGATCGGTGGGGACGAGCTCGACGCGATCGCGGCCGACGTCGCCCCCCTGCTCGCCGCCCACGGTGACGCGTTCCTGCTCGACCCCCGGCTCTTCGCCCGCTACGAGACGATCGCCGCCGGCGACGAGGATCTCGATGGCGAGTCCGCCCACCTGCTCGAGCGCCTCCTCGCCGACGCCCGCCGCGCCGGCGTCGCGCTGGGGCAGCACGAGCAGACGCGCCTGCGGGCGCTGAACGCCGAGCTCACGAGCCTCGAGACCCGCTTCGGCCAGCAGGTCGTCGCGGGCATGAAGCACGCCGCCGTCGCCGTCGACGACACCGCTCTCCTCGCGGGGCTGTCCGACGGCGACCGCGCCGCCCTCGCGCAGTCGGCGGCCGACCGCGGCAGCGACGCGAGCCACCTCGTCACCCTCATCCTCCCCACCTCCCAGCCGATCCTCGTGGACGCGTCCAGCCCCGAGCTCCGCGCCCGGGTGCAGGAGGCCTCCACCAGCCGCGGCACCGGTGTCGACCCCGACTCCGACACCCGCGCGACGATCCTCGAGCTCGCAGCGAAGCGCGCCGAACGCGCGCAGCTCCTCGGCTTCCCGCACCACGCCGCCTACGTGGCGGCCGACGGGACGGCAGGGACGAGCGAGGCGGTCATGGGCATGCTGAACCAGCTCGCGCCCGCGGCGGCCCGCAACGCCCGCGCCGAGGCGGCCGAGCTCGAGGCTGAGCTGCCCGACGGCGTCGCCCTCACCTCCGCCGACTGGCGCCACTACGCCGAGAAGGTGCGAAGCGCTCGCTACGACGTCGACATGGCCGCCCTGCGCCCCTACCTCGAGCTCGAGCGCGTCCTCGTGGACGGCGTGTTCTGGACCGCCACCCAGCTCTACGGCATCACGTTCGTCGAGCGCCCCGACCTCCCCGTCTACGCCGACGGGATGCGCACCTGGGAGGTGCTGGACTCCGACGGCACCGGCATCGGTCTCTTCCTCGGCGACTACTGGGCGAGGGAGGGCAAGCGCGGCGGCGCCTGGATGACCAGCTTCGTCGACCAGTCCCACCTGCTGGGGCAGCGTCCCGTCGTCACCAACACGCTGAACGTGCCCCGCCCCCGGCCGGTGAGCCCACGCTGCTCACCTGGGACGAGGTCATCACCACCTTCCACGAGTTCGGGCACGCGCTCCACGGCCTGCTCTCCGACGTCCGGCTGCCGTCGCTGTCCGGCACCTCGGTCCCGCGCGACTTCGTCGAGTACCCCTCGCAGGTCAACGAGATGTGGGCGACGCACCCCGACGTCATCGCGCGCTACGCCCGCCACCACGCGACCGGCGAGCAGCTCGACCTCGCGGTCGTCGCCCGCCTGCGCGAGGCCGCCGGCTACGGCGAGGGCTTCGCCACCGCCGAGTACCTCGGCGCGGCGCTCCTGGACCAGGCCTGGCACCACCTGGCGCCCGACGACGTCCCGACCGATCCCGCCGACGTCGCCGGCTTCGAGCAGCGCGCCCTGGCCGACGCCGGGCTGCTCCTGGAGCTGGTGCCGCCGCGGTACCGCTCGACCTACTTCAACCACACGTTCGGCGGCGGGTACGACGCGGGCTACTACTCCTACATCTGGAGCGAGGTGCTCGACGCCGACACGCAGGCCTGGTTCGAGGAGGGCGAGAACGGCGGGCTCGACGCCTCGCGCGGGCGGCGCTTCCGCGACGTCCTGCTCTCGCGGGGGCACAGCGCACCGCCGCTGTCGTTCTACCGCGAGCTGCGCGGGCGCGACGCCGACATCACGCCCCTCCTCGTCCGCCGGGGCCTGCAGTGAGCGCCGCGGTGCGCGCATCCGACGACGGCGCGGGCACGCCGTCGCTCATGGAGACCGAGGCGGTGCGCATCTGCCGCGAGCTGATCCGCATCGACTCCTCCAACTACGGCGACGGCAGCGGTCCGGGGAGCGCGCCGCCGCGGAGTACGTGATGACCGAGCTGACGGACGTCGGCTACGACCCCGTCATCGTCGAGTCGGAGCCGGGGCGGGCCACGGTGCTGCTGCGCATCGACGGGGAGGACGCCGAGCGGCCCGCCCTCGTGCTGCACGGCCACACCGACGTCGTGCCTGCCGAGGCCAGCGACTGGAAGATGGACCCGTTCGGCGGCGAGGAGATGGACGGCCTCATCTGGGGCCGCGGCGCCGTCGACATGAAGGACATGGACGCGATGATGCTCGCCGTCCTGCGGGAGATGAAGCGCGACGGGCGCCGGCCCCCGCGCGACCTCGCCGTCGCGTTCTTCGCCGACGAGGAGGCCGGGGGCCGGCTCGGCTCGCACTGGGCCGTGGACCACCACCCCGAGTTCTTCGAGGGCGCGTCGCAGGCGATCAGCGAGGTCGGGGGTTTCTCGGTCGACGTCGACGGCCGCCGCGCCTACCTCCTCCAGACCGCGGAGAAGGGGCTCGCGTGGCTGCGGCTGGTGGCCGACGGCACGGCGCAGCACGGCTCCCAGGTGCCGGTCGACAACGCGCTCGTGCGGCTCGCGGGCGCCGTCGCGCGCATCGGCGCCCACGCGTGGCCGCAGGACCTCACGCCCACGGTGCGCTCGCTTCTCGACGGCGTGGCCGACCTCTCGGGCACGACGTGGCACGAGGAGGATCGCGCCTCGATCGACGCGCTGGTGGCCTCCCTGGGCTCGGCGAGCAAGTTCGTCGGGGCGACGCTCTCCACGACCACCAACCCCACGCAGCTCGACGCGGGCTACAAGGCGAACGTGGTGCCGTCGCAGGCGAGTGCCGTCGTCGACCTCCGCTTCCTCCCGGGGCGCGAGGACGAGGCCATGGCGACGCTGCGCGAGCTCGCGGGGGAGGGCGTGCGGATCGAGCCGGTCACGACCGACATCGGGCTCGAGGCCCCGTTCGCGGGCGACCTGGTCGACGCGATGATCGCGTCCATCGACGCCGAGGACCCCGGGGCGCGGGTGCTGCCGTACATGCTCTCGGGCGGCACGGACAACAAGGCGCTGTCGCTGCTGGGGATCGAGGGCTACGGGTTCGCTCCGCTGCGCCTCCCGCCGGAGCTCGACTTCGCCGGCATGTTCCACGGCGTCGACGAGCGGGTCCCGGTCGACGCGGTGCAGTTCGGCGCGCGCGTGCTCGACCGCCTGCTGCGCACCTGCTGACGGACCACCGCGGGGCCGTCGTCGGGCGGCCCCGCGGCGGCGAGACTCAGAGGGTCGAGGTCACGCGCAGAACCTTGCGGCGCAGCCAGATCTTGCGCGTCCCACCGATGTAGAGCCGCGAGCGGGCGAGCTCCCAGCGCCCGTACTCGGCCTCGTCGGTCAGGAGCTGGCGGACGTCGCCGCGCGAGGCGGTGCGCGGCAGGGTCAGGACGCGGAACTCGTAGCTCCCGCGGCTCGCGGTGGGGGTGCTCACCAGGTCTCTCACGCTCCCTCGGCACGGGTATCGGCTGTGCCATTGTGCCCCAGCCGGGATATCGTGGCGGCATGGCCACGGACCCGCGCGCTGCCCTCGATCGCCTCGTCGCAGCCTTCGAGGCTCACCTCGAGGCGGCACGCTCCAGCCGCGATCCCGAGGCGCACACGGTGCTCGATGCGGCCGGCACCCTGGCTGACGCGTTCGACACCTACGACGACGCGCTGTTCACGGCCTTCGGGGTCGACACGCCGTTCGACGTCTACGACGAGGACGACGACGACTTCGACGACGAGGACGACCTCGACGACGAGGACTGACGTCCGTCCCGGAAGTACTCCGCGGTCTCCCAGAGGTACCTCGCGAAGCCCCAGAAGTACCTCGCGGTCTCCCGCAAGTACCTCGCGGTCTCCCGCAAGTACCTCGCGGACGGGTCAGCGGCGTTCGGGGTAACCCAGCACGGGCGCCGTGACCTCGTCGAGCACCGCGCGGATCTCCTCCGGCAGCTTCCCCTCCTCGCCCGCGACGTGGTCGGCCACCGTCTCGAGCTGCGCCGCCGTCCTCGGGCCGATGATCGCGGCCGTCTTCCCCGGGGCGTCGCGCGCCCACGCCAGCGCGACCTCCGCGCAGCTGCACCCCAGCCCCTCGGCCGCCGTCGCGACCGCCTCCACGACGCGGGCCGCGGCGTCGGTCAGGTAGGGCTCGACGAAACCGCGCAGGTGCGCCGACGCCGCGCGAGAGTCCGCAGGGCGGGCGCGGCGGTAGCGCCCCGTCAGCACGCCCCGTCCCAGGCTCGACCAGCCGATCACCCCCAGCCCGAGCGCGGCGGCCGCGGGCATCACCTCGCGCTCCGGCCCGCGCTCGAGCAGCGAGTGCTCGACCTGCGTCGCGGCGAGCGGCAGCCCGGCGCCGGCGGCGAGGGTGGCGAGCTGCGCCGTCGCCCACCCCGAGTAGTTGGAGACGCCGACGTACCGCGCCCGGCCGCTCCGCACCGCGATCTCGAGCGCGGAGAGCGTCTCGGCGGCGGGGGTGACGTCGTCGGGCACCTGGACCTGCCACAGGTCGAGCCGGTCCGTGCGCAGCCGGGCGAGGCTCGCGTCGAGGTCGTCGAGCAGCGCGCCCCGCCCCGCGCTGCGGCGCATGCCGTCCGCCGTGCGCCGCACGCCGGACTTCCCGCTCAGCACGACGGCGTCACGCACCCCCAGGTCGGCCACCAGCGCGCCCAGGGTCTCCTCGGCGGCGCCGTCGCCGTAGGAGCCGGCGGTGTCCACGAGTGACCCGCCCGCGTCGAGGAAGGTCTCCAGCAGCGCGCGGGCCTCGTGCTCGTCGGTGTCGCGCCCCCACGTCATCGTCCCCAGCCCGACGGGGGAGGTGGTGAGACCGCTCGTTCCGGACCGGCGAGGCTGCATCGCCTCAGGGTACGTGCCCGTCTACGCTGGCCCGGTGACGTGGTGGGAAGCAATCGTGCTCGGTGTCGTCCAGGGCCTGACGGAGTTCCTCCCGGTCTCCTCCAGCGCCCACCTGCGGGTGGTCGGGGCGCTGATGCTCGACGGCCAGGACGTCGGGGCGACGTTCACGGCCATCACGCAGATCGGCACGGAGCTGGCCGTCCTCATCTACTTCCGGCACACGATCGTGCAGGTCGTGCGCCGGTGGTGGGCCACGCTGCCCGAGATCCGCGCCGGCGGCCGCTGGCACAACCCGCTCCGACTGGCCGATCCGGACGCGCGGATGGCGTGGCTGATCGTGGTGGGTTCGATCCCGATCGTCGTCCTGGGCGTGCTGTTCCAGGAGGCCATCGAGGGGGCGCTGCGCGATCTGCGCTTCACGGTGTTCACGCTCGCGTTCTTCGCGCTGCTGCTCTGGGCCGCCGACCGGTGGGGGCGACAGGTCAAGGACCTCAGGGTCCTCAACGGCCGCGACGGCATCGCCTACGGGTTCGCCCAGGCGATGGCGCTCATCCCGGGCGTCTCGCGCTCGGGCGGCACGATCACGGCCGGTCTCGCGATGGGCTACTCCCGCGAGGCCGCGGCGCGGTACTCCTTCCTGCTCGCGATCCCGGCGGTGCTCGGCTCGGGCGGCTACCAGCTCGCGAAGGCGATCGGCGGCCACAGCGACGGCGGGATCGCCGTCGGGGCCGGGGCGACGTTCCTCGCGACGGCGGCGGCCTTCGTCGTCGGGTTCGCGGTCATCATCGGGTTCCTGAAGATCGTCTCCAGCCGCGGCTACCTGCCGTTCGTGGTCTACCGTCTCGGCCTGGCCGGGGTGCTCGCGATCCTGCTGGCGACCGGGGTCCTCAGTCCCACGGTCTGACGGGTCACAGCCAGCCGGAGCGACGGAAGAGCCGCTGCAGCAGCAGCACGAGACCGGCCATGAACGCCAGCACCGCGGGGTAGCCCCAGTGCCAGTCGAGCTCCGGCATGTAGCGGAAGTTCATGCCGTAGATGCCGGCGACGGCGGTCGGGACCGCCGCGAGCGCGGCGTAGGCGGAGATCTTGCGCATGTCGGAGTTCTGCCGCACCTGCGTCAGCGTCAGCTGCGCCGTGAGCATGTCGCCCAGCAGGCGGTCGTCGCCCTCGAGCGCCTCCAGCACGCGCCGGAAACCCTGCTCGAGCCGCTCGAGGTGGTCCACGACGCCGGGGCCCAGGTCGGGTGCGGCGTCGGTGACCAGGGCGAGCCGCGTCACGACCGGCAGCAGGTGGCGCCGGGAGTCCGCGATCACCCGCTTGAGGCGGTAGAGGCGTTCGACGTCGACGTCGCCCCCGCCGGCCGAGAACACGACCCCCTCCCACCGGGCGGTCCGCTCCGAGACGGCGTCGCTCAGCTCGCCCGCCTGCTCGAGCGCGAGGACCAGCAGGGTCCGGGCCACCACCGCACCGCCGCGTCGGCGCCCCGATGGGAGGGACCGCAGCCGCTCGTCGAGCGCGTCGAGGGCGGCGGCGTCGCTGGTGGCGGTCACGCTCGTCGGGCCGACCACCACGAGCGTCACCGTGGTGGCGCGCACCACGTCCTCCTCCTCGCCGAGCTGCAGGAGCGGCACCCGCAGCGCGACGGCGTCGTCCGGGAGCGAGGCCGCGGGGCGGTGCGCCAGCGCCGCCTCGGTCACGCGACGCAGGGACGCCGCCGGTGCCTCGGCGTCGTGGTCGGGCGACACGCCGGCGTCGTCGCCCGTGTCCTCGCCGAGGGCGCGCCCGACGGCGTCCGGCCACGCCCCGCGCTCGCTCGGGAGGGCCACGGGCACCCAGCGCTGCGTCGCGGCCGCCCAGGCACCCGGATCGTCCTGCTCGCGCGCGAGCATCTCGCCCTGCGCCGTCACCCGCCGCTGCGTCGTCACGCCCCCATCGTCGTCGGTAAACTCCTGGGGTGCATTCCTGGCGTTCTCCCGAGATTCCCGTGCTGCCCGCAGACCCGTCGGTGCGAGGCTCGGCGGACCGTCCCGAGGGCACCACGGTCGTGGCGTTCGACTCGGCGACCCGGCAGCGCCGGGCCGTCGGCGGCCCCCGTCGCGCGAGCCTCTACGTGTGCGGCATCACGCCCTACGACGCCACCCACCTCGGCCACGCGGCGACCTACGTCACCTACGACCTGCTCGTGCGCGCCTGGCGCGACGCGGGCCTGGCGGTCACCTACGCCCAGAACGTCACCGACGTCGACGACCCGCTGCTCGAGCGCGCGCGGGCGACGGGCGTGGACTGGCGCGAGCTCGCGGCCGGGCAGACCGACCTGTTCCGCGCGGACATGGAGGCGCTGCGGGTGATCGCACCCGACCACTACCTCGGCGCGGTCGAGACGGTGCCCGACGTGGTGCGCGCCGTCGAGCGCCTGCTCGCGGACGGCGCCGCCTACCGGGTGGGACCGGGGGAGGACGGGCAGGGCGACGGCGACGTGTACGCCGACCTCGCGGCCGACCCCCGGTTCGGGCTCGAGCCGATGGGCGACGCCCGGGACGACGCGGGCCGCGTCGCGGAGTTCGCCGCCATGGGGGGCGACCCCGACCGAGCGGGCAAGCGGTCCCCGCTCGACCCGCTGCTGTGGCGCGTCGCGCGCCCCGACGACCCCTCCTGGCCCGGCGGCGACCTCGGGGCCGGTCGGCCGGGGTGGCACGTGGAGTGCGCCACGATCGCCGCGATGACGCTCGGGGCACCCGTGGACGTGCAGGGCGGCGGACGCGACCTGCGGTTCCCGCACCACGAGATGTCCACCAGCCACCTGCGGATGATCTCCGGCGACGCGCGGCCCGTGACGGCGCAGGTGCACGCGGGCCTGCTCGCCTTCGACGGCGAGAAGATGAGCAAGTCCCGCGGGAACCTCGTCCTGGTCTCCCGCCTGCGCGAGCGCGGGATCGAGCCGATGGCCATCCGGCTCGTGCTGCTCGCGCACCGCTACTCCGACTCGTGGGAGTTCCACGAGGTCGAGCTCGACGACGCCGCGGCCCGGCTCGCGGCGTGGTGCGCGGCG
Source organism: Litorihabitans aurantiacus (assembly GCF_030161595.1). Lineage (NCBI taxonomy): Bacteria > Bacillati > Actinomycetota > Actinomycetes > Micrococcales > Beutenbergiaceae > Litorihabitans > Litorihabitans aurantiacus. The sequence continues at coordinate 1,139,077 of NZ_BSUM01000001.1, forward strand.
GTCGCGGGGGCCGAGCGCGCCGAGGCGTCGGAGGCGACCCACGCCGTCGTCACCAGGATCCGCGCCGCGCTCGCGGACGATCTCGACGCACCCACGGCACTGGCTGAGCTGGACGCCTGGGCGGCGTCGGCCCCGGGCGAGGGCGGCGCGCTGGTGCGCGACGCCGTCGACGCCCTGCTCGGCGTCGCCCTCTGACGAGGCCCGCCTGACGGCGGGGCGTCAGCGCGCGGGGCCGCCGTCGCGGCCGTGGCCGGGGTCGCGCCGCCGCAGGTACTGCTCGAACTCGCGCGCGATCGCCTCGCCGCTGGCCTCGGGCAGGTCGGCCGTGTCCTTGGCCTCCTCGAGCTGGCGCACGTACTCCGAGATCTCCGGATCCTCCTCGGCCAGCTCGTCCACGCCGCGCTGCCAGGCGCGCGCGTCCTCGAGCAGCTCACCCATCGGCAGCGGCTCGCCCACGACCTCCTCCAGCGCAGCGAGCAGCGCCAGGGTCGCCTTGGGGGAGGGCGGTTGCGCGACGTAGTGCGGCACGGCGGCCCACACCGACAGCGTCCGCATCCCCTCCTCGCGCGCGGCGTGGCCGAGCACCGAGATGATCCCGGCCGGCCCGGAGTACTCCGAGGCGTCGATGCCGAGCATCGCCTGCAGGACCGGGTCGTCACTGGTGCTCTGGACGGGGATGGGTCGCGTGTGCGGGACGTCGGCCAGCAGCGCGCCGACGCCGACGAAGGTGGCGGGACCGCGTTCGCCCACGACGGCGAGGATCTCGCGGCAGTACTGCCGCCAGCGCATGGACGGCTCGATGCCCTGCACGAGCAGGACGGTGCGGCCCGTCACGGGCGACGTCGTGACGGAGACCGTCGTGGCGGGCCAGGTGAGCTCGCGCGTGCGCGGGCCGTCCTCGGGCGAGTCGGGGCGGTCGGAGCGGTCCGAGCCGTCCGTGCCGGGGCCCGCGTCGCCGTCGCCGTCCTCATCACCTCCCCGGCCCACCGGCGGCCCGACGACGGGCCGGTTGACCTGGAAGTCGTAGAAGTCCTCGGGGTCCAGCGCGGCGATCTCGGTGGCGCCCCAGGCGGTCGCGATCTGGGCGATCGCCTCGCTCGCGGCGCTGCCGGCGTCGTTCCAGCCCTCGAAGGCGGCGAGCACGAGCGTGGGTTGCGAGTCCGTCACCCGCCCAGCCTACGCAGGCGGTCCCGTCCGAGCGACGGACGCGCACGGGCCAGCGCACGTGTGCGGGTGCGGCTGAGAGGATGGGCGGGCGCGCCGCGGTGGCGCGCGGACGAGGAGAACCGTGACGCACGAACCGCCGCAGGCGATCCTGTGGGATCTGGACGGCACGCTGGTCGACACCGAACCCCTGTGGATCGAGGCCGAGCACGAGCTCGTCGCCGCGCACGGGGGACCTGGACCCACGAGGACGCCCTCAGTCTCGTGGGGAAGGCGCTGCCCGACAGCGCCGAGATCCTCGTGGGTCGCGGCGTCGATCTCACGCCCGCGCAGGTCGTCGAGCACCTGGTGGGCGTGGTCAACGCTCGGGTGGCCGAGGTGGGGCCGGACTGGCGACCGGGGGCCCGCGAGCTCGTGGCCGACGTCGCTGCCGCCGGCGTCCCGCAGGCGATCGTCACGATGTCCTACCGCGTGCAGGCGGAGCTCATCGCGTCGCTCCTGCCGCCCGGAGCCATCCACGTGGTGGTGGCCGGGGACATGGTGACCCGCGGCAAGCCGGATCCCGAGGCGTACCTGACGGCGGCGGACCTGCTCGGGGTCGACATCACCCGCTGCATCGCGGTCGAGGACTCCGCCACGGGATCCGCCGCGGCCGTCGCCTCGGGGGCGGCCACGGTCGTCGTGCCCCACATGCTCGAGCTGCCCGCCAGCGAGCGCTACGCGCGCACCGAGACCCTCCTGGGACTCGGCCTGGCCGACCTCGTGGCGCTGACCGGTCCGCTGGACGCGGCGCGGGAGCGGACGGGCGCGTGAGGCGGTGGCGCCTGGGGACGGTGGGCGGCTCACCCGTCTACCTGGCGCCGAGCTGGCTGCTCGTGGCGGCCGTCCTGACCGTGATCTTCCTGCCCACGGTCCGCAGGGTGGCACCCGACCTGGGGTTCGCGGCCGCCGTCGGCGCCTCCGCGACCTTCCCCGTGCTGCTGTTCGCCTCCGTCCTGGCGCACGAGCTGGCGCACGGCGCCGCGGCGCGGGCGATCGGTGCCCGCGTGCGCGAGTACGTGCTGACGTTCTGGGGCGGCCACACGAGCTTCGACGCCGAGCTGCGCACCCCCGGGGCGAGCGCGTTCGTCTCGGCCGCCGGCCCGGCGGCCAACCTCCTGCTCGCCGGACTCGGGTGGCTCGCGCTGCAGGCGATCCCGCTCGGGCTCGTGGCCGTCGTGGTGGCGTCGCTCACGTGGGCGAACGTCGTCGTGGCGGCCTTCAACCTCCTGCCGGGCAACCCGCTGGACGGCGGGCGGATCCTCGAGGCGCTGCTCTGGCGCGTCACCGGCGACCGGGACCGCGCCACGATCGGGGCGGGCTGGGTGGGGCGCGCCATCGCCGTCGTGATCGCGCTGGTGGTCCTGCTCCCGCCGCTGCTGCGCGGGGAGCGGCCCGTCCTCACGACCGCGGTCTGGGGCCTGCTCGTCGCGGGGCTGGTGTGGAGCGGGGCGAGCCGCTCGATCGCCGTCGGGCGGGCGCGGCGCAGCGCCGCCGGCTTCGACCTGCGGCCGATGCTGCGCGCGGCGGTCGCGCTGGACGCGGCGACGCCGATCGAGGCGCTGCCCGACGTCCTGCGCGCGGCGGCGGTGCCCGACGGCGCGGCGCCGCCCGACGTCGTGCTGCTCGACCCCGCCGGAGCACCGGTCGCGCTGCTGGACCCCGAGGCGGTCCGTGGCGTCCCGCCGCACCTGCGCGCGGGCACCCCCGTCGGTGCGGCCGCACGCGGTCTGCCGCCCGAGGCGGTCCTGACCGCCGTGACGGGCGCCGACGCCCTGGCCGCGCTGGCCCGGGGGATCGAGGCGGGCGGCGTCGTCGTCGTGCTCGTGGCGCCGGGCGTCGTCGCGACGACCACGCGCGCGGCCGTGCTCGCCGCGCTGGCACCGGGTGGTCGTTAGGCTGGTGAGAGTGACCGCTCAACCCCCTCGTGCACCGTCCACCGACGAGCTCGCCGGCCGACCCGCCGACGCACCCACCGGTGCCGCCGCCCGGCGCGGACCGTTCCGCGAGGGCGACCGGGTGCAGATCACCGACCCGCGCGGCAAGCCATCCACCATCACGCTCCGCCTCGACGGCTCGTTCCAGACCCACCGGGGCTACTTCCGCCACACCGAGCTGATCGGGGCGAGCGAGGGCACGATCGTGGAGACGTCGGGGGTGTCGCCTACCTCGCGCTGCGGCCCCTGCTGTCCGATCACGTGCTCTCGATGCCGCGCGGCGCCGCCGTCATCTACCCCAAGGACGCGGCCCAGATCGTCTCGATGGCCGACGTCTACCCGGGCGCCCGGGTCGTGGAGGCCGGGGTGGGCTCGGGGGCGCTGACGATGTCGCTGCTGCGCGCCGTCGGCGACCACGGGTCCCTGCTCTCGGTCGAGCGCCGCGACGACTTCGCGGCGATCGCGACCGGGAACGTGGAGGCCTTCTTCGGCGGGACGCACCCGGCGTGGGAGCTCGCGGTGGGCGACCTCGCGGACGTCCTGCCGACGGCGCGCGCCGCCGGCGCCGTCGACCGGGTGGTGCTCGACATGCTGGCGCCGTGGGAGAACATCGACGCCGTCGCGACAGCCCTCGCGCCCGGTGGGGTCGTGCTCGCCTACGTCGCCACGACGACGCAGCTGTCGCGGTTCGCCGAGGACCTCAAGGCCGACGGCCGGTTCACCGAGCCGCTGGCGTCCGAGACGATGCTGCGCGAGTGGCACCTCGAGGGCCTCGCGGTGCGCCCGTCGCACCGGATGGTGGCCCACACCGGATTCCTCGTCACGAGCCGCCGGATGGCCGACGGCGTGGCCGCGCCGCTGCGCCGTCGTCGCCCCGCGAAGTCGACGCAGACGGAGGACGCCGCGGAGCTCGAGGCCCTCGCGCGCGACGCCGCCCGCGTGCAGATCGGCGAGGACTGGACCCCCGAGGACCTCGGGGAGCGCGGCGTCACGCCGAAGAAGGCGCGCCGCGCCGGACGGCACGCCGGCGCGATCCGCGACGCGGCCGTGCACGAGGGTGAGGGTGACGGCGTGGAGGAGCAGGCATGAGCACCCCCGACGACGCCCGCCGCGAGGCGGCCTCCCTGGCCCAGAAGAACGAGCGCCTCACGGCCGTGCTGGTGCGGGCGCGCCAGGAGCTGGCCGAGCTGCGCGACCAGGTCGAGCAGCTCACCCGACCGCCCGCGACCTACGCCGCCTTCCTCGCCGCGCACGAGGACGGCACGGCCGACATCGTCTCCGCCGGCCGGAAGATGCGGGTGCCGGTCTCGCCCGCCGTCGACCTCGGCGCGCTCGGCCCCGGGCAGGAGGTCCAGCTCAGCGAGACCATGGCGCTCGTGTCCGCCGGGGAGTTCGAGCGCGTCGGTGAGGTCGTCACCGTCAAGGAGCTGCTCGGTGCGGACCGCGCGCTGGTCGTGGGACGCGGCGACGAGGAGCGGGTGGTGCGCCTGTCGGGGCAGCTGCTCGAGGCCGGTGTCCGCGTCGGCGACGCGCTGACGATCGACTCGCGCAGCGGTTTCGTGCACGAACGCGTGCCGCGCTCGGAGGTCGAGGAGCTCGTTCTCGAGGAGCTGCCCGACGTCGAGTTCGAGGACATCGGTGGCCTCGCCGACCAGATCGAGGCGATCCGCGACGCCGTCGAGCTCCCGTTCGGCCACCCCGAGCTGTTCCGCGAGCACGGGCTCACGCCGCCCAAGGGTCTCCTGCTGTACGGCCCCCGGGGTGCGGCAAGACACTCATCGCGAAGGCCGTGGCGGCGTCGCTCGCACGGACGGTGGGCGACGCCGCGGGGCAGGACGCCGTGCGCAGCTCGTTCCTCAACGTCAAGGGGCCGGAGCTGCTGAACAAGTTCGTCGGCGAGACCGAGCGTCACATCCGGCTGATCTTCGCCCGGGCGCGCGAGCGGGCCGAGCAGGGCGTGCCCGTGGTCGTGTTCTTCGACGAGATGGAGTCGCTGTTCCGCACGCGAGGCACGGGCATCTCCTCCGACACCGAGACCACGATCGTCCCGCAGCTGCTGGCGGAGATCGACGGCGTCGAGCGCCTCGACAACGTCATCGTCATCGGCGCCTCGAACCGCGAGGACATGATCGACCCCGCGATCCTGCGGCCCGGCCGCCTGGACGTGAAGATCAAGGTCGAGCGGCCCGACGCCGAGGCCGCGCGCGACATCTTCCCCAAGTATCTTCGGGCCGGCCTACCCCTGCACCCCGACGACCTCGCCGAGCACGACGGCGACGCCGCGCGGACGGTCGCCGCCATGATCGACGCGGCGGTCGAGTCGATGTACGCCGTCGGCCGCGAGAACGAGTTCCTCGAGGTCACCTACGCCAGCGGCGACCGCGAGGTGCTCCACTTCAAGGACTTCGCCTCCGGGGCCATGATCCGCAACGTCGTCGACCGCGCCAAGAAGGCCGCGATCAAGTCGTTCCTGGCCGGCGAGCCGCGTGGGATCTCCCTGACCCACCTGCTGGCGGCGGTCCGGGCGGAGTTCCACGAGAACGAGGACCTGCCGAACACCTCCAACCCCGACGACTGGGCGCGCGTGTCCGGCCGCAAGGGCGAGCGGATCGTCTTCATCCGCACGATCGTGGCGCCGAAGGGGGCCGCGGCGGCGGCCTCGGGTCCGGTCGCCCGGTCGGTCGAGACCACGGCGGACCCGGGGCAGTACCTGTAGGTCCCGTCCCGTCGCGAGGTCCGGCCGTCCCGTCCCGAGGTCTGGCGGCGGGACCGCGGCGGGCCTGCCGGCGTCGTCGCAGGTCAGCGGCTCGTTCTGATCCCGGACGACGCGGCGCACCTCACGACGGCACCGGGGCACCTCACGACGGGACACCGTCCGCCCGGTGGTCCGCCGACAGTGTCGGGCGGTCGGACCTTTCCGTCGGGCGGTCTGACTGCGTCGTCGGGCGGTTTGACGGTGCCGTCGGGCGGTCGGCTGAACTCCTCGGGCGGTTTCAGCGACGTTCGCCGGCGCCGCCGTGGGCATCGCCGCAGGTCACAGCCCCTCGCCGCTCCGACGGGGTGCCGTCGAACAGCCCGACGGCTTCGTCAAACCGCCCGAAGCGAGTTCTGGACCGCCCCACGAGGCGGCCGGACCGCCCGGGGCGACCACCGGACCGCCCGATCGGGAGTGCCGCGGCGAGCTGGCCGGACCGATCGACCGCCCAGCCGGCCGCCCGCCGGGGCGGGTCGACCGCTCAACCGCCCGGCCGAGCCGGGGCGGGCGGACCGGCGTCGGGTGTCCGCACGGACCGTAGGGTGGAGCGGTGCGCGTGATGGGGATCGAGACCGAGTACGGCGTCCTGGGCACGGGTGGCGCAGGGGGTGGCCGGGACAACCCGATGGCGCTGTCGGCGCTGGTCGTGGCCGCCTACGCGCAGTCGCTGCCCGAGCCGCCGCGCGCACGGTGGAGCTACGAGAGCGAGGACCCGCTGGCCGACGCCCGCGGGTGGCGGATCGACCGGTCCCGCGCGCACCCGAGCCAGCTCACCGACGAGCCCGGCCGGGAGGGATCGCCCCCGGGTCGGAGCACACCGACCACGCCGCGGCGGCGGCACCGACCCGCCGCCGTCGCGCCACCCACCCGGTGCGCGAGGACGCCGCCGCGACCAACGTGCTGCTCACGAACGGGGCGCGGCTCTACGTCGACCACGCGCACCCCGAGTACTCCAGCCCGGAGGTGCTCACCGCCCGCGACGCGGCGGTGTGGGACCGCGCGGGGGAGCACGTGATGCTCGCGGCGGTCCGCACGCTCGCGGCCTCGCCCCACACCCCGGACGTCGCGCTGTACAAGAACAACGTCGACGGCAAGGGCGCGAGCTACGGCACCCACGAGAACTACCTCGTGGACCGGGCGGTGCCCTTCGGCGACATCGTCGACTACCTGACGGCGTTCCTCGTCACGCGCACGGTGATGGTCGGCTCCGGACGCGTCGGACTCGGTCCGGCGGGGGACACCCCCGGGTACCAGCTGTCCCAGCGGGCCGACTACATGGAGGCGGAGGTCGGCCTCGAGACGACCCTGCGCCGCCCGATCATCAACACGCGCGACGAGCCGCACGCCGACGCGTCGCGGTTCCGGCGCCTGCACGTCATCATCGGCGACGCGAACTGCTTCGAGACCGCCACCCACCTCAAGCTGGGCACGACCTCGCTCGTGCTGGCGGTGCTCGAGGCCGCGGCGCGCGAGGACTCCGGCGTCGAGGTCCCGTTCGCCTGGGAGGCGCTGCACCTCGCCGACCCGGTCGCGGCCGTGGCGGAGGTCAGCCGTGACCTCACCCTGAGCGCCCGGCTCGACGTGGCGGGGGAGGGGACCGCGCTCACCGCGCTCGAGATCCAGCGGCACTACGCGGCCGGGGTGCGCGAGGCGATCGGGGACGCCCTCGACCCCGACGACGCGGCGGTCCTGGTGGCCTGGGAGCGGACGCTCGACCTCCTCGAGCACGATCACGACGCCGCCGCGCGCGAGGTCGAGTGGCTCGCCAAGCTGCGCGTCCTGGAGGGCGTGAAGGAGCGCCACGGCCTGGGCTGGGACCACGCGAAGCTCGCCGCGATCGACCTGCAGTGGTCCGACGTGCGCCCCGAGCGCGGCATCTGCGCCCGCCTGCGGGCGGCCGGCGGCGTGGCCGAGATCGTCCCGGCCGACGAGGCCGAGCGGGCCGTGCACGAGCCTCCGACCGACACGCGCGCGTGGTTCCGCGGCGAGGCGCTGCGCCGGTACGGCGACGCCGTGGCCGCGGCCGGGTGGGACGGCGTCGTGCTCGACGTCGCGAGCCAGCCCTCGCTCGTCCGCGTGCCGATGCCCGATCCGCGCCGGGGCACGCGCGCGCTGATGGGCGAGCTCCTCGATCGCCACCCCACGGCCGACACCCTGGTGGCGGAGCTGCTCGCCCCGCCCGCGCCGCCCGTCCAGACCCCGCACGCATAGGATCGGACCGAGACACGAGGAGGACACCGTGACGTCCCAGCACTTCAGCAGCCACCGCCCCGGCGAGGGCGACGACGACGCCCCCGCCCCCGTCCCCACCGCCCCCGCGGCCTCCACGAACGCGGTCGACGACCTCCTCGACGAGATCGACGACGTGCTCGAGACCAACGCCGAGTCCTTCGTGCGCGGATTCGTCCAGAAGGGCGGCCAGTGACCCTCGGTCCCCGCCTGCCCGCCTCCTACCTCGCGCCCGGCACGTCCTCCTTCGTGGACTTCGTCGGCGACGTCGCCCCCGAGCTCCTCGCCGCGCGGCAGCAGCACGCGCGCCCGGGCGAGGCCGACCTCGAGCAGGCGCACGCCACGACGATCGTCGCGCTGACCCATCCCGGTGGCGTCGTGATGGCGGGCGACCGCCGAGCGACGTCGGGCACCTACATCGCGCACCGCGAGATCGAGAAGGTCTTCGCCGCGGACGAGGCCTCCGTCATCGGCATCGCCGGGGCGGCCGGCATCGGGCTGGACCTCGTGCGCCTCTTCCAGCTCGAGCTCGAGCACTACGAGAAGCTCGAGGGCACGCCCCTCTCGCTCGAGGGCAAGGCCAACCGGCTCGCGCGCCTCGTGCGCGCCAACCTCCCCTGGCGACACAGGGTCTGGTCGCGGTTCCGCTGTTCGGCGGGGTCGACGGCGCAGCGACCGCCAGCACCGACGGCGCGCACCCGGCCGGACCCGGCCGCCTCTACTCCTACGACGTCGTCGGCGGCCGGTACACGGAGCGGAACCACCACTGCATCGGGTCGGGCGCCGTGTTCGCGCGCGGCAGCCTGAAGAACCTGTGGCGACCCGGTCTCACCGAGACCGAGGCCGTCGAGGTCGCGGTCGCCGCGCTGCTCGACGCCGCCGACGACGACTCCGCCACCGGCGGGGTCGACCTCGTCCGCGGGATCCTGCCCGTCGTCGCCGTGGTCGACGCCTCCGGCTACCGCCGCGTGCCGCACGAGGAGCTCGCCGGCCACGTCGAGAGCGTGCTCGCGCTGCGCGCCCGGACGCAGGGGGACGCTCGTGAGCCTCCCGTTCTACGTCTCGCCCGAGCAGATGATGAAGGACCGGGCCGACTACGCGCGCAAGGGCGTCGCGCGCGGTCGCGCCGTCGTCGCCCTCACCTGTGCGGACGGGATCGTCTTCACCACCCACAACCCCTCGCGGGCGCTGCACAAGATCAGCGAGATCTACGACCGGATCGCGTTCGCGGGCGTGGGGAAGTACCACGAGTTCGAGTCGCTGCGCGTGGCCGGCATCCGCTACGCCGACCTGCGCGGCTACGCCTACGACCGCTCCGACGTCAGCGTCCGCGGTCTCGCGAGCTCCTACGCGCAGACGCTCGGAACGATCTTCACCGCCGAGACCAAGCCGTACGAGGTCGAGCTCGTCGTGGCGGAGGTCGGCGCGCGCCCCGAGGCCGACCAGCTGTACCGGCTCTCCTTCGACGGCACGCTCGCGGAGGAGTCCCACCACGTCGTCATCGGGGGGCAGGCCGACCTGCGCCACCAGGTGGTGGCCCAGCACTGGCGCCCCGACCTGACGCGGGCCGACGCGCTGCGTCTCGCGCTGCGAGCGCTGGAGGAGTCCGACGACGGAGCGACCCGGGCGATCCCGCCGGGGCAGCTCGAGGCGGCCGTCCTCGACCGCGGCGCGGTGCGCCGGAGCTTCCGACGTCTCGACGCCGAGCGCGAGCTCGCGGGGGCGGGCGGAGCGGGGGCCGACCCGCGTGGCTGAGCAGCAGACTCCCGCCCGCGACGTCGCCACGCGCCGGATCTTCGGTCTCGAGACCGAGTACGGCATCACGTGCTCGGCGCCCGGCGGTCGCGCCATGAGCGCGGACGAGGCGGCGCGCTACCTCTTCCGCACGGTCGTGGCGTGGGGCCGGTCGAGCAACGTGTTCCTGCGCAACGGCGCCCGGCTCTACCTCGACGTCGGCAGCCACCCCGAGTACGCCACGGCCGAGACCGACGACGTGCGCGACGCCGTCGTGCAGGACGCGGCCGGCGTCCGGATCCTGCAGGACCTCCTGACGGACGCGCACACCCGGATGCGCGAGGAGGGGGTGCCGGGGCGCCTGCACCTGCTGCGCAACAACCTCGACTCGCACGGCAACTCCTTCGGGTGCCACGAGAACTACCTGATCCGGCGCCGCGCGGACTTCGCGCGCACGGCGGACGTGCTCGTCCCGTTCTTCGTGACGCGCCAGATCCTCACGGGGGCGGGCCACGTGCTCGCCGGCCCGAAGGGGCCGCGCTACTGCTTCTCGCAGCGGGCCGACCACATCTGGGAGACGGTCTCCTCGGCCACGACCCGCTCGCGCCCGATCATCAACACGCGCGACGAGCCGCACGCCGACGCCGACAGCTACCGGCGCCTGCACGTCATCGTCGGAGACTCCTCGATGGCCGAGCCGACGACGATGCTCAAGCTGGGCACGACCGACCTGGTGCTGCGCATGCTCGAGAGCGGTGTGCACCTGCGCGACGTCGCGCTGGAGAACCCCGTGCGCGCCATCCGCGACATCAGCCACGACCTCACCGGCCGCGCGCCGCTGCGGCGCAGCTCCGGGGCGAGCACGACGGCGATCGACGTGCAGGCCGAGCTGCTCGCCCGCGCGCAGGAGTTCGTCCGCGGCACCGGCGACACGTCCGAGCGCACCGCCTGGACCCTGGACCTGTGGGAGCGCGGCCTGGCCGCCGTCGCCGACGGCGACCACCACCTGGTCGACACCGAGCTCGACTGGGCGATCAAGGAGCGTCTGGTGACCCGGTACCGGGAGCGCGCCGGCGTGCCCCTCGACGACCCGAAGGTCGCTCGGCTCCTCCTGGCGTACCACGACATCTCCCCGGAGGACGGCCTGCTCGAGCCGATGGTGCGCAAGGGTCTCGTGCAGCGCCTCACCACCCCCGAGGAGGTCGGCCACGCCGCCGAGCACCCGCCCGCCACGACGCGCGCGCGCCTGCGCGGCGACTTCGTCCGCGCCGCCCAGGAGGCGCGGCGCGACCACACGGTCGACTGGGTCCACCTGAAGATCAACGACGTCGCGCAGCGCACGGTGCTGTGCTCGGACCCGTTCCGCGCGCACGACGAGCGCGTGGACCGTCTGATCGCGAGCATGCGCCCGTGACGCGCCTGGGAGCACCTCGACGTCCCGCGCGCCGCCCCGCCGTGGCCGCGGTCCTGGCCGCGACGCTCGCGATCGGCGCCCTGGCGGGGTGCCGTGCCCAGCCCGAACCGGAGCCGACCCCGACGGCCACGGTCGCCGTCGCGGGGGAGTTCGGCGTCCGACCCACCATCACGATCGCCGGCGGCCGGACGGTCGAGGCGACGAGCTCGCAGGTGCTCCTGGAGGGCGAGGGGCCGGCGGTCGTGGAGGGCCAGCCCCTCCTCATCGACTTCGTCGCGCTCGACATCGCCACGGGCGAGACGGTGGCCGACACCTACCCCGGGCTCCCCGAGGTCCGCACGATGTCCGCCGACTCCCTCGGGGCACCGCTGCACGACCTGCTCCAGGGCGTCACCGTCGGCAGCCGGGTCGAGCTGGTCGAGATCGGCAGCGCCGCCCGGCCGACGCCGCACGTGCTCGTCCTGGACGTCCTCCCGCTGCGCGCCACGGGCGCCGCGCGCGAGGGCGAGCCCGGACTCCCGACGCTCACCCTCGGCCCGGACGGGGCGCCAACGCCCGAGCTCCCGCAGGACGAGCCCCCGCCGACGGGGACCCGGTTCGCCGTCACGATCAAGGGGGACGGCCCCCAGGTGTCGTCCGACCAGTCCGTGGTCCTCCAGCTGACCTCGGTGCGGTGGAGCGACGGCGCGGTGGTGGACTCGACGTGGGGCAGCGCTCCCCGCTCGCTCGCCCTGTCCGACCTGACCCCGCCGCTGCGCGGCGCCCTGCTCGAGCAGACGGTCGGCTCGCAGATCCTCGTGGTGGCACCCTCCGGCGAGGCGGGTTCGAACGAGACGCTCGTGACGGTCCTCGACGTGCTCGCGACCGCGGACGTCGCGGTCCCCACGGGCACCGAGGCCGACCCGTCCGAGGGCACCGACCTCGAGCCCGTCCCCGATCCGGAGCAGGACCTGCAGCCGCCGGGCGACACCCGCCCGACCGACCCGCCGCCGTCGGGCCAGTAGCTCCTCCGGGGGCCGGTGACGGACTCCCGCGGGCGTAAACTGGACGTCATGCCCGTTGCTCTGCGCGTTGTCCCCTGCCTGGACGTCGACGCCGGCCGGGTGGTCAAGGGGGTCCGGTTCGCGGGGCTGCGGGACGCGGGCGATCCGGTGGAGCTCGCCCGACGCTACGACGCCGAGGGTGCCGACGAGATCACGTTCCTCGACGTCAGCGCGTCGAGCTCCGGCCGCGCCACGACGCTCGAGACCGTCACCGCCGCCGCCGAGCAGGTCTTCGTCCCGCTCACCGTCGGGGGAGGCGTGCGCAGCGTCGCCGACGTCGAGGCGCTCCTGCGCGCCGGGGCCGACAAGGTCGGCGTCAACACCGCGGCGATCGCCCGCCCCGAGCTCATCGGCGAGATCACCCGCCGGTTCGGCAACCAGGTCCTCGTGGTGTCGGTCGACGCGCGCCGGTGCGCCCCCGGTGTCGAGACGGAGTCCGGGTTCGAGGTCACCACGCACGGCGGGCGGCGCGGCACCGGTATCGACGCGGTCGCGTGGGCGGCGGAGGCCGCCGACCGCGGCGCCGGCGAGGTCCTGCTGAACTCCATCGACGCGGACGGGACGACCGACGGCTTCGACGTGGCCATGCTGACCGCGGTGCGCGCCGCCGTCGACGTGCCGCTGGTCGCGAGCGGGGGCGCGGGGAGCACCGACCACTTCGTCGAGGCGGCAGCCACGGGCGCCGACGCCGTGCTCGCCGCGAGCGTCTTCCACTTCGGCACGCTGAGCATCGGCGCCGTCAAGGACGCGCTGCGTGGTGCGGGCCACGTGGTCCGGTGAGCGGCGCCAGGCTGCGCGGGGGTGAGCTGAGGCGGTCCGCGACGCTGATCGGCCGCGGGCTGCGCGAGCAGCGGCGGGCCGCGACCATCGCGATCGTGTTCTCGACGCTCTACGGCCTCGGGACGGTCGCCTCGGGCTGGCTCCTGGGCCGCGCCACCGACACCGTCATCGTGCCCGCGGTCCAGGGCGAGGGTGTCACGACCGGCCAGGTGTGGCTGATGGGCGGGGTCCTGCTGCTGGCCACGGTCGTCACGAGCGTCTCGGTCGCCCTGCGTCGCATCTACGCCGGCATGGTCGCGTTCGACGTCCAGGCGGCGCACCGCCGCCGCGTCACGCGGCACTACCTCCGGGTGCCGATGGCGTGGCACCGCAGGAACCCCACCGGCAAGCTGCTGGCGCACGCGAGCTCCGACGTCGAGGCGGCGGCCGGGGTCTTCGTCCCGCTGCCGTTCGCCATCGGCGTGCTGATCATGCTGGTCGCCGCGAGTGGCGCGATGTTCGCGGCCAACTGGGCGCTCGGGCTCATCGGGCTGGCCGTGCTGCCCGTCGTCGTGATCGCCAACGCCGTCTACCGCCGCGCCGTCTCACCGGTGGTCGCCCAGACCCAGGAGGAGCGTGGTCGCGTGGCCGACGCCGCGCACGCCAGCTTCGAGGCCGCGCTCGTGGTCAAGTCGCTCGGGACGGCGGACCGCGAGGAGGCGGCGTTCGCCGTCGCGACCGACCGGCTGCGGGCGGCGAGCACCCGCGCCGGCCGCATCCGCGCGGTCTTCGACCCCGTCATCGACCTGATCCCGGCCGCCGCCACGCTCCTGGTCCTGGTCGTCGGTGCCGTCCAGGTGCGCGACGGCGGAGCAGCCACCGGTGACGTCGTCACCGCCGCGTACCTGCTGACGGTCATGACCTTCCCGGTCCGCGCGATCGGTTTCGTGCTGGGCGAGCTGCCGCGCTCGCTGGTCGGGCACGACCGCATCTCGAGCGTGCTCGAGGCGCCCACCGACCACCACCGCACGGGCGCCCTCGCCGCGGGGGAGCACCCGGGCGGCGCCGGCGTCGAGCTCCGGGGCGTCGGCCTGGTCGTGAGCGGTCCCGAGGGCGAGGCGACGTTGCTGCGGGACGTCGACCTCGACGTCGCGCCCGGCACGCGGGTCGCGGTGGTCGGGGCGACGGGCGCGGGCAAGTCGACGCTGCTCGACGTCGTCAGCCAGCTCACCCGTCCGACCACCGGCACCGTCCGCATCGACGGCGTGGACGCCGCCGGCCTCGGGCACGCGGAGCTCTCCCGGATGGTCGCCTACGCGGCGCAGGACGCGTTCGTCTTCGACGACTCCGTGCGCGGCAACGTCGCGCTGGACGCGCCCGACGCCGAGCCGACCCCGGACGAGGAGGTGTGGTCCGCGCTGCGGCGCGCGCGGGTCGACGACGTCGTCCGCGCGCTGCCGGACGGCCTCGACACCGTGCTCGGCGAGCGCGGCACGAGCCTGTCCGGCGGGCAGCGTCAGCGGGTCGCGATCGCGCGGGCGCTCGTGCGCCGCCCGCGCCTGCTGCTCCTGGACGACGCGACCTCCGCGCTCGACCCGGTGGTCGAGCGCGAGATCCTCGCGGGCCTCGCCGAGTCCGAGGAGCAGCCGCCGACCGTCGTGATGGCCGCCTACCGGCCGGCGACGATCGCGCTCGCCGACGTCGTGGTGCTGCTCGAGCGCGGCCGCGTCACGGCGGTCGGACCCGTCGGTGAGCTGCAGCGCACCTCGCCCGCTTTCGCCGACCTCCTGCAGGCCTACGAGCGCGACCGCGACGACGACGGCGTCGACGGCGCCGGCGCGGACGGTGCGCGACACGACAGCGAGGTGCAGCGATGAGCGCCGGCAGCGCGGGCGTCACGCCCGCGGCCGAGCTCGGCGTCGTCGCGACGGTCCGGCGCGGCGTCCGGGAGTCCCCGCTGATGCTGCGCGGGATCGGGCTGACGCTGCTGCTGGCGGCGCTGGCGACGGCGGGGCGCGTCGTCGTGCCGTTCGCCGTCCAGCGGGCCACCGACCTGGGTGTCCTCGCGCCCGGCGGGCCGGACGTCGGCGTCGTCGTCACGACGGCGCTGATCGCCGCGTGCGTGCTGCTGGTGGCCTCGGCGTGCTCGGCGATCTCGAACGCCCGCCTCTTCGCGGCGGCCGAGGCGGGCCTCGCGCAGCTGCGCACCACCGCGTTCCGGCACGTGCACGACCTGTCGGTGCTGAGCCAGAACTCCGAGCGCCGCGGCGCGCTGGTCTCGCGCGTGACGAGCGACGTCGACACGATCAGCCAGTTCGTGCAGTGGGGCGGCATCATGCTGGTGCTGTCCTCGCTGCAGATCCTCGCCGCCACGGTCGCGATGGCGATCTACTCCTGGCAGCTCACGCTCCTGGTGTGGCTCTGCCTGCTGCCGATGGCGCTGCTGGCGCCGCGCGCGCAGAAGGCGCTGAACGCCGCCTACCTGACGGTGCGCGTGCGCGTCGGGACCATGCTCGCAGCGGTGTCGGAGTCGGTTGTCGGCGCGCACACCATCCGCGCCTACGGCATCGGCGGCCGGACGCAGCACCGCCTCGACACGGCGGTGCGGGAGCACCGGGACTCGGCCGTGCGGGCCCAGACGCTCGCCGCAGCCGCGTTCTCCACGGGCGTCCTGCTGTCGGGCCTCGCGCTCGCCGTCGTGGTCGTCGTGGGCTCGTTCCTCGGCGTGGCCGGCGACATCAGCGTGGGGCACCTCCTGGCGGTGCTGTTCCTGGTCCAGCTGTTCGTCGGCCCGGTCCAGAACGCGACCGAGGTGCTGAACGAGCTCCAGAACGCCGTGGCCGGCTGGCGGCGCGTGCTGTCGCTGCTCGAGACGCCCGTCGACGTCGTGGCGCCGGCGCGCCCGACGCCGCTCCCGGCCGGTGCGCTCGACGTCCGCCTCGAGGGGGTCACGTTCGCCTACCCCGGTGGTCCGCCGGTGCTGCGCGACGTCACGCTCGAGGTGCCGGCCACCACGCGGGTGGCCGTCGTGGGGCGCACGGGGTCGGGCAAGACGACGATCGCGCGCCTCGTCACGCGGTTCACCGATCCCGGGACCGGGCGGGTGCTGGTGGGCGGCGTCGACCTGCGCGAGGTGGCCGACGGCGACCTGCGCCGCCGTGTCGTCACCCTCACCCAGGAGGGCTTCCTGTTCGACACCACGGTCGCGGCGAACGTGGCCTACGGGCTGCCCGACCCCGGCGCCCCCGACGCGCGGGCACGGGTCGAGGCCGCCGTCGCCGAGCTCGAGCTCGGCGACTGGGTCGCCTCGCTGCCGCAGGGGCTCGACACGCCCGTGGGTCAGCGCGGGGAGTCGCTGTCGGCGGGGGAGCGCCAGCTGGTGGCGCTGCTGCGCACCCAGGTGGTCGGGGCCGATCTGCTCGTGCTGGACGAGGCGACCTCCGCCGTCGATCCGGCCACGGAGCTGCGCACGGCGCGCGCGCTGACGCGGGCGATGGCCGGCCGCACCTCGATCACGATCGCCCACCGGCTCTCGACGGCCGCGCAGTCCGACCTCGTGGTCGTCGTGCACGACGGCGAGATCGCGGAGGTCGGCACGCACGAGCAGCTGCTCGCCGACGGGCGCGGCTACGCGGGCATGTTCGCCTCCTGGCTGGCCTCGACCAGCTAGACCGCCGCGAGGAACGCCGCGACGGCGTCGTCCGGGCCGGTGACCTGCGCGAGCGACGCGCGCTCCCTGCCGGTGATCCACAGCGCGAGCTCGGTCGGCGTCCCGCTGAGCACCGCGCTGCGCGGGCCACGGGCGAGCACGGCGCGGGCGGTGGGGGAGACCAGCACGAGCCCGACGCCGCCGCGGGCGGCCGCGCGGCGGTAGCGCAGGGACGCCATCGCCCGGACCGACCGCCACAGGCCCACCTGCAGGCGCTCCGGGAGCTCGCGCGGCTGCGCGGGTGGGCCGTCCCCGCGGCGCACGTCCTCCGCGTGGACGACGAACTCCATCAGGTTCGCGGCGGGGACCCACTCCAGGGGACTGAGCCGGGAGGGGCCCTGCTCGACCTGGTCGACGAGACGCGCGTAGCCCGCCGCGTCGGTGGCGGTGGCCGCCAGGTCCGCCGTCGGGTCCTGGCCCCGGACGGCTCCGACCGCGACGCTCCAGGGACGGCGCTCGCGCAGCACGACGTGGGCGGCGAGGTGGCGCGCCCGCCACCCCTCGCACAGCGTCGGATCCTCCGGGTCGGCGGCGCGCAGGGCGGCCACGAGATCGGCCCGGGGGCCCGTGCGGGGGTCGGCGCGGAAGCCGTGTGCGTGGCTCATGGCTCGATCCTGGCACGGCGGCCACCGTGGAAGGATGCTCGGGTGACCTCCCTCGATCCCACCATCGCCGCGCGCCTGACGCGCGACGCCGCCGGCCTCGTCGCCGCGATCGTCCAGGACGACGGCTCCGACGAGGTCCTCATGCTCGGGTGGATGGACGACGAGGCGCTGCACCGCACGCTGACCACGGGCCGCGTGACGTTCTGGAGCCGCTCGCGCGGCGAGTACTGGCGCAAGGGCGACACCTCCGGTCACACCCAGCACGTCCGCTCGGTCGCGATCGACTGCGACGGCGACGCGCTCCTCGTGCGCGTCGAGCAGGTCGGCGCTGCATGCCACACGGGGGAGCGAACCTGCTTCCTGGCCGGGGGCGAGCTGCCCGTCGTCCTCGGGAGCGCCGCGGCGGCGACTGGACCGGCGGACACCGACCCGCAGGTGCCCGCGTGAGCGCGGCGCTGCCGGAGGACCTGGGCTGGGGCCGCACCTGGCCGGAGCTGCCCGAGTTCCGCGACCTGGGCGCCACCCACCGCGTCGTCCCGGTCGTGCGCCGGCTGCTGGCGGACCACCTCACCCCGGTCGGGGTCTACCGGGCCCTCGCGCAGGCCCGGCCGGGCTCGTTCATCCTGGAGTCGGCGGCCGCCGACGGGTCGTGGGGGCGCTACTCCTTCATCGGCGTCCGCTCGCGCGCCACGCTCACCTCGCGCGACGGCCGTGCCGTCTGGACCGGCGACGTCCCGGCGGGCGTCATGACGCAGGGCGACCCGCTGACGGTCCTGGCGGACGCGCTGCGAGAGCTCGCCACCGATCCGGTGGCCGGGCTGCCGCCGCTGACGAGCGGGTTCGTCGGCGCGATCGGGTGGGACGCGATCCGCTACTGGGAGCCGACGCTGGTGCCGCGCTCCGTCGTCGAGGTCGACGTGCCCGACGTCGCGCTCTGCCTCGTGGAGGACCTCGCGGTGGTGGACCACCACTCCGGCGCCGTATGGCTGATCGCGAACGCCATCAACGGGGACGGCACGAGCGCGCGCGTCGAGCAGGCGCACGCCGCCGCCGTCGCGCGACTCGATGCGATGGCGCGCGACCTCGCCGCGCCCGTCACCGTCGCGGCGGGGGTGGGCGACGGCGGTGCCGAGACCGGTGCCGACGTCCCGCAGGTGCGCCCGCGGACCACGCAGGAGGACTACGAGGCCGCCGTCGAGATCGCCCAGCAGCGCATCCGCGACGGCGAGGCGTTCCAGATCGTGCTCTCCCAGCGGTTCGACCTGGACTGCCCGGCGCCGCCGATCGACGTCTACCGCGCGCTCCGCGCGGTCAACCCGAGCCCGTACATGTACTGCGTGCACCTGACCGACGCCGACGGCGCCCCGTTCGCCGTCGTCGGCTCGAGCCCGGAGACCCTCGCCCAGGTGCAGGGCGACGCCGTGATGACCTACCCGATCGCCGGCTCGCGTCCCCGGGGCAAGGACGCGGCGCAGGACGCCGAGCTGACCGCGGAGCTGCTGGCCGACCCCAAGGAGCGTGCCGAGCACCTCATGCTCGTCGACCTGGGGCGCAACGACCTGTCCAAGGTCACCGACCCGAGCACCATCCGGGTGAGCGAGTTCATGGACGTGCGCCGGTTCAGCCACGTGATGCACCTGTGCTCGACGGTCACGGGCGTGCGGCGTCCGGGCGCCGGCGCCCTGGACGCGCTGACCGCGACGTTCCCGGCGGGCACCCTCAGCGGCGCGCCGAAGCCGCGTGCCGTGGCGATCATCGACGAGCTCGAACCCGCGCGCCGGGGCGTCTACGGCGGGACGGTCGGCTACCTCGACCTGGCCGGCAACCTCGACATGGCCATCGCGATCCGCACCGCCGTCATCAAGGACGGCACCGCGCACGTGCAGGCGGGGGCGGGGATCGTGGCCGACTCGAGGCCGAGCGCCGAGCACGCCGAGTGCGTGAACAAGGCGGCCGCCGTCGTCCGCGCCGTGCAGCTCGCCGCGCGCCTGCGGTCGGGGGAGCGATGACGACGTCGCCGACGGGGACGACGGACCCGGCCGCCCCGGCCGCCCCGGCAGCGCGCGGGTCTCGCCGCCGCACCCGGTCCCTGGCCGCCGTCGCGCTGCTGGCGGCCGTGACCTTCGGGCTGGCCGCCCTGCCGTGGTTCCACGCCGAGGTCAGACCGGTCGCCGGGACCGAGGTGGTCTCCGTCCCGGGGACCTCGGCGTCCCCGGTGCTGGGCGCGCTGCTGCTCGTGGTCGGTGCCGCGTGCCTCGCGCACCTCCTGGCGCGCGGGGTGCTCGCACGCGTCGTGGCCGCCGCCGCGACCCTGGCCGCCCTGGCCGCCGTCGCCGCCTGCGTGGCGGCGCTGCGCGACCCCGCGACGCCGCTGCTCCGCGCCGCCGCCGAGGTGAGCGGTGTCCCCGAGCTCAGCGGCGACCCCGTCACGACGCCCTGGGGCTGGGGGGCGACGGGTACCGCCGTGCTGCTCGCCGTGGCGGCCGGGGTGCTCACCTCCGCCGCCCCCGCGGCCGCCGGGTCCAGCCGGTACGAGCGGCCGACCCGAGCCGGTGCGACGACGGCGGAGTCGGCTGCGTCTGCTGCGTCGTCGACACCTCGCGGGCAGGCACCCGGGACCCGGTCCAGCGGCGCCACCGACACGCCGGCGGCCCGGGCCGCCCAGGTCGACGACTGGGACGCCCTCACGCGCGGCGAGGACCCGACCCGGTGACGGCGGCCCGCACCGCGCGCCGACTACGATGGCACCATCCCTGATCGCACGACCTCTGGAGCACCTGTGGCCCACCGCGACCTCGTCCTCGTCCAGCCCGAGGGCGACCGGCTGCCCCCGCCTCGCCCTTCCACAACGAGGGCCGCACGGTCGCCGGGTGGCTCGTCTGCTACGGCCTCATGATCGGGTCCGCCGTCCTGGGTGCCGGGATGATCGCCGCCATCATGCCGATGGTCTGGGCCGGCGGAATCGTCATGGCGCTCACCCTGGTCGCCGGCGTCGCGCTGCGCGCCGCCGGCCTCGGGCAGCCGGCGCCGGAGCCCGCCGCGCACAAGCGCCGCGAGCAGGCGGCCGCCGCCGGGGCGTCCAGCACCGCGCGATGAGCTCCACGCCCCCGCCGTCGCGCGATGACGACGACGACGCGAACCTGCCCCCGCGCTACGGCACGCCGGAGGACGCCGGTTTCCCCGGCCCGAGCGGCGGGTGGGGCGGTGACGGCCGCACGCAGGACGCGCGCGACGACGGCGGCGCCACCGACGGCGCCCCGCCGGGCTACGGCGACGGGTCGGGCTACGGAACACCACCCCCGCCTCCGCCCCCGCCGCCCGCCTCGGCCCCCGGGTACGGACCGGGCGGGTACGGGCCCGGGGCCGCCCCCGGTCCCTACCGCACTCCCGGGGCGCCGTTCGGCAGCGCTCCCGCGGGGTACCCGCCGCCCAACCACCTCGTCTGGGCGATCCTGACGACCGTGCTGTGCTGCCTCCCGGCCGGGGTCGTCTCGATCGTGTTCGCGGCGCAGGTGAACTCCAAGTGGTACGCGGGTGACGTGCACGGAGCGCGGCGGTCCTCGGACAACGCCCGCACCTGGGCGATCGTCTCCGCCGTCGTCGCCGCGATCTTCCTGGTCATCGCGCTGGCCGCCGGCGCGCTGGACTGACGGCGGTGGTCGCCGTGGGCCGTCCCGCGGCCGCACCGTCGTCCGACGGCTCCGCCGACGGCGATGCCGCGACCGGCGGGCCGGCCCGGCGCCTGGTGCCCGTGATCGGCACGGCCACCCTCGCCGTCGCCGGTCTGGTGCTCCTCGTCCTGCGCGACCCGCGCACCCCGGGCCTGTACCCGACCTGCCCCGTGCTGGCTCTGACCGGTCTGGCGTGCCCGGGCTGCGGATCGATGCGCGCGCTCGCGTCGCTGGGCCACGGCGACGTCGCCACGGCCTGGGCCTACAACCCGCTCGCCCTCGTCGCGGTCGCGCTGCTGGTCGGGTTCTGGGTGGCGTGGGCGGTGCGCGCGGTCCGGGGTCGAGCGCGGAGCCGGCCCGCCCGACCGTGGGTCCTGCTGACGGGTGCCGCCCTGGTGGTCGGCTACGCCGTCGCGCGCAACCTGCCCGCCCTCGCGCCGTGGCTGGGTCCCCTCGCGACGGCGCAGGGCCAGTAGGCTCGACCGACGTCCGGTCTCACGACCTCGAAGCCAAGGAGACACCGTGTCCTTCCCCCGCCGCCCTCGAACGGCTCCAGCGACGACGAGCCCCGCTACGGCGCCCGCTCGGAGGGTCAGCCCTCGCAGCCGCCCGCGTACGGCGGCTACTCCGAGGGCCAGGGTGCACCGGTTCCGCCCAGCCCCAACCCCTACGGCGCCGCCGGCGGTTCCGGAGCCCCGAACGACGGTTCCTACGGTCAGCCCCCGGCCTACGCCGCCTCGCCCTACTCCGGTCAGGGTGCCTACGGCGGGTCGAACCCGACCCAGCGCAACGCGCTCGGCATCGTGGCGCTGTGCCTCGGCATCGCGTCGGTCGTGCTGTTCTGCACGACGTGGATCGCCACGCTCATCGGCATCGGTGCCGTCGTCGTCGGCATCTTCGGCCTCTCCGCCGCCTCGAAGGGGCGCGCGACCAACCGGGGCCTCAGCCTCACCGGTGTCATCCTCGGCGGGGTCGGCATCGTCGCGAGCATCATCATGCTGGTCGTCGTGCTGAACAGCCCCGAGTTCGCCGACATGATGAACGACTTCAACTGAGTCCGACGTCGTCGGCGCTCGACCGTTGATCGAACCACGCCCCACGCCCGCGGCCACCCGCCGCGGGCGTGGGGCGTGGTCGCTCCCGGCCGGTCTCGCGGGCGTGCTGCTCGGTGGCGGCGCCCTCCTCGCCGTCCGCTCGCCGCACGTCGCGGGGAGCTACGGCGTGTGCCCGAGCGCCGTCCTGGGGTTCGCCTGCCCCGGCTGCGGCGGGCTGCGCGCGACGCACGACCTGGTGCACGGCGATCTCGCGGGCGCGTGGGCCCACAACCCCCTGGTCGTGGTGGGCGTCGCCGTCGCCCTCGTGCTCGTGGTGCGGTGGACGCGCGACGCCGCGCGCGGCGTGACGCCGTGGAGCCCGCCGACCGGTGCGGCCGTCACCGTCGCGGTCGTCCTCGTCCTGTTCACGGTGGCGCGGAACATCCCGGTGCTGACCCCCTTCCTCGGACCTCTCGCGGTGCCGTGACGGACTGCGGTGGTAGGCGTGGTCGTGGGCGCGGTGCGCGGGGGCCTACCCTGGTGCACAGCAAACGGAGGGAACCGTCGTGAGCGTGCTCGAGGACATCGTCGCCGGAGTTCAGCAGGACGTGGCTGCCAGGAAGGCCGTCACGAGCCTCGACGAGCTCAAGCAGCGCGCTGCCGCCCGACCCTCGGCGAAGACCTGCCACGACCGTCTCAAGGTCGCCGAGGCCGTCCAGGTGATCGCCGAGATCAAGCGGGCGAGTCCCAGCAAGGGCGACCTGGCCGAGATCCCCGATCCCGCCGCCCTCGCGAGCTCGTACGAGTCCGGTGGCGCCGCGGTCGTGTCCGTGCTGACCGAGGAGCGTCGTTTCAAGGGGTCGCTGGCCGACCTCGACGCCGTGCGCGGCGCCGTCGACATCCCGGTGCTGCGCAAGGACTTCGTCGTCACCCCGTACCAGATCTGGGAGGCGCGCGCGCACGGCGCCGACCTCGTGCTGCTCATCGTGGCGGCGCTCGAGCAGACCGTGCTGACCTCGTTCGTGGAGCGCATCCACTCCCTCGGGATGTCGGCCCTCGTCGAGGCGCACAACGCCGAGGAGGCGCGCCGCGCCGTCGACGCCGGCGCCCAGATCGTCGGTATCAACGCGCGCGACCTCAAGACCCTCGAGGTCGACCGGCGCACGTTCGCCGCGGTCGTGGACGTGCTGCCCGACCGGGTCGCCAAGATCGCCGAGTCCGCCGTGCGCGGCCCGCACGACGTCGTCGAGCACGCCCGTGCGGGCGCCGACGCGGTGCTGGTCGGCGAGACGCTCGTGCGCTCGGGCGACCCGCGCTCCGCCGTCGCCGACCTCGTGGCCGCCGGGGCGCACCCGGCGCTGCGCGCCCTGCGGCACTGACCGCCACCGGGCAGGACGCGCGTCCGGCCGCGGCCGCGGGACGCCCCGAGCACGACGGCGCGGACGCGGGCGGCCCGGAACCGGCGGCGCGTGCGCAGGCCCACCCCCGATCCGCAGCGCCCCGCACCCCAGCAACCGCACCAGCCCCGGCACCCGCCGCAGAAAGGTCCAGCACCGTGTCCACGAGCGAAGTCCCGCCGCCCCCCGCACCGGCACCGCCGACCACGCCCATGGCCGACGCCGCCGGCCCCTACTTCGGCGACTTCGGCGGTCGCTGGGTCCCCGAGGCCCTGGTCGCGGCGCTCGACGAGCTGACGGAGGTCTGGCAGAAGGCGCAGCTCGACCCCGAGTTCGTCGCCGAGCTCGGGCGGCTGCAGCGCGAGTACGTCGGTCGGCCCTCGCCGCTGACCGAGGCGCCGCGGTTCGCCGAGCGGATCGGCGGTGTCCGGGTCTTCCTCAAGCGCGAGGACCTCAACCACACCGGCTCGCACAAGATCAACAACGTGCTCGGCCAGGCGCTGCTCGTGAAGCGCATGGGCAAGACCCGCGTCATCGCGGAGACGGGCGCGGGTCAGCACGGCGTCGCGACGGCGACCGCGTGCGCGATGCTCGGCCTGGAGTGCATCGTCTACATGGGGGAGAAGGACACCGAGCGGCAGGCGCTGAACGTCGCGCGGATGCGGCTGCTCGGCGCCACGGTCGTGCCGGTGACGATCGGCTCGCGCACGCTCAAGGACGCGGTCAACGAGGCGCTGCGCGACTGGGTCGCGAACGTCGAGACCACCCACTACCTGCTCGGCACCGCCGCCGGTCCGCACCCGTTCCCGCAGATGGTGCGCGACTTCCAGCGGATCATCGGCGAGGAGGCGCGCGCGCAGCTGCTCGAGCGCACCGGCGCGCTGCCGGCTGCAGTCACCGCGTGCGTCGGGGGCGGGTCGAACGCGATCGGCATCTTCAACGCCTTCCTCGACGACGACGGCGTGGCGCTGTTCGGCTTCGAGGCCGGCGGTCACGGTTCCGGTGAGGGCGAGCACGCTGCCCGGTTCGCCGGCGGATCGGTCGGGGTGCTGCAGGGCGCCAAGAGCTACGTCCTGCACGACGCCGACGGCCAGATCCTCCCCACCGACTCGATCTCCGCCGGTCTCGACTACGCGAGCGTCGGCCCCGAGCACGCGTGGCTGCACCAGATCGGCCGGGTCACCTACGCGCCCGTGACCGACACCGAGGCGATGGACGCCTTCCGCCTGCTGTGCCTGACCGAGGGCATCATCCCGGCGATCGAGAGCGCGCACGCGCTCGCCGGCGCGATCCGCGTGGCCGACCGCGTGAAGGCCGCGCACGCCGACGCCGAGGAGCTCCCCGTGATCCTCATCAACCTCTCGGGTCGCGGGGACAAGGACGTGGCGACGGCGGGCCGCTGGTTCGAGGTCCTCGAACCCGGCGACGCCGAGGCGAAGGAGGGACGCGCGTGACCGCGGCGTCCCGCGCCACGGGGACCACGACCGCCGCCGCGATCGACGCGGCGCGCGCGGAGGGTCGCGCCGCGCTCATCGGCTACCTGCCGCTCGGCTTCCCCGACCTCGAGACGTCGGTCGCCGCCGCGCGCGCGATGGTCCAGGCGGGTGCCGACGTCGTCGAGCTCGGTCTGCCCTACACCGATCCGGTCCTCGACGGTCCGGTGATCCAGCACGCCGCCGACCGCGCGCTCGCGGGCGGGGTGCGCACGCGCGACGTGTTCGGGGCGGTCGAGCGGATCGCGGAGACCGGCGCCGCCGTCGCGGTCATGAGCTACTGGAACCCGATCCTGCGCTACGGCGTCGACGCCTTCGCGCGCGACCTGGCCGCCGCCGGGGGAGCGGGTCTGATCACGCCGGACCTCGTCCCCGACGAGGGCGCCGACTGGGTCGCCGCCTCCGACGCGCACGGGCTCGATCGCGTCTTCCTCGTCGCGCCCAGCTCGACGCCGGAGCGGCTCGCGCTCACCGCCGCGGCGAGCCGCGGCTTCGTCTACGCCGCCTCCGTCATGGGGGTCACGGGGACGCGCACGAGCGTCGGCGAGGCCGCCCAGCGGCTCGTGGCCGACACCCGCGCCGCGGGTGCCGAGCGCGTCTGCGTCGGCCTCGGCGTCTCCACCCCGGTGCAGGCGGCCGAGATCGCGACCTACGCCGACGGCGTGATCGTCGGCTCGGCGCTCGTGCGGGCGCTGGGCACGGACGGCGACCTCGAGGCGCTGCGATCCACGACGGCCGCGCTGGCCGCCGGAGTGCGGGGAGAGGGCCGATGACCACGCTGGCCGCCGGCATCCCGAGCCCGACCCAGGGCACCTGGTACCTCGGGCCGTTCCCGCTGCGGGCCTACGCCCTGGCCATCCTCATCGGCGGCATCCTCGCCTACGTGCTGCTGGTGCGCCGCTACCGCGCGCGCGGCGGACCCGAGGAGCAGGTCGGGACGGTCGTGACCTGGGCGGTCGTGATGGGCATCATCGGTGCGCGGATCTACCACGTGATCACCTCGCCCGACGCCTACTTCGGCCCCGACGGCGACCTGAAGCTCATCCCGCAGATCTGGAACGGCGGGCTCGGGATCTGGGGTGCGATCTCGCTCGGCGCCGTCGGCGCGTGGATCGGCCTGCGCCGCGCCGGACTGCGGTTCGCGCCGTTCGCCGACGCGCTCGCGCCCGGCCTGCTGGTCGCGCAGGCGGTGGGCCGCATCGGCAACTACTTCAACCAGGAGCTCTACGGCCGGGAGACCACCCTGCCGTGGGGTCTGCAGATCGACCGGTTCCCGGACGTCCTGTTCCACCCCACGTTCCTGTACGAGCTGATCTGGAACCTCGTGGCGGCGGCCGCGCTCATCGCGGCCGAGCGGCGGTTCCGGCTCGGCCACGGGCGGGTGTTCCTGCTGTACGTCGTCCTGTACACGGCCGGCCGCGGCGTCATCGAGTCGCTGCGGATCGACGAGGCGCAGCTGATCGCCGGGCTGCGGCTCAACGTGTGGACGTCCATCCTCGTGGGCGTCGCGGCGCTCGTCGCGTTCGTGGTCGTGGGCCGCCGGCACCCCGGTGGGCGCACGGGTGAGGCCGAGGAGATCTGGCTGCCCGGGCGGGCGCCGGAGCCGGCACCCGAGTCCGGTCGGGGCGCCGGGGCGGGCGCCGGGGCGGGCACCGCGGAGGAGGCCGGCGACGGCGACCCCGAGGCCCTCGTCGAGGAGGACCCGCTCGACGCGGCGGCACGTGATCGGACCGCGACAGCCGAGCGTCCAGCACCTGGTCGTTCGGTGGCGGAAGAGTAAAAGGCAGGTATATTCGTGGATCTGTGGGCCGACGACGTCCCGTACTTCTCTGGCGTTGAGTCCCCGTCGAACGGACGGGGAGTGAGGACGGTCGCCGCATGGTGAGCACGCAGTGGGCGCACGAGTCCGCACGGACCTCGGGTGAGGCCGTCGCGGCCCCCGGGCCGACCGGGCTGTACCGACCCGAGGACGAGCACGACGCGTGCGGCGTCGCCTTCGTGGCGACGATGCGCGGCACGCCCGGCCGCGACATCGTGGACGCCGGCCTCACGGCGCTGCTGAACCTCGACCACCGCGGCGCGGTGGGCGCCGAGGTCAACACCGGCGACGGCGCGGGGATCCTCACGCAGGTGCCCGACGCGTTCCTGCGCGACGTGATCGACGCCGAGCTCCCGCCGCTCGGCAGCTACGCGATCGGCATGGCCTTCCTCCCGCGCGAGGAGGCCGACGCCGCCCGCGCGCAGCAGGACATCGCGGCGATCGTGGCCGACGAGGGGCTGGACCTCCTCGCCTGGCGCGACGTCCCCGTCGTCGTCGACCTCGTCGGCCCCTCGGCGCGCGCCAGCATGCCCACCTTCCGCCAGCTCGTGGTGGCCGGGTCGGACGGCGACGGCGCCGCCCTCTCCGGGATGGACCTGGAGCGCCGCGCCTACCGCGTGCGCAAGCGGATCGAGCGCCAGCTCGAGATCTACCTCGCCTCGCTGTCCTCGCGGACCATCGTCTACAAGGGCATGCTCACGACGGCACAGCTCGAGCCGTTCTTCCCCGACCTGTCGGACGCGCGCTACGCGAGCGAGCTCGCGCTGGTCCACTCGCGGTTCTCGACGAACACGTTCCCGTCCTGGCCGCTGGCCCAGCCGTTCCGCTCGATCGCGCACAACGGCGAGATCAACACCGTCAAGGGCAACCGGAACTGGATGGCCGCGCGCGAGGATGCTGCGCAGCGACGTCCTGGGCGAGCTCGCGCCGCTGATGCCCGTGGTCACCCCGGGGGCGAGCGACAGCCAGACGTTCGACGAGGTGGTGGAGCTGCTGCACCTCGGCGGCCGGTCGCTGCCGCACTCCGTCCTGATGATGATCCCCGAGGCGTGGGAGAACCACGCCACGATGGATCCGGCGCTGAAGGCGTTCTACGAGTACCACTCGGCGCTCATGGAGCCGTGGGACGGCCCTGCCTGCCTCACCTTCACCGACGGCACCCTCATCGGCGCCGTGCTGGACCGCAACGGGCTGCGCCCCGGCCGCTACTGGGTCACGCAGGACGGTCTCGTCGTGATGGCGTCGGAGGCCGGTGTGCTCGACATCGACCCCGCCACGGTCGTGAGCAAGGGCCGCCTCGAGCCCGGCAAGATGTTCCTCGTCGACACCGGCGCCGGCCGCATCGTGGCCAACCACGAGATCAAGGCCGCCCTGTCGGCCGAGCGCCCGTACGCGCAGTGGCTCGCCGAGCACTCGGTCTCCCTCGACCAGCTCCCGGACCGCGAGCACGTGCGCCACACGGCGGCCTCGGTGCTGCGCCGGCAGCGGACCTTCGGCTACACCGAGGAGGAGCTCCGGATCCTCCTGACCCCGATGGCCTCGAACGCGGCCGAGCCGCTCGGGGCGATGGGCACCGACACGCCCATCGCGGTCCTCTCGGGCCGCCCGCGGATGCTGTTCGACTACTTCACGCAGATGTTCGCGCAGGTGACCAACCCGCCGCTGGACGCGATCCGCGAGGAGCTCGTGACCTCGCTCGGCGGGGCGATCGGCCCCGAGCCGAACCTCCTGCACGACACGCCGCTGCACGCGCGCAAGCTCGTGCTGCCCTTCCCGGTGCTCGACAACGACCAGCTCGCCAAGATCGTCAAGGTCGACCGCGACCCGGAGATGATCGGGAAGTTCCGCTCCGTCGTCGTGCGCGGGACCTACCGCGTCGCCGAGGGCGAGGAGGGCCTGCGCGAGCGCCTGCGCGAGATCTGCCGGCAGGTCGACCGCGCGGTCGCCAACGGCGCGAGCTTCCTCGTGCTCTCCGACCGCAACTCCGACCACGAGTTCGCGCCCATCCCGTCCCTCCTGCTGCTCGCGGCGGTGCACCACCACACCCTGCGCAAGCACACCCGCACGCAGATCTCGCTCGTGGTCGAGGCCGGTGACGTGCGCGAGGTGCACCACGTGGCGCTGCTGGTGGGCTACGGCGCCGCCGCGGTGAACCCCTACCTCGCGATGGAGTCGGTCGAGGAGCTCGCGCGGACCGGGTACCTGAGCGTCTCGCCCGAGCAGGCGGTCGCCAACCTCATCAAGGGCCTGGGCAAGGGCGTGCTCAAGGTCATGAGCAAGATGGGGATCTCGACGATCTCCTCCTACCGCGGTGCGCAGGTGTTCGAGGCGGTCGGGCTCAGCCACGAGCTCGTGGACGCCTACTTCACGGGCACGACCTCGCGCCTGGGCGGCATCGGCCTCGACGTCGTCGCCGCCGAGGTCGCGGCGCGGCACGCGGTGGCCTACCCGCCGTCGGGCAACCAGGCCGCGCACGGCAACCTCGACGTCGGCGGCGAGTACCAGTGGCGCCGCGGCGGCGAGGAGCACCTGTTCGACCCCGAGACGGTGTTCCGGCTGCAGCACGCCACGCGCGAGCGCCGTTACGACATCTTCCGGAAGTACACCGACCGGGTGAACGACGCCTCGACGCGCCTGATGACGCTGCGCGGGCTCCTGAAGCTCGACTCCGACCGGCCGAGCGTGCCGATCGACGAGGTCGAGCCCGTCAGCGAGATCGTCAAGCGCTTCAACACCGGGGCGATGTCCTACGGCTCCATCTCGCAGGAGACGCACGAGACCCTCGCGATCGCGATGAACCGGCTCGGCGGGCGCTCCAACACGGGGGAGGGCGGCGAGCAGGTCGACCGCCTGCACGACCCCGAGCGCCGCAGCCGGGTCAAGCAGATCGCCTCGGGTCGCTTCGGCGTCACGGCCGAGTACCTCACCAACGCCGACGATCTCCAGATCAAGCTCGCGCAGGGTGCCAAGCCCGGCGAGGGCGGTCAGCTCCCGGGCCACAAGGTGTACCCGTGGGTCGCGGCGACGCGGCACTCGACCCCCGGCGTCGGGCTCATCTCGCCGCCCCCGCACCACGACATCTACTCGATCGAGGATCTCGCCCAGCTGATCCACGACCTCAAGAACGCCAACCCCGCCTCGCGCGTGCACGTCAAGCTCGTCAGCGAGTTCGGCGTCGGTACCGTGGCGGCCGGCGTCTCCAAGGCGCACGCCGACGTCGTCCTCATCTCGGGGCACGACGGCGGCACGGGCGCGAGTCCGCTCACCTCGCTCAAGCACGCGGGGACGCCCTGGGAGATCGGCCTGGCCGAGACCCAGCAGACGCTGGTGCTGAACAACCTGCGCGACCGCATCACCGTCCAGGTGGACGGGCAGCTCAAGACGGGTCGCGACGTCGTGATCGCCGCCCTCATGGGGGCGGAGGAGTACGGCTTCGCGACGGCGCCGATGGTCGTCTCGGGCTGCATCATGATGCGCGTGTGCCACCTGGACACCTGCCCGGTCGGCGTCGCCACGCAGAACCCCGAGCTGCGCGCCCGGTTCACCGGGAAGCCGGAGTTCGTCGTGACGTTCTTCGAGTACATCGCTCAGGAGGTCCGCGAGCTGCTCGCCGAGCTCGGCTTCCGCACGCTGGACGAGGCCGTCGGCCAGGTCCAGGTGCTCGACGCGCGCGACGCCGTCGACCACTGGAAGGCGCGCGGGCTCGACCTCGGGCCCGTGCTGGCCCGACCCGAGCCCGTGCCCGGGTCCTCGCTCGTGCGCACGCAGGCGCAGGACCACGGGCTCGACCGCGCGCTGGACAACCAGCTCATCGCCCTCAGCACCGACGCGCTCGAGCGCGCCGAGCCGGTCCGCATCTCGCTGCCGGTCCGCAACGTCAACCGCACCGTCGGCACGATGCTCGGCCACGAGGTCGCCAAGCGCTACGGCGACGGCGGCCTGGCACCCGACACGATCGACATCACCCTCACGGGGTCGGCGGGTCAGTCGCTCGGTGCCTTCCTGCCCGGCGGCATCACCCTGCGCCTGCTCGGCGACGCCAACGACTACGTCGGCAAGGGGCTCTCGGGCGGACGGATCGTCGTGCGCCCCGACCGGGCCGCGAGCTTCGACCCCGCCGCGCACGTCATCGCGGGCAACGTCGTCGGCTACGGCGCGACCTCGGGCGAGGTCTTCCTCTCCGGTCTCGCCGGCGAGCGCTTCGGCGTCCGCAACTCCGGCGCCACGCTCGTGGTCGAGGGCACGGGGGACCACGCCCTGGAGTACATGACCGGTGGCGTCGTGCTCGTGCTAGGCCGCACGGGCCGCAACGTCGGGGCCGGGATGTCCGGCGGTACCGCGTACGTCCTCGACCTCGACAGCCGCCAGGTCAACGCGGCCGCGGCCGCGTCGGGCGAGCTCGAGCTCTCGCCGCTGTCCGACACCGACCGCGAGCTCGTCGCGGACCTGCTCCGACGCCACCGCGAGGAGACGGACTCCCCGCTCGCGGCCTCGCTCCTGACCGACCTCTCCGGCACGCTGGACCGCTTCACGCGCATCGTGCCCGCCGACTACGCCCGCATGACCCGGGTGCTCGCCGAGGCCGCGGACCGGGGCCTGGACCCCGCCGCGCCCGGCGCCTGGGACGAGATCCTGGAGGCCGCTCATGGCTGATCCCCGCGGATTCCTCCGCACCCGCGAGCGCGAGCTCCCGACCTACCGGCCCGTCGAGCTGCGGCTGGCGGACTGGGCGGAGGTGCACGAGCAGCGCACCGAGGGCAGCCCGTACCTCAAGCGGCAGGCCGGCCGCTGCATGGACTGCGGCGTGCCGTTCTGCCACCAGGGGTGCCCGCTCGGGAACCTCATCCCGGAGTGGAACGACCTGGTGTGGCGCGACCAGCCGGCCGACGCCATCGACCGGCTGCACGAGACCAACAACTTCCCCGAGTTCACGGGCCGCATCTGCCCCGCGCCGTGCGAGAGCAGCTGCGTGCTGGGGATCAACCAGCCGCCGGTGACGATCAAGAACGTCGAGGTCTCGATCATCGACGAGGCGTGGGAGCGCGGGCTCGTCGTCCCGGTCGTGCCGGAGCGGCTCACCGACTCCACCGTCGCCGTCGTCGGCTCGGGCCCCGCCGGGCTCGCCGCCGCGCAGCAGCTCACCCGCGCCGGTCACACCGTGGTCGTGTTCGAGAAGGACGACGCGATCGGCGGTCTGCTGCGCTACGGCGTCCCGGACTTCAAGCTCGGCAAGCACCACATCGACCGCCGCGTGGCGCAGATGGAGGCGGAGGGCACGCGCTTCCGCACCGGCGTCACCATCGGGCAGGACATGACGTGGGACGACCTGCGCGCGCGGTTCGACGCCGTCGTGGTCGCGGTCGGCGCGAGCGTCCCGCGCGGCCTCAAGGTCGAGGGGGACGACCTCCCGGGCGTCGAGTGGGCCATGTCCTACCTCTCGCAGGCCAACGCGGTCGTGGGCGGTGCCGAGGTGACCGACCAGATCTCAGCGCAGGGCAAGAACGTCGTCATCATCGGCGGCGGTGACACCGGATCGGACTGCCTCGGCACCGCGCTGCGCCAGGGTGCCGCGAGCGTCACCACGCTGGCCATCGGGCAGGAGCCGCCGATCGAGCGCCCGGCCGACCAGCCGTGGCCGACGACGCCGCGCATCATGGAGATCTCGAGCTCGCACGAGGAGGGCGGGGACCGCGAGTTCCTCGCCTCGACCGTGCAGCTGCTCGGCACCGACCGCGTCACCGGTCTGCGCGTGGCCGAGACCGAGTACCTCGAGGACGGGCGGCGCGCTCCGAAGGCTGGCACCGAGCGCGAGGTGCCGGCCGACCTCGTGCTGATCGCCATGGGCTTCACCGGCCCCGACGCGACGACCGCCGCGGACCAGATCGGCCTCGCGGTCTCGCCGCGCGGGCCGATCGAGCGGGGCGACGACTACGCCACCGCCGTCCCCGGCGTCTTCGTGGCGGGCGACGCCGGCCGCGGCCAGTCCCTCATCGTGTGGGCGATCGCGGAGGGCCGGGCGTGCGCGGCCGCCGTCGACACCTACCTCACCGGGTCCACCGAGCTCCCCTCGCCCGTGACCCCCTCCGACCACGGTTTCGCCGCCTGAGCGCGGCGTGACGCACTCCCGACCCCAACTAGGCTGAAGACATGCGTAGAGCAAAGATCGTCTGCACCATGGGCCCCGCGACGGCCTCCCCGAGAAGATCCAGGAGCTGGTCGACGCCGGCATGGATGTCGCGCGCATCAACCGCAGCCACGGCGAGGCGTCCGAGCACGCCGAGATCATCGAGCACGTGCGCGCCGCGGCCGACCGCGCGGGCCGCGCCGTCGCGATCCTGGTCGACCTCCAGGGTCCGAAGATCCGCCTCGAGCGGTTCGTCGAGGGCAGGCACGACCTCGCCGTCGGCGACGTCTTCACCATCACGACGCGCGACGTCGAGGGCACCAAGGAGCTCGTCGGCACGACCTACAAGGGCCTGCCGGGCGACTGCACGCCGGGCGACCGCCTGCTCATCGACGACGGCAAGGTCACCGTGCGCGTCACGGACGTGACCGACACCGACGTCGTCACGGTCGTCGAGGTCCCCGGGCCCGTCTCGAACAACAAGGGCATCAACCTGCCCGGCGTGGCCGTCTCCGTGCCCGCGATGAGCGACAAGGACGAGGAGGACCTGCGCTGGGCGCTGGGCCTGCGTGCGGACTTCATCGCGCTCTCGTTCGTGCGCAGCGCGAAGGACTACGACGACGTCGCGGCGATCATGGCGGAGGAGGGCTACAAGGCCCCCGTCATCGCGAAGATCGAGAAGCCGCAGGCGGTCGACAACCTCGCCGAGATCGTCGACGCGTTCGACGGCATCATGGTCGCCCGCGGCGACCTCGGTGTGGAGCTCCCGCTCGAGCGCGTGCCGCTCGTGCAGAAGGAGGCCGTCGCGCTCGCCCGTCGCAACGCCAAGCCGGTCATCGTCGCCACGCAGGTGCTCGAGTCGATGATCAGCTCGCCGCGCCCGACGCGCGCGGAGACGTCCGACTGCGCCAACGCGGTGCTCGACGGCGCGGACGCGGTCATGCTGTCCGGCGAGACCTCCGTGGGCCAGTTCCCGATCGACTGCGTGCGCACGATGGCCCGCATCATCGAGGCGACCGAGGAGCACGGCCTGGAGCGCATCGCCGCCTTCACGTGGACGCCGCACACGCGCGGCGGCGTGATCACGGCGGCCGCGAACCAGATCGGCAAGACGCTGGACGCCAAGTACCTCGTGACGTTCACGCAGTCGGGCGACTCGGCGCGCCGCATGTCGCGCCTGCGCTCGGAGCTGCCGCTCATCGCGTTCACGCCCGACGCCGCCACGCGCCGCCAGCTCGCGCTCAGCTGGGGCGTGACGACGATCGTCACCCCGACCGTGCCGCACACCGACGCGATGGTGGCGGCCGTGGACGCCTCGCTCCAGGACGGCGGTTACGTCGCCCCGGGCGACCGCGTGGTCGTCGTCTCCGGCGCCCCGGTGGGCCGCTCCGGCACCACCAACCTGGTGCAGGTGCACACGATCGGTGACGACACCGACCGGCACCAGCCGCAGGCCTGAGCCGGTCATCGCACCGGGTCCCGACGACGGCCGGTCTCCCTCGGGGAGGCCGGCCGTCGGCGTCCCCCGACGTCGCCGCTCGGCGGGCACGACGTGCGCCCGACGGCGAGCGTGGTCGGCGGTGGTCCGGCCGGGCTGATGGCGGCCGAGGTGCTCGCCGCGGGGGAGCGGCCGTCACGGTCCACGAGCGCATGCCGTCGGTGCTGCGCAAGTTCCTCCTGGCGGGCCACGGCGGTCTCAACCTCACCCACACCGACGAGCGGGAGGTGTTCCTGCGCCGCTACGGCGCTGCTGCGGACCACCTGGCACCTGGGTGGGACGCGTTCACCCCGCCGACCTGAGGGCGTGGTGCGCCGGGCTCGGACAGCCGACCTTCGTCGGGTCCAGCCGAAGGGTCTTCCCCGAGGCGTTCCGGGCCAACCCGCTCGTGCGCGCGTGGCGTGGGCGACTGGCCGAGCAGGGGGTGCGGATCGAGACCCGGCAGCGCTGGGTCGGGTGGGCCGACGGGGCGGCACCGTCGGGCGGGCCGCCCGCGCTGCTGGTCGCCGCGCCCGACGGTGACGTGCGCACGGTGGCGCCCGACGTCGTCGTCCTGGCGCTCGGGGGTGCGTCGTGGCCGCGTCTCGGCTCGGACGGTTCCTGGACCGACCATCTCGCGGTACGGGGTGTCGAGCTCGCCCCCTGGCGCGCCGCCAACGTCGGGCTGCGCGTGGCGTGGTCGGAGGTGTTCGTCGAGCGCTTCGCCGGGGTCCCCCTCAAGCACGTGGCGCTGCGCGTGCGGGGAGAGCGCCGTGCCGAGGTGCGCGGCGACGCGATGCTCACGGCGACGGGTGTCGAGGGCGGCCCTGTCTACGCGCTCGGCGCGGCGGTCCGCGCGGCGCTGGACGCCCGGGGCACCTGCACGCTGGAGGTCGACCTGCGTCCGGACGCGACCGCCGGCGACCTCGAGGGGCGCCTGCGCCGCCGTCGCCCGCGGGACTCGGGCACCACCTGGCTGCGTCGCACGCTCGGGCTGGATCTCGCGGCGATCGGTCTGCTGCGCGAGGCCGGCGGCGGTGCGCTGCCGGCCGACCCCGCCGTCGTCGCCGCACTGGTCAAGGCCGCCCCCGTGACGGTGACGGCTACCATGCCGATCGAGCGTGCCATCTCGAGCGCCGGGGGAGTGGCGTGGTCGGAGGTGGACGAGCACCTCATGCTGCGTCGGCTCCCGGGTGTCTTCCTGGCGGGCGAGATGCTCGACTGGGAGGCGCCGACGGGCGGGTACCTGCTCCAGGCGTGCTTCAGCACCGGGGCGCAGGCGGGGCGCGGGGCTCTGCGACACCTCGCCGGAGGCGGTTCGGCCGACGTTCGTGAGCCATCTCACTGACGGCTCCGTCACCGACCGTCTGGGGTGTCGTCGCAGGTCACGGGCCGTCACGGCCGGTCCGACGGGTGCGACGGGGGTGCCCCGGGTGGGATTCGAACCCACACTGTGCCGGGTTTGAGCCGACTGCCTCTGCCAGTTGGGCTACCGGGGCGCGCGGGGCACTAGGCTACCCGGGTGAGCACCGAGAACGAGAACTTCGCCGCCGACGACGCCGCCCCGCAGGACGAGTCGCAGGAGACCCCCGCGGGCATCGGCCGGGGTCGGCGCGTCGTCGTGGCCGAGGACGAGGCCCTCATCCGCATGGACGTCGTGGAGACGCTCGTGGACGCGGGCTTCGACGTCGTCGGCGAGGCCGGCGACGGCGAGACCGCGGTGCAGCTCGCCACCGACCTCAAGCCCGACCTCGTGGTGATGGACGTGAAGATGCCCGTCCTCGACGGGATCTCCGCCGCCGAGCGCATCGGCCGCGACCGCATCGCGCCCGTGGTGCTCCTCACGGCGTTCTCGCAGACCGAGCTGGTCGAGCGCGCTCGCGACGCCGGAGCCATGGCCTACGTCGTGAAGCCCTTCACGCAGGCAGACCTGCTGCCCGCGATCGAGATCGCCCTCCACCGCCACTCCGAGATCGTGGCGCTCGAGGGTGAGGTCGCCGACTTCGCCGACCGCTTCGAGACTCGCAAGCGCGTCGACCGCGCCAAGGGCCTCCTCATGACCCGGATGGGCCTGACCGAGCCCGAGGCGTTCCGCTGGATCCAGAAGACGTCCATGGACCGCCGACTCACCATGCGCGAGGTCGCCGACGCCGTCATCGACCAGGTCGGCGACGAGGACTGACGCCGTCCCTGTCGGGTGCGCGGCGGCAGCGGGCGTTACCGCATCGTTGTCAACCGTGATAGCAGCGTGACTATCGCGTCACACGCCCGACACACAACTGAGGTGTGCTTCCCCTACGACCGTGCCGCCGTCCGGTGGCTGGCCATGACAAGGAGAACCACATGAACCGATCCATCGCGCGCGTCGCGGCGGTTGCGGGCGCTGTCGCGCTCGTCCTGGCTGCGTGCAGCAGCGGCAACGAGGGCGACTCGACCGACACCGACGGCGGCGGCTCCGGCGACGGCGGCGGCGACGCCCTCCACATCGGCACGCTGCTGCCGGTGACCGGTTCGCTCGCCCAGCTCGGCCCGCCCGAGATCGCGGGTGTCGACCTCGCGGTCCAGGAGATCAACGAGGCCGGTGGCATCTTCGGCAGTGACGTCCAGGTGACCCACACGGACTCCTCCGACACCGAGAACGCGGCCGTCGCGACGGAGTCGTCGCAGCGCCTCATCTCGGAGGGCGTGCACGCGATCATCGGCGCCGCCTCCTCGGGCGTGACCTTCAACGTCATCGACGACATCACGGGCGCCAACATCGTCGAGATCTCGCCGGCCAACACGGCCACCGACCTCTCGGGCTACAGCGACTTCTACTTCCGCACCGCGCCGCCGGACACGGTCCAGGGTGACGCGCTCGCGAACCTCATGATCGCCGACGGCGCCGCGGACGTCGCGACCATCGTCTTCAACGACCCCTACGGCACCTCGCTGCGCGACGTCGTCGAGGGTGTCGTGACCGAGGCCGGCGGCACGCTCGTCTACGGCTCGCAGGGCCAGGAGTTCGACCCCAACGAGAGCAACTTCTCCTCGATCGTCTCCGACACCATCGCCGCGAGCCCCGACGCGATCGCGGTCATCGCGTTCACGACGCAGACGCCGCTGATCGTGCGCGAGCTCGCCGCGCAGGGCTGGGACATGAGCCGCGTCTACTTCGTCGACGGCAACCTGCAGAACTTCGGCACCGAGGGTGACGTCGGCTTCCCCGAAGGCACGCTCGAGGGCGCGAAGGGCACCCTCCCGGGTGCCTTCCCGACCGAGGAGTTCCAGGGTCGCCTGCTCGAGGTCGACCCGGGCCTGAACGACTTCTCCTACGGCGCCGAGTCCTACGACGCCACGATGCTCGCGGCCCTCGCCGCGCTCAAGGGTGGCGAGGCCTCCGGCCAGGCGATCCAGGAGAACATGGCGGCCGTCTCGGGCGCCGACGGCGGCACCGAGTGCACCGGCTGGGAGGAGTGCTCGGCGCTGATCGAGGACGGCGAGGACATCGCCTACCAGGCCGTCTCCGGTGTCGGTCCGTTCAACGACGCCAACGACCCGTCCTCGGCGTTCATCGGCATCTACCAGTTCGGCGCCGACAACACGTACACGTTCGTCGAGTCGGTCCAGGGCGAGGTTCCCTCCTCCTGATCGCCGCTGAACCACGCTGAGCCCGCTCGGCACCCGACGGCCCCGGTGCACCTGCACCGGGGCCGTCGTCGTGCTGCGGTCCGCTCGCGCGCCGCTGCGCCCGTGGCTCGCTGCTACCCGGTTGCCCGGTCCGGTCGTGCTTCCTCCTCACCCTCGCCCCTCCCAGGTCGCTCCGGGCCTCCCCACGTCTCCGCAGCCCCGTTGGACGTCCTCGAGCAGACGGCCGTCCATCGCGCCACCCTCCGTTGAGGAAGGACCAGGGGTCGTGGGGAAGGACCAGAGCAGTCCTTCCCCACGACCCCTGGTCCTTCCTCGGCATCCCCCCGCGTGGTGCGTGGCCGCGGGGGTCCGGGCCGCGGCGTCATGCGCGTGCGCCGGCGCGAGGGAGGGGGCCTCGGGGCACAGAGGCGCTGGGGCGCGTGCGCGCTGCTGCAGGCGCGGGGTCGTGGTGGGACGACGACGGCGCCCGCCTCCCCGAGGGGAGGCGGGCGCCGTCGTGCGTCTCGGGCCTCGGTGAGAGCCCTGGCTCAGGCGTCCTCGGCGGCGCGCGCCGCGTCGACGTCGGCCGCCAGGGTCCCGAGGTACAGCTCGATGACCTTCGGGTCGTTCATCAGCTCGCGACCGGGCCCGGAGTAGGCGTTGCGTCCCTGGTCGAGCACGTAGGCGCGATCGCAGATCTGCAGCGCGCGGCGCGCGTTCTGCTCGACGATGATGACCGAGACACCGGTCTTGTTGATCCGACGCGTGCGCAGGAACGCCTCGTCCTGGCGGACGGGGGACAGACCCGCCGACGGCTCGTCGAGCAGGAGGACCGACGGCTCGGGCATGAGCGCCCGGGCCATCGCGACCATCTGTCGCTCACCGCCCGAGAGGGCCCCGGCGCGCTGCCGACGGCGCTTGCCGAGCTCGGGGAACAGGTCCATCACGACCCCGACCCGCTCGGCGAACTTCGCGGGCGTCTGGTAGACGCCCATCTGCAGGTTCTCCTCGATCGTCAGGCTCGGGAAGACGTTGTTCGTCTGCGGGACGAAACCGACGCCCCGCTTGACCAGCGCGTCGGCGCGGAGGTTGGTGATCTCCTGCCCCTCGAGGGTGAGGCTGCCCGAGCGGATGTTCACCAGGCCGAAGAGCGCCTTGAGCAGCGTCGACTTCCCGGCACCGTTCGGGCCGATGATGCCGACCAGCTCGCCCGGGTGGAGCACGAGCGAACAGCCCTGGAGGATGTTGACGCCGGGGAGGTACCCGGCCTCGAGGTTGTCGGCGAACAGCAGCGGCTCGCCGGACGGCGCGCCGCGGTGGACCGTCTCGCGGTCGATCGTCGTGCTCACTTCGCGTCCTCCTGCGCCTCAGCCTCTGCCTCGGCCATCGCCTCGGCGGAGATCGTCGTGTCCTCGTCCAGCAGCGAGTCGTCGCCGAGGTCGGTGTCGTGGTGCGACCCGAGGTAGGCGTCGATCACGGCCTGGTCGTCCATGACCTCCTTGGGCGGACCCTCCGCGACGACCTTGCCCTCGGCCATCACGACGACCCAGTCGGAGATGTGACGCACCATGTGCATGTCGTGCTCGACGAACAGCACGCTCGTACCGCTGTCGCGCAGGTCGGTGATGTGACCGAGCAGCGACTGCGTCAGCGCCGGGTTCACGCCGGCCATCGGCTCGTCCAGCATCACGAGCGTCGGGTCGGACATCAGCGCCCGCGCCATCTCGAGCAGCTTGCGCTGACCGCCCGAGAGCGATCCGGCGAAGTCGTCCTTCTTCGCGTCGAGCTTGAAGCGGACGAGGAGGTCCATCGCCTTCTCGGTGATCGCGCGCTCCTGCCTGCGCCACAGGGGGCGCAGCAGGGCCGCGCCCATGCCCTCGCCGACCTGCGCACGCGCGCCGAGCCGCATGTTCTCGAGCACCGTCATGCGCGAGAGCGCCTTCGTGAGCTGGAACGTGCGGACCATGCCCGACTTCGACACGCGGGACGCCGGGATGCCCGCGAGGGACTTTCCGTCGAAGGTCCACGTGCCGGCGTCGGGCCGGTCGAACCCGGTCATGAGGTTGAAGAACGTGGTCTTGCCGGCGCCGTTCGGCCCGATGAGCGCGGTGATGACGTTGCTCTGCACCTCGAGGTGCTCGACGTCGACCGCGTTGACTCCGCCGAAGGTGCGGCGCACGCCGTCGGCCACGAGCAGGGGGTGGGCTTGGCGACGCCGGGGGAGTGGGCGACTCCGGCCAGGGCCGCGCGCGCGGCCTGGACGTCGACCACGCCGCCGTCGGGGCCCGAGAGGGTGGACGGGGTCGTCACGGGTGACTCAGCCATTGATCGCCAGCTCCTTCTTGTCTCCGAGTATCCCCTGTGGTCGGAAGACGATCAGCAGGACGAGGGTGATGCCGACCAGGACGAAGCCGAGCGGCTCGATCTCGGTCGAGGACAGGACGTCCGGGGGGATGACGCCACGCATGATCCCGCGGACCAGCACGAGCGCCGCCCAGAACAGGATCGACCCGAGGACGGGTCCGAACACGGTGGCGGCACCGCCCAGGAGCAGGATCGTCCAGGTGTTGAACGTGACGGGGCGGCCGAGGGAGTCCGGTTGCACCGAGCTCGCCAGCGAGATGACGATCCCTCCCACGGCTCCGAACACGCCTCCGAGCACGAGCGCCTGGAGCTTGAACGTGTAAACGTTCTTCCCGAGCGAGCGCACGGCGTCCTCGTCCTCGCGGATGCCGCGCAGGACGCGGCCCCACGGGCTGCGCAGCAGCAGGAACACGATCAGGCAGGCGAGCGCCACCAGGCTCCATCCCACGATCCGCAGCCACCAGGAGTTGGAGGAGTTCATCTGGAGCGAGATCGGACCGATCGCGACGAGCCCGTCGGCGAAGGGTGAGGCGCCCTCGAAGGTGTGCTTGAACTGGTTCCCGAGGAGGCCCTGGGAGCCGCCCGTCAGGTCGTTCAGGCCGACGGACCGTCCGATGAAGCGGACGATCTCCGCGGCGGCGATCGTGACGATGGCGAGGTAGTCGCCGCGGAGCTTGAGCGTCGGGAGTCCGAGGATCAGCGCGAACACGACGGCGACGGCGACGGCGATCAGGAACGCGACCACGAGCGGGAGCCCGGCGATGGTCGAGATGGCGAAGCCGTAGGCGCCCAGCAGCATGAAGCCGGCCTGACCCATGTTGATGAGGCCGGTGAGGCCGAAGTGGACGTTGAGTCCGATGGCCGCGAGCGCGTAGGCGATGGCCGTGGGGCCCGTCGCCTCGCGCAGGACGTCAGTGAGCAGGGATGCGAAGTCCATGATCGAGCACCTATCCGATCCGCTGGGCTCGGCCCAGGATGCCCTGCGGTCTCACGAGCAGGACGACGATGAGGATGACCAGCGCGCTGGCGTAGCGCAGGTCGTTGGGGAGCACGAGGGTCGAGAGCTCGACGACGAGCCCGATGACCAGCGCCCCGAGGAGGCCGCCCAGCGGGGAGCCGAGACCGCCGAGCGTGATCGCGGCAAACATGAGCAGCAGCAGGACCGACCCGAAGTTGAACCGGGTCGACCCGAGGTAGAGGCCCATGAGGACACCGCCGAGGGAGGCCAGTCCCGCCGAGGAGACCCAGACGCCGCGGATGATCGAGGCGACCTTGATGCCCGAGGCGGCGGCGAGCGCGGGGTTGTCGGAGACAGCGCGCGTCGCACGACCGATGCGGGTCCGCTGGAGCACGAGGGCGACCGCCGCGAGCACGACACCGGCGATCACCACCGAGACCATCGTCTGCTGCGAGAGCGAGACCGGTCCGAGGTTGATCCGCTCGGAGATGCTCGAGACGATCGGCAGCGGGCTGGCCCCGTAGAGCACGAGGTACAGGTTGATCATCGCCAGGGCGAGACCGATCGTCACGATCAGCTGCTGCGTCACACCGACACCGCGGCGGCGCAGGGGGCCGAAGATCGCGGCGTCGAGCACCCACCCGATCACCATGCCACCGACGGTCGCGAGGATGATGGCCGACCACAGCGGCATACCCCACCAGCGGACGGCCGAGAAGGCCAGCAGGCCTCCCAGCGTCACGAGGTCACCGTGCGCGAAGTTGCTCAGGCCCGTGGTGCCGTAGATGAGGTTCGCGCCCACCGAGGCGAGCGCGAGGAGCAGGCCGAACACGAGACCGGAGACGACGAGCTGCAGGATCCGGTTGTTCCCCGAGCTCTCGGCCGCCGCGCTCTCGCCCGACGCGCCCGCCTCCGAACCCGCGCCGGCGTCGGGTGCCGGGGCGGGGGAGGCGGGCTCGTCGCCCGATCCCTCGCCCGAGCCGGCGTCGCTGGACGCGGTC
The DNA here is from genome assembly GCF_030161595.1 of Litorihabitans aurantiacus. Lineage (NCBI taxonomy): Bacteria > Bacillati > Actinomycetota > Actinomycetes > Micrococcales > Beutenbergiaceae > Litorihabitans > Litorihabitans aurantiacus. Next base: position 1,181,412 of record NZ_BSUM01000001.1, read on the forward strand.
GGCGACGGCGCGGGCGCCGCGGCGGGGTCGCCGAGCGCGAACAGCGCGCCCGGGCGACGACCGAGGTCCGCCTGGACGGTCTTGGGATTGCCGGAAGGGTCGCGCAGGGTCTCACCGGCGGGGAGGGTGGCCTCGTCGAGGGTGACGTCGTAGGGGCCGGCCTCGGTGACGGCGACGCTCCACTGGCCGGCGTCGTTCGTGGTGGCCTCGAACTCGCCCGCGGGGCCGGTCACCGTGAACCGGACGCCGACGGCGGGGTCCCCGCCGGAGGTGCGCAGGGTCCCCTGGATGCAGGCGGTCGAGGTGTCGGGGACGCACGCGGCGTCGGTCGGGGCGGCCACCGCGGGCACGGCGACGATGCCGAGCAGGGCGGTGACGAGCAGTCCCAGCAGGATGCCGGGACGGAGTCCGATGCCGCGCCGCCGGTGTCGGCGGGGCGCGGCTCGGTGGGCTGTGTCGAGCACGAGCAGCTCCAAGTCGTGGGGCAGAGGTCGGTCGCCGCTCACCGCCTCGGGGCGGCGCTCGGCTTGGCAGAACCTAGGCCCGTCGTGTGTCAGACGGGTTGTCGAGTGTGACGATCGTGTTAACGAGAGCGGGACACCAGGTTGTCACGCTGGGCGTAATGTTCCATCCCGGGGCTCGAGCAGCAAGGGAGTGGACCGGTGGGTCGTGACAAGGTCGTGGTTCGGTCGGCGCAGGCCGGCGACCTCCCCATGCTCGCCGTCGTGCTGGGAGAGGCCGGAGGGGAGCACCCGATGGGTGCCCAGCTCGGCGTCCCGGCCCCCGGCGTGCTGCTGCAACGCCTGCGCGCGTTCGTCGAGCACCACCCGGGCCGGGTGTCCGTCGCGACGGTCGGCGACGTGCACGTCGGGGCGGCGATCTCGCAGGTGCAGCAGCCCGGTCTGTTCGCCGAGGTGCCGTGGCTCCAGATCGAGGTGCTCTTCGTCCGGCCCGAGTGGCGCCGCCGCGGCGTCGGTCGCGCGCTGATGTCCGACCAGGTGGCGTTCGCGGCAGGCGCCGACGTCGCCACGATCGTCACGCTGCCGGTCTCGGGTTCGCGCAGCGAGCAGCGATTCCTCTCCCGCCTCGGGTTCTCCGCCGTCGGGTCCCGGCGCTCCTGCGCGACCGCCGTCCTCCAGCGCCGCCTCGACCACGACGCGCCGCGCTCCGGGCTGGAGTCGCTCATCGCGCGGCGGCGCGCCATGACCGGGAGCACGCCGCCCCGCGGGTTGCCGCTGGTGGACGGTGCCGGCGGTCAGGACGCGCCGGACGTCGACGCGGGCGGCGAGCCTGCGCCGTCGAGCAGGAGGCAGGTCAGGCGCGCCGAGCTGATGCGTCGCTCGGCCTCGTCGGTCACCTCCACCAGGTAGGTCGCGCTGGTGCGACCCAGGTGGACCGCGGTCGCGACGGCGGTGACGGTCCCGTCCCGCGCCCCGCGGTGGTGGGTGATCGAGAGCTCGAGCCCGACGGCGGAGCGTCCCGGGCCCGCGTGCGCCTGGGCGGCGTAGGAGCCCACCGTCTCGGCGAGCGCCGCCGTCGCGCCGCCGTGCAGCAGCCCGAAGGGCTGGGTGTTGCCCTCGACGGGCATGCGGGCGGTGCAGGAGGACGGGGAGACCGAGTCGGGGTCGATCTCCATCCCCAGCCTGTCGATCAGCGTGCCGTGCGTGCGGGGGAGCGCGGCCGGGCGGGGCGCCGTCGCCCGGGGGGCGTCGTCGGTCTCGATGTCGGACATGCCACCTAGGCTGGCACCGTGAGCGACCACGACGACATCGACGCACCGGCCACCACATCGATCGACCTGGTCGACGGGGCGAAGCTGCTCCTGATCGACGGGCACTCGATGGCCTACCGCGCGTTCTTCGCGCTCCCCGTGGAGAACTTCGCGACGACCGACGGTCAGCCCACGAACGCCGTCTACGGCTTCACCTCCATGCTCATCAACCTGGTCCGCGACGAGAAGCCGACGCACGTGTTCGTCGCGTGGGACCGCTCCGGTCCGACGTTCCGGACCGAGCAGTACCCCGAGTACAAGGGCACGCGCTCGGCGTCGCCCGACGAGTTCCGCGGGCAGGTGGCGCTCATCCAGGAGGTGCTCGGCGCCCTCACGGTCCCGCACCTCGGGATCGAGGGGATCGAGGCCGACGACGTCCTGGCGACCATCGCGACGCGCGCGCAGGAGCGGGGCGCCGAGGTGCTCATCTGCTCCGGCGACCGCGACACCTTCCAGCTCGTGACCGACCGCGTCACCGTCCTCTACCCGCGCAAGGGGGTCTCGGACCTCGCTCGGATGACGCCCGAGGCGGTCGAGGAGAAGTACGGTGTCCCGCCCGAGCGCTACCCCGACCTCGCCGCGCTCGTCGGCGAGACGAGCGACAACCTCCCCGGCGTGCCCGGCGTCGGGCCGAAGACGGCCGCGAAGTGGATCACCGCCTACGACGGCCTCCAGAACGTGGTGGCCTCGGCGGACCAGATCAAGGGGAAGGCGGGGAGAACCTCCGCACCCACCTCGCCCAGGTGGTCACCAACCGTCAGATCAACGGACTGCTGCGCGACGTCGACATCGCCCTCACGCTCGAGGACCTCGCGCGGGCGCCCATCGACCGCGAGGCGGTCCACCAGGTCTTCGACGCGCTGCAGTTCCGGGTGCTGCGCGACCGGCTGCTGCAGATGCTCCCCGAGGACGACGCCGCGGCCGAGTCGGTGGAGGGCCTCGCGCTGACCGTCACGGACCTGGCCCCGGGGGACCTCGGCTCGTGGCTGGCGGACCGCGCCGGCCAGGAGCTGGGGCTCGACGTCGCGGGTCGTGCCCTGCAGGGCGGCGGCGACGCGTGGGCGGTGGCGATCGCGGACGAGAGCGGCACGTCCGTCGCGCTCGACCTCGCCACGATCGACGACGCCGACCTCGAGGCCCTGGGTGCGTGGCTGGCCGACCCCGCGGCCCCGATCGCGGTGCACGACGCCAAGACGGCCTCGCACGCGCTGCACGGTCGCGGCCTCACGCTCGCCGGCGTCGCCGTCGACACGCTGCTGGCCGCCTACCTGTGCCACCCCGACCAGCGCACCTACGACCTCGGCGACCTCACCGTGCGCTACCTGCAGCGCGAGCTGCCCACCGGGGTCGACGCGGAGTCCGACGGCATGCTCGACCTCGGGCTCGACGGCGACCACTCGGGCGCCCGCACGGCGGCGGCACGCGCCGTGGCGGTCCGCGAGCTGGCCGAACCGCTGCGCACCGATCTCGCCTCGCGCGGCGCCACGGCCCTGATGGCCCAGGTCGAGCTGCCCGTCCTCGCCACGCTCGTCGGCATGGAGCGCGCGGGGATCGCCGCCGACGTCGCCTACGTCGAGGGTCTGGCGGGTGAGTTCGACGCCGCGGTCGAGCGTGCCGCGCTGGGCGCCTACGAGGCCATCGGGCACGAGGTCAACCTCGGTTCGCCCAAGCAGCTCCAGGAGGTCCTGTTCGTCGAGCTCGACATGCCGAAGACGCGGCGGACCAAGACCGGCTGGACCACGGACGCGGATGCGCTCGCCGACCTCTTCGCCCGAACCGAGCACCCCTTCCTCGGCAACCTGCTCGCGCACCGCGAGGCGATCCGGCTGCGGCAGACGGTCGAGGGCCTGCTGAAGTCCGTCGCACCGGACGGCCGCATCCACACCACCTTCCAGCAGACGGTCGCGGCGACGGGACGACTGTCCTCCACCGACCCGAATCTCCAGAACATCCCGATCCGCACGGCCGAGGGCTATCGCATCCGCGAGGGCTTCGTCGTCGGTGAGGGGTACGAGGGCCTGCTGACGGCGGACTACTCGCAGATCGAGATGCGCATCATGGCGCACCTCTCGCGCGACGAGGGTCTGATCGACGCGTTCCGCTCCGGCGAGGACCTGCACCGCTACGTCGGGTCGCGGGTCTTCCACGTCGAGCCGGCCGAGGTCACCTCGGCCATGCGCGCCAAGATCAAGGCGATGTCCTACGGGCTCGCCTACGGCCTGTCGGCGTTCGGGCTGTCGAAGCAGCTGGGCATCAGCGCCGGCGAGGCCAAGGGGTTGATGGACGACTACTTCGACCGGTTCGGAGGTGTGCGCGACTACCTGACCGGCGTCGTCGACGAGGCGCGCGGCGAGGGCTGGACGTCGACCATCCTCGGCCGGCGGCGCTACCTGCCCGACCTCACGAGCGACAACCGCCAGCGGCGCGAGATGGCGGAGCGGATGGCGCTGAACGCGCCGATCCAGGGGTCGGCGGCCGACGTCGTCAAGGTGGCGATGATCGGTGTGACCGGCGAGCTCGAGCGTCGGGGCCTGGCCTCCCGCCTGCTCCTCCAGGTCCACGACGAGCTCGTGCTCGAGGTCGCTCCGGGCGAGCGCGAGGAGGTCACCGACCTCGTGCGCACGCAGATGGGGGCCGCGGCGGCGCTCGAGGTCCCGCTCGACGTCAGCGTCGGGTTCGGCCGGTCCTGGCGCGACGCCGGTCACTGAACGAGCTCACGCGGGCCGGTCCGCCACGACCAGGAGCGTGCCCGGCAGGTGCCGGGCCCGCAGCTCGCTCCAGCCACCCCACGTGCTGCGCCCGGGCTGCCACTCGGGCTCGATGATGCGGGTGAGGGTCAGCCCGGCCGCGGTCACCTCTGCCAGGTGCTGGGCGAGCGTGCGGTGGTGCTCGGCGTAGAGGACGCGACCGCCGTCGTCGAGCTCGCGGTAGGGCGTGGGGTCGAAGTAGGAGCGGGTCGCGGTGAGCCCGCCCGGTCCCGGGTCGTCCGGGAACGCCCACCGCACGGGGTGCGTGGTCGAGAACGCCCACCGCCCGCCCGGGCGCAGGACGCGCGCGACCTCGCGGTGCAGCGCACCGACGTCAGGCACGAAGGGCACCACGCCGTAGGACGTGAACACGACGTCGAGGCTCGCGTCCGCGAACGGCAGCGCGAGCGCATCGGCCTGGACGAGGGGGAGCGTCACCCCGGTGCGCCGGTTGGCCTCGCGCGCCGCCGCGAGCATGCCGCCGGAGACGTCGCTGGCCACGACGTCGACCCCGCGGCTCGCGAGCCACCGGGCGCAGGGTGCGCTGCCCGCGCCCACCTCGAGCACCCGGGCGGCGGCGAGCGACACGGGTGTGCCGAGCGCCTCGGCGTCCAGCTCCGTGAGGCCCTCGGGGCCCCAGGTGAACGAGACGTCGCCCAGCGCGTCACCGTGCTCCGCCAGGTAGTCGCCGGCCTCGGCGTCCCACCAGCGCCGGGCGGTCGCGCCGGCGTCGTGCTCGACGGGGCCGTACCCCGCCTCGGCCAGCGGGGGAGCGGGGGCGGCGTCCGTCCGTCGTCAGTCACCCCGCCATCCTCCGTCCGGGACCTTCGTCTCGCGGCGCGCGCCGCGCCCGGCGATAGTCTGGATCCGGCACGCCGACGGCGGCCTCCCCACGATCCCCAGCGAGACGGAGACCCCTGCCCATGCGAGTCGGACTGCTCACCGGAGGCGGCGACGTCCCCGGCCTCAACGCCGCGATCCGCGCCGTCGTGAAGCGTGGTGTGGGGGAGCACGGGCACCACATCGTCGGGTTCCGCAACGGCTGGAAGGGCGTCGCCGAGGGCGACATCCAGCCGCTGACGCGCGCCGACATCCGCAACGTGCTGCCGATCGGCGGCACACTCCTGGGGACGGCGCGGTTCCACCCGCACGCCGTCGAGGGCGGGATGGACGCCGTGATGTCGACGATCGAGAACGAGCACATCGACGCCCTCATCTGCATCGGCGGGGACGGCACGCTGCACGCCGCGAGCAAGGTCGCCGAGGCTGGCGTCAAGGTCGTTGCGATCCCCAAGACGATCGACAACGACGTGTGGGCGACCGAGTCGTCGATCGGCTTCGACACGGCCGTCACCATCGCGACCGAGGCGATCGACCGCATCCACACGACGGCGGAGTCCCACAACCGCGTCATGATCGTCGAGGTCATGGGCCGGACCGCGGGCTGGATCGCCGCCACCGCGGGGATCGCCGGCGGCGCCGAGATCGTCCTGGCGCCGGAGCGTCCCTTCGACATCGACCAGGTCGTCCGCTTCCTCAAGCACCGCCACCGCGCGCACGCCTCGTTCTCGATCGTCGTGGTCGCCGAGGGGGCGACGCCGGCGGAGGGCACGTCGATGGACTACGAGATGCAGGTCGGTCAGTTCGGGCAGATCGTCGCCGGCGGCATCAGCGACCGCCTCAAGCACGAGATCGAGCAGCGGACGGGGTTCGACACGCGCGTGACCGTCCTCGGTCACATCCAGCGCGGAGGCACGCCGACGGCGGCCGACCGCATCCTCGGGTCGCGGTTCGGCGTCGCGGCGATCGACGCCGTGACGCGGGGCGAGGACCGGGTGATGACCGCGGTGCAGGACGGCGAGGTCGTCCTGGTCCCGCTCGCCGAGGTGGCGGGTCGCGTCAAGCACGTGCCGGACAGCCTGCTCGACGTCGCACGCGCCCTGGCGTGAGCACGGCCCCGGTCCCGCACGGGGACCCGGGGCCGTGTCTCGTCGCCCCGTGCGGGGCGGGCGTCGCTCAGTAGGTCTTCCAGCCGACCGAGGTCGGAGCCGTGATCGTCGGGTAGGTGACGTTGATCGGGTTGCAGGCGTTGTTCAGGGTGTAGGACTTCCCGCGGACCGTCACCGTGTTGGCGCCGTACTCCGCGTAGGCCGTGGAGTTGGCCGGGACGTCCACGGTGGTCGAGTTCCCGGTCGTGACGGTCAGGCTCTCCGACGCCGTCACCCCCACGCTCGCCTCGATCTTGGCGAAGGCGGTCGAGATCCCGCCGGAGATCGTCGCCGTCGTCGACACGGACACGGTGCCCGACGTCTGCGAGCTGAAGGTCGCCGTCTGCGGGGACGCTGTGCTGTTGATGTTGTGCTGCGTCTCACCCACTCGGGTGAACGTGCTCTCCGAGGAGAGGACCTCGAAGATCGCCTCGCCGCCGCAGACACCCTGCGGACTGACCGTGTCGGCCGACGCGGCGGCGGTGGGGGCGGCGAGGAGGGCGCTGGCGGCCCCGACGGTGAGGATGGTGCGGAGCGTGCGACGAGTGCTGCTCGACGTGTGCGTCGTGCTCATGGTTCGTTCACCTCTCGTTCCTGACGTTCGGGTGATGCCTGACACATCGAACATAACGTTTTGGTAACGAACGCGCCAGGGGCTGGTGCAGATCAGCGTGTCACGCCTCGGCTTTGCCGCGGTCTCCCGCGCGCGGTAGGCTTCTCGGCGGTGCCGTGCGTCCGTCGCGCCCTGATCGCCTGCGATCGGGTTGGCGGCGATCACCGGCGCCGACCACCTGTCCGCACTACTTCTGTCCGCAACGGAGTCTCTCCTACATGACCATCTCCACCCCCGCCCCGGCTGTCCCGCAGGTCGCGGTCAACGACATCGGTTCGGCCGAGGACTTCCTCGCCGCCGTCGACGCGACCATCAAGTACTTCAACGACGGCGACATCGTCGAGGGCACCATCGTCAAGGTCGACCGCGATGAGGTCCTCCTCGACATCGGTTACAAGACGGAGGGGGTCATCCTCTCCCGCGAGCTCTCGATCAAGCACGACGTCGACCCGGACGAGGTCGTCAAGGTCGGCGAGGTCGTCGAGGCCCTGGTCCTCCAGAAGGAGGACAAGGAGGGACGTCTCCTCCTGTCCAAGAAGCGCGCCCAGTACGAGCGCGCCTGGGGCACGATCGAGAAGATCAAGGAGGAGGACGGCGTCGTCACCGGCACCGTCATCGAGGTCGTCAAGGGTGGCCTCATCCTCGACATCGGTCTGCGTGGCTTCCTGCCCGCGTCCCTCGTGGAGATGCGTCGCGTCCGCGACCTCCAGCCGTACGTCGGCAAGGAGATCGAGGCGAAGATCATCGAGCTGGACAAGAACCGCAACAACGTCGTCCTCTCGCGCCGCGCCTGGCTCGAGCAGACGCAGTCCGAGGTCCGCTCGACCTTCCTGTCGACGCTGGCCAAGGGCCAGGTGCGTCCGGGTGTCGTGTCCTCCATCGTGAACTTCGGTGCGTTCGTGGACCTCGGCGGGGTCGACGGTCTCGTCCACGTCTCCGAGCTGTCCTGGAAGCACATCGACCACCCCTCCGAGGTCGTCGAGGTCGGCCAGGAGGTCACGGTCGAGGTCCTCGACGTCGAGCTCGACCGCGAGCGCGTCTCGCTGTCGCTCAAGGCGACGCAGGAGGACCCGTGGCAGCAGTTCGCCCGGACCCACGCCATCGGCCAGGTCGTCCCGGGCAAGGTCACCAAGCTCGTCCCGTTCGGTGCGTTCGTGCGCGTCGAGGACGGCATCGAGGGCCTCGTGCACATCTCCGAGCTCGCCGTGCGCCACGTCGAGCTGCCGGAGCAGGTCGCGAAGGTCGGCGAGGAGGTCTTCGTCAAGGTCATCGACATCGACCTCGAGCGTCGCCGCATCTCGCTCTCGCTCAAGCAGGCCAACGAGGGTGTGGACCCGAGCTCCGACGACTTCGACCCCAGCCTCTACGGCATGGCGGCGGAGTACGACGAGGCCGGCAACTACAAGTACCCCGAGGGCTTCGACCCCGAGACCAACGAGTGGCTCGAGGGCTTCGACGCGCAGCGCGAGGAGTGGGAGCGTCAGTACGCCGAGGCCCAGTCCCGCTGGGAGGCGCACAAGAAGCAGGTCGCCAGCGCGATCGAGGCCGACGCCGAGGCTCCGGCCGAGGCCACGAGCAGCAGCAGCTCCTCCTCGTCGAGCGACTCGTCGTCGAGCTACTCCTCGACGCCGTCCGGCCCGAGCGGCACGCTCGCGTCCGACGAGGCTCTCGCCGCCCTCCGCGAGAAGCTCACCGGCGCCTGATCCTCAGGCTCCACGCGTAGCACCGACGGCGCCCGCCACCTCTGCGGAGGTGGCGGGCGCCGTCGTCGTCGGTGGCGGCGTCTACCCTGGGCGAGGAGCCGCACCGCTGCGGCCCGCGACCGCGCCGAAGGAGATCCACGTGACCACCACCACCTCCCCGCCGAGCGAGTCCGGCACGGGTGCGGCGCAGCCCCGCGGGAAGGTGACCTCCCGCAGGTCCGATCGCTGGTGACGGCGATCCCCGGGCCGATCTCGGCCGGGCTCATGCGCCGCAAGCGGGCGGCCGTCCCCACGGCCGTGGGGACGACGATGCCGGTCTTCGCGGCCCGGGCGGGCGGTGGTGTCGTGGTCGACGTCGACGGCAACTCGCTCATCGACCTCGGGTCGGGCATCGCGGTCACGGGGGTCGGCAGCAGCGCCCCCAGGGTCGTCGCGGCCGTGACGGCGCAGGTCGCGGACTTCACCCACACCTGCTTCATGGTCACGCCGTACGAGGAGTACGTGGCCGTCGCCGAGAAGCTGAACGCGCTCACCCCCGGCGGCCATGAGAAGCGGACGGCGCTGTTCAGCTCGGGCGCCGAGGCGGTCGAGAACGCGATCAAGGTCGCGCGCGCCGCGACCGGGCGCACCGCCGTCGTCGCCTTCGACCACGCCTACCACGGCCGCACGAGCCTCACCATGGCCCTGACCGCCAAGGTCAAGCCGTACAAGCAGGGCTTCGGCCCGTTCGCGCCCGAGGTGTACCGCGCGCCGACCTCCTACCCCTACCGCGACGGCCTGACCGGTCCGCAGGCGCTGGCGGGCGCGATCGACCGCATCACCACGCAGGTCGACGTCGAGGACCTGGCCGCCGTCATCATCGAGCCCATCCAGGGGAGGGCGGTTTCGTCGTCCCCGCCGACGGTTTCCTCGAGGGCCTCGCGCAGTGGTGCCGAGAGCACGGCGTCGTGTTCGTCGCCGACGAGGTGCAGACGGGGTTCGCGCGGACCGGGGCGATGTTCGCGAGCGAGCACGCGGGGATCGTCCCCGACCTCGTCGTCACGGCGAAGGGCATCGCCGGCGGGCTGCCGCTCTCGGCCGTGACCGGCCGGGCCGAGCTCATGGAGGCCCCGGGTGCGGGTGGTCTGGGCGGCACCTACGGCGGGAACCCGCTCGCGTGCGCCGCCGCCCTCGCAGCCATCGAGACCTACGAGGCCGACGATCTCACGGGCGCGGCACGCGCGATCGAGTCACGCGTTCTCGCCCGTCTGCGCGCCGCGCAGGCCGTTGACCCGCGCATCGGCGACGTCCGGGGCCGGGGTGCCATGATCGCGATGGAGCTCGTGGATCCGAGCGGTGCGCCGGACGCGGACCTCACCCGGCGCGTGGTCGCGGCCGCGCACGCCCAGGGCGTCATCGTGCTGACGTGCGGGACGTGGGGCAACGTCGTCCGGCTGCTCCCGCCGCTCACCATCCCCCTCGACCTCCTCGACGAGGGTCTCGACGTGCTGCTCGGCGCCCTCGCGGCCTCCTGACACCCGTCCGAACTTTCTCGCCCCGACGAAACGGACCCGACGTGACGGCACCCACCACCCCGCACCAGCTCTTCATCGGCGGCGCCTGGCGCGACGCCTCGACCGGCGCGACCTTCGACGTCGTCGATCCCGCCACGGGCGAGGTGATCGCCGCCGTCGCCGACGCCTCGGTGGCCGACGGTGCCGCCGCCCTCGACACCGCCGTGGCCGCGCAGGCGGAGTGGGGCGCGACCGCCCCCGCGCGCGGTCGACGATCCTGCGCGACGCGTTCGACCTCCTGATGGAGCGCCGCGAGCAGTTCGCCGCGCTCATGACGGCGGAGATGGGCAAGCCCCTGGCGGAGTCCCGCGGCGAGGTCACCTACGGCGGGGAGTTCCTGCGCTGGTTCAGCGAGGAGGCGGCACGGATCGGCGGTCACTACGGGCGCAACCCCGAGGGCACCGGGCGGGTGATCGTCACGCGGGTGCCCGTCGGGCCGTGCCTGCTCATCACCCCCTGGAACTTCCCCCTCGCGATGGCCACCCGCAAGATCGCTCCGGCCCTCGCCGCGGGATGCACGAGCGTCGTCAAACCCGCCGAGCTGACGCCGCTCACGACCCTCGCGTTCGTCGATCTGCTCCGCGAGGTGGGCCTGCCCGACGGCGTCGTGAACGCGATCCCCACCAGCGACTCGCGCGGCGTGAGCGGCCCGATCATCGCCGACCCGCGGCTGCGCAAGCTGTCCTTCACGGGGTCGACCCCGGTCGGCCGCACGCTGCTGGCGCAGGCGGCGGAGGGTGCTGCGCACGTCGATGGAGCTCGGAGGGAACGCGCCGTTCCTCGTGTTCGACGACGCCGACGTCGAGGCCGCCGTCGCGGGCGCGATGCAGGCGAAGTTCCGCAACGTCGGGCAGGCGTGCACCGCCGCCAACCGCTTCCTGGTCCACGAGTCCGTCGCGGCGGACGTCACGGCTCGGCTCGTGGCGCAGGTCGAGGCGCTCCGGGTCGGGCCGGGGGATCGGGAAGGCACGACGATCGGACCGCTCGTGGACGCGCGCGCCGTCGAGCGCATCACCGCGCTGGTCGACGACGCCGTCGCGGCCGGCGCGCGGGTCCTGACCTCGCGCGACCTGCCCGACGACCTGCCGCCCGGCGGCAGCTACCTCGCCCCCGCCGTCGTCGTCGACGTCCCCGCCCACGCGGCGATCCTGCGCGAGGAGATCTTCGGACCCGTGGTGACGATCCAGACCTTCGCCGACGAGGACGAGGCGGTCGCGCTGGCGAACGGCACCGAGTTCGGGCTCGTGTCCTACGCCTACACGCGCGACCTCGCCCGCGCGCAGCGTCTCGTGGAGCGACTCGAGACCGGCATGACCGGGATCAACGTCGGCGTCGTCTCCAACGCGGCCGCGCCCTTCGGCGGCGTCAAGGCCTCGGGCCTCGGCCGCGAGGGCGGGTCCGAGGGCCTGGAGGAGTACCAGTCCGTGAAGTACGCGCTCACCCCCGCCTGAGAAGGAGACCCACCCATGGTGCTGCAGAACTGGATCGACGGTCGTCTCGTGGACGCGCACGGCACGGGGCGGCTCGACGTCGTGAGCCCGGTGACCGAGGAGGTCGTCGCGGTCTCGCCCGTGAGCGACGCGGTCGACGTCGACGCCGCCTACGCCGCGGCGTCGCGCGCCCGGGGTGCCTGGCGCCGCACGACGCCGGGGCAGCGGCAGCGGATGCTGCTCGCCTGGGCGGACGCGATCGAGGCGGCCGCCGACGAGCTCGTCGACTCCCAGCACGGCGAGACGGGCCAGCCCCGCGAGGCGATCCGCGCCGAGGAGGTCCTCACCGGGGCGGACCACGTCCGGTTCTTCGCCGGCGCCGCGCGGACGATGACGGGTACGGCGTCGGGGGAGTACCTCGAGGGCCACACGTCGCAGGTACGGCGCGAGCCGATCGGTGTGGTCGGCCAGGTCACGCCCTGGAACTACCCGATCATGATGGCGCTGTGGAAGCTCGCGCCGGCGCTGGCGGCGGGGAACACGGTCGTCATCAAGCCGAGCGACACGACGCCGTCCTCGACGCTCGTGCTCGTCCGCCTGACGGCGGGGATCCTGCCCGACGGCGTGGTGAACCTCGTGCTCGGCGACGCCTCCACCGGCGAGCTGGTCACCTCCCACCCCACGCCCGGGCTGGTGGCCATCACCGGATCGGTGCGGGCGGGTCGAGCCGTGGCGGGAGCCGCCGCCGGGACGCTCGCGCGTGCGCACCTCGAGCTCGGCGGCAAGGCACCCGCGCTCGTGTTCGCGGGGGTCGACGTCGCGGCGACGGCGGAGGCGCTGGTGGGGGCCGCCTTCTTCAACGCCGGCCAGGACTGCACCGCCGTCACGCGCGTGCTCGTGGCGCGCGAGATCCACGACGCGATGGTCGAGGCCCTGGTCGCCTCCAGCGAGGCGCTCACGGTCGGCGGCGCCGAGGACGCCTACTACGGCCCGCTGAACAGCGCGACCCACTTCGCCCGGGTGACCGGGGTGCTCGCGGACCTGCCCGCGCACGCCCGCATCGCCACGGGCGGAGGTCGTGTCGGCGACGTCGGGTACTTCCTGGCGCCGACCGTCGTGACCGGTGTCCGCCAGGACGACGCGATCGTGCAGACCGAGACGTTCGGCCCGGTCCTCACGGTCCAGCCCTTCGACGATGAGGCGGAGGCGCTGGAGCTCGCGAACGGCGTCGAGTACGGGCTCGCGGCGAGCGTCTGGACCCGCGACGTCGCGCAGGCGGCGAGACTCGCGGGCGACCTGGACGCGGGGTGCGTGTGGATCAACACCCACATCCCGCTCGTGGCGGAGATGCCGCACGGCGGCTTCAAGCACTCGGGGTACGGCAAGGACCTGTCGGTCTACGGCCTCGAGGACTACACGCGCGTCAAGCACGTGATGACGGCGACGGAGGCGTGACGCGGACGGTCGGGCCTCGCCGGCGAACGCCTAGGCTCGGTCGGTGACCGCACCGCCCTCGACCAGCGAGCTCCCGACCGTCCTGCTCACCGGGTTCGACCCGTTCGCCGGCGCCGACACGAACCCCTCCTGGGACGCGGTCGCTGTGCTCGCGCGCGACTGGGACGAGCGCGCGGAGGGGGCGCGGCTCGCCGTCGCCCGGCTGCCGGTCGTCTTCGACCAGGTGCGCGAGCGGCTCGCCGATCTGGTGGAGGAGCACGCCCCCGCCGTCGTGATCGCCACCGGTCTCGCGGGTGGTTCGGCCCGCGTCCGGATCGAGCGCGTGGCGCTGAACCTCGCCGACGCCCGCATCCCCGACAACGACGGCGGGCAGCCGATCGACGCCGAGGTCTCACCCGGGGCGCCGCTCGCCCGGCAGGCGACACTGCCCGTGAAGGCGGCGCTCGCAGCGTGCCGAGCGCAGGACCTCCCGGTCGAGATCTCGCTGTCGGCCGGGACCTTCGTGTGCAACGCGACCTTCGTGCACGCGCTCGACCTCGCGCCGCAGGCCCGCGTGGGGTTCGTCCACGTCCCGGCCGTGGAGGATCTCGCCCTCGCCGAGACGGTGCGAGCGATTCGTGAGATCGTCCGGGCGGCGCTCGGGCACGCGGGAGCCGACCTGCACGTCGTGGGCGGGGAGATCTCGTGACCGCCGCGCGGGCCGGCGCGGGGCCGGTGCTGGTCGGACTCACGGGAGGCATCGCCTCGGGCAAGTCCACGATCGCGCGGCTGCTCGCGGAGCGGGGTGCGCAGGTCGTCGACGCCGACGCGCTCGCGCGTGAGGTGCTCGAGCCGGGCACACCGGGGCTGGCCGCTGTGGTCGAGCGCTTCGGGTCCGGCGTGCTCGGACCCGACGGGGTGCTGGACCGCGCGGCGCTCGCACGCGTCGTGTTCGCGGACGAGGCCGCGCGCCGCGACCTGGAGGGCGTCGTCCACCCGGCGGTGGGGGAGCGCTTCGCCCGCGTGGTGGACGCGGCGGCCGCGGGAGAGGTGATCGTCCACGACGTCCCGCTGCTGGTGGAGAACGGCCTGGCCCCGCGCTACGACCTCGTCGTCGTGGCCGACGCGCCCGAGCCGGTGCGGCTCGAGCGCGCCGTCGCCCGCGGCATGACGCGGGAGCAGGCGGCCGCGCGGATCGCGGCCCAGGCGAGCGACGCCGACCGACGCGCCGTCGCGGACGTGCTGATCGACACCGGTGCGGCGATCGAGGTGACGACCGACGCCGTCGCCCGGCTCTGGGACCAGCGGATCGTGCCGCTCGCGGCGGCGCGCGTGGGTTTCTGACGAGGGCCGGGTCGCGCTCCCCGCGTCGGTGGGACGAGCGACGGGACCGGACCGCGGCGTGGTGCGTCGCGGTCCGGTCCCGTCGTCCGTGCGGTGGGGTGACCCGGTGGGTCAGCCCTGCAGCGTCGCCTCGAGCGTGATCGGCACCGAGGCGAGCGCCGCGCTGACCGGGCACCCGGCCTTGGCGGCCTCGGCGACGGCGAGGAAGTCCTCCTCGGAGATGTCCGGCACGGTCGCGCTCACGGTGAGGGCGATGCCCGTGATGCCCTCGCCCGCCACGAACGTGACCGAGGCGGAGGTGTCGACCGTGGTGGGCGGCGTGCCCTTGCCGGCGAGCTCGTGCGAGAGCGCCATCGCGTAGCAGGACGCGTGCGCCGCGGCGATGAGCTCCTCGGGCGTCGTCTGGCCGCCCTCGCCCTCGGCGCGGGTGCGCCAGCTGACGTCGACGGCGGGGAACGCCCCGCTCGCGACCGTGGTCGTGCCGGAGCCGGAGGCGAGGTCGCCCTTCCATGCGGTGCTGGCGTTGCTGATGACGGGCCTGGGCATGGTGTCCTCCTGGTGTGACCGCCGGGGCTGTCCCGGTCTCTCGCTCCATCCTGCCCCCGGGACTCCCCGACCGTCGATGTCGGTGGTCGGACGTAACGTGGAGACATGAGACCCGTGACCGACCTGCAGCGCACCGTCGCCCCGTTCGAGGTGGTCTCCGAGTACCAGCCGGCGGGTGACCAGCCGCAGGCGATCAGCGAGCTGACGTCGCGCCTGAAGGGCGGCGAGAAGGACATCGTGCTCCTGGGCGCCACGGGTACCGGCAAGTCCGCGACGACGGCGTGGCTCATCGAGCAGGTGCAGCGGCCGACCCTCGTGATGGCGCCGAACAAGACGCTCGCCGCGCAGCTCGCCACGGAGTTCCGCGAGCTGCTGCCGAACAACGCGGTGGAGTACTTCGTCTCGTACTACGACTACTACCAGCCCGAGGCGTACGTGCCCTCGTCGGACACCTACATCGAGAAGGACTCCTCGATCAACGACGAGGTGGAGCGCCTGCGCCACTCCGCGACCAACTCGCTGCTGACGCGGCGCGATGTCGTCGTGGTCGCCTCCGTCTCGTGCATCTACGGCCTCGGTACGCCGCAGGAGTACGTGGAGCGGATGGTGCAGCTGCGCGTGGGCGACGTCGTGGAGCGCGACGTTCTGCTGCGCCAGTTCGTCACGATGCAGTACACGCGCAACGACATGGCCTTCAACCGCGGGACGTTCCGGGTGCGGGGCGACACGGTCGAGATCATCCCCGTGTACGAGGAGCTGGCGATCCGGATCGAGTTCTTCGGGGACGAGATCGAGTCGATCGCGACCCTCCACCCGCTCACGGGTGACGTGGTGCGCCAGGAGACCGAGACCCACATCTTCCCGGCGACCCACTACGTGGCCGGACCGGAGCGGATGACGCGCGCCGTCGGCACGATCGAGGCCGAGCTCGAGGAGCGGCTGGCCGAGCTCGAGCAGTCCGGCCGCCTGCTCGAGGCACAGCGCCTGCGCATGCGCACGACCTACGACCTCGAGATGATGCGCCAGATCGGCACCTGCTCGGGCATCGAGAACTACTCGCGCCACATCGACGGACGCGAGGGCGGCTCGCCGCCCCACACGCTCCTGGACTACTTCCCCGAGGACTTCCTCCTGGTCATCGACGAGTCGCACCAGACCGTCCCGCAGATCGGTGCGATGTTCGAGGGGGACGCCTCGCGCAAGCGGACGCTCGTGGAGCACGGGTTCCGACTGCCGAGCGCGATGGACAACCGACCGCTGCGGTGGGAGGAGTTCCTCGAGCGGATCGGTCAGACGGTCTTCCTCTCGGCGACGCCGGGCGCGTACGAGCTCGGTCAGTCCGACGGCGTCGTGGAGCAGGTCATCCGGCCCACCGGTCTCGTCGACCCCGAGGTGGTCATCAAGCCGACCAAGGGGCAGATCGACGACCTCCTGGGCGAGATCCGGGAGCGGGCCGAGCGCGACGAACGCGTGCTGGTCACGACGCTGACGAAGAAGATGGCTGAGGACCTCACCGACTACCTGGTGGAGCGCGGGATCAAGGTCGCCTACCTGCACTCCGAGGTCGACACCCTGCGCCGGATCGAGCTGCTGCGCGAGCTCCGCATGGGTGTCTTCGACGTCCTGGTGGGCATCAACCTGCTGCGCGAGGGCCTCGACCTGCCGGAGGTCTCCCTCGTCGCGATCCTCGACGCCGACAAGGAGGGCTTCCTGCGCTCGGGCACCTCGCTGATCCAGACGATCGGTCGCGCGGCGCGCAACGTCTCGGGTCAGGTCCACATGTACGCGGACAAGATCACTCCCTCGATGGCGCTGGCGATCGAGGAGACCAACCGGCGGCGCGAGAAGCAGGTCGCCTACAACGTCGCGAACGGGATCGACCCGACGCCGCTGCGCAAGCGCATCGTCGACATCACCGACCAGCTCGCGCGCGAGGACGTCGACACCAAGGAGCTGCTCGCCGGCGGCTACCGCCAGGCGGGCAAGAAGAAGTCGGGGTCCTCGACGTCCGCCGCCGCGGGCGGGTCCTCGGCCAGGGAGCGGCTGGCCGGCGCGGCCGCGTCCGACCTCGCCTCCCTGATCCAGGAGCTGTCCGACCAGATGCACACCGCGGCGGCCGAGCTGCAGTTCGAGGTGGCGGCGCGGCTGCGTGACGAGATCTCCGACCTGAAGAAGGAGCTGAGACAGATGGTGGCCGCGTCGGCGTGACGGCTCGTGCCCGTCGCGCGCGCCGTGCACTAGCATCGAGCCCGATGGAGGGGAGTACCCCGCAACAGCCAGCATCGTCATCACGGTTCGCGCCCGGCGCGGCTCGGTGCGGCCGACCGCGAACCTGCGGTGGGGGAGACCTCCGGTGTCCCAGCTGTCCCCACCGGAGGTAACCCTTGGACGTGCTCACCTGGTTCTGGATCGTCACCGGAACCCTCATCGTCGTCATGCTGACCGTCGACTTCGTCGGCCACGTGCGCACGCCGCACGCGCCGACGCTGAAGGAGGCCGGCATCTGGTCGGCGGCCTACGTCGCGATCGCGCTGGTCTTCGGCGTCGCCATCCTGCTCGCCTGGGACACGACGCACGGCGTCGCCTACTTCTCGGGCTACCTGCTCGAGAAGTCCCTCAGCATCGACAACCTGTTCGTGTTCGTCCTGATCATGGCGAGCTTCCGCGTGCCGCGGGAGTACCAGCAGAAGGTGCTCCTCATCGGCATCGTCATCGCCCTGGTGATGCGGACCGTCTTCATCATCGCGGGCAACGCCTTCGTCGAGAACTTCTCGTGGATCTTCTGGCTGTTCGGTGCGTTCCTCCTCTACACGGCGTGGGCGCAGGCCCGCCACAAGGCCGACGAGGACGAGGAGTTCAAGGAGAACTGGTTCGTCCGGCTCGCGCGCCGCGTGCTGCCGACCACCGAGGACTACGTGGGCGACAAGATGGTCGTGAAGCAGAACGGCCGCCGCTTCATCACGCCGATGCTCATCGTGATGCTGGCCATCGGCTCGGCCGACCTGCTGTTCGCGGTCGACTCGATCCCGGCGATCTTCGGAGTCACCACGCAGCTCTCGGGCGGCGAGCAGATCTTCATCATCTTCGCCGCCAACGCGTTCTCGCTGCTCGGCCTGCGCCAGCTCTTCTTCCTCATCGACGGCCTGCTCGACAAGCTCGTCTACCTCAACTATGGCCTGGCCGCGATCCTCGGCTTCATCGGCGTCAAGCTGATCATCCACGCCATGCACACCAACGAGCTCTCGTGGCTCAACGGTGGCGAGCACATCGAGATCATCCCCGAGGTGCCGACGTGGCTCTCGCTGGTGGTCATCGTCGTCGTCCTCGCGATCACGACGTGGGCCTCGCTCACGATCGGGAAGCGGCGCAACCCCGAGAAGAGCCCCAGCCCGACCGTCCCGGCGGATCCCCGCAGCACCGACTGACGCAGCCGGCGCCGACTCTCGCGACGCCGACCGTCACGGCACCGGCCGGCGCAGCGCCGGTCGATGCCTGTCGATACCGGTCGGATGTCACCCCGACGACGAACGGCCCCGCCACGAGGCGGGGCCGTTCGTCGTTCTCGCCCGCGCGCCGACTCGGCAGCGTGGCGGCGCGGTGACGCCTCAGGACACGTCGGACCAGGGCCCGATCACGGGAGTCCACGCGCGCACGGACCGCCCGCCGAGGAGGTCCGCCGCGCGGAACGGGTCGGGGTCGAGGACGGCGAGTGCGCCGTCGGCCGAGTCGGCGACGACGACCAGGAGCGCGCCCGATCCGTCGTCGAACGGTCCGGAGGCGAGCAGGTCCCCCGCTCGAGCAGGCCGGCGAGGAACTCGCGGTGGGCGGGCCGGACGGCGGCGCGCTCGTCGGCGCGGGCGTCGTAGGTGTACTCGACGGCGAACACGGGCACGGGGATCTCCTCGGGTGGGCACGACCCAGGAGAATCCCGGGCGGCGACCATCATCCCCGAGGAGCGTCGGCGATCCTCTCGGGGAGGGTCGGCAATGCTCTCGGCGAGGGTCGGTAATCCTCTCGCGGGGAGGTGGGAGGTCGAACGGATGTACGAGATGTCAGAGGGGGCGAGTAGGCTCCTCGGGTGAGTCTCATCATCTCGGGCGCCCGCGAGCACAACCTCCGCGACGTCTCCCTCGAGCTTCCCCGTGACCGCATCATCGTCTTCACCGGCCTGTCCGGGTCGGGCAAGTCCTCCCTCGCGTTCGACACGATCTTCGCCGAGGGCCAGCGTCGCTACGTCGAGTCGCTCTCGTCCTACGCGCGGCAGTTCCTCGGGCAGATGGACAAGCCCGACGTCGACCTCATCGAGGGCCTCTCGCCCGCGGTGTCGATCGACCAGAAGTCCACCAACCGCAACCCGCGCTCGACCGTCGGCACGATCACCGAGGTCTACGACTACCTGCGGCTGCTGTTCGCGCGCGCCGGGACGCAGTTCTGCCCCACGTGCGGCGAGCGGGTGACGTCGCAGACCCCACAACAGATCGTGGACCAGCTCCTCGAGCTCGAGGAGGGCACGCGCTTCCAGGTGCTGGCGCCGGTCGTCCGCGGCCGCAAGGGCGAGTACTCCGACATGTTCCGCGACCTCCAGGCGCAGGGTTTCGCGCGGGCCCGGGTCGACGGCGAGGTCGCCCAGCTCGCCTCGCCCCCGACGCTGGAGAAGAAGCTCAAGCACGACATCGAGGTCGTCGTCGACCGCCTCGTCGTCCGGGCCAGCGCGAAGCAGCGCATCACCGACTCGGTCGAGACGGCGCTCCGCCTCGCGGAGGGTGTCCTGCTGGTCGAGCTGGTGGACCGGGAGGCGGAGGACCCGGAGCGCGAGCGGCGCTACTCCGAGACGCGCGCGTGCCCGAACGAGCACCCGCTGACCCTCGAGGAGATCGAGCCGCGGACCTTCTCCTTCAACGCGCCCTACGGCGCCTGTCCGGAGTGCACCGGCATCGGCACCCGGCTCGAGGTGGACCCCGACCTCGTGGTGCCCGACGACGAGCGCACCCTCGCCGAGGGCGCCGTCGCGCCGTGGGCGCAGGGGCAGGCCGACTACTACAAGCGCCAGCTCGAGGCGCTCGGTGCGCAGCTCGGGTTCTCGGTCGACGTGCCGTGGCGCGCGCTCCCCGAGCGGGCCCGCAAGGCCGTCCTGTACGGCCAGGACCACGAGGTCAAGGTCCGCTACAAGAACCGCTGGGGTCGTGAGCGTCAGTACTCGACCGGGTTCGAGGGCGTCATCTCGTTCATCCAGCGCCGGCACGCCGAGACCGAGTCGGACTGGTCCAAGGACCGCTACGAGGGTTACATGCGCGAGGTCGCGTGCCCCGTCTGTGACGGCGCGCGACTCAAGCCCGAGGTGCTCGCGGTGCGCGTCGCCGGGCACTCCATCGCCGACGTCTGCAACCTCTCGATCCGGGACGCGCGCAGCTACCTCGAGGGCCTCGAGCTCGGCGTCCGCGAGCGTGCGATCGCCGGCGCCGTGCTGAAGGAGATCGACGCCCGGCTGGGCTTCCTCCTCGACGTCGGGCTGGACTACCTCACCCTCGGCCGCCCGTCGGCGACGCTGTCGGGCGGTGAGGCGCAGCGGATCCGACTCGCCACGCAGATCGGCTCCGGACTCGTCGGCGTCCTGTACGTGCTGGACGAACCGAGCATCGGCCTGCACCAGCGCGACAACCGCCGCCTCATCGACACCCTCACGCGGCTGCGCGACCTCGGCAACACGCTCATCGTCGTCGAGCACGACGAGGACACCATCCGGATGGCCGACTGGATCGTCGACATCGGTCCAGGCGCCGGCGAGCACGGCGGTCACGTCGTCCACTCGGGCGACTACGCGGGCCTGCTGGCGTCGAAGGAGTCGCTCACGGGTGCCTACCTCTCGGGGCGCCGCAGCATCCCGGTGCCCGAGAAGCGGCGTCCCCGCACGAAGGGGCGCGAGGTCACCGTGGTCGGTGCGCACGAGAACAACCTCAAGAACGTCACGGTGACGTTCCCGCTGGGGCAGCTCGTCGCCGTCACGGGCGTCTCCGGCTCGGGCAAGTCGACCCTGGTCAACTCGATCCTGCACACCGTGATGGCCAACGAGCTCAACGGCGCCCGGCGCGTGGCCGGGCGGCACAAGCGCGTGACCGGCCTCGACAACCTCGACAAGGTCGTGCACGTCGACCAGGGCCCGATCGGGCGCACCCCGCGCTCCAATCCGGCCACCTACACCGGGGTGTGGGACCACGTGCGCAAGCTGTTCGCCGAGACCACGGAGGCGAAGGTCCGCGGATACACGCCCGGTCGGTTCTCCTTCAACGTCAAGGGCGGCCGCTGCGAGGCGTGCTCGGGCGACGGCACGCTGAAGATCGAGATGAACTTCCTGCCCGACGTCTACGTCCAGTGCGAGGTGTGCCACGGCGCGCGCTACAACCGCGAGACGCTCGAGGTGCACTTCAAGGGGAAGACGGTCGCCGACGTCCTCAACATGCCGATCGCCGAGGCCGCCGACTTCTTCGCGGCCTCGCCCGCGATCGCGCGGCACCTCACCACGCTGGTCGACGTCGGTCTCGGCTACGTCCGCCTCGGGCAGAGCGCGACCACGCTGTCGGGCGGCGAGGCGCAGCGCGTCAAGCTCGCGAGCGAGCTGCAGAAGCGGTCCAACGGCCGCACGTTCTACGTGCTGGACGAACCCACCACCGGTCTGCACTTCGAGGACATCCGCAAGCTCCTGCAGGTGCTGCAGGGTCTCGTGGACAAGGGGAACTCGGTCCTCGTGATCGAGCACAACCTCGACGTCGTGCGCAGCGCCGACTGGGTCATCGACATGGGCCCGGAGGGTGGTGCCGGGGGCGGCACCGTCGTCGCGGAGGGCACCCCCGAGCGCATCGCCCGGGTGCCCGAGAGCCACACGGGCGCGTTCCTGCAGGACCTCCTCCCGGTCGAGCAGCGCGTGGGCGCCGGTGCCTGAGGCAGCCTGAGACACTGTGACGAACCCCAGCGACTACCGGCCGGCGCCGGGGAGATCCCCGACCGCCCCGGGGTCTACCGCTTCAGCGACCCCTCGGGCCGTGTGATCTACGTGGGCAAGGCCAAGAGCCTGCGGCAGCGGCTGGCGAACTACTTCCAGCCGCTGCCCTCGCTCCACCCGCGCACGGCCCGGATGGTCACCACGGCCAGCCGGGTGGAGTGGACGGTGGTCGGGACCGAGGTCGAGGCCCTGTCGCTGGAGTACTCCTGGATCAAGGAGTTCGACCCGCGCTTCAACGTCAAGTACCGCGACGACAAGTCCTACCCCTACCTCGCCGTCACCATGGGCGAGACCGTGCCGCGCGTCTCGGTGATGCGAGGCGCCAAGCGGACGGGCACGCGGTACTTCGGGCCCTACTCCCACGCCTGGGCGATCCGCGAGACGGTCGACCTCCTCCTGCGCGTCTTCCCCATCCGCAGCTGCACCTCCGGCGTCTACCGGACCGCGGCCGCGAGCGGGCGGCCGTGCCTGCTCGGCTACATCGAGAAGTGCGCGGCCCCGTGCGTGGGCAAGATCTCGCCCGAGGACCACCGCGCCCTGGCCGAGGACTTCTGCCGCTTCATGGCGGGCGACACCGGGTCCTTCGTCCGCCGGCTCGAGCGGCAGATGGGCGAGGCGGCAGCCGAGATGGACTACGAGCGCGCGGCCCGCCTGCGGGACGACCTCGGCGCCCTGCGTCGCGTGGTCGAGAAGAACGCCGTCGTGCTCGACGACGGCACGGACGCCGACGTCTTCGCCCTCGCGCAGGACGACCTCGAGGTCTCGGTGCAGGTCTTCCACGTGCGCGGCGGCCGCATCCGCGGGCAGCGGGGCTGGATCTCCGAGCGCGTCGAGGACCTCGACGACGGCGCGCTCGTCGAGCGCCTCCTGCAGCAGATCTACGCCGAGAAGGGCGCGGACGTCCCTCGCGAGGTCCTCGTCCCCGCGCTCCCGGAGGACGCGAGCGAGCTCGAGACGTGGCTGCGGGGGATCAGGGGAGCGAAGGTGGGCGTGCGGGTGCCGCAGCGCGGCGACAAACGCGCGCTCGCCGCCACGGTCCGCACCAACGCCGAGGGCGCCCTCGCGCTCCACAAGACGCGCCGTGCGGGCGACCTCACGGCCCGCTCGAAGGCGCTGTCGGACCTGGAGACCGAACTCGAGCTGCCGGCCTCCCCGCTGCGCATCGAGTGCTACGACATCTCCACCCTCCAGGGCACCCACCAGGTCGGGTCGATGGTGGTGTTCGAGGACGGGCTGCCGCGCAAGAGCGCCTACCGCCAGTTCGTCGTGCGCGGCGCCGACGGCGAGGGTGCGCGCGACGACACCGAGGCGATGCACGAGGTCATCACGCGCCGCTTCAAGCGGATGGCGGCGGAGCGCGCGGGCCAGGACGAGGTCGACGACGACGGCGTCCCGATCGTGCGGGGCATCGACCCCGCGACCGGCCGGCCGCAGCGCTTCGCCTACGCCCCGCAGCTGGTCGTGGTCGACGGCGGACCGCCCCAGGTCGCGGCTGCGAAGCGGGCCATGGACGAGCTGGGCGTCACCGACGTCGCGCTCGTCGGCCTCGCCAAGCGCCTCGAGGAGGTCTGGCTGCCGGACGAGGAGTTCCCGCTCGTGCTGCCGCGCACGAGCGAGGGCCTGTACCTGCTGCAGCGCGTGCGCGACGAGGCGCACCGGTTCGCGATCACGCACCACCGCAAGCGTCGCAGCGGGGCGATGACCCGGTCGGTGCTCGACGACGTGCCCGGTCTGGGACCGTCCCGGCAGGCCGCGCTCCTGTCGCGGTTCGGGTCGGTCAAGGCGGTGCGCGCCGCGAGCCCCGACGTGATCGCGGAGGTGCCGGGGATCGGGCCGAAGCTCGCCGTCGTGATCCACGAGGCGCTGGGCGGTGCTGGCATCCTGGAGTCATGACCGCCGACGCGCCCGACGCTCAGCCGATCGCCCCCCGCCTGCGCAGCCCAAGCACCCCGACAGCCGCGACCAGCACGACCCACCCACGGTTCCCGGCGGCATCCCGCTGCTCGAGGCGACGGCCACCAAGCCGGCTGCCGAGAGCACGGAGGTGCTGATCGTCACCGGGATGTCGGGTGCGGGGCGCACGCGGGTCGCCGCCGTCCTGCAGGACCTGGACTGGTACGTCGTCGACAACCTGCCCCCGCGGCTCCTCGCACCGCTGGTCGGGATGATGTCCCCGACGGGCGGGGTCCGCCGGCTCGCCGCCGTCGTCGACGCCCGGGGCAAGGAGTTCTTCAACGAGCTCGAGGGCGTCATCGAGTCGTTCCGGGCGCACGGCATCGAGTACCGGATCGTCTTCCTCGACGCCGACGACGCCACGCTCGTGCGCCGCTACGAGCAGGTCCGGCGGCCCCACCCGCTGCAGGACGCCGGCACGATCCTCGACGGGATCGCGGCCGAGCGGACGCTCACCGAGCACCTGCGCCGCCGTGCCGACGTCTACCTCGACACCTCGCGCCTCAACGTGCACGAGCTCGCGGCCCGCGTGCGGTCGGAGGTCGCGGGGAGGGGCAGCGGCCGCTGGCGATCACCGTGGTGTCCTTCGGCTTCAAGTACGGGATCCCGCTGGATGCCGACCACGTCGTGGACGTCCGCTTCCTGTCGAACCCCTACTGGGTCACGGAGCTGCGGCACCTCACGGGCCGGGACGAGGCCGTCTCGAGCTACGTGCTCGACCTCCCGGGAGCGGCCGCGTTCGTCGAGCGCTACGCCGACCTCGTCGAACCGATCACGGCCGGCTACCTCGCCGAGCAGAAGCCGTACCTGACGATCGCGTTCGGGTGCACCGGCGGCAAGCACCGGTCCGTCGCGATGTCGGAGCGGCTCGGGGACATCCTGCGCGAGCGCGGCTTCTCGGTGCGCAACCTGCACCGCGACCTGGGGCGGGAGTAGCCGTGGCCGAGCGCGCCCTGGACCCGCTGCGCCTGCAGCCGCAGCGGATCGTCGCCCTCGGGGAGGGCACGGGCTGGGTGCGTCGCTGCTCGCGCTGCGCCACCTCACACCCGATCTCACGGCCGTGGTCACGGTCGCGGACGACGGCGGCTCCTCCGGTCGGCTGCGCAGCGAGATGGGGGTCCTCCCGCCCGGCGACCTGCGGATGGCGATGGCGTCGCTGTGCGACGACACGCCGCGCGGTCGCGCGTGGCACGACATACTGCAGCACCGGTTCACCACCAACGGTGACCTCGACGGGCACGCGCTCGGCAACCTGCTGCTCGCCGCGGCGTGGCAGCACGCGGGCTCCGCCGTCGCGGGCCTGAACCAGATCGGTGAGCTCATCGGCGTGCGTGGCCGTGTGCTGCCGATGGTGGCCGAACCGCTCGTGATCGAGGCGGACGTCACCCGCGGGCAGGCCGAGATCGTGGTGCGCGGCCAGAGCCGCGTGGCCGTGACGAGCGGCCGGGTCTCGCGCGTCCGCCTCCTGCCCGAGGACCCCGAGATGTGCCCCGAGACGCTGGAGGCGATCGACGCGGCCGACTGGGTCGTGCTCGGACCGGGTTCCTGGTACACCTCCGTGCTCCCGCACCTCCAGGTGCCGCGGCTGCGCGAGGCGATCCACGCCGCCGACCACCTCGCGCTCACGCTGAACCTGCAGCAGCAGGAGGGGAGACGGACGGGTTCTCGGCCGCGGACCACGTACGGGTCCTGGCCGAGGTCGATCCGGAGCTGCGGCTCGACGTCGTGATCGCGGATCCGGGGTGGGTCGACGACGTCGGCGACCTCGAGCGCGTGGCGGCGGGGCTCGGCGCCCGGCTGCTGCTGCGGCAGGTGCGGGCCGACGACGGCACCGCCCGGCACGACCCGCTCCGCCTCGCCGCCGCCTACCGGGACGCCTTCTCGGCGACCTGGGGCGACGTCGCCCGCGGGTGAGGGCCGTGGCAGGATGTCCGGCATGTCTCTGACCGCTGCCGTGAAGGACGAACTGGCCAGGGTCCGCGTCGATCGCATCTCCAGCCGCAAGGCCGAGGTCTCCGCGACCCTGCGGTTCGCCGGTGGTCTGCACATCATCTCGGGCCGCATCGTCATCGAGGCGGAGCTCGACAACGCCGCGGCCGCGCGCCGCATCCGCGTCGCGATCGCGGAGGTCTACGGGCACGCGAGCGACATCATCGTGGTGTCGGGGGGCGCCCTGCGCAAGGGCAACCGGTACGTGGTCCGCGTGGTGCGCGACGGCGAGGCGCTCGCCCGCCAGACCGGCCTGCTGGACTCGCGCGGCCGCCCGGTCCGCGGCCTGCCGCCGCAGGTGGTCTCCGCCAGCGTGACCGACACCGTCGCCGCCTGGCGCGGCGCGTTCCTCGCCCACGGGTCGCTCACCGAACCCGGTCGCTCGGCCGCGCTCGAGGTGACCTGCCCCGGTCCCGAGGCGGCGCTCGCCCTTGTGGGCGCCGCGCGCCGGCTCGGCCTCGCCGCAAAGGCGCGCGAGGTCCGCGGCGTCGACCGCGTCGTGGTGCGCGACGGCGACGCGATCGCCGCGCTGCTCACCCGGATGGGCGCGCACGACGCGGTGCTCGTGTGGGAGGAGCGGCGCATGCGCCGCGAGGTGCGGGGGACCGCGAACCGTTTGGCCAACTTCGACGACGCCAACCTGCGCCGGTCGGCCCGCGCCGCCGTCGCCGCCAGCGCACGCGTGCAGCGCGCGTTCGAGATCCTCGGGGACGAGGTCCCCGACCACCTGGTGGAGGCCGGCCGGCTCCGGCTCGAGCACCGCGAGGCCTCGCTCGAGGAGCTCGGTGCGCTCTCGGACCCGCAGCTCACGAAGGACGCCGTCGCCGGCCGGATCCGCCGCCTCCTCGCGACGGCCGACAAGCGCGCCGGCGAGCTCGGCGTCCCCGACACCGAGAGCATCCTGACGCCGGAGATGCTCGACCTCTGACGCGCCCGTCCGACGTCGGCTTCCGCCCTGCGAGACGCCCGGCCGGGGGCCGGAGGTCCCGGGCCCCGAGGGGTCCTGGCGTAGTACGGTTGAGCACGGAGAAAAGGGACGACCCCCTCCGGCCGCCCGTGCAGGGCGAGCCACGGACGACCGCGTGCACTGCACGCTTGGAGGACCAATCGTGACCATCCGCGTCGGGATCAACGGGTTCGGCCGCATCGGCCGCAACTTCTACCGCGCCATCGTCGCCTCGGGCGCCGACATCGAGGTTGTCGGTGTCAACGACCTCACGGACAACAAGACGCTCGCCCACCTGCTCAAGTACGACACGGTCCTGGGTGTGCTGCCCGCCGAGGTCACCTACGACGACAGCAGCATCGTCGTCGACGGCAAGGCCATCCGCGCCCTCGCCGAGCGCGACCCCAGCAACCTCCCCTGGGCCGAGCTGGGCGCCGACATCGTCATCGAGTCGACCGGCTTCTTCACCGACGCCACCAAGGCCAAGGCGCACATCGACGCCGGCGCCAAGAAGGTCATCATCTCCGCGCCCGCCTCGAACGAGGACGCCACGTTCGTCGTCGGTGTGAACCACACCGACTACGACCCGGCCGCGCACCACATCATCTCCAACGCGTCCTGCACCACGAACTGCCTCGCCCCCCTGGCCAAGGCGCTCAACGACGCGTTCGGCATCGAGCGTGGTCTCATGACCACGATCCACGCCTACACGGGTGACCAGAACCTGCAGGACGGTCCGCACAAGGACCTGCGTCGCGCCCGCGCCGCCGCGCAGAACATCGTCCCCACCACGACCGGCGCCGCCAAGGCCGTCGCGCTCGTGCTGCCGGAGCTCAAGGGCAAGCTGGACGGCTACGCGCTGCGCGTGCCGACCATCACCGGTTCCGCCACGGACCTGACCTTCACCGCCTCGCGCGAGGTCACGGTCGAGGAGGTCAACGCTGCGGTCAAGGCCGCCGCCGAGGGCCCCATGGCCGGCACGCTCGAGTACACCGAGGACCCGATCGTCTCCTCGGACATCATCACCAACCCGCACCAGAGCATCTTCGACGCCGGCCTCACCAAGGTGTCGGGCGACCTGGTCAAGGTCGTCTCCTGGTACGACAACGAGTGGGGCTACAGCTCCAGCCTCGTGAAGCTCACCGAGTACGTCGGCGGCAAGCTCTGACCTGCCCGATGTGACCGCCGCCCGCGTCCGTACCCCTGCCGGGGTGCGGGCGCGGGCGCATCTCGGCCCCGTTCCATCCCTGTCGTCCGCCCCGTGGGCGGAGAGGAGACACCCCCAGTGAAGACGCTCGCCGACCTCGGTGACCTGCGCGGTAGGACCGTGCTCGTCCGCTCGGACTTCAACGTGCCGCTCGACGGCACCACCATCACGGACGACGGCCGCATCCGCGCCGCGCTCCCGACGCTCCAGGCGCTGCTCGACGGCGGTGCGAAGGTCGTCGTCACCGCGCACCTCGGCCGCCCCAAGGGCGCGCCGGAGGAGAAGTACTCGCTCGCCCCGGTCGCGGCCCGCCTCGGCGAGCTGCTCGGCCAGGACGTCGCGCTCGCGGGCGACCTCGTCGGCGAGAGCGCGCAGGCCACGGTCGCCGCGCTGACCGACGGCTCGCTCGCGCTGCTCGAGAACGTGCGCTTCGACGCGCGCGAGACCTCAAAGGTCGACGCCGAGCGCGCCGAGCTCGCCGCGGAGCTCGCGGCCCTGGGCGGCGGCGTCGACGCGTTCGTCTCCGACGGCTTCGGCGTCGTGCACCGCAAGCAGGCGTCGGTGTACGACGTCGCGCAGATCCTCCCGCACGCGGCCGGCACCCTGGTCGAGGGCGAGGTGCGCGCGCTCGACCGCGCCATCTCCGACCCGGAGCGTCCCTACGCCGTCGTCCTCGGCGGCTCGAAGGTCTCGGACAAGCTCGGAGTCATCGCCAACCTGCTCGAGAAGGCCGACACGCTGCTCATCGGCGGCGGCATGGTCTTCACGTTCCTCGCGGCCCAGGGCCACGAGGTCGGCAAGTCGCTCCTCGAGACCGACCAGATCGAGACCGTCAGGGGCTACCTCGCCCGGGCGGAGGAGAAGGGCGTCACCATCGTCCTGCCCACGGACATCGTCGCCGCGGAGGCGTTCGCCGCCGACGCCGCGCACGAGGTCGTGGCCGCCGACGCGATCCCCGCCGACTCGCTCGGCCTGGACATCGGCCCGGAGTCGGCGAAGGCCTTCGCGGAGGCGATCACCGCCTCGCGCACCATCGTCTGGAACGGCCCCATGGGCGTCTTCGAGATGGACGCGTTCGCCGGCGGGACCCGTGCCGTCGCGCAGGCCCTCGTGGACGCGACCGCCCGCGGCGCCTTCACCATCGTCGGGGGCGGCGACTCCGCCGCCGCCGTGCGCACGCTCGGCTTCGACGAGGCCGGCTTCAGCCACATCTCCACCGGCGGTGGAGCCTCCTCGAGCTGCTCGAGGGCAAGACCCTGCCCGGCCTCGCCGTGCTCGAGAACTGAGGAGGACCCGAAGATGAGCAACTCACGCACCCCCTGATGGTCGGCAACTGGAAGCTGAACCTGGACCACCACCAGGCGATCCAGCTCGTCCAGAAGCTCGCCTGGACCCTGGGCGACGCCAAGCACGACTACGACGCGGTCGAGGTCGTCGTCTCGCCGTCGTTCACCAGCCTCCGCTCCGTGCAGACGCTGGTCGACGGCGACAAGCTGGGTCTGAAGTACGCCTCCCAGGACATCTCCGCGCAGGAGAAGGGCGCCTACACCGGTGAGGTCTCGGCCGCCCAGCTGTCCGCACTCGGCGTCAGCTACGCGATCGTCGGCCACTCCGAGCGGCGCGAGTACCACGCCGAGTCCGACGCCCTCGTGAACGCGAAGATCCGCGCCGCGCTGGGCGCCGGCATCACGCCGATCGTGTGCGTCGGCGAGCCGCTCGAGGTCCGTCAGGCCTCCGAGCACGTCGCGCACACGCTCGCGCAGGTCGACGGCGCGCTCGCCGACCTCACGCCGGAGCAGGTCGCCTCGCTCGTCGTCGCCTACGAGCCCGTCTGGGCCATCGGCACCGGCGAGGTCGCCACGCCCGAGGACGCGCAGGAGATCGCCGAGGCGATCCGTGCGCGCGTGGCCGAGACGGTCGACGCGGACGTCGCGGCCGGGCTGCGCATCCTCTACGGCGGCAGCGTCAAGGCCGACAACGTCGCGCAGATCATGGCGAAGCCCGACGTCGACGGCGCGCTGGTCGGCGGCGCGAGCCTCGTGCTCGAGCAGTTCGCGGCGATCGCGGGCTTCCAGCGCCTCTGAGGCGCGACACGCAGGTGCGGCGACGGGGTGCGGTGTGAGGCACCGCACCCCATCGCCTATCCTGGGACCGGCCACCACGACGGTGGCTCGACACCGAACGAAGGAACGAACGACGTGGACGCGCTCCGGATCGGACTGCAGGTGCTGCTCGTGCTCACGAGTGCACTGCTGGTGCTCACCATCCTCATGCACAAGGGCAAGGGCGGCGGCATGTCCGACATGTTCGGCGGCGGCCTGTCCTCGAGCGTGAGCTCCTCGGGTGTCGCCGAGCGCAACCTCAACCGCATCACGATCGGCACCGCCGTCCTCTGGGGTGTCGTGGTGCTGCTGCTGGGGCTGATCCAGAAGTTCGTCGTGGTCTAGGGGGAGCACATGGCAGGTGGAGGCAGCGCGATCCGCGGGTCGCGCGTGGGGGCAGGTCCGATGGGCGAGGCGGAGCGTGGCGACGCCGCCCCGCGGGTCTGGGTCTCCTACTGGTGCGGTGGCGGGCACGAGACCCGTCCGAGCTTCGCGGACAGCGCCGGGACGCTGCCGCCCGAGACGTGGGACTGCCCGCGCTGCGGGCTCCCGGCCGGGCAGGACCGGGCGAACCCGCCGTCGGCCCCGCGCAACGAGCCGTTCAAGACGCACCTGGCGTACGTCAAGGAGCGTCGCAGCGACGCCGAGGGCGCCGAGCTCCTCGAGGAGGCGCTGAGCGCGCTGCGCGCACGTCGCGGGCGCTGACCCGCCCCGCGCACGTCAACCGCACCACGACGAAGGCCGCCGACCCCTGAGGGTCGGCGGCCGTCGTCGTCACTCGTGCGGCGGGCGTCAGGCGGGGGCGTCCGCCAGCATCGCGGGCAGCGCCGAGGTCAGGACCTGGCCGTAGACGTCGTCGGGGTCGAGGCGTCGCAGGTCCTCGATGAGGCTGTCCGACAGCGTGCGCAGCGGGGCGAGACCCGGTGGCTGACACCGGAGGGCTCGGAGATCCGCAGGATGGTCGAGTCCACGGGGCGCTCCATGAGGACGTCGCCGTTCTCCCGGTGGAGCACCGCTCCCGTGATGGCCGGGGCGTCGTCGTGCTCCATCGCGACCGGGACGCCGAGGCTCTCGCGCAGCCAGGCACCCAGCAGCACCAGCGAGGGGTGGCGGGTGTTGCCCCGCAGCGTGACGCCCGTGACGGGCGTGTACGGCGGCTCGTCGAGCGCCGCCGCGATCAGGCCGCGCCACAGCGTGGCGCGCGCCCACGCCAGGTCGGTGTCGCCCGGGTGGTACCCCTGCGCCAGCTGCGTCAGCCTGTCCACCGGGTCGCTGCACTCGAGCGCGTCGGTGATCCGCCGCTGGGCCATGGCCCCGAGGGGGTCGGCCGAGGGGAGGGCGGGGGAGAGGCCGGCCACCACGTGACGATCGGGGCGTCCGGGAGCAGCAGCGGCATGACGAGCGAGTCGAGCTCCGACCGGGCGCCGCCGCGGGGGCGCAGCACGATGACCTCGCTCGCGCCGGCGTCGCCTCCGACGCGGATCTCGGCATCCAGACCGTCCGCGGGTCCGTCCGCGGCACCGTCGGGCTGCGGGCTGACCACGAGCACCCGGCACGGGTGTTCCCGGCTCGCGTCGTTGGCCGCGTCGACGGCCCGCTCGACGTGCTCGGGCGGCGCGCTGACCACGAGGGTCAGCACCCGGCCGAGGGCGACGGCGCCGCCCTCCTCGCGCAGCTTCACCAGTCGCGCGGCGATCTTCGACGACGTCGTCGAGCTGAGGGTGATGATCACGGTCGCCTCCAGGTCCGGCCGTCGCGGCGCATCATGGCGTCGGCGCTCTCGGGGCCCCAGGTGCCGGGGCGGTAGGTGTCGGGGGCGCCGTCGCGCTCCCAGAACTCGAGGATCGGGTCGAGCACGCGCCAGGACAGCTCGACCTCCTTGCTGTGCGGGAACAGCGGCGGGTCGCCGAGCAGCACGTCGAGGATCAGTCGCTCGTAGGCCTCGGGCGAGTTCTCGGTGAACGCGTGGCCGTAGCCGAAGTCCATCGTGACGTCGCGGACCTCCATCGCGGTACCGGGCACCTTGGCCCCGAACCGCACCGTGACGCCCTCGTCGGGCTGCACACGGATGACCAGGGCGTTCTGTCCGAGCTCCTCGGTGTCGGGGAGCGCGAACGGCAGGTGCGGCGCGCGCTTGAAGACGACGGCGATCTCGGTGACGCGGCGGCCGAGCCGCTTGCCCGTGCGCAGGTAGAACGGCACCCCGGCCCAGCGGCGCGTGTCGATGTCGAGCTTGATGGCCGCGTAGGTGTCGGTCACGGACTCGGGCGGGATGCCGTCCTCGTCGTGGAAGCCCAGCACCTTCTCGCCGCCCTGCCACCCCGCGCCGTACTGCCCGCGGGCCGTGTGCGCCCCCAGGTCGCGGGGGAGCCGGACGGCGGAGAGCACCTTCTCCTTCTCGGCGCGCAGCGAGCCGGCGTCGAAGGAGACCGGCTCCTCCATCGCCGTGAGCGCCAGGAGCTGCAGGAGGTGGTTCTGGATGACGTCGCGCGCGGCGCCGATACCGTCGTAGTAGCCGGCGCGCGAACCGATCCCGATGTCCTCGGCCATCGTGATCTGCACGTGGTCGACGTAGTGGTTGTTCCAGATCGGCTCGAACATCTGGTTGGCGAACCGCAGCGCCAGGAGGTTCTGGACCGTCTCCTTGCCCAGGTAGTGGTCGATGCGGAACACCGAGTCACCCGGGAAGACCGACTCCACGACCTCCTGCAGCTCCAGCGCCGAGGCGAGGTCGTGGCCGAACGGCTTCTCGATGACCACGCGGCGCCAGGCGTCGTCGGCGCTCTGCGACAGGCCCGAGCGCGCGAGCTGCTTGCACACGAGCGGGAAGGCTCCCGGGGGCACGGAGAGGTAGAACGCGTGGTTGCCGCCCGTGCCGCGCTGGGTGTCGAGCTCGGCGACCGTCGCGGCCAGGCGGTCGAACGCGTCGTCGTCGTCGAACTCGCCCTGGACGAACCGGATGCCCTGCTCGAGCTGCTTCCACACGCGCTCGCGGAACGGGGTGCGGGCGTGGGCCTGCACCGCCTCCTTCGTGATCTGGGCGAAGTGCTCGGCGTTCCAGTCGCGTCGCGCGAAGCCCGTCAGCCCGAATCCCGGCGGCAGGAGGCCGCGGTTGGCCAGGTCGTAGACGGCGGGCAGCAGCTTCTTGCGGGAGAGGTCGCCGGTGACGCCGAAGATCACCAGTCCGCTCGGACCCGCGATGCGGGGCAGGCGGCGGTCGTCGGCCTGCCGCAGCGGGTTCTTCCCGGCCGCGATCGTGCGGTCGCTCATGCGTTCCTCGTGTTCCTCGCGTCGGTCAGGGCGGTGGAGACGGTCTCGAGCAGGTGGTTCCAGGAGTCGATGAACGACTCCACGCCCTCGCGGGTCAGGTCGGCCAGCAGCTGCTCGTAGGGGACGCCGAGGCGGAGCAGCCCGTCGAGCTGCTCGTGCGCGGTGGCGATGTGCGGCGTCAGCGTGTCGACGGGGCCGTCGCCGGCGGGGAGCCGGGCGTGGTCGAGGACGGCCTCGAGCGTCTTCTCGGGCATCGTGTTGACGACGTCGGGCGCGATCAGCTCGTCGACGTACCGCGTGTCGGGGTAGCTCGGGTCCTTCACGCCGGTCGAGGCCCACAGCGGGCGCTGCACCCGTGCGCCCGCGGCCGCCAGGTCGTTCCACCGCGGCGAGGTGAAGATCTCGCGGAAGGCCTCGTAGCTGGCGCGCGCGCCGGCGACCGCGGCCGTCCCGCGCAGCGCGGCGGCCTCTGGGGTCCCGATCTCGTCGAGCAGCGGGTCGACCTTCGCGTCGATGCGTGACAGGAAGACCGAGGCCACCGAGGCGATGGGCGCGAGGTCGACCCCCGCGGCGGCCGCGCGCTCGAGACCGTCGACGTAGGCCGTGGCCACCGAGCGGTAGGTGTCGACCGAGAAGATCAGCGTCGCGTTGACGCTGATGCCCTCCGCGATCGCCTCGGTGATCGCGAGCAGCCCTCCGGCGTCGCCGGGATCTTGATGTAGACGTTGGGTCGGCCGACGAGCCGCCACAGCTCGCGGGCCTGCGCGATCGTGCCGTCGGTGTCGTGCGCGAGGCGCGGGTCCACCTCGATCGAGACGCGGCCGTCGCCGTGCGGCGGTCCGGGCAGGAGGCGCGCGAAGAGGTCCGCCGCCTCCCGGACGTCGTCGGTCGTGAGCGTGCGCACCGCCTGCTCGACGTCGGCCCCCTCGGCCGCGAGGGCGGCCACCGACTCGTCGTAGGCGTCGCCCTCGGCCAGCGCCTTGTCGAAGATCGTCGGGTTGGTCGTGACCCCGAGCACCCGACCCGACTGGATCAGCTCGGCGAGGTTCCCGGAGCGCAGGCGCGCCCGGCTCAGGTCGTCGAGCCACGGGGACACCCCGGAGGCAACGATGCGGGCGAGCGGCTGATCGGCACTCATGGGGTTCTCCTCCGGGTGGTGCGGGTGGCGGTCCTGCTCGCCGTCCCCGGCCGCGCGGGCGGCCGGGGACGGCTGGTGGGTGCGGGTGGGTGGGCGGTCAGTGACCGCCCTGGTCCCCCGTCCCGGACGAGCCCGACGGCTGGGCCGGACCGGGGGAGTCGTCGCCGGCGACGGCGGCGATCGACTCGCGTGCCGCGGCGACCACGGCCTCGGGCGTGAAGCCGAACTCGCGGAACAGCGTGGCCGCGTCGGCCGAGGCGCCGTAGTGCTCGATCGAGACGCTGCGTCCGGCGTCACCGACCACGCCTGCCCACGGCATCGCGACACCCGCCTCGACGCTCACCCGGGCGCGGACGCCGCGCGGCAGCACGCTCTCGCGGTAGTCCGCGTCCTGCTCGGCGAACCACTCGAGGCAGGGCGCGGAGACGACGCGCGTGCTGACGCCGTCGGCCTCCAGCTGCTCGCGGGCGGCGACGGCCAGACCCACCTCGGACCCGGTGGCCACGAGGATGACGTCGGGCGTGCCGGTCGAACCCTCGATCAGCACGTAGGCGCCGCGGTCGACCTGCGCCGCCGCGAAGCCCTCGGTCCCGCGCGGGAGGACGGGCATGTTCTGCCGCGACAGGATCAGACCCGCGGGCGCGTCGCGCTCGAGGATCGCCACCCAGGCGGCGGCGGTCTCGTTCGCGTCACCGGGGCGCACGACGGCGAGGCCCGGCATCGCACGCAGCGCCGCCAGGTGCTCGATCGGCTGGTGCGTGGGACCGTCCTCGCCGACACCGATCGAGTCGTGCGTCCAGACGTAGGTGACACCGACCCCCATGATGGCCGTGAGGCGCACGGCGCCGCGCATGAAGTCGGAGAACGTCAGGAACGTGCCGCCGTAGGGCCGGGTGAGGCCGTGCAGCGCGATGCCGTTGAGGATGGCCCCCATCCCGTGCTCGCGGATGCCGAAGTGGAGCGTGCGGCCGTAGGGGTTGCCCTCGAACTCCTTGGTGGAGCGGTGCGCCGGGAAGAACGACGGCTCACCCGCCATCGTGGTGTTGTTCGAACCGGCGAGGTCGGCGCTGCCGCCCCACAGCTCGGGCAGGGGGCGGCCAGCGCGGCGAGCACCTTGCCGGACGCGGCGCGGGTGGCCAGCGACGTACCCGCCTCGAACGTCGGCAGCCCGGCCGCGAGATCGGCGGGGAGCTCGCGGGCGACGAGGCGGTCGAGCAATGCGGCCCGCTCGGGGTTCGCCTCGCGCCACGCCTGGTAGCCCTGCTCCCACTCCGCCCGATCGGCCGCGGCGCGCTCGGCGAGCGAGCGCGTGTGCGCGAGCACCTCGGGGGCGACGGCGAAGCTCGCCTCGGGGTCGAGGCCGAGGGCCTGCTTGAGGCCGGCGATCTCCTCCGCGCCCAGCTTGCTGCCGTGCGCGTCGTGCGAGCCCTGCTTGGTCGGGGAGGGCCACGCCATCACGGTGCGCAGGTCGATGATCGAGGGGCGCGTCGTCTCCGCCTTCGCCGCCTCGATGGCGGCGTTCAGCGCGTCCACGTCCTCGCGGTACTCCGTGCCGCCGTTCGTCCAGTCCACGCGCTGCGTGTGCCAGCCGTAGGCCTCGTAGCGCTTGAGGACGTCCTCGGTGAAGGAGATGTCGGTGTCGCCCTCGATGCTGATCCGGTTGTCGTCCCAGATCAGGATGAGGTTGCCCAGCTCCTGCGTGCCGGCGAGCGAAGAGGCCTCGGAGGAGACGCCCTCCTGGAGGCAGCCGTCACCGGCGATCGTGAAGACGAAGTGGTCGAACGGGCTGGTGCCGGCGGGGGCGTCGGGGTCGAGCAGGCCGCGCTCGCGGCGGGCCGCCATGGCCATGCCGACGGCGGAGGCCAGGCCCGTGCCCAGCGGCCCCGTCGTGATCTCGACGCCGTCGGTGTGACGGAACTCGGGGTGGCCCGGGGTCTTCGAGCCCCAGGTGCGCAGCGCCTCGAGGTCGGCGAGCTCGAGCCCGAAACCGCCCAGGTAGAGCTGGATGTACTGCGTCAGGCTCGAGTGCCCCGCGGAGAGCACGAACCGGTCCCGGCCCAGCCAGTGGGTGTCCGTCGGGTCGTGGCGCAGCACGTTCTGGTAGAGCAGGTACGCCGCGGGGGCGAGGCTCACCGCCGTGCCCGGGTGCCCGTTGCCGACCTTCTCCACGGCGTCCGCGGCCAGCGCCTTCGCCGTGGCCACGGCGGCGAGATCCAGGTCGTTCCACCCCAGGGTGGTCGCTCGGGGGCAGGTGCGTTCACGTGAGCTCCTTCGGTTCGTCGCGTCGGTGCGGAGGCGCGCTGCTGGGTCCGCAGGCTGCTCGGCGCACGATCTCCAGCCTACTGCGGGGCCCCGCCGCTGTCCGGGGGAGCCAGCATCTGAACGCCGTGCGGCGAGAAGCGCCGGCGAGGAGGTGCCGGGGACCCGGCGCGGCGGTGGCGGACGGCGCCGGGCCCCGCCGTCGGTGGCTCCCGCGGTGGCGAACGGCACGTCCGGCGCGTGCCGCCGCTCGGCGGGGCGGTGGCGATGCTGCCCTACGATGGGGTGATCACTGCCTCCAGGGGAAGGACACCGCCCGTGGCCTCGACCGACTCGCTCGCGGGACGTCTCGCGACGCCGTCGACCTCGAAGGCGGACGACGCCCCGGCGCCCACGACCGCACCGGCAGCGGCTCCGGCACCGTCAGGGTCCGCACCGCGCCGCAGCGGCTGGCGTCGCACCCTGGGTGCCTACGTCGCGCTGACCAAGCCGCGCGTCATCGAGCTCCTCCTCGTCACGACCGTTCCCACCATGATCCTGGCCGAGCGGGGGCTGCCCTCCCTGTGGCTGATCCTGGCGACGCTGCTGGGCGGCGCCGCCGCGGCAGGGTCGGCGAACGTCCTCAACTGCTACATCGACCGCGACATCGACGCCGTCATGGGGCGCACCAAGCGCCGTCCGCTGGTGACCGGCGAGGTCACACCCCGCCAGGCGCTCGTGTTCGGCTCGGCGCTCGGCATCGGCTCCATCGTGTGGTTCGCCCTCGTGGTGAACCTGGCCTCGGCGCTCCTGACGCTCGGTGCCATCGCGATCTACGTCGTCGGCTACACGATGATCCTCAAGCGCCGCACGTCCCAGAACATCGTGTGGGGCGGCGCCGCCGGCTGCATGCCGGTGCTCATCGGCTGGTCGGCCGTCACGGGTGGTCTCGACTGGGCCGCCCTGGTGCTGTTCGGGATCATCTTCCTGTGGACGCCGCCGCACTACTGGCCGCTGTCGATGCGGTTCAAGGACGACTACGCCGCGGCGGGTGTCCCGATGCTGCCGGTCGTGGCCGGTGAGCGGCGGGTGGCCGCCGAGATGCTGGCCTACGCCGTCGCCATGGTCGCGTGCAGCCTCGTGCTGGTCCCGGTGGCCGGGATGGGCTGGGCCTACGCCGTCGCCGCGACCGTCGCCGGTGCCTGGTTCACCATCTCCTGCATCCGCCTCTACCGGATCGCCGTCGACCCGGAGCGCCGGGGCGTGGCCTCGCGCCAGCCCGCGATGAAGGTCTTCCACGGCTCCATCACCTACCTCACGATCGTGTTCGCGGCCGTCGCCGTCGACCCGTTCCTCCCGTGGTGACCGGCGGCCCCTCCGCCACCACCCCCGCTCCGAGGTCGCCCCCGCCCTGACGGAGCTGCTCGGCGACTACCTCGCCCACCTCGGCGTCGAGCGCGGCGTCAGCGACCACACGGCCTCCGCCTACCGGCGCGACCTCACGCGCTACCTCGCCTACCTCGCCGACCGCGGTCGCCGCGACGTGGGTGACGTGACCGACGGCGACGTCGCGGACTACGTCGAGGTCCTGCGCACCGGTGGCGACGGCGGGTCCGCGCTCTCGCCGTCGTCCACCGGTCGCGCGGTGGTCGCGCTGCGCGGCCTGCACCGCTTCGCCGTCCTCGAGGGGCGCACGGAGGCGGATCCCGCCTCGGACGTCCGACCGCCGTCGTCGGCGAGACGCCTGCCCAAGGCCATCAGCGTCGCCGAGGTCGAGGCGCTCCTGGAGGCCGCGAGCGCGGGGAGGGCGCCACCGGCCTGCGCGACCGCGCCCTGCTCGAGCTGCTGTACTCCACCGGGGCGCGGATCACGGAGGTCGTCTCGCTCGCCGTCGACGACGTCGACCTCGACGCCGACACCCCGCTCATCCGCGTGCTCGGGAAGGGGCGCCGGATGCGCGTCGTCCCGCTCGGCTCGCACGCCGTCCGCGCGCTGGCCGCGTACCTGGTCCGGGCCCGGCCCGAGCTCGCCGCCCGGGGGCGTGGCGGGGCGGCGCTCTTTCTCGGGCAGCGCGGCGCGCCGCTGTCGCGGCAGAGCGCCTGGGCGGTGCTGCAGGACGCGGCCGCGCGCGCCCGCCTCGACGTCCAGGTGTCGCCGCACACGCTGCGGCACTCCTTCGCCACGCACCTGCTGGCCGGCGGCGCCGACGTCCGGGTGGTGCAGGAGCTGCTCGGGCACGCGTCGGTCACCACGACCCAGCTGTACACGCACGTGACCGTGCAGACGTTGCGCGAGGTCTACGCCGCGGCCCACCCGCGCGCCCACGGCTGAATCGCGAGTCGGGCGCGACCACCGGCCGCGGTCGGTGCGCTAGTCCTTCGGCGCCGTCACCGGGCGTCGCGAGAGCGTGACCGCACCGGCGTTGTCGGTGGACGCCGCCGCGACGGCGTCGGAGTCGTCGGCGTCGCGCCGGGTGTGCCGCAGCTCGACGGCGGTCGAGGCGCCCTCCCCGCGGGCCGCGCGCTGGCGGCGGCGGTAGGCCATGTTGAACGCCTCCACCAGGATCGCGAACGCCATCGGGCCGTAGATCAGGGCCTTGTCGGCCTTGTAGCCGAAACCGTCGGCCACGAGGAAGGCGCCGATGAGCAGGAGGAAGGCCAGGGCGAGGATCTTCACCGACGGGTGGGCGTTGACGAACGTGAAGATGTGCTTCGCCGCGACGAGCATGATCCCGAACGACAGCACGACCGCGACGATGATGACGAGCAGCTCGTCGACCATGCCGACGGCCGTGATCACCGAGTCGAAGCTGAAGACGAGGTCCATCAGGAGGATCTGGATCAGGATCGCCCCGAACGTCGCGGTCCCCGCGCCGGAACCGCCGTGCCCGGACTCGGTGCCCTCGAGCTTCACGTGGATCTCGTGCGCCGCCTTGTAGATGAGGAACGCGCCGCCGACGATCAGGATGAGGTCCCGACCGGAGAAGCCCATCGAGCCGATCGTGAACAGGTCGTCCTTCAGCGAGACGATCCAGGAGGCGGCGAAGACGAGTCCGATGCGCATCACCATCGCCAGCGTGAGGCCGATGTTGCGCGCCCGCGCCTGCTGCGCCACAGGCAGCTTGCTCGCGAGGATCGAGATGAAGATGACGTTGTCGACGCCGAGCACCAGCTCCAGCACGAACAGGGTGAGGAACGCGACCAGCAGGTCGGGCGTGAAGGAGACGGCGAGATCCATGGGCACAAGGTAGCGGTGGGGTGCGGCGGCGGGGTGGAGCGGGTCGTCAGCCTCGGGGGAGGGTGCCCGCGATACGGTGGGGGCGTGAACGACGTGCAGCCGACCCTCGACGTGGCCGGGGTCCCGAGTTCGGCCGCCGCTGCGGCGGACGCGCAGGACTTCGCCGTCCCGGCCCCGCTGGAGGCCCACGGCCCCGCGCGCATCATCGCGATGTGCAACCAGAAGGGCGGCGTGGGCAAGACCACCACGACGATCAACCTGGGAGCCGCGCTCGCGGAGTACGGCCGCCGGGTGCTGCTGGTGGACTTCGACCCCCAGGGCGCGGCGTCGGCCGGTCTCGGGATCCCCGCGCACGAGCTCGACAGCACGATCTACACGGCGCTCATGGACTCGAGCGTCGACGTCCGCACGATCATCCAGGCCACCAGCGTCCCGGGGCTCGACCTCGTGCCCGCGAACATCGATCTGTCGGCGGCCGAGCTCCAGCTCGTCAACGAGGTGGGTCGCGAGCAGGCGCTCACCCGGGTGCTGCGCCCGATCATGGACGACTACGACGTCGTGCTCGTGGACTGCCAGCCCTCGCTGGGCCTCCTGACCGTCAACGCCCTCACGGCGGCCCACGGCGTCATCGTCCCGCTCGAGACGGAGTTCTTCGCGCTGCGCGGCGTCGCGCTGCTGCTCGAGACCATCGAGAAGGTGCGCGACCGGCTCAACCCGCGGCTGCGCACCGACGGCATCCTCGCCACGATGTACGACGGCCGCACGCTGCACTCGCGCGAGGTGCTGCAGCGCGTGCAGGAGACGTTCGGGGACGACGTGTTCACCACCGTCATCGGCCGCACGATCAAGTTCCCGGACGCGTCGGTGGCGACCGAACCGATCACCTCCTACGCGCCGTCGCACGCCGGGGCCGTGGCCTACCGCCGGCTCGCGCGCGAGCTCGTCGCGCGCGGTGACGTCGCCTGACACCGCCCCCGCGGTGGTGCCCCCGGTGCCACCGCCGGACTCCGGGTCGGCCACCCGGCGGCCCTCGTTCGAGGTCAACCTCGAGAACTTCTCCGGACCGTTCGACCTGCTGCTGTCGCTCATCGCGAAACACCGCATGGACGTCACCGAGGTCGCGCTCGCCGTCGTGACCGACGACTTCCTCGCGTTCCTGCGTGCGCAGGACGTCTGGGAGCTGGAGCAGGCCAGCGAGTTCCTGCTCATCGGCTCGACCCTGCTGGACCTCAAGACCGCGCGGCTGCTGCCCGGGCGGGAGGCCGAGGACCCCGAGGACCTGGAGCTGCTCGAGGCGCGCGACCTGCTGTTCGCCCGGTTGCTGCAGTACCGGGCGTACAAGGACGTCGCGGCCGACCTCGAGCGGCGGTGGGCGCGCGGGGCGGGTTCGCTGCCGCGCGACGTCGGTCTCGAACCGGCCTTCGCCCGACTGCTGCCGGACCTCGTGCTCGCCGTCGGTCCGGAGGATCTCGCGCGCATCGCGGCGCGCGCCCTCACGCCCCGGCCCACCCCCGAGGTCGGTGTGGGGCACCTGCACGCCCCGGCCGTGAGCGTGCGCGAGCAGGCGTCGCTGCTGGTGCTGCGGCTCCGGCGCCACCCCGTCACGACGTTCCGCGCGCTGACGGACGACGCGGGCGGCGCTCCCGTGGTCATCGCCCGGTTCCTGGCGCTGCTCGACCTCTACCGCGAGGGCGTCCTCGCCTTCGAGCAGCCGACCGCGCTGGGGGAACTCACGGTCCGCTGGCTCGGCGGGGCGCGCGAGGTCAGCGTGTCCTCGGAGTTCGACGGCGGGGCGGACGTCACCGCGTCCGGGTAAAGTCCTGGGGTGACCGAGGAGCGCAGTGACGTCGACGTCGACGTCCCACCGCTCCCGGCCGCCGCACCGCACCACGCAGCACCTCCGCGGCCGGTCGCGGCCGACCTGCCCGGCGGCGAGCGCGCCGCGGTCGAGGCGATCCTCGCCGTCGTGGACGAACCGGTGAGCGAGGCCCGCGTGGCCCAGGTGCTCGACATCCCGCGCGAGCGCGCGCGGCACCACCTGCACGACCTCGCGGCCGCCTACCGGGAGCAGGAGCGCGGGTACGAGCTGCGCGAGGTCGACGGTGCGTGGCGGCTCTACTCCGCCCCGGCGTTCGCCCCGTTCGTGCGCGACCTCGTGCTCGACGGCCAGACCGCGCGGCTGACGCAGGCGTCGCTGGAGACGCTCGCCGTCGTCGCCTACCGCCAGCCGGTCACGCGCGGCCGCATCGCCGCGATCCGGGGCGTCAACGTCGACGGCGTCGTGCGCACGCTCGTGACACGCGGCCTGATCCAGGAGGCGGGGCGCGACGGCGAGGGCGGCGCCACGCTGTACCGCACCACGACCACGTTCCTGGAGCGCATGGGACTCGCCTCGCTGGAGGAGCTGCCGCCGCTGGCGCCCTACCTGCCGGGCATGGACGAGCTGGACGAGCTGGAGGACATCAGGTGAGTGAGGAACCGGACGGCGTCCGGCTGCAGAAGGTGATGGCGGCCGCGGGTGTCGGCTCGCGGCGCGTGAGCGAGGACTACATCGCCGCCGGGCGCGTCAGCGTAAACGGTGAGGTCGTGACCGAGCCGGGGCGCCGCGTGGACCCCTC